>JBBODD010000001.1:2832273-4114546 GCA_038002745.1 Bacillus sp. FSL H8-0547
CAGGCAGGACACCGTCCGATTGCCCTCGTAGGGGGAGCAACAGGGATGATTGGAGATCCATCCGGCAAAAAAGCGGAACGTACGCTGAATACATCTGATATCGTCAAAGAATGGTCAGATAAAATTAAAAACCAGTTGTCACGTTTCCTTGATTTTGATCCTTCAGGCAAAAATCCTGCCGTACTTGCAAACAACTTCGACTGGATCGGTTCAATGGATCTGATTACGTTCCTGAGAGATGTGGGCAAAAACTTCGGCATTAACTACATGCTTGCTAAAGATACGGTTGCATCAAGAATCGAATCCGGCATATCATACACAGAATTCAGCTACATGATTCTGCAATCATACGACTTCCTGAACCTTTACAGAACAGAAGGCTGCAGACTTCAGGTTGGAGGAAGCGATCAGTGGGGCAACATTACAGCAGGCCTTGAGCTGATCCGCAAATCAGAAGAAAATGCAAAAGCGTTCGGTTTAACTGTACCGCTTGTAACAAAATCAGACGGAACGAAATTTGGCAAAACTGAAGGCGGCGCAATCTGGCTTGATAAAGAGAAGACAACGCCTTACGAATTCTACCAGTTCTGGATCAACACAGACGACCGCGACGTCATCAAATACATCAAGTTTTTCACGTTCCTTTCTCATGAAGAAATCGGTTCACTGGAGCAGCAGCTGACAGATGCGCCGGAAAAACGCGCAGCACAGAAAGCACTCGCTGAAGAAATGACAAAGCTTGTCCATGGCGAGAAATCACTCGAACAGGCGATTAAAATCTCACAGGCACTTTTCAGCGGCAACATTAAAGAGCTGACTGGCGACGAAATCGAACAGGGCTTCAAAGACGTTCCTGCCTTTACAGTAGAAGAGAACGAAATCGGCCTGATTGACCTTTTAGTCAATGCCAAAATTTCTCCTTCAAAACGCCAGGCGAGAGAAGACGTATCAAACGGAGCGGTTTACATTAACGGCGAACGTGTTCAGGAAACAGACAAAGTTCTTGGAGCCGAACACCGCATTGACGGCAAATTCACCGTCATCCGAAGAGGGAAGAAGAAGTACACGCTGATTCAGTATAAGTAATATGGGAAAGCCTCTATTTTATAGGGGCTTTTTTTCTTTCCAAAATTTACTCTCCAAATCCTCTCCCAATAAGTTGTAAACGAACGTGTGTTTGCATATAATGGAGGGAGAGAAAAGGAGCTGACAGTATGAACGGATTAGTTGAGAGGTCGATGAATCAAAAGCTTCCGATTGAAATTATTTATCTTTCTGAAAAAGGAGCTCTGACTCAGAGAACAATCGCTGTGAGGGAAATGCGCGGCAGTTATGTGAAGGCGTACTGTTTTTCAAAGCAGCAGGTGAGGATCTTTAAAATAGAAAATATTTTGTCCGCCGGTGTGAAGGGAAAACGAGTAAATTATGCGTAGTTATAGAAAAAACGGGTGGCGAAACAAAGAAACAAAACCTGCCTTTGTTCCATCTTTTTAAAGAAAAAATAAAGGCAGGTCTTAGGCAAACCTAGACGTTTTGTTTATGAATACTCTCTGTTCCGGCGTCCATCGCAGTCTTGTAATACCAGCATTTATGATGAATGATTTCCATCGTCTTTTTCAGTTCTTCCATTTGAGCCTCTACACTTGCCTTACGTTCCATAAACATTTCATACCTCTGTTTTAACGTAGAATCTCCCTCAGAACACCAATCTATAAATGCTTTGATTTCTTTTATGGGCATTCCAGTGGATTTCAGGCATTCAATAATTCTTAAAGCTTCTATATCTGATTCCTTAAACACTCTTGTACCGCTGGGTGTCCGTTCTACAAAAGGCATCAGGCCTTCTTTATCATAATAGCGCAAAGTATATACGGTAAGGTTTAATTCCTTTGCTGCTTCTCCAATGGAATATGTATTCATGCTTCATCTCCTCCAGTATAAATTTAAACCTGCAGTTAACTTGAGATTTGTGAATTGAATCGTATCACGAGCTGTTTTGCGTGTCAAAAAAGTCATTTAATTGTTCAGTGCAGCTCTATCTTTACTCTTGACCTAGAGTTAACTATAAGGAATAACATGGAGACTGCAGGGGAGAAATAAGAAGTCGTAAATGAGCGTATTCAAACGTATTGACAGGGAGGATTATAATGGACATTCATGATTTTCTGGCGCACTTAAACAGGGGAGAAGCGGTGGAGGGACATTCAGAGATGCATCAGCTTATGCACACATTTTCTCAAGAAGCCATGAAGATAGCGGCTGAGTTAAACGGAGGTTACCGTACTCCCCAAGAAGTTCAGGAACTGTTTTCGCAGCTGATTGGTAAACCGGTGGATCCTTCATTTGCATTATTCCCGCCATTTTATACGGATTTTGGGAAAAACATTCATGTGGGCAAGAACGTTTTTATCAACTCTGGATGCCGCTTTCAGGATCAGGGAGGAATTAAGATTGGCGATGGTGCACTCATTGGGCATAATGTTGTGCTGGCTACTCTTAATCATGACATCGATCCCGGAAAGCGCAGCACTTTGCATCCTGCGCCAATTACCATTGGCACCAACGTCTGGATAGGTGCAAATGCCACCATCCTTCCAGGTGTAACCATAGGTGATGGGGCAATTATTGCTGCTGGCGCAGTTGTAACAAAGGATGTGCCGCCAAATGTCATTGCAGGCGGTGTGCCCGCGAAAATGATAAAGAAAATAGAACCTGATCAGGATTAAAACAGACCTGTGAACTATTTTATATGGGGTGCCGGAATATGAGAATTTCAGTCCTCTGTTTGTTTCTCTGCAGCTTTGCCCTGACTGCCTGCACCGGCAGTGAAAGGGAACTTAGCCGGGAAAACTCACTTCAGGAAACGGGGAAGAGTGGTATGACAGATCAGATGATTGATGTGACACTAACAATTGGGGAACAGGTATTTTCTGCAAAACTTTATGACCATCAAACGACCCGGGCATTCATTGAGAAACTGCCCCTGAGTATGAATATGAACGATCATAATCGCAATGAAAAATTCTACAATTTTTCAGATGTTCTTCCTGAAGATTCAGAAGTGCCTGGAGAGATTTGGGCAGGAGATATCATGCTGTACGGAGATAACTGTCTTGTGCTGTTCTATGAAAGTTTCTCGAGTACTTATCGTTATACAAGAATGGGATTTATTGAGGACCCAGCGGGTTTTGCTCAAGCTGCAGGAGCGGGAGATGTAACTGTTGCTTTTGATCTGGCTGAAAATAGGAAGTAACAAGCAAAAGAAATGATTTAGACAGTTAACTGCAGGAAAAACATTTACCGGATAGAATAGAGAGGACATGCAGTTTAATTTAATTTGAAAGGAGAAAACAGATTGAGTATGGAAAAAATCTGTATAAAGGAGCGGTAAATGATGTTCAATAAAAAAGATAAAAATGCCAATAAACGTTTTGATGAAAAGCTGATACAGACCTCTCAGCATGGAAGCCTAATATCTCTATGGGTTGACCGTCAAACAGGTGTTAACTATTTATACACTTGGAGTGCGCAAGGCTGCACTCTCACACCTTTGTTAGATGAGCATGGTAAAGTAATAGTGGATCAGATAGAAGCTGATTAATTTTAAAGATGATCGTTTTTTACTATCCCTGCAAATGTAAGCGTGATTAGTGGCTGTTTGAAAAAAACTTTTTATAAAAGAGTGACATTTTTCGCGCAGTATAATGTGCATCCGTGCCTATAACAGCAGACAAAGGCCCACTAAGCAAACTCAGATTGGGTTTAATCATGCAAAAAATCGTCTGCCCAAGATTTTTTAAAATATAGATTTTATCGATTCCGCAAAATCTTCCAAAACTGGCAAGGGGAGAATACATTATTCTAAAAGCTGAAAATAAACAAAAAACCCTAGACCTTGGTTTAACAAGGTTTCTAGGGTTTTTACATTGCTCTTTAAAGAGCGAATGAATTAACAAGAGTAGAACTCTATAGCTTGAAAAACCTATTATTTTTAGGTTTTGAGAAAGACTTTTGAAAACCTTCACCAATTTGGGCAAATTTAACGAGATATTAGTAATTAACATAATAATAACTTTAAAGAATTAATTGACGTTCTAATAATTTCTATATTTTATAAATAATAGTAAATTAATCCATATATTAGACTGATATACCTATCGTAAAGACAATACAATAGGAGGATAAGATATGTATGTAGATCCAGGATCAAAAAAAGAGACTCATCTAAGTTCAATAGTCAAAGTACAGCTATTTCAGCAATAGAAAGTGCTTTGATTGCTAATTCTAACGAAATATCAAAGTGGTTGTTAGACGATAATGCTACTAGTTCAAAAAGCTTGACACATAAAATTGATTTTTCAATAGGTAAAGGTTATAGCTCAGGTGGATCTAGCCTAGACAAAAATCTTCAAGGTGTGTTTATGCTAATTAAAAAAGATAGGAACTCGGAGACTGGATTTAGCATAGTAACAGCATATCCTAGAAAACAATAAAAAGGAGTAAGAATGATGAATATCAATGAGGAGTATGAATGGTTCAAATTTTTTTTCGATTGCTACTATAACCAATCCTTTGATGGGAGTTTAGATGAGAGATTTGTCGATATACTGGATTCTGAGAAAGAGTGGGTAATACAGAAGTTAAGGCAAGAAATTTTGGAATTGGAAAAAGTTCATGTCGAAAAAGATATCAAAAAATGGAATGAAATTGAAATTTTAGTCCATGATAATAGTTTAAGGTATCTACCATTTGATTTTGGAGAAGAATTTATCAAAACGGCAAAAAAACATCTATTTTAATAAAAGGCGGGTATCTTGCGTAAATAAAATATTAATTTCTCTCAAAGTTGTCTAACATTTTGTAATAACGTTTAACTTTATGTGCTAATGACCCAAAATCTAAAATAACAGTTACTTTTGTTCTGAAACAGATAAGAGGCTTCCCGATAGTTTTAGGGAAGCCTTTTTTGCTATTTTATTGTTGTCTCCAATTATATCTTATAAACAGGAAATCTTTAAACAAGATAGAGGGGGATTAATAGTTAGAGGTGATCTGTCCACTTGTTTTATTACCCCAAAACCTCCCCCAATCTCCCCCAAATAAATACGTTATTATGTGTTATTCTAAGAACCAAACAAATTAAAAAAACCCTAGAAAAGCCGTTTTATCAACGTTTCTAGGGTTTTATAAAAGTTATTTAAGAACCACTTTACTTAACGAGAGTAGAACTCAACGATAAGAGCTTCGTTAATTTCAGCAGGCATTTCAGAACGCTCTGGAAGACGAGTGAAAGTACCTTCTAATTTGTCAGCATCGAAAGTTAGGAAATCAGGAACGAAGTTGTTTACTTCGATAGATTCTTTAACGATGTCAAGGTTGCGAGATTTTTCGCGAAGTGTAACTGTTTGACCTGGCTTCACTTGGTATGATGGAATGTCTACGCGGCTTCCATCAACCATGATGTGGCCATGGTTAACAACTTGGCGTGCCTGGCGGCGAGTGCGAGCTAGGCCTAAACGATAAACAACGTTGTCAAGACGTGATTCAAGAAGAATCATGAAGTTTTCACCGTGTTTACCAGTCATTTTAGCAGCTTTGTCAAATGTGTTGCGGAATTGACGCTCGTTCACACCGAACATGTGGCGAAGCTTTTGTTTTTCTTGAAGCTGTAAGCCGTACTCAGAAAGTTTTTTACGCTGAGTCGGGCCGTGCTGACCTGGTGCGAATGGACGCTTTTCTAATTCTTTACCTGTTCCGCTTAATGAAATTCCCAGACGGCGGGAAAGTTTCCAACTTGGACCTGTATAACGAGACATAGATGTCTCCTCCTTACATGTTTTTATTTGGCATAAAATAAAAACAGACTGACCCTGACTGAGTGCACATTTTGTTTTCATATATCCTCGCTCCAGCAGCAGAGAGTTACACGATACACCTCATCACAGAGGAACAAAATGAAATCACAGCAGTGGTATCAATAGGCTGCGAATATTTATTTTACACAACGATCATTATATAATTTTGATATTTGAAAGTCAACAATCTATTAAGAAAGACGATAATACAAATAGAGGAAATAACACATTCGGATAAGAAATTGGAAAAAAATATATGTTATACTGAAGTAACGAAAGCTGATTCGGACATACGGGGGATTTTTGTGACAAGTCATTCTGAATACATACTACTATCCATTAAAAGTTCTTTTTTTGATTATATCAGCAGTCAGGCACGTCCGTACAGCAGACAGGCAGAGGAATATGCTGTCAGCTGCCTCCAATCATATTTAAGTGCAGAGTGTGTTTCTTTTTTTGAGCGCAAAGAGGATCAGTACCTGTTGATTGCTGCAAGTTCGCATTCCTACCACACGGTGCCCTTCAGACAGAAACGCTCATTAATTGAGCGGACAGAGTCAAGGGTTGACCTTATGCTTTCTGAGGGATTCCTGCTTTCCGTAACAGAGAAGGAACACGTTTTCGATGAAGATTTTTATAGACTTTTAACTAAAGAGTGCAATCATTTTCTTGCTTACTTTCAGCGCCTTCAAAAGAAAACGGAAATGGAAAAAAACTATCAGGAGCTTTATGCGCTTACTAAAAAGCTTCATGCGACGATGAATAAGGATGAAGTGTTAAATCAATTCATTTTTTCTCTTCAGAAATTGTTTCCTGACTACCTGTTTTATTTATTTTTATCGCATGACAGTGACAGCAGACATGAACTGCCGGTGAAAGAGTTCGATTACGAAGGAACAGGCAGTGCGAGCGCAATGGAAGCCTATTTGACGGGAGAGATTAAATGGGATGCCCCGGAGTCTGCAAACCAGGTAATTTTGTATGCGCCGCTTAAAGGGAACCAGGGCATATACGGTGTAGTCGAGGTTACTCAGCAGAACCGGTCTGAACTGGACGAGGATGAAACGGTGATGACGGCTTCACTTGCAGAAGCTGCCGGTCATGCTTATGAAAATGCCAAACTCTACGAACAGTCGAAAAAACTGGTTTCTGATTTGCAGCTCATCAATGAGACATCTCACAAACTCAACAAAAACTTAAGGCTGATCGATACGATGACTTATATGTCGGACAGGATTATCCGTTCTTTTTCTGCTGATGAGACCGGCTTCTTTTATACCAGCAGCGAAGGCGGAACACGGATGCTGCCTGGCAGCACTTCTTTTTTTAAGACTGAGGGTGCAGATTTTTACCTGAGACTTGCAGAAAGCAGAGTGAGACAGGAGCTTGAAGGAGTATTCATCGGTGACTTAAAGGTGAAAGATGCCGCTTTTTCTTCCATGATTGCCATTCCGATGGTGCAAAGGGATGAATTGAAGGGTTTTGCTGTTATTTTGCACAGAGAACCCTATGCGTTCACGTTTGAAATGTTTAAATTGATGCAGTCGCTCATTCACCATTCAACGCTTGCATTAATGAACTCCATGCTGAGAGAAGAACTTGAACTGCTTGTGATTACAGACCACCTTACAAAACTTTATTCCCGCAATTATCTGGATGATTCGGTGCACCACTCTCTTAAAACAGACAGCCAGGGAGCACTTATCTTAATGGATATTGATGATTTTAAAGCCGTTAATGATACGCACGGACATCAGACAGGGGACGATGTGTTAATTCAGGTGGCCGGCATCATTATGAACAGCATCAGAAAAAATGATGTTGGAGCCAGATGGGGCGGTGAGGAGCTTGCCGTTTACTTGCCTCAGGCTGACCCTCATTTTGGCATCGAACTTGCGAACCGCATCGTTGAGTCTGTAAAGAATGAGACCTTTCCGTCTGTTACCATTTCGTGCGGCGTCGCCCACTGGACGGCAGAGGAGCCTGAATCACTGAAAAGAATGATAAGAAGAGCGGATCAGGCGCTTTACAAAGCAAAAGAAAACGGAAAGAACTGCGTTGTCTTTCATGAAGAATCAGAGGTCGTGCACGAGACCTCCTGATGCTTCTTTTTTTATGATAATAAGAAAGCGCTTTCAAAATAAGCTAGTTTATCATATGATATGTAAGGCAGCAGCTTAAGGGGGAAAAGACATGGGGAAGGAATATCAATTTGAAACAAAGGTGATTCACAGTCAGGAAAAGATGAAAGATCCATATAACAGTCTGGCTCCGCCGCTTTATCAAACGGCCACTTTTATTTTTGACAGGGCGGAAACAGGCGAGCAGAGATTTGCAGGAGCAGAAGAAGGACATATTTATTCAAGGCTCGGCAATCCGACGGTTCAGCTGGCTGAACAAAAGATTGCGTCGCTTGAAGGAGCAGAAGCAGCACTTGCTTTTGGATCAGGCATGGGAGCGGTTTCTGCCGTTATGATGTCAATGGT
Source organism: Bacillus sp. FSL H8-0547 (assembly GCA_038002745.1). Lineage (NCBI taxonomy): Bacteria > Bacillati > Bacillota > Bacilli > Caryophanales > Bacillaceae > Bacillus > Bacillus sp. FSL H8-0547. The sequence goes on from JBBODD010000001.1 coordinate 2,840,615, forward strand.
GAGAACGGGTTCTCACATTCTTTGCTCAAAAGGGATCTACGGCTGTACGTTTGGTCTTTTGAACATGCTGAAAGAAAAGTTTGGCGTGACGTATTCGTTTTCTGAGCTTGCTTCAAAAGAAGAGATTGAAAAAGAGATTAGACCGGAAACTGCCTTTATTTATATTGAAACGCCAATTAATCCGACGATGCAAATCATCAGTCTTCAAACCGTTGCAGAAGCTGCTAAAGCTCATGGGCTTCGCGTCGTGGTTGACAATACGTTCTGCTCGCCGTACCTTCAGCAGCCGCTTTCTCACGGCTGTGATATTGTTCTTCACAGCGCCACGAAATACATCAGCGGGCATGGAGATGTGATCGGCGGGTTTGCTGCGGGGGATAAAGAGTACATTCAAAAGCTTGCTATGACAGAAAGGAAAGATATCGGGGCAATTATGTCTCCGTTTGATGCATGGCTTTTGCTTAGAGGGCTGAAGACTCTCCCAGTCAGAATGGACCGGCATTGTGAGAGTGCTGCCGAAATTGCCGGGAGATTGCTGAAGCATCCTGCAGTCGGGCAGGTTGTGTATCCATTTATCGGTGACTCTGAGGAAACGCGTATTGCCAGAAAGCAAATGAAAAAAGGCGGCGGACTGATTTCTTTCACGTTAAAAGAAGAGAGCAAATTGGAGGTTCAGCGATTTATGAACGCGCTGAATCTTATAAAAATCGCTGTAAGTCTGGGTGATGCGGAGAGTCTGATTCAGCATCCTGCCACTATGACCCATTCGGTTATTCCAGAATCGGAAAGGCAGGAGATGGGCATCAGCGACAATCTTGTGCGGCTGTCTGTCGGCCTTGAAAATGTGGAAGACATTTGGAATGATCTGAATCAGGCTTTGGATGCTTTATAAAAAAATGCCCAAGGGGTTCTCAGACCTCTCGGGCATTTTGTCATACTTTTAAAAGTGGAAAACTCATAGAAATTCAATAAGTGTTTCCGTGAACTTCTCCAGATACTTTTGGTCAAGCTCACTGAATCTGTCTTTAATTGGACTGTCAATATCAAGGACGCCGATTAACTCTCCGTTCTTCACCATCGGGACGACGATTTCAGACTGAGATGCTGCATCACACGCGATGTGTCCCGGAAAAGCATGAACATCCGCCACTCTCTCCGTTTTGCGGTTAAGAGCAGCGGTCCCGCAGACGCCTTTTCCGACAGGTATTCTGACGCACGCCGGCAATCCCTGAAACGGGCCAAGAACAAGCTCGCTGTCTTTGTAAAGATAAAAACCGACCCAATTGATCTCCTTAAGAAACTGGTTTAATAGAGCCGACGCATTGGCCAGATTGGCAATGGCATCTTTTTCTCCATGCAGCAAAGCCTTCAGCTGCTTAATGAGCATTTCGTAATTTTCTTCTTGTTTTCCGCTGTAATTTTCGACATGAAACACGATATTTCCCCACCTTTGTGTATTTTTCACGCGTTTATAAGCGTGCGGACAAACTTTGTCGAGAAAAGAATAGAGGATATTCTCCTATTTTCTTGAATGTACAAAGTAATGATGAAAGGGGTGAGATTTATGCCAGTGCAGCCGAACGCCTCCAATCAAACGAAAGAAAAGATTATCGATGCAGCTGTAGCACTGTTCAACACACAGGGCTTTAACGGCACATCCGTGAGGGAAATTGCCAAAAAAGCGAATGTCAATGTTGCTCACATCTCCTATTACTTTAATGGAAAGGGCGGCCTTCTGGAATACTTGGTTTCAAAGTATTATGAAGGATACCTTTCAGTCATTGAAACAGGCTATCTCCGCCTGAGCCGTGAAACACCAAAAAACTGCTTGCTTCTCTTGATTGGGGATATTCTAAACTATCAGCATGAAAACCGTCAACTTGCACGATTTGTTCTGAGAGAAGTAACCCTCGACTCTATGTTGATCAGAGAAGTGATGACAACGTATCTCACAAAAGAGAAGTACTTTTTTAAAGCCATTCTTGAAGAGGGCATCCTCTCCGGACAGTTCCGGAAAGCACCGATGGCCCACATTCTTGTACAGCTGAAGAGCCTTCTGAACATGCCGTACCTTCAGCCGCAATATATGAGCGAAGTCCTCTATATTCAAACACATGAAATCTACTTCGTGAAACAGTATTTTCACGAAATCGAAATCTGGATTGACCATCTTTTATGCGATCCGTCAAAGAAGGAAGCGATTGTGTAAGGAATCCTTCCAATCAGACAAGGGCCTCCTCATAATGAAAATAGTGTGCTCCAACATCCTTTGCACTATGGGCATCAGACCCGTATATGAGAGGGATGTTTTGTTTTTGTGCCTCCCTGATCATCCATCCGTCAAGATAAATCACGCCGCAAAGATCTTTTCTCAGTCCTGCTGTATTAAAATCGAGTTCCATCCGGTTCTTTTTAACAGCAGAAAGAAGGGACAGCTGCAGGTCTTTTAAGTCAAACTCAGCCGGAAATGCTTTCTGGAATTTTTTTATTAGCGTCAGATGTCCCAGCCTGCCCGGCTTATAAGGACCAAGCTCTGATTGAACTGCAGCAAGCAGAGTCTCATAGTAAAGTTCATGCAGCTTCCTTACGCCTCCGGCCAATTCCGCCATTTTTAAAAAGGTGTCACTGTCAAAATCAAGGCATTGATACTCAGTGCCGGGTTTCAGAAAATGAACAGACAGAATCCCGTCATCCATGTACGGGCCATAGTCGTTTAAAAAGCGTTCTGTCCCTTTTTCATAACCGCGGATAAAGTCCACTTCAAAGCCGAGATTAATTTTTATATTTCCGTCAAAGGACTTTTTCACTGCAGTGACCCGGGTAATATAATCCTCCAATTTAGACCGGCTCATAGCGCTGTCGCTCCCTGGAACAGGATCATTGAACCCTTCCGGAAGAGGGGCATGCTCTGTAAAAGTCAGCTCCTCAAAACCTTCATTCAAAGCCCTTTCAACATACATTTCAAGGCTGTCATCAGAGCCGTGCGGGCAAAATGGCGTATGTACATGTCCGTCTTTTTTTCTCATGCAGAAAATCCCCTCTCAAGTACCGCGAAATATGGCGATAAATTGTGCAAAAAAATTTAAAATACCGGTCAAAAATTGTCGTTTACATGGTATCATAAATACAATGAAAAAACATTTAACCGTATAATGAACTGATTACATATGAAAATTCGACAATCGTTACTTACATTCATATAAATATATTATACCTTGTTATGACGATTTGCTGGAACACAACGAGGGGGCTCACTATGGAAGTCGTTATTGGACTTATTGTCATTTTGCTGGTTTTATTTGGAGTCGGCTACGCAATCAGAAGAAATATTTACAAAGAAGTAGACCGGCTGGAAGCCTTGAAAATCGAAATCATGAACCGGTCGATTGCAGATGAGCTTTCAAAGGTCAAAGATTTAAAGATGACAGGACAGGCGGAAGAATTATTTGAGCGGTGGAGAAAAGAGTGGGACGAGATCCTGACAGCCCAGCTTCCGGAAGTAGAGGAGCTCCTGTTTGATGCAGAGGATTACGCAGACAAGTACCGCTTTTCCAAATCGAAAAAAGTGCTTGAACATATCGAGAAAACGCTTAAGCTTGTTGACGAATCAATTGAAATCATCATCTCTGAAATTGATGAACTGATTACAAGTGAAGAGAAAAACAGCACAGAAATCGAAGAGGTAAGAATACAGGTCAAAAAAGCGAAGAAGACCCTGCTTGCGCACAGCCATACCTTCGGAAAGTCGCATGCTGCGCTTGAAATCAGGCTTGCAGAAATCACTGAGGCGCTTAAGCAGTTTGAAGCGGAAACAGAAGAAGGGAATTACCTTGCAGCACGTGAAATCCTTCTGGGGCAAAAGGACGAGATCCATATTCTCCTTGAGAAGATTGACGAAATTCCAAAGCTGCTCGCAGAATGTCAGACTGTCATTCCAAATCAGCTTTCAGAGCTGTCTGACGGCTATCAGGAAATGCTTGAGAACGGATTCCACCTGAAGCATATCCAGCTTGAGACAGAGCTTGAAAAAATGAACAAACAGCTGGAGGCGTATATGGCCCTTCTTGCTCAAGGCGAGACTCTCGAAGTAAAAGAAAATATAGAAGAGATGCAGGAAGCGATTGATACTTTTTACGACTTGCTTGAAAAAGAAGTACTCGCCCATCATTTCGTCCAGACCGCTGCTGTAAAAATAGATGAGCAGCTTGCAGATCTTCTTAAAAAGCGTCAGGAAACAGAAGAAGAAGCGGAACTTGTCAAAGAAAGCTACCAGATTTCAGAAGTGGACCTTGACCGCCGCCGTAAAATTGAAAAACAGATTTCAGCGCTGTGCAAACAGTTTTCTCTTATCCAGAACAAGCTTCAGTCCGAACAGCTGGCCCATTCCATTTTGAAGGAAGAGCTCGAACAGCTCCAAAGACAAATCGAAGAAGTGCGTGCAGAGCACCAGGAATTCAGTGAAATGCTCCGTGTACTGAGGAAGGAAGAAAGAGAAGCGCGGGCAGCCCTTGCTGAAGGAAGAAAACAGCTTTATGAAGCAAGCCGGAAGATTCAAAAAAGCAACGTTCCGGGACTGCCGCCAAATCTTGCAGAACTTTTGAAAGAAGCGAAGCGTTCGCTCGCAGACGCTGGCCGAAAGCTTGAAGAAATCCCGCTTAATATGATTGATGTTAATCGTATCCTTGAAGAAGCGACTGCTCATATTGAAATTTTTTCAAGACAGTCAGACGAAATGATTGAACAAGTCTACCTGACAGAGAAAGTCATTCAGTACGGCAACAAGTACCGGAGAAGAAATGGTACGCTTGCTGAACAGCTGAAAGAAGCGGAGGATCACTTCCGCAATTATGAATATACAAAGTCGCTCGATAAAGCAGCTGCAGCCTTGGAACAGGTTGAGCCTGGCTCGCTGTCAAAGCTTCAAAGCATGCTGGAAGAACAGACGTCCAAATAAAAAAGATCCCGCACCTTCAACGGTGCGGGATCTTTTTTATTTGTTACTTTCTCCGGCTGTCTGGTGAAGCAGGTGCCGTTCTGAACGAGGAATAGACATATCCCAGAACGCCGCCGACTGCAGCAGGGACTATAAAGCCAATACCGTATTCAAACAATGGAACATTCCCTTTCATCCAGGCGTCCAGTCCTGCTGGAAGAAGTCCTCCCGCTTTTAGACCGTCAGCGACGCTTATCACAAATGTAAACAGCAGGCTTCCAAGATAAACTTCGTTAGCCCCCCTGAAATAGGAGTGGAAGAAAGATAAAGCAATCAGCACAATGGCAAGAGGGTACAACGCCACCAGAACAGGAACAGAAAACGAAATCAGCTTTGTTAATCCGGCGTTTGCCACTGTCATACTGAACAGGCAAATGATTAAGGTAATCGTTTTATAAGACAGACTTGGGAAAATTTTCGAAAAATAATTGCCGCAGGAAGAAACGAGTCCGATACTTGTAGTCAGGCATGCAAACAGGATGGCCGTCCCAAGGACTGCATTTCCAAAAGATCCGAACAAGTAATGAACAGATTCAGATAAAATAGCTCCGCCGTTATCAAGGTATCCAACTTTTGAGACGCTTGTAGCGCCTAGATAGGCCAATGAAATATATACAAGCATAAGTCCTGCAGCAGCAATTAGCCCTGAGTTCAAGCAAATTTTTGCTATTTGGGATCTGTCCGTAACTCCCTTGTCTTTCACCGCATTGATGACAACAATTCCAAAAACCAGTGCCGCAAGTGTGTCCATGGTCAAGTAGCCTTCAAGAAACCCTTTGAAAAACGCGCCGTTCTCGTATTCTTTCGTGGGACTTTCAAACGTTCCAAGCGGAGAAATCAGCATTTTCACTGCAATCAGGGCAAGTACCAAAAGCAGCACCGGCGTAAGCAGTTTACCGATTGTATCAACTAGTTTGGTAGGGTTCAGTGACAGCCAGTACGTTACTGCAAAAAAGACCAGCGTGAAAAGAAACAAGATCCAGCCGTTCCCGCTCAATGACTCCGGCAAATATGGAATCACTCCAATTTCATATGTGACGGTCGCCGTTCTGGGAATCGCAAAGATTGGGCCAATTGCAAGATAGAGAACAAAAGGAAAGAAGAATCCAAACAGCGGATGGACTCTGCCGGCAAGCGACTGAATATCACTGCCGGACAGCCCGATGGCAATGACTCCAAGAAGCGGAAGTCCCACACCTGTAATAAGGAAGCCTATAATCGCCGTCCACATGTGATCTCCTGAGAGCTGCCCCAGTGCCGGAGGGAAAATCAGGTTCCCTGCGCCAAAAAACAATGCAAACAGCATCAGTCCTATAACAAATGTTTCTTTTATGGTTAACGATTTATTCGACATCAAAAAATCCCCCTGAGATATACGTACTAACAATGTATCCGTTTACATCCTATCACATTCGCCAAAAAATTTGTCGAAAAATGTGATTAAATCAATTTTTATTATATTCTAAAAATTAAATCTGTCAAATGTTATTTGAAGATTTCTTATTTCATCAAACTGTGTTATTATGATTGTTTGTTTCGTGCAAACTATAAAGATTGAGGAAATCATCCTCGTTTGTACACAGGAGGAGCAGGAAATGATTTACCTGGACAATAGCGCTACAACAAAACCATACGATGAAGTATTGCACGCTTTCTCACAAGTTGCAACCCGGTTTTTTGCCAATCCTTCCTCCCTGCACAGCCTGGGAGCTGAAGCGGAAAAGGTTCTCAAGCAGGCAAGAAGGCAGACAGCCATGCTTTTAGGTGCCGAAGAAAACGAAGTCATATTTACTTCAGGCGGCACTGAAGGGAACAATCTGGCAGTCAAAGGGTCAGCTCTTGCGCGAAAACATCACGGGAAACACATCATCACAAGCAAGATTGAGCATCCCTCAGTCCTTGAAAGCATCAAGCAGCTGCAGGAACACTTCGGCTTTGACGTTACATACCTGCAGCCGGATGAGTACGGGATGATCACAATAGAAAAGGCAGAAGAAGCCATTAGACCTGACACGATCCTGGTGTCAATCATGCATATAAATAATGAAGTTGGGACCATTCAGCCTGTTGAACAAATAGGGGAAATGCTTGCGGTATACCCGAGAATCGCATTTCATGTGGATGCTGTCCAGGGAGCAGGAAAGGTTCCATTGTCGCTTGAGCATATTGATTTGTGCACCATATCAGGCCATAAATTCCATGGTTTGAAAGGATGCGGTGCCCTTTATATGAAAAAAGGGGTAAAGCTTTTGCCAATGCTCTCAGGAGGCGATCAGGAAATGCGGGCACGCTCCGGAACGGAAAGTGCTGCTCTTGCTGCATCGATGGCAAAAGCACTAAGAATGTCGACTGAACGGTACAAATCGAACAGGGAAAAGATGAACCGCCAAAAGCACTTCCTATTGAAGGGGCTCGCAAATATGGAAACGGTCCAGATCAACACGCCTGGCGGGCAGTCGGCCGACCATATTATCAACTTTTCCGTGCCGGGTACAGAGGCTGAAGTTCTATTGCGGATGCTTGAACAGGAAGAGATTTACGTCTCCACCACCTCGGCCTGCTCTTCAAAGCGAAAGCGCAGCAGTACTGTGCTGCTTGCGATGGGAAAAAGCGGGTCAGTTGCTTCAAGCTCCATCAGGGTGAGCCTTTCGTACGACACAGAAGATAAAGACCTGGAGCGGTTTTTAACCGTTTTAGAAGCATCTGTAAAAAAACTAGTGAAACTTGCGAGGTAGTTTTATGAAGTATGAGCACATTATGGTAAGGTACGGGGAAATTACCACTAAAGGAAAAAACAGAAGATGGTTCGTAAACTGTCTGAAGCAAAACCTCAAATCGGTGCTGTCTGATTATCCTGCACTGGGATACTGGGGCAACCGCGACCGGCTTTATATCAACTTGAACGGGGAAAATCACGAGGGGATTCTTGAGAAGCTTCCGCTCGTATTCGGCATTCACTCCTTCAGTCTTGTATTGAAGACGAAAAGAGAACTGGAAGAAATCAAAAATGGTGCTCTCGCTTTAATAGAAGACCAATACAAGTCAGGAGACACGTTTAAAATTTCTGCTAAAAGAGCGGATAAAACATTTCCATTGCTGACAAATGAAATTAATTATGAAGTAGGCAGCCATATCTTGAAAAATACTGAAGGACTGACTGTAGATGTACACAGCCCGGATATTGACGTCAGGGTTGAGGTCCGCGGGGAAGCAGCCTACCTGTCTTCCAAAGACTACGAGGGCATCGGCGGATTGCCGGCAGGTGCAAGCGGTAAAGCCGTTTTGATGCTTTCAGGAGGAATTGACAGTCCTGTAGCCGGCTATTTTGCGATGAAAAGAGGGATAGAGCTAGAAGCTGTCCACTTTTTCAGCCCGCCGTACACAAGTGAACGAGCAAAGCAAAAGGTGATTGATCTTGCCCGCAGGCTTACTGTTTTCGGGGGCAGAATCAGATTGCATATCGTTCCTTTTACAGAGATACAAGAAGCGATTCAAAAGCAGGTTCCTGAAAGCTATGTCATGACTTCCACACGCAGGATGATGCTGCAAATAGCCGATAAAATACGGGAGAAGCATGACGCGCTTGCCATTGTGACAGGAGAGAGTCTCGGGCAGGTAGCAAGCCAGACGCTTGAAAGCATGTATGCCATTAACGACGTGACGAACACGCCTATCATCAGGCCGCTGATTGCCTCTGACAAAAAAGATATCATCTCTCTTGCAAAGCAGATCGGCACGCATGATACATCCATCTTGCCGTATGAGGACTGCTGCACCATTTTTACGCCTCCATCACCGGCAACGAAGCCAAAGCTTGAGAAAGCTCAGCGTTTTGAAAGCTTTCTTGATTTTGAGCCGATGATTTTAAAAGCTGTTGAACGGACTGAGTTAGTGGAATTGTCTGCTGTTTCTGAAGAAGAATTCGATGAATTCTTCTAATGAAATGAAATTGTGAACAATTACCAAATTAAGTTTGTATGAAGCCATGTGTTTTTACACAATCTATACTCACAAGGAGGTGAAAACACATGGCAAACAACAGCTCAAACCAACTAGTAGTACCAGGCGCACAACAAGCGATCGACCAAATGAAATACGAAATCGCTTCTGAGTTCGGAGTGAACTTAGGACCTGAAACAACTGCTCGTGCTAACGGTTCTGTTGGCGGTGAGATCACTAAACGTCTAGTATCTTACGCTCAACAAAACATGGGTGGATTTTCAAAATAACCTGAACTAAATAGATATGGCTACGAAGGGTGGGGATCATACCCCGCTCTTTTCTTTGCCCTTTTTTGCTCGATGAGCAATTCATATAGAGGAGGCTGCCAAACATGACAAAAAACAACCGCACTGAGTTTTCTGAGGGACCGGAACAGGACCAAAAGCTTCAAAAGTCAAGAAAGCAAGGCAGAAAACGAAGAAACGAACCTAAAAATGCAGTGGAATCAAATGAACAGAGTTAAGACAGGACACGGATTCTATCCGTGTCTTTTTTCATTTTTAAAAAAGGAAGTTATTTTGTAATAATATTCAAAAATGTTAAATTATTATGTATAATCGAATAGAAAGTACAAGGAGGGGTCACTGATGCTGAGAAATGAACTAATTGCTCCAGAAATCTACAATTTAGTAGAAGAAGTTGAAAAACACGCAAAAGATGCAAACCGGGTCGCTCTTAAATGGGAAAATGAGCAGGGAGAAAAACAGGAACTTACATACGGACAGCTTCTAGACAGAGCGAACAGAATTGGAAGCGCTTTACTTAGTAAGGGTCTTAAGCAGGGAGATAAAATTCTTGTCATTATTCCGAGGTTTCCAGAAGCTTATGCGGTTTACTTGGGAGCTCTTAAAGCAGGCTTTGTTGTCATACCAAGCTCAGAAATGCTGCGCACCAAGGATCTTCAATACCGGGTGACCCACGGAGATGTGAAAGCCATCATTTCATACACCGACTTTACTGCGGAATGCAGCGGGATTAACGAATATGACAGCCTGCATAAATTTGCAGTCGGAGGGACTTCAGAGGGCTGGTACAGTCTTGAAGAAGAGGCTGCCGGGCAGTCAGGCGATCTCAAGATGGCAGAAACAAAGAGAGACAGCCACGCTTTCTTGTCCTACACATCCGGAACAACCGGCAATCCAAAAGGCGTCGTTCATACGCACGGCTGGGCTTTTGCCCATCTTAAAACCGCTGCAAGCAATTGGCTTAGTATTGAAGAGAACGATGTGGTCTGGGCGACGGCGGGACCAGGCTGGCAAAAATGGATCTGGAGCCCGTTCTTATCGGTTCTTGGATCAGGGGCGACGGGACTTGTGTACAACGGCCGCTTTGAACCTAAGAAGTATCTGCAGCTGCTTCAGGATTATAAAGTAAACGTACTTTGCTGTACACCTACAGAGTACCGCCTGATGGCCAAAGTGGACAATCTGAAGGATTATTCTCTTCCTGAGCTTCACAGCGCCGTTTCAGCAGGTGAACCGCTCAACAGGGAAGTGATTGATACGTTCAGAAACTACTTCGGCATAGAAGTCAGAGACGGCTACGGCCAGACAGAAAATACACTGCTCGTCGGCGTGATGAAAGGAATGCAGCTGAAGCCTGGCTCTATGGGCAAGCCGACGCCGGGCAATAAAGTGGAAATCATCAATGAGGACGGAGACATCTGTGCGGTTGGTGAAGTCGGCGACATCGCTGTGCATGTTGATACTCCTGCCCTGTTCAAAGAATACTACAAAGATGCCGAGCGGACTGCCATGCAGTTCAGAGGAGACTACTATATTACAGGTGACCGCGCCAGAAAGGATGAAGACGGCTACTTCTGGTTTGAAGGCAGAAGAGACGATATCATCATCAGCTCAGGCTATACAATCGGACCGTTTGAAGTTGAAGATGCGCTCGTCAAGCATCCTTTCGTCAAGGAATGCGCGGTTGTCGCAAGTCCAGATGAGCTTCGCGGAAGCATCGTAAAAGCATTTGTCGTGCTTCAGGAGGAAGTGGATGCCTCCTCACCGGATTTGATTCCGGCTCTTCAGGATCATGTCAAAGAACTGACAGCACCTTACAAATATCCGCGTAAAATTGAATTTGTCGAGGAACTGCCAAAAACGACGTCAGGCAAAATCAGACGGATTGAGCTCAGACAGCGTGAGCTTGCAGAAGCTTAAATTTTATGAAAACCAGACAGGAGCTCTCTGTCTGGTTTTTCCATGCTCTGAATGATACCATAGATTCAAATGAAAGAGCTGGAGGAATGAGAACGTGGGCACGCTTTGGTTCGGCGGAAATATTTATACTTTAATAGAAGAAAGAGATACAGTTGAAGCGGTCTATACCGAAAAAGGCATCATTAAAGAAACGGGGGATTTGGCAAAACTCCGGTCTTTATATCCCGGGGCCGCAGAAATGAATTTAGACGGACATACAATGCTGCCGGGTTTTACGGACAGTCATATGCATGTGATTGGCCATGGCGAAAAGCTGATGCACCTTGATTTTTCAGCAATGGCTTCTTCAGAGGAAGTGCTTGAAAGCTTGCGTGAGCGTGCAAAGACTATTCAGCACGGTGAGTGGATTATCGGAGAAGGGTTTAATGAAAACCAATTTCCTGACCGCAAAATTCTTCACAGAAGAGAGCTTGATGACATTTCGAATGTTCATCCCATCTTAATTAAACGAATCTGCCATCATGCCGTCATTGTGAATACAAAAGCTATGGAGCTGGCAGGTATTTCTGCAGAAACTCCTGACCCAGAAGGCGGCGTGATCGTCAGGGATAAGGACGGAGATCCGACAGGCTATATGCATGATGGGGCCCAGGAGCTTGTTTTTCAAGCGCAGCCGCAGGTTTCAAAGGAGTATTTACATAAAGCATTGCTGAAATCGATCGAGGACTGCCATAAAAAAGGTCTAGTTGGTGGACATACCGAAGACCTGTCATATTACGGGAGCCTGGAAAATGTTCTTGGCGCATTTGACTCCGTGATTAATGGAGAAAAGAAAAAATTTAGAGCACATCTTCTTGTTCATCATCATGTAACAGATGAATTTCAGCATAAAGAGCGGGATTTGGGGCCGTTTATCGAATTTGGCGCAATGAAGCTATTTACCGATGGTGCACTTGGGGGAAGAACGGCTCTATTAAGCGAGCCTTATGAAGATGATCCCGGAACAAATGGCGTCAGCATCCATTCAGATGAAGGGCTTAACAGCCTGATACAAAAAGCCAGAGGATATGGCATGGAGGCAGCCATTCACACAATCGGCGACCTCGCCTTTGAAAAAGCGCTTGATGCAATTGAGGCGAATCCGCCCCGTCAAAAGCATCAGCACGACCGGCTGATACACGCTCAGATTCTGAGCGGGGAACTCATTGAACGTGTAAAGAAACTTCCGGTGATTCTCGACATTCAGCCCAGATTTTCATCAAGTGACTTTCCATGGGTGATGGACCGCATCGGACGGGATAAAATGAAGTACTGCTACGCCTGGAAAACGCTAATAAGAGAAGGCGTGAAATGTGCAGGGGGATCAGATGCGCCGATAGAACCGATTGACCCCCTCCTTGGCATCTACTCGGCTGTAAAAAGAGAGAGCATTTACGACGGGCAGGTCTATCTTCCAGAAGAGAGGTTGTCAGTATATGAAGCGGTGGAGCTGTACACAAAAGGGAGCGCGTATGCTGTGCATCATGAACATGAATACGGCTGCATCGCAAAAGGCTACACCGCAGACTTCACCGTCCTGAGCAGGGATATCTTTGAAGAAGATGCCCTTCTTGAAACCGAAGTGGTTATGACGGTTGTTGATGATACGGTTGTGTATGAGAAGAAGTGAATGAACGCTGGATTAGAAGGTAATAAAAAACGCCTGGCTTCCCAGGCGTTTTTTTATTGCTGCTTTGCAGTTCAATCGCTTTATCAATTGAAAAAGGTTGCTATTCTCTCTCCGTTTGCAAAGACACCTGATGAAAAGAAGAGAAAAGTGAGCAGTAGAAAATGCGTTTTTTTCAATTTGATTTTCTTCCGGTAATACATGTTTGTCAAGATGACTGCTGAAAAGTAAACCAAACCTGCCGCAGCGGTAATGAAAAGAAAAGGAACCAATAATCCTTTTTCCAATGTTGGATCTAATGTATAGCCAAGAGCTTCACTCACATAAAGGAAGAGTATAACAAATAAGACAAACATGTATTGAAAGACGTAACCGAAGAGGAAATTGGAGACAGCGTGCAAAACAAATTTTGAAATTCCGTTCATCCTCCTCTGTCGGTTATTTTGGAGCGGCAAGATGCAAAAATAAAAATGCTGCCCTGTAAATTAGGAGTAGCAGAATATAGGGATGCAAAAAGGAAAAATGCTGCCCTATAAATTAGGAGTAGCAGAATATAGGGATGCAAAAAGCCGAAATGCTGCCCTGTAAATTAGCAGTAGCAGAATATAGGGATGCAAAAAGGCGAACTGCTGCCCTGTAAATTAGGAGTAGCAGAATATAGGGCAGCAAAAACCAAAATAATACCCTATATTTCATCAATCACGAAATACAGGGTAATAAAACCAGAATGCCAATCTGTCAATCCTCATGAGCAAAATACAGAGTATCAGCATTAAGTGGTGTCCAGCTCCATCCCCCAACTCCTCTGTCAGAACGGAACCGTCGGCAAAGGCAAAAAGCTCCTTTACCGCCATTTCCTTATCTGACTCCCGGAGCTAAACGGGCGATTCCGCTTTTCTTGGTTTCCAGTTCCGCCTCCCAGCCCTTCCGTCAGAACAAAATCCCCGCAAAAGTCAAACCCGGACTTTTCCGGTGATTTCTTTTCTGCCTGTCAGGGCTAAACGGTCGGCTCCGCTTTTCGTGGTGTCCAGCTACATCGCCTAACTCCTCGGTCAGAACGGATCCGCCGTAAAAAGCAAAACCGGCTTTTTACGGCGGATCCTTTTCTGCCCTTCGGAGCTGACCAAGGCGATTCCGCTTTTCGTGGTGTCCAGCTCCATCGCCCAACTCCTCTGTCAGAACGGAACCGTCGGCAAAGGCAAAAAGCGCCTTTACCGCCATTTCCTTATCTGACTCCCGGAGCTAACCGGGCGATTCCGCTTTTCTTTATAAAAACGTCCGCTTCACTTTTTCCCAGAAGGAATTGTCTTTCAGTTTGACAGTTTTAATCATGGACGGGCTTAGGGACAGCTCGACGTTTTCAACGTGGCGGATGCTCAGGGCATCGTTGTCCATGCCAATGACAGGGTGGTCATTGCCGTCCTGAACGATTTTCAGTGTAAGCTTTCTGTCTCCGCTTAAGATAAACGGGGAACCGAGTGTCCTATATTTATTGTTGTTCAAAGAGGCAAGCTCGCTTACTTGCAGACATGGCAGAAGCGGGTCAACCACTGCTCCCTGAACGGATTTGTTATAGGCCGTGCTGCCTGTTGGCGTAGAGATGATCATGCCGTCTCCTCTGAATGTTTCAAAGTGAAGGTCATCAATAAAGACGTCGATGACAAAGGTTTTGATGATGCCGGAGCGGATGGAGCATTCGTTCAGGCACTGGAAGGATGTATGGCCGTCAACGGTTACATTTAAGATTGGATAACGTCTTACCTCCACTTGAGCCTCTCTCATGGCCTCAATCATTTTATCTGTTTCTTCAATTTTAAAATCACAGTAAAGGCTTACAGTTCCTTTTACGGATATCCCTGCATACAGGCAGTCTTCTCTGAATCCGGTTTTTCTGACAGCCTGAAGGAATGTGCCGTCCCCGCCAATGCTGACAATGATGTTAGCCTGTTTTGCATCCTGCACAACTGTAAATCCATTTTCGGAAGCGAGGGAAGTAAGCCCTTCCACTTTATGTACCAAATCATCCTGTTTTTTGTAGAAAAAGTAAACATTGCGCCGATTATCTGTCATGGTGATCCTCCTTAATGTTGGAAAAGTTACACATTCCTAGAAAATGGTGTTACAATACTTTATGGTGTTTAGTTTACCATTTTCGTCTTAAATATTAAAATAATTGCACGTGCCAGGCTAAAGGTTTTTTCGGCCTGCAGAAACTGTTTTAGGAGGAATCAGCATGAATGGGAAACGATGGGGGGCACTTGTCACCGCAGTTGTTCTGTTCGGAGTATCCGTTGTGATCAGCTTGACAAGTATGGCTTTGGCCAACAGCAATGCCTTTACAGATGCACTTTCAGCAAATGAAGAATTTGCAGAGACGGTGCTTGAAGCAGGAAATGAATCAGACAAAATCGTCGTCCTTGAAGTGAACGGCGTGATTCAGGACACGGGTGAAAATGTGACGTCTTTTTTTGAGACGGCAGGCTACAATCATCAGCAGTTCCTGAAAATGATTGATGCTGCAGCGGAAGACAACAATGTCAGCGGCATTATGCTTAAAGTGAATTCTCCGGGCGGAGGAGTTGTGGAGAGTGCGGAAATACATAAACATTTAATGGATGCTAAAGAAAAGCATGATAAAAAAATCTATGTGTCAATGGGAACGACAGCTGCCTCAGGAGGCTATTATATTTCTGCCCCTGCCGATAAAATTTACGCAGCCCCGGATACTTTAACCGGTTCGCTTGGCGTCATCATGCAGGGAGTGAATTACAGCGGCCTTGCTGAAAAATACGGCGTGAAGTTCGAAACGATCAAGAGCGGGGAGTTTAAAGATATCATGTCTCCTTCCCGGGAAATGACAGCAGAAGACCGCAAAATCCTTCAGGCAATGGTTGATAATGCGTACAGCGGATTTGTCGACGTTATTGCAGGCGGGCGCGGAATGTCAGATGCAGAAGTAAGAAAAATTGCAGACGGCCGTATTTATGATGGACGCCAGGCAAAAGAGCTGAATTTGATTGATGAACTGGGATACTCTGATGATGCGTTAAAAGGCATGAAAAAAGATTTGAAGATCGACGGTGCACAGGTAGTCGAGTATGAAATGAATGCCGGACTAGATTCACTGCTGTCACTTGGCGCAACAAAAGTGTTCAGCGAGGAATTTGAGCTGATGGGCTTATACCGTTTCTTCTCGCAGTCGAATTCACCGAGAATGATGTATTTGTACTCAGAATAAAAGGAGGGTTTGCAGATGGATGCTACGTTTGAAGAAAACAGCCAAACCCGGGAGCAGCCTCTTTATCACCTAGAAGAAATGGATGTCCACTACGCCGGCTTCTGGCTTAGATTCTGGGCGTATCTGATTGATATCATTGTCATTTGGAGCATCAACCGGATTGTCTTTCATCCGCTTTTTACATGGCTGGATATTCCAGTATCGAAAACGTTTATTTTTTCTCCGATCGCGATTTGTTCCGCGGCCGTCTTTTACGCGTATTTTGTCCTGATGACGAAATTTCTCGGGCAAACTCTCGGTAAAATGGTGCTTGGTCTGAAAGTGATTTCTGTTAAACAGGAAAAACTGACATGGAGCACCGTTCTGTTCAGAGAGTTTATCGGGCGATTTATTTCAAAGTTCACGTGGATCGGCTACGCTGTCGCAGCATTCACTCCAAAGAAACAGGGAGTGCACGATTTGTTTGCAGATACAGCCGTTGTAACTGAATATCTGAGAAAAAGCGAAAGAACCCTTGCTCCGGCAAGGGCAGAATAAGCTTTGAGGAAATAAACCTGCGGCCGCCGCAGGTTTATTTTTTTTTGCCG
Source organism: Bacillus sp. FSL H8-0547 (assembly GCA_038002745.1). NCBI lineage: Bacteria > Bacillati > Bacillota > Bacilli > Caryophanales > Bacillaceae > Bacillus > Bacillus sp. FSL H8-0547. The sequence goes on from JBBODD010000001.1 coordinate 2,857,266, forward strand.
AGGACGATACTGGAGGATTGAAAGGATGTGAAACAGGTGGTCTGGATATGGATTTGCGCTATTGCACTACTTTTTTTTATTACGCTTTTCTTGTTTATGAAAATAACGATTATCGCTGATATCAGACACGTAGGACACGACGATGAAATAAGCCTGAAACTTAGAGCTATGTTTGGACTGCTGAAATACACCTATAAAATTCCTTTAATTAAAGTGGATCCTGATGGACCGAACCTGCTGCTGAAAAAAGAAAAAGCAGTCGGCGAGAATCAAAAGCCTAAGAACAGTGACGAAAAAATTTCTCCTGATGATATGCTGACGAGCATAAAGGATGTGAAAGAATTGACCGAGCACATTGTGCATCTGCATGCGATCGTGAAACGGTTTCTCGCACATATTTCCATCACGAAGTTTGAGTGGCGGTCAGAGATAGGCACAGGTGACGCCGCTGAAACAGGATTTCTTATTGGACCCGGGTGGACATTAAAAGGAGCGGCTCTCGGCATCATCAGCCATTACATGAAACTGAAGAAACCTCCCATTCTTTCAATTGAGCCGAATTTTTATCAAAAGAGCTCAAAAACGATGCTTTCATGTATGCTCCACTTTCGAACAGGGCATGCTATGTTGGCGGGACTGCGCCTGCTCAAATACTGGAGAGGCGGACGTCCAACTTTACGGGATCAGCAGTTTTCTTTTTTGTCCAAGAAAAAGAACACACCAGCTTAAAAGGAGGAACCTTATTATGAGCGATCATCCAATTCAGGGCCTGATGAAAACGGCTATGGAAAATCTTAAGCAGATGATTGATGTGAACACAATCATCGGCGACCCTGTCGAAACACCTGACGGAAGCGTCATTTTGACCGTTTCAAAGGTTGGTTTCGGGTTTGCAGCAGGGGGCAGTGAATTTAATGGAACGGGTATTGAAGAAAAGAATACCGGCGGAACAGCTGGCGGTCAGCATGACCACCATAAACATCCGTTTGGCGGCGGAAGCGGCGGCGGAGTTTCAATCACGCCGATTGCCTTTCTCATTGTCGGCCACAACGGAATTAAAATGCTTCATTTAGATGAAAGCACACACCTGTACGAACGAATTCTCGATACGGCTCCACAGGCAGTTGAAAAAATTCAGGGAATCTTCAAAAAGAACAAAAATGATCACAGCCACACTGGTCATCAGCAGCAAAAAGATGATTTTGATATTTAAGCAAGGACGCCCGTCATAAAATGACAGGCGTTTTTTTGTTGATATTTGGGAATCAATGCCCTTTTCCGTTGCAAACAGCGCCTGATTCAGGCTATATTTACACTGTACATATTTTCGGAGGAGGAATATTAAATGGCGTCTATTACATTCAAGCAAAATCCGGTAACACTTATTGGAAACGAGGTAAAAGTCGGAGATACAGCTCCAAATTTCACAGTGCTTGCCAATAATCTTTCAGAAGTTTCACTGTCCGATTCAAAAGGACAAGTCCGCATTCTTTCTGTCGTTCCTTCTATCGACACAGGTGTTTGTGATGCACAGACGCGCCGTTTTAATGAAGAAGCTTCAAAAATTGACAACCTGAAAGTGCTGACTGTCAGCGTCGACCTTCCATTCGCGCAAAAACGCTGGTGTGCAGCTAACGGCATCGAAAATGTCCAAACCGTTTCTGACCACCGCGACCTTTCCTTTGGCGAAGCATACGGCGTACACATTCAAGAACTCAGACTTCTTGCGAGAGCTGTATTCGTTGTCGACAGCAATGACAAAGTAACGTATGTAGAATATGTGAGCGAAGCAACAGACCATCCAGACTATGATGCTGCAATCGAAGCGGCTAAAGCTGCCAACTGATCAGTCTTCCGGAGAACCTCTTGCCCTTTGGGCAGCGAGGTTCTTTTTTTTGTATTGAACCGAGCAGTGAAATATATAGAGCAGCACTTCCCACACCTGAAAAGAAAAATATTTGTCTACTCGGGTTTTAATAACACTTTCGAAAATCGTCAGAAATGAGAAAGTGTTTTAAGCTGGTTATAACAGCATTTTCTACACTTGCAAAAGAGGAGAAAGTGTTCTACTCGGGTTTTAAGAACACTTTCCAAAATCGTCAGAGATGAGAAAGTGTTTTAACCTGGTTATAACAGCACTTTCCACACCCATGAGAGAGAAGAAAATGTTCTAAACTGGTTATAGCAGCACTTTCCACACCCATGAGAGAAGAGAAAATGTTCTAACCTGGTTATAACAGCACTTTCTACAAGTATGAGAGAAGAGAAAGTGTTCTGCTTGTTGCCGCCCAGGCAATCCTGCTTGAATTATCCCCTCCTGATGAGTAGAATGAGGGATACGAACCATGAAGGAGGAAACGACCATGCAAGCCGTTTCGAATGTTGAAAAGCTGTTCACGATGATGAATGAATCAGCCGAGATTATTTCAAAAGAATGCAACCTTACATATATTGAAGCCGTAGCTGAAACCGGCGAAAATCTTTTCCAGAATGAAGTGCTGCAGGATGAAATGAGCGAGGTCACGAAAAAGAACCTTGCAAAAAAATATGAACAGGCAAACATCTCTTCTTTTCAAAAGGAAGAGATCCGCAAAGCCTTTCAGCTTGTTATTCTAAAGGGTCTTAAAGATGGCGCCCATGCCAATCACCAGATGACTCCGGATACAGTCGGGCTGTTTACAGGCTACTTGGTAAGCAAGTTTGCAGCCGGGGAAAAGAACATTTCGATTCTTGATCCTGCTGTTGGGACGGGCAACCTTCTCACGGCCGTTCTTAACCATATTGGCGGGGAGAATGTGCTGAGCTACGGTGTGGAAGTGGATGACCTCCTGATTAAGCTTGCCTACCTGAATGCCAATCTTGGAGAGCATACTGTTCAGTTTTATAACCAGGATTCTCTTGAGCCGCTCTATGTAGATCCTGTAAATTACGTCATCTGCGATTTGCCTGTAGGGTATTATCCAAATGATGTCGGTGCAGACAAATTCAAATTAAAAGCAGACAGCGGCCATTCATACTCCCATCACCTGTTTATTGAGCAGAGTCTGAACTATACAAAACCGGGCGGCTATCTTTTCTTTATTGTGCCGAATCATCTTTTTGAGTCTGCAGAAGCACCGAAGCTGAAAGCATACTTAAAGGATCATGCTATTGTTCAAGGTCTTTTGAAGCTCCCGCAGACCCTGTTTAAAGACAAGCAGCATGAAAAAAGCCTGTTTATTCTTCAAAAGAAAGGCGAAGGTGTTTCTGCACCGAAGCACGCCATGCTTGCTGAGCTGCCGAGATTCTCCGATAAAGCAGGCATGCAGTCCATCATGAAGCAGCTTGACGGCTGGTTCAAAGAAAATAAATAACATTCAGGGACCGCTATATAATGCGGTTCTTTTTTATGTCTGACAACAAAAAAGTCAGAATTAAATGAATATGAACTGTAAACGATTGCAGGGGTGAATTGCACTTGAAATGTCTGACATGCAATGTTTAAATGAGAAAGGCAGATAATATTCGGGTTCATTTGTAAAGAATAAAGAAGAAACGATTTTCTTTATTTTTTTAATACACAAACGTGTTTTTATATAAAAAGGAGCGGTAATCATTATGGCAAAAGTAATTGCAATTAATGCTGGGAGCTCTTCATTGAAGTTCCAGTTGTTTGAAATGCCTGCAGAGACAGTGCTGACAGCAGGTCTTGTTGAGCGCATCGGGCTAGACAAAGCTGTATTCACGATTTCTGTGAACGGAGAAAAACAAACAGAAACAACGGAAATTCCAGATCACGCAGTGGCTGTTAAAATTCTTCTTTCTAAGCTGACAGACCTTGGCATCATTCAATCACTTGATGAAATTGAAGGAATCGGACACCGTGTTGTTCACGGTGGCGAAAAGTTCGACGATTCCGTCCTGATTACACCGGAAACACTTGCACAAATTGAAGAGCTGTCAGAGCTTGCTCCTCTTCACAATCCGGCAAACGTTGTCGGAATTAAGGCATTTAAAGAAGTGCTTCCAAATGTGCCGGCTGTAGCCGTTTTTGACACTGCTTTTCATCAGACAATGCCTGATCAGTCTTTCCTTTACAGCCTTCCATACGAATACTATGAAAAGTTCGGCATCCGTAAATACGGATTCCATGGTACGTCGCATAAATATGTATCAGAAAGAGCGGCTGAGCTTCTTGGCCGTCCAATCGAGCAGCTTCGCCTGATTTCATGCCACTTAGGAAACGGCGCAAGTATCGCTGCTATTGAAGGCGGTAAGTCTATTGATACTTCTATGGGCTTCACACCTCTTGCAGGTGTTGCAATGGGTACGCGTTCAGGGAACATTGACCCTGCCCTTATCCCGTTCATCATGGAAAAAACAGGACACTCAGCGATTGAAGTGCTTGATATCTTGAACAAAAAGAGCGGACTGCTAGGTATTTCCGGACTGTCTTCAGACCTTCGCGACATCACTAAAGCTGCTGAAGAAGGAAACGACCGTGCAAGAACGTCTCTTGAAGTGTTTGCAAGCAGAATTCATAAATACATCGGTTCCTATGCAGCGCGCATGTCCGGTGTAGATGCGATCATCTTTACGGCAGGAATCGGCGAAAACAGCATTGATATTCGTGAACGCGTTCTCCGCGGTCTTGAATTCATGGGTGTTTACTGGGATCCTTCGCTGAACCAGGTGCGCGGTGAAGAGGCGTTTATCAGCTATCCTCACTCACCGGTTAAAGTCATGATCATCCCTACAAATGAAGAAGTAATGATTGCACGCGACGTAGAGCGCATTGCAAAATAATGAAATGCAAAAGGCAGCCTGCATAACGGCTGTCTTTTTTTGCGCAAATAATGGCCATTATAGGCAATACTAAGCAGAAACGTTATGCAAAAGGAGGGCGCCAATCATGGAGTATGCCTGGCTTTCACTTGTACCGTTTCTCATCGTTATTGCTTTTTCCATATGGCTGAAGGAAATACTGCCCGGACTTGTAGCGGGTCTTATTATCGGTTCTTATCTTGTAAAACCAGACCTGCTTGGAGGGCTTGAGCAGGTTTTGAAGTATGTATTAAAAACACTTGAAGATGATACAAATATTCAGATTATCGGGTTTCTTTATTTGTTCGGCGGACTTGTCGGCATGATGAAAATCTCAGGAGGAATTAAAGGTTTTTCAGAATGGGTAGGCAAAAGGGTCAAATCAGAAAGAGGCCTTTTAAGCATGATCTGGCTGTCTTTGCCGTTTACGTTTATGATGCCGATGTTCAGGATCATGATGATCGGCCCGGTTATTAAATCGCTGATGGAAAAAAGCGATCTTTCAAGACAAAAAGTAGGATTTACAATGGACGTTTCAACAGCATCAACCATTGTTCTCCTGCCGGCGGGAACGGCCTTTACGGGATTCATGCTGTCACTTGTAGAAGGGGGAATTGAGCGGAATCAGCTCGATCTTCCGCCGTATCAAATCTATCTCCAGAGTATCCCGTTTAACTTTTTTGCCATCGCGATGCTGGTTCTTGGTCTTGTCAGCACGTTTAAAAAGCCGAAGAAAAAGCTGGATGAAAAGAAAGAAGCAGTAGAGGAACATCCCTATCATGGCATCGGGCTTAAAAAAGAGCTTGAACAAGTAGAGGCTCAGCCGTGGCACCTGATTGTGCCTTTATTCTTCCTGCTGGGTCTTTCGATGTTTCTGCTGTGGCAGGACGGGATGGAAAAAGGTGCAAAGTCCCTTTTTCAGGCATTTGCAAAAGCTGATGCCACATTTGTCATGCTGCTTGCTGTGTTTTTAACACTCGTTCTGACATTTGTGTTTTACAGCATAAGGCGAGTACCGCTGAAAGAGACGCTCTATCACTTCTACGACGGAGGCAACCAGCTGATGCAGGCAATTATTCTTTTGATCCTTGTGTGGGCATTGTCTCTCTCTGCAGAAGATATCGGGTTTTCAGATTTTATCAGCTCAACGCTTGGAAATGTGCTGCCGGCTGCTTTTGTCCCGGCCATCATATTTTTGCTCGGTTCGGCAGTAGGATATTTCATCGGATCCTCCTGGGGGACGTGGGGGCTGTTTATGCCTCTTGGCATGACGCTCGCAGCTGCTTCAGGAGCATCACTGCCTTTGACAGTCGGAGCGGTTTTTGCAAGCGGGGCTTTTGGGGCCATGACTTCTCCGCTTGGGGATACGACGATTACAACAGCATCCATTTTGGAAATGCCGGTTGTGTCCTATGCAAGGTATAAATTGAAATTTACCGCCGTCGGCTGTGCTGCAGCTGCGGTCCTGTATGCATGTGCGGGATTTTTTCTTAACTAACAGACTTGATTACATCCTGATGCACGGAGCGTTCCCTGTGATATAATAAGGAAAACAATGGAGATGTACAGGAGGCTGAACATGGCGCTAACAAAACGTGAAACCGCCTTGCTTTTAGAAATCGAAAGATGGGAAGACTCCATGGGGGAGGATCTTCGCTCGGATTTCGGACGGACATACGACAAATGGCTGAACGGGAAACTGAATCAGCTGCCGGGTCCGATGAAAGAGAAATTTTTCGGCAAACTGGATGATATTTTGTTTCACTTGCATGCGTTTATCCAAAACTCTCATGTGCAGCAGGATGCCCGTCAGCAGCTTCTGATGACGGCAAAGACATTTCATGATGAAATCGAACAGATAGAGGACCTGAAAAAATTATCTGTTGACCAGCTGCATTATTTATCCGATCTTCAGCTGTCAAAGCACAGGCTTTATTCGTTCGTTCAGGGCGGCCTCGCAGGTACGGGAGGACTATTGCTGATGGGAATTGATCTGCCTGCTCAAATGCTGCTCAACCTCCGCGCCGTTCAAATGACGGCACTCAGCTATGGATATGAAGTGAACACCCCGTATGAAATGATGACTTCTTTAAAGGTTTATCATGCATCCATTTTGCCGAAGCACCTGAGGTATGAGCAATGGACTTCCCTTAAGGAAGAATTGCAGGACAGCGAGAGCCATCCGTTCTTTTATGAAGGGGAAGATGGGTTTGCCAATCAGGCGACACTTGATCATCTTGTGAAGCAGCTTGTCAAAGTATCAGCGATATCGATGCTGAGAAAAAAAATGATTGGCGGCATACCATTGATCGGAATGGCAATCGGGGCCGGGGTGAATTACCAGATGACACGGCAGATCACGGAGTTTGCCCATCAATTCTACAGATACAGGCTTCTGCTTGAAAAAAAGGATTCAGAGCATGAGTTCAATTGAGCACAAAAAAATGGCTCCTGTCCGTGTATCCTGTAAAGTGATCACCGTCAGCGACACCAGAACAGCAGATACAGACAAAAGCGGCAGGCTCATTCTATCTCTTTTAGAGGAAGCAGGCCACGGGGCAGCAGAATATGAAATAGTTCCCGATGAAGAAATGCTCATAAAAAATGCAGCAGTCAGCGGCTGCAAAGCTCCTGATATAGACGCTGTATTAATCAGCGGCGGCACAGGCATTGCAAAAAGAGACGTTACACTTGAAGCTGTGTCCGGCATTTTCGAAAAGGAACTTCCAGGCTTCGGCGAGATCTTCCGCATGCTCAGCTATCAGGAAGACATCGGTTCTGCCGCCATTTTGAGCAGGGCGGCCGCAGGAACCGCCGACAATACGATTGTTTTCTCCATGCCCGGCTCAACCGGAGCAGTCAGACTTGCAATGGAGAAGCTCATTCTGCCGGAGCTTGGGCATATAGTGAAAGAATTGAAGAAAGATCTCTCATGAACAAAAACGGGAAACCAAAGGAAAAAGCACCGCTTACAGCGCGGTGCTTTTTCTTATTTACAGCTGATATTCATTTAATAACCGGATCCGCCATCATGAAAACCATTGGAATTCATGACGTTTTGACTGTACACTTCCCCTAATTTTTCATCCTGGACCGTTTCATCAGGGGGGATGCTTCCGGACTTCCTATCGAAATAAACTGCAAGGCCCCCTAGAAGAACTACAGGTGTCAAAATATACAACCAGATCATATCGGTCACGCTCCCATCGGTTTTTGGTCGTTTTTGTTCACTGTATAGAATGTAAGGTATTCCATCTCAAAGGCTGCTGCGAATGAAAACCAGATGACATTCATCCTTAATTAACTATTTTTTACAATTATAACACAAAAAGATATATCCTTTTCATTCGGTTTTACTTATCAGGACAAAAAGCAGGCACATTCAATGCGAATGGCCTGCTCTTCAGTGTATTCATGATCTTTCTGCTATTGATGCACCCTCTCCGACACATGCTGATTTTGCCTGAACCACAGCCAAAGGTCGTTAATCACCGACGCGTGCTCCGAGATTTCTGAATTCAGCCTGCAGGAAACAGTAAAGTCATCCTCTGAATCGAGTGCTGCCTGCTTCTTGTTTATGATCGTTTCGATCGCTGCAATCTGATCGGGTATATGGCCGCGAATTTTTTCCCACTGCATAAGAATGGATTCCTGTTCCTGCTCCGTAAGCTTCTCCCACTCCTTTTCAAGCCGCGGGATGTAGATTCCCAGACGGCTGCTGAATTCAAAGTGCTTCATCTTCATTCCCCCGTAGGCATGATTTTCTTCCATTTTACATGAGGGCTGTATACAATTCACGAAAATATCGTAAAAACTTTTAAGAAATGTATTGAAAAACAGGCGATAACTTGTTAAAGTGATAGTTATTAAAATGAATTAATATAAATCCAAATTAATATTTATACATCCGAGAGGGGAAATTAAAGATGGTTGAAAATAAAAAAGTAGTTCTTGCCTATTCAGGCGGATTAGATACTTCAGTAGCAGTTAAATGGCTTCAGGATCAGGGATATGAAGTTGTGGCCTGCTGCCTGGACGTTGGAGAAGGAAAAGACCTGGCGTTTGTTCAAAGCAAAGCCCTTCAGGTCGGCGCATCAAAATCGTATGTGATCGATGCAAAAAAAGAATTTGCTGATGAATATGCACTCGCTGCTCTGCAGGCACATGCTCTGTATGAAGGAAAGTATCCGCTTGTATCCGCGCTGTCCCGTCCGCTCATTGCAAAAAAACTTGTAGAAGTTGCTGAACAGGAAGGGGCTGTAGCTGTAGCCCACGGCTGCACGGGAAAAGGAAACGATCAGGTGCGGTTTGAAGTATCCATCAAAGCATTGAATCCTGACCTTGAAGTGCTTGCGCCGGTTCGTGAGTGGAGCTGGTCACGGGAAGAGGAAATCCAATATGCAATGGACAACAACATTCCGATCCCGGTCAACCTTGACAGCCCGTACTCAATCGACCAGAACTTATGGGGAAGAAGCAATGAATGCGGCGTTTTAGAGGATCCGTGGGCGGCTCCGCCGGAAGGAGCCTATGATCTGACGAACGCGCTGGAACATACACCTGACACGCCTGAAATCATTGAAATCGGATTTGAAAAAGGGGTTCCTGTTACGTTAAATGGCGTTTCCTACCCGCTTTCTGATCTGATTCTTCATTTAAACACAGTTGCCGGCAATCATGGAGTCGGACGGATCGACCATGTTGAGAACCGCCTTGTGGGCATCAAATCCCGTGAAGTATATGAATGCCCTGCAGCCATGACGCTGATCAAAGCTCATAAGGAGCTTGAGGATCTGACGCTGGTGAAAGAAGTGGCCCACTTTAAACCGGTCATTGAAATGAAGCTGACCGAACTGATTTATAACGGTCTTTGGTTCTCGCCGCTTAAAGATGCGCTGATGGGCTTCCTGAAAGAAACGCAGGAATATGTGACAGGCACAGTTCGTGTCAAACTGTTTAAAGGGCATGCCATTGTAGAAGGAAGAAAGTCGGAGTATTCCCTCTATGATGAAAAGCTTGCAACTTACACAACCGAAGATTCCTTTGACCACGGGGCTGCAGTCGGATTTATTTCTCTGTATGGACTTCCGACAAAAGTAAGCAGCATGGTGCAGGGGAAAAAGAAGGTGAATGTATGAAAAAGCTGTGGGGAGGCCGTTTTCAAAAAACACCCGAGAAATGGGTAGATGAGTTTGGCGCATCTATTTCATTCGATCAAGAGCTTGTCTTTGAAGACATTCAGGGCAGCCTCGCACATGTTCATATGCTTGGCGAATGCGGGATCCTTTCACTTGAAGAAGCAGAGCAGATTAAATCCGGCCTGCTTCTTCTGAAAGAAAAAGCCGAAAAAGGAGAGCTTTCTTTTTCAGTGGATTATGAGGATATTCATCTGAATCTTGAGAAACTGCTGATCGATGAGATTGGTCCAGTCGGAGGCAAGCTTCACACAGGGAGAAGCAGAAATGACCAAGTGGCGACGGACATGCACTTGTATCTGAAAAACCATGTGAACGAAATTGTCGGACTGATCTCTGCGTTTCAGGAAACGCTTCTCAAGCAGGCGAAAGAAAATGTTGAGACCATTCTTCCGGGGTATACACATCTTCAAAGAGCGCAGCCGATTTCCTTTGCTCATCACCTTCTTGCCTATTTTTGGATGCTTGAGCGGGACAAACAGCGTTTTTCGGAATCCTTGAAACGGATCAGCCTTTCCCCGCTTGGCTGCGGTGCTCTCGCTGGCACCACTTTTCCGATTGACCGCAAGCTGACTGCTGAGCTTTTGGAGTTTGACGGCATTTATGAAAACAGCCTTGACGGCGTAAGCGACCGTGATTTCATTGTTGAGTTTTTAAGCAACAGCTCAATCATGATGATGCATCTGTCCCGTCTTTGTGAAGAATTGATTCTCTGGTGCAGTCAGGAATTTCAGTTTGTCGAGCTTGATGACACTTATGCAACCGGCAGTTCCATGATGCCTCAGAAGAAAAATCCGGATATGGCCGAACTGATCCGCGGAAAAACGGGACGGGTCTACGGCAATCTGTTTGCTTTGCTCACAACGTTAAAGGGTCTTCCACTTGCATACAACAAAGATATGCAGGAAGACAAAGAGGGCATGTTTGATGCAGTCCGCACGGTTGAAGGCAGTCTGCAGATCTTCACTGGAATGATCGGCACACTCAAGGTCAAAGAAGAGAAAATGAAGAAAGCGACAACGGAGGATTTTTCAAATGCAACCGAGCTTGCGGATTATCTTGCTAAAAAAGGCATGCCATTCCGAGAAGCGCACGAAGTGGTCGGAAAGCTTGTGTATACGTGCATCCAAAAAGGCATCTATTTAAAAGATCTGCCGCTTGCTGAATACAAAGCTGCATCTGATTTATTTTCAGAAGATCTGTTTGAAGCGATCGATCCCTACACAGCCGTTGCAAAGAGAATCAGTGATGGCGGCACCGGTTTTTCAAAAGTAAAGGAAGCGCTGCTGAAGGCTGAAGACGCGCTGTCATAAAGAAGATATTACCATCGTATTTCCTCCCCATTTCACAAACGATAACATGGAACACAATCAGGTGACAGGGAGCTGAAGGAAGATGGGAAAAGAAAAGGATCCTAAAAACCATTCTGCCTACTTCGATTACGAAGGAGAAAATGAAACGTCTCAATTAATTACTGAAGCGTATTCAAGCGGAGTCGTTGAGCAGCAATATGAGCAAAACTTCCTGCAGGAAAATCTGCAGCCGAGAGAAGAATCAGAGTAAACAAAAAAAGTCATCTCAGGATGACTTTTTTTGTCCTTTCAGCAAAGCGCTGTACAGGAGAAGTGTAAATAGGAAAGAAACAAACCCCGGGGACAGAGATTCCGGGATGATCCAATAAAACGCAATGCCGCACAGGATGGCCGCTGCACCTTTCCTGTTAAGCTTTCGTACATGCAATTCCCTTCCCTTTAGTTGCAAGTATGTAAATTCAGCAATAATTACAGCAGACAGCGGGACGATGGCAGAGCCCATCCATGAAATGAAGGAGGATGCTTCTGTCACTAAAGTGGGCATCGTGCTGCATGCGACAGCGGCTGTCCCGAACACGACTGCACTCTTCAGTCTTCCAAGCGAAGGGAAAATATTAAGCAGACTGAAAGCCCCTGTATACGCATTGTTTAAATTGATGGAAAACATGGACAATATGGAACAGATCAGAATGACAGATACAAGCGTCACCGAGTCTGTCAGCGCACTCGCTGAAATGAAGGGATTCAGCTCCCCGAAATGAGCCGCGCTGTAAGCGCCGAAAAATGCGGTCAGGATAAAACCAAACAGATTGCCTGCATAGAGTCCGAAAAATCCCTGCTTTGGAGATTTTGCGTATCTTGCCATATCAGCAGAAGCACTGACACCTGAAATATACTGGACAAACACGAGGCTCGCATAAAAAGCCATTACAGGCAGGGATGAGGAAGAATATTCCGGCACACTTGGCGATGATAAGAGAGCAGGTTCTGCAGTAAAATATAAATAAACCATAACAGCCTGCCCCGCAAGAAGGAATGGCAGAAAATACTTGGTCATGCGCTTGACGGCATCAAACCCGGCTGCAGCGACAGCAGCCATGAAAATCCCAAGAAACACGGCAGTCAGAGCAAAATGAGGGGAAAAAGAAAAATAGCGCCTGCAGATTTCTATGATCATAAACGTTCCGCCAATTGTTTGAACACAAAACCAGTATAGGGAGGTCAGTGTTCTGACTGGCGATGAGAAAAAACGCGCTCCGCTGACCCCGATAAACGATCTTATTGCATATTGGGCAGGGATTCCGTGAACGGAGCCCGGCAAGGAGAGCAGAGAGACAAATAAAAAGGCGAATGCAGCTCCAATGATTGTGGAGACTGCTGCCTGCATAACAGACAGCCCTCCTTCCATGACGGCCAGAGCAGGAAGAAGGAAATTGCCTGCATTCACCGAAAAAGATAATTGAATCAGAAAGTAATCAAACCATGATGTGCTGCGGAGCTCCTTTGGAACAGCTTCCAGACCAAAACGTTCCATTTTTGACTGTACTGCAGGTTGAGACATATGTATTCCGCCTTTTTTTAAAGTGAACGCACCGTGAAAAACATTCAGCGCAGATAAGATTATTGTAAGATTCCTTTCTGTTCAATACAATGGAAAAGAAGCAGCATTACATTTCCCGGACCACCGAGGAGGATTTTGCCATTGAGACACGCAATTATTACAGCCGGTTCCAAAGGACTGGGACGAAAAGTGACGGAAATCTTCCTTGAGAAAGGCTATTCCGTTACGGTCAATTACCGCAGCGATGAAGATGCTGTGCTGCAGCTAAAAGAAAAATATGCGCACATAAGCGAACGCATGCTTTTTTTGAAAGGCGATGTCACAAAAAAAGATGATCTCATAAAGCTTGCGGATGAAACTCTCAGCAAATTCGGCCGGATTGACTGCTTAATCAATAATGCAGGGCCATACATATTTGAGCGCAAGAAGCTTGCAGATTATGAAGATGACGAGTGGTATGAAATGATTGAAGGCAACCTGAGCGCGGTCTTTCATCTTTTCAAAAAAGTGATACCGGTCATGAGACAGCAGCAGTACGGACGGATTATCACCTATGGATTTCAGGGAGCTGAATCATCATCCGGCTGGCTCCACCGTTCTGCTTTCAGCGCGGCAAAGACAGGGCTTGCTTCTCTGACAAAGACAATTGCCATCGAAGAAGCGGAGAACGGCATTACGGCGAACATGATTTGCCCGGGCAATATTGTTGGGGAGATGAAGGAAGCATCCATCCATAAGTCTCGAAGAACACCCGACTCTGAAACACCTGTAGGCAGATCCGGCACAGGAGAAGATATCGGCAGGCTCATCTCCTTTTTGTGCGAGGAAGATTCTGATATGATCACTGGAGCCATCGTTGAAGCTTCAGGGGCAGTCAACGTGCTGAGCCGCAGACCATAAGAGAAACCCCGGATATTCCGGGGTTTTTTTGCATGTTGTTTTAATGGGGATCGCTGTGGAAGAAGAGCCCGTTCAGATGCGCACATTTACCAGGAATGGATTTCCAAATTTCGTGTGTTTCCATATACTAAAGAAAGGAAATACTTATAGCAGAAACGGAATGTAATGGCACAGGAGGAAGATGTATGAAAATCGGCATCCCCAAGGAAGTTAAAAATAATGAAAACCGTGTTGCTATGACCCCGGCCGGCGTTGTTCACCTTGTTCAGGCAGGACATGAAGTCTATATTGAACAAAATGCAGGCGAAGGATCAGGTTTTCCGGATCACCAGTATACAGAAGCAGGGGCGAAAATCGTTTCTTCCCCGGAAGAAGCCTGGTCGATGGAAATGGTGATGAAGGTAAAAGAGCCGCTGCCTTCTGAATATCAGTATTTCCGCGAAAACCTGATCCTGTTTACCTATTTGCATCTGGCAGCAGAGCCTGAGCTGACGCGCGCTTTGATCGATCGGAAAGTCACAGGCATTGCGTATGAAACGGTCCAGCTCCCAAACCGGTCCCTGCCGCTGCTGACGCCAATGAGTGAAGTGGCCGGCAGAATGGCTTCACAAATCGGTGCACAGTTTTTAGAAAAGACAAAAGGCGGAAAGGGCATCCTGCTTTCAGGAGTTCCAGGCGTAAAGCGAGGAAAAGTTGCCATCATCGGCGGAGGAGTAGCAGGCACAAATGCTGCGAAAATCGCGGTAGGACTCGGGGCGGATGTGACGATGCTTGATGTGAATCCGGAACGGCTCCGCCAGCTTGATGACATTTTCGGCAAAGAAATCTCCACACTGATGTCCAATCCATTTAATATTGCATACGCTGTGGCCCAGTCAGATCTTGTCATTGGTGCGGTCCTCATCCCAGGAGCACGGGCACCGAAGCTCGTGACAGAAGAGATGGTCCAGAGCATGACGCCCGGTTCTGTAATTGTTGACATTGCCATCGATCAGGGGGGCATCTTTGCAACAACCGACAGAATCACAACTCACGATCATCCTACGTATGAAAAGCACGGGGTCCTACATTATGCTGTGGCAAATATGCCGGGGGCCGTGCCGCGGACCTCGACAATCGCGCTGACAAACGTGACCGTTCCATATGCGGTGCAGATTGCAAACAAAGGATACAAAAAAGCGTGCCTTGAAAATGAACCGCTTTTAAAAGGCGTTAACACATTAAAGGGATTTGTCACTTACGAAGCAGTCGCAGAAGCGCATTCGTTAACTTACGCAGATGCAAGAGCTCTTCTTGGTGAATAGATTGGATGCGGGCATGAAGAGCCCGTGTCTTTTTTTTGTGGGGGAGCAAGGTTTTGCAGGACGGCGGGAATGGATCCTTCAAGAGCTGTATGCAATTGTTTTGATGGCACTGAACAGCCGGAATAGAACCCTCAAGAAGCAGCCGGAAGCGTTTTGAAGGCACTGAACAGCAGAATAAGAACCCTCAAGAGGAGCCGGAAGCGTTTTGATGACACTGAACAGCAGAATAAGAACCCTCAAGAGGAGCCGGAAGTGTTTTGATGGCACTGAACAGCCGGATAAGAACCCTCAAGAGCTGTCGGAAGCGTTTTGAAGGCACTGAACAGCAGGAATAGAACCCTCAAGAAGCAGCCGGAAGCGTTTTGATGACACTGAACAGCAGAATAAGAACCCTCAAGAAGCGGCCGGAAGCGTTTTGAAGGCACTGAACAGCAGAATAAGAACCCTCAAGAGGAGCCGGAAGTGTTTTGAAGGCACTGAACAGCCGGATAAGAACCCTCAAGAGCTGTCGGAAGTGTTTTGAAGGCACTGAACAGCCGGATAAGAACCCTCAAGAGGAGCCGGAAGCGTTTTGATGGCACTGAACAGCAGAATAAGAACCCTCAAGAGGAGCCGGAAGCGTTTTGATGGCATTGAACAGCCGGAAAAGAACCCTCAAGAGCTGGGCGGAAGTGTTTTGAAGGCACTGAACATCCGGATAAGAACCCTCAAGAGCTGTCGGAAGCGTTTTGATGACACTGAACAGCCGGAAAAGAACCCTCAAGAAGCGGCCGGAAGCGTTTTGAAGGCACTGAACATCCGGATAAGAACCCTCAAGAGCTGTCGGAAGCGTTTTGAAGGCACTGAACGACGGAAATAGCACCCTCAAAAGCAGCGCCAATCCGTTTGATAGCACTAAACGCAAAAATTCATCAAACCCCGCCTCCAAAAAAAGAAGTCTCTCAAACCCATTCTCCCGCACCTCACATTCGACAGCCCCATCCATTTTTAGTACGATAAAACTATCAATTAAATGGGAGTGAGAGAAATGAACGTTTCATACCATGGCCATTCTGTTGTACAGATTCAAACCGATCAGCACACGATTATTATTGACCCATTCATTAACGGGAACGGTCAGACAGACCTGAAGACGGATGACTTGAAAGTAGATGTTATTTTGCTAACACACGGGCACAATGATCACGTTGGCGATACGATTGAGCTTGCAAAGAAAAATAATGCGCTCGTTGTGGCGCCGTTTGAACTTGCTACATATTTAGGATGGAAGGGACTTGATGTTCATCCGATGCACATTGGAGGATCTCACACATTTGATTTTGGCACGGTCAAGCTGACTCAGGCTTTCCACGGCTCGAGCTATGAGGAAGAAGGAGAAAAAATCGTTTATACCGGGATGCCTGCCGGAATACTTTTTAAACATGGCGGAAAAACAGTCTATCACGCAGGAGATACAGGTCTTTTCTCAGATATGAAGCTTCTTGGGGAACTCGAAGAGATTGATCTTGCGTTTCTGCCGATCGGCGATAATTTTACAATGGGGCCGGAGGATGCAGCCATAGCAGCAAAATGGATCAAGGCGGAAACCGTTGTTCCAATGCATTACAATACATTTCCTGTGATTGAGCAGAATCCACAGGATTTTGCGGACAGTCTTCCAGATAAAATGGGAAAAGTCATGAAAGCGGGAGACTCTATTAAACTATAAGCACCAGCAAAAATGCAGGCGAAAGCCTGCATTTTTTTCATGAAAGCCACTCCACTCGCATAAAATGAACCAAGCTGTTTAAAAGGAGCTGGTTGATATGCGTATTCTTTATTTGCTGCTGGCGGGAGCCATGCTGTTTTATGCACTGCCAAGACTGGATATCTCAAGTGCAAATCCTCTTGAAAGCCTGTTTTCTCTCATCTGGATTCTATTTGCTCTTTTTGCTGCAGGCGGGAATTTAACGGGTCTGATGTATGCACCGAAAAAACACAAAGCAAAACAGGCGCAAGTGCGCAAGATGAAAGTCAGGCAGCGTGCAGAGGCGCGTTGATATAAAGCGGTCTCACCCTTATAATAGAAAAAGAAAGAATGGCTGATAAAAAAGGGTGAAGAAGCTTGGCGACAAAGCATGAACAAATACTGCAGCATATTGACGGCCTCCCGATCGGGGAAAAAATTTCGGTCAGGCAGGTCGCAAAAGATATGAACGTTAGTGAAGGCACTGCATACCGTGCGATTAAAGAAGCTGAAAACAAAGGCTATGTAAGCACGATTGAGCGTGTCGGAACGATAAGAATTGAAAAGAAAAAGAAAGAAAATATTGAAAAACTCACATACGCTGAAGTTGTAAATATTGTAGATGGACAAGTCCTCGGCGGACGGGCGGGACTCCATAAGACGCTCAACAAGTTTGTCATCGGCGCCATGAAGCTTGAGGCGATGATGCGCTATACGGGTGCGGGGAATCTGCTTATCGTAGGGAACCGGACAAATGCCCATCAGCTCGCCATTGAAGCGGGTGCAGCCGTGTTGATTACCGGCGGATTTGACACCGACGAGCATGTAAAAAGAATTGCTGATGAAGCCGAGCTTCCGATTATTTCAACAAGCTATGATACGTTTACTGTAGCAACCATGATTAACAGAGCGATTTACGATCAGCTGATCAAAAAGGAAATTGTTCTGGTTGAAGATATTCTGACAACGCTTGATAAAACGATATGCCTGAAAACGACTGATACAGTAGACGCGTGGTATCAGCATAATGTGAATACAGGCCACGGCCGTTTTCCGGTCATTGATAACCAGCTGAGGGTACAGGGTATGGTCACCTCAAAAGACGTAATGGGGTATGACCGCAGTGTGATCGTTGAGAAAGTCATGACGAAAAATCCAATCACGGTCATTGGGAAAACATCTGTTGCCTCAGCAGCTCAGATGATGGTCTGGGAAGGCATTGAGGTTTTGCCTGTAGTCGATCAGAACAACCGGCTGGAAGGAATGATCAGCCGTCAGGACGTTCTTCAAGCGCTGCAGATGATTCAAAGGCAGCCTCAAATCGGAGAGAAGCTGGATGACATCGTGACCAATCAGTTTATTGTCACGGCTGAGGATGCCAAAAAAGCGAATGTCTACCGTTTTCAAGTGTCCCCGCAAATGACCAATCATCTCGGCACGATTTCGTATGGTGTATTTACAACCGTTGTGACAGAAGCAACAAACCGGTACCTTCGCACACAGAAAAAAGGCGAGATTGTCGTTGAAAACATCACGATTTATTTTATGAAGCCTGTTCAGATGGACAGTATGCTTGAAGTGCATCCGAAGATCCTTGAAGTCGGGCGCAAGTTCGGAAAGATTGATGTAGAAGTATTCAGCAGCGGAGTGGCAGTAGGCAAAGCCATGCTGATGGTGCAGCTGATTGAGAGAAGCTGAATATATGCAAAAAAGCAGGCAGGGAAAACGAAAGGTTTTCCTGCCTGCTTTTTTGAACGGTCAGCCTTCCCTTGCTTCTTTTGCAGCGTGAGGAAGATAGTGCTTATAGGCTTTGTAGCCGGCCCAGCTGCTGGCAAGTCCGACAACCATAAAAATAATTCCAACGATCAATGAAACCGTTGAATGAAATAAAAACAGCTGGTTCAGGCCGAACAAAAACACAAATACACCCAGTGCGATGCTCGATTTTGCAGAGAGCCACTGTTTTTCCATCGGCTTTCTAGTTCTGTAAAACTTCACTTTATAGAAAAGATAAAAAGAGAAGGCAAATACGATCAGAATGACAAGTACAGGCATTAAGAATAACCTCCATAGTAAACTTACATCCTCTATTTTAATCATTCTTGCGCAGGATTGCTATAACCAAAGACAAGATTCGCTTTCTGCCCGGACGGTTTTATGCTTTAATTAGTCTATAATCAGGTTCGAAAAGGAGACTACATATGAAACAGGAAATTCTGTCAGAGATTAAGCAGTATGAAACAATCATCATTCACCGCCACGTTCGTCCTGATCCCGATGCATACGGGTCGCAATGCGGACTGGCAGAGATCATCAAGGCTTCTTTCCCGGAAAAGAACGTCCTTGCAGCGGGACTTGGTGAACCCTCACTCGAATTTTTATATAAAATGGACACCGTGAAAGACAGTGACTACGAGGGTGCGCTCGTGATTGTCTGCGACACCGCCAATCAGGAGCGTGTGTGTGACCAGCGCTACAATACCGGTGCAAAGCTCATAAAGATTGATCATCATCCAAATGAAGATCCTTATGGAGACCTTCTTTGGGTCGATACGTCCGCCAGTTCTGTCAGTGAAATGATTTATGAATTTTATCTTGCGGGCAAAGAAGACGGGCTTGTTATGCCTGACAAAGCAGCAGAGCTGATTTATGCGGGAATTGTCGGCGATACGGGCAGATTCCTTTTTCCAAGCACGACGAAAAAAACATTAAGATACGCCAGTGAGCTTGTTGAGTATGATTTTTCGTTTACGGGCATTTATGATGAGATGTATAAGACAAAATATAATGCGGCTAAGCTCAGCGGCTATGTGCTGCAGAATTTCAAGCTGTCGTCATCGGGTGCTGCTTCCATGATCCTGACGAAAGAGATCCTGGAGCAATTTGAAGTGAGTGCTTCTGAGGCTTCACAGCTGGTGGGCATGCTTGGCAATATTGAAGGTCTTCGGGCATGGGTCTTTTTTGTAGAAGAAGCAGATCAAATCAGAGTAAGGCTTAGATCCAAAGGTCCGGTTATTAATGAACTGGCAAAAAAATACCGCGGCGGCGGCCATCCGCTTGCTTCAGGTGCATCTGTTACAAGCTGGGAAGAAGCGGATCAGGTTCTTTCAGATCTTGAAAGCATTTGCCGGAGCTTTCAATAAACAAGATAAATGAACTTATTTCACAGGGATAAACCAGTACCCGAATTCAGTTGAATCTTCGTGAAAGGTCAGTCCCTGTGCAAGAAGTTCTTTTTTAATCAGTGAAGCAAGCTCGTTTGACTCCGCATAAGCTGAGTAGCCTTCTTTCAGGCGTGCCGCTTTTTCCCGGGCCATCTGTTTGTGGTTTAAGACATACATCCTCATTCCTCCTGATTTTGGGTTTGCTGCTATTACCATTCTACCCGAAAGGCAGGAAGGAGTGCGGGTAAATTAATTGAAATTTCTAAAAATAAACCATTCGGTTCCCGCGGCAAGGTTCATTGGTCCCGTTTTCTATTTTGCGAATGAGACTTTAAGCTCGATTGAGAGGGTGGTGTATATGAACATTTCCTCAATTTCGACCCGGTACTGCTTGTCATCGATTTTATATACTTTGTTTTCAACCGCTTTTTTCATCAGCTTTCTCGTTTTATAAACACTTTCCAGATCCTTTGCCAAAACATCAGATACATCTTCTTTCACCTGATCCTCAATCATAAATGTCATCAGGGACGTAAACTGATAGCGTTCCCCGTTCATTAAGGTCACGCTGATCTTCTGCACCCGGAGTTTTTCCTGAGTGATTTTATTCAGATTCTGAATCTCCTCATAGTAGCTTTTATTTGTCTGTTTCAAATCTTCAATTGTGTATGTCTGTTCTTCAATTTTTGTCACCAGCTTCTCCTGCCACTCGCCGTATATATAAAGGAAGATGCACCAGCTGATGATGGCTCCGAGCACCATGCCTCCAAAAAGCCGCTGCCAGGATGGGCGTCTGTATAATGGAGGAATTCTCATTCCGGTGTCTCCTGCGTCAGCCATAAGATCAGGAGCCAGCCGGTCTGCGCGCCGCCCATGGCTGAAATGATCAGCAGGACCTGTTTAATTACATCACGCGTTTCTCCTTCAAAAAATCCTCTTTCAAAGCTTGAAAAAGCGTCAAAGGTACCCCCGATTGCAGCGACAAGGGCCCATATTTTCAGTCTGTTTGCGAGACTGTAAATGGTCGACAGCGGAGGCTCACCTGCTAAGTAAGCACCGATGCCGCCAACGATCGATCCGCCCAGAATAACGCCGAGTGCTATGAAATAACTGTTGATAAAGGCCGGAATAAACGCCTCTTTAACCTCCATGCGATTCACCCCTTTCTTCTATGTATATGGACAAACAATGGAAGTATGAGATGGGACGGCTTCAATTTGTGTCACTTTTCAATAGAGAATATAATAAAAAGATGAGATTCAAAGAAAGGATGGGACATGCGATTGCCATTTGTTCACCTTCAAGTTCAAAGTGCCTACAGTCTGCTGAACAGTTCCGCGCGAATTGACCGGCTTGTTGAAAAAACAGCAGCCCACGGAGCAAAATCACTCGCGATTACTGACTTCCATACGATGTATGGAGCGGTAGCGTTTTATAAAACATGCATGAAACACGGCATCAAACCCATTATCGGGCTAATAGCGTCTGTTACGCTCGAAGAACAGGGTGCAAGCGACGGATACCCCCTTGTTCTGCTTGCCAAAAACAATGAAGGATACAGAAATCTGATCAAAATCAGCAGTGTCCTTCAAACAAGATCTCCAGGAGGAATAAAATCCCGGTGGATGAAATCCTACAGCTCAGGAATTATCGGGTTAACACCCGGCGACAAGGGCCTGGTCGAACAGGCGGTCTTGAGCGGGAATAAAGAGGAAGCGGAAAAAACGCTTTTGCTCTATAAATCTCTGTTTCATGAAGGCGATTTCTATCTTTCGCTCCAAAACCACAGCCTGCATACAGATAAAGAACTGGAGAAAGGAATTTTAGAATTAAGCGGAAGAACAGGGGTGCCTGCTGCCGCTGCTAACAACGTTCACTATATTGAAAAAGAAGATGCGTTTGCCCACAATTGCCTTCTGGCCATTAAAAACGGAGCAAAGCTTGAAGACGACAGTGACTTCGCCCTTCCTTCCAATCAATATTATTTAAAAACCCCTGCTGAAATGGCAGAGCTGTTCAGGGATTGCCCCGAGGCTCTGGAAAACACTCTGAAAATAGCAGATATGTGCCAGGTCACAATGGAACTTGGACAAACCCGTCTTCCGAAGTATCCAGCACCTGACGGCCTTCCGGCTGACGAATATTTGGAGCGCCTTTGCCTGTCCGGTCTCAAAGAGAGGTTCAGCGATCCGCCAGACAGCTACTATAAAAGGCTTGACTATGAGCTGAATGTAATCAGGGAGATGAAATTCAGCGACTATTTCCTGATTGTCTGGGATTTCATGAAATATGCCCATGATCATCGAATTCTCACAGGTCCTGGAAGGGGATCTGCAGCAGGCTCACTTGTTGCCTATGTTTTGAGAATCACAGATGTGGATCCAATTGAGCACCGCCTTTTATTTGAGCGCTTCTTAAATCCCGAGCGCATAAATATGCCTGATATAGATATTGATTTTCCTGATTCTAAAAGGGATGAGATCATTTCGTATGTGGCAGAAAAGTACGGGGCGATGCACGCTGCTCAAATTGTGACGTTCGGCACACTCGCTGCAAAAGCTTCCCTCAGGGATGTCGGGAGAGTCATGGGGGCATCTGCCAAGGAAGCGGATGTTCTGGCAAAGCTCATTCCTTCAAAGCCCGGGTCCACCTTGGAGCAGGTTCTCTCAGAATCCAAAGACCTTCAGCAGCTTCTGGATGATTCGGATTTGTACAGGAGGATTTTTGAAACAGCCGTAAAGCTTGAAGGCCTTCCGAGGCACACCTCCACACATGCAGCGGGCATGGTGCTGAGCAGCCAGCCGCTTACAGATATCGTTCCGATCCAGGAGGGGCATAACGGCATTTATTTAACGCAGTTTTCAATGGATTATCTTGAGGATCTCGGGCTTTTGAAAATGGATTTTCTCGGCCTCAGAAATTTAACGCTGATTGAGCAGATCACAGGTTTAATCGAACGCCATGAAAAGAAACGGATCGATTTTGACCGCATTTCCTACGCGGATGATAAAACGTTCGAGCTTCTTGGCAAAGGGGATACAACAGGGGTTTTTCAGCTTGAATCAGACGGGATGCGCAGCGTTCTGAAACGGCTCAAGCCGACAGATCTTGAAGATATAGTGGCTGTAAATGCCCTGTACCGTCCGGGTCCGATGGAAAACATTCCGCTTTACATTAGAAGGAAACACCTGGAAGAGCAAATCGAGTACCCGCATCCGGACCTGTTGCCCATCCTTCAAACGACGAACGGCGTTATCGTCTACCAGGAGCAGATCATGGAGATTGCGTCTAAAATGGCCGGTTTTTCTTTAGGTGAAGCGGATCTTCTAAGGCGCGCTGTCGGAAAGAAACAAAAAGAAATTCTTGACCGGGAGAGAGAGCACTTTGTTTCGGGCTGTCTGAATAACGGCTATGACCGGGCGTCTGCAAACCATATTTACGATTTAATCGTCAAATTTGCAAATTACGGGTTCAACCGGAGCCATGCTGTTGCCTACAGCATGATTTCCTTTCAGCTTGCCTATTTAAAAGCCCACTATCCTGTTTATTTTACGGCCGCTCTTTTAACGAGCGTGATCGGAAACGATGAAAAAACCGCCCAGTACATTCGTGAGGCAAAGCAGCATGGAGTCACAGTTCTTCCTCCTTCTATTAATAAGAGCGAATATCCTTTTCTTGTCGAAAACGGAAGCATCCGCTTCAGTCTGAATGCGATTAAAAGTGTAGGCGTCAACGCTGTAAAAGAAATCTATGCGGCCAGAAAGAAAAAAGCATTCTCTGATCTGTTTGATTTCTGCACCAGGGTATCCATGAAAACCGTGAACAGACGGGTTGTTGAGTCTCTCATCTTTTCGGGAGCCATGGATGAGTTTGGGATGGAGAGGTCCACTCTGCTTGCAAGCCTTGATCTTGCGATTGAACATGCTGCCCTCTTTTCAACAGATGATGAAAATCAATTTGATTTGTTTTTAGAAGAGGAAGAATTCAGCATCAAGCCGAAATATATAGAAGTTGAGCCGTTCAAAACAGAAGAAAAGCTGAAGTTTGAAAAAGAGTCGCTTGGTTTTTATTTTTCAAGCCATCCTGCTTCAGCCCATTTGCCGCTGTTTCAGCGTGCGGGAGTTCTTCCGCTGAGTGAAGCCGTGCTTTTCGGCCAGAAAAAAGTGAAAGTCGGCGTGTTCATTTCTGCCATGCGCACGATCCGGACGAAAAAAGGCGAGGTCATGGCGTTTCTTGCCTTAAGTGATGAAAGCGGGGATCTTGAAGCGGTCGCTTTTCCAAACGTTTATACGAAGGCCCGGAATTTGCTTGATCAGGGAAATGTGGTCATTCTTACAGGCAAAATGGAAACCCGCAGCGACCGCACGCAGCTGATTATTTCCGATGCGGAAACAGTAGAGGACCTGAAGAAAAGAGCAAAGACGCTCTTTTTAAAAATCGAGGAAATGCATCTTGCGGAAGGAAAGCTTCAAACCGTGCAGAATACT
Source organism: Bacillus sp. FSL H8-0547 (assembly GCA_038002745.1). Taxonomy (NCBI): domain Bacteria; kingdom Bacillati; phylum Bacillota; class Bacilli; order Caryophanales; family Bacillaceae; genus Bacillus; species Bacillus sp. FSL H8-0547. The sequence goes on from JBBODD010000001.1 coordinate 2,881,719, forward strand.
CTTAAAAAGCACCGCGGCACAACGCCTGTTATTCTCTACTATGAAAAAGAGAAAAAGAGCGTCAGACTGCCGGATGAATATAACACAGAAGCGAGTGCTGCATGTCTTTCAGAGCTTAAAAAATTACTCGGAGAGAAAAATGCAGCAGTCAAAGAATAAGGACAAAGGTCCGGTGCCGGACAAAAAGACAGGACTTTACAATACTTAAAATTATGTTATGATTTATTATTGGCTGGAGGTGGTCTGACCACCTCCAAATAGACCCTAAGGAGTGAGAACATGTCATTGCGCGAAGAAGCATTACATATGCATCTAGTTCATAAAGGAAAGCTTGAATCGAAATCAAAAGTACCAGTCAGAAATGCTAAAGACCTGAGCTTAGCATATTCTCCAGGGGTCGCTGAACCTTGCAAAGCGATTTATGAAGATAAAAATAAAGTGTACGACTATACAATGAAAGGCAACATGGTTGCCGTTGTTTCTGATGGAACGGCTGTGCTTGGGCTAGGAAATATCGGACCTGAGGCAGCGCTTCCTGTTATGGAAGGGAAAGCTGTTCTTTTCAAAAGCTTCGCAGGGGTTGATGCGTTTCCAATCTGTTTAAACACAACGGATGTGGACAAGATTGTAGAAACGGTCAAACTTCTCGAACCTACTTTCGGCGGCGTAAATCTTGAGGATATTGCTGCTCCGAATTGCTTCGTTATTGAAGAGCGCCTGAAAAAAGAAACAAATATCCCGATTTTCCATGATGACCAGCACGGCACAGCCATCGTAACAGTGGCAGGTCTTGTGAACGCATTGAAGCTTGCGGGCAAATCTATGTCAAGCATCAGGGTGGTTGCAAACGGAGCGGGTGCAGCAGGCATTGCCATCATTAAGTTGCTTTACCGCTACGGTGTGCGCGATATTATCATGTGCGATTCCAAAGGGTCGATCTTTGAAGGCCGCTCTTACGGAATGAACAGTGTAAAAGAGGAAGTCGCCAAATATACAAACCGTGACCGCACAGAGGGAAGCCTTGCCGACGTCATTAAAGATGCGGACGTGTTTATCGGTGTTTCAGTAGAAGGAGCTTTAACGAAGGAAATGATTGCATCCATGAAAAAAGATCCGATCATCTTTGCTATGGCAAACCCTGTTCCTGAAATCATGCCCCATGAAGCGAAAGAAGCGGGCGCGATGGTCATCGGAACAGGCCGTTCCGATTTCCCGAATCAGGTAAACAACGTTCTCGCTTTTCCGGGCATTTTCCGCGGGGCGCTTGATGTGCGCGCTACACACATAAATGAACAAATGAAAATTGCGGCTGTAGAAGCGATTGCTGCCCTGATTTCAACTGAGGAACTGACGGCGGATTATGTCATACCGGCTCCATTTGATGCCCGGGTTGCTCCTGCGGTGGCGGCGGCTGTTGCGAGGGCAGCAATGGAAACCGGAGTGGCCAGAATAAAAGCCGATCCTGAGGAAATTGCAGAAAAAACGAAGCAGCTTGCGATTATTGAAACAAAGTGAGTGATGTACAATGAGTGCATCCAAACCTAAAGTATATATTGAAATTCTTCGCGAAATCAGGTCGATCATCAAAGAAGACGGGCTCGCTGCGGGCGATAAGATTCCATCTGAACGCGAGCTTGCCGAACGGCTTCAGGCCGGGCGTTCCTCTGTCAGAGAAGCGCTTCGGGCGCTTGAGCTCCTGGGGATCATTGAAACGAGGCGCGGGGAAGGCACATTTATTAAAGACTTTCGCGACAATGACCTTGTCGAAATTCTCGGCACCTTTATTCTTCAGGATAAAAATGCGATTTCTGATCTTACTGAGATGAATAAGCTTCTTGAATATAATGCCCTGCAGGTCCTGCTTGCAAAAGACCGCGAGGCGGAACTGAAAGAACTGAGAGACAGGTTGAAGCAAGAGATGATGACCCATGCAGCATTCATGACAGAGCTTATGAAACTGTCGGATAATTTTCTGCTGTACCGCATTTGGACAGTTGTCAGCGAATACGTAAAGCTGATTCAGCCCAAACCTGAAACCGGATCTCAAGCCGTCTATGAAGAAATCATTGACGGACTGCTTTCCAAGGACGAAAATCGTGTATTCCAATCTTTTTACACTCTAGCTCATAAAGAAAGTGCCGATAAGGCATAACATCTTTTTTCGGAAAGGCTTCCCTGCTGCCGGCTTATTATCAGCGGCGCAGCTTCACAGCCTGCAAAAAAATGGATGACGGTCTGGCAATTGCCCGGTCGTTTTCATAGAAAAGGAGGCAGCGATTTGTTAAAGGATTTATTTTCAAAGAAAAAGAAATATGCATCCATTCCTTCAGATCAGGCAAAGCACGATGTGCCTGAAGGAATTATGACAAAATGTCCAAGCTGTAAAAAGATTATGTATACGAAAGAATTAAATAAAAACCTGCGCGTGTGCATGAACTGCGGCCACCACCATACAATGAATGCCAAAGAGCGCATTAAGAGTTTATTTGATGAGCATACATTTAAAGAGTTTGATAAAGAGATGGTTTCTGAAAACCCTCTTAATTTTCCGGGCTATCTTGAAAAAGTAGAAAAAGACCGGAAGAAAACAAAGATGAATGAAGCGGTCGTAACAGGCGAGGGAGCCATTAACGGCAATCAGACCGTGGTTGCGGTCATGGATGCAACCTTCCGGATGGGAAGCATGGGGTCAGTCGTTGGAGAAAAGATTACGAGAGCGATTGAGCGCGCGAATGAAAGAAAACTTCCATTTATCATCTTTACAGCTTCAGGCGGAGCGAGAATGCAGGAAGGTGTTTTAAGCCTCATGCAGATGGCCAAAACGAGCTCTGCCCTGAAACTGTTCAGTGATAACGGCGGATTGATCATTTCTGTTATGACACACCCGACAACAGGCGGTGTATCAGCAAGCTTTGCCTCTTTGGGAGATTACAATTTTGCTGAACCGAAAGCGCTGATCGGTTTTGCCGGCAGACGGATTATTGAACAGACGATCAGGGAAGATCTTCCGGAAGATTTCCAGACGGCAGAATTTCTTTTAAAACACGGTCAGCTTGATGCGGTCATCAACCGTCTCGATATGAAGGATACTCTTTCGAATATCCTTGAGCTTCATTCCTCAGGAGGTGCATCTTCATGGTAGGGGAACTGGAATTTGAAAAGCCCGTTACAGAACTGAGGGCAAAGATCTCTGAACTGAAAGAGTTTACAGAGAGTACAGATGTGGATTTGTCTGCTGAGATCTCAAAACTTGAAGGACGCCTTGAAAAGCTTGAGAGAGAAATTTATACAAATCTTCAGCCGTGGGACAGAGTTCAGATTGCAAGACATCCGAACCGTCCGACAACACTTGACTATATTGAAAAGCTCTTCACAAACTTTTTTGAGCTTCACGGGGACCGCTATTACGGGGATGATGAAGCCATCGTCGGCGGAATTGCCAAATTTAACGGACTTCCTGTAACGGTCATTGGTCATCAGCGCGGAAAAGATACAAAAGAAAACATCCGCAGAAACTTCGGAATGCCTCATCCCGAAGGCTACCGCAAGGCGCTCAGGCTGATGCATCAGGCTGATAAGTTCGGCCGTCCGATCATTTGCCTGATTGATACAAAAGGAGCATACCCTGGAAAAGCAGCCGAAGAACGCGGCCAAAGTGAAGCCATTGCAAAGAACCTTTTTGAAATGGCGGGGTTATCCGTACCGGTCATCTGTATCGTAATCGGCGAGGGCGGAAGCGGAGGTGCGCTTGCTCTTGGAGTCGGCAACCACATCCATATGCTTGAGAATTCAACCTATTCGGTTATTTCCCCAGAAGGAGCTGCGGCCCTTTTGTGGAAAGATTCAGGGCTTGCCAAAAAGGCAGCGGAAACGATGAAAATTACTGCACCGGACCTGAAAGAACTGGGTGTTATTGATCAAATCATCAAAGAAGTAAAAGGCGGCGCCCACAGGGATGTTGCTGAACAGGCAAAAAATATGAATCAGGTCATTCATGATTCTCTGAAGGAGCTTTTAAAACTCAATGGAGAGCAGCTGATTCAGCACCGCTATGAAAAGTTTAAAAGAATCGGCCAGGTTTCGTTTGCAGAGGAAATTATTGGGGTAAAATAGGTTAACGTGTAGCCTTCGTCAGGAAGGCGGCACGTTTCTTTTTTTGAAAGGACTGTTTTGCAGACCTTAAATCATAAATGAAGAATGCCAAATCTGGTTATTCATAGAAAAACAGCCAGTTCATGTGAGTGAGATTATTCGACAATCCGAAAAGGAAGCGTTTACTTGACTTAATTTTCAAAGATTCGCTGAAAACCCTTCAGGACAGGCGGTTTTATTGTATAATGAGAAAGGTTTAAAGGTAACGTGAATTTTCGACATTTGTCGTTTCTTGTCTATTGTATTGCCCATTTCTTCATGTTATTTTAATATCACATACTACTTTGGGGTGAGAAAAATGAAAAAAATCGGCGTATTAACCAGTGGAGGAGATTCACCTGGCATGAACGCTGCCGTACGCGCTGTCGTACGTAAAGCGATCTATCATGACGTAGAGGTGTTCGGCATTTATCATGGTTATTCAGGCTTAATTGCAGGCCATATAGAAAAACTTGAACTCGGTTCGGTAGGAGATATTATCCACCGCGGTGGTACAAAGCTCTACACAGCCCGCTGCCCGGAGTTTAAAACGGTTGAAGGCCAGCTCAAAGGCATCGAACAGCTGAAAAAGCACGGCATTGAAGGCCTTGTAGTCATCGGCGGAGACGGTTCTTACATGGGAGCTAAAAAACTGACTGAACACGGTTTCCCGTGCGTAGGCGTTCCAGGCACCATTGACAATGACATTCCAGGGACAGATTTTACAATCGGATTTGACACGGCACTAAATACCGTGATTGATGCAATAGACAAAATTCGTGATACAGCAACTTCACATGAGCGTACATATGTAATTGAAGTAATGGGACGCCATGCAGGAGATCTTGCACTATGGTCCGGCCTTGCAGGCGGAGCAGAAACCATTCTGATTCCTGAGGTTGACTATGATATGGAAGATGTACTTGCCCGTCTGAAGCACGGAACAGACCGCGGCAAAAAGCACAGTATCATCATTGTTGCTGAAGGCGTCGGAAGCGGAGTTGACTTCGGAAGAAAGATCGAAGAAGCTACAAACCTCGAAACACGTGTCTCCGTTCTTGGCCACATTCAGCGCGGAGGATCGCCAACAGCATTTGACAGAGTCCTTGCAAGCCGCCTGGGAGCTTACGCTGTAGAACTGCTTCTTGAAGGCAAAGGCGGACGTGCGGTCGGCATCCAGAATAACAAGCTGACAAACAATGATATCCTCGAAATTCTAGACACACCGCATACGATTGATCAGAACATGTACCAGCTTTCAAAAGAATTATCCATCTGATATCCCATCAGACTGGTATCGTTTTCATACCAATAAACAGGAGGAATTTATCGAATGAGAAAAACGAAAATAGTTTGTACGATCGGCCCTGCAAGTGAAAGTGTAGAGAAGCTTACACAATTGATGGAAGCAGGCATGAACGTATCGCGCCTGAACTTCTCCCATGGAGATTTTGAAGAGCACGGAGCACGCATCAAAAATATCCGCGAAGCAGCTGCAAAGCTTAATAAGAATGTTGCCATCCTTCTTGATACGAAAGGACCGGAAATCCGCACGCACTCTATGCAGGACGGAGCAATTGAACTCGTAGCAGGATCTGAAGTAACGGTATCTATGACTGAAGTTCTTGGTACAGCAGACAAGTTCTCCATTTCTTACGAAGGTCTTATCAACGATGTTCATACAGGTTCAATCATCCTGCTTGATGACGGTCTGATCGGTCTTGAAGTCATTGAAATCAATAAGCAGGCCAATGAAATCAGAACTAAGATCCTTAACACTGGAACACTTAAAAATAAAAAAGGCGTCAACGTGCCGGGAGTAAGTGTAAAACTTCCTGGAATCACAGAAAAAGATGCAAATGACATCTTGTTCGGAATTGAGCAGGGAGTGGACTTTATCGCTGCATCATTCGTGCGCCGCGCAGCAGATGTTCTTGAGATCCGTGAATTGCTTGAAAAAAATGGAGCTCCTCAAATCCAGATCATCCCGAAAATTGAAAACCAGGAAGGCGTCGACAACATCGATGAAATTCTTGAAGTATCAGACGGCCTGATGGTAGCGCGCGGAGACCTTGGCGTTGAAATTCCGGCAGAAGAAGTGCCTCTAGTTCAAAAAGAATTGATCAAAAAGTGCAACGCAGCAGGCAAGCCGGTTATCACGGCTACGCAAATGCTTGACAGCATGCAGCGCAACCCGCGCCCTACACGCGCAGAAGCAAGTGACGTTGCAAACGCCATTTTCGACGGTACCGATGCAATCATGCTTTCTGGTGAAACAGCAGCCGGTTCATACCCTGTTGAAGCTGTTCAAACAATGAACAACATCGCATCACGTGCAGAACAGGCACTGGATTACAAGCAGATTCTTGCAAAACGCAGCGAGCAGGCTGATATGACGATTACGGATGCTATCGGACAATCGGTTGCACATACAGGCTTAAACCTTCAGGCAGCTGCCATTGTAGCAACGACTGAAAGCGGCCATACTGCACGCATGATCTCAAAATACCGTCCTAAAGCTCCAATCGTTGCGGTTACATCATGTGAATCTGTTTCACGCAAGCTTGCTCTTGTATGGGGCGTACATTCACGCAACGGCGAACAGTCTTCATCAACAGATGAAATGCTTGATCAGGCTGTTCAGGAATCTCTGCTTTCAGGTGTAGTCAAGCATGGTGATCTGATTGTCATCACAGCTGGTGTACCGATCGGAGAAACAGGCACAACGAACCTGATGAAAGTTCATGTAGTCGGCGATGTTATCGCTAAAGGCCAGGGCATTGGCCGCAAAACGGCATTCGGCAAAGTTGTAGTAGCAAGCTCAGCTGCTGATGCAGAAGCAAAAATGACACAGGGAGCCATTCTGGTTTCTCAAAGCACAGACCGCGACATGATGCCTGCGCTTGAAAAAGCAGCAGCTCTTATTACAGAAGAAGGCGGCTTGACAAGTCATGCTGCTGTAGTAGGCTTAAGCCTTGGAATTCCTGTTATTGTCGGCGTTGAAAACGCAACAGCTATCTTAAAAGACGGACAGGAAATCACAGTAGACGGATCACGTGGAGCCATCTACCAAGGACACGCAAGCGTACTTTAAGTGAATACAGGAAAAGAGAAGGGCAGATCCCTTCTCTTTTTTGCATGTGTTTCATATACTGTTGCAGTAGATGAACAAGCCTTTTTATCCAAAACGCGAGGTGAAAATCAGATTGAGATATATCCTGCCTTTTCTAATCATCATCCCTGCGCTTGAGATTGGCATTTTGCTGTTCTCAGGCAAAACACTCGGCATTGTTCCGACCATCCTGCTGATCATTGCAACTGGAGTAGGCGGAGCATGGCTTGCCAAAAAACAAGGCATAGAAGCCGTTCAAAAAGTCCAGAGAGAAATGAGCAGGGGCAACATTCCCGGAGACTCGATTCTCGACGGACTCTGTATCCTTACAGGCGGCCTTCTTTTGCTCACGCCGGGCTTTGTCACCGATATCACCGGTTTTATGCTGCTCATACCCGGCACGAGGAAAATGGTTAAACCGCTTCTTCAGAAGCAGATCAGCAAAATGATCGAGCGAAACCGGTTTACCATCATAAGATAGAGCCGGGTGAAGCTGTCCGTCCATAAGAAATCCCCCGAAAAAATTCGGGGGATTTCTTATCTTGCTGCAGGGGTATAATAGGTGCTTACACTTTGTCATGAAATTGGAGATTTTTGGATGATTTGGAGTGAAAGTAAGTCAAAGAATCGTACCCTGTAAAACTTAAAAACGATATTAGAGGGTAAGGAAAGCCAAGAATCGTACCCTGTAAAACTGTGAAACGATATTAGAGGGTAAGGAAAGCCCGGAATCGTACCCTGTAAAACTGTGAAACGATATGCGAGGGTAAGGAAAGCCAAGAATCGTACCCTGTAAAACTGAAAATCGATATTAGAGGGTAAGGAAAGCCCGGAATCGTACCCTGTAAAACCGTAAAACGATATGCGAGGGTAAAGAAAGCCAAGAATCGTACCCTGTAAAACCGTAAAACGATATGCGAGGGTAAGGAAAGGCTGGAATCGTACCCTTTAAAACCGTAAAACGATATGCGAGGGTAAGGAACTATGAAAACTGCACCCTCTGAGTTGAACGTGCAGGAAAGCTGCCGAAAACGCGGACACTGCTTCTGGGCATAGCAGTTACGCTATTTCTCATCACCGGCTTTTCCCTGTTATAAACTTCCACGCATCCTCAAAAACCCCGGCGTTCTGAAGGGCGTTAAAAATGACAAGAGCAACCGGTCCTGCAATCAGGCCTAAAAACCCGATCAGCTTAAAGCCGACAAACAGAGAAAGCAGGGTAGCAAGCGGATCAAGACCAATGGTGGAAGAGAGAATTTTCGGTTCGATCAGCTGCCTCTGCATTAAGATAATAAGATACAGCGCGCAAAGTCCAATAGCAAAGGGGAGTTCGCCGCTGAAAGCAGAGTAGATGATCCAGGGAACAAATACAAGACCGGTGCCAAGGTACGGCAAAAGATCGACCAGGCCAATCAGCAGAGCAATCGTGATTGCATAATCCACTCTCAATAAGAGCAACCCTATAAGGACGGTCACAGCAGTGATGCTGATTAAAATAATCTGAGCCTTTATAAAACCGAATAATGCTTTTTTTAAGTCATCTGCGACTGACCTTCCGCTTTTCCGTGCTTTGACGGGAAGGTATTTTCTGAGGAGCCGCTGGAACTTGTACCAGTCCTTGCTGATAAAAAAAGCGGCTAAAAGAGAAAAGACAGCGGCGGTTGCTGCATTTGGAAGCCAGCTGATCAGAAGCGGAATGTTTTCTAAAATTTCTTTTAAAAAATCAGCCGCGTTAGATCCAATTTGTTCACCGGTGTGCTGGATGTTTGCAAGAATCGTTTTTTGCTGGGATGCATCAAGAGTATTAAACAGCGCTGCAAAGTCCTCATAGACCGGCAGAATCCGGTCTAACGTAAATGTTTCAATATAAACAACAAGCGTTTTAAAATGTTCAGGAACAGATGAAGCTAAATAAGTCGTTCCCGCTACAATCTCTGCAATAAGAAGTGTAACCATTCCCGCAAAGACAATGACTAAGCACGCAATAGACAAAAACACGGCAGCGCCGCGAACCATCCGCCTCTCAAGCAGATCGACCATGGGATTTATAATAGAGGCTAATAGAAAACCTATAATAAATGGATAAGCGAGGGCAGATACATAATAGACGGACGCAGCTGCAGCTATGATGACCGCCGTGACTGCAAGGGCTCTGAAGGCGGCCTGTGCCGGATGTGCATTCAATAAATTACCCTCCTGTTCTCTTTAAGAAAAATCTGGAAAGGAAGAATGAAATGAATCAACCTGTCCTATTTTTAATCATATTATTCATCGTTGGATTTCTTGCCAAAAATCAGTCATTAATGTTTGCAGTAGGTTTTCTTCTTGCTGTCAAACTGACCGGACTTGATGAAAAACTGTTTCCGCACATTCAGTCAAAAGGCATAAACTGGGGTGTTACGGTTATTACGATTGCTGTTCTCGTCCCGATTGCTACAGGTGATATCGGGTTTAAGCAGCTGACAGAAGCAATGAAATCTTCGTACGCATGGATTGCCCTTGGTGCAGGAATTGCTGTGGCGCTGATTGCGAAAAACGGTTTGACTCTGCTGCAGGATGACCCGCACATTACAACGGCGCTTGTATTTGGAACCATTCTTGCTGTTTCTTTATTTGGGGGAGTGGCAGTCGGGCCGCTGATTGGAGCGGGCATTGCCTATCTGGCCATGCAAACGGTTAAATTTTTTGGTTAATATAATAAATTCTGATACAATATACGAGAAGGCGCCTTGAAAACCTATTATTCATCTTAAATATCATTTTTCTGACAAATTTTTTGCTTCTGGAAATTCTTTTCGTTCACAAAAATCAGATAATTGTTTATAATGGATATAGGCAGTTTGATTACGCCTTCTTGTTCATCTTAAGTCACAATTGAAGATAACATTCGATGTGGCTCTTATAATGGCTGTAAATGTAAGCATTTTCTTTTTAAAAATGCTTGAGTATTGAGCAAGCGCTCGGTCGTTTAAATAATTGGAAGAATGGGCAAATAAGAAGAAAAAAAGATTTGTCGAATGCTATCTTTTATTGCTGACGAGAAGAGCGGATCAATGGGGATATTTTTGCAAAGGAGAGATTTACATGACAACAACACGGGGTCTGGAGGGAGTAGTTGCTACTACTTCATCCGTAAGTTCAATTATTGATGATACTCTTACATATGCGGGGTATAACATCGATGATTTAGCAGAGAATGCTAGTTTCGAAGAGGTTGTATATTTATTGTGGCACAGAAAGCTTCCTGATCATGCAGAGCTTGCACAAATTAAAAAAGAGCTTGCAGAGAATGCGGAAATTCCGCAGGAGGTTGTCAGCCATTTTAAATCGTACGACCTTAAGTCAGTGCATCCGATGGCGGCGCTCCGCACAGCTGTTTCCCTTCTGGGGCTGTTTGACAGCGAAGCCGATGTCATGGATCCGGAAGCGAACTACCGCAAAGCGATCCGCCTGCAGGCTAAACTGCCTACAATTGTGGCTGCATTCGCACGTGTCCGCAAGGGTCTTGAGCCTATTAAACCGAAGGCAGATGTAAGCTTAGCAGAAAACTTCCTGTATACACTGACAGGCGAAGAGCCAAGCAGTGTTGCTGTTGAGGCTTTCAACAAGGCGCTCGTTCTTCATGCCGATCATGAATTAAATGCATCTACATTCACAGCGCGTGTCTGCGTGGCGACACTGTCAGACGTCTATTCCGGAATCACTGCAGCGATCGGAGCTCTAAAAGGGCCGCTTCACGGGGGAGCAAACGAAGCTGTTATGAAGATGCTGAAGGAAATCGGCGATGTGGATAACGTTGAAGCGTACCTTCACGAAAAGTTTGCCCGCAAAGAAAAAATCATGGGATTCGGCCACCGCGTATACCGTCAGGGAGATCCGAGAGCCAAGCATCTGAGAGAAATGTCCGAGAAGCTCACTAACCTGACAGGCGAACCGAAATGGTTTGAAATGTCCACAAAAATCGAAGAGATTGTTACACGCGAAAAATCAATTCCGCCGAATGTTGATTTCTATTCAGCATCCATGTACCACAGCCTTGGAATTGACCATGACCTTTTCACGCCGATCTTTGCTGTCAGCCGTGTATCAGGATGGCTTGCCCACATTCTTGAGCAGTACGAAAACAACCGCCTGATCCGCCCTCGCGCAGATTACACAGGCCCTGACATGCAAAAATACGTTCCAATTGAGCAGCGCGGCTGATTTTAGCGGATGAGGCAGTATCGGCATATGCTGATGCTGCCTGTCCCTGCGCATTACTCCAAAAAAACAAATTTCACTTACATAACAGGAGGTAACTACAATGACACAAGGACAAAAAATCACAGTTACAGACGGAGTACTTAACGTACCAAACGATCCAATTATTCCATTTATCGAAGGAGACGGCATTGGTCCTGATATCTGGGCTGCAGCTTCACGCGTTCTTGAAGCAGCTGTTGACAAAGCTTACAATGGCGAGAAGAAAATCGTATGGAAAGAAGTGCTTGCAGGAGAAAAAGCATTCAATCAGACCGGCGAGTGGCTTCCTGAAGAAACACTTGACGTGATCCGCGAGTATTTCATCGCAATCAAAGGACCTTTAACAACTCCTGTAGGCGGCGGAATCCGTTCATTGAACGTTGCACTTCGCCAGGAGCTTGATCTGTTCACATGCCTGCGTCCAGTACGCTACTTCAACGGTGTTCCGTCTCCAATCAAACGCCCTGAAGATACAGACATGGTAATCTTCCGTGAAAATACTGAAGATATCTATGCCGGCATCGAGTATGCAAAAGGCTCTGAGGAAGTTGAAAAGCTGATTGCTTTCCTTAAAAATGAAATGGGCGTAAACAAAATCCGTTTCCCTGAGACTTCAGGCATCGGCATCAAGCCTGTATCAGAAGAAGGTACACAGCGTCTTGTGCGTGCTGCCATCAACTATGCAATCAAAGAAGGCCGCAAATCCGTAACACTTGTTCACAAAGGCAACATCATGAAATACACAGAAGGAGCCTTCAAAAACTGGGGCTACGAGCTTGCTGAAAAAGAATTCGGAGATCAAGTATTCACTTGGGCTGAATATGACCGCATCGTTGAAAAAGACGGCAAAGACGCTGCAAACAAAGCGCAGCAGGAAGCTGAAGATGCAGGCAAAATCATCGTAAAAGATTCCATTGCTGATATTTTCCTTCAACAGATCCTTACTCGTCCGCGCGAGTTTGACGTAGTTGCTACAATGAACCTGAACGGCGACTACATCTCAGATGCTCTTGCTGCACAAGTCGGCGGAATCGGAATCGCTCCTGGAGCAAATATTAACTATGAAACTGGACATGCTATTTTCGAAGCAACACACGGAACTGCTCCTAAATACGCAGGTCTTGATAAAGTAAATCCATCTTCTGTTATTCTGTCAGGTGTCCTTATGCTTGAGCACTTAGGCTGGAATGAGGCAGCTAAACTTGTTGTAGAAGCAATGGAAAATTCAATCTCTGAAAAAGTTGTCACTTATGACTTTGCCCGTTTAATGGACGGCGCTAAAGAAGTGAAATGCTCTGAGTTCGGAGATGCACTGATCAGCAAAATGTAAGGTCTTCTCAGGTCAATAATCCGCAGAGCTGTTTTTCACTTATGGAAAACAGCTCTGCTATGCTAAAGGGGATGTTTTAATGGGCATGAAGCGCAAAAAAGTTTCCGTAATCGGCGCAGGTTTCACAGGAGCAACCACTGCATTTTTATTAGCTCAAAAAGAACTGTCTGATGTTGTGCTTGTTGATATTCCGCAGCAGGAGAATCCGACTAAAGGAAAGGCTTTGGACATGCTTGAGGCAGGTCCTGTCCAGGGATTTGACGCTCAGATTACAGGAACCAGTGACTATGCAGATACGGCTGATTCTGATCTTGTCATCATTACAGCAGGCATTGCTAGAAAACCCGGAATGAGCCGCGACGACCTTGTTCAGACGAACCAGAAAATCATGAAAAGCGTGACAAAGGAGATTGTGAAGTATTCGCCAGATGCGGTCATTCTAGTTTTGACCAATCCGGTTGATGCCATGACCTACACGGTTTTCAAAGAGTCAGGTTTTCCTAAACACCGCGTCATCGGCCAGTCAGGTGTTCTCGACACTGCGCGCTTCCGCACATTTGCGGCACAGGAGCTGAATCTGTCTGTGAAAGATGTGACTGGATTTGTTCTTGGCGGACATGGTGATGACATGGTTCCTCTAGTGAGATATTCGTATGCCGGCGGAATTCCGCTTGAAACGCTGATCCCTAAAGACCGCCTGGAAGCAATTGTTGAGAGAACACGCAAAGGCGGCGGTGAGATTGTCAATCTTCTTGGAAACGGAAGCGCCTACTATGCACCGGCTGCATCTCTTGCAGAAATGGCAGAAGCTATTCTTAAAGATCAGCGCCGTGTGATCCCCGCTATTGTTTACTTAGAAGGAGAATACGGGTTCGAAGGAATCTACCTTGGAGTTCCTGTCATTCTTGGCGGAAACGGGCTTGAGCAGATTATCGAGCTCGATTTGAATGATGATGAAAAAGAAGCATTATCAAGGTCTGCTGACTCGGTCAAAAGTGTCATGAAGGTTCTTTCTTAATCGCTGCCGGGGCTGGAGAATACTCTCCAGCCCCTTTCAGCAAGTGTTTTGTAAACGTTTTCAAACGATTGGAGGATGACGACAATGCTGCTTGGCAAAAAAAGAAAACTCGGAAGACAGATTGATGAAATCACGGTTGGAGAGAAATTAACGCTGACCGAAAAAATTGAAGATAAAGACCTGCTGCTCTATCTTGGACTGACAAATGATTCAAATCCGCTCTATATTCAGCACGATTATGCGTCACTGACGCCTTATGAAAAGCCGATTGTCCCAAGCATCATGCTGACGGGCATCATAACATCTGCGATATCCAAATATATGCCCGGACCGGGAAGCCACATTCTCAGTCAAAACCTTGAATTTGTCCGGGCAGTCTATCATTACAGCATGATTCAGTTCCTGTTCGAGGTGACCCAAGTGAATGCGTCCGAAAATACTGTGCTCCTAAAGGTACATGCGCACAATGACAAAGACGAGACCGTCATCCAGGGAACGTTAACAGTTTCGCCTCCTGCAGCGATTGCCTCTATGGACGGCAGTGCTCTGGAAAATTTTTAATCCAATGCCGGCACCTGATCAGGGTGCCGGCATTTTACTGCCTGTGACTGGAATGTCTTTTCCTGTTTTGGCTATTCTAATAGAGACAGACAGCGTGCTGAAAGGATCATTTGAAAGAAAACATTTGTTCATTTGAATCTATCCTCTATAATGGAAGTATAAAAGAGAGAAAACACGTTGGATTGCTAGGGGAATACTATTTGGTGGAGGCTTTATATGAGTAAGAAAATTCTGGTCGTAGATGATGAGCAATCAATCCTGACTCTGCTGCAATACAATCTGGTTCAGGCAGGGTATGAGGTAATAACCGCTATAGATGGAGAAGACGGGCTTGAGAAGGGTTTGAATGAGTCCCCTGATCTAATGGTTCTTGATCTTATGCTGCCTAAAATGGACGGGATTGAAGTGTGCAAGCAGCTTAGACAAAAGAAAATCATGGTGCCGATTCTCATGCTGACGGCTAAAGATGATGAATTTGATAAGGTGCTTGGCCTTGAGCTTGGCGCTGATGATTATATGACAAAGCCTTTCAGTCCGAGAGAAGTTGTGGCGAGAGTGAAAGCCATTTTGAGAAGAACGCAGACAACTTCGGAATCTGAAGAAAAAGAAGTCGATACATCTGAAAGAATTATGATAGGCGATTTGAGAATTCTTCCTGAACATTATGAAGCGTATTACGGGGATGAACGCCTTGAGCTGACACCTAAGGAATTTGAATTGCTTGTATACCTTGCACGTCATAAAGGAAGAGTACTGACGCGCGACCAGCTTTTGAGTGCCGTATGGAACTATGATTTTGCAGGGGATACACGAATCGTGGATGTCCACATTAGTCACTTGAGGGAAAAGATTGAACGCAATACGAAAAAACCGCTTTATATTAAAACAATAAGGGGACTCGGCTACAAGCTTGAGGAGCCTAGGCTGGATGAATAGATTCCGGTCACGCCTTATTTTTGCCCTTATTACTCTGATTATTGCCGTATTGATCGGCCTGGGGCTTTTGCTTGGTCAAATTTTCGGCAGCTATTACATGAGTTCTTTTCAGGAGCGGATGAAAGAGGAAGCGAAAATTACTGAGCTTCTGGTAAAGGAAAAGGGACTGTCGTCTTCTGAGATGGATTCCTTCCTGAACCGCTACAGCAAAGCCATTAAAGCTCATATCACCATTTATGACAGAAACGGAAATGTTCTGCATGATGCCGGGCCGTTTAAACAGGATCACACTTCTATTTCAAAAGAGATTCTTCTAAAGCATCGGAATGCAGACAAAGGCTTCAAATTAAATATACAAAATGACAAACTGTATTTTTACGGACTTCCTTATTTGGAAAACAACGAAAAGCGGGGGTACATCGTCCTCAGCTCTACAGAATCGTCTTTAAAGAAAATCAACCAGCAAATATGGGGCTTGCTGATTGCAAGTCTTGGAATGGCCCTCCTTGTCATTCTGCTGCTTGCTGTCAGAATTACATCACGCTACACAAGGCCGATTGAATCGGCGACAAACGTTGCGATGGAGCTTGCAAAAGGAAATTATAAAGCAAGAACCTATGAAGATCACCTGGATGAAACAGGCATGCTCAGCCAGTCTATTAATGTGCTTGCCAGAAACCTTCAGGATATGAACCGTGCACAGGAAATGCAGCAGGACAGGCTGCAGACACTGATCGAAAATATGGGCAGCGGTCTGATTCTGATTGACGGAAGAGGCTACATTAACCTGGTAAACCGGGCATACAAAGAGCTCTTTCACATTAAGTCAACAGACTTCCTATACAAGCTTTATTATGAAGCGTTCGAACACCGGGAGATTGTTGATTTGGTCGAGCATATCTTCATGACTGAAATCAAAGCAAGAAAACAGCTGCATCTCCCTCTGAAAATTGAGCGCAGGCATTTTGAAGTTTACGGTGCGCCGATTATAGGCACAAACGATGAATGGAAAGGCATTGTGCTTGTTTTCCATGATATCACTGAGCTGAAAAAACTCGAACAGATGAGAAAAGACTTTGTTGCGAACGTATCGCATGAGCTGAAAACACCGATTACATCGATTAAAGGGTTTACGGAAACGCTGCTTGACGGAGCACTTGAAGACAGGCAGACGCTGGAGTACTTTCTCTCGATCATCTTGAAAGAAAGCGACCGTCTTCAAACGCTTATTCAGGATCTGCTTGACCTGTCCAAAATAGAACAGCAGGGCTTTAAGCTGAACCTTCAGCACTGCAATGCGAAGGAAGTTCTCGAAGAAGTCATCATTATCCTAAAAAGCAAAGCAGAAGAAAAAGAAATCGGGCTCTCACTTGCTATGCCGGAGGATGAGCTTCATATTTACGGGGATGTGTACCGCCTGAAGCAGATCTTCATCAACCTGATCAGCAATGCATTGAACTATACACCCAAGGGTGGCAAAGTGAATGTTATCCTCAAAGATGGCGGTGACCATGCCGTATTTATCGTGAGTGACACGGGGATTGGCATTGAAAAAGAAGAAATTCCGCGGATTTTCGAACGTTTTTACAGAGTAGACAAAGCGAGAAGCCGGAATTCAGGCGGGACAGGGCTCGGGCTTGCCATTGTCAAACATCTGGTAGAAGCCCACAAAGGACGGATTTATGTGAGCAGCACCGTTGGAGAAGGGACTACGTTTACAGTTAAACTGAACAAAAACCAAAACGAAGGCTAGTTTACAATATATTTACATCACATTTATTCCTGCTTAATAAAATGCTGATAATATACTAAGTGAAAACCCCTTCATCCAAGGAGCCAATCTTTTGGACGAGAACATCCCTGTTCTCGTCCCTTTTTTTGTCTTCAAAAAAAGATGAAACCTTTTCATGGAAAGAACGTAAATATTTGTGAAGAGAAAAAGGGGGCGGAGAAATGATCAGCATCAGGCGCATTTACACGATCATAGGGGCAGTTCTGCTGGCTGCAGTCCTGTTGATCGTTGCATTTACAACATGGTATACGGTCGATGAATCCGATCAGGCGGTTATCATCACATTCGGTGAAGTAGAAGAAGGCATCAGTGAGCCCGGTCTTCACTTCAAAATGCCATGGCCGATACAGTCCGTTGAAAAGCTGTCCAAAGAAACGTTCAGTCTTAAGTTCGGCTATTCCGAAGAAAACGGCGAAGTTAAATCCTTTCCAAAGGATACAAAAATGATCACAGGGGATGAAAATATCGTTCTCGCAGATATGGTTGTGCAGTGGAAAATTACCGATCCTGAAAAGTACTTGTTTAACTCGGAAGATCCAGAGGAAATCCTGTATGACGCCACATCAGCTTCCCTGCGAAGCATTATCGGCAGCTCTGAAATTGACGATGCGCTCACGTCCGGAAAAGTGGAAATCGAGGAAAATGTTCAGGAACTGCTGATTTCCTTGATGGAGAAGTATGATATCGGCATTTCGGTTCTGGCCGTCAAACTTCAGGATGTTGACCTCCCGAATGATGAGGTAAGGAAAGCCTTTACGGACGTAACAAGCGCGCGTGAAACGATGAATACAAAAATCAATGAAGCAAAAAAATACTCAAATCAGCGAACACGTGAGGCTGAAGGGGAAGAGGATGCACTCATCTCAAAAGCAGAAGCTGACAAAACGGCAAGAATCGAAAAAGCCCGCGGAGAAGTAGCTAATTTCAACGCTGTTCTTAGCGAGTATGAAAAAGCCGAGGGCATAACAGAGAAGCGTCTCATTCTTGAAACGATCGATCAAGTGCTTCCTGGAGCCACGATCTATTTTATGAAAGATGACGGAAGCACAATGAAATACCTCCCTATTGGCGAACTGCAGAAGAAAAAGGAAGAGCCAAAACCTGAAACTGAGGAAGGAAGTGAAAAGAATGGCCAATGACAACCTGGTGGACATGAGTGAAAAGCGCGGAGATTCCGGAGGATACGGCAAATATATAAAGACGGGACTCTGGCTTTTACTCACCCTTGCTGCAGCGATTGTTCTTTTCACCAACATGTTTGTCGTAAAAGAAAATGAATATAAAGCAGTCCGCCAGTTTGGTGAGGTTGTAAGAATCATCGAAAAGCCGGGGCTGCACTTGAAGGTGCCTTTTGTACAGTCGGTTTCCTCCATTCCAAAATATCAGATGACATATGATGTTGAAGAAGCGGAAATCAATACGAAAGATAAAAAAAGAATACTGATCGATAATTATGCTGTGTGGAAAGTGGATGATCCTAAAAAAATGATTGCCAACGCGAGAACGCTCGTGAACGCTGAAACAAAAATGGCAGAGTTCACTTTTTCCACAGTCCGTTCAGAGCTTGGCCGGCTCAACTATGATGAAATCATCAATGATGAAAAGTCGTCAAGAGGCAGCATTAATGATAAAGTCACTGAAATCGTGAATGGTCTTCTGGAAAAAGACGGGTACGGAATTACAGTTACAGATGTCAGAATCAAACGCACCGACCTGCCTGAGGACAATGAAGCATCTGTTTATACCCGCATGATCTCCGAAAGACAGTCAACGGCCCAGGATTACTTGTCCCAGGGTGATGCAAAGAAAAACAGTGCCATTGCAGCAACCGACCGGACTGTAAAGGAAATGCTGGCTAAAGCAGCAGCCAATGCAGATGTTATCAGAAGTCAGGGAGAACAGGAAGCAGGGAGAATCTACAACAGTTCCTATTCTAAAAACCCGGAATTCTATGAATTGTACAGAACACTTGAATCCTATAAAAAGACAATTGACGAAGAAACGGTCATTATCATGCCGTTTGACTCTGATTATGCTAAAACATTGATGGGCGGAACTGACTAACAGCGTCCTGTCCCCTGATTTTCATTCTGTCTGCCTGTCATGGTAGAATAGAGAAAGAAAATCAGGGGATTTTTTATATCCTTTTACAGGGAGGTTTACCTATGCCGAAAAAACTCGTGCTGATTGACGGGAACAGCATTGCCTACCGGGCTTTTTTTGCCCTTCCGCTGCTGAATAATGACAAAGGTGTACATACAAACGCTATTTACGGATTTACCATGATCCTAATGAAAATACTTGAAGATGAAAAGCCGTCTCACATGCTGGTTGCCTTTGATGCGGGAAAAACGACCTTCAGGCATGAAACGTTCAAAGAATACAAGGGCGGCCGGCAGAAGACCCCGCCGGAGCTGTCGGAGCAATTTCCGTTTATAAGGGAGCTGCTTGATGCCTACAGCATTTCACGGTATGAGCTTCCGAATTATGAAGCGGATGATATCATCGGAACGCTGTCAAAACAAGCCGAAAAAGACGGTTTTGAAGTAAAAGTCATTTCAGGTGATAAAGATTTGACGCAGCTCGTCTCAGAACAGATCACCGTTGACATTACAAGAAAAGGAATAACAGATGTTGATTCCTATACGCCCCAATTTGTTATGGAGAAATACGGCCTGTCCCCCTCTCAGATTATCGATATGAAGGGGCTTATGGGAGACAGTTCAGACAACATCCCGGGTGTTCCGGGGGTCGGAGAAAAAACGGCCATCAAACTTCTGAAGGAACATGAAACCCTTGAAGCGCTCTATGAATCCTTAGACAAGGTTACGGCCAAAAAATTAAAAGAAAAGCTTGAAGAAAACAAAGAACAGGCAATGATGAGCAAAGAGCTTGCAACAATCAACTGTGAGGCGCCGCTTGAAATTACCTTGTCTGAAGCTGAGTATAAGGGCTTTGAGGCGAAGAATGTAGCGGGTATTTACAAAGAGCTCGGCTTCAATTCTCTCCTGGACAAACTGGGAGCGGACACAGAAGCTGAGCTTGAGCCAATCGAAGATGTTCAATTTGAAATGCTTAACGAAATAGCGGATAAACATCTGGCTGATGAATCCGTCCTTATTGTCGAAGTCCTTGATGACAACTATCACAGCAGCAGCATAATCGGACTTGCCGTTATCAATGAAAATGGCAGCTACTATGTGCCGGCAGAACTTGCCGTTAAATCTGAGGCGTTTAAAAAATGGGCGGCAGACGAGACGAAACGAAAAACGGTTTATGATGCCAAACAATCCATCGTTGCTCTTCACTGGCAGGGGATTGAGCTGAACGCAGTTGAATTTGACGTTTTGCTTGCAGCCTATATCCTTGACCCTTCGCAGTCGTTTGCTGATGCAGCAGGAGTGGCCCGCCACAGCGGAATTCACCTTGTTCAGTCCGACGAAACGGTTTATGGCAAGGGGGCAAAACGCGCCATTCCGGAAGCTTCGATGCTTGCTGAACACCTTGTGAGAAAAGGTCTCGCCCTAAAGGCTGTTAAAGAAAAGCTTCAGCTCCAACTTGAGGAAAATGAGCAGCTTGAGCTTTATCTTGATCTTGAAATGCCGCTTTCCATTATTCTTGCTGAAATGGAAGCAACAGGTGTGAGTGTTGATATTGAGCGTCTCGAAGACATGGGACGGGAGCTGACAGACCGTCTGATGACACTGGAAGAAACGATTCACCGTCTCGCCGGTGAAGCCTTTAATATCAATTCGCCAAAGCAGCTCGGCTCGATTCTCTTTGACAAGCTTGGACTGCCTGCTGCAAAGAAAACAAAGACAGGATACTCCACGTCTGCAGACGTCCTTGAAAAGCTTGCAGGAAAACATGAAATCGTGCAGGAAATCCTTCATTACCGCCAGCTTGGAAAACTTCAGTCCACCTATATTGAGGGGCTTTTGAAAGTCGTCCACAAGGACACAAGAAAGGTGCATACAAGATATGTACAGACGCTTACTCAGACAGGCCGCCTGAGCTCGACGGACCCGAACCTTCAGAATATCCCGATCCGCCTTGAAGAGGGTCGCAAAATCCGCCAGGCCTTTGTCCCTTCTGAAAAAGACTGGGTCATGTTTGCAGCAGATTATTCGCAGATTGAACTCCGGGTTCTTGCTCACATCGCAGGCGACAGCAATCTGATTGAGGCTTTTCAAAATGACCTTGATATTCATACGAAAACAGCCATGGACGTTTTCGGCGTTGAAGCGGATGCCGTTACTTCAAATATGAGAAGGCAGGCGAAGGCCGTTAACTTTGGTATCGTATATGGAATCAGCGACTATGGCCTTTCTCAAAGTCTGAATATTACCCGAAAAGAGGCAGGAGAGTTTATTAAACGGTACCTTGAAAGCTTCGACGGAGTGAAGGAATATATGGAGGAGATTGTACAGGAAGCCAAGCAAAACGGCTATGTAAAAACGCTTCTTCACCGCAGACGCTATATCCCTGAAATAACGAGCAGAAATTTCAATATCAGAAGCTTTGCAGAGAGAACGGCGATGAATACCCCAATCCAGGGAAGTGCGGCCGATATCATCAAAAAAGCGATGATTGACATGGCTGCAAAGCTGAAAGAGGAAAAGCTGCAGACACGCCTGCTCCTTCAGGTGCATGATGAATTGATTTTTGAAGCCCCAAAAGAAGAAATCCCGGTACTTGAAAAACTTGTTCCGCAAGTAATGGAACATGCCGTTGAACTGAAAGTGCCGCTTAAAGTGGACTACTCCTATGGTTCATCCTGGTACGACGCAAAATAAGGAAGTGAGAATATGCCTGAACTGCCGGAAGTTGAAACCGTCAGACGGACACTGATTGAATTAGTCAAAGGAAAAACAATTGAGGCCGTGTATATCCATTGGCCGAAGATGATTAAAAAGCCGGAAGAAACGGTGCAGTTTCAGGATGCTGTTGCCGGTCAGACGATCCGGGATGTCGGAAGACGGGGGAAGTTCCTCAAATTCTATCTTGATGACTATGTCCTTGTCTCCCATCTCAGAATGGAAGGGAGATACGGCCTGTTTCAGTCCTCTGACCCGATCGACAAGCATACGCATGTGGTTTTTAAGATGACGGATGGCTCTGAGCTCAGGTATAAGGATGTCAGAAAGTTTGGCACGATGCACCTTTTCACCAAAGGCGAGGAAGAACTCCATATGCCGCTGTCCCATCTTGGGCCCGAACCGTTCTCTGAAAGCTTCACCGCCGAATACCTGCAGGAAAAGCTGAAAAAGACGAACCGGAAAATCAAGGCTGTGCTCCTTGACCAGAAGGTGCTTGTAGGCCTTGGGAACATTTATGTCGATGAAGCTCTCTTCAGATCCGGCATCCACCCTGAGCGTCCTGCAAACGGACTCAGCGCAGAGGAAACAGCAAAGCTTCAGCAGGAAATTGTGCGCACTCTGAGTGAAGCCGTTGAAAAAGGCGGCAGCACGGTCAGATCCTACGTGAACACGCAAGGTCAGATCGGCATGTTTCAGCTTCAGCTGTTTGTATACGGAAGAACGAATGAACCATGCAAGGTCTGCGGCGAAACCCTGATCAAAACTGTAGTTGGAGGAAGAGGGACGCACTACTGCAGCAGGTGCCAGAGATAAGTGAACACCTCATAGGCCGATGTCATATACTACCGTAGCATTTGCGGAAGGGGCATGGTTTATGGTTGCAGCTGCATCACTTTTTTTATTGGCATTTGCAGTAAGTCTGGATAGCTTTTCAGTCGGTTTCACTTATGGATTAAGGAAAATGAGCATGCCGTTTAAGTCGGTCTTCATCATTGCCTGCTGCTCGGCAGTTACCTTGCTGCTTGCAATGGGGGTTGGACACGCGCTTGCCTCTGTTCTCCCGCACAGTCTGACCGGAAAGCTTGGGGGCATTATTTTAATAGGCATTGGCGCATGGGTGCTTTATCAATTTCTTCAGCCTGTCAGGGAAATGACAAAGGAAGAATCTGAAAAGACCCTGCTTAACCTTGAAATCAAGTCGTTTGGCATCGTGATTAACATTTTGAGCAGACCGGCTGCAGCAGATATTGATAAATCCGGCACAATCACAGGGGTTGAAGCCCTCCTGCTCGGATTTGCATTGTCGCTTGATGCGTTTGGAGCAGGAATAGGAGCGGCGCTGCTCGGCTATTCTCCTTTTGCGACAAGCGTGCTTGTGGCCGTTATGAGCTCTTTGTTTGTAATGTTCGGAATCAAATCCGGGCACCTCTTTTCAAGATTTGCCTGGATGGAAAAACTATCATTTCTTCCGGGAGTTCTGCTGATTATACTCGGAATCTGGAAGCTTTAGAAGCAGGGGGAATAAAAAGTGACGCTCTCAATTGGATTAACAGGCGGTATTGCAAGCGGAAAAAGCACCGTATCAAACATGTTCAAAGAAGCAAACATCCGGGTTATAGATGCAGATATCATCGCAAGACAGGTCGTAGAACAAGGCGCGCCGGCATACCGGCTGATTGCAGAAGCATTTGGGAGCGGCATCCTTCACGAAGACGGATCGATTGACCGCGAGAAGCTTGGGAGCATTATTTTTCAACATGCAAAAGAGCGGGAAA
This sequence comes from Bacillus sp. FSL H8-0547, assembly GCA_038002745.1. Lineage (NCBI taxonomy): Bacteria > Bacillati > Bacillota > Bacilli > Caryophanales > Bacillaceae > Bacillus > Bacillus sp. FSL H8-0547. Next base: position 2,905,436 of record JBBODD010000001.1, read on the forward strand.
AACTGAACAGCATCGTGCATCCGGCAGTCAGAAAAGAAATGCTGAGGCAAAAAAAAGAGGCGGAAGCAAGCGGCGAGGCTGCGGTCGTCCTGGATATTCCGCTTTTGTTTGAAAGCAAGCTGACACACTTGGCGGATGTTACGCTGGTCGTATACGTGAATCCGGATGTGCAGCTCAGCAGATTAATGAAACGCAACGGCTTATCAGAAGAAGATGCAAAATGGAGAATCGCTTCCCAGCTCCCCCTTAATGAAAAAAAGGAGCAGGCGGATGAAGTGATCGACAACAACGGAACGATCGAAGCAACAAAAGAACAGTTTCATACATTGCTTGAAAAATGGAACCTGGCTTCTAAGTGAAGCCTCGTTTCATTTTTTTTTGAAAAAAGAACATTTAATCATCCTATTTGGGCTTAAATGTGATATACTAATCGTGCGAATAAGCATATATTAGTATATCACATAATCCGAGAGGGGTAATGGTATGAAAGCGAAGATTGCCATTAACGGTTTTGGTCGAATTGGGAGAATGGTATTCAGAAAAGCAATCTTTGAAGAAAGCATGACGATTGTCGCCATCAACGCAAGCTATCCGGCCGAGACGCTGGCGCACATGATCAAATATGATACAAACCACGGGAAGTTCGAAGGGGAAGTGCTTCCTTTTGATGATTATTTGCTAGTTAACGGACAAAAGGTCCAATTACTTAATTTCAGAGATCCGAGGGATTTGCCTTGGGGGCTCATGGATATTGATATAGTTGTTGAAGCTACGGGTAAATTCAACGACGGTGAAAAAGCGATGTACCATGTACAGGCTGGTGCAAAAAAAGTCATCTTAACAGCACCGGGGAAAAATGAAGACATTACAGTTGTCATGGGCGTAAATGAAGAGGCTTACAACAATGAACAGCACGTCATCATTTCAAATGCATCATGCACTACAAACTGCCTGGCACCTGTTGTAAAAGTGCTCGATGAACAGTTCGGCATTGAAAACGGCCTCATGACAACCGTTCACGCCTACACAAACGATCAGAAAAACATTGATAACCCGCACAAAGATCTGCGCAGAGCAAGAGCATGCGGCCAGTCCATCATCCCGACAACAACAGGCGCTGCAAAAGCGCTGTCTCTAGTCCTGCCTCATCTAAAAGGCAAACTTCATGGCATGGCACTTAGAGTTCCGACTCCGAATGTCTCGCTCGTCGACCTCGTTGTCGATGTGAAAAGAGACGTGACAGTTGAAGAAGTGAGTGCTGCGTTCATGGATGCTGCAGACGGAGAACTCCAGGGAATCCTGGATTTTACAACAGAGCCGCTAGTATCGATTGACTTTAACACAAACCCGCATTCCGCAATCATCGACGGCCTGTCCACTATGGTCATGGCAGACCGGAAAATTAAAGTGCTCGCATGGTATGACAACGAATGGGGCTACTCATGCAGAGTCGTGGATCTCGTTCGATTTGTTGCTTCGAAAATGAAGAAGTTATCAGCAGTATAAACGTATAAGTGGAAAAGACAGCCTTTGGCTGTCTTTTCTTTATGCATCCAGCATTTAGGGGTGGTGCAAGCCTGCGAGACATCTTATCTGACGGAGAATGGCACGGGGATTTCGCGTGAACAAACAGAAGCACATATGAAATGACCCTTCAGCAGGGTGGAGATGGTGCGAAGGGTTATAAGTGCATGAGATATGACCTTTCAGCAGATTGAGCATTGCGCGAAGGGTCATAAGTGCATAAGAAATGACCCTTCATAAGGATGGAGATGGTGCGAAGGGTTATAAGCAAACTAGTAATCACTCTGTAACAAGACTCAGTGAGGATAGAACCCTCAAACAGAGAAATATCTTGTTTGGTGGTCCTGATCCGTCCGATAAGAACCCTCAAGCGGAAAAAAACAGGTTTGACGGCACCATCCCACCCAATAAGAACCCTCAAGCAGAAAAAAATCCGGTTTGATGGCACCGATCCGCCCGATAAGAACCCTCAACCAAAGAAAAATCCAGTTTGGTGGTCCTAATCCGTCCGATAAGAACCCTCAAGCAGAAAAAAATCCGGTTTGATGGCACCGATCCACCCGATAAGAACCCTCAAACAGAAAAAAATCCGGTTTGATGGCACCGATCCGCCCGATAAGAACCCTCAAGCAGAAAAAAATCCGGTTTGATGGCACCGATCCGCCCGATAAGAACCCTCAAGCAGAGAAGAATTCTCTTTGATGGCACCATCCCACCCAATAAGAACCCTCAAGCAGAAAAAAATCCGGTTTGATGGCACCGATCCACCGGCACCGATCCGCCCGATAAGAACCCTCAAGCAGATAAGAATCCAGTTTGATGGCCCCATTCCGTCCGATAAGAACCCTCAACCAAAGAAGAATCTGTTTTGATGTCACCATCCCACCCAATAAGAACCCTCAAACAGAAAAAAAACAGGTTTGGTGGTACCAATCCACCCAATAAGAACCCTCAAGCGGAAAAAAATCCGGTTTGATGGCACCGATCTGCCCGATAAGAACCCTCAAGCAGATAAGAATCCAGTTTGATGGCACCGATCTACCCAATAAGAACCCTCAAGCAGAAAAAATCCGGTTCAATAGCACCATCCCGCCAGAAAGTATTCCAAATTATGTCCTCCGCAAAAAACGAAATTTATCTCTGCTAAAAAAATACTAAAACACCCGGCAACGTACGCTGTGAGCCCCTGAATGAAAGAGAAGCATCGTTTTTTTGAAAAAAGTGTGTTGCAAAAACAAACTAAAGAAAGTATACTATTTTTCGTGAACTTCTTAATGAACGCGGCCTTGTGGCTACTTAAAGGGTTAGGACCTCTCTGGACTAACTTTCCCCCGTGGTAGTTCAACAATCCATTGCGAAGAACTTCATGTAAACTAAAATTCCTAAAGGGGGAACCATATAATGGAAACAATGGGACGTCACGTAATCTCTGAACTGTGGGGATGCGACTTTGATAAACTGAATGATATGGACTTTATTGAAAAAACGTTTGTAAATGCTGCGCTGAAATCAGGTGCTGAAGTGCGCGAGGTAGCTTTTCACAAATTTGCTCCTCAAGGAGTGAGCGGGGTTGTCATCATCTCTGAGTCTCACTTAACGATTCACAGCTTCCCTGAACATGGATATGCAAGCATTGATGTATATACTTGCGGAGATTTAAACCCGAATGTTGCAGCAGACTATATTGCAGAGGCTCTTTGCGCACAAACACGCGAGAACATTGAGATCCCGCGCGGCATGGGTCCTGTACAAGTGAAACAGGCTCAAGTAAAAGCTCTTTAATGATTACTCATTTTCATGTAAAATGAAAGAGGTGCAGCATGCACCTCTTTTTCTTATGCAATGACCTTTTACATACATACCTTTTATTCTAATTAGAAAAGGAGCCGAGCCTAACTATGAGCATGATGCATAAAATGAAAAGTTTCTTCTCTGCAGGACAGGAAACGTCTGAAAATCATTACGATGAGGCATTGAGAAGCCACTATTATAAAACGACCGCCAAGAAGGCAATGGAAACCGTTCAGCAAACGCTCGGCAGAATGCCTGGAGCAAAAGTGACATCCGTTTCCGAAGAGCACGGCGAAATCAGTCTTGCCATTGAAAAACCTAAAAAAGCGCTGATGATTGTCACGGTCATATCTGTACGGCCTTACGAAACAGCCATTGATTTCAACGTGTCAACAGATTCAAAGCTCGGAACAGATTTCGGGTTCAGCAAAAAGCTGATCAGTGAGGCTTACGAAAAGTTGAATAAGGATCTTCCGTTTATCGGCACAGGACTTTATCCGAAGTGATAACGGCTGCGTGCGAAGGAAAGTCCATGCTTTTGGGAAAGATAGAAGAAAAGATTCGGCATCAAGATCAGACTGTAACAGAAATCCCGATGCTTTTTGATTGGAGCTGGTTGTATGAAATGTCCTACATGTCATCATAATGGCACGAGAGTTCTGGACTCCCGTCCTGTTGATGAGGGAAAATCCATTCGGAGACGGCGTGAATGCGAAGAGTGCCAGTACCGCTTCACAACGTTTGAAAAGGTAGAGGAGATTCCGCTCATCGTTGTCAAAAAAGAAGGGGTCCGGGAAGAATTCAGCAAAGATAAGATTCTTCGGGGGCTCATCAAAGCGTGTGAAAAGCGCCCTGTTCCTCTTCCGAAACTGGAGGAGATTGTGCAGGATATTGAAAAAGAACTCCGGAATCAGGGAATATCAGAAGTGAACAGCGACGACATTGGCGAAATGGTTATGGACAGGCTTGCCGGTGTGGATGAAGTGGCTTACGTCCGGTTTGCGTCCGTTTACCGCCAGTTTAAAGATATAAATGTATTTATTCAAGAATTATCAGAGCTGATCAAAAAGGTGAAATAAGAGCGCGCAGAACATGGTTTTGGGCTCTTTTTTCCTTTTCGCAGGCATGCTGCTTGTTTCGGCCGATGAAACAGAGGGAATGCTATGGACAATCATTGGAAACAATTACTTCCGGTAGACAGGTATCTCGTTAAAATGAACGGGCTGCTGCAGGATTTTGACAGAAAAGTTCTGACGCTGCTCTATCAGCCTCTGCTTGGGGCAAAATGCTATGCCCTCTATATGACACTCTGGTCAGAGCTTGAACAGGACCGGATATGGAGCAGAGAAACGACGCATCATGGCTTGATGTCTCTTATGCAAAGTAACCTGAGGGAGATCTATGAAGAACGGATTAAGCTTGAGGGCATAGGACTGCTTAAAACCTATCTGAAAGAAGAAGGAGATTCCAGACTCTACATTTATGAGCTGATGCCGCCCATCATGCCGGATGAATTTTTTCAGGACGGGGTATTGAACATTTATCTGTATAACCGGATCGGAAAGTCAAAATACAGTCAGCTGAAAGCCTACTTTTCAGACAGCAGCCTTCCGGAAAACTTGACGCAGGTGACAAAGCCTTTCAATGAGGTGTTTCAGTCCCTGCAGCCAACAGAAATGCACTCTTTTGCTTCAGGAGAAATGCAGGAATCCATGATACCTGAAGAAGGCAAGGACTTACTTGGTTCTCAGACGGGAAGCTCTCCCCATATGACGGACACTGTTTTTGATTTTGATCTGTTTTACGCCGGGCTTTCAGAAGCTGTTATTCCAAGGAAATCCATTACGCCGAAAGTAAAAGAAACGATCAAGAAACTTTCTTATCTTTACGGCATTGGAGCCATGGAGATGAAGAATGTTGTGATGAACGCCATTGATGCGAATGAATCTATTCAAATAGATGAACTGAGAAAGGCTGCAAGAGACTGGTATCAGTTTGAGCACGGAGAAAGACTTCCTGCTCTTACTGAAAAAGTACAGCCTTCCCACCTCAGGTCAAAGCCTGCGGTTCAGGCTGAACTGTCACAGGAAGAATCGCTGATCAGACAGCTTGAGAGCATCTCGCCGAAGCAGTTTTTAAAGGACCTGGCAGACGGCATAGAGCCATCTGCTGCAGACCTGCAGATCGTTGAAGAAGTCATGTTCAAACAAAAGCTTCATCCGGGCGTTGTGAACGTCCTGATCTACTATGTCATGCTCAAAACCGACATGAAGCTCTCAAAGACGTATGTTCAGCGAATCGCGAGCCACTGGGCGCGGAAACAGGTGTCAACTGTCAAGGAAGCGATGGACCTTGCAAAGCAGGAGCACAGAAAGTATCAGGACTGGGCTTCAAAGAAAACATCTTCCGGCAGAAAAATTGTCCGGAAAGAAACGCTGCCACAGTATTTACAGCAAAGCGAAGAACGTGCAGATCCAGCCGCAGAGCAGGATGACGAAGAAACGGAGCTTGAACGGAAGCGGCTTGAAGAAAAGCTCAGACAGTACAGGGAACAAAATTAATTTCAGGCGGAGGTGAACAAAAATGGAATCCATCAACAAATCTCTTGGGCGCCTTTCAGGCCGGGAAGATTTTCAGAAGAGGCTGGGTGCCATGAAGGCTCAGATCATGCAAAATCCGGATATCCAGGAATTTCTGCATGAAAACAGTTCTGAAGTGAATGAAGAAATGATTAACAGAAGCCTGATTAAACTCTACGAATACATTGGACAAAGCAAGCGCTGCGCAGACTGCCCAAGTCTCAGGGAATGCAAAAATCTCGTCGAAGGCTATCATCCGAAGCTGATCCTTCAGGGGAAAACGATTGACCTGAAGTATGAGGTCTGCCCGACGAAAGAAGCGGATGATGAACGGAAAAAACAGCAGTCGCTCATCAAGTCCATGTTTATTCCGCGTGACGTTCTGAATGCAACCCTTGAAGACATTGATCTCAAGGAAGCAAGCAGGCTGAAGGTTGTGGACATGGCCCTAAGCTTCAGCAGGGACTATCAAGAGGGCAAGTACCGCAAAGGGCTTTACTTGTACGGACCGTTCGGGATCGGCAAAACCTATATTCTCGGAGCGATTGCAAACGAACTTGCAAAGAAAAAGATTCCTTCCATGCTTGTGTACGTGCCGGAATTTTTCAGGGAATTAAAAAGCTCCATGCATGATCATTCGCTGGAAGAGAAGGTTGAGGCGGTTAAAAAGGTAAAGGTGCTGATGCTTGATGACATTGGTGCCGAGGCGATGTCAAGCTGGGTGCGTGATGATATTCTGGGATCAATCCTTCAATACCGCATGCTTGAAAACCTTCCAACGTTTTTCACCTCCAATTTCAGCATGAAAGACCTTCAATCGCATTTAAGCGTTACACAGCGCGGTGAAGAAGAGCCTGTAAAATCAGCGAGAATTATGGAGCGAATCAAGTATCTGGCAGAACCGTTCGAACTGAAAGGCCGCAACTGGCGCGAAAGATAGAAAAAGCAGTACACCGCAAATCCTGCGGCGTGCTGCTTTTTTTGGTTTTGTGATTCTAATTGTTCTTCTCTGGCCATATACATGGAATCAGGTATTGGCTAAAAGGGGGGACAACCTTGATCAAAGTATTTTTTAATTCTCCGGATGAAGCAGAGAGATTTTATACAATGCTTGTCCTTAAGCAAAATCAGCGGAACGTTGAATTGTGCATAATTGACGGAAACGGAGTCGGGGTTTCGGCAAGTGATTTTGATGCGGCGGCAAGAACGCTTTTTATTCCGGCGCTTGCGTCTTATATTCTTAAATACAACGAATCACGTCTTATGCTTTCGATCATCAGGGACCGCTTTTATTTTCATGAGCCTGAAGAACAGCAGCAAATCATACATATTGCAGAGGCGATCATTGAAGGTGAACGGACGGAAATTCCCGGTGCCAAACAGCTTCCCGTGAGAGAAACGCCGATTTATGAAGCGCTGCATGATTTTATTAAGCCTGATCTTGCATTTGCTCTTTCGTCCTTTATAAAATTCCGTCTTCACAGCTATGTGGAGCGTTTATATAAATATATTGAGATTGCGATTGAAGAGTATAAGCTTGAACAGGAGTATCAGACGTTTATTCATAGTTTAAGAGAGTATGCCATGAACAGGGAAACGAAGGCAGAGGTTATTCACATTGTTCATGAACACGAATTGACCGTTTACAATGAGCATTTTTCTGAAATCAGCAAAGAGGATTTAGCGGGGCATATTGACAGGACGTTCGTTCATCAGCATCCGATGTATATCGATGCTTCCCTTTTGGCTCCCCTTGTCTCTATAGCCCCAGGGAAGATCCATCTGTATACCGATTCACCTGATTTTGGAATGGTGCAGACCATCCAGAATATCTTTCTTGAACGGGTAAGCATTTATCCGAGAAAGATGGCCGGCGTTTAAATTCAGCTTTCGGAAGGGAAAAAGCGGAATCAGCTTGATTTCCTCCCGGAATGCTTTTATAATACGTTATGAATAGAAGAAAAGTTTTGATGAGGACACGGGTGAGTTATCACGGCTCAAAGAGAGGGAAGACACGGCTGAAAGCTTCCCAGTACGAATAACCTGCTTACCGCCTCTGAACTTCAGCTTTGAAAAGGACTTTTTCCTGAGTAAGTGCTGACGGGAAATCCCGTTACAGATCTTTTTTGAGCCATTCACCGCGCGTATTGTGAATGGAAACAAGGGTGGAACCACGGCGAATAATCACTCGTCCCTTATTTTAGGGACGGGTTTTTTATTTTTTAAGAAAACATGCAAGGAGTGACTTTAGGATGTCAATTGTAAACATTACTTTTCCGGACGGAGCTGTAAAGGAATATCAGGCAGGCACATCAACTGAAGATATCGCAGCCTCCATCAGCCCGGGTCTTAGAAAAAAATCCATTGCCGGTAAACTGAACGGTGAACTGATTGATTTGAAAACACCGATTGAGCAGGACGGAAGCATTGAAATTGTCACACTCGACAGCCCGGATGCGCTGGAAATCATCCGCCACAGCTCTGCCCACGTACTCGCCCAGGCCATTAAACGATTATATGGAAATGTAAAGCTTGGAATCGGTCCGGTTATTGAAAACGGGTTCTACTATGATATCGATATGGAAGAGTCGATTTCTGCTGAGGATCTGCCGGCGATTGAAAAAGAAATGAAGAAAATCATCAATGAAAACATAGAGGTCGTCCGCAAAGAAGTAACACGCGAAGAAGCAAAGGCGTTATATGAAGAAATAGGCGATCACCTGAAGCTTGAGCTGCTTGATGCCATTCCTGAAGGGGAAAAAGTGACGATCTATGAACAGGGCGATTTCTTTGACCTTTGCCGCGGGGTGCATGTTCCTTCAACAGGAAAGCTGAAAGAATTTAAGCTTTTAAGTGTAGCCGGCGCATACTGGCGCGGGGACAGCAACAATAAAATGCTGCAGCGCATTTACGGTACGGCCTTCATTAAAAAAGCAGACCTTGATGAGCATCTGCGCCTGCTTGAAGAAGCGAAGGAGCGCGACCACCGAAAGCTTGGCAAAGAACTGAGCCTCTTTACAACGTCTCAAAAAGTAGGACAGGGCCTTCCAATCTGGCTTCCAAAAGGCGCGACAATCCGCCGCATCGTAGAACGCTACATTGTGGATAAAGAAGAGCGTCTGGGATACCAGCATGTATACACACCGGTGCTTGGCAGTGTGGAGCTGTACAAAACATCCGGCCACTGGGATCATTATCAGGATGACATGTTCCCTGCAATGAACATGGACAATGAAGACCTTGTTCTTCGTCCGATGAACTGCCCGCATCACATGATGGTGTACAAGCATGACATTCACAGCTACCGCGAACTTCCGATCCGCGTGGCAGAGCTTGGAACGATGCACCGCTATGAGATGTCAGGAGCTCTTACAGGACTGCAGCGCGTCCGCGCAATGACGCTGAATGACGCCCATATCTTTGTCCGTCCTGATCAAATCAAAGATGAATTTATCCGGGTTGTAAAACTTGTTGAAGAAGTTTATAAAGACTTTGGCATCAATGACTATTCCTTCCGTCTTTCCTACCGCGATCCGGAAGACAAAGAGAAATATTTTGACGATGATGCGATGTGGGAAAAAGCACAGAGTATGCTTAAATCTGCGATGGACGAGCTTGGTCATGACTATTTTGAAGCAGAAGGTGAAGCGGCGTTCTATGGTCCTAAGCTTGATGTTCAGGTCCGCACAGCACTTGGAAAAGACGAAACGCTATCTACTGTGCAGCTTGACTTTTTATTGCCGGAGCGCTTTGATCTGAACTATGTAGGAGAAGACGGCAAACAGCACCGTCCGGTTGTTATTCACCGCGGGGTTGTCTCAACGATGGAACGTTTTGTAGCCTTCCTGATTGAAGAGTACAAAGGGGCGTTCCCGACTTGGCTTGCTCCGACTCAGGTTCAGGTGATCCCGGTTTCGCCTTCTGTTCATCTTGATTACGCGAAAAGCGTTCAGGAGAAGCTGCAGGCTGCAGGTCTCCGCGTCGAGCTTGATGCACGCGATGAGAAAATCGGATATAAAATCCGCGAGGCGCAGATTCAGAAAACACCTTATATGCTTGTAGTGGGCGATAATGAAGCAGCTGAATCAGCTGTGAATGTCCGTAAATACGGCGAGCAGAAATCTGAAACAATCAGCCTGGATGCATTTATTGACGGCATCGTGAAAGAAGTTAAAAGATAAATCTGTAAAAAAGTATTGCACATGCGGAAGATGTTTGATACAATTCTTTTTGTTGCAATAAAAGCCAACATGACTTGACACAGGAATTTTTTCCGTGATATAATTTGCATGGTAATTGAATAGAACGTTTGTCTAGCAAGCAGAAGCACCCGCTTCTCACCTGATTGACGCATTGCGCAGTCTGCAGGTTTACGACCATTTTATACTTAGTATACTAAATCGTAGTGTGGGTGTTTTATGCGCCCGCACTTTTTTATTTGAAAAAAGTGCGAGCAGAGTCTGTTCAGTTAAAAATCCTTGGAGGTGGCTAATTATTAGCAAAGACATGATGGTAAACGATGGAATCCGCGCTCGTGAGGTTCGTCTGATTGGTGCAAACGGCGACCAGCTTGGAATCAAAACACGCCAAGAGGCGCTTGAGATTGCTGCCAGAGCGAATCTTGACTTAGTGTTAGTTGCCGCAAACGCGAAGCCTCCTGTATGTCGCATTATGGACTACGGAAAATTCCGTTTTGAGCAGCAGAAGAAAGACAAAGAAGCACGTAAAAATCAAAAGATCATCAGCATGAAAGAGGTTCGCTTCAGCCCGACGATTGATGAGCATGATTTTAACACAAAACTTAAAAATGCACGCAAGTTCCTTGAAAAAGGAGATAAAGTGAAAGCTTCCATCCGCTTTAAAGGACGTGCAATCACTCATAAAGAAATTGGCCAGCGTGTTCTGGACCGTTTTTCTAAAGCTTGTGAAGATTTAAGTACAATTGAGTCTCATCCGAAAATGGATGGACGCAGTATGTTCCTGGTGCTTGCACCTAAAGCTGAAAAGTAAAGATACGAGGAGGAATACCTTATGCCAAAAATGAAAACTCATCGCGGCGCTGCAAAGCGTTTCAAAAAGACTGGATCAGGTAAATTAAAACGTTCACACGCTTACACTAGCCATTTATTTGCTAACAAATCAACGAAAGCAAAACGCAAGCTTCGCAAAGGCACGCTAGTAAGCAAAGGCGACTTCAAACGCATCCGTCATTTATTAGATAACATTAAATAATTCGTTTTCACATAGGAGGGAATTGACATGCCAAGAGTAAAAGGCGGTACTGTCTCACGTCAAAGACGTAAAAAAGTTCTTAAATTAGCTAAAGGTTATTTCGGTTCAAAACATACATTATACAAAGTTGCTAACCAGCAAGTAATGAAATCATTAATGTATGCTTACCGTGATCGCCGTCAGAAAAAGCGTGACTTCCGTCAGCTTTGGATCACTCGTATTAATGCTGCTGCACGCTTGAACGGTCTTTCTTACAGCCGTTTAATGCATGGCTTAAAGCTTGCAGGCATCGAAGTAAACCGCAAAATGCTTGCTGAGCTTGCAGTTACTGATGCAAAAGCTTTCGCTCAACTTGCAGACGCTGCTAAAGCTAAACTTAACAGCTAATACCAAAAGACCATTCTCACCGTATGAGAATGGTCTTTTTATCATTTATTATGGAGTTGAATGATATGGCACTCTTGATTGCGTACTATTTGATTTTGAATGTGTACGGATTTTACATAATGGGAGCGGATAAGAAAAAAGCGAAACGCGGTGAGTGGAGAATCAAGGAGAACACTCTTTGGCTTGTCGCCTTTATCGGGGGTGCAGCGGGACTTACTGTAGGGATGAATACGTACCGCCACAAAACGAAGCACCGAACGTTTGCGGCAGGTCTTCCGGCATTGATGGTTGTCCATCTCGTTTTGTTTGTCTATTTTCTCTATAAGCTGTCATAAGACAGCCTCCCATCCGATACACTTTAGGGAACGATTCTCACACAGCATCATCAGGGACTGCATGAAAGAGGTGGGAACAATCGATCTTGCTACTTCGGCTGTGGTCAATACCGTCCAGTCTGCGGGATTTCTGGCACCTGTGTTTTTTATCGGCATGCACATTTTGAGGCAGTTTTTGTTCATACCTGTTGTGGCCATTTGTATTGTCGGGGGCATTCTTTTCGGAACAGAATTCGGCACGTTTTATTCCATTATCGGGCTGACTGTTGCGAGCATCACTTTTTATACGCTGTCGAAACAGTTTCCATCCTTCTTAGACCGCTTTTCAGGGCTTAAGAAAAAATGGCTGGGGAATTATACGCGTCTTTCGGTTGGGCAGATTACCGTGCTTCGGATGATTCCGTTCGTGAATTTTTCGCTCTTATCCCTCTGCATTCTGGACAGATCCGGCTCGTTTAAAGAATATGCAAAGCTTTCCTTCTGGACGCATATTCCTGCGGCCTTCTGTTTTACTTCGTTTGGCACTTACTTTGGCAGACTGTCGCTCATTGCGACCATTCTGATCCTCTGCACGCTTATTGTATTTGTCTATTTGCTCAGAGAACGAAGAAGCATTATTAAATGGAACGAATTTTTTCTGAAATAGCCAAAAGCCGTGATCAACAAGGTCACGGCTTTTGTGCTTTTGAGAGAAATTCTCTGACTGGACTCTTCCAGTCAACGGCTGCATGCGGATAGTTTTCTTTCACTTTATCTTCAATAAATTGGAAATCTGAGAAAGAAAGTCCCTGAAGCTTGCTCGGTGTGTCGGTCCAGATGAAAATGGAGACGACTTCAAACGCCTGCTCGGTCGTGCCGAGATATTTTTCGCCTTCAAACCGGACGCCTTTATATGTCAGGAGAAAATTCTTGCGGACATTGCCAGGGTCATCGAGCAGATAAAACCGGTTCTGTTCTTGTGCAAGCTCTAGCTTGCGTTTAGGATTCAGCACGTATTTTGCTAAAGAATAAAGGATGAAAATGACGAGTGCGAACAGGAGCAGCCGTAGAAAAATAACAATCATAGCAGTGCCTCCAAGACATATTTTGTTACAATACGTATAAGTGCGGCGGAAGGTTTCATATTTCATGAAAAATTTTTGAAGCATGGTTCCTGCAGTGATAAAATTGGCTCTTAGAGGAGAGTGAAATCGTGAATTTAACAAAATTGTTTGAGATGCAGCATACCCTTGACAGCAAAATAGAAAAACAGCATGGCCTAGAGAAGGAATCCCTTATTCACAAGAAGATTCTTGCCCTGTATGTGGAAGTGGGGGAACTTGCGAATGAAACGAGATGCTTCAAATTCTGGAGCCTGAAACCGCCGGCAGAAACAGATGTCATTCTTGAAGAGTATGTGGACGGCGTCCATTTTATTTTGTCTCTTGGAATTGAGATCGGAAAAACGAGTGGAATCGAGATTCAGCCGGATACGGAAGAAAAGTCGCTCACTGCTCATTTTGCCGATGTTTTTAACGCAATTGCCCAGTTTGAAAAGAACTGTGCGGATGAACAATTTATCCAGCTGTTCAGCAAATATATGCACCTTGGACAGGCCCTTGGATTTTCAGGAGCCCAGATTGAAGATGCCTATATGAAAAAGAATGAAGTCAACCATGACCGCCAGAAACAGGGTTATTAACATTTTGTATTACTTTCCAGCGTTTAGTATAATAGTAGATAATAAACGAGAGGGGTAAAGGGATGACAAAATTAGACGAAACACTTCAGATGCTGAAGGACCTGACAGATGCAAAGGGAATTCCAGGAAATGAACGCGAACCGAGAGAGGTTATGAAAAACTACATATCAGCCTATGCCGATGAGGTAACAACAGACGGACTTGGAAGTCTGATTGCTAAAAAGACCGGCAAAGAAGGCGGACCGAAGATTATGGTGGCGGGCCACCTTGATGAAGTAGGCTTTATGATCACGCAAATTGATGATAAAGGGTTTCTCCGCTTCCAGACAGTAGGCGGATGGTGGTCACAGGTGATGCTTGCACAGCGTGTAACCATCGTGACGAATAAAGGGGATGTAACAGGTGTGATCGGCTCTAAGCCGCCGCACATCCTGCCTCCTGAAGCAAGGAAAAAAACGGTGGACATTAAAGATATGTTTATTGATATCGGCGCATCTAGCCGCGAGGAAGCAATGGAATTCGGCGTTCGTCCGGGAGATCAGGCTGTTCCTTATTTTGAATTTACCGTGATGAACAATGAGAAAATGCTTCTTGCCAAAGCGTGGGATAACCGCATCGGCTGTGCCATTGCCATTGACGTTCTAAAAGGACTGAAAGATGCGGATCATCCAAACGTTGTCTACGGGGTAGGGACGATTCAGGAAGAAGTAGGACTCCGCGGAGCGCGCACTTCTGCTCATGCCATCCAGCCGGACATCGGATTTGGAGTGGATGTCGGGATTGCAGGCGATACTCCTGGAATCTCTGACAAAGAAGCTTCAAGCAAAATGGGGGAAGGGCCTCAAATCATTCTTTATGATGCATCAATGGTTTCTCATAAAGGGCTTCGCGACTTCGTTACAGGCGTTGCCGATGAAATGAACATTCCATATCAGTTCGATGCAATCGCAGGCGGAGGAACAGACTCAGGTGCAATCCATATGACAGCAAACGGTGTGCCTGCACTTTCCATCACCATTGCGACAAGATACATCCATTCCCATGCAGCCATGCTTCACCGCGACGATTACGAAAATGCGGTTAAGCTGATTACAGAGGTTATTAAGCGTCTGGATGAAGAAACAGTTAAAGCTATAACTTTTGACTAAGAAAAGCGTAAGCGCCTTGTTCAGATCAGACAGGCAGAAAAGGGTCACGCAGAAAAATCCGGGTTTAACTTTTTTGCCTGAGCCGTTCTGACGGAGGATCTGGGCGCTGGAGCTGGATCCCATAAAAAATGCCGGGCAGGCGCCCGGCATTTATTTCTTTTTTAAGCCTTCTTCAAGAATCGTAAGCATTTCATTCTTTTCATCTTCACTTGAATTCTGCCAGATCACTTCAAACAGAACGCCAAGTCCCGGAAGCATTTTTTCTTCTCCGTTTTGGATCGCATCGACAATCGTATCCTCAAGCTGCCCCTGGTCATTGCCCGAAACATTTGAGATAATGGCATTTCGTAAATTTAAATCCATCTGACTCACTCCATTTTTAAAATAGTTGATCTCTGTTTATCGTGCATCACTTTGCTTATTTTATGTATCTTCCGTTAAAATAATAAGAAAAGCCTATAATGTAGAATTGGCAGCTGATTTTACATAGGTACGTTACACTCCAGTGGACTGAAGCGGAAGGCACTTGACTCCTGCGGGATGAAGAGGGCACGGAAGATCCCGCAAGCGCAGCGAGGAAGCTTCAGGCACTCCCCGCGGAAAGCAAGTGACTGGAGCGCAAGGAAACGGGTAGAGGTGCAGAAGTTTTTCTATAGCTTCTGATAATAACAAATGAAAATAGATGGGCAGGAAAACCCGACAGCAAAAGGAGCAGGACAATTGAAGCGAATTGAATCCGTACAAAATCAAAAAGTCAAACAATGGCGCAAACTTCACACAAAAAAAGAACGTGATGCATCAGGCACATTTTTAATAGAAGGCATGCATCTCGTGGAGGAAGCCATCAAAAATAAATCAGATATAAAAGAACTGATCCTGTCAGAAGAAACAGCCATCCCAAAACACTGGGATCTAGACAATCTGTCCATCATTTACGTAACAAAAGAAATCATGAAAGCCATTTCCGAAACAGAAACTCCCCAGGGTGCTGCGGCCGTTTGCATCCAGAAGGACAGCGGAAGCATAAGCACATGGAAAAAAGTCATTCTGATTGATGCGCTTCAGGATCCGGGGAACCTTGGAACCATTATCCGGACTGCCGATGCAGCAGGTCTTGACGGCGTCATTCTCGGAGATGGGACAGTTGATCCGTATAACTCAAAAGCAGTGCGCTCCTCACAGGGCTCCATTTTCCATATACCGGTTGTAAGAAAAAAAATGGATGAAGCCATTTCAGAACTGAAGCAGAATGAAGTGTCCATTTACGGAACCTCCCTGCAGAACGGATCCGATTACAGAAAAGCAGAAACCTCCGGACAATTTGCCCTGCTTATCGGCAATGAAGGCAGCGGGGTAAGGGAGGAATGGCTGTCCCTTACCGACCAGAACCTGTACATCCCGATCCTTGGAAAAGCTGAATCCTTAAACGCGGGAGTTGCTGCCGGGATCCTGATGTATCACCTTGTGAAATAGGCAAAAGCGTGGTTGCATCGCCATCATGAATTCATTATAATAAAAGACAGTTACATACCATGAACAGCTTTGACAGAGAAGAGTAGTCTGCGAAAGCGTCAATCAGGGAGAAAATGCCGGTGACTGTGAGCATTTTTTTGACAGCAGCAGATGAATTCACCTCTTTAGCTGACACCAGGACCATCCGGAAAAATCCCGGGTGTAAAGGTGCTCCGGATCCTATCCGTTATTTATGAACGAAGTGAACAGCATGTTTTTTTGCTGTTAACAAGGGTGGTACCGCGACTGTCAACTCGTCCCTTTTTGGACGGGTTTTTTATTTTGTTCAAAAAAAATCAGGAATCATCTGAAATAAAAGGAGGAAAAAATGATGCAGGAGCAATTAAAACAGCTTCAGCTTGAAGCGCTTGAAAAAATTCAGGCAGCAAATGATTTAAAGAGCCTGAATGAGATCCGCGTATCATATTTGGGTAAAAAAGGGCCAATTACAGAAGTTCTTCGCGGGATGGGCAAACTTTCTGCAGAAGAGCGCCCGCTAATGGGAGCTTTGGCAAACGAGGTGCGCGAGAGCATTGCCACAAGCATTTCGGCTAAACAGGAAGGACTTGAGGAAGCGGCAGTTGAAGAGAAGCTTGCAGCTGAAACGATCGATGTGACACTTCCGGGACGTCCTGTACGCACGGGCAATCATCATCCGATTACGTCTGTCATTGAGGAAATTGAGGACCTTTTCCTTAACATGGGCTATTCCGTCGAAGAAGGCCCTGAGGTAGAGACGGATTATTTCAACTTTGAAGCGCTGAATCTTCCAAAAGGACACCCGGCTCGTGATATGCAGGATTCTTTCTACATAACGGAAGAAACGCTGCTTCGTACTCATACGTCACCTGTTCAGGCAAGAACGATGCAGAAATACAAAGGTCAGGGACCAGTGAAAATCATTTGTCCGGGCAAAGTATACCGCCGCGATAATGATGATGCGACACATTCACATCAATTCACGCAAATTGAGGGACTTGTCATTGACGAGAACATCAGCATGAGCGATTTGAAAGGAACACTTGAGGCTTTTGCCAAAAAGATGTTCGGCGAAGAGCGCGAAATCCGTCTGCGCCCAAGCTTTTTCCCGTTTACAGAGCCTTCAGTTGAAGTCGATGTTTCATGCTTCGTGTGCGGCGGCAAAGGCTGCAGTGTTTGCAAAAAGACTGGCTGGATTGAAATTCTCGGTGCAGGAATGGTTCATCCGAATGTGCTTGAGATGGCAGGGTTTGATTCAAAGAAATACAGCGGATTTGCTTTTGGCATGGGACCGGAGCGAATTGCCATGCTGAAATACGGCATCGATGACATCCGTCATTTTTACACGAACGACATGCGTTTTCTGAAACAATTTAAAAGAGCATAAAAGGAGGGTTCCAAATGTTTGTTTCCTATAAATGGCTGCAGGATTACGTGGATCTCAGCGGAATCCCGGCAGAAGAACTGGCAGAGAAAATCACCCGAAGCGGAATTGAAGTAGAGGGTGTAGAGGTTTTAAATGAAGGGATGAGCGGTGTAGTCGTCGGGCATGTGCTTGAAAAAGAGCAGCACCCGAATGCAGATAAGCTCAACAAATGTCTGGTCGATACAGGCGGCGAGAACCCTGTTCAAATCATTTGCGGAGCTGCAAATGTCGATAAAGGGCAAAAAGTAGCAGTAGCCACAGTAGGCGCGGTACTTCCGGGTAACTTTAAAATCAAAAAAGCAAAGCTTCGCGGCGAAGAGTCAAACGGAATGATCTGTTCTCTTCAGGAACTGGGCTTTGAATCAAAAACCGTTGCAAAAGAGTATTCGGAAGGCATCTTTGTCTTTCCAAACGATGCTGAGCCTGGAAAAGATGCTCTTGCAGAACTTGGGCGTGATGACCAGATTCTTGAGCTTGGTCTTACCCCTAACCGCTCAGACTGCCTGAGCATGCTTGGCGTCGCGCATGAAGTAGCGGCTATTTTGGGCCGAAGCGTAACGTACCCTGACTTGACGCATGATGAAGGTTCAGAGAAGGCATCTGAGAGCATTACTGTCTCCGTTGAAGCAAAAGAAGAGAATCCGCTGTATGTGGCAAAAGTGATTCGCAATGTGAAGATTGCCCCGTCTCCGCTCTGGCTGCAGACAAGACTGATGGCTGCAGGCATCCGTCCGTACAACAATGTGGTGGATATCACGAACTACGTACTCCTCGAGTACGGACAGCCGCTTCATGCCTTTGACTATGACCGTTTAGGCTCAAAAGAAATTCTTGTCCGCATGGCAAAAGACGGCGAAGAAATCGTGACACTTGATGGACAAAAACGCACGCTTACTCCGGAGCACCTTGTCATTACTAACGGAACTGTGCCGGTTGCACTCGCGGGTGTAATGGGCGGAGAGAATTCGGAAGTTCATTCCGATACAACGGCTGTTCTTCTTGAATCTGCGTACTTCAACGGCCAGACTGTAAGAAAATCGTCCAAAGATCACGGATTAAGAAGTGAAGCAAGTGCGCGCTTTGAAAAAGGCGTCGATCCGAACCGAGTTCGTGCTGCAGCAGAACGCGCTGCCCAGCTGATGGTGGAGCTTGCGGGGGGAGAAGTTCTTTCGGGATCGGCTGAGGTGAATTATCTTGAAGCTGAACCTGCGGTCGTGACCGTTCACATAGATAAAATTAACCGTGTGCTCGGCATGAACATTTCAGGTTCGGAGATGCAGTCCATCTTTACACGTCTTGGATTTGAAGTGCAGGAGGATAACGGGGCCTTCACGGTAACTGTGCCTACAAGACGCGGAGATATTACAATCGAGGAAGACCTGATTGAAGAAGTTGCAAGACTGTACGGCTATGACAACATTCCGTCTACTTTCCCTGTCAGCGCATCCGCACCGGGCAAATTGACGGATTATCAGCAAAAACGCCGGATGGCCCGCCGCTTCTTAGAAGGAGCCGGCTTGCATCAGGCGATCACATACTCGCTGACGAGCGAAGACAAAGCTTCCCTGTTTGCGCTTGAAGCATCTGATCTGACACGCCTGTCCATGCCGATGAGTGAAGAGCGCAGCGTTCTTCGCCTGAGCTTAATCCCTCACTTGCTTGAGACGCTGAAATACAATCTTGCCCGTCAAAATGACCAGGCAGCTCTTTATGAAATGAGCTCTGTGTTCATTTCAAACGGACCAGGTGAACAGCCTCTGGAAAAAGAACGGTTAAGCGGAGCTGTAACAGGGCTGTGGCACCTGAACCAGTGGCAGGCTGAGAAAAAACAGGTCGACTTCTATGTGGTAAAGGGAATTCTTGACGGCCTGTTCGATCGTTTAGGATTAAACGAACACATCACTTATCAGCAGACAAAACGCGACGGACTTCACCCGGGGCGTACGGCAGAAATTCTTCTTAACGGCGTTTCTGCAGGATTTATCGGACAGGTGCATCCGAAGCTTCAAAAGCAAATGGACCTGACTGAGACATATGTGTTTGAACTTGCTCTTCAGGAGCTTCTTCAAACAGAAGCAGAACCACTAACATTCTCTGTTATTCCTCGCTTTCCGTCTATGACGAGGGACATTGCCCTTGTTGTTGATAAAGACGTTGTAGCGGGCGATCTGCATAGCGCTATTTCAGAGGCAGGAGGAAAGCTTCTGAAGGACGTTTCCATTTTTGATTTATACGAAGGCGATAAGCTTGATGAAAATAAAAAATCACTGGCCTTCTCACTGCGCTATTTCGACCCTGAGCGTACGCTTACAGACGAAGAAGTAACAAAAGCGCATGAAAAAGTACTCCGTACGGTCGAGGAAAAATTTTCCGCCGTGCTGAGAGGTTAATCGCAGAGACAACAGGAAAAGAGCAGCTGACCATTAAGGTCCGGCTGCTCTTTTTTATCTTTTTCTTTTTTTTGCGGCGATTTTTTCAGCCTTATCGGTATTGGCAAAATGAAACTTCGTCAGTTCTTTCAGTGCC
The DNA here is from genome assembly GCA_038002745.1 of Bacillus sp. FSL H8-0547. Taxonomy (NCBI): domain Bacteria; kingdom Bacillati; phylum Bacillota; class Bacilli; order Caryophanales; family Bacillaceae; genus Bacillus; species Bacillus sp. FSL H8-0547. Next base: position 2,925,556 of record JBBODD010000001.1, read on the forward strand.
GGGCTGCCTTTTTTTAGGATGATGGCTGCTGCAGCCTCGTCTACTTTAGCTCCTGCTCCTTTTGGAAGGGTAACTCCTGCTTTTTCTGACAGGCGGTCCATTTCCTTTAAAAAGGCATAGCGTGCAAGAATTGAGGCGGCCGCTACAGCCAGGTGGATTCCTTCTGCCTTTGTGCTGAAAAATGTTTTTTCTCTTTTGAAGGATTTTCCAGATAAATGCTTGAAATACAGAGAAGGCTCTGCAAATTGATCAATCAATATGCCTTCAGGTTCTTCCGGCGCGATTTTGTCATAGAGTTTGTTTATCGCCTGGTTATGCAAAATGGCTTTCATTTTTCCCTGGGACATTCCTGTGCTTTGGAGCTGGTTGTATTTTTCATTGTGCAGGATCAGCAGAGAGTATGGAATGACTTTAAGAAGGTCCTTCGCAATGCTTATGATCTGAGTGTCATTCAAATGTTTTGAGTCCTTTACTCCAAGCTCTTGAAGGAGCGGGATCTGCTCTTTTTTTACATAGGCGGCAACGACCGTAATAGGGCCGAAAAAGTCACCCGTGCCTACTTCATCTGAACCGATGATCGAAAGAGATGAAATATTTGGCGGCGGACTGAAAACGGTCTTTTGCTGCGAAGGTTTCTTAGTAGCCTTTTTCTCGGGTTCGGACCATTTGGAAGCCTCTTCTGCTGCGAGATTTCCCTGGAAAAGAACTTTCCCTGATTTGTAGGCAGTGATGGAGCAGCCATTTGCTTTTGCCGTAAAAACGGCACCCGGAGGAAGCTTTGATCCGAGTCCGGAAGAATAATAGGTTTTCATTTTCAGCATGGTCTGCTGATCAATTTTTATAACGGTATTGGACAAGAGAAGACACCTCTTCTATAGTAGTAGTGGGTACGGGATTGATTGGCATTATCTTTCCATTATACTAAATATCATGTTATGATAAAGATTAGGATTCTCAAGAATGGAGGATTTTTCGTTGGATAACCACTCAAAAAAGAAAACGACAGTTGATATATATGGACAGCAATTTTCAATAGTAGGCACAGAGAGCACAAGCCATGTGCGTCTGGTGGCTTCTATTGTTGATGATAAAATGCGGGAAATCAGCAGTAAAAGTCCTAACCTTGATATAAATAAACTTGCCGTTCTGACGGCGGTCAATGTCGTTCATGACTACCTGAAATTAAGAGATGAATTTGAAAAACTGGAGAGACAAATTACAGAAAAGGATTGACGCAGTTAATGCTTGATATTGCCCTTTTAATTATCTTAATAATGGGTCTGCTCGTCGGACTGAAACGGGGATTCATCCTTCAGTTCATTCACCTTGCAGGATTCATTATCGCCTATATTGTAGCCTATAAATACTTCGGGGTTCTGGCGCCGAAGCTTGAACTGTGGGTGCCATACCCGAGCTTTGGGGAAAGCAGCTCCAGCATTTCGTTCTTTACAGGCGGAAACCTTGAGAATGCCTACTACCGCGCTGTTGCATTTGTCATCTTGTTCATCGGAACAAAGATTGTGCTTCAGATTGTCGGATCTATGCTTGATTTTGTTACATACTTTCCTGTATTAAAGCAGCTGAATAAATGGGCCGGTGCCATTCTTGGTTTTCTAGAAGTCTATTTGATTTTATTCATTCTCCTTTTTATCGGAGGTCTTCTGCCCATTCCTGAAGTACAGTCGGCGATGGGGAATTCGGGAATTGCCAAAGTGATTGTCCATCATACACCATATTTTTCAGATAAAGTTCAGGAACTGTGGATTCAATATGCACCAAAATAACTTCTCCTCCAATCAGGAGAAGTTTTTTTGGCGCAAGTGGACGATTGTACATTTGCTCCAATTATTTGTATCATTCTAACTAGATGATCTGATCACGTACATGAGGTGAAAAACGTTGACTATACATAAAAAAGATGTCATTAAACTGCTTGAGCTTATTGCCGTTCATATGGAGCTTAAAGGAGAAAATCCGTTTAAAACCGCAGCATTCAGAAAAGCGGCAAACGCCCTGGAAACAGATGATCGCAGTCTTTCTGCGATTGATGATTTTACAAAGATTGCAGGCATCGGAAAAGGGACGGCTGCTGTCATTAAAGAATATATGGAAGCCGGAGAATCAGAAACGCTGAAGCAGCTGCAGGAAGAGGTGCCTCAAGGGCTTATCCCGCTGTTAAAGCTGCCTGGACTCGGCGGAAAGAAAATAGCGAAGCTTTATAAGGAGCTTGACGTAACGGACGCTGAATCTCTTAAACAGGCATGTGAAGAAGAAAAAGTACAGGCGCTGGCAGGCTTCGGCAAAAAGACGGAAGAAAAAATCCTTGATGCCATCAAGGAAATGGGCTCCCGTCCTGAAAGGCTTCCGCTTTCTTTTGTCCTGCCAATCGCAGATGAAATTGAGACATACCTTGAGTCGTGCGGGGAAATTCTGAAATACAGCAGGGCCGGAAGTTTAAGGCGCATGAGAGAAACAGTAAAAGATCTGGACTTTATCATCGCGACAGATCATCCGCAGTTTGTCAGAGAGCAACTCCTGAAGATGCCGAACATTTCTTCCGTCATTGCAAGCGGAGATACGAAGGTATCTGTCGAGCTTTTATATGAATATGAAATTGGCGTCGATTTCCGTTTAGTTACATTGAAGGAATTTGCCTCAACGCTGCATCATTTCACGGGATCAAAAGATCACAATGTGAAAATGCGCCAGCTTGCAAAAGAGCGCGGAGAAAAGATCAGCGAGTACGGGGTTGAAAATACTGAAACAGGTGAAATCAAGACGTTTTCAACGGAAGAAGAGTTTTACGCACACTTTGATTTGCCTCACTTCCCGCCTGAGATCAGGGAAGACGGAACAGAGGTTGAAAAATACCGCAAAGATACAAAGCTGATTTCACTCCAGGATATTAAAGGAGATCTCCATATGCACTCCACATGGAGCGATGGTGCGTTTACCATCAGTGAAATGGCGGAAGCGTGCAGGCTCCGGGGCTATCAATATATGGCCATTACAGACCATTCCCAGTATTTGAAGGTTGCAAACGGCCTGACTCCCGAACGGTTAAAAGCACAGCGGGAGGAAATTGATAAGCTGAATGAGCAGTACGATGATTTTAAGATTCTTGCAGGTGTAGAGATGGATATTCTGCCTGACGGAACGCTTGATTACAGCGACGATGTGCTGGATGGCATGGATTTTGTGATTGCTTCCATCCATTCAAGTTTTTCTCAGCCCCAGGATGTGATTATGAAACGGCTGAAAACGGCGCTGGACCACCACCGTGTCCATATGATTGCACATCCTACCGGGAGACTGATCGGCAAACGCAGCGGATATGAACCTGATGTTGAAATGCTGATTCAGCTTGCAAAAGAGACGGATACGGTTCTTGAGCTGAATGCCAACCCGAACAGACTGGATCTGAGTGCAGAACACATCAGAAAAGCGCATGAGGCCGGAGTCAAGGTTGCCATTAATACGGATGCCCATAACCTGGACATGCTTGAAGATATGAAAACAGGCGTTTCAACAGCCATTAAAGGCTGGGTGAAAGCTGAAAATGTGATAAATACATGGGACCTGGACGAGCTTCAATCCTTTTTAAAAAAAGAAGGAAGCAGATAAACGCGGACAAAAGGTCTAAAAGACAGCAAGGAGGCTGTATAACGTGCAGCAGCGAGTGTTGAACGTATTGGAATTTCATAAAGTGAAGGAACAGCTTGTGAAGCATGCGTCGTCATCTTTGGCGAAAGAAAAAGCAGAAAAGCTGGTTCCTTCTACAAATGTAGAAGAAGTGAAAACCTGGCAGGAGCAAACCGATGAAGCAGCTAAAGTGCTGAGGCTTAAAGGGAATGTTCCGCTTGGCGGGCTGACCGATATCCGCAGCAGCATTAAGCGCGCTCAAATCGGCGGTATGCTGAATCCCCATGAACTGACAGAGATTTCGGGGACCCTCTATGCCGGCAAACAGATGAAGCGGTTTATTGAGGATATGATTGAAAGCGGAATTGAACTGCCTCATCTTGACGGGTTTGCTGCCCAAATTGAACCTCTGCAGGAACTCGAACAGGAAATTTCGCACTGCATTGGAGATAACGGAGAGGTGCTTGACGGTGCAAGCGACACACTGCGGTCGATCCGAACCTCCCTTAGAACAACTGAATCCCGGATAAGAGAGAAACTTGAATCGATGATCAGGTCGTCATCTGCCCAAAAGATGCTTTCTGATGCGATCATAACAATCCGGAACGAGCGGTATGTAATTCCGGTCAAGCAGGAATACCGCTCCGCTTACGGCGGAATTGTCCATGACCAGTCATCATCAGGAGCTACGCTTTTCATTGAGCCTCAGGTCATTGTTGATCTGAACAACACGCTGCAGCAGGCGCGGATGAAAGAAAAAATAGAAATTGACCGGATCTTAACAGATCTTTCTCTTAAAGTCGCGGAAGAATCTGAAGCGCTTCTTGTCAATGTTGAAGCTTTAAGCGAAATGGACTTTATGTTTACAAAAGCTGGCTATGCCCAAAAAATCAAAGCATCCAAGCCGGAAATGAACGGCAGCGGAAGAATCAAATTGTTCAAAGCGCGCCATCCTCTTTTAAATCCTGACGAAGTAGTCCCAAACGATATTGAGCTCGGGACAGACTTTTCCACGATTGTTATTACAGGACCAAACACAGGGGGAAAAACCGTCACGCTTAAAACCGTCGGCCTGTTTACGCTGATGGCTCAGTCAGGGCTTCAGATTCCTGCGCTTGACGGTTCAGAGATGGCTGTTTTTGAAAATGTGTATGCCGATATCGGGGACGAGCAGTCGATTGAACAGAGCTTGAGTACGTTTTCTTCCCACATGGTCAACATTGTGGATATTTTAAAACGGGTTGATTCTGAAAGTCTCGTGCTGTTTGATGAGCTTGGTGCAGGAACAGATCCGCAGGAAGGCGCAGCACTTGCGATTTCCATCCTGGATGAAGTTCATCACAGGGGGGCAAGGGTCATCGCAACGACCCATTATCCTGAGCTGAAAGCTTATGGATACAACCGCGAAGGCGTCGTGAACGCAAGTGTCGAGTTTAATGTGGAAACACTGAGCCCGACGTACAAGCTGCTGATTGGTGTGCCGGGACGAAGCAACGCATTTGAAATCTCAAAGCGCCTCGGACTCATGAATTCAGTGATTGAGCGGGCGAAATCCCATATGAGCGAAGACAGCAATGAAGTTGATTCTATGATTGCCTCGCTTGAAGAGAGCAAAAAACGTTCGGACTTTGAGCTTACAGAGGCAGAGCAGCTGAGAAAAGATGCAGAGGATCTGCATGCTGAACTGCAAAAACAAATACTCGAATTTAATGAAGAACGTGATAAACTGTTTGAAAAAGCAGAAAAAAAAGCAGCTGAAAAAGTGGAAGCTGCACAAGCGGAAGCAGAATCGATTATCCGCGAGCTGAGAAGAATGCAGAAAGAACATCGTACGGGCATTAAAGAGCATGAGCTGATCGATGCAAAAAAACGCCTGGAGGAAGCTGTTCCGGAATTTGAAAAGAGCAAAAAACCTGTGAAAACCGCCCCTCAGAAACACCGGTTTGAAGAAGGCGACGAAGTCAAGGTCATCAGCTTTAATCAAAAAGGCCATCTTCTCTCCAAAGTAGGAGAGGGCGAATGGCAGGTTCAGATCGGTATCCTGAAAATGAAAGTGAATGAAAAGGACCTTCAGTACATCAGCAGGCCAAAACCGGTTGAAACAAAGCCGCTTGCTGTGGTTAAGGGTAAGGATTATCACGTATCACTTGAGCTTGACCTAAGGGGAGAGCGCTATGAAAATGCCCTCATGAGGGTGGAGAAGTATATGGATGATGCTGTTCTTGCAGGCTACCCGCGGATTTCCATTATCCACGGAAAAGGTACCGGAGCCCTTCGCACCGGAGTACAGGAATACCTGAAAAAACACAGGAACGTGAAAAGCGCGCGCTACGGAGAAGCAGGAGAAGGCGGAACGGGTGTAACGATTGTTGAATTAAAATAGACATTAGGAGATCTTCGATGAATCAATTTTGGGAGAATGAATTCGTTCAAACAGCTGCGTATTACAGCGTGGTCATCTTATGCATTGTTGTCTTTTTGGCGATATTTGAAATTGTGACAAAGTACAACAACTGGGATGAAATTCAAAAAGGGAATCTGGCGGTTGCGATGACAACAGGAGGAAAAATCTTCGGAATAGCAAACGTCTTCCGCTTTTCCATCGGGCAGCATGATTCGCTGTTTGAAATGATCGGCTGGGGGATGTTTGGATTCGTCCTGCTGCTTCTTGGGTATTTTATCTATGAATTTTTAACGCCGAAATTCAGAATCGATGATGAAATCCAAAAGGACAACCGTGCTGTGGGCTTTATCTCAATGGTCATTTCCATCGGATTGTCCTACGTGATCGGCGCAGGGATATAAGGGGAGAAAACAGTGGAAACATTAGCAAAAGTACTTCTTGCCGTATGCGGCCTTTTCATCGCAGTTGGAATTATCTTTTTGGTCTTTTTTGCTTAAATTTGTGAAATCGAATATTAGCGGACTGCAGAGGAAGGGAGCGGCTGCAAACTTCTGATATTGGCCATGCGTACAAAAGCGCGCCAAAACAACCAGTCCCAGAAGAGAACCCGGATTTCATAACATGAATCCGGGTTTTTTTCATATAGTTAAATTAATAAAAAATATTCTATATTCTGAATATATCTTTGGTATACTTTCTATATAAGCCAAAAGTCATAATGGCAGCAAAGGGAGGAATGAAAATGGAAGTGCAAAAACCATGGCTTCATCTATATCCTGACGAAATACCCCACTACACAGAGTTTGACAACCTGCCTCTACAAGCCTATCTTACAAAAGCAGCAGATGAATTTCCGGCAAAAACCGCCATTCACTTCTTAGGAAAGGAGCTTACGTTCAGGGAAGTCCGCGAACAGTCTTTGAAACTTGCAGCCTACCTTCAGGAGCTGGGACTGAAAAAAGATGAGCGCGTTTCGATTATGCTCCCGAACTGCCCTCAGGCAGTCATTGCCTACTACGGCGTCCTTTTTGCCGGAGGAATTGTTGTTCAGACAAATCCGCTGTATATGGAAAGAGAGCTTGAATATCAGCTGAATGACTCTGACGCCAAATATATCATTACGCTCGACCTTCTCTATCCAAGGGTCTCAAAAATGAAAGCGTTAACAGGGCTTGAACACATCATCGCAACAAGCATCAAAGATTATCTTCCATTTCCTAAAAATCTGCTCTATCCGCTCGTGCAAAAAAAACAGAACCAGATTGTCGTCAAAATTGAGCATGGCGGACATACACACCAATTTAAAGAAATTATGAAAAGAGAGAATACAGAAGTAGATGCATTTGAAGTGAATGCAAAAGAGGACGTGGCTCTTCTTCAGTACACAGGCGGCACAACAGGTTTTCCAAAAGGTGTTATGCTGACGCACGAAAATCTGGTGGCCAATACGTCCATGTGCACATCCTGGATGTATCAGTGCAGGCGCGGCGAAGAATCTGTTCTCGGCATCCTGCCATTTTTTCACGTTTACGGAATGACTGCTGTCATGAACCTGTCCATCATGCAGGGATATAAGATGATTCTGCTGCCGAAGTTTGATGCGACGGATACGCTGAAAGCAATCGACAAGCTGAAGCCAACCCTGTTTCCGGGCGCTCCGACTATTTATATCGCCCTGTTGAATCATCCCGATCTTAAAAAATATGACCTTTCTTCCGTTGAGTCCTGCATAAGCGGATCCGCTCCGCTTCCGGTTGAAGTTCAGGAGCAATTTGAACGGGAAACCGGAGGGAAACTTGTAGAGGGATACGGTCTTTCAGAAGCATCTCCCGTTACACATTCCAACTTCCTCTGGTCGCACCGAAAAAAAGGAAGCATCGGAGTGCCGTGGCCAAGTACAGATTCTGTGATCCTCTCATTTGAAACCGGAAAACCGGCCGCATTTAACGAGCTCGGAGAAATTGCTGTCAGAGGTCCTCAGATCATGAAGGGATATTGGAAAAAACCTGAAGAGACGGCTGCTGTGATCAAGGATGGCTGGCTGCTTACAGGTGATATCGGCTATATGGATGAGGAAGGCTATTTTTATATTGTCGACAGAAAGAAAGATATGATTATTGCCGGTGGATTTAATATCTATCCGCGCGAGATTGAAGAAGTGCTTTACGAGCATGAAAAAGTGCAGGAAGTGGTCGTCGCAGGCATACCTGACCCGTACAGAGGGGAGACGGTCAAAGCCTACATCGTCCTGAAAGAGGGAGAAGAGGCAACCGAGCAGGAATTTGACGAATTTGCCCGCAAACATATGGCAGCTTATAAAATTCCAAGGATCTATGAATTCCGTCAGGAGCTTCCAAAGACAGCTGTCGGAAAGATTTTGAGGCGCTCTCTTGTTGAAGAGGAAAAAGAAAAGCTGAAAAATGCGAATTGATTCATCATTACTTATTAAGCATTAAGATTCCAGTGTACTGCAGTGGAAGGCTCCAGTCACTCCCCGCAGTAATCCTGGAGCGAAAGGGAACGGGTACATTGCAACAAGCAAGAATAACTTGAAACGGCCCCCCGAGTTGCTGCGGGGGTCTTTTCACGCTATGATGGAGAAACACTTCTAAAAGCTTTTACCGGGTTGCATCTTTTTCTTGACAGAAGAGCTTTGTCATTTTATGATGAAATTATGAATGATGATTCATTCATAATTTGAAAGGAAGAATGAACATTGAAGCAAAAACGACCAAAATACCTCCAGATCATTGATGCAGCTGTCATCGTGATTGCCGAAAACGGCTACCATCATGCACAGGTATCAAAGATTGCCAAGCAGGCTGGAGTAGCTGATGGCACAATCTATCTGTATTTTAAAAACAAAGAAGATATCCTTATCTCCCTCTTTCAGGAAAAGATGGGCGTGTTCATCGAAAAAATTCAACAAGAAATAGCAGGAAAAGACACGGCTGCGGAGAAATTATATATGTTGATAGAAAAGCATTTTTCTCTATTGGCAGAAGACCATCACCTGGCTGTTGTGACCCAGCTTGAACTCAGGCAGTCCAATAAGGAGCTTCGCCTGAGAATCAACGAGATACTCAAAGGCTACCTGAATATCCTTGACTCCATTATTCAGACTGGCAAAGATACCTCTGAATTCAGCGAGGATCTCGATGCAAGACTTGCAAGGCAGATGATTTTCGGAACAATTGACGAAACAGTCACAACCTGGGTTATGAACGACCTGAAGTTTGACCTCCCTGCACTTGCAGGAAATGTTCACAAACTCTTAATCAACGGCTGCGGCAGGGTGTAGCGTCACCCTCTGCGCCAACATGCACAAAAGGAGGCCTGCGCTGTGAGTTATTTAAAAGTCAAAGTAGAAGATTATGTTGCGGACGTAACCATACACCAACCTCCCGCAAACGCATTATCGTCCTATGTTTTGAAAGAGCTTTCATCACTGATGGATGGATTTGAATCAAACAAAGAAGTACGAGTTATTGTCATTCACGGAGAAGGACGTTTCTTCTCGGCAGGAGCTGACATTAAGGAATTTACGGCAGTGAAAAACGGCGAAGAATTTTCAGGGCTTGCCGCAAACGGCCAAGAGCTTTTTGAACGAATTGAGACTTTTCCAAAGCCGGTCATCGCTTCCATTCATGGAGCTGCCCTCGGCGGCGGTCTCGAACTCGCAATGAGCTGCCACGTAAGGCTTGTCACTGAAAACGCCAAGCTTGGACTTCCTGAACTGCAGCTCGGCCTGATTCCGGGATTTGCAGGGTCGCAGCGCCTGCCTAAATATGTAGGAGAAGCGAAAGCGCTTGAAATGCTGCTGACGAGCGAACCGATCTCAGGAACGGAAGCGGTGTCATTTGGACTTGCAAACCATGCTTTCCCTGAAGACTCTCTCGCTGAAGAGACAATGAAGCTTGCAAAGAAATTTGCAGCGAAAAGTCCGATAGCCGTTGCGGCAGCCATTGATCTGATCAACGCTTCTAAAACTCTTCCTTACCATGAAAGAGTAAAGAAGGAAGCCGGATATTTCGGCACCGTTTTTGAAAGTGCGGACGCCAAAGAAGGCATAAGTGCTTTTCTTGAGAAAAGACAGCCGCAGTTCAAGGGCGAATAAACGTCACTGATTAAACGTTACATACGTTTTTTCTATACAATTTAAATGCTTAACGTAAATAGGGGGATGGACATGAATATTTATGTAATCATGAAAAAAACGTTTGATACGGAAGAAAAAATAACGCTTCAAAACGGCAAAATCAATGAAGACGGCGCCGAGTTCATTATTAATCCTTACGATGAATATGCGATTGAAGAAGCGATTCAGATCCGCGATGCAAACAGCGGAGAAGTAACAGTTGTGACAATCGGCGGCGAAGAGGCTGAGAAGGAATTGCGCACAGCTCTTGCCATGGGGTGTGACAAGGCTGTTCTTATTAATACGGAAGATGATCTTGAAGACGGAGATCAGTTTACAACGTCAAAAATCCTTGCTGAATATTTCAAAGACAAGGAAGCAGATTTGATTCTCGGCGGAAACGTTGCGATTGACGGCGGTTCAGGCCAGGTAGGTCCTCGTCTAGCAGAACTCCTTGATATTCCTTATGTTACGACAATTACAAAGCTTGAAATCAATGGAAATCAGGCTACCGTTGTCCGCGATGTAGAAGGTGATTCAGAAGTAATCGAAACAGCTCTTCCTTTGCTAGTGACAGCACAGCAGGGACTGAACGAGCCACGCTACCCTTCTTTGCCTGGAATCATGAAAGCAAAGAAAAAGCCGCTTGAAGAGCTGGAACTGGATGATCTGGATCTAGAGGAAGATGACGTTGAACCGAAAACGAAAACAATCGAAATTTACATGCCGCCAAAGAAAGAAGCAGGAAAAGTACTTCAGGGCGAGCTTGATGCCCAGGTAAAAGAACTGGTATCACTTCTTCGCAACGAAGCGAAAGTCATCTGACAATCTGGACCAGCACGGAATTACTTTCTATCAAACGTATAACAGGGGGACTTATAATGGCACGAAAAGTACTGGTACTCGGAGAAGTACGTGATCAATCACTCCGCAATGTTTCTTTTGAAGCAATTGCTGCAGGCAAAACGATTTCAGAAGGCGGGGAAGTAACAGCTGTTCTTTTAGGGGAAAGCGTTGCTTCGCTTGCACAGGAAATGATCTACTACGGTGCAGACCGCGTAATTACGGTAGAAGACGCAAAGCTGACAACATATACGCCTGACGGTTATTCACAGGCTCTTCTGGCTGTAATTGAACAGGAAAAACCTGAAGGCCTGATTTTTGGCCATACAGCTCTTGGAAAAGATTTATCGCCCAAAATCGCTGCGAAAATCGGTTCTGGCCTGATCTCTGATGCAACGGATTTAGAAGTGACAGGCGGAAATGCCGTGTTCACACGACCGATCTACTCAGGAAAAGCGTTCGAAAAGAAAATTGTGACAGACGGAACAATTTTTGCTACAATCCGTCCAAATAACATTGCTCCTCTTGAGAAGGATGAATCAAGAAGCGGCGAAGTCTCTTCAGTCTCAGCTGATATCAAGGATCTTCGCACAGTTGTAAAAGAAGTGGTGCGCAAAGCAACTGAAGGCGTTGATCTCTCAGAAGCAAAAGTGATTGTTGCAGGCGGACGCGGAGTGAAAAGCACAGACGGCTTTAATCCTCTTAAAGAGCTTGCGGATGTTCTTGGCGGAGCGGTTGGCGCTTCCCGCGGTGCATGTGATGCGGATTACTGCGATTATTCCCTGCAGATTGGCCAGACAGGAAAAGTTGTCACTCCTGACTTGTACATTGCCTGCGGCATCTCCGGAGCCATTCAGCATTTAGCAGGTATGTCCAACTCAAAAATCATTGTTGCCATCAACAAAGATCCGGAAGCTAATATCTTTAAAGTGGCCGATTACGGTATTGTCGGTGACCTTTTTGAAGTCATACCGCTTCTGACAGAAGAGTTCAAAAAGCTTAAAGTTCATTCTTAAAAGACCATAAAACACGACCTCGCCCGTCGTGTTTTTATTTTCTCCAGTCCGGATATGTTTTTCATCAGAAAGTTGGGGAAAAGTATAAGTGAGCAAAAAATTCGCAGACCCAATTCTTTAATGCTATACTTCAGTTATTACTCGATTTATAGGAGGAAATTACAATGGCAATTACAAATGCAACAGATCAAACATTCACAGCAGAAACTAGCGAAGGCGTAGTCCTCGTTGACTTTTGGGCTCCATGGTGCGGACCTTGTAAAATGATTGCCCCGGTTCTTGAAGAACTTGATCAGGAAATGGGCGATAAAGTGAAAGTGGTTAAGCTTGATGTTGATGAAAACCAGGAAACAGCAGGCAAATACGGTGTTATGAGCATTCCTACTTTGCTTGTATTCAAAAACGGCGAAGTTGTAGACAAAACGGTTGGCTTCCAGCCTAAAGAAGCTTTGGCTGAACTTCTTAATAAACACGCATAATCGAAAACCTGCCTGAGATCATTCGGCTGGATCTTTCAAACTAAAAACCCAGGCTTACGAGCTTGGGTTTTTAGTTTCTCTTTCAAAAAAGGAGAAAGCGCTCCTCTCCGAATCAAAAAATATGTCAATTATTGCTCAGGAAATGATTGCCCCGCTGCATGTAAAGTATGCACGAATTCTCCTCTGACTGCGTCTGCAAATAAGCGTGCATATCTCCGCACGACTCACAGACAGGAAAATGGTACAATATTGGAATAAACCTTATTAATGGAGTGTCCGCAATGGAGCAATTGATAAAAGAAAAGCTGGCCGTTTTGCCGGATCAGCCGGGCTGCTATTTAATGAAGGACCGTTTCGGCACCGTTATATATGTCGGAAAAGCAAAAGTGCTGAAGAATCGTGTCCGTTCTTATTTTACAGGCTCACATGACGGGAAAACGCAGCGCCTTGTGAGTGAAATCAGAGATTTTGAATACATTGTAACCTCTTCAAATATAGAAGCGCTTATCTTAGAGCTGAACCTGATAAAAAAGCATGATCCAAAATACAATATCATGCTGAAGGATGACAAAATTTATCCGTTTATCAAAATCACCGGTGAAAGACATCCGCGGCTGATCGTTACCCGGAATGTTAAGAAGGATAAAGGAAAATACTTCGGGCCATACCCGAACGTACAGGCAGCAAGGGAAACGAAGAAGCTGCTTGACCGTCTCTATCCTTTAAGAAAATGCTCCACACTCCCTGATCGAGTATGCCTTTACTACCATATGGGACAATGCCTTGCACCCTGCGTCTACAATGTGACGCAGGAACAGAACAGGCAGATGGTGGACGAAATGACGCGCTTTCTTAAAGGCGGATTTAAGCAGATTAAAGAGGAACTCTCAAAGAAAATGCTGGCTGCATCAGAGAATCTTGATTTTGAACGTGCAAAAGAATACCGGGACCAGATCGCCCACATCGACGCCACGATGGAAAAGCAAAAGATGACGATGAATGATTTTGTTGACCGTGATGTGTTCGGCTATTCGTTCGACAAGGGGTGGATGTGCGTTCAAGTGTTTTTTGTAAGGCAGGGCAAGCTGATTGAAAGGGATATAGCCATGTTCCCGCTTTATCAGGAACCTGAGGAAGAATTCTTGACCTTCCTCGGCCAGTTTTACTCAAAGAGCAATCATATTCTGCCGAAAGAAATTCTGCTTCCGGACAGCGTTGACGGGGAAATGGCTGCTGAGCTTCTACAGGTTACGGCGACACAGCCTCAGCGGGGGAAGAAAAAGGATCTCGTTCTGCTGGCACATGAAAATGCAAAAATTGCCCTCAAGGAAAAATTCTCGCTGATCGAGCGCGATGAAGAACGAACGATAAAAGCGATTGACCAGCTGGGTGAAAAAATGGGCATTTATACGCCTGCAAGAATTGAAGCCTTTGATAATTCAAACATTCAGGGAACAGATCCGGTATCGGCCATGATTGTTTTCATTGACGGGAAGCCTGCCAAAAAGGAATACAGAAAGTATAAAATTAAAACTGTTAAAGGCCCTGATGATTATGAATCGATGCGGGAAGTTGTCCGCAGACGCTATACGCGCGTCCTGAAAGAAGAACTTCCGCTTCCTGATTTAATTATTATTGACGGGGGGAAAGGCCACCTTGCAGCAGCTCAGGATGTGCTTGAAAATGAGCTTGGCTTGACCATACCTGTAGCAGGCCTTGTAAAGGACGACAAACATCGAACATCCAACCTCATGGTCGGCAGTCCGCCTGAAATTGTGGAACTTGAACGAAACAGCCAGGAGTTTTATCTCCTCCAGCGCATTCAGGATGAGGTTCACAGGTTTGCGATTACTTTCCACAGGCAAACTCGGGGAAAGACCGCCTTTCAATCCATTCTGGATGACATACCTGGCGTTGGAGAAAAACGCAGGAAGGTCCTGCTGAAACATTTCGGGTCTGTGAAAAAAATGAAAGAGGCAAGTGTAGATGACATTATCGCTGCAGGCATGCCTTCAAATACCGCAGAATTAATCTATGAGAAACTGCAGGAAAAAGAAGAAGCATAAAATGTTCTTGCTTTAAGCAGTAAGGTTTGCTAAAATTTTAACTAATTTCATAAATCAGATCGTTTAGTTCGTTAAATGACGGTAGAGGTGCGGACTTCAAGAGTAGCGCGTCAGAGGAAAATGGATTCCTTTGAAGACGCGTGAAAGGGGAGCGCCGCCGAAGCAAAGAAAGAGCCATTTCTTCTCTTTGCTGGTTTTGCGTTTAAGAGACGCAGGATTGTCAAGAAAATGATGTTTTTCTTGGAGCGCTATCTCATTGTATGAATGAAGTTCCATTATTCGTTTATGCAAGCAATGAGATAGAGAATCTCATTGCTTTTTTGCGTTTTCCGGGATTCTCCCTTTTACTTGCTGACGATCAAATTAGACTTTAAATAAGACTTGAAAGGCGAGAGGCGATATGGGTTTAATTGTACAAAAATTCGGAGGCACATCTGTTGGTTCTCCTGAGAAGATCATGAATGCTGCAAACCGTGCAGCTGAAGAAAGACAAAAGGGGAACAGCGTAGTTGTCGTTGTATCGGCAATGGGGAAAACAACCGATCACTTAGTATCACTTTCCGCTGAAATCACTCAAAAGCCGAGCAAGCGCGAAATGGACATGCTTCTTTCTACAGGCGAGCAAGTGACCATTTCTCTTCTGACAATGGCTTTGCAGGCGAAAGGCTATGACGCTGTTTCCTACACAGGCTGGCAGGCCGGGATCAGCACAGAGCATGTCCACGGAAATGCGAGAATTTCCGGAATCGATACAGAGAAAATGGAAAAACGGCTTTCTGAAGGGAAAATCGTCGTTGTTGCCGGATTTCAGGGCTTCGCAGACGGCAGCGAGATTACGACTCTTGGACGCGGTGGCTCCGATACAACCGCAGTTGCATTAGCAGCAGCGCTGAAAGCGGACAAATGCGATATTTATACAGACGTCACGGGTGTATTCACAACCGATCCGCGTTTTGTAAAAGGCGCAAGAAAGCTTGAAGGAATTTCCTATGATGAAATGCTTGAGCTCGCCAACCTTGGAGCGGGTGTCCTGCATCCGCGAGCAGTTGAATTTGCAAAGAATTACGGAGTACCGCTTGAAGTCAGATCCAGCACAGAAGCCGAACGGGGCACGCTTATTGAGGAGGAAACAGATATGGAACAGAATTTGATTGTAAGAGGCATTGCATTTGAAGATCAGGTGTCAAAAGTGACGGTTTGCGGGCTGCAGAACGGATTGTTGGCTCTTTCCACCATTTTCAAAACACTCGCAAGCCACGGAATAAATGTGGATATTATTATTCAAAGTACATCAGACGCACAGATTGCTTCTCTTTCATTCTCCGTAAAAACAGGTGAGGTCGAAGAGACCGTGCACGTTCTTGAAACATATAAAGAGGAGCTCGGATTTGAACGGATCGAATTTGAAAACGGGTTGTCCAAAGTGTCGATCGTGGGGTCCGGAATGGTCTCAAACCCGGGTGTTGCGGCGGAAATGTTCCATGTTCTTGCAAAGGAAGGGATTGAAGTGAAAATGGTCAGCACGTCAGAAATAAAAGTTTCAACGGTGGTCGGCCATGCGGATATGGTGAAAGCGGTAGAAGCGCTTCACGATGCATTTGAATTATCAGAGCAGCCGGCAGGCGTATTTAACGCCAACTGACGGCTTTGATGAAAATGAAAAAAGGACGGGGATCATGAGTACCCGTCCTTTATTCGTTTTCAAACTCCATGTCTTTGTAGTCCCATTTCACAGTAAAGTGAACTTTGTCCGCACGTTTTTTAACATGCTCATAGGTTTCGGTGATCTGCTTGTTCATGCGCTGCACCTGCTGGGCAATAAAACCTGCTTCAAGCTGGAACGACGGTTCTTTCATCGTTTTAAATCTTGTCTGGATCAGTTCGCTCTGCAGCTGAAATTCCATTTCGTCTTTTTTCTTATGTACAAGTGAAAGGTTTCCAAAGCCTGCGAGCGAAAAGAAAGCAATCAGCTCGTCGATGGAATCTGCCGGATATTTCCGCGCAAGGCTTTTGCCTGCCCAGTACATCATGGAAGCGGACTCGCTCCCCAGAATGTCAGGAATAAGCACTTCTCTAAGGAGTTCATATGCAAACGCAGGCACCTGCATATCTCTGAGCTGTGCCGTGTCAATTTGTTCTTTCGTTTTTTTCACATTCTTCCCCTCTTTCTGATTTTATTATATATCAAGATGCGGCATGAGGCACATGCAATAAAAGTAAATTATCTGCCCGGCCAGCGCCAGATTAGTATTTCAAGAAAATAAAAATTGTTTGAAAACGAGATTTGTCACAAAATTAAAATTTATGAACACGTTTTCTTGACGCTGTAACGCGTGAGGAGTACAATAAATTTGTCACATTTTATCATACAATGTTTATTTTTTTAAAAGATTGCCGGGAATAGGAGAAACATTAAAAAAAAGATTTTAAGATTACTAGGGGGTTATGTTGAGATGGCTGGAAACAGAGAGTATTTGAACCGAAGACTTCATTCCTTGCTTGGAGTGATTCCGGTTGGCGTCTTCTTAATTCAGCATCTTGTTGTAAATAACTTTGCAACAAGAGGAGAAGAAGCATTTAACAATGCTGCACATTTTATGGAAAGCTTGCCGTTTAGAATTGTTCTGGAGACATTTATTATATTCCTCCCGCTTTTATACCATGCAATCTACGGAATTTACATTGCGTTTACAGCAAAAAACAACGTAAGCAAGTTCGGATACTTCCGCAACTGGATGTTCATGCTTCAGAGAATCTCAGGTGTTATTACGCTTATTTTCGTTTCATGGCACGTCTGGGAAACTAGAATTGCAGCTGCCTTTGGCGCAGAAGTGAATTTTGACATGATGGCCTCTATTTTCAGCAATCCATTCATGATTGTTTTCTACGTAGTTGGTGTTGTATCAACAATCTTTCACTTTGCAAACGGCCTGTGGTCATTTGCTGTGAGCTGGGGAATTACAGTCACTCCTAGATCACAACTGATCTCCACTTACGTGACAATCGCACTTTTCCTTGCATTGTCCTACGTTGGAGTAAGCACTATTTTTGCATTTGTTTGATGAGTATTAGAATCAAAGGGAGTGGGCCAGATGAGTAAAGGAAGAATTATTGTCGTCGGAGGCGGTTTGGCAGGCCTGATGGCAACCATCAAAGCAGCAGAATCCGGCGTTCATGTAGATTTATTTTCATTAGTACCAGTTAAGCGCTCTCATTCCGTTTGTGCACAAGGCGGAATCAACGGCGCTGTTAATACAAAAGGAGAAGGCGATTCTCCGTGGGAGCATTTTGATGATACGGTTTACGGCGGGGATTTCCTTGCCAACCAGCCTCCTGTAAAAGCGATGTGCGAAGCGGCTCCGTCAATCATTCACTTGCTTGACCGCATGGGTGTCATGTTCAACCGTACGCCTGAAGGGCTTCTTGACTTCCGCCGTTTTGGAGGAACGCAGCATCACCGCACGGCATTTGCCGGTGCAACGACAGGGCAGCAGCTTCTTTATGCGCTTGATGAGCAGGTCCGCCGCTATGAAGTGGCAGGTCTTGTGACAAAGTACGAGGGCTGGGAATTCCTTGGAGCGGTTGTCGATGACGACGGTGTGTGCCGAGGCATTACCGGACAGGATCTAACAAGCATGGAAATCAAATCATTCCGTTCAGACGCTGTCATCATGGCAACGGGCGGACCTGGAATCATCTTCGGAAAATCAACAAACTCTGTCATCAACACCGGATCAGCAGCTTCCATCGTCTATCAGCAGGGTGTTCACTATGCAAACGGCGAGTTCATTCAGATTCACCCGACAGCTATTCCGGGAGATGACAAGCTTCGCCTGATGAGTGAATCAGCTCGCGGTGAAGGCGGACGCGTCTGGACGTACAAAGACGGGAAGCCATGGTATTTCCTTGAGGAAAAATATCCTGCATACGGAAACCTTGTTCCGCGTGATATCGCAACACGCGAAATCTTCGATGTGTGCGTCTCTCAAAAGCTCGGCATCAATGGCGAGAACATGGTCTATCTGGATCTGTCTCATAAAGATCCGAAAGAGCTTGACATTAAGCTTGGAGGCATCATCGAAATTTATGAAAAATTCATGGGTGATGACCCGCGCAAGCTTCCAATGAAAATCTTCCCTGCTGTTCATTACTCAATGGGCGGTCTGTGGGTTGACTATAACCAGATGACGAATATTCCGGGCTTATTTGCTGCGGGAGAATGTGATTACTCCATGCACGGCGCAAACCGTCTTGGTGCGAACTCCCTTCTTTCAGCCATCTACGGCGGAATGGTGGCAGGACCCAAAGCGGTTGACTATATCAGCGGCTTAGATGCTTCTGCAGAAGATCTTTCATCTGCTGTATATGACGCTCACGTGAAGCAGGAAGAAGAAAAATGGCAGAACATCATGAACCTTGACGGAACGGAAAACGCCTACGTGCTTCATAAAGAGCTTGGCGAATGGATGACAGACAATGTAACGGTTGTCCGGTACAACGACAAGCTTCTGAAAACCGATGAGAAAATCCAAGAGCTGATTGAACGCTATCAGAATATCAATATTAATGATACGGCGAAATGGAGCAACCAGGGTGCTACGTTTACCCGCCAGCTTCAGAACATGCTTCAAATGTCCCGCGTCGTGACATTGGGCGCCTACAACCGCAACGAAAGCCGCGGAGCGCATTATAAGCCAGAATTCCCTGAACGTAATGATGAAGACTTCCTTAAAACGACGATGGCTACGTTTGCCGGTCTGACAGCTGCTCCTAAGTTCCACTACGAAGAAGTGGACGTCAGCTTAATCGAACCGCGCAAACGCGACTACTCGAAGAAGAAAAAGGGGGAATAAGAAATGAACAGTGAAAAGAAAGTAGTTCGTTTTATTATTACTCGCCAAGATCAGCCCGGTGCTGCCCCTTATGATGAAACATTTGAAATTCCTTACCGTCCGAATATGAACGTGATCTCCGCGCTGATGGAGATCAGAAGGAATCCTGTGAATTCTGAGGGAAGAGAAACAACGCCGATCACTTGGGATATGAACTGTCTTGAAGAGGTATGCGGAGCCTGTTCTATGGTTATTAACGGCAAGCCGCGCCAATCATGTACAGCACTTGTCGACCAGCTTGAACAGCCTATCCGCCTTCAGCCGATGAAAACATTCCCTGTTGTGCGCGACCTTCAGGTTGACCGCAGCAGAATGTTTGACTCCCTTAAGAAGGTAAAAGCGTGGATTCCGATTGACGGAACATACGACCTTGGACCTGGCCCGCGTATGCCTGAGAAAAAACGCCAATGGGCATATGAGCTTTCAAAATGCATGACGTGCGGAGTTTGCCTTGAGGCATGCCCGAACGTTAACAGCAATTCTGATTTCATCGGACCGGCTCCTCTTTCACAGGTTCGTTTGTTTAACGCTCATCCAACAGGCTCATTGAACAAATCCGAGCGTCTTGAAGCGATTATGGGTGACGGAGGACTTGCAAACTGCGGAAACTCTCAAAACTGCGTGCAATCATGTCCGAAAGGAATTCCTTTAACGACTTCTATTGCTGCGCTGAACAGAGATACTACGTTCCAGGCATTCCGCAATTTCTTCGGAAGCGATCAAGTCTAAGCAATAAGAATGAAAACACCTCTTTAAATAAGAGGTGTTTTTTACATATCATCAAAGAAAAGAGGAACAGCCATGAACAAAATTCCCTATATCACAATGCCGCTGCAGGAGTGGAAGGATACATTTGCCTTTCATCACCCGCTAAAGGTTCGCTTTTCCGAAACAGATATGTTCGGTCATATGAACAACACGGCACCGATTGCATACTTTGAAGAAGCACGGATCGAGTTTTTTAAACATGCAGGCCTGATGGAGAACTGGCTGAAAAAGGACGGGGAGCTGATTCCTGTTGTGGCCGACATCCAGTGCGATTACATCAGACAGGTGTTTTTCGATGAGGAGCTCTTGCTGTATGTCAAAGCTGCATCTGTTGGAAATTCGTCTGCCGAGCTCCATTACTGCGCCGTAAATAAAAAAAGGGAAGTCTGCTTTACAGGACGAGGAACCGTTGTGCAGATATCGAAATACAATGGAAAAAGTGTACCATTTCTGAATGCGGAAAAGAAAATGCTCATAGGTTCTGAGGTCTTTGCCACATAAAAAAATAGACACCTAATTTCACGAATCAGCTAAAGTAACAGTCACCGCCAATACAGAGTGCACATACTATATGTTGACTAATCTTATACCCATTCGTTAGACCGGCTCGCACCTAGCAAGGAGGGTTACCATTCTTGAAAGAGAAAGAGTTTCAATCAAAGCCACTACTCACGAAAAGAGAGAGAGAAGTTTTCGAATTATTAGTACAGGATAAAACGACGAAAGAAATAGCGGGCGAGCTCTTCATTAGTGAAAAAACAGTTCGGAACCATATTTCCAATGCGATGCAAAAGCTTGGAGTAAAAGGAAGATCACAGGCAGTTGTTGAGCTTCTTCGTATGGGTGAACTTGAGCTCTAATACGTACCGGCTGACCTTATTTTAGGCTGGCCGGTTATTATTTCTGCCGGGATTTTTTCTTGTAATGACTGTCAGCTAAAATATCAAACTTGCATTTTTGTGTGAAAACATAGAAAATGGATATGATACGCACACTACTAGTGTATATTCTGCTCCGTGCGGTCAGATTGAATGAGTGAGGGTTGCTGATGACAGTTCATAATGATGTATTAAGTGATAAAATGGTGGCTGACCTGGAAAAATCCTTAAGGCATATTTCTGTGATGGTGAAGCAGAGAGGCCGGGAGATCCTGAGTCAATTCCCAATTACACCGCCTCAGTTTGTGGCGCTGCAATGGCTTTCAGAACACGGCGACATGACAGTCGGTGAATTATCCAACAAATTGTACCTAGCATGCAGCACTACGACTGATCTGGTTGACCGGATGGAGAAAAACAAACTTGTCGTGCGCGTGAAAGATCCAAATGACCGCAGAGTGGTAAGAGTGCACCTTCTTGCAGAAGGGCAGCGCATTATCGAAGAAGTTATTCATAAGCGGCAACAATACTTAAAAAACGTAATCAGAAATTATGATATGCAGGAAATAATTCAGCTTGAAAGCTCATTGACGAAACTGCACCTAGAAATGAGAGAAGAATGAGGCGATTTTTTGAACAGAGCAATCGGCGTCATTGATTCCGGTGTCGGCGGCCTGACCGTTGCGCGGGAAATTATGAGGCAGCTACCAAATGAAGACATCATCTATTTAGGTGATACAGCAAGATGTCCCTATGGTCCAAGACCGATTGAAGAGGTTCGGGCTTTTACATGGCAAATGACGAATTACCTCGTCTCTAACCATCATATTAAAATGCTTGTGATTGCGTGCAATACGGCAACGGCCATTGCCCTTCAGGAAATTCAGGATGAGCTTGATATCCCTGTTGTCGGCGTTGTGTTCCCGGGTGCCCGCACAGCCATTAAAGTGACTAGAAACAACCGCATCGGCGTCATTGGAACGGTCAATACGGTCTCAAGCGGCGCGTACGAAAAGGCACTGAAGACCATCAAGAAGTCAGTGACGGTTGAAAGCCTTGCCTGTCCTGCGTTTGTTCCGCTTGTTGAAAGCGGGGACTTTGATAATGACTATGCGGTCTCAATTGTAGAGGATTCCCTTTTTCCGCTGAAGGACCATCCGATCGATACACTTATTCTCGGCTGCACGCATTATCCGGTTCTGAAAGACCTGATCGAGAACTATATGGGACCAAGAGTGAAAATTATCAGTTCAGGAGACGAAACAGCCCGTGAGGTAAGTACGATCCTGTCTTATAAGAAAGCATTGAATGAATCGCAGGAAGAAAACCATCACCTCTTCCTGACAACCGGATCTAAGGATCTCTTCCAGCGCATCGCTTCGCAGCTGTTTGAAGAGCCGGTGAAAAATGTTCAGTCCATTGCGCTTTAAACAAGGTAACCGTCAGCATGATGCTGGCGGTTTTTTCTTTTGTAAGCAGTCAACTTCTTCCCTCTCACGCTCTATTAAAAATTTCTTCCTGATTTCGGTCTAATTCAATCTACAGCTCGTATACATAGTAGTACAAACTGCCTTAGGAGGGAAATGTATGTCTCAAAAGAGAAACGTGAAGATTGCTGCTACTGTAATGACTTCAGCGCTGTTATTGTCCGGCTGCGGATTGTTCGGCGGGGAGAAGGCCAAGGAAATCGATCCTCCACAAGACGTATCGTATGTGGATGAAGGAGATAAAGCTGCTGAAGAAACAGTAAATGAGGAAAAAACAACAGCAGAAGAGGAAAAAGGGGAAGAGTCGGGGCAAACGTACTCCAGGCAGTTGTATTTAATTGACAGCAATGGACTTGTCGTAGCCCAGACATTTGATCTGCCAAAGCAGGAAGGCGTAGCAAAGCAGGTGCTTGACTACCTTGTTGAAGGCGGGCCTGTAACAAATATGCTGCCTGATGGATTCAGAGCGGTTATTCCGCAGGATACACAGGTCAGCGTCAATGTGAAAGACGGCGTTGCTTTAGTCGATTTTTCCAAAGAATTTAAAAACTATCAAAAAGAAGATGAGCTGAAGATTCTTCAGTCAATCACATGGACGCTTACTCAGTTTGATTCAGTCAAAACGGTCAAGATTATGATCAACGGCCATGAGCAAAATGAAATGCCTGTCGGGGGCACGCCGATCAGCAGCGAGCTGAGCAGGGCTGACGGCATCAACCTGGATACGGCAGGTGTCATGGATATCACAGATACAAAACCGCTTACGGTTTATTATACAGCGCAGCACGATGACAAGACGTATTATGTGCCTGTCACAACACGCGTGAGCAATGATGAGGAAGATCCGATTGCCGCTGTTGTTAAAAAGCTGACAGAAGGGCCGTCTGCTGATACAGCGCTCCTCAGTGATTTTTCACAAGATGTGAAGCTGCTTGAAGAGCCTAAGCTTGAAGACGGAACGGTCACGCTTAATTTTAACGAATCGATTTTCGGAAGTGCGGATGAAGAGAAGAAGATGGTTTCATCTCATATCGTTAATTCACTTGTCCTGTCTCTGACAGAGCAGCCGGGAATTGAAAACGTTGTGCTGACAGTGGACGGCAAGGCAGACCTTGTAAACGAGGACGGCAAAAAGATGACAGATCCTGTTGCGCGTCCAGTGAATGTCAACACAGGTAGTTTTTAATCGGTGATTTTTGATATACTATAAAGTGAAACGAAGAGGTAGTCATTGGCACTGCCTCTTCTTTATTGCCTCCGGACCTTATGTCTTTGAAAGGAAGCCGGGACAAGCCTTATACATATAACGAAAACGCAAATCAATCAGGATCAGGAATGATCGGAGGAATCCTAATGAGACATGACGGACGAAAGCAAGATGAAATTAGACGAGTAGAAATAGTGACAGATTATGTGAAGCACCCGGAAGGATCGGTTCTGATCTGTGTGGGAGATACAAAGGTCATCTGCAATGCGAGCATTGAAGACCGTGTGCCGCCGTTTATGCGCGGAGAAGGAAAGGGCTGGATTACAGCAGAATACTCCATGCTGCCGCGCGCAACGGAACAGAGAACCATCAGAGAATCTTCAAAAGGGAAAATCACCGGAAGAACGATGGAAATTCAGCGCCTGATTGGACGGGCTCTCCGTGCAGTGGTAGACCTGGACAAGCTTGGCGAGCGTACAATCTGGATCGACTGTGATGTGATTCAGGCGGACGGCGGTACAAGAACAGCATCCATTACAGGTGCATTTGTGGCCATGACGATTGCTCTTGGAAAGCTTGTATCTGAAAAGAAAATCAGTTCGCTTCCGATTACAGATTTCCTTGCTGCAACTTCTGTCGGCATGGATTCAAAGCTAGGCGAGATTCTCGATTTAAACTATATTGAAGATTCATCGGCTGAAGTGGACATGAATGTCATCATGACAGGCTCAGGACGATTTGTAGAGCTGCAGGGAACAGGCGAAGAGGCAACATTCTCTCGCGAAGAGCTGAATGAACTTTTAAACCTTGCAGAAAAAGGGATTCAATCTTTGGTTACAATCCAAATGGAAGCGCTGGGTGATTTAGCGCTTAAAATTATGGACCAGAAAAACGGAAAGGGATGAACCTGATGAAGGAAGTCATTATTGCCACAAAAAATGCAGGAAAGCTTCTTGAATTTCAGACGATTCTTTCTGCATACGATTTGACCTGCATCTCGCTGCTTGATTTTGACGATGCACCTGATGTGGAGGAAACGGGTTCGACTTTTGAAGAGAATGCCATTTTAAAAGCGGAGGCAATATCCAGGCTTTACGGAAAAATGGCGATCGCTGACGACTCAGGATTGTCGATTGACTACCTGAACGGAGAGCCGGGTATTTTTTCCGCAAGATATGCAGGCCCAGAAAAAGATGACGCAGCCAATATCCAAAAGGTGCTGGCTGAGCTGAAGAGCGCAGAAAAGGAAGAGCGCACCGCGAGATTCCGCTGCGCACTTGCCCTTGCTGAGCCCGGCCGCAAAACGGTAACGGTTGAAGGATCTGTCGAAGGGTATATAACAGAAGAGCCGGCTGGAGAAAATGGGTTCGGATATGACCCGATTTTTCTCGTCAAGGATAAAGCAAAAACAATGGCCGAGCTGTCGAAAGAAGAAAAAAACAAAATCAGTCACAGGGCAGCGGCTCTAAAGAAGCTGTCAGAGCTGCTTGAAGCCTGATTACAGGGAGTTTTGAGTCATGAAGGTTCTTATTATCAGCGACAGTCACGGGCTGACAGACGAGCTTCAGGAGATCAGAAACAGGCATGAATCCGAAACAGAAGCGATGTTTCACTGCGGCGATTCAGAACTGCCTGCCGATCACCCTTCTATGCAGGGCTTTGTATCAGTGCGGGGAAACTGCGATTATGAACAGAAATATGCGGAGGAACTGATTGAAGAAGCAGGCGGGTTCCGTTTTTTCATTGCGCATGGCCACATGCATAACGTGAAGTCCACTCTGATGAACTTGAAATATGCTGCTGAAGATCACGCTGCGAAGATTGTCTGTTTCGGGCATTCTCATATAGCAGGAGCAGAATTTGCAGACGGAGTCCTCTTCATTAATCCGGGCAGCATCAGGCTGCCGAGGATGCGCACCGAAAAAACATATGTTATATTAGAAATACAAAACGGATCGGCAACTGTAACATTTTATCAGCAGGACGGAACGCCTGTAAAAGGCATGGCGCAGAGGTTTAAGCTGTCTTAAAAAGGAAAGGGGGAATTTTTTCCCTCTTTCAAAACTTTTTAGAAAAAGTTATTGACTTTATAGCTGATCGCACATATAATAAAAAATGTCGCTGATACATAATCGCGATTGTCACAAAAAAACATGTCCCAGTAGCTCAGTGGATAGAGCAACGGCCTTCTAAGCCGTTGGTCGGGAGTTCGAATCTCTCCTGGGACGCCATACTATATACATACAAACTTCTTTCTGAAAATGAAAGAAGTTTTTTTGTTTTTTTTCGTCACTGCATTTCGCTGATTTATCCGTAAAACACCAGTGGACTGCAGCGGAAGGCACTTGACTCCTTGTCGAGCTGCAGCGCCCAACTCCTCTGTCAGAACAAAATCACCCAAAAAGTCAAAAGCGGACTTTTCGGGTGATTTTTTATCTGACTGCCGGAGCAAAACGGGCGCTTCCGCTTTTCTACGGGATGAAGAGGACGAGGGAGATCCCGCAAGCGCAGCTGAGGAAGCTCCCGGTCCTCCCCGCGGAAAGCAAGTGACTGGAGCGAAAGGGAACGGGTACAGTTGCAAACATGCCATCTCTCATTTGTTCGAAAAATGTTCATAATTTTTCCTCTGGATCTTATCCGTTTTAATCAAGAATCCGATTCCGGATCCACCCTTAAAAAGTTCCTTTTCCCCAGCTGAAATCACCCAAAACCCTGTCAGACAATCTCACAGAAAAAAACTTCAAAAAAAATTTTTCAAAAACACAATTCCCATAGTGACAGGCATGTAAGCGTATACAAATTAACAAACAAATCTAAATTATCTAACAATTCGAAAAAAGACGGTTGACACCGCTTTTTAATGGGCGTAAGATAGGCTCAAATATAAGTTACATGAACATGTGAGGTTCATTAAAAGAAAACATAACAGGCCGTTTAGCTGCGGCAGCAAGATCACTTTATATCTTTTAAAAGAGTCCATAACTAACGTTATAAGGATTTTTTTTACACACTGGAATTCAGCTGATTAACGCGTTTAGACTTTAAAAGAAAGGTGTGCTCTTTATGGGTGACCAATGGATTTTTTTGAACAAGGAATTTGTAAGAAAAGAAGATGCGAAGATTTCGGTGTATGATCACGGATTCTTGTATGGAGACGGGATTTTCGAAGGAATCAGAGTCTACAGCGGCAACATCTTCCGTTTAAAAGAGCACATGAAAAGACTGTATGAATCAGCGAGATCCATTTTGCTCACTATGCCGTACACCCAGGAAGAACTGACAGACCTGACGGTAAAAACGGTCGAGAAAAACGGACTGGATGATGCTTATATCAGACTGGTAGTCTCAAGAGGAGTCGGAGATCTTGGGCTTGATCCATATAAATGCAAAGAGGCAAACGTCGTCATTATAGTAGAGCCGCTCTCAATCTTTCCTAAGCATCTTTATGAAACAGGAATTGATATTGTGACAGTCCCTACAAGAAGGAACCGTCCGGACGTTCTCAGTCCGAAAGTAAAATCACTCAATTATTTAAATAACGTTCTTGTAAAAATTGAAGCTCATCTGGCGAATGTAAGCGAAGCGCTCATGCTGAATGATCAGGGCTATGTCGCAGAAGGATCTGCAGACAATGTCTTTATCTATAAAAACAACAAACTTCTGACTCCGCCGGGGTACCTTGGCGCCCTTGAAGGAGTTACGCGAAACGTCATCATCGAAATCGCGGCAGAACTTGGCTATGATGTGCGGGAAGAACCATTTACCCGCCACGACGTGTATACAGCTGATGAGGTCTTCCTGACAGGAACAGCAGCAGAAGTCATTGCTGTTGTAAAGGTAGACGGCAGGGAGATTGGTGAAGGCAAGCCGGGCGAGCACACAAACCGCCTGCTTGAGCAATTCAGGAAAAAAGTCATTGAAGACGGCGTGAAAGTTGAAACAGGCAATTCAAGCTTAAGTGTAAGTTAATAAGTGAAAACTTTGAAGAGGATAAGTAGCTATGGAAACAAGGATCCACAGAGAGCCGGCGGCTGCTGAAAGCCGGTGTTCCCTTCCAGCGTGAACTCGCCTCTGAGTGCTGATTTGAAATGGAGTAGGATCAGCCGGGTGCTATTTTTCACACCACCCGTTACCAAAAGAAAGCTTTAAGCTTTCATAAGGTGGCCTGATTTTAGGTCATGAACAAGGGTGGTACCGCGAAAAGTGTTTTCAAACCTTTTCGCCCCTTTGACTCACAACTAGTGGGCAATATTGGGGCGGGAAGGTTTTTTATGTGGATTTTAAAGGCAAAAAGACCAGTATTTCGCTGGATAAAGCTCGATCAGTTCTTTTCGATCGAGCAGGGCTTTTTAGATGATAGCGGGAAAAAAGGAGGCAAAAATCGATGAATATGAAGGTACAATTGGACGCTGAATCTGCCAAGTGTACGAAAACGATGTCCGGTGCCATGATGATGATTGAAGCTCTTAAACGGGAAAAGACAGAGGTGATTTTCGGCTATCCCGGAGGAGCTGTCCTTCCGATTTACGACAAACTGTACAGCTCAGGCATGTTTCACGTTTTGACGAGACATGAACAGGGAGGCATTCATGCAGCAGAAGGCTATGCAAGGGTCTCAGGCAAACCCGGAGTCGTAATCGCCACCTCTGGACCGGGAGCTACAAACTTAATTACCGGACTCACAGACGCGATGATTGATTCCCTTCCGCTCGTTGTCTTTACCGGACAGGTTGCGACTTCTGTGATTGGAACCGATGCTTTTCAGGAAGCGGATATACTCGGAATTACAATGCCGATTACAAAGCACAACTTTCAAGTACGGGATGTCAACGACTTTCCCCGTATCATCAAAGAAGCATTCCATATTGCAACAACCGGCAGACCGGGACCAGTACTGATTGATGTGCCGAAAGATATCGCTGTAGCCGAAGGCATTTTCAACTATGACGAACCTGTACACCTGCCTGGATATCAGCCGAAGACAGAGCCAAATTACCTCCAGATCAGAAAGCTTGTAGAAGCTGTAAGCCGTGCTAAAAAACCAGTCATTCTCGCGGGTGCAGGTGTTATTCACGCTAAAGGAAGCGATAAGCTGAAAGAATATGCAGAACAGCAGCAAATACCGGTTGCAAGCACCCTTCTCGGGCTTGGCAGTTTCCCGGCAGACCATCCGCTGTTCCTCGGAATGGCAGGGATGCATGGTACATATACCGCCAATATGGCGCTGTATGACTGCGATTTGCTGATCAGCGTGGGAGCGCGATTTGACGACAGGGTGACAGGGAACTTAAACCACTTTGCAAAAAAGGCTGTTATTGCCCATATCGATATAGATCCAGCCGAGATCGGCAAGGTGGTCGAAACGCAGATTCCGGTTGTCGGGGATGCGTTGCTGGTTCTTGAACAGCTCATCCACCAAAACGGGAAAAGAAGCGAGCATGATGAGTGGTATACAGCTCTTCAAACGAACAAAAAGACGCTTCCTCTCTGGTATAAGCCTTCAAATGAAGAGCTGAAGCCGCAGCACATGATTGAACTGATCCATGAGTGGACAGATGGAGAAGCAATCGTAACCACTGATGTCGGACAGCATCAAATGTGGGCGGCGCAGTATTACCGGATGCAGCAGCCAAACAGGTGGGTCACATCCGGAGGGCTTGGAACAATGGGGTTTGGACTTCCGGCGGCGATTGGAGCGCAGCTTGCTGAAAAGGATTCGACAGTAGTTGCTGTACTGGGTGACGGCGGATTCCAAATGACCCTACAGGAACTTTCTGTTATTCACGAACTGAACCTTCCTGTTAAGGTCATTATTTTAAACAACGGCGTGCTTGGAATGGTAAGACAGTGGCAGGAAATCTTCTATGAAGAAAGATATTCCCAGTCCGTCTTTCAATCACAGCCTGATTTCGTGAAACTTGCGGAAGCGTACGGCATGAAAGGACTGAATATTCAGACTGAAAGTGATTTCCCGGCCTTTAAAGAAGCGCTTAGATCCAGGGAACCTGTCCTGATTTCCGTTAATGTAAGCCAGATGGAAAATGTGTATCCAATGATTGCACCAGGAAAAGGACTGCATGAAATGGTGGGTGTTAAGGCATGAAGCGAATATTGACATTAACCGTAAACAACCGGTCGGGCGTACTCAACAGAATTACCGGGCTGTTTACGAAAAGACACTATAACATTGAAAGCATCACAGTGGGGCACGCAGAGATTGAAGGCATATCCCGCATGACATTTGTCATCCATGTGGAAGACGAAAAAGAAGTAGAACAAATTACAAAACAGCTCAACAAGCAAATCGATGTGCTCAAGGTTCAGGACATTACCAATCAATCAATCGTTGCAAGAGAACTCGCGCTGATCAAAGTGATCGCTGCACCGGCAGTGAGAATGGAAGTGCAGGGAGTCATTGAACCATTCCGGGCCTCCATCATAGATGTCAGCCGGGACAGCCTGGTCGTTCAAGTAACCGGAGAATCAGACAAAATAGAAGCCATCATCGATCTCCTCAGACCCTATGGAATCAAAGAAATAGCCAGAACCGGCACAACAGCGTTCCCAAGAGGAACACAGCGGCCGTCTAGTTCGAAAACATATTCAATTGTATAAAGAGAAGATGGCAATGAACGGTAACAGATTTGAGTGGACTGCAGCGGAAGGAACTTGACTCCTGCGGGATGAAGAGAACACGGGAGACCCCGCAAGCGCAGCGAGGAGGCTCCCGGGGCTCCCCGCGGAAAGCAAGTTCCTGGAGCGAAAGGGAACGGATGGAACGTATACAATTACAAATCAAATAAAAAATGGAAATTAAAAGGAGAGAATGAACATGGTAAAAGTTTATTATAACGGTGATGTAAATGAGGAAGTACTATCAGGCAAAAAGATCGCAGTAATCGGCTACGGCTCACAGGGCCATGCACATGCACTGAACTTAAAGGACAGCGGAGCAGATGTTGTAGTAGGCGTCCGCAAAGGAAATTCCTTTAATAAAGCAGCATCAGACGGAGTGGAGGTAACAACCGTTAAAGAAGCTGCAGCACAGGCTGATGTCGTGATGGTGCTTCTGCCGGATGAGCAGCAGCAGAAAGTATATGAAGAAGAAATCAAAGATCAGCTTCAGCCGGGAAATGCGTTAGTTTTTGCACACGGATTTAATGTTCACTTTAATCAGATCGTTCCTCCGGAATTTGTTGACGTATTCCTCGTAGCTCCTAAAGGTCCGGGTCACCTTGTAAGAAGAACCTTTGAAGACGGTGCCGGTGTTCCAGCATTGTTTGCGGTCTATCAGGATGTAACAGGCCAGGCGAAAGATCTTGCTCTGGCATACGCAAAAGCAATCGGAGGAGCGCGTGCGGGAGTTCTTGAAACAACATTTAAAGAAGAAACCGAAACAGATCTATTTGGAGAACAGGCTGTTCTGTGCGGGGGACTCACATCCCTTGTGAAAGCTGGATTTGAAACACTGGTGGAAGCGGGATATCAGCCGGAACTTGCCTACTTCGAATGTCTGCACGAACTTAAGCTCATCGTAGACCTTATGTATGAAGACGGAATGGCGGGCATGAGATACTCCATCTCTGATACAGCCCAGTGGGGAGACTTTGTGTCAGGACCTAGAGTAGTAGATGCAAGAGTAAAAGAATCCATGAAAGAAGTGCTTAATGATATTCAATCAGGAAAATTTGCTAAAGACTGGATCATAGAAAATCAGGTCAACCGCCCGCAGTTCAATGCGATCAACAACAGAGAAAGCGAGCATCAGATTGAAACAGTCGGCAGAAAGCTGCGCGAAATGATGCCGTTTGTAAAACCTAAACGGAAAGAAGTGGTCGCCAGTGCGAAAAATTAACCTTTTTGATACAACACTGAGAGACGGGGAACAATCAGCCGGAGTGAACTTGAACGCAAAGGAAAAACTGCAGATTGCCCTTCAGCTTGAACGTCTTGGCGTTGATATTATGGAGGCCGGTTTCCCGGCTTCCTCAAAGGGTGATTTTTCAGCAGTGCAGGAGATTGCAAGAACGATTAAAAACTGCTCCGTTACAGGTCTTGCGCGTTCGGTCAAAACAGATATTGATGCTGCGTGGGAAGCTTTGAAGGACGGGGCGCATCCAAGGCTGCATGTGTTTTTGGCAACATCGCCGATTCACATGCAATACAAATTGAAACAGACTCCCGACCAGGTCATTGAGACAGCAGTTGAATCAGTTAAATACGCATCTAAATTCTTTCCGCTTATTCAGTGGTCTGCAGAGGATGCCTGCAGAAGCGAATTGCCGTTTCTGGCCAAAATTGTAGAGCGGGTCATCGCAGCGGGCGCAAATGTCATTAACATTCCAGACACGGTAGGCTATATTAACCCGAAAGAATACGGGGAAATCTTTCAGTACTTAAAATCTAATGTAAATGGCATAGAAAATGTTATTCTTTCCGCTCATTGCCACGATGACCTTGGAATGGCAACAGCCAACTCGCTTGCCGCCATCGAAAACGGGGCGGGACAGATCGAAGGAACGATCAACGGAATCGGAGAGCGGGCAGGAAATGCTTCACTTGAAGAAATCGGCGTTGCTCTTCACATCCGTTCAGATTATTTTGGCGCCAAAACAAACATGAAGCTTGATGAAATCAAAAAAACGAGTGACCTGGTCAGCAAATTGACCGGCATGATGATCCCTCCAAACAAAGCGGTCGTCGGGAAAAATGCATTCGCGCACGAATCCGGTATTCACCAGGACGGGGTCCTGAAAGAAAAAACAACCTATGAAATTATTTCTCCTGAACTCGTAGGGGTCGGATCAAATGCGATGGTACTCGGCAAACATTCAGGCCGCCACGCCTTCAAGAGCAAAGTGGCTGAGCTTGGCTTCAATGTAACAGAAGAAGAGACACATAAAATCTTTAAAACATTCAAAACCCTTTCTGAGAGAAAGAAAGAATTCACGGATGAGGATATTGCAGCACTTGTCATCGAGGAAAAAGTGGAAAAGAGCGAGGATATGTTTGAACTTGTATCCCTTCAGGTTCAGTACGGAACCTCACAAGTGCCGACTGCCACTGTGACTCTCAAAAACCAGGAGCAGGTCCTTGTACAGGAGGCTGCTACCGGAGGAGGAAGCGTAGAGGCGATTTACAATACGCTTGAGCGCTGCACCGGCTTTACGATCAAGCTTCTAGACTACCGGATCCAATCAAATTCGAGCGGCCGGGATGCTCTTGCCCAGGTTTTTGTCAGAGTTACCGTTGGCGGAGTGGAATCAAGCGGAAGGGGAATGGCGCAGGATGTTCTTGAGGCATCAGCAAAAGCCTACTTGAACGCTGTAAACCGGATTCTCATTCTGAATGCACAGGCTCAGGAACAATTAAAAGCGACTGTCTAATAGAAGAAAAACCAGATTAAAAATCATGAAGGAGGCAGAAAAAATGGAGAAGAAAATTGCATTATTGCCGGGAGACGGCATCGGATTAGAAGTGATGAACGGTGCTGTAGAGATTCTGAAGGCCATTGAAGAGCATTACTACCATCGTTTTCACTTTCAGTATGGACTGATCGGCGGGGCGGCAATTGATGAAACCAATTCTCCGCTTCCTGAACAAACGCTCAACATGTGCAAAGAGGCGGACGCAGTTCTGCTTGGATCTGTAGGAGGTCCGAAATGGGATCAGAATCCTTCGCATTTAAGGCCTGAAAGGGGGCTTCTGGCTCTCAGGAAGGAGCTTGATCTGTATGCGAATCTCCGTCCTGTGGAGACAGTAGAAAGCCTCCTTGATTCTTCCCCTTTGAAGCGGGAGTTTGTGGAAGGCGTCGACTTCATGATTGTAAGGGAGCTTACGGGCGGTCTTTACTTTGGAAAACCGAGCGAGCGCAAGGTTGATGGCGGTGAAGAGACGGTTGTTGATACCCTTTTTTATAAGCGTGATGAGATGGTGCGGATCATTGAACAGGCATTTGAGCTTGCCCGGGGCAGGCAGAAAAAGGTGACGTCAGTTGATAAGGCCAATGTTTTAGAATCGAGCCGAATGTGGAGGGAAGTCGCTGAAGAGGTAGCTGCAAGGTATCCTGATGTTGAACTGCAGCACATGCTTGTCGATCATGCAGCCATGGCCCTCATTCATAATCCTAAACAGTTTGATGTCATCGTAACAGAGAACATGTTCGGCGACATTTTAAGTGACGAAGCTTCGATGCTGACGGGCTCGCTCGGCATGCTGCCATCCGCGAGCTTAAGCTCATCAGGCCTTCATCTGTATGAACCGGTCCATGGTTCTGCACCTGACATTGCAGGAGAAGATAAAGCAAATCCGGTGGCCATGATTTTATCAGCCGCGATGATGCTCAGACACTCCTTTGGCATGAATGAAGAGGCAGAAGCCGTTGAAAATGCCGTAAAACACGTGCTTGATTCAGGCAAGCGCACAGCAGACCTTGCGAAAAAAGGAGAAGCTCCTCTGACTACAACGGCTCTGGTTGAAGAAGTGAAAGCTGCTTTGGCGGACGACCACGCCATCTTTAACATTATGGAAGCTTACGCATAAAAAAACGGCGCTTTTCATTTCGATGAAAAGCGCCCCTCTTTTCCTTCTATATAAATACGTGCAGGGAGGTATCAGTCTTGAAAGCAAGAACAATCGTCGAAAAAATTTGGGATGATCACGTAGTATACAGAAAAGATCATCAGCCTGATCTATTATATATTGATTTGCACCTGATTCATGAAGTAACGTCTCCCCAGGCGTTTGAAGGCTTAAGACAAAACGGGAGAAAGGTGAGAAAGCCTGAAAACACCTTTGCTACAATGGATCATAACATTCCAACCGTCAACAGGTTTGAAATAAAAGACGAAACAGCGCGGCTTCAGGTGAGCGCCCTTGAAACAAACTGCAGAGAATTCGGCATCAGGCTTGCTGATCTTAACAGCTCAGATCAGGGAATTGTTCACGTCATCGGACCAGAGCTTGGCCTGACTCTGCCCGGCAAAACCATCGTATGCGGGGACAGCCATACATCAACACACGGAGCTTTCGGAGCTCTTGCATTCGGCATTGGAACGAGTGAAGTGGAACATGTCCTGGCCACTCAAACGCTTTGGCAGCAGAAGCCGAAAACATTAAATGTTCACATAAAGGGATCCCTGAAAAAAGGCGTGACGGCTAAAGATGTCATTCTCTCCATTATCGGTTCCTTCGGAGTGAGATTCGGCACAGGGTATGTGATCGAATTTACAGGTGAAGCCATTGAAAATATGTCGATGGATGAGAGAATGACGGTCTGCAACATGTCAATTGAAGCCGGCGCCAGAGCTGGACTGATTGCACCTGATGAAACAACGTTCAAGTATATTGAGGGAAGAACTTACGCTCCAAAGGGAGAGGAATTTGAAGAAGCTGTTGCATACTGGCGCACACTCCACAGTGACCCGGGTGCGGAATATGATGATCAGATTATCGTTTTGGCATCTGACATTGCCCCGATGGTCACATGGGGAACAAATCCCGGAATGGCTGTGTCGATAGATGAGAGAGTGCCGAACACAGGCACGTTCTCAAAACAGGAGGAAAAACAGGAGGCAGAGCGGGCCTATTTCTATATGGGCCTAGAGCCGGATACAGCTATAAAAGAGATAGAAGTAGACTATGTCTTTATTGGCTCCTGCACAAACTCAAGACTCACAGACCTGCGTCAGGCGGCAGAAGTAATCAGAGGCCATAAAGTGAAACCTTCCGTAAGGGCAATCGTAGTTCCCGGTTCTCAAAATGTAAAGCTCCAGGCGGAAGCTGAAGGGCTTCACCATACTTTTAAAGAAGCAGGCTTTGAGTGGCGGGAATCAGGGTGCAGTATGTGCCTGAGCATGAATGATGATGTCGTGCCGGAAGGAAAGCGCTGTGCTTCTACCTCCAACCGGAACTTTGAAGGCCGTCAGGGAAAAGGGGCAAGAACGCACCTTGTCAGTCCTGCAATGGCTGCAGCAGCCGCGCTTAACGGGAAATTTGTTGATGTAAGAGAATGGATAGGAGGGGCTGCAAGTGGAAGCATTTCAAGTGCACAAGGGTAAAACGGCGGTACTGAACAGATCAAATGTGGACACCGATCAGATCATCCCCAAACAGTTTCTGAAACGAATTGAACGCACTGGATACGGACGCTTCGCATTTTTTGACTGGCGCTATACAAGCGATCATACCGAAAATCCTGAATTTGAATTAAACAAGCCTGAGGCAAAGGGGGCAAGCGTTCTGATTGCAGGGGAGAACTTCGGATGCGGATCTTCAAGAGAGCATGCTCCGTGGGCGCTTTCAGACTTCGGCTTCAGAGTGATTATTGCGCCTTCATTCGCCGACATTTTCCATCAGAACTGTCTGAAGAACGGTCTTCTTCCTATTAAAATAGAAGAAAAGATTCATCAGCAGCTGGTTGAAAAGGGAGCCTTCGAGTGTACGGTCGATCTGGAAAAGCAGGAAATCCGAGAAGGTGAAGACGTTCTTTGCCATTTTGACATTGATCCATACTGGAAGGACATGCTTTTAAACGGCCATGATGAAATTTCCCTCACCTTTATGTATGAAGAGCAGATTTCAAATTACGAAAACACAAGAAAAGCCTGGTTAAGATAATCCAGGCTTTTTTTTTGAAGATATATAAAAATTTGACTTTGAATCTTGTCCAGCTCCGCCTCCCAGCCCTTCCGTCAGAACAAAATCACCGAAAAAGTCAAGCCCGGACTTTTCCGGTGATTTCTTTTCTGCCTGTCAGGGCTAAACGGTCGGCTATGCTTTTCTTGTGTTCTTTATATTCCATTGGTACACTTGAAGGCAAATGCACAGCGGAGATGATTGAATGAGCGAGAAGAAACAGAGAAAAGTCATTCCATTCCCTAACTTAAGTGAGCGCTTGGTTGATAAAGGACTGGACGCTTTAAAAAATAAACAGTTCAAAGAGGCGCTGCCTCTCTTTTATGAAGTGCTTGAGCTTGGCGAGGACAGAGCGGAAATTCATCTTGGCATTGCGCTCTGTCTGATGGAGCTTGGCGATTTGGAAGAAGCAAAGACGGTCTGCAAAAAAATGCTTCATGAAGATATCGGGGACTATTTTACGGTCCTGCAGGTCTACTTGACCATCTTAATTCAGCTGAGACAGTACGAAGAAGTGCAGCAGACAATCGAGGCTGTCCTTCAGGAGAATCATCTTCCCCATGATCAGGCGGAGCATTTTTACAAGCTTCTTGATTTCAGCAGGAAAATGAATGAAGACGAAGGTTCCATTTTTGAAGAGGATGATGATGAAGGCGAACCCGGTGAACCTAAACTGCTTCTTGATACGATTAATCAGCAGGTAGCTTATGTGCAGTCACTGAAGGACCGGAATGTATCAAGGCATATTCAGAAGCTGCAGACGATTCTGAAGAATCCTGAAAGCCATCCTGTCGTACAGTCCATGATCCTCCATCTCCTCATGGAAAATGAGACAGCAAAAGAAGTGAAAGTTGCAAAATTCGGCCACATGATGGCGGTTGTTCCGTCAGAGCTCGAGGACTTATCCGAGATGCCTTTTACGAAAAAAGTGCTGAATGCCCTCGATGACATCCTCGGACAGGAAAACCCGTCGCTGTATGAAGCGGTGAAAGAAATCTGGATCAGGCACCTGTATGTGCTGTTTCCATTTTTGCCCGAACCGTCAGAAGCAAGGCTCTGGGCCGCAGCCCTTCATTATACAGGCTATGAGATGCACGGGATCTCGGCACCTGCAGAAGAGGTATGTGATTCATATGATATCGCGCAGGATGAGCTTGTTCAGGCTGTGAAAAAAATTTACGAGATAGAAGAAATTTCTTATTTGCAAATCTAACGTATATGTTGAAAGGAATTTTTTCTATGTTATAATGAAATGGTTGTAAATTGATGATCAGCCGTACATGAGGGAACAGATCCCTGTGCGTGCAGACATCAGCCATACACTGGACGATTTAGTAAGTCATCTACATAGGGGTATAGCGGAGAATCTGTTTGTCAACAATGGACAGGTATCCTCTGTCAAAACCTAACCTAGATTATGTCACTATTTCAAATAGATTTTTTGGAGGGAAACTAATGTCTGCAAAATGGGAAAAGCTTGAGGGCAACCAAGGCGTTCTTACAGTA
The DNA here is from genome assembly GCA_038002745.1 of Bacillus sp. FSL H8-0547. Lineage (NCBI taxonomy): Bacteria > Bacillati > Bacillota > Bacilli > Caryophanales > Bacillaceae > Bacillus > Bacillus sp. FSL H8-0547. The sequence goes on from JBBODD010000001.1 coordinate 2,963,518, forward strand.
GAAGTTGAAGCTGAAAAGTTCGGCAAAGCCCTTGACGAAGCATTCAAAAAAGTATCAAAGCAAGTAAATATACCTGGATTCCGTAAAGGAAAAGTGCCTCGCGCAATGTTTGAACAGCGCTTTGGCATTGAATCACTTTACCAGGATGCGCTTGACATCCTTCTTCCTGAGGTTTATCCTCAAGCGGTTGAAGAAGCTGGAATCGACCCAATCGACCGTCCGGAAATCGACGTTGAGCAAATCGAAAAAGGCAAAAACCTTATTTTCACTGCTAAAGTTGTTGTAAAGCCTGAAGTAAAACTTGGCGAATACAAAGGCCTTGAAGTTGAAAAAATGGACGCATCTGTATCTGATGAAGATGTTGATGCAGAACTTAAAACACTTCAAGAGCGTCACGCAGAGCTAGTTGTGAAAGAAGAAGGCACTGTTGAAAACGGCGACACAGTTGTTATTGATTTCGAAGGATTCGCTGACGGCGAAGCATTCGAAGGCGGCACTGCTGAAAACTACACGCTTGAAATCGGCTCAGGTTCATTCATCCCTGGCTTTGAAGATCAGCTTGTAGGTTTGGAAGCTGGCGGCGAAAAGGATGTTGAAGTAACATTCCCTGAAGAATATCACGCTGAAAACCTTGCAGGAAAGCCTGCAACATTCAAAGTGAAGCTTCACGAAATCAAAGCGAAAGAACTTCCTGCTCTTGACGATGAGTTCGCTAAAGATGTGGACGAAGAAGTTGAAAGCCTTGAAGCTCTTAAAGCTAAAACAAGAACACGCCTAGAAGAAGCTAAAAAAGCAGAAGCTGAAAATACACTTCGCGACACACTTGTTGACAAAGCTTCTGACAATGCAGAAGTTGACATTCCTCAAGTGCTGATCGACAATGAAGTAAACCGCATGATGCAGGAGTTTGAACAGCGTCTTCAAGCTCAGGGCATGAACCTTGAACTTTACTTCCAGTTCTCAGGCCAGGATGAGGATGCACTTAAAGAACAAATGAAAGAAGATGCATCTAAACGCGTGAAGTACAATCTGACTCTTGAAGCAATCGCAAAAGCTGAAAACATCGAAGCTACTGATGAAGAAGTGGAAGCTGAAATTGCTAAGATGGCAGAAATGTACAACATGCCGGTTGAAAACATCAAGCAGGCTCTTGGATCTCTTGAAGGACTGAAAGAAGATCTTAAAGTACGCAAAGCAATCGACTTCCTTGTTGAAAACAGCAAAGAAGCAGCTTAATAATGATAAAAAAGAAACAAGGCGCGAGTTCATTCGTGCCTTGTTTTGCAAAATAAAGAGCTATGAGGCCCTGCAGCGCAAATCGATGTGCTCGGCCGGATTTATTTTTCCGCTCTTTGGGTACTATATAATTACTGCATGCTACATACATATAGAGGTAAGAAATGAACTCATTTTTTACCCCAGCAAGGATTTTGGCCGGGAAGAGCGAATACTATAATATACTCCTCTTTTAGGTAAAGCTGTTTTATTTCCAGTAGTCTACATACTTATGGTACAATGCAATACATACCAATTTTTTCAGACTTTTTCCGCTTCTTGCGGCAAGTCAGTTGCGCAATCGTCATCCCCATTTCCTTTCTGCCTGAGGATAAGCATGAATGAAGCTGCCAGTCCCGGCCGATAAAGGTGTGGCCCGCTGATGATACAAAGAAATAAGGGGTGAAGACATGTTTAAATTTAACGACGAAAAAGGTCAGCTTAAGTGTTCGTTTTGCGGTAAAACACAAGACCAAGTCCGTAAATTAGTTGCTGGACCGGGTGTCTATATATGTGACGAGTGCATAGAGCTGTGCACAGAGATCGTTGAAGAGGAACTTGGAACAGAGGAAGAAGTAGAATTTAAGGATGTTCCAAAGCCGAAGGAGATTCGTGAAATTCTTGACGAATATGTTATCGGTCAGGAACAGGCGAAGAAAAGCCTGGCAGTTGCGGTTTATAACCACTATAAACGCATCAACTCCAACAGCAAAATTGATGAAGTTGAGCTTTCAAAAAGCAACATCGCCATGATCGGGCCTACAGGAAGCGGTAAAACCCTTCTTGCCCAGACTCTGGCGCGCATCCTGAATGTACCGTTTGCCATTGCCGATGCAACATCGCTCACAGAAGCCGGTTATGTAGGGGAAGATGTTGAAAACATTCTTCTAAAACTGATCCAGGCTGCTGATTATGATGTAGAAAAGGCTGAAAAAGGGATCATCTATATCGATGAAATCGATAAAGTGGCCCGCAAATCCGAAAACCCGTCCATCACACGCGATGTGTCAGGTGAAGGTGTACAGCAGGCCCTTCTTAAAATTCTTGAAGGAACCGTTGCGAGTGTTCCACCGCAGGGCGGACGCAAGCACCCTCATCAGGAATTCATTCAGATTGATACAACAAACATTCTCTTTATCTGCGGCGGAGCGTTTGACGGCATCGAGCAAATCGTAAAACGCCGTCTTGGCCAAAAGGTTATCGGCTTCGGTTCCGATAAGAAGGATGACGATCTGGACCAAAAAATGCTGCTTTCTAAAGTTCTTCCGGAGGATCTTCTCCGCTTCGGGCTTATTCCGGAGTTCATTGGCCGTCTGCCGGTTATTGCAAGCCTTCAGCCGCTTGATGAAGAAGCCCTTGTTGAAATTTTGACGAAGCCTAAAAATGCGCTTGTCAAGCAGTACCAAAAAATGCTGGATCTTGACGGCGTAGAGCTTGAATTTGAAGACGACGCCCTTATGGAAATATCCAAAAAGGCGATTGAACGCAAAACAGGCGCACGCGGACTCCGTTCGATTATCGAGGGAATCATGCTTGAAGTAATGTTCGAGCTGCCGTCCCGCGACGATATTACGAAGTGTGTCATCACGGCAGAAACGGTCACAGACAAAGTTCCTCCGAAGCTTGTGCTGACAGATGGAACAGTGATCGTAGAAGATACGAAAACATCTGCATAACCTTTATTTTTCACCCCTGGAATTTGGATTCCGGGGGTTTTTGGTGTTTTTTCCTTTTTCGTTTTCATTTGTTTTATACATAAACGGCGCAATTATAGTTGGCATATTTACGTTTATTAAAATTACCCCTCGGAGATACTAGCTTGTACAGTGAAACTTTCATCAATAGATGACGAGTGGAACAGACCGGGCATGTGCGGACAGGAAAGCCGGCGGGTGATTACTGCACGTTTATGCGGGATAAAATGACATCGCAGTAGGAGGGACCACTATGAGCTGGACTGGCATTGCCTTGTTTGTACAACTTTTTTTCGGGGTCATCATTGGCTTGTACTTTTGGAACTTATTAAAAAATCAGCGTACGCAGAAAGTTTCAATTGACCGAGAATCACGAAAAGAAATGGAACAGCTGAAGAAAATGAGATCAATTAAGTTATCAGAGCCTTTATCTGAGAGAGTGCGTCCTAAAAGCTTTACAGATATCGTGGGGCAGGAGGATGGCATTAAGGCCCTTAAAGCCGCCCTTTGCGGACCCAACCCGCAGCACGTGATTATATATGGTCCGCCCGGAGTGGGGAAAACCGCAGCTGCGAGATTGGTTCTAGAAGAGGCAAGACGCAATGCCAAGTCCCCGTTTAAGCCTTCGGCCGTATTTATTGAACTGGACGCCACAACGGCGAGATTTGATGAGAGGGGCATTGCAGATCCTTTGATCGGTTCTGTCCATGATCCTATTTATCAGGGAGCAGGAGCGATGGGACAAGCAGGGATTCCCCAGCCGAAGCAGGGAGCCGTCACGAATGCACATGGCGGTGTGCTGTTCATTGACGAAATTGGAGAGCTTCATCCAATTCAAATGAACAAGCTTTTGAAGGTGCTTGAAGACAGGAAAGTCTTTTTGGAGAGTGCCTATTACAGTGAAGAAAACACACAAATTCCAAACCATATTCATGACATTTTTCAAAATGGGCTGCCTGCTGATTTCCGGCTGATTGGTGCGACAACAAGAACACCGAACGAAATTCCTCCGGCCATCCGCTCACGATGTCTTGAGGTCTTTTTCAGGGATTTGGAGTCAGAGGAACTGGCCGTTGTTGCCAAAAAAGCAGCAGTAAAAGTGAATATGAACGTCAGCGACAAGAGCATTGCCACGTTGACGTCTTATGTGCGGAACGGGCGCGAAGTTGTCAATATGATGCAGATTGCAGCCGGGATGGCCATGACGGAAGACCGCAGCGAAATCACCATGCAGGATATTGAATGGGTTGTCAGTTCAAGCCAGCTGACGCCGCGTCATGATAAAAAAATCTATGAAGACGCGAGGGTCGGTCTTGTAAACGGCCTTGCTGTACACGGCCCAAATTCAGGCTCTCTGCTTGAAATCGAGGTAACCGTTATTTATGCAAAAGATAAAGGCACAATAAACATAACAGGCATTGTTGAAGAAGAAAGCATCGGCGACAGAGGAAAATCAGTCAGAAGAAAAAGTATGGCAAAGGGATCCATTGAAAATGTCATAACGGTCCTTCGCTCAATGGGCATCAACGCCAATGACTATGACATTCATGTCAATTTCCCCGGCGGCATTCCTGTTGACGGACCATCAGCCGGCATTGCAATGGCTACGGGAATTTTCTCCGCCATTCATAAAATACCGGTCGATCACACAGTAGCCATGACAGGGGAAATCAGCATTCACGGAAGCGTAAAGCCGATAGGCGGAGTGGTGCCTAAGATTAAAGCAGCCAAGCTTGCAGGCGCAAAAACCGTGATTATTCCGGCTGAAAACATGCAGTCCATCTTAAAAACCATTGAAGGCATCAGCATTATACCGGTCGCTCATTTGCAGGAAGTCTTTGACCTTGCGCTTGTCAACCCGCCTACTGAGCAGGAAACCCCGGTTACACTTATAAAACAGGACCTCGGGTAATATCTCGGGGTTTTTTTATGGAAAAAATATGCCGGGATTTTCGTGTTCACTATAAAATTCCAGTGGACTGCAGCGGAAGGCACTTGACTCCTGCGGGATGAAGAGGGCACTGAAGATCCCGCAAGCGCAGCGAGGAAGCTTCAGGCACTCCCCGCGGAAAGCAAGTGACTGGAGCGAAAGGGAACGGGTACGATGTGAAGTTACGCTAATTTGCGATTAAGAAGTAATTTCTTTAGTCTTCTGGTCACGGAAAGGGTATACTACATAAGGTAAACCTATATGCTTTACAGATGACTCTGCCGGCAGAATAGGATTGTACAAGAATGAAGCTCTTATATTATAATGATTGATACTTAGTCATGGAGGTGCTTTTAAAGTTGGCGAAAAAAGAAGAGAAAATCGTCCCCCTCCTACCTCTTAGAGGATTGTTAGTGTACCCGACAATGGTACTTCACCTTGATGTAGGACGCGAAAAATCCGTACAGGCGCTGGAAAAAGCGATGATGGATGATCACATAATCTTTTTAACGACACAACGGGATATTTCAATTGATGAACCTGCTGAAGAGGATATCTTCAAAGTAGGTACGCTCACAAAAATAAAACAGATGCTGAAGCTTCCAAATGGAACAATCAGAGTTCTGGTCGAAGGCATGCAGCGCGGAGAAATGACCAAATATACAGACGAAGGCGACTATTTTTCGGTAAGCGCTCTTCCTTTGGATGAAAGAGACGGCAAGGATGCTGAAGATGAAGCGCTGATGAGAACACTGCTTGATCATTTTGATCAGTACATAAAGCTGTCAAAAAAAATCTCCGGAGAAACGCTCTCGACCGTTTCTGATATTGATGAACCCGGAAGAATGGCTGACATCATTGCTTCTCACCTGCCGCTTAAGCTCAAAGAAAAGCAGGAAGTGCTTGAAACCCTGGACATTAAAGAGCGGCTGAACAAGGTCATTGAGATTATTCACAATGAAAAAGAAGTTCTTCAGCTGGAAAAGAAAATCGGACAGCGTGTTAAAAGATCAATGGAACGGACGCAAAAGGAATACTATCTCCGCGAACAAATGAAAGCCATCCAAAAAGAGCTTGGCGATAAAGAAGGCAAAACCGGAGAAGTGGACATCTTGAGCAGCAGGATTGAGGAAGCGGGAATGCCTGACCATGTAAAGCTTACAGCACTTAAAGAGCTTGAGAGGTATGAAAAAGTACCTTCAACTTCTGCTGAGAGCTCGGTCATTCGCAATTACCTCGACTGGCTTATTTCCCTGCCGTGGTCAAATGCGACAGAAGACCGTCTTGATCTAAAGCGCGCCGAGAAAATTCTTGATGAGGACCATTACGGCCTTGAAAAAGTAAAAGACCGCGTGCTTGAATATCTTGCCGTCCAAAAACTGACCAATTCGCTTAAAGGCCCGATCCTTTGTCTGTCAGGACCACCCGGAGTAGGGAAAACGTCCCTTGCAAAATCAGTGGCAAAATCCCTTGACCGGCATTTTGTCCGTATTTCCCTTGGAGGAGTCAGGGATGAGTCAGAAATTCGCGGACACCGCAGAACCTACGTAGGGGCAATGCCGGGACGCATTATTCAGGGCATGAAAAAAGCAGGAACGATTAATCCGGTCTTTTTGCTTGATGAAATCGATAAAATGTCCAATGATTTCAGGGGGGACCCTTCTTCAGCCCTGCTCGAAGTGCTTGACCCTGAACAAAATCATACGTTCAGCGATCATTACATTGAAGAGACGTATGACCTGTCAAAGGTCATGTTTATTGCAACAGCCAATAATCTGGCCACGATACCGGGCCCGCTTCGTGACCGGATGGAGATTATCACCATCGCCGGATACACAGAGCTTGAGAAAATTCACATTGCCAAAGATCATCTGCTTCCAAAGCAGCTGAAGGATCACGGGCTGAAAAAATCCCACCTTCAAATAAGAGAGTCTGCAATCCGGAACATCGTGCGCTACCATACACGCGAGGCGGGAGTCCGCAGCCTTGAACGACAGCTTGCATCGATCTGCAGAAAAGCTGCGAAGCAAATTGTATCTGAAGAGAAAAAGAAATTGATCATCACAGACAAAAACCTGTCCGATTATCTTGGCAAGAATAAATTCAGGTATGGACAGGCAGAGCTTGAGGATCAGGTCGGAGTAGCGACAGGCCTTGCCTATACGACTGTCGGCGGAGATACCCTTTCAATCGAAGTGTCGCTTTCCCCGGGAAAAGGAAAGCTGATTTTGACCGGAAAACTTGGTGACGTCATGAAAGAATCTGCACAGGCAGCCTTCAGCTTTATCCGTTCGCGCGCTAAAGAAATGAACATTGATGAGAATTTTCACGAGAAAAATGATATTCATATTCATGTGCCGGAGGGCGCTGTGCCAAAGGATGGACCATCTGCAGGGATTACCATGGCAACTGCCCTAATTTCAGCTCTTACCGGACGGCCGGTCAGAAAAGAAGTAGGCATGACAGGGGAGATTACCCTTAGAGGCAGAGTGCTGCCGATTGGCGGGTTAAAAGAAAAAACACTAAGCGCTCACCGTGCAGGCCTGACGAAAATCATCCTGCCAAAAGACAACGAACGGGATATTGAAGATATTCCGGAAAGTGTACGGAGTGAATTAACTTTTGTGCCTGTATCACATCTTGATGAAGTGCTGCAGCATGCATTAACGGGAGAGAATAAATGAAAGTCACAAGTTCCGAGATTGTCATCAGTGCAGTGAAGCCGGATCAGTATCCTGATCTTGATTTGCCTGAAATTGCGCTGGCAGGACGCTCAAACGTAGGAAAATCATCGTTTATCAACAAATTGCTTAACAGGAAGAACCTTGCCAGAACATCATCAAAGCCCGGCAAAACCCAGACCCTGAACTTCTACATTATCAATGAAATCATGCATTTTGTGGATGTGCCTGGCTACGGGTATGCAAAGGTTTCAAAAACCGAGCGCGAAGCCTGGGGGAAAATGATCGAAACGTATTTTACGAAAAGAAGACAGCTTCGTGCAGCCGTCCTTCTTGTCGATCTGCGCCACGCACCGTCAAAAGACGATGTCATGATGTATGAGTTTTTAAAGCATTATGATATTCCTGTTATGGTCGTTGCTACAAAGGCAGATAAAATCCCTAAAGGCAAATGGCAAAAACACATGAAAGTCGTAAGAGAAACGCTGAACAAAGACCCTGAAGACCCGATGATCTGCTTCTCATCCGAAACAGGGCTCGGCAAAGAAGAATCGTGGGCTGTCATCAGACAGTACACTGGCGTTTAAATGCAAAAACCTGTGCAGAACGATCTGCACAGGTTTTTTTATTGTTCTTCCTCTTTCTCATCATCGGTGTCCTCATTCTGCACCTCTTTAAGCGATTTCAGCCATTCGGGCAGAGGCTGATTAGGACCTTCGCTAAAAACTTTAACCGTATCCCGTTCATCCTGATGTGAAAAGATATCGTGGATATCGTTTCCATTTCCGAGTATGTTGCCGAACCCCTGATTCAGCTTGCTGCTGTTTTTGAAATTGGAAGGAAAGTTATTGCCGAAGTTCACGGCTGAAGCAGCTTCCACTGTGCCGATGTGTATATCTCCGATTCTAAAAGATGAGGACAGGGCCTGATTATGATCCGGCGGAGTGGGGCTGTTTTTCTTTTCGTTTATTTCGTAAGGAATGTGTTTGCCATTGACGATAATGGAAATGTCCTTTTCGCGTTGTGGCTTGTGACGTGATTTTGAAAGAAAGGTATTTCCTATATTCATTGTTCCGTTTACTTGTTTTACATCTACATTTTCAAGCCTGTAAACAAGTTCATGGACATTCATTGTTTGTACCCGGTCTATGTGAAAGGTTTGGCGGCTCTGATTTTGAGCGTTAACCGCTTCCTCTAATGCATGCAGTCTTTTTTCCATTTTGCGAAGAAGTGTCAGGAAAGACTTTTCCTCAAGCGTCATACCGTTTCACCCCTTTAGCACGTTCGCCCGATTGATGAATAGAATAGGAGGCAAACCGGAATTTTGAATGGAGGCAGATGCAATGAAAATCAGATCCTCCAAAATTTCTTTTTCAGACCTTAATGTTCTTGAAATAGCAAATAACTCTGGGGTATTTATAGGCAGAAACAGGCAGGTCAAGTGGAATACTGCGGCCTGCAGCCACTCCGGCTTCGGCAGAGTCTCCGGCAATGAAAATGAAATCGCTCATTCGATACATCTTGTCCTGCATGAGCATGTAAAAAAAGAAAAAGGGTCTCAGCAGGCGGACAAAGGAAGCGTGGCACCCTAATTCTGTTCACCGTCTGTTTTCTTTTTCTGAACGTTCGCCGATGTGATTGTATGGTGAATCGTATTGGAATTTCCGCGTACTCGTCCAAATCCTTCATGGGCGCCGGATCGATTTGTCCATTTGTACTGAAAGTTCTCCCCATAAAACATCCCGGAGCTATGCTTTATCTGGTATACATTTATTGAATGAAAATGGATATTTGCCAATTCCAAGCCCCTCTCTCAAACTCTGCACACTATTTTCCCCTATTACATGTATATAGAATCTCTGATGAAGTATGACCGCAGCAAAAAGAAAACCACTGTTTGCGGTGGTTTTCAGTCAGCTTTGGTAGACAGGCTGATCATTGGAGCCCTGATTCTGAGTGAAATCCGAATCCATAAAATCATCATCATGGATAATATTCACCGTATCTACGGCCAGATTATTCGCACCCATGATTTTCCCGAATCCAAAATTGCTCTTCATGCTCACTGTCCAGTCATATTGAGTATTCGTCCCCGTGAAAATTCCGGAATTTCCGGACAGGGAGGTCACATTAATATTGGTGAACTGTATAGATAAACTCTTCATCTAAATCTGTGAAACCGGCTGAGGGTTTATATTTTCAGGCTGGGCAATCGCCATATCGGCCAGATCCTGATCGTTGATAATATTTGTGCAGCCAATTGCACCCGAATTGATGAAGTTCCCGTTTCCCGAGTTGAATTTCCCCTGGGCATTCCAGTCCGGCTGGCTGTTCTGCCCCGAAGAAATGATGGAATTTGCAGCCATGCTTACAACATTGATCATATTGAATACGACAGATACCGGCACAATCCAATCCTCCATTTCTCCTGCTGTAATACGTTAGTATATGTGTTGGATGCGGGTAGTGTGAACTTGTTTGGTTAAACGCGGCTGGATTGTTAGGGGCGAAGCGATATAAGTGGTAAATGACCTTTCGATAAAGGGTTAAAAGTAAGGTGCTAATGACCGTTCAGCGCTTGCGGATGAGCGTGAATGGTTAAAAGCAGGAGAGAAATGACCTTTCAGTACTTGCGGATGAGCGTGAAGGGTTAAAAGCAGGAGAGAAATGACCGTTCAGTACTTGCGGAAGAGCATGAAGGGTTAAAACCGGGAGTGAAATGACCTTTCAGTGCTTGCGGATGAGCGTGAAGGGTTAAAAGCAAAAGTGAAATGACCCTTCAGCGTTTGAGGATCAGCCTGAAGAGTTAAAAGCAAGGAGTTAATGACCCTTCAGCATTTACAAATGAGCATAAAGGAAAGTCATCCATGACAAAAAAACCACCAGTAAAGCAAGTTGAAGACTTTACGGATGGTTTTGTTTTTTGTCCTGCGGAGCTAAACAAGCGATTCCGCTTTTCTCGTTGTCCAGCTCCATCGCCCAACTCCTCGGCCAGAACGGCTCCGTCGTAAAAAGCAAACCCGGCTTTTTTCGTCGGATCCTTTTCTGTCCTTCGGAGCTAACCGGGCGATTCCGCTTTTCGTACATAACTTACTTCTTCTTAAGAAACAATAAGTAAAAACCGCCAAGAATTAACAGAACAGGCCAGAATTTCTGGACGACCTGAACGCCTTGCTCGACCCAACCGAGACCGTTTATGATCGAGTCGAAAAAGTGGAGAAATGCGGCGAGCAGGAGTAGAATGATTCCTTGTACGGATCCTGTTTTCGTTTTGGCTGACCGGAGTATGATGCCGAGTCCGATGATAAAAGTGATGGCAGGCGCGTGTTCAGGCCAGTCGGGGAACTGTCCGAAGCAAAGAAAATGCACGCCGAGTCCTCCAAGCAGGATGCCGGGAAGTATGGCATTTTCATCCTGATCAAAATGGCCTCCGATCAGAAAAGCAAGCCCAAAAAGAATGAGCAGGGTCTGCCATGACTGCTGCTGGTCAAATAGCTTGATCTGAAAGGTTTCCAGCGCATAGTAAAAACCGATCGCAAGCAGGGCGTAGGCAGAAAAGTTTGTCGATTTTTTCATTTCAGTCACCTCTTAATTAAGACGATTACCTTGATTGTAAGCACTTTTTTTGGTATTGTTCAAGGTGGACGAATTTGCTGCAGCTTTTGCAGTTTAAAATACAAATCAGCACGAAACCGCATCATCATGCGGAATCATGCCGGCTGTTTATCTAGTATGATATCACAGTCCGGCAAGCTTTCAAGAACTGTTCACATTTGTAAAAAGAGAAAAAATCGAGACATGGTATAATAGTAGTAGAATTCTTGTATGTGGGGTGTATGACATTATGCATATCTTAGCTGTAGGCTTAAATTATAAAACTGCCCCTGTCGAAATCCGTGAAAAACTGACCTTTCAGCCGAATGAACTCGGAGATGCTATGAAAGCACTGAAAGAGCAGAAGAGCATTCTTGAAAACATCATTGTTTCGACTTGTAACCGGACAGAGATTTATACAGTTGTGGACCAGCTTCATACTGGCCGTTATTATATTAAAGCATTTTTAGCCGAGTGGTTCGGCCTTGATAAGGACACATTTTCTCCTTTTTTGACCATGTACGAAAACGACGGTGCCATTGAGCATCTTTTCAGTGTTTCATGTGGCCTTGATTCAATGGTTCTCGGAGAAACACAGATTCTCGGCCAGGTGCGTACAAGCTTCATGCTCGGACAAACAGAAGGTACGATCGGAACGGTGTTTAACCATCTGTTTAAACAGGCAGTGACGCTTGCCAAAAAAGCACACTCTGAGACTGATATCGGAGCTAACGCAGTTTCTGTCAGCTATGCAGCTGTTGAACTTGCGAAGAAAATATTCGGCGACCTGACGAACAAGCACGTCCTTATTCTCGGTGCCGGCAAAATGGGCGAGCTTGCTGCACAGAACCTTCATGGCAGCGGAGTGCGCAAAGTGACGGTTGTAAACCGCACGTTTGAAAAAGCAGAGGTTCTGGCCAGAAAATTCAGCGGCCATGCAAAAGGGATAAATGAACTGCAGTGCGCGCTGGTCGAAGCGGACATCCTGATCAGCTCAACCGGTTCAAGTGATTTTGTCATCACAAAAGAGATGATGGCTCCTGCTGAAAAAATGAGAAAGGGCAAGCCGCTGTTTATGGTGGATATTGCGGTTCCCCGTGATCTTGACCCTGCTCTTGATGAACTTGAAAGTGTGTTTCTGTATGATATTGACGATCTTCAGGGAATTGTGGACGCCAACCTTCAGGAGCGCCAAAAAGCAGCGGAGGAAATCGGATTGATGCTAGAGGCAGAGATTGTCGCCTTCAAGCAATGGCTCGGCACACTCGGAGTTGTTCCTGTCATTTCGGCGCTTCGCGAAAAAGCGCTTGGCATTCAGGCTGAAACGATGCAAAGCCTCGAGCGCAAAATGCCTAATCTGACTGACCGTGAACTGAAGCTTCTGAACAAGCACACAAAAAGCATTATTAACCAGATGCTCCGCGATCCGATTCTTAAGGTGAAAGAGCTTGCTGCTGAGTCGGACGCAGAACAGAATCTGGAGCTTTTCATGAAGATCTTTGATATTGAAGAAGCAGTTGAAGAGCAAAAACGCAGAGAAAACTCGGTTTCTTTAAGCAGCTCTCAGGCGGTGCCTGGGCAGGCAAGAGCTTCACTTCAAACGTAAGTGAGAGGAATTTGATGTATGCCAGAAATGAGTTTACCTAGAATAAACGAACTGATTATAATTCTTTATGCATTCAGTGTTCTCTTTTTTTTCATAGATTTTATTCATAACAACCGGAAGGCCAGCAAAATTGCCTTCTGGTTGCTTTCTATTGTTTGGCTGCTGCAAACAATTTTTTTGTTTTATCAAATGTTTGAGACCGGCAGATTTCCAGTCCTGAACATATCAGAAGGGCTTTATTTTTATTCGTGGGTGCTAGTGACGCTGTCGGTCGTCTTAAACCGTTTTTTGAAAGCGGATTTTATTATCTTTTTTACAAATGTGCTCGGTTTTATCATGCTGAGCATCCACACATTCGCGCCGTCACAATATGAATCGGCAGCGGTTTCCGGACAGCTGATTTCGGAGCTTTTGTTTATCCACATCACAATGGCCATCCTGTCTTACGGGGCTTTTACCCTGTCTTTCGTTTTTTCTATTTTGTATTTGATTCAGTACAATTTGCTGAAGAAGAAAAAATGGGGAAAGCAGCTGATCCGGATTGACGATCTGGCCAAGCTTGATCACATGTCATATGTATTAAATGTGATTGGTGTACCGATGCTGTTACTGAGCTTAATTCTCGGAACGATCTGGGCCTATCTGAAAATCCCGAACTTCCACTGGTACGACGCGAAGGTAACCGGTTCGTTCATGATGCTCCTTGTGTACGGCTATTATTTATACAGCCGGATTGTGAAGGAGTGGCATGGAAAACAGGTGGCTTATTATAACGCAGCAGCCTTTTTAATTTTATTAATTAATTTCTTTTTATTCGGAAGCCTTTCAAGGTTTCATATTTGGGACTCTTAATGCAAGATACATCCTAGTTGGAGGAACTCATTATGCGCAAAATCATTGTAGGATCCAGACGAAGCAAACTGGCTTTGACCCAGACGAATTGGGTGATTGACCAGCTGAAAAAAATCGGGCTGCCTTTTGACTTTGAAGTCCGGGAAATCGTGACAAAGGGCGATCAGATTCTTGATGTCACCCTCTCAAAAGTGGGAGGAAAAGGCCTATTTGTAAAAGAGATTGAACAGGCCATGCTTGACGGCGAGATTGATATGGCTGTTCACAGCATGAAGGATATGCCGGCTGTACTGCCGGAAGGGCTGACAATCGGCTGCATTCCGCACCGTGAAGATGCAAGGGATGCTTTTATTTCTAAAAATCACGTCAGTCTTGCTGACCTCCCTGCAGGTGCAGTGGTGGGAACAAGCAGTTTAAGAAGAAGCGCCCAGCTCCTTGCCATGAGGCCTGATCTTGATATCAAGTGGATCAGAGGCAATATCGACACGCGCCTGGCAAAGCTTCAGCATGAAGATTATGATGCGATCATCCTTGCAGCAGCCGGTCTTGCGAGAATGGGCTGGAGCCAGGACGTTGTGACAGAATTTCTTGATGCGAAAGACTGCGTTCCGGCAGTCGGCCAGGGCGCGCTTTCCATCGAATGCCGTGCAGACGATCATGAGCTGCTTACTCTTTTGTCCCATTTTACGGATGAAGCGACACAGCTTGCCGTTCAGGCAGAGCGCACCTTCCTTCACGTGATGGAGGGCGGATGCCAGGTGCCGATTGCAGGGTATGCAGAAGTGGCTTTTGACAAAGAAATTTCGCTTACCGCACTGATTGCCTCTCCTGACGGAAAAGAGATCTATAAAGAAAGAATCACAGGCAAAGATCCCGTAGCCATGGGAAAAGAAGTGTCTGAAAGGCTGATAGCTCAGGGGGCAAAGCAGCTGATCGACAAGGTGAAAGAGGAGCTTGACCTTTAATGGCCGGCGGTCTCTCTGGAAAGAACATTCTGATTACGAGAGAAGAAACGCAGGCAACCACTTTTGCAGCGAAAATTAAAAAAGCCGGCGGAGTTCCTGTTACTGCTCCGCTGATTTCTTTTGAAAAAGCGAAGGATATACATAATCTTAAAAAGGAAATCCGCGGGATAAAGGCGGATGACTGCCTTGTCTTTACAAGCATGAACGGCGTGCTTTTCTTTTTTGATTTTCTGAAAGAACACGGCATCCCTTCTGATTTCCTGTCTGATTGCACGTTTGCCGCCGTGGGGCGGAAAACAAGGCAGCTGATTGAAGACAGGGGCTATACAGTCAGAATCATGCCGAAGGAGTATGTAGCAGAAAGGCTGGCGGAAGAAATCGCGGGGAGCATCAGGCATGACCAGCATGTTTATCTCTTCAGGGGGAATCTTGCCAGGGAAATTCTTATGAAAGAATTGACTCTCAAGGGCTTCTCCGTGACAGACCTTACGCTATATGAAACAATACATAATATAGAGGATGGAAACAGGATTGAGCAGCTGCTTCAGGAGCAAAAACTCGATTACATTACCTTTACCTCCTCATCCACAGTTGATGCCTTCATGAAGGTCATGAAAAACAAAAATCTGGATACTCTGCTTGAGGGCGTTACGCTTGTGAGCATTGGACCGATTACACATAAAACACTTAAGAAGTACGGCTATGACGGCATTGTGTCAGATCCCTACACCATCGATGCCATGATTGACCGTATCCAAACACATGCTGAAAGGAAGGAATAAGCTATGGACATTCAATTTACAAGACACCGCAGACTGCGGAGCACAGGCAGCATGAGATCACTTGTCCGCGAAACACATCTGCACGCAGAAGACTTTATTTATCCGATCTTCGTTGTAGAAGGCGAGCAAAAACGCAATGAGGTAAAATCCATGCCCGGTGTTGAGCAGATTTCGCTTGATTACCTGAATGCAGAAATGCAGGAGGTAAGCGATCTCGGAATCAAGTCTGTCATCGTCTTTGGAGTGCCTGATCAAAAGGATGAGCTTGGCACACAGGCTTACCATGACCACGGCATCGTTCAGCGTGCGATCTCCCAGATTAAAGAACATTTCCCTGAGCTTGTTGTGATTGCCGACACGTGTCTTTGCCAGTATACAGACCACGGCCACTGCGGAATTGTGAAAGAGGGAAAAATCCTCAATGACCCGACGCTTGATCTGCTGGCGCGCACTGCGGTCAGCCAGGCAAGAGCGGGTGCTGATGTCATCGCTCCTTCAAACATGATGGACGGGTTTGTGGCTGCTATCCGCCATGGCCTGGATGAAGCCGGATTTGAAGATGTGCCGATTATGTCATACGGAATTAAATACTCAAGCGCCTTTTACGGACCTTTCAGGGATGCTGCCCACAGCACTCCCCAGTTCGGAGACCGGAAAACGTATCAGATGGATCCTGCCAACCGTCTTGAAGCACTCAGAGAAGCAGAATCGGACATGATGGAAGGGGCAGACTTCCTGATTGTGAAACCTGCCTTGTCTTACCTTGATATCATCCGCGATGTGAAAAACAACTTTAACGTGCCGATTGTTGCCTATAACGTAAGCGGCGAATATGCCATGATCAAGGCAGCCGCACAAAACGGCTGGGTCGATGAAAAGGCAATCGTGATGGAAATGATGATCAGCATGAAGCGCGCCGGCGTTGATATGATTTTGACGTATCATGCCAAGGATTGTGCACGCTGGCTGAAGGAACAACACTAATCGCAGGAGGAGAAGTCAAATGCGCAGTTATGAAAAATCAGGCAAGGCCTTCG
Source organism: Bacillus sp. FSL H8-0547 (assembly GCA_038002745.1). Classification (NCBI taxonomy): domain Bacteria; kingdom Bacillati; phylum Bacillota; class Bacilli; order Caryophanales; family Bacillaceae; genus Bacillus; species Bacillus sp. FSL H8-0547. The sequence continues at coordinate 2,979,934 of JBBODD010000001.1, forward strand.
AAGAAGCCCAAGGGCTGATGCCTGGCGGAGTGAACAGCCCTGTTCGCGCCTTTAAATCCGTCGCTATGGATCCAATTTTCATGGAGCGGGGAAAAGGCTCTAAAATTTACGATATTGATGGAAATGAATATATTGATTATGTGCTTTCATGGGGACCGCTTATTTTGGGCCATACAAATGACGCGGTTGTTGAAGCCATCAAAAAGGTGACAGAATCCGGTACAAGCTTCGGAGCTCCGACGCTGATTGAAAATGAGCTGGCAAAGCTTGTGATTGACCGCGTGCCATCTATTGAAATTATCCGGATGGTTAGCTCTGGAACGGAAGCAACGATGAGTGCCCTGAGACTCGCTCGCGGTTTTACCGGAAGAAATAAGATTTTGAAATTCGAAGGCTGCTATCACGGCCACGGGGATTCTCTGCTGATCAAAGCAGGTTCAGGCGTTGCAACTCTTGGACTGCCTGACAGCCCGGGAGTTCCCGAAGGAGTAGCCAAAAACACGATTACTGTTCCGTACAATGACATGGAAAGCGTAAAATACGCCTTTGAACAGTTCGGTGATGACATTGCCGGTGTGATTGTGGAGCCGGTTGCAGGAAACATGGGCGTTGTCCCTCCGCTTCCAGGCTTCCTAGAAAGCCTGCGCAGCATCACACAGGAGTACGGTTCACTGCTTATCTTTGATGAAGTGATGACAGGCTTCCGGGTTGATTACGGCTGTGCTCAAGGGTACTTCGGCGTTACGCCTGACCTGACATGCCTCGGGAAAGTGATCGGCGGCGGACTTCCTGTCGGAGCATATGGCGGCCGTGCCGACATTATGAAACAGGTTGCGCCGAGCGGACCGATTTACCAGGCTGGCACCCTGTCCGGAAACCCTCTTGCGATGACAGCAGGCTATGCAACGCTCAGTCAGCTTACTCCGGATACCTACAAAGAATTCGGCAGAAAAGCGGACATCCTTGAAGAAGGATTAACAGCGGCTGCTGAAAAACACGGCATTCCGATTACAGTGAACCGCGCGGGATCAATGATTGGCTTTTTCTTTACAGACGAGAACGTCATCAATTTCGAAAAAGCGAAGACATCCAATCTTGAGTACTTCTCAAAGTTCTATCGCGAAATGGCAAACGAAGGTGTCTTTCTGCCGCCTTCACAGTTCGAAGGTCTGTTCCTTTCCACTGCCCACAGTGATGAGGATCTTGAAAAGACGATTGCAGCGGCAGAGAAAGCATTCGCTGCCCTTAAATAAAGTGAAAACCCCCTGCGCGTCATTTGCAAGGGGTTTTATTATTTGGGCGTATATCCTGATTTCCGGCTCAGCCATTTGCTGGCAAGGATAATGGTCAGTCCGATAGTGGCGACTGCAATCATAAGCAGATCAGATACAATCGTGATCCATAACGGTATCTGCAGTAAAAAGATTGCGCCGATGATGACAAAGAATAGGGGTCTCATACTAATCTCCTGATTGTTTTTCTTCTAGTATAGCAAATGGGGCCGAAAAAAGAGAACCTGCAGACGGCAGGTTCTCTATGTACTCAGTATTTAGCTGAACCTTCTTTTGCTTTTCCGGCGCCTTCCTGAAGGTTCCCTTTCAGTTTGTCTTTCTTTCCTTCACGCTGAAGCTCAGGATTGTTTGCTGCATTGCCCACCTGATCTTTCACTTCGCCTTTTGCCTGGTTTACCTTGCCTTTTACTTTGTCGCTCATGCCATGATCTTTTGACATCATCAAACACTCCTTTCTTCTTGTATCTTTCATGTTCCCTGCATTTACAGAGCTTAAACCAGGCATTTAATCAAAAAAATCATAAACCTTCACCGTGCGGCATATTCCTTTAATGTCACAGGTATTTTCGTAAGGACACCTGAAAGGAGGAGTTCAAGTTGTCACAGGATCAACAATCATCATTGCGGTTCTCTGTTGAGGAATCCGTTTGGTTTCAAAAGGGACAGGAAGTGGGTGAGCTGTTATCCATCTCATTAGATCCAGACATCACCATCCAGGAGTTTGACCAGTACATCTCGATTCGGGGTGCGCTTAAGCTTACGGGTGAGTACAAAATAGATGAGGATTATAGCGAAGAGGAATTTGAATATGCCAATCTCCGTTTTATCAGCAATGTAGAAACGAGAGAAGACGGCATATCGCAGCTTGTTCACGGTTTTCCTGTAGATATCACGATTCCGAGGAACCGCATTGGAAACTTGGAAGAAGTTTATGTAACGATTGAATCTTTTGATTATGATCTGTCAGAAAGCAGAAACCTGAGGCTTGTAGCTGACCTTGAAATCAGCGGAATTGCAAGCGGGGATGCGGCTGTTGAGGCTGAAGAAGCTGAAGAAGAACAGGAACTTGAGCAGGCATATGTGTTTGAGCAGGAGCAGGAACCGGAGCTCCAGCCGCTGTTCCGCTCACCTCAGGCACTGTATGAAGAGGAAACGCAAGTAGAAGAGTATGATGCTTTTGCGAATGCAGGCAGCCAGAATCATGCGGATCTTTATGAACCGTTTCATGTAGAAGTGAAAAAAGAGGCGGCAGAGGAAGAAGCCGCTGCACCGGACATTTCTTATTTTGCAAGCAGGCCGCAGTATGAGGAAACGTATAAGGCGCCTCAAAAGCAAAGTCCGAAAGCAAGAAAAGAAGAAGAAGCAAGAAAGCAGGATGAACCAAAGCATACGGAAAACTCCCTCTACTTAACGAAGCTTTTTGAACGAGATGAAGAAGAGGAGTTTACAAAGCTTAAGATCTGCCTTGTCCAGCAGGGTGACACAATTGACAGCATTTGCGACCGATACAGGATTACGGTTCAGCAGCTGCACAGAGTTAATCAGCTGAATTCAAGCGCAGATGTGCACGAAGGCCAGACACTCTACATTCCTGTTTATGCAAATACTCATTAAGAAAAGAAAGCAGCTTGGGGAGGAGAGTTCCTCAGCTGTTTTTTTTGTAAGTCTCTTTACATGAGACCTGGTTAAAAGGAAGTGAGACAAAAAATGATGAGAGAAAATATGGATAAACTTGCGGAGGTTTTAAAAGAGTATGAGCTGAAAGCGGAATATGCGGAGTCTGTTACAGATAAACTGACGAAGGTCTATGCCAGTTCAGGCGCCTCCTACGCATTAAAAAAGATGTCATCGAACCGGAATGGCCAATTCATCGAAACGCTTCACGGTGCTCATCAGAAAGGGTATTCAGGGTATGTGCCCATCTTCAGAAACAGGCACCGGCAGTTTTTTACCTCAGACGGAGAGAACTGGTATTACATTATGCCCTGGCTCACGAATGAAACAGAAGAAGAGCGGGATGAGCGGCATAAAAATATGTTCAGGGAACTTGCAGCGCTTCATCAGAGAACGGCTGCTGAGGAAAAGCTGAATCAGAATGCACTGAAAATTCATTACGATACCCTTGCCAAGCAATGGGATGACAACAAAGCCCTGTATGAAAAATACGTGGAGGAATGCGAGAAGAAGTGGTATCTCTCCCCGTTTGAACTGCAGGCCGTCACCTATTACTTTGAAACCGCACGTGCGACAGAATTTGCCCGCAAAAAACTTGATGAGTGGTACGAGATGATGAAGGAAAAAGAGGATGTGCGGCAAGTCATGATCCACGGCAGAGCGTCCATTCATCATTACTTGTATGATGAACAGGGAACGGGGTATTTCACCAATTTTGAACATGCCAGGTATTCATCGCCCATTGATGATGCGCTTCTTTTTTATCACAGGACGTTCCATACGTACCCGTTTGCAGATGACAACTGTGCCGACTGGTTTTACACCTATCAGCAGACGTTCCCGTACAGAGAAGAGGAAATGCAGCTGTTCATCTGCTATCTCGCCTATCCCGATTTTGTCTACAAACAAGTGAAAAAGCACATGAACCTGAAAGGCAGAAGCGCATCGCAGCTTCAGAAAAATCAGGACCTGATCAAATCTTACTGGACCTTTAAAAACATCGAGTACTTCGTCATGAAAGTGACGCAGATCGAAGAAAACAAAAAACTGGCCGCAGAGCAGTCGACATAAACAAAACCCAATCGGTGATTGGGTTTTTTAAATCCACTCCATGTACAAAGCAACCCCAAGCAAAATCAGCAGCGCCAGCAGGACAAGGTCGACGGGCGACGGGAAAATCAGGGTCCGGACGGTCTGAAAGAGGGTAATCGGCACGATGAACTGACCGGCAATGAGCTTGAACTGCTTTACATAAGGCGACAGGTTATAATCATTTATTTTTCTGCGCATCCTAAAACTCTCCTCACTGAATCCTTCTTGTATAAAGAATATGTGCATTTACCCAGTTTTGTGCCTTTTCGGGAATAAAGGCATTGAAAAATGGAGAAGATGATTGACGTGAATTGACTGGATTGTATACAATACAACATATATAATATTTTCATAATCGAACACATACCGTGATAGGGAAGAGTAAAGCGGAAAGCTGTTTTCAGAGAGAGAAATCGCCTGCTGAGAGATTTCTTAAACAAGCGTGCTTGAAGGTCGCCCTGGAGTAATTCTCTTGAACCATGAAGTAGAGAGAATCGGCATGAACGCCGTTATCCCATTTGAGAGCACAGGTTCTTTTTTGCCTGTGAAAAAAGGTGGCACCGCGAAATCAACTCCTTTCGTCCTTTTACCGGACGAGGGGAGTTTTTTATTTTCCGAAAAGTGCGGAAATGAACTGATTTGAAGATTTTAAGGAGGAAGAAACATGGAGAACAAGGAGCAGACACTCTCTACAAAATATGATCCGCAGGCAATTGAGCGCGATCGCTACGACTACTGGCTGAAGGGAAAGTTTTTTGAAGCTTCAAACGACCAGGAAAAGCAGCCGTACACGGTTGTGATCCCTCCGCCGAACGTAACAGGAAAGCTACACCTTGGCCATGCCTGGGACACGACGCTTCAGGATATCGTGACGCGCATGAAACGCATGCAGGGCTATGACGTTCTCTGGCTTCCGGGAATGGACCATGCCGGAATCGCCACTCAGGCTAAAGTGGAAGGAAAGCTGCGCGAGGAAGGCAAGTCGCGCTATGACCTTGGCCGCGAAAAGTTTGTTGAGGAAACTTGGAAATGGAAAGAAGAATACGCATCCCATATCCGCGCGCAGTGGTCAAAACTTGGCCTTGGCCTTGATTATTCGAGAGAGCGGTTTACGCTTGATGAGGGACTTTCAAAAGCGGTTAATGAGGTATTTGTCTCTCTTTATAAAAAAGGGCTCATCTACCGCGGCGAATATATTATCAACTGGGATCCGCAGACAAAAACAGCTCTTTCAGATATAGAAGTTATCTATAAAGATGTTCAGGGTGCTTTTTACCACATGCGCTATCCTCTGTCAGACGGTTCCGGTGCAATTGAAGTTGCGACGACACGTCCTGAAACGATGCTTGGCGATACAGCGGTTGCTGTTCACCCTGAAGATGAGCGCTACAAGCATTTGATTGGCAAAACCGTTGTTCTCCCTATCGTAGGCCGCGAAATTCCGATTGTCGGAGATGACTATGTTGATATGGAATTCGGTTCCGGAGCGGTTAAGATTACTCCGGCGCATGATCCGAATGACTTTGAAATCGGAAACCGCCACAGCCTTGAACGTGTTCTTGTGATGAACGAGGACGGAACGATGAATGCGAAAGCAGGAATCTACAGCGGACTTGACCGTTTTGAGTGCAGAAAGCAGATCGTGAAGGATCTTCAGGAAATGGATGTTCTGTTCAAAATTGAAGAGCACATGCATTCAGTCGGGCACAGCGAACGGAGCGGAGCGGTTGTTGAACCGTACCTATCTACGCAGTGGTTCGTTAAGATGCAGCCTCTTGCAGATGCAGCGATTGAGCTTCAGGACAGAGATGACAAAGTCAACTTTGTACCAAACCGTTTTGAGAATACCTATATGCGCTGGATGGAAAATATCCGCGACTGGTGTATTTCAAGACAGCTTTGGTGGGGACACCGCATTCCTGCCTGGTATCATAAAGAAACTGGCGAGGTGCATGTTGATCATGCACCGCCTGCAGACCTTGAAAACTGGGAACAGGATACAGACGTACTCGATACGTGGTTCAGTTCCGCACTGTGGCCGTTTTCGACAATGGGCTGGCCGGATGAGGATTCCGTTGACTACCAGCGCTACTATCCGACAGATGTGCTTGTCACAGGCTATGACATCATTTTCTTCTGGGTTTCCCGCATGATTTTCCAGGGTCTTGAATTTACCGGCAAGCGTCCATTTAAAGATGTGCTGATCCACGGACTTGTCCGCGATGAGCAGGGACGCAAAATGAGTAAATCGCTTGGAAACGGTGTTGATCCGATGGATGTGATCGATAAGTACGGAGCGGATTCTCTTCGCTACTTCCTTTCAACAGGAAGCTCGCCTGGCCAGGATCTGCGTTTCAGCTACGAAAAAGTAGAAGCAACATGGAACTTTGCCAATAAGATCTGGAACGCTTCTCGCTTTGCGCTGATGAACATGGACGGCCTGAAATTCGATGAAATCGATCTGACCGGTGAAAAGTCAGTGGCAGACAAGTGGATTCTGACACGTCTCAATGAAACCATTGAGCACGTGACAAAGCTTGCCGATAAATACGAATTCGGTGAAATCGGCCGCCATCTGTACAACTTTATCTGGGATGATTTCTGTGACTGGTACATTGAAATGGCGAAGCTTCCGCTTTATGGCGACGACGAAGCGGCGAAAAAGACAACACGTTCAATCCTTGCATATGTACTTGATAACACGATGAGACTTCTTCATCCGTTCATGCCGTTTATTACCGAGGAAATTTGGCAAAACCTTCCGCACGAAGGGGAATCCATTACAATCGCCAAATGGCCGGTTGCCGATCCGTCACTGACTGATGAAGCAGCAGCCGCAGATATGAAGCTTCTAGTTGAAGTAATCCGTTCGGTTCGAAATGTAAGAGCTGAAGTGAACACGCCGATGAGCAAGCAAATTCCAATGATGATTAAAGCAAAGTCAGCTGACATCCAAAATCAGCTCGAGCAAAACCGCGCCTATATCGAGCGTTTCTGCAACACGTCCAGTCTTTCAATCGGCACGGATGCTGAAACAGGCGACAAAGCGATGACATCTGTTGTAACAGGAGCGGAACTGATCTTCCCTCTTGAAGGCCTGATCAACCTCGATGAAGAAATTGCACGTCTTGAGAAAGAGCTTGAAAAATTAAATAAGGAAGTTGAACGTGTTCAGAAAAAGCTGAGCAATGAAGGCTTCGTTAAAAAAGCGCCTGAGAAGGTTATAGAAGAAGAACGCGCGAAAGAAAAAGACTATACAGAAAAAAGAGAAGCCGTTCTCTCAAGAATCGGAGAGCTGAAAGGCTGAATGACAAAGACTCGGGTGTGATTTATGATCATGCCCGAGTTTTCATGTATATAAAAAGAAGGGGCAGATGATATGTTTCAAACGTACGAAGATGCTGTCGGATGGATTCATTCGCGCCTCAGATTCGGTATCAAACCCGGCCTGAAGCGTATGGAATGGCTGATGAACAGACTCGGTAATCCTCATAAAAAAGTGAAAACCATCCATGTGGCAGGCACAAACGGAAAAGGGTCGACCATTGCCTACATGAGAAACGTGCTTACAGAAGCAGGCTATAAAACCGGCACCTTTACATCCCCGTTCCTTGAAACCTTCAACGAGCGGATCAGCATGAACGGGATTCCCATTCCTGATGCGGAGATGCTGTTTTTGGCAAATACGATAAAACCGCTGTCAGACGAGCTTGAGCAAACAGAGCTTGGAGGGCCGACCGAGTTTGAAATCATCACCGCCATGGCTTTCTATTATTTCGGCAACCATGAAAAGACAGATGTGCTGCTGCTTGAAACAGGGCTTGGAGGCACATTTGATTCAACGAATATTTCAGAGCCGGTTCTGACTATGATTACAAGCATCGGCTATGATCACATGCATATCCTTGGGAACACCATAGAGGAAATTGCAGGTGAAAAAGCGGGCATCATTAAAAAGGGTGTGCCCATGCTTACAGCAGTAACGGATGAGCGCGCCCTTAATGTCATAAAAAGAAGAGCGGCAGAAAAAAATGCTGATCTGTTCCACGATTCTTTTCCTGTTCTGAAACACGAGCCGCTAAGGGGCGGGGAAAGGTTCGATATGAAAACACCGTATCATTCATTCGAGGAGCTAGAGATCTCCATGAGGGGAGAGCATCAGGTGCAAAATGCCGCGCTTGCTGTTATGGCTCTGGATTATTTACGGGTCCACGGCTTGTTTGTTGCCGGGGATGAGCACATTCGAAAAGGTCTTCATCAGACTAATTGGAGCGGAAGGTTTGAACAGGTTTCCGAGTTTCCTGCCGTCATCCTTGACGGCGCACACAATAAAGAGGGAGCTGAAAGTCTTGCGGCAGTAATGAGAAGACACTATGCCGGCAAACGGATTCATGTTCTTTTTTCAGCCCTGAAAGACAAGGAATACAGCCCGATGATTTCAACTCTATCCGCTATTGCGGACAGCATGCATTTCACAACCTTTGATTTTCCGAGAGCCGCTGGAGCATCAGAGCTGTATGAAGCGTGCACGCATCCGGTAAAATCGTTCCATGAAGACTGGAAAGGGGCAATTGATGAAATGATTGCAGCGGGCAAAGGGGGAGACATCTTTTTAATAACAGGTTCTCTCTACTTTATTTCTGAGGTTAGGCCTTATTGTCGAAAAATATAACATAAAAATTAGGCTGATAGTCCCGAAATAAATGACAAAAATCTGAATTTTTGTTAAAATATAAATAACAGCACGGCGGGAGAGGGGGACAATCCATGGAAACAAAGCTGAAGTCCATTTTGTGGGCCGTCTGGGCCATCGTATTTCCTTCATCACTATTTGCAGCGTATACTCTCTGGCCGGTAAAAATTTCAGAAAATGAATGGACGATTGCCGCTTTTCTGGTTTTCATGTGCATTGTTTCGGTTTTCCCGATCATCGTCAATGAAACGCCCGTTTTTTTTGCTCAGGGTGTTTCCATATCCGTCTTTCTGCTCTTCGGTCCTTTTGTTGAAATGATTCTTATGCAGGCAGCCCTCACTGTGCTTCTGCTGAAGCTCAGAGTTGGAAAACGGGAAATTTACCGGTTTCCGACGAACTCCCTGATGTTTCTGATCGTATCAGCAGCAGGGGCAGCCGTCTATTATGCGATTGGCGGTACACATGAACGGGAGGCTCTCACCTTTCCGTTTATTCTCAAAGTGATTGCCTATTCATTTACCATTTGCCTTGTTAATCACTTCTTTCTCCAGCATGTGATCAGAGGGTATTTCTATAAGATGAAAGAAAAATTTTTCTCGAGGGATTTTCTGTGGGAAATTCTCACAACGCTCATGTTTTTGCCGGTGGGCATTTTGCTCTACATTCTGTACCTTGACCTTGGATTTGAGGCATTGTTTTATGTGGGCATTCCATTTGTGGGAACCTCTTATATCCTTATTTTGCTGTCTCGCAGCCAGCGCCTCAATACGTATCTTCAGCAGGCAAGCGAAATCGGCCATCAGCTTACCGAAAGGCTGGAAGTGAAGAAAGTTGTTAAGGTGTACCTGAATAAACTGACGTCCATGATCAAAGCGGATTATGCATATATTATTGATGTGATCGACGACAATGAGTTGAAGGTCATCCGGAAACTTGAAAACGGCCGGATCGTCAAGAATGTACAGGAATCCATATCTGTTCACCATGGTGTCAGCGGTCTGGTTTATGCAACCAAAAAAAGCATGCTGTACACTAAGCGGGATCAATGGGCGAAACTTGAGAAAACCCTGCTGCCGGAAAGCGTAGAGAGCGTGATTGCAGTTCCGATTGTCAGAAACCAGAAGGTCGTTGGGATTGTCATTCTTGCGTCAAATAAAAAACGGTTTTATGACCGCGCACAGCTGATGATTACGGATCTTTTGACCGCCTATCTGGGTGTGGCAATTGAAAATGCAAAAAGCTACGAAGAGACGAAAAAACAAAGTGAACGCTGTCCATTAACAGGCCTTTATAATTACCGCTACATGGAGAAGCTGCTGGAGTATGAATACACGGAACTGATTCAGCAAAAAAGCGGCAGCATGTCGCTGATTCTGCTCGACATCGATCATTTCAAAAAAGTGAATGATACATACGGGCACCAGGCAGGAAATGAAATTCTGATTTCACTTGCCGAGCGTCTTTGCAAATTCGTCGGGGAAAGAGGAACGGTCGCAAGATACGGCGGTGAAGAGTTTGTCATCCTTCTGCCAAGTATGGACAAGCATGCATGCTTCGCAGCGGCAGAAGGCATACGCCAGAGCATCGCAAATCGTCCTTTCATCGTTGAACAAAGCATCGGTCATCCCGGCAAGCGCCAGCCTGTATCCATTACAGCAAGCATCGGCTACGCAACCGCCCCGGAAGATGCCGAAGGTCCGCTAGACCTCATCCGCCACGCAGACCGCGCCATGTACATCGGTGCAAAGCAGGCGGGACGGAACAGAGTAGCGCAATATGTGAAATAGGAAAGGCCGGCATCTATTTGGATGCCGGCTTTTACATTATTTAACTTCTGTATCGATGGTTTCGACTTTCAGTTTTTCTACTGTCGGAATGCCTGTAGGGGGATTAAGGATCAGGTCCTCTTTGAATTCTATTTGCAGTCGGGAAGGCAATCCCGGCTGCTGCTGATTCTTTTCAAAATACAGCCCGCCGATATTGTTGTACAGCTCAGGATCAAAATCATACCGCCAGGCAAATTGATACCATTTAGGCCCAACCCAGACATAGCGTGCCCCAAGGGTATTTCTTGTCTCTCCCTTGGTGGCATTCAGAGTAATATTCGATCCATAAACGCCTCCTCTAATTTTAATATTGGAACCTACTCCATACATTTCAAGAGTTTCGTTTGAGTAAAGAAAGGCATCTATAATCTTTGGAGTATTGCTGTACTCATTATTATTTGCGACAAGCATGCTGCCGTTGCTCAAGATAACAGCTGTTCCGCCGCTTACATTGTTGAGATTTTCAATTGAAGTATTCTTTTCTACATAAACCGTTCCGTTAGTATTAAAATCTGATCGGATATCTGCTGCATCCGAGATATACATTTGTCCCTGGAGTTTCAGATTTGATATCGCAGCTTTTCCGTTAATATAGACATAGCTGTTGGGGTTTGTTAATTCGATGGTGCCCTTTAAATCCGCCTGTCCATTAATAAAGACATTGCCGCTTGTAATGAGCCTGCTTGCTTCTCCCATAGTGAAATTGCCTTCCATTAAAACATCGCCGGCTACGTTAAGAACACCCGTCAATTCAAGATTCTGAAGAAACTTTTTGCTGGTATTGTGAAGGGTGCTGCCTGAAAGGAGGGTGTCATTCAAACCGTTTGCAATTTGTCCTCTTCTTGCTGTAAATGCTGCATGCTTTTCATTGATCCGGCTCAGGATGTTAATCTGGTTTGTTGAGACAATCGCATCTCGTATTCTTGGAGGCGTCACAAAATAACTCGGCAGGCTGCCTGAATTCGCAACGGGCCGGAAATTTGCGGCAGCAGTATTGGAAAAAGAGCTGTTATAAAAATATTTGGATGGATAAGTCTGACCGGAAGAGTCCTGGCCTTTTACTGTCATATCACCCTGTATCGACGGATAAACGGTTCCGGGATAATACGTTGAGCCAGATTGGATGAATTTGCCCCTGCTGCCTAAATAAAGCCTTTGCTGTACAAAGATATTTCCTTTAATATCCACAGCGCCATTCAGCGTTAAATCTCCATTTGTTACAACACCGTAGTTGAAAATATCCGCAATAGTGGACACCTTGAGAGTTCGCTTCAATTGCTTTCCGGAACTCTCAGGACCGACTGGAGCTGCTATATCAACCGTTTGAACAAACAGATTGTTGGTTGCAGAAATCGGCTTTAAGATTTTTCCGGTTACCTCAATTCCTGATCGCTGCTCAATTCTTGACTCCAAGCTGCTCAATTTGGTGAGCAGAGTCTGAGAATTCAGCGCTTCATTGTTGATGTTTTCCAATAGAACTTCATATTCTGCCGAAGCTTCGTCAAGGAGTTTCTCCGCTTTGGTCATATCCTCAAGGTACGTTTTCGAATGCTTTACAAATGCCTGAGAGCTTATCGTAATGCTGAGAAGTGAAATACCCAGAATCGAAACTAATGTAAAAACCATCAGCACATTAAGCAGTGCATAGCCGTTCTGATTTAATTTTTTCAAACCAATCACCTCAATCTGCCAGGTTATATATTTTCAGGATTTCATACGGTTTTGAATCAGTGTTTTTTTCTTTCAGGACCAGCTTGCAGATCAATTGGGAGGAGTCGTCTGAGATGAAAAAATGGCTGCCTTCTAATGAAATGTTTTCATTATTGACGGGTTTTCCGTCAATGCTCAAATTTCCGCCAGAAAAAATAACCGGAATGGGCGTTCTTGTTTCATCTAATAAATTTGAAGGATTAACCGTTTTAGTGACTTTAACGGGAGTGACTTTTGTAAGCTCTTGTCCTTTTAAATCTCCAAGTCCAAACTCATCTGCGTTCTCAAGCGCCTTGTTTAAAGAGTCGACAATCAGTACCGCTTCATTTCTGAGATTGGTTTTAGAAAGCGTAGATTCCCCCGCTTTCATCATAGACATTAAAAATCCGGTGCTCATTGTGAGAATAATAGAGGAGAGGGCAAGCACCAGCAGCAGCTCGATCAATGTTATTCCATTTTGATTTAAAAGAATTTTCTTCATTTGCGCACATACCCTTCGAGTGTAGAAGAGGACGATATCCCGTCACGGTTTGTCACTGTGACTGAAATTTCTACAAGCTTTCCCCTTAAATTTGCCTGCGGCGGTTCTTTAAAGGAGACGTCGGCAGAATATCCGCTCAGAGAAAAAGCTTCTTCTTGAAGTGCGAGTTTCTGCCTTATGGCATCAGGGGCCAGAACTTCTCTTGTGCTTAGTTTTCTTTTTGCTTCAATAAATCCTTCCGCCTGATAGGCTTCAAGAAGACTTTTGCTAAGCTGCTGGGATGTAATGTTTTTGTCGAAAGAATTTGAGTAAGAAGCACTATTCACGAAAAAACTGCTCAGAACCGAAAACATGATGGTCAAAATGACGATGGAGGCTAAAACTTCGATCAATGTAAATCCCCGTTCTTTTTTAAAAGCCGTTTTCATGGGCATCCCCGTACTTTCTTTTATAAATTATGGGCAGAAAGGAAAATCTTTCTTTTCTTCTGAATAAAGCTATTATACAATAAAACTAGTCGATTTTTGTCTAGTATTTGGAAAAAAATAATTCGAATTACTTAGGTTTATTTAACTAGTAAACGGTATGTGTGACAAAGGGGGGCATGAAGTGGGTACATCATCAAAAAGAAAAACGTTTTTTGTTTTGTTCGGATGTGTTTTTATTCTCTTTGGATTTTCTTTTTTTGGAGCGAAGGCGTATGGAGCGCTTTTTAATGAAAAAACGGTTCCTTCTGGTGTCGAGGCGGGCGGAGTACCGCTGTCCGGCCTGTCTCAGAAGGAAGCGGAAGCAAAGCTGAATCAGGCCATCACCGCCTGGAAAGAAAACAGCTTTTATTTTCTTCAGGCAGACCGGGAGCTCGGTCTGGATCTGAATCTTGTCGTATTCGATGTGAAAAAAACAGCGGATCTCGCTGTTGCCGATAAAACGAACCGGCTGATTGCCGCGGTTGATGAAAAAGCTCTTAGCACATTTCTTGAAAATGAGCTCAGTGCAGACACGTTCGGAGCTGTTGACCAAAAAGCGCTCTCAGCCGAAATAGAGCTCGCAGCATCTGAATTGACAGAGGGGATTTTCACTCTGTCTATCAATAAGTACCTGTTGAAAGAAAAACTTCCAAAAACGCTGCTTGCAGGATCTGAACTTCCTGCAGATCCGGGTCTTCTCCTGCAGCCGGCTGTTATCCGGATAGACCCTCTCGAAACGTTCTCTTTGGAAGCGTATCTCGAAGAGTTTCCCCTGCAGCTGGATGATGCCGCTTTGAGCAGGATGGCAACAGGAATCTATCAGACCATTCTCCTCACGAACTTTGACATTCTTGAACGCCACATAAGTGCAGAACTGCCCGCCTATGCAGAGCTTGGCAAGGAAGCTGCATTTATGAAAGGTAAGCAGGACCTTGTCTTTTACAACCCGAACGATGCGGCTTATGAACTGAAGCTTGTTCAGGACGGAGGGTCCCTTTCCATCAGTCTTGAAGGAGCTGCCTTTGAGAATGCGTACAGTTTAACAATGGAAAATGAAAAAGAATTTAAGCCTAAAACCATCATTCACTATGACCCGGCTCTTGATGATCAGACGACAAGAGTAAAAGAGGAAGGCAGAAGCGGACAGTCTGCTGAAGTGTACAGGAATGAGCTGGACAGTAACGGCAGCGTACTGTCAAGCACCCTGATATCAGACGACTTTTACGCACCTGTTCACAGAGTGGAAGTAAAAGCGCTCAAGTCAGAACAGCAATCAGTCCCGGGCGGCGAAGAAGGAACCGTTCAGCCGGAAGCAGGGGCTGATCAAAACAAACCTGCAGAAGGAACGGGGAACTCTCCACTGGAGAATCAGCCTGACAAGACCCCTCCGGCTGGAGGCGACCGCGATCAGGAGCTGTGGGAAGAACCGGCATTTGAGAAAGGGGATGAATAGCACGGTGAAGCAGACGCGAAAAAGGCTCGGGGACCTTCTTGTGGAAACAGGACTGATAACGGATGAGCAGCTGAAAGTAACGCTGAAGGAAAAAAGTGAACGTCAAAAGCTAGGGGATGCTCTCCTGCAGCGCGGCTACATTACAGAGCAGCAGCTGATAGAGGTGCTTGAATTTCAGCTCGGCATTCCGCACGTCAGTTTGTTCAGGTATCCTTTCGATACAAAGCTTTTCACCTTAATTCCGAAGGAAACGGCCAAACGGAACTATATGATTCCGCTGAAAAGAGAAGGGGACAAGCTGTACGTTGCCATGGCGGATCCGATGGATTACTACGCAATTGAGGACTTGAGGCTGTCCACAGGCTTTCAGGTGGAGCCTGCCATTGCCACGAAGGACGATATTTTAAGAACCATTACAAAATATTTTGATATGGAAGAAGACATTGATCAGCTGATCGGTGCGCCGGAAGAAACGGTGAAGGACGAGAAAGCAACTGAAGCGGATTCGCCGATTGTGAGGCTTGTTAATCAGCTGCTGCAAAATGCCGTTCAGCAGCGGGCGAGCGATATTCATATTGATCCTCAGGAAACCAAGATTGCCGTACGCTACAGAATAGACGGCGTCCTGAAAACGGAACGGGTTCTTCCTAAACATATGCAGAGTGTTCTCACTGCAAGAATCAAGATTATGTCCAATCTTGATATTACGGAGCAGCGTGTTCCTCAGGACGGAAGAATTAAGCTGACGCTTGATTTTCACCCGATTGATCTGCGCGTTGCCACCCTGCCGACCGTATACGGGGAAAAGATTGTGCTGAGGGTGCTTGATTTGAGCAGTGCATTAAATGACATGACGCAGCTCGGCTTCCATAGAATGAATCTGGAGCGTTTCTCGCAGCTGATTGAACGGCCGTCCGGCATTGTGCTGATTACCGGACCGACCGGTTCAGGGAAGTCGTCAACGCTCTATGCCGCTTTGAACAAACTGAATTCTGAAGAGGTCAACATCATCACCATTGAAGATCCGGTTGAATACCAGCTTGAAGGCATCAATCAGATTCAGGTGAATCAGACTGTCGGCATGACATTTGCAAAAGGGCTTCGCTCCATTCTGAGGCAGGATCCGAATATTATCATGGTCGGAGAAATCCGTGATAAAGAGACGGCTGAGGTTGCCATACGGGCTTCGCTGACAGGTCACCTTGTGCTGAGCACCCTTCATACGAATGACTCTGTCGGCACGATTACCCGCCTGATTGATATGGGGGTAGAACCGTTTCTTGTGGCTACTTCACTCTCGGGAGTGGTTGCCCAGAGACTTGTGCGGAAAGTCTGCCGCGACTGTGCGGAAACCGTTCAGCCCACCGTCCGGGAAAAAGAGATTTTCGCCAAACGAGGCATGACCGTTGAATCCATTGTCAGGGGAAGAGGCTGCGGTACATGCAACATGACGGGCTATAAAGGCCGCCTTGCGATCCATGAGCTGCTAGTTGTAACAGATGAAATGAAAAAAGTCATTATGAACGGAGAATCCTTCTCTGCCATACGAGATCTGGCTGTTAAAAACAGAACGCTCTTCCTGATTGATGACGGCCTGCTGAAAGTGAAACAGGGGCTGACGACGACAGAAGAAATTCTGCGCGTAGCCTTATCTGAGTGATGAAGATGAAAGTGAAACTTGAAGAAATCATGAGAGCCGCGTTCGAACTTGGAGCATCCGACATCCATCTGACAGTCGGAATTGCCCCTATGCTTAGAGTGAACGGAGAACTAAGAAGCTACAGCGGTCTGGTTCTTTCGCCGGAGGATACAGAGGAAATGGCAAAGTCCATTCTGCCGAGGGCGATGTGGGAGAAGTTTCAGGAAAAAGGAGAGCTTGACTTTTCCTATGGCATAGCAGGTGTATCGAGATTCAGAATAAATGCCTACAAGCAGCGCTCCTGTACGGCGCTTGCCGTCCGGATTATTCCGACGTCCATCCCGACGCTTGAAGACCTGCACCTGCCGGATGTGCTGAAGACACTTTCCCATAAACCCCAGGGACTTATTTTAGTAACAGGACCGACAGGAAGCGGGAAATCCACTACGCTTGCTGCTATGATCCACCACATGAACCAGTCGGCCAGAAAGCACATTATTACCCTTGAAGATCCGATTGAATATCTTCATAAGCACGGATCCTGCATCATTGACCAGAGAGAAGTAGGGTTTGACACATTGAACTTTGCCAACGGTCTGAGGGCAGCACTCAGGCAGGATCCGGATGTCATCCTCGTAGGGGAAATGAGAGATTTGGAGACTGTCCATACAGCGATTACGGCTGCAGAGACAGGCCATCTTGTCCTGGGGACTCTCCATACCTCAAGTGCCCCTGCGACCATCGACAGAATCATTGATGTTTTTCCTCCCAACCAGCAGGCGCAGGTAAGAATTCAGCTTGCATCCGTATTAACCGGAATTCTGTCCCAAAGGCTTTTTCAGACCGCGGATTTCAGAGGGAGACGGGCGGCAACAGAAATTCTTGTCAACAACCCGGCGATAGCAAACCTGATCCGGAATGAAAAAATCCACCAGATTCCGAATATACTCCAGACAGGCCGTGATCAGGGCATGATGACCCTTGAAGGATCAATACGGGAGCTTGTTCAATCAGGCGTCATTTTAAGGGAAATGGCAGAACCATATTTACAGGAGACGATGCGGTAATGGCGCGGTTTAAATATGAAGGACGGGGAAAAGCAGGCCAGACAAGCGGTGTGGTCACCGGAACTTCAAAAAGAGATGTGATTGTAAAGCTTCAGGAAAAGGGACTCCGGATTACAAAGATTGAGGAGCTGCAGGAAACGCTGCTGACAAAAGAAATCAGCATAGGAAACCCTGTTAAGCTCCAGGACTTCGTCATCTACCTGAGGCAGTTTTCGACGCTGCTCAAAGCTGGAATCTCCGTTGTGGAGGCGACGAACATCCTTGCCAGACAAACAGAAAGCAAGGCATTGGGAAAAGCGCTTTTTGATGTGGAAGAGGAGCTAAGGTCAGGAAATCCGCTCTCTGCCGCAGCGGCAAAGCATAAAAAAATCTTCTCCAGCATGTTTACAAACATGGTCAAGGCGGGCGAAGCCGCAGGGAACATGGACGAAACGCTCGACCGCCTCGCCGTACATTATGAAAAACAGCATAAAACAAAACAGAAAATCATTTCGGCGCTTGCTTATCCTGCCGTTGTCGGAGTGGTGGCCATTGCAGTCATTATCTTTCTTTTGGTCGCGGTCGTACCAACGTTTGTTGACATGTTTCAGGATTTCGGGGCCGATCTTCCGCTCATTACAAAGTTTGTCCTCGGGGCGAGTGAATGGATGCAGTCATTCTGGTGGCTTGTCATCCTCTTGATTCTTTTGTTTTTTGCCGGAATTGCAGTGATGAAGTCACAGCCCTCATCAAAGTACTATCTCGATGCGGCTGCGCTGAGAATGCCGATATTTGGAAAAATGCTGCAAAAGGCGGCGCTTGCAAGAATGACAAGGACACTCAGTTCTCTGTTCTCAAGCTCCGTTCCGATCCTGCAGGCGATTTCAATAGTAGAGAGCATTGTAGAAAATGAAGTGATCAGCCGGGTGCTGAAAGACTCAAGAAACGCTCTTGAAAAAGGTAATTCTCTTACGGAGCCGATGAGAGAACACTGGGTATTCCCTCCGCTTGTCACACAAATGATCGCAATTGGAGAAGAAACGGGCTCACTCGACGAAATGCTCGCAAAAGTCGCGGATTTTTACGAAGATGAGGTCGAGCAGGCGACAGACAGGCTGAAGTCCCTCATCGAACCCCTGATGATTGTCTTCCTTGCAGGAATTGTCGGTGTAGTCGTGACTTCCATCCTAGTACCTATGTTTGATATTTTCAACAAAATAAATTAATTTTCGTGGAAAAAATAGAAGTAAAATCCAATTTTGTATGCTATAATGACGGTAGAATAAACACAAAGACCTATACTTCTAATTTACTAGATAAGGAGAAAGAGACATGTTTAAAAAAATGCTTAAGAACGAACGGGGATTAACACTGATTGAATTACTTGCTGTTGTTGTTATTTTGGGGATTATTGCGGCTATTGCTGTGCCTGCTATTGGGAATGTGATAGCTAACTCTAAAGATGATGCTGCTCTGACTGAAGCTTCTCAGATCATAGATGCTGCTAAGTTATATGTAGCTAGTGAACCTACACCTACCTATCCTCAAACATTAGAGAAAACTAGCACAAAAAATGATTTGTCGAAATATCTTGATCGTTCAAGTAATTTCGTTCTAACTGTTACTAAGGGTACAAATGATAAACTGACTTATACAATTACAGGGCATAAGGTCAATAGTATAAGTGGTCTTACCACAGGTGCTACAGAGCAGTTAATAGCCGATGAGTTAAAAAAATAATTGGTCTCTAATATAGATATGGCGTATTTCTTTTGCTTAATATTGTTTACTTACGGCCTCCTACTAGGCTCCTTCTACAACGTAGTCGGCCTTCGCGTCCCAATGAAACAATCCATAGTCGCACCCCGCTCCGCGTGTCCGGGGTGCGGACATACATTAACAGCAGGCGAGCTTATTCCTGTTGTTTCTTATGTTTTACAGGGCGGTAAGTGCAGAAAGTGCAAAGCCCGCATTTCTCCGCTGTATCCATTTGTGGAAGGGATGACGGCGCTGCTTTTTGCAGCGGCGGCTTTGCTTTTGGGATGGACGGGGGAACTGGCTGTTGCCCTGACGCTGATTTCGCTGTTTATGATTATTTTTGTGTCTGATGTGAAATACATGGTGATTCCTGATAAAGTACTGCTTTTTTTCGGCGGGCTTTTGGCTCTTGAAAGAATTTTAATTCCGCTTTCGCCTTGGTGGGCTCCGTTGGCAGGTGCTGCAGCCGGGTTTTCGCTGCTTTATGCGATTGCTTTCGTGACGAGGGGCAAAGGTATGGGCGGCGGGGACATCAAGCTCTTTGCAGTTCTTGGCCTTGCGCTTGGATGGAAGCTTGTACTGCTTGCCTTCTTTCTCTCGTGTCTCGCCGGTTCGCTTGCCGGAGGGATTGCGATGCTTTTTGGAAAAGCAAAGCGGAAGGAGCCGATGCCGTTCGGACCTTCCATCATGGCGGGGACTCTTGCAGCCTACTTTTTCGGAGAAACATTAATAGACTGGTATATCCGTTTGATCGGTTATTAGGAAAGGAGGGAGCATATTGAGGCTTTCCGGATTTCGTTTCAGCAAAAAGACAGGAAATTTTACGATCAAAGATGATGCCATCCGCTATGCGGAACTTAAGCAGGCAGAACCATTGATGATGGGGATGTGCGAAGAGCGCCTGCTTCCTGAAGGGCTCATCCGCGGAGGGGTCATCCAGGATTTTGACACCCTTTCACTAATTCTGGATGAGTGTGTGAGAGAATGGGGCATTAAGGGCAGGAAAGTACGGTTTACGGTTCCTGATTCCCATGTAGTGATCCGGAAGGTGAGTGTCCCCGGCGATTTAATCGACGATGAGATTCGAGGGCATCTCTATGTCGAAATCGGTTCGTCGATCCATCTGCCTTTTGATGAATCTGTATTTGACTATATCGTAACTGGCCGGACGGACAAGGAGCTTCAGCTGCTGCTGTTTGCGTCGGGCGAAGAGCTTGTCAGGAGCTATTCAGACCTGTTTGACAGTGCGGGCCTGAAACCGGATGCCGCCGATATCTCTCCCCTTTGCCAGTACCGCTTTTACCTGAATCAAAAACCAAAAGTGGATCATGCATCCTCTGTCATGCTTATTCAGTATGATCTGTCAGGCGTAAACCTGAGCATCTTTCAGCAGGAGCAGCCTGTGTTTATGCGGAATATAGAGGTTGAGAAGAATATCCGTGAATCTGAACAAATTAGCGTGAGCATGTCACCAGAAGATTTCCGTCTCCAGGCAAACGAAATCATAAAGGAAATCGACCATGTCCTCAATTTCTACAGATTTTCACTGAATCAGGGGAATGATGAAGTTTCATCCTTCATCCTGACGGGAGATCACCCGCTGCTCCATGAAGCAGAGCGGCTTCTGGCTGAACGGTATGACTATCCTGTTGATTCATTAAAGAATGCGCAAGCTGAAACGTTGAATAAAACTCCGCTGCCTGC
Source organism: Bacillus sp. FSL H8-0547 (assembly GCA_038002745.1). Lineage (NCBI taxonomy): Bacteria > Bacillati > Bacillota > Bacilli > Caryophanales > Bacillaceae > Bacillus > Bacillus sp. FSL H8-0547. The sequence goes on from JBBODD010000001.1 coordinate 3,000,769, forward strand.
TTTGTTTTATCTGACTGCCGGTCTGGCATTAAAAGAGGTGCGTTAAATGCTGGCCGATATTAATTTGCTGCCGAAGAAAGATCCCAGGAATGTGGCCAATGCCACGCTCTATCTTCTTCTTGCTTTTATCGCCGTCATCTTTGCGGGGCTTTTTATCATTCAGCTGACTTCTGCCAATGGAGAAAAAGCAGACGTTAAAAACCAGGTTGCGGCAGTTGAATCAGAGCTTGAGCGGCTCATGGCTGAGAAAGGAACAGAAGGCAGTTCAAGCTCTTCTGTTTCCGCTCTTCAAAGCGCTGTTGAATATGCTGATGGCGTTTCGCTCGATTCTGTTCCGGTAGTAAAAGAACTCGCAGGCAAACTTCCTGAACGGGGCTTCTTCAAAACCTTCTCCTACAATGACGCAGGAGAGCTGACCCTCTCTGTCCAGTTTGATACAAACCGCGAGGCAGCGTACTATCTTGCGAGATTGAAAGAATCATCTTATTTTACAAAAGCTGACCTGATCAGTATAGCTGCGGTCAAAGGCGAAGGAACTGTCACGCCTGAAGAAGAAACCAATGAGGTCTCGAGGTCAGAAGCACAGTACATTCTCAGAGTGAATCCGGATTATTTACAGGCAGAGAGCGGGGAACAGGCTGATGACAATTCATCTTCATAAAAAACATCTTATCGTCCTGCTTGCAGCAGCCCTTTTGCTTGGCCTGCTTTATTTTGGTGCGTACTTTCTGTTTCTGAAGCCTGTAAAACAGGAAATCAGCACGCTTGAGACTTCAAAAAACATGCTAAACGCCCAGGTGGCTGCTCTAGAAGAGAATCCTTCGACAGAAACAAAGGCTCCCGTTCATTCTGTAGAATTACAGCGAAAAGTCCCGGTTTCCCCGATGGTGGAGCAGATTGTGCTTGATCTTGAAAGGGCGGAGACCATTTCAAACAGTAAAATTGAGAGCATCACGTTTGCTGAGAGTGAAAACGCCCTTCTTCCCCCGCCTGCTGAACCGGAAAAAACCCAGCCTGAAGCAGCCGATAATGAAACTCCTGTTGGTCAGACTGAAAGCCCTGAGGTTCCAGATTCAGCTGAGACAGCACCTGTTCAGCCTGAAAATGCCCAGGCTGCTGCACCGGCAGCCGAACTGCCAGCGGCACCTGAGGGACTTAAACGCATCCTTATTACGCTAGAGGTGACGTCCGGCAACTATTTCGACATGGAAGCCTTTATTGCAGAACTTGAAACACAGCAGCGCGTCGCGAAAGTTGACCTGCTAACGTTTAATGGAGCAAAAGAGTTGACTTCCCTTGATCAGGAAGCAGAACCGCTGAAGTATTCCCTTCAGGTCTCCGCCTTTTATATGGATACTCTTCAGGACCTTAAGGATGAAACGCCAAAAGTGGCAGCGCCCGAGCCGGGGGGCAAGCTGAATCCCCTCAACACTTCCCTCGTAAAGGAAGAAGATGGCGAATAGAGCGGGTATTTGACGAAAACCTTTCTGAACAAGACGACAAATGTCTTGTTCTTTTTTATTTTTGCTGTGCTAGCATGAAAACCAAATACTCGATTCGTACAGATAGGCGGTGTAGAGGTGGACAAGCGTGCACATGCAATGAAGGTTAAGATCAATGGCGAGGAACGGAATTGGAAGGGGAAGAATAATCGAAAAAAAGGAAAGAAAGAGGAAGAGGCAGAAAAGCCTGACATTCCTGTAACGAGCTGGAATGAAAAAGCGATGGCAGAGCAGGAGGCGGCCGCGTCTGATGCTGAAAAAGAAGATGAGTTCACATGGGTCCTCCCGGATGATGACGGGGAGGTTTTCCAGGATGACCCCAAAGTTGTCGCCGTTAAAAAGGTATCCTCTAAATCCAAGCATTCTCCATACTTCAGTACTGGGAAAAAGGTTCATCTAAGTGCGTATCCATTTAAGCAATATGCCATCACCATTGTGCTCGCGATTGTGCTGGGCGTAAGCTTCGGATTTCTTGCCCTGAATTTCATGTCAGACGAGGATCTTCCTGCCGCTCTTCAGACAGGCGCGGGACAGGCGGAAGGAGAAACGGCGGCTCCTGAGGCAGCAGGCGGGGATGCGGGCGCAGGAGCTGCAGAGCAAACGATTCAGCTTTACTTCGCTCAAATCGGAAAGTTTTCTTCTAAGGAGGGTGCCGATGCCACGGCTGCCGACTTAAAAGCTAAAGGGTTTCCTGCTGCAGCAGTTGAGGAAGACGGCTCCTACTTCGTTTACGGGGGAGTCGGCAATGAAAAACAGGAGGCAGACGGGCTGAGCAATGTCTATAAGTCCAGCTCCATTGATACATGGAGCGGAAAAACGGCTGACTTCTCTGTGAAATCAAATGAAGATGCGTCAGCATTCATCGGCCATTTCAAAACACTTGTTTCCCTCTCATCCGCCGCGGTGGAAGGAAACGGCAAAGAGGTAAAATCGAAATCTGAAGCTGTTCTTTCAGAGCTTGGAAAGCTTAAACCGAAGGATGAACGTCTTGTTTCGATGAAAAAAGAATTAACGGATGTGTCGTCATTGCTTGCTGAAGGTGCTGATGAAAAGACAGGATGGGCCGCACAGCAGAAGCTGATGGACCTGCTTGTTTCGCTTAACTGAATTTCCCGGGGCATCTCTATGAAAAGAGGTGCTTTTTTTGCGGGAAAAAGCTGCTGTTTTTCGTGCAAAATTCTATTTTGGCCTTTTGTGCATCCTGCCGGTGTTTGCTAAGATACGAGTGTATCAAAGAAGCGCTGAAACGTTCTACCCCTTTGATTATCTTGGGACATATTTTCAAGGTTTTTAGGGTGAAGTAAAATCTTAAAAATTACTAAACTTATAATATTTTTATTTTATTCAGTATTATTGGGCGGAATATCCGAGTTAATGCCCTTATTTACTTGTTAAGTTAGTTATCCGTTAGTAAAATAGAATTGAGAATGTAAAATTTATATATTTTATATAATTATAATAGGTGATACAGATGCAATTAACATTCCATGATGAATTAAATAAGAATTTAAGTGGTGCTATAATTGATGAAAAGAAAGAATATAGGTACTCTTTGTGGAGAATTTGGAATGAAAATCTTCCAAGGATTACTTTTATCATGTTAAACCCTAGTACAGCAGATGACCAAGAAGATGATCCAACACTTCGCAGATGTATAAAATTTGCTATGGGTTGGGGATTTGGGTCACTTGAAGTTGTGAATCTTTTCGCCTATAGGTCAACAGATCCCAAATTATTAATTTCAGCGCATGATCCTATAGGTGAAAAAAATAATGAATATATTAGAGAAGCGTTGAATAGATCTGATAAAGTAGTACTCGCTTGGGGGACCAAAGGGAGTTTATTAGATAGAGATAAGGAAGTTTTACAATTGTTAAAAGATATTAGTACTCCTATATATACATTAGAGTTAACACGATATGGGTATCCAAGACATCCTCTCTATGTAAAAGCTGATAAAATCCCAGAACCTTTTTTGAATAAAAGCTAAGTCGTCGAAGGAATATGACCTTGATGGCTTAGCTTTTTCTAATATTTTAATAGTAGGGATTACTAGTGTCAGAATAATAATCATTATTAATTTCATTTTTTGTGCTGCTAATAAAGTTATCTACATCGATAACTTTTATGTGATTGATCAAGCATTTCTTTTTGTTCAGTATCATATCTATTTGTTTTACAAATACTTCAACACATAGTACAACTGTTGCCTGAAAGAGTTAATTTTTCGTTAATTAATTCAAACTCGTTTCTTTGTTGATCCACATAAAGTAATAATTTCCCGGTTTTTTATTAATACTATAATTCAAAAGAACTACTTTCGACTCTTGTAAAAAATAAACAATTTTTTAGCCTTTTAAGTATTTATATAAGCTTTAAAACTGTATAATTAACTAAATATAGTAAATGGAGAGATGACAATGAAGGGACTATGGATTACTTTTGAAGGAATTGGTGGATCTGGAAAGTCGACTCAAGCGGGCCTTTTGTATGAATACTTAAAAAAACAGTCAATAAATGTAGCGTTAACAAAAGAACCAGGCGGAACTTTAATAGGTGGTTTATTAAGAAATATCCTCGTAACTAATTTAGATGTTAAACCAGAAAGTTTATCTGAGTTATTTTTGTTTGAAGCTGATAGACATGAGACTTTTAAGAAGATTGTAGAGCCTAATAGTAAAGAAGGGGTAATTACTATTAGTGACAGAGGTATTGATGGTTCTATAGCGTACCAAGGATTTGGAAGAGGTCTTGATATCAATATAATTAGTACTTTAACAAATCTTGCGACTAATAATAGAAAACCAGATATTACTTTTTTAGTAGATATAGAGCCGAAAATTGCCCAGAAAAGAATTGCATTAAGGGATAATAAAACCTTAGACAAATTCGATTTAGAAAAAATAGATTTTCAAAGTAGAGTTCGTGAAGGATTTTTATATACTGCTGAGAAAGACCCAGATAGGATAAAGATTGTTGATGGCACAAAGGATTTTCAATCATTAAATAAAGATATCGTACAGATAATTGAATCTCAAATGAAGTAGAAAAATAAAGGATGATACAAATGCAAGGAGAATTAGTTGAGAAAATCGCAGACTATCTTGAAGATATTTGTGGTGACAGTGCGGAAAGAATTATTAATGAAATTCTTGAATTTGGTGATACAGATGTGGAGTCAATCTTTTTTTTAGAAATAATCGGTATGTTGGAAGAAGATATGGGCATTAATATACCAGTAAAACAAGTACATAAACGTGTTAAATCTTCTTTCAAAGATTTTTGTACACTAGTAGATGAGATTTTGGAGGGGAAAACATGAATATAAATAAAAGATTAATCAATGCACGCGATTACGTTGGGCTAACTTTAGAATCTGTTGCAGAAATCTTAAATATTCCCTTAGAATCCTTGACTAAAATCGAAAATGGTCAGGTGATACCAAAAACAGAGGATTTAGAAAAGTTTTCAAAGTTATATAAGCACTCCATAAATTATTTTTTAGATAGCGAATATAGTTTTAAATCTGATGTTGAAGTGATGGCCCGAGCAACTTCTGATTTATCAGATAACGATCGTGAACATGTAATGAGGTTTTCATACATACTTTCAAACATGAAATAGGGGTGTAACAATGAGTTTATCTAGACAAGAAATAATTAAAACAGCCTTCGCAGACGCTTCAAGAGTTTTAGCGAAATGCAAAGTTTCTCTTACAGAACCAGTAGACATATTTAAGATAATTGATAATTGTAACGTAATTTTAAATTTTCAAAAACTGGAGAATTTAGCTGGTGCATATATACCTGAGACAAAAGAGAATCGTGCAGGGATATTGATAAATGAGAACTTACCATTATCTCGACAAAGGTATACAGCAGCACATGAATTTTGTCATTTTATAAGGGGAGATTCAGCAAGTTTTGATACCTCAGAAGAGTTATTTTATGAAAGTTATAAAAGAGAAGATAATGAGAGGATTGCAGAAGAATTTGCTTCTTGTTTGCTAATGCCTAGGAGACTAGTATTGAGTATTCTTAAAAATATAGGTATAAGGGACAGTGAATTAATTAATCCTAGAGCTGTTTATGACCTTTCTTTAAGAATGGGGACTAGTTACCAGGCTACATTAAATAGACTATTTACTTTAAAGATTTTTCAAACAAAGAAAAAATTTGATGAATTAGACGTAGAACCAATAGAGATTAAAAAAGAATATGGAATTGATAAACTTTCTTCAAATTGGAATAATATTTGGAATTTATCGGAGGAAGAGAAGGCTAGTACTATTTATCCAAATGTTGGAGATGAAGTAAGAATATTATTGGAGGAAAATCCAACTACTGGATATAAGTGGATATTACCTCCGGATATCGAGGGGATAACCACTTTTTGGAATTCATTTCAAGAAGATAGCAGTATGTTTGGAGGTTCTGGTATTAGAAATATTATATTGAAGATTGAGGAAATTGAGGACATAAAATTGAATCTATATCACAATCGACCTTGGCGACCTTTATCTGACTCGATAAATATGTTCAATTTAAATATCTCTGTTCAAAAGAAGAGACATGGCATTCACATAAATAATTTGGTTGCTTAAAGGGGTTATTTGAAATTATGAGTCAAAAATACAAATTCACAGTGGATCTAAGATATAGTTTTCCGGAAGTAAGAGATCAAGGTAGAAGAGGGACGTGTACTGCTTTTGCGGTTACTTCTAGTCATGAGCATCATAGAAACTTAGAAGAGCGATTGTCAGAAGAGTTTCTATTTAGCTGTGCAAAATCAATCCAAGGAGCTTACGATGATAAAGGAGTAAGTATAATTACAGCATTAAAATCAATTTATCTTTATGGTCATACAACAAATGATTTATTACCCTATAGAGAAACTTCGGAATTCCCCTTATTACTTAAAGATATTCCAAAAGGAATATTAACTGAAGCTGAAACCAGAAAAATAACCTCATATAATACAGTTAGCCAGATTATAAGTGATATAGAAACTCAACTTAGTGAAGAACGGTCTGTAATCGCTGGTGTTGTAGTACAACCAACATTTTGGTTATCCCCTGGAAATAATTTTATAGATGTCCCTTCCATTGAATCTGTTGAAGGTTATCATGCAATTGTAATTGTAGGTTATGGAGAAAGAAATGATGGAAACAAATGTTTTATTATTAGGAATAGTTGGGGTGCAGATTGGGGAGATAGTGGCTACGCATATGTTTCTTATGAATATTTTACAAAATATAGTATTGGAACCTGGACTATTCCTAAGGGGGCATAACTATGAATGATGTTATTAAGGGTGAAAATATCTCTAACGCATGGAAAAATGCTATTAATCATTTACTAAAAAATGGTAGAGAAGATTATAATCTAATAGTTGAGGTTGAAGATCCTACAAAAGATGACTCAGAGACGAGAAGGCAGTTTAATAGTGTTTTATTAGGTATGGGGAATCAAAGTATTGAAACTGTTGCTAATACAATTTTCCCTTATGGAATTTGGTCTAAAAGTGAAAATAGAAATAAATTATATGAAAGGTTTATTAAAGTATATCCAACATTACGGAAAGTTCAAGAAAATAATAAAGGAACTTACTTTGGAAGATTAGTTCAATGCGGGTATGGAACAGATAAATGTTTTAATCAATTAGAAAATACTATCTTCAAATTAAGTAGAGAAAAAGAAAATGGTAGAGGTATAAGGGTTATGTACGAAATGTCTATATATGATCCAATTCTAGACCTTAATAATCAGATGGGTTTTCCTTGTATGAGTTTTATAAGTGTAAAGATTAGAAAAGAGTTTGTAGATTTAACTGCAGTATACAGAAACCAATACTTTGTCCAAAAGGCTTATGGAAATTACCTTGGATTGGGTAGATTATTAGAGTTTATTGCTAAAGAAGCTGGTTATAAGGTTGGAAAACTAACATGTATCGCAACTCACGCTGACTTAGGCTCTATAAGTCCTAAAGCAAACTTTAGCAAAATGGTTGACATATGTGCCAATCAGAAACAAGTGGAACTTAATTTTGATGCTTGATAGCCCAATAAATAAAAGTAGCTCTAAGCTCCTAAATAAAAAAATACATGCATTTATTAAGGGATATACTACTGAAGATTTAAATTGTTTACATAAAGAAGAGCTAGAATTATGGGAAAATAATAAGAGGTATTTAAGAAACGGTTGTAATTGGTTGGCTGGTAGAATTACTGCAAAATATTCAATAATAAGATGTCTAGGTTTAGACAATGAAGATATAAAATTATTAAATATTAAAAATAGAAGAAATGGTTCACCTTTTCTATTTAATTATGATAATGATATAAGGTTTTCTATTGCACATTGTAGAGGGGTTGGGTTTTCTTGTTCTAGCTCGGAATTTAATTCTATAGGCTGCGACATAGAAAAAATTAAAATTAGGCACTATAAATTCCCTAACTATTTTTTGTCTGAATGTGAAAAGGATTTGTGGCTAAGGGAAACTTCCAAAGAAGATATGCATACATTGTTAACTATTGCTTGGAGTTCTAAGGAAGCTTGTTATAAGTGCTTATCTTCTATTGGTTACAATGTTGAATCAATATTTGACATAAATATCCACAGTATTATTTTAGAAGAAAAACAGTTTAAGTTTTCCTTTGAGAAAAATGAGGGGATAGGCTATTGGGATAAGTATTCTGATTTTGTACTAAGTATAGCTGTGAAATTATAAAAGTATGTATATTGGGGAGATACCTTTGCTCACTATATTAGGTAATAACTTTAGTGAAATTTATTACAACTTATTAAAAGAATCAATAAACAGTACCTCATCTATTACTAATTCTAGGAATGGAGATGTCCGAGATTTAGGACCTGCATACTTTGAGATTAGCAATAAGGATATCTTTAGAATGCCTCTGTTAGATGGTAGAGGATTTAATCCTTTTTTTGCTCTAATGGAGTATTCTTGGTTGATAAGTGGTTCAAATCAGTTAGAGCCTTTAAGCTATTTTATTAAGAACTATAATCAATTTTCTGATGATGGACAAACACTTTATGGGGCTTATGGCTATCGATTAAGGACTCTTAACGGTCAAGACCAAATTCGAAAAGCTATATCAGTTTTAAAGAAAGATAAAACTACAAGAAGAGTAGTTTTAACAATGTGGAGTAGTAGGGATTTGGGTTATGATTCAAAAGATATTCCTTGTAACGTATCGATAATGTTAAAAATACGAGATAATAAATTAGATATGACCGTTATTAATAGATCAAATGATGTGTATTTAGGTGTACCCTATAATGTACTAGTTTTCTATTTATTACAAAGCTATATTGCAGAACAAATTAATTGTAAAGTTGGTCATCAAAGGCATTTTACTGATTCACTACATTTATATTCGAAGCACTTTGAAAAAGTTAAAATAATACTTGAGAAAAATGATCCTCAAATAATTGAAAAATTGTATGTAGAAAAGGAAAGTTTTGATATCTCAAACTTTGTAAATGTAGAACATGATAAAATGATTAATCGTATTTATAATCAGGTATGTGAACCTTATCAGAAATTATTTAACCTCTATAACTTATACAAAAATGGTGATATTGATTCAAATACTGCTGTAGAAGACTTGCCTAAAAATCTTTTAGGATATAGTGTATTTCTTTGGTTCAAAGAAAAGAAAGACTTTAGACCCTTTTGTAAATTTTAGAGAGAAATGAACAATTAAATTTCAAAACAGTAAAGAATGTAAGTAACTTATACTTATATTCTTTTTTTTTAGAGATGAATTATGGTGGATTTCAATGAATGTCTTGGAAACTGAAGCAAAATGTTAAGACATCGGAAAATGAACTAGAATACGAGCGTAAATCTCGGGTATTAGATTATTGGAAGTATTCGATGGTTTAATAGGAACTGGAAAATCAAAAGATGATTAGTCAACAAATACAAAAATACATAGTAAGAAAAAGAAAGTAAGAGAAAGCTACTTGATAATTGAGAAAAAACTGATTATTAAGTTGCATAATTATAAGGAGGCTGTTGGGGGGACCAGCCAGTCTTTTTATCCGCGCTTTCCGAATACAGAGCAAACACAACCGTTAATCCTTGCTTTTTTTCGTGCAAAATTCTATTTTGGCCGTTTGTGAAACCTGCCGGTGTTTGCTAAGATACGAGTGTATCTCCCTTTATACCGAATGAAAGGATGTTGAAGAATGAAACATCATCTTATTTTAGCCTCAGGATCTCCGCGCAGAAAAGAGCTTCTTGAAAAAGTCAGCATCCCGTTTACTGTTGTTGTCAGTGATGTGGAAGAGACAGTTGACCCTGCGCTTTCGCCCTCTGACATTGTCATGTCTCTCGCTGAGCAGAAGGCCGCTGCTGTTGCAGAGCGCTTCAGAGACTCCGTTGTTCTTGGATCGGATACAGTAGTCGTTTACGGCGGCGAAATTCTCGGAAAACCTGCCGACGAAGAGGATGCAAAGACAACGCTTGCCAAGCTTTCTGGCAAAACACATCAGGTGCTCACAGGTGTTGCCATTTTGCATCAGGAGAAGAAAATCGTTTTTTACGAGCAGACAGATGTGACATTCTGGCCGCTTACAGTTGAAGACATTGAAGAGTATGTGCTGTCCGGAGAGCCGATGGACAAGGCGGGATCCTACGGCATACAAGGTCTTGGATCACTGTTTGTAAAAGAGATCCGCGGTGATTATTTTTCTGTCGTAGGACTTCCTTTGTCAAGGACAGCGAGAGAGCTGAAAAAAGCGGGTTACATCCGTTAAGAGAAAGGCAGAGAGGGAATCAGGAGGAGAAACAGATTGGACGTGCTGAAAATCCATGATTTCCCGTTGGAAGACAGGCCGCGTGAACGGCTGATTCATGATGGTCCTGAAAGTCTCGCAAACCATGAGCTGCTTGCCATCCTGCTTCGAACAGGTTCAAAAAAAGAGTCTGTTCTGCAGCTTGCCAACCGTTTGCTCAACCATTTTGAAGGCCTGCGGTTTTTAAAGGAAGCATCAGTCGCCGAGCTGACGAGCATTTCCGGAATCGGAGAGGCTAAGGCCGTTCAGGTTCTGGCGGCGCTTGAGCTCGGCAGACGGATCAACCGTCTTGCCTATGAAGACAGATATGTCATTAAATCCCCTCAGGACGGCGCCAATTATGTCATGGAGGAAATGCGCTTTTTGTCACAGGAGCATTTTGTCTGCCTCTATTTAAATACGAAAAATCAGGTGCTTCATAAACAAACCGTTTTTATCGGAAGCCTGAATGCCTCAATCGTTCATCCCCGCGAAGTATTTAAAGAAGCGCTGAAACGCTCTGCCGCTTCGATTATCTGCATCCACAACCACCCGTCAGGCGACCCTTCCCCTAGCAGAGAAGATATTGAAGTTACTAAAAGATTAACAGAGTGTGGTAAAATGTTAGGGATAGAGCTTTTGGACCATCTTATTATCGGCGAGCAAAAATATGTGAGTTTAAAAGAAAAAGGATATTTGTAACACTTTTATTTTTGTGTAATTACGCTATAATAATGTGTGTAATTACGCTATAATAATGTTTATGAGTTTTTTTCGCCGTCGCATTTGACTGCTTTTAAAATAAGTAATTCGGTTTTCAGAAAGGGAGATACAATTAATGTTTGGAATTGGGACAAGAGACCTTGGTATAGATTTGGGTACGGCCAATACACTGGTATTTGTTAAAGGAAAAGGAATTGTTGTGCGCGAGCCTTCAGTTGTGGCGATGCAGACGGATACGAAGTCGATCGTGGCAGTAGGAAACGACGCGAAAAATATGATCGGACGCACACCCGGCAATGTAGTGGCGCTCCGCCCGATGAAAGACGGCGTTATCGCCGACTATGAAACAACAGCAGCAATGATGAAGTATTACATAAAACAAGCAACAAAAGGGAAAGGCATTTTCTCAAGCAAGCCTTACGTTATGGTCTGTGTTCCTTCCGGCATTACAGCAGTAGAAGAACGTGCAGTGATCGATGCAACAAGACAGGCTGGTGCACGTGATGCTTATACAATAGAAGAGCCGTTTGCAGCTGCGATCGGTGCAAATCTTCCTGTCTGGGAACCGACTGGAAGCATGGTTGTTGATATTGGCGGCGGTACGACTGAAGTAGCCATCATCTCTCTTGGCGGAATTGTCACGTCACAGTCAATCCGCGTAGCAGGCGATGAAATGGATGATGCAATCGTCAACTACATCCGCAAAACATACAATTTGATGATCGGTGACCGCACGTCTGAATCCATTAAAATGGAAATCGGTTCAGCAGGATCTCCTGAGGGCGTTGAGAACATGGACATCCGCGGCCGTGATCTTCTGACAGGTCTTCCGAAAACAATTGAAATTACTGCGAAAGAAATTGCAGAAGCTCTTCGCGATACGGTAAATTCAATTGTCGATTCTGTTAAAAACACACTTGAAAAGACTCCGCCTGAGCTTGCAGCGGACATTATGGACCGCGGCATCGTCCTTACTGGCGGCGGCGCTTTGCTCCGCAATATTGATAAAGTGATTAGTGAAGAAACGAACATGCCTGTCCTTATTGCCGAGAATCCTCTTGACTGTGTAGCAATCGGCACCGGCAAAGCTCTTGAACATATTCATCTTTTCAAAACAAAAGCAAAAGACAGCAGATAATACAGGTACCTGCAGAAGGTCCGCTCCATAACAGCTGCATTTGCAAGGACTGATTCCTGCGAACACAGCAAATAGTAAGAGGGTGTAAAGTCACATGCCGCAGTTTTTCTTGAATAAACGTCTTATCCTGCTCCTGGTCAGTATTATCTTTTTAGTGGCATTGATCGGCTATTCGCTAAAAGAAGACAGAGAGCTTACTTGGCCGGAGCAATTTGTCAAAGATTCAACAGGATTATTTCAGACAGTCTTTCATAAGCCCGCACAATATGTAGCGGGCTTCTTTGAGAATGTCGGCGATCTTAAAAATACGTATGAAGAAAACAAGCTCCTCAAAAGCAAGATCGATGAGCATATGAAAATTGAAACAGAGCTGCAGGCTCTCAGACGCGATAATGAAAAGCTGCGCGAAGAGCTGGGTGCACAGGAATCATTAAGGGAATACAACCCCATTCCGGCAGCGCTGATTGCCCGCAACCCGGACCCGGGCAGATGGTTTGATCTGATTACCATTGATAAAGGATCACAGCACGGCGTTGAAAAGGATATGGCTGTTATTACAAATAAAGGCCTGATCGGGAAAGTGAAGAGCACTTCTAAATTCAACTCCACCGTTCAGCTTTTAAGTTCCCCTGACCGGAAAAACCGGATCGCGGCTGAAATTCAGGGCAAAGACGGACAGCCGAATATTTTCGGTCTGATCGAAGGATATGACGAGAAGAAAAAAGCTCTTCTGCTTAAGAAGATTGAATCGGACGTCAAAATCGAAAAAGGCCAGAAAGTTGTGACTTCCGGCAGCAGCGGAATCTTCCCGGAAGGACTTGTTATTGGTGAAGTGCTCGAGGTTGAACCAGATTCCTACGGACTATCGCAAATGGCCTACATTAAGCCGGAAGCAGATCTGTATGATATTGACCGGGTATTTGTAACAGACAGAGTAAAAGAAACAATCGATATTACAAATATGGATCCAGAGGAGGAGGAGGAATCATGAACCGTATCCTCCTTCCTCTTTTCATTTTGTTCGTTTTTATATCGGAGAGCACCTTTACCGATCTGATTGAGCTTCCGTTCACATCCGAAGATCAAGTGATTATCCCGAGGTTTGTGATGCTATCCGTCGTTTTTATTACGGCTTACTACAGCCAGAAGATGGGGATCATCTACGGAATGGTTTTCGGTTTGCTGCATGATATTGTGTATACCGAAATCCTCGGCATCTATTTGTTTGCCTATCCGCTGTTTGCCTACCTGATCTCAAAAGCTCTGAAGGCTCTTCAAGGGAACATGCTTGTTGTGCTTTTCCTGTCTTTGCTGGCAGTTACTCTTTTGGAGTTTTATTCTTACGGCATTCAGATGCTGATCGGCTATTCAAATCTGCCATTCTATGATTTTACAAATCTGAGGCTTCTTCCGACGATTCTTGCAAACTCAGTTGGCGCCATCGTCCTGATCTATCCGATGAGCCGTTTTATTTCAAAAGTGAAAAGGGACTATATGGATGATCTGTAGACTGTAATCTGACAGCAGATTACTGCCTGTGCAGACAGATATGGCCGGGTGAAATGAGTACTGCTTGTGAGCCATTCTTCCTGAATCAGGAAACGGGCAAAGTTTGAGAAATTGCGTTTTAAAAAGAGGAAGAATGCATCGATCTGTCGAAATTGTATAGTCGTTGAGGTGAACGTCATGAAGGCTCAAAAACAGCATTATGTCACGATAAAAGGCACGAAAGACGGCTTAACCCTGCATCTTGATGATTCGTGTTCGTTTGAAGAACTGCTGAATGATCTTGAGCAGATGCTGTCTCTGAAACAGTATATACATGAAGATGGGCCAACGATCACCGTTAACGTAAAAGCGGGCAACCGCCTGCTTCACAGAAGCCATCAGGAACAAATTGAGGCTGTGATTCAGAAAAAGCGTAATCTGGTTGTTGAAACATTCGAAAGCAATGTTGTTACAAAAGAACATGCCGCACGCATGAAGAAAGAAGCGGAAATCGTTTCTGTGGCAAAGGTCATCCGTTCAGGCCAGGTTCTTAAGGTTGACGGTGATCTTCTTTTGATAGGAGATGTGAATCCTGGCGGCACTGTGATTGCCGGGGGCAACATTTTCATTATGGGAACACTCAGAGGAATTGCTCATGCCGGATATAACGGGAAGAGCTCAGCTGTCATTGCCGCATCCGTGATGATGCCGTCGCAAATCCGGATTGGCTCAACAGTCGGCAGAGCGCCTGATTATGTCCGGGAAGAAACGCATGAGATGGAATGTGCGTACATAGATGAAAGCGAGTCGATCGTCATTGACCGACTGCAGCAGTTAACTCATTTACGACCTGAATTGACAAGGTTTGAGGGAGGAATTTAACCGTGGGTGAGGCAATCGTTATTACCTCTGGCAAAGGCGGAGTTGGAAAAACAACGACTTCTGCCAATCTAGGAACATCATTGGCGATTTTAGGAAAACGGGTATGTCTCATTGATACTGACATCGGTCTTCGAAACCTCGATGTTGTAATGGGACTTGAAAACCGGATCATTTATGATCTGGTGGATGTTGTAGAAGGGCGCTGCAAAATTCATCAGGCTCTGGTTAAAGATAAACGCTTTGAAGACAGGCTTTACCTGCTTCCTGCTGCTCAGACGAGCGACAAGTCGGCTGTGAATCCCGACCAGATGAAAAAGCTTGTTGATGAGCTGAAACAGGACTACGATTATATCGTGATCGACTGTCCGGCAGGCATTGAGCAGGGCTTTAAAAACGCAGTCGCAGGGGCGGACAAGGCAATTGTCGTAACAACTCCCGAAACATCTGCGGTGCGGGATGCAGACCGAATTATCGGACTGCTTGAACGTGAAGAAAGCATTGAGCCTCCAAAACTTGTGATTAACCGGATACGGAATCATCTCGTAAAAGACGGCGATATGCTTGATATAGATGATATTGTTGCTCATCTGTCGATTGACCTCATTGGGATTGTAGCGGATGACGATGATGTGATTAAAGCTTCCAATAAAGGCGAGCCGATCGCAATGGACGCTTCAAACCGCGCATCCATTGCCTACCGGAACATCGCGCGCCGGATCCTTGGCGAAGCCGTTCCTCTTCAGTCGCTTGAGGATGCGAATCCGGGCATGTTTACAAAAATCAAACGCTTTTTCGGTGTAAGAGTATAAACGGGCAGTCTCCTTATTCAGGGAGGCTGTTTTTTTCGTTGTTAAGTAAATTATAAAGAATAATAGGCTAACATAACAAAGTCATCATCGTCCAGCTCCAGCACCTAAATCCTCTGTCAGAACAAATCCGGCAAAAAAGTCAAAACCGGACTTTTCTGCCGGATTCTTATCTGTCTATCGGAGCGGGCCTTGGCGCTTGCGCTTTTGTATCAGGGCTTGTCATAATCCCGTCGGACAAGGCATATGATGCAGTAAATGTGCTATGAGGGGATGGGAGCTGCAATGGGGAATCGTGCGGATGATCTGCGGAAAAAAATGGCGAAAAGAAAACGGGAGCTCCGTTTGGGGGATGCTTCTAAACGGGATCCCAAACCGTTTTCAGCTCTTCCTTACACGGATGATGAGGAGAAATACAGCGGCGCTGCGTATCATTCGTACGATCCCGGCAGTGACGCCGGGGGAGGAAAGCATCCGCTGTTTAAGCCGGATGTGTTTATGTTCAAACTGCTGATCGGCGCCTGTCTTGTGCTGGTATCAGCGATCGTGTTTAAAAATGATTCGCCTCCGTTTGAAAAGGTTCAGCATGTTGTCACAAGCACGTTTGAAGAAGAGTTCCAGTTTGCGAGAATATCAAAATGGTACGGGGAACAGTTCGGTGACCCTCTGGCTCTGATAAAGCCTGCTGCTGACAAACAGCCTGCTTCAGACCAGTATACCGCTCCTGCATCAGGCAAGGTGCTTGAAACGTTTGAAGACAATGGCCAGGGTGTGATGGTAGAAACAAGCAGCACGCTTGTGGAAGCGATGAATGAGGGTATCGTCATTGAAATCGGAAAAAAGGAAGAGTCAGGTCTGACGGTAGTCGTCCAGCATGACGATTCAACAGAAAGCTGGTACGGAAACCTCGAAGAAGTGCAGGTTTCCCTGTATGACTTTGTTGAGAACGGCAAAGAAATCGGCAAAATCAAAGCAGCAGAAGATCAAAAGGGAACGTATTATTTTGCTATTAAAAAGGGTGAGCAATTTATAGACCCGATACAGGTGATCTCCTTTGAATAAATATTTGTCTGTGTTTCTTCACATTCATATTCACCCCATTCTATGGCTGATCATGGGAATCTCGGTCATGACTGCCCACTTTCAGTCACTGTTGATTCTGCTTGTGATCATTCTTGTGCATGAGCTTGGGCACGCAATGGCTGCAAGACATTTTGACTGGAGGCTGAAATCAATTGTCCTCCTTCCATTTGGAGGGGTGGCAGAAGTTGAGGAGCATGGGAACAGGCCGCTGAAGGAAGAGCTTATTACGATTGCTGCGGGACCGTTTCAGCATCTTCCTCTGCAGGGAGCTGCCTTTCTTTTGTTTTCAGCAGGCTATATGAGTCCGGAAACGTTTCAGCTTTTTACGTTTTACAACGGAATGATCTTTCTGTTTAATCTGCTGCCGATCTGGCCGCTGGATGGCGGAAAGCTGCTGTTTTTGTTTGTATCTGTGAGGCGGTCCTATCAGGAGGCCCACCGATTGATGCTGATGGTGTCAGCTGTTTTTCTTGGGGTGTATTTGCTGGTTTTCCTCTTGTTTTCTCCGCAGCAGCTGAACGTCTGGATCATTGCAGGGTTTCTCATCTATTCCTTATATACTGAATACAAACACCGAAGCTTTGTAAGCATGCGTTTTCTGCTTGAGAGGTATTACGGCAATAAACAGGACCCGGGGATCCTTGAGCCGATTGTAGTAGATGAGGATGAGATGATTTATCAGACTCTCCTGAAGTTCAGGAGGGGATGCAAGCACCCGATTATTGTAGAACGTGACGGAAAAAAACTGTTTGAGCTTGATGAAAATGAGCTGCTGCATGCTTATTTTGCCGATAAACGCGTGCAGTCGACAGTCGGTGAGCTGAACTACCTCTATTGACGCTGGCCTCATAAAATGAGTAAATAAGAGAAAGCACTTATAGAAATGAGGATGTTTCATTGCGTACGTTACTTTTCAATGCAAAGGGCAGTGAGAACCGCTGCGCGCTGCTTGAAGACAAAGATGTTCAGGAAATACACATTCATCATATACATGAAACGGCCGGCGCCATTTACGCGGGCCGTGTTTTAAATGTTCTGAAGGGAATGGCGGCTGCGTTTGTTGATATCGGGTCGGAGAAAAACGGCTATCTTTCTGTCCATGATCTTCCTTCCTCTATGGAAAAAAGAATAAGAGAAGGACAGCAGATCATCGTTCAGGTGGCAAAAGAGGCAACAGAGCATAAAGGGCCAAAACTCACAGCAAAACTGGAGTTTGGCGGACAGTATCTTGTTTATATGCCTGATTCCGGATATACAGCCGTCTCTAAAAAAATTGAAGACTCCGCTGAAAGAGAGAGGCTGCTTGCCATCGGAGCCTCTCTTTGCAAAGAAGAAGAAGGCCTTGTTTTCAGGACCGCGGCAAACGGAAGAGAGAAAGAGGAACTCACGCGTGAATTTGATTATTTAAAAGGGAAATACGAAGAAGTAAAAATGAAGAAACCGGAAAAAGTGCCATCCCTGCTTGCCGAGGGGACACCGTTTTTTGACCGGATGCTGCGGGAGTATGACCTGGGGGAAGTTGACCGGATTGTCTGTGATGATAGTGAGCTTGCTCTGGATCTTAAAGCGCGGTGCAGAGGGGCGGAGGTGATCTTTCACCAGTCTAAGCAGCCGGTCTTTGAAGCGTATGGGGTTGAACAGGAAATGGAGAAAGCCCTCAAGAGGATCGTTTGGCTGCCGAATGGCTCGTACCTTGTGATCGATAAGACTGAGGCCATGACTGTCATTGATGTCAATACTGGGAAATTTTCCGGCAAGAGCTCTCTTCAGGATACGGTGCTGAAGACAAATCTTGCAGCAGCAAAGGAAGCAGCCCGCCAAATCAGGCTCCGCAATCTGAGCGGAATGATCATTATTGATTTCATTGATATGGACAGGCAGGATGACAGGCAGGCTGTTCTCTCTGAAATGCTGAAAGAGGCGAAACGGGATAAGGTGCAGTCACGGATCATCGGGTTTACCCAGATGAATATTTTTCAGATGACAAGAAAAAGAGTCCGGCCAGATCTTGCCTCCCTGCTGATGAGCCCCTGTCCGCACTGCAGCGGCACCGGAACGGTCGTTTCAGCGGAAACGACAGCGTTCAGACTTGAGCGGGAGCTGTGGGAGCGGCAGTATATGGAGCATGAAGCCGTTTTAGTCGAACTTCCGGAGGACGCGGCAAGGATTTTCAGGGGAGAACAGGACGAGCATGTAAAGCGTCTTGAGAGCGTTCTGCATTTTCGCATCTTCCTGAATCCGTCGTCTGAAACAGGCACATACAGAATTGTTCACCAGGGAGACGCGGAAGAAATCATCCGCCTGCTGAAAAATAAAGAGAAAATGTGATTGACACAGATAGCCCGCTTTTGATAGTATTGTTATGTTATTGATTGTAGCACCCGTGCTACAACCGCTCAGATGCAGGTATAAAGCCTTTCGGATTATCCGGAACACCTGTCTGCTGGCGAGTCTGAGTCTAATTAGGAGGTGCATAGGAATGTACGCAATTATTGAAACTGGTGGCAAACAAATCAAAGTAGAAGCTGGTCAGGCGATCTACGTTGAAAAGCTTGCTGGTGAGCAAGGTGACACTGTTACTTTTGACCGAGTATTATTTATCGGCGGAGATGACGTGAAAGTTGGAAGCCCGATCGTTGCTGGTGCGACTGTTACAGCGAAAGTTGAAAAACAGGGCCGCGCTAAAAAGATCACTGTATTCAAATACAAGGCTAAGAAAAACTACCGCAAAAAGCAAGGTCATCGTCAGCCATACACGAAACTTGTTATTGATGCAATCAACGCTTAAGGCTTTTTAAGATGATAAAAGCAGTCATTAACCGCTCTCGCAGCGGCTTAATTGAATCGTTTACATTATCTGGACATGCCGATTTCGATGTTCACGGCAAGGACATTGTCTGTGCTGGAGCATCTGCTGTCGCATTCGGCGCTGTTAATGCAGTACATAAATTAACAGGCATAACGCCGATTGTCGAGCAGGGCGGCGACGGAGGATATCTTTCGTTTCAGCTGCCGCAGGAACTGGAGCAGGATGCAGCCGCCAAGGCACAGCTTCTGCTTGAGGGAATGCTTGTTTCTCTGCAGTCAATTGAACTTAGCTACGGACATTTCATACACATTGTTATAAATAACAACCAGCAGGAGGTGGACTAGAATGTTTTTAACTTTAGATCTTCAGTTCTTCGCTTCTAAAAAAGGAGTAGGTTCTACTAAGAACGGACGTGATTCAATCTCTAAGCGTCTTGGCGCTAAGAGTGCAGATGGCGAATTCGTAAGCGGTGGTTCTATCCTTTTCCGTCAGCGTGGTACGAAAATTTATCCAGGTGAAAACGTTGGCCGCGGCGGCGACGACACTCTTTTCGCGAAAGTGGACGGAGTTGTGCGTTTCGAGCGTTTCGGACGTGACCGCAAAAAAGTTAGCGTATATCCTGTAGCACAAGAAGCATAATTTCTTTAGGAAAACTCTAGCCCACGGTTAGAGTTTTTCTTTTGTTTAATAAATGCAAACGATGGCAGCCTCATTCAATACCCCCCATCTAGCTGATTCCTTCTGCTTTTTTCAAATTGCCCTTATTTTCCCCTGGATTGTTTGTTATAATTTAGTACGACATTCAGTTTCCAAGTTGAAACTCCTAGAGAAATGAATAGAGAAAGATAAGGGAGCAGGAGTGCCGACATGAAAAAAACAAATGAAGAGTGGAATATTGTCGAGGTGCTGAGTCATTCCCGCCACGACTGGATGAATAAACTTCAGTTACTAAAAGGAAACATAACGCTGAATAAATATGACCGCGTACAGCAGATTATTGAAGAAATTGTGATTGAATCCCAGAATGAATCAAAACTCTGCAATCTGAAGATGCTTTCGTTTGCAAGCATGCTGATGACATTTAACTGGCACAGGCATCACTATGCCCTCGAATACGAGGTGCTTGGCACTGCGTGTGATTTGTCTGAACTCGATCAGACAGCAACAGAGTGGTGCGGAAAATTCTTTCAGATTCTTGATGATGCTGCGGACCGCTGCGCTGAAAATCATATGAGCATTACAATAGAAACAGAAGCCAATCAAAGACAAGCCCGGTTCTTTTTTGACTTTAACGGCATAATAACAGATAAAGCACTGTTATTAAACTGGCTGAAGGCAAATGAGCAAAGCGGGGTTGAAGTGAAGCACTATGAGCTTTCCCCGAATGAATTGACCGTTGCGGTTGAACTTGCATAATTGGCTTGGACGGAGGATTACCATGTTTATAGATCAGGTGAAGATATATGTGAAAGGCGGAGACGGGGGCAATGGCCTTGTCGCGTTCCGCAGAGAAAAATACGTACCGAAGGGCGGACCTGCAGGCGGAGACGGCGGTAAAGGCGCAGATG
Organism: Bacillus sp. FSL H8-0547; assembly: GCA_038002745.1. Classification (NCBI taxonomy): domain Bacteria; kingdom Bacillati; phylum Bacillota; class Bacilli; order Caryophanales; family Bacillaceae; genus Bacillus; species Bacillus sp. FSL H8-0547. The sequence goes on from JBBODD010000001.1 coordinate 3,021,572, forward strand.
TCATTTTCCAGGTGGAAGAAGGACTGCGCACACTGATGGATTTCCGCTATCAGCGCCACTTTAAAGCAGACCGCGGACAGCACGGCATGTCCAAAAACCAGCACGGGCGAAATGCGGAGGCGATGATTGTCAAAGTTCCGCCGGGTACCGTTGTGATGGAAGAAGAAACAAGAACGGTTATTGCTGATTTAACAGAGCACGGCCAGCAGGCTGTTATTGCAAAAGGCGGACGCGGAGGACGCGGAAACAGCCGTTTTGCCACTCCTGCAAACCCGGCACCGGAGCTTTCTGAAAACGGTGAGCCTGGTCAGGAGCGAAACATCATCATGGAGCTTAAGCTTCTTGCAGATGTAGGACTTGTCGGTTTTCCGAGCGTAGGAAAATCAACGCTTCTTTCTGTTGTCAGTTCCGCAAAACCGAAAATTGCAGAATACCACTTTACAACGCTTGTTCCAAACCTTGGAGTGGTTGAAACGGGCGATGGCCGAAGCTTCGTCATGGCAGATCTTCCGGGTCTGATCGAAGGGGCGCATGAAGGTGTCGGACTTGGCCACCAGTTCCTCCGCCACATCGAGCGTACACGCGTCATTGTGCATGTGATCGACATGTCGAGCGGCGAAGGCCGCGATCCTTATGAGGATTATCTGACAATCAATGCGGAGCTAAAGGAATACAACCTGCGTCTGACTGAAAGACCGCAGATTATTGTAGCCAACAAAATGGACATGCCTGAGTCAGAAGAAAATCTGAAAATCTTCAAAGAGAAGCTTGAGGACGACCTTCCGATTTTCCCTGTTTCAGCCATTACCCGCGAAGGTGTGCGCGAACTGCTTTATGAAGTGATGAATACGATTGAGAAGACGCCTGAGTTCCCTCTTTATGAGGAAGAGGATCTGTCTGATCACCGCGTCCTTTATAAATTCGATAAAGAGGCAGCGGAGTTTGAAATCAACCGTGACAGCGACGGTACGTTCAACGTAACAGGAGAGAAAGTCGAATATCTCTTCAAAATGACAAACTTCCAGCGCGAAGAATCAATCCGCCGCTTTGCAAGACAGCTTCGCGGACTTGGTGTCGATGAAGCCCTGCGTCAGCGCGGAGCGAAAGACGGCGATATTGTTCGTCTGCTTGATTTTGAATTTGAATTTGTTGAATAGTCATGAAAGAAGAGCGATTGCCTGCTCTTCTTTTTTCAAAAGGAAAAAAGTGCAGTTTTCATAAAGGAGAAGGTCATGAAAGAAGAAACCTTTTTTTTAGTAAGAGAAGATGTTCTGCCGGAAGCGATGAGAAAAACACTTGAAGTGAAGCAGCTCATTGAGCGGAAGAAAGCGGAATCGGTTGCAGAAGCTGTTCAGCGCGTTGATATGAGCAGAAGCGCCTATTATAAATACCGAGATGCCGTTTTTCCGTTTCACACCATGGTGAATGAACGGATTATCACACTTTTTTTCCATCTTGAGGACCGTTCCGGTACATTGTCCCAGCTGCTTGCAGTTGTCGCATCGGCAGGGTGCAATGTTCTGACGATTCACCAGACCATTCCTCTTCAGGGGAGGGCAAACGTCACGCTGTCCCTGAACACCAATGGAATGAAAGAAGATATAAACAGTGTCATGGCAAAGCTTAAACGGCTTGAATTTGTGGAGAAAGTAGAGATATTAGGATCTGGAGCTTAGCGAGGAGAGGATTACAAGTATGTCTTTTAAGGTTGGCTATTTAGGGCCTGCAGCTACGTTTACCCATCTTGCAGTGACGAAATATTTTGAAGATGAAGCAGAGCAGATACCGTTTTTGAATATACCCAAATGCATAGATGCCGTTGCGGCTGGTGAAATTGATGTCGCGGTCGTTCCGCTTGAGAACGCTCTTGAAGGATCTGTTAACTTAACAGTGGATTACCTCGTGCATGAACAGCCGCTGCCGATTGTAGGGGAGATTGTTGCGCCGATTCAGCAGCATCTATTAGTGCATCCTGAAAGAGAACATTGCTGGGAAGAGACGGAGAAAGTATACTCCCACTCCCACGCCATTGCCCAGTGCCATAAATTCCTGCACCGGGAGCTTCCGGATGCAGCCTACGAAAATGCCGCCTCAACCGGTGCTGCTGCAAAATACATACAGGAACATCCTGAAGAAAAGGTTGCGGCCATCGCAAATGAGCTGGCAGCTAAAGAATACGGGCTGAAAATGGTCAGAAGGGATATTCATGATTACCCCCATAACCATACGCGCTTTGCCGTGCTTCATCCCGACAAGTCAGGATCCTTCAGAACAAATTTAAGAAAAGTAACTGACCGGACCACCCTGATGATTACCCTGCCATCCGATCAGTCAGGAGCCCTGCATCAGGTGCTCTCTGCGTTTTCATGGAGAAAGCTCAATCTCTCAAAGATTGAGTCGCGGCCGATGAAAACCGGTCTCGGCAATTACTTTTTTATCGTGGACATTGATATGAAGTTAGATGAAGTCCTTATCCCGGGTGCAACGGCAGAGCTTGAAGCCCTTGGCTGCGGAGTCAGGATTTTAGGGACATACTCGGCTTATGCCATTTAGATAGAAAACGGCTATTAGCCATAAAGAAGACAGGCAGGATTCCAGATTTGGATCCTGCCTGTCTTTTTTGTCGTGATTAAAGGATTTTAGTAGCACTCAGCAGAGTAGCACCCAGAAATCAAAGCAAAGCTTCTCCGAAGTGGCAGCACTCGGGCGAGTAATGCCACAACGCAATATAAAAGTTGTACCGAAGTGGCACCATTAGGGTGAGAAGCGCCACAACTGATTGGAAAAGTCACGCCGAAGTGGCAGCACTCGGGCGAGTAATGCCACAACGCAATATAAAAGTTGTACCGAAGTGGCACCATTAGGGTGAGAAGCGCCACAACTCATTGGAAAAATCGCGCCGAAGTGGCAGCACTCGGGCGAATAATGCCACAACTCAACAAAAAGTTGCGCCGAAAAGGCAACACTCAATCATCCTCATCCACCAAAAATCCTTCAGCTTTAAGTGCAGCACATGCTTCATCTATTTTTTCCTGCCTGTCTGCTGCCAGGGTGTGAAGGTGGAGACCTTCTGTCAGCTGTGATAAGTAGGCGGCGTTGCGGTCTTCAATTTTTTTGATGAAATCTTTGACTTCCTTGCGGTTGCTGACCATGATGGAGGCTGTCAGTTCCCCGTAGACAGGATGTTCGATTATTACATCCCTGACCGTTACCCCGTGGTCCACAATCAGGTTCAGCTCTTCTTCTGTTGCTTCAGGGCCATGGCTGCTTGCGATGATCCGCTTGTAAACAGGCAGCTCTTCTTTATCCTGCATGACATACACATAGCCCTGACTTGTCGCAAGAATGGGTTCATTTTGAGCTTTCAGAAGGGAGATATCCTGCACAATGACCTGTCTGCTCACATTTGTCCGCTGCGCAATCTCGCTCCCCTTCAGCGGTTCGTCCGCTTCCTTCAGCCAGTTAAGGATCACATTTCTTCTTTCATTACCCGGAATTTTCATTCTTTCTTACGTCCTTTCTGCCTGTCTTTCGCTGAGCGTCCGGCCGATAATGCCGGCCATTTTTTTCAGATCTTCAGCCGTGGTGTATTTACCTGTTGAGATCCTGATGTACTGCAGGGCAGCCTGAGGTGACAAGCCAATGGAAAGAAGAGATCTGGAAGGCTCCTGCATGCCGATTTGACAGGCCGTTCCTGTTGAAATGGCGACACCTCTCCGGTTGCTCTCAAGCAGCATATACTGCCCTTCGATTCCTTTTATGTGAAGGCCGATAATCGACGGCACCTGATCTGAGCTGTGCTGGTTGATGATGTGCACATGCTCTTTAAAGGGCTTCAGCATCTCGAAAAAAACGTCCCGCAATTCACTGAGCCTTAAAGATTCAGATTCCATATCCGAACACGCCTGTTCAGCTGCAGTTGCAAATGCTGCAATCCCTGGAACGTTTACGGTGCCCGCCCGGAATCCATTTTCGTGTGTTCCCCCGTGGATGTATGGATTAAAAACATGCCGCGGATTTAAATATAAACAGCCGACCCCTTTTGGCCCGTAAATCTTATGGCTTGAAAGAGACACTGCATCAAGTCCCCACTCATCAGCCTTAAGAGAGACCTTCCCGAACGACTGAACACAGTCACTGTGAAAATAAACCGGCTGCATTAAAAGCCACTGGCCGATCTCCTGCAGATTCTGTATACAGCCTATTTCCGAATTTACGTGCTGAACGGTCACCAGTGCGGTGTTTTCGCGAACTGCTTCTTTAATACTGTCCACATGTAGTTTACCATGATTGTCCGGCATTAAAAATGTTACCTCATAGCCTTTTCCCTGTAAAAACGTCAAGTAGTTATAGATCGACGAATGCTCTAATGCGGATGCAATGATGTGGTTTTTTCCCTCCGCATTCGCCAAAAGAGTGTCAACAGCAAGCACATTTGACTCGCTGCCGCCTGATGTAAAGCAAATTCCCTTAGCCGTACCGCCTATAAGACCTGCAAGTTTTCTCCGGCATGCCTCAAGCAATGAACCCGCAAGATCTCCTTCATCATGAAGACTGTTGCTGTTGGCAAACGCCTTCCTGGACGCTTCAGAAAATACATGAAGAGCCTCTTCACTAAGCGGAGCTGCTGCTGCGTAATCAAGATAGATCATCCCATTCTCTCCTCCAAAAAAATCTCTTGTCATTAGTTTAGTTTTGTGTAAATATAGGTGTCAAGACACTTGTAAAGAATGGGGGTTATTTTTTTGCCTCAAACGGATGTATTAATCATTGGAAGCGGCATCGCAGCTTTATCTGCAGCCTGTCAGCTGCAAAAAACGAAAAAAGTGACCATCCTGACCAAAGGGGCGAAAGTCAGCAGCAATTCGATGCTTGCTCAAGGCGGGATTGCTGCCGCCATTCGTGCGAATGACAGCTTCAAGAATCATGCCGAGGATACGCTTAATGCCGGTCATTTTCATAATGATGATGAAGCTGTTGAGCTGCTTGTCAGGCAGGGAGCAAAAGACGTTCTTTCACTGGCAGAAAACGGGCTTCCTTTTGACAGGGACAGCAGAGGCGAGCTCCTACTTGGCATGGAAGGCGCTCACAGCTTCAGCCGAATTCTCCATGCAGGAGGAGATGCCACAGGAAGAGCGATGATGCGGTTTCTTTTGTCCTGCCTGAATGAAAACACGGTCATTCATGAAAACGAGATGGTGCTTGAATTGATTGTGGAAAACGGAGTATGCCTCGGTGCCGTTTCAAGATCTCAGAACGGACTTGTAAACACGCATACTGCCCAGCATACAATTCTTGCGACAGGCGGCTGCGGAAAGCTGTATCAGCACTCGTCCAATGCTGACGGCATTACAGGAGACGGCCTTGCACTTGCATACAGAGCAGGCGCGGTGCTTGCGGATATGGAATTTACCCAGTTTCACCCGACGATGCTGCTTGCAGGCGGCGGGTGTGCCGGACTGATCTCTGAGGCAGTAAGAGGGGAAGGGGCCTTTCTTCAAAATGATTTGGGCGAACGGATCATGGAAGGCATCCATCCTCTTAAAGACCTTGCGCCGAGAGACATCGTTGCACGCGTTATCTTTTCGCAGATCAAAAAGGGGCGGAGCGTTTATCTGAACATCCTGCCGGTTTCAAGCTTTGAAGAACGGTTTCCGACCATTACGGCTATGTGCAGGAAATATAACATAGCGATTGAAAACGGACTGCTCCCGGTTGCGCCGGGCATGCATTTTTTAATGGGCGGCATCAAGACCGATCTGCATGGCCGGACATCTGTCAGCAGGCTTTATGCTGCAGGAGAAACGGCGTGCACGGGGGTTCATGGAGCAAACAGGCTGGCGAGCAACTCCCTGCTTGAAGGCCTGGTCTTCGGAAAGCGTCTGGCAAACAAGATACAGAGCATCCAGGAAACAGTTGATCTAAAAGGATCGGATGCACAAGTATTCTCATATCCTGCAGATATCGATTTGCCGGAACAGGAAGACATTCAGCAGGTGATGACCGCATATGCGGGAATTGAACGGACTGAGAAAGATCTTGCGAAAGCATTGCACTGGTTTGAAAAATGGCTGAAGCCGTATTGGGCTATTAATGTGAAAGACCTCACAAATGATAGTGCTGAACGTCTTAATATGATGACCTCAGGCTGGCTGATTGTATCGGCTGCTCTTCAGAGGACCGAAAGCAGAGGAGGTCACTGCCGATTGGATTTTCCAGGATCAAACGATGCATTCTGGCTGAAAAAACAAATTCTTCTTTCGAAAAAAGGGTGCAGCTATCAACAACATTCAGAGGTGAAGATCATTGAATTTACTTAAATTAAAAAAGCAGCTGGAAAGTTTTTTTACAGAAGACATCGGAGACTTTGATGCAACGAGCACGTTCATTTTTTCGGAAGGACAGACAGGTACTGCTGTTATCCGTGCAAAGGAAGATGGTATTTTCGCCGGTGAAGAAGTGCTGAAAGCCGGATATGCCGTTTTAGACCCGCGGGTTAACGTCCAGGTTCTGAAACGGGACGGAGAGGCCATTTACAGGGGGGAAAAGGCGGCTGTCATGACCGGGCCGATTGCATCCATCTTGACAGGAGAGCGAGTCGTGCTGAATCTTCTGCAACGGATGAGCGGAATTGCAACTCTGACCAATCAGGCGGTAAAGCTGCTGAATTCAGATCATACGAAAATCTGCGATACAAGAAAAACGACTCCGGGCCTCAGAATGATTGAAAAATATGCTGTCAGGTGCGGAGGAGGGTACAACCACAGATTTGGACTGTATGACGGCATCATGCTGAAAGATAACCATATCGCAAGCGCGGGCTCGATTGCTGAAGCGGTTCAAAAAGCAAGAGCGAAAGCAGGGCATATGATCAAAATTGAGGTTGAGATTGAAACGGAGCAGCAGCTGCACGAGGCCATCGCGGCACGCGCAGATATTATTATGTTTGATAACCGGACCCCGATTGAAGCGGCAGCTTTTGCAGCCATCACACCAGACTCCATTATTACTGAAGCATCAGGGGGCATTACGCTTGAAAATTTAGCAGATTACGGGCGCACGGGAGTGGACTATGTTTCACTAGGTATGCTGACTCATTCCGCAAAGGCGCTTGATTTGAGCATGAATGTAGAATAGAAGGGGGAACGTGACATGAACGTTTTGGATATGCTTCAATTTGAAACAAATGAAAAAATGCCGCCGCACTATAAAGAGCTAAGTGAAAAAGAAATGATTGAAAGAGTCAGGGCAATTAAAGACAAGTACGGGAAGAAACTGCTGATCCCCGGCCATCATTATCAAAAAGATGAAGTGATCCAGTTTGCAGATATAACGGGTGATTCCCTGCAGCTTGCACAGGCTGCAGCTGCCAACAAAGAAGCCGAATACATTGTTTTTTGCGGCGTGCATTTTATGGCTGAAACAGCCGATATGCTGACAACAGAACATCAGAAGGTCTTTTTGCCGGATATGAGAGCCGGGTGCTCGATGGCCGATATGGCGGATATCAGCCAGACAGAGCAGGCATGGATCAAGCTTCAGGAATTGTTTGGCGACACGATTCTGCCGCTGACATATGTGAATTCAACGGCTGCCATTAAAGCGTTTGTAGGCCGAAATGGCGGTGCAACGGTCACGTCCTCAAATGCGGAAAAAATGCTGAGCTGGGCTTTTGGACAGAAGGAAAGAATTCTCTTTTTGCCTGATCAGCATCTTGGAAGAAACACAGCTTATAACCTTGGCATTCCCCTTGAGAAAATGGCTGTCTGGAACCCTCATACCAATGAACTTGAATGTGACGGCAATCCTGAAGATGTCATTGTGATCCTCTGGAAGGGCCACTGCTCTGTCCACGAAAAATTCACCGTGCAGAACATCGAGCATATCAGAAGCACAAAGCCCGACATGAACATTATTGTTCACCCTGAATGCAGCAGAGAGGTTGTGGCGGCAAGCGATCTTGCAGGCTCTACCAAATACATTATCGATGTCATTGAGGCATCAGAGCCTGGCAGCAAATGGGCAGTCGGAACAGAGATGAACCTTGTTAAAAGGATTATTGATCAGCATCCTGACAAAGAGATTGTCTCGCTGAATCCGTTCATGTGTCCTTGTTTGACAATGAACCGAATTGATCTGCCCCACCTGCTTTGGTCTCTTGAGGGAATTGCAGAAGGAAAACCGGTCAATCAGATTCGCGTTGATGAACATACAGCAAAGGATGCAGTCCTTGCTCTTGAGAGGATGCTTGAGAACGTTTAACCCATAACTGGCAGACACTCGGTCATGTAAGCAGATATGCTTGCACAGGCCTAATGTTTGTCAGTTTTTTCTTTTCCCCTGAACATATATTTGTCTTCACAAGCATAAGTTGTGATGAAGAAGAATGGCATCATTGCCTGCTAATCATATGCGATAAAGTTTCAAGCATAGGAGGGGGAAAGGTTGAAAATCCACATTGTTCAAAAAGGCGATACCCTTTGGAAGATTGCCAAAAAATATGGTGTAGACTTTGAAGAAGTGAAAAAAATGAATTCTCAGCTCAGCAATCCTGATTTAATTATGCCGGGAATGAAAATAAAGGTTCCAACCGGCGGCGTGCCTGTGAAAAACGAAACAAAGCTTAATTTTTCAGGCAAAAAAGAAATGCCTAAGTCCGAACATCCTTTTTCGAAGGAAAAACCTAAGCAGGTAATGGAAGTTTCGGATACAAAGCCAAAAGAAGTTCCTAAGGAAAAACCGTCTGTTCCTTATGTTCCGCCAGTACCGAATATGAAGCAGCCGGCCTATCCGGAGCTTGATATTAACAACTACTACATGCTGAATATGGCGATGATGCCTCAGGCGCCTCAGCCTCAACTGCCGCCTAAGCCGTCAAATGTCATGCCGGAAATGATGAAGCCGGCTGAAAAACCGGCTGAGAAACCTGCCGAAAAAGAAAAACCGAAATATGTGTCGCCGGCAAGCAAAGAGGAGGCTGATAAAGACATGGAAAACAAACCAAGCATGCCTCAGCAAGGGGTAATGGGTGCCTATCAGGGCGGTCCCGGCCAGCAAAGCCCTCAGGGATTCCCTGGCCAACCTCAGGGTCAAGGATTTCCCGGCCAGCAGGGAGTGCCGTTCCAGAATCCGGGCATGGTTGCCGGAGCTATGGATCAGGGGCCAGGGGGAGATGACTGTTATCCAGTATCACCGGTCATGCCTGGACCAGGATTTGGCGGACCGGGTTTTGGGGGACCTGGATTCGGAGGACCTGGATTCGGCGGCGGTCCTGGATTTGGAGGACCTGGTTTCGGCGGCGGTCCTGGATATGGAGGATACCCGCAAATGCAGCCTTACGGCGGAATGCAGGGAATGCCGCAGCAGATGCCGTTTGATGACGATGACGATGATGATGTAATGGGCGCATACAGTCCGCAGCAGCCTGGCTTCGGCGGACCGGGGTTTGGCGGACCAGGATATGGCGGAGCCCCGGGATTTGGAGGCGGACCAGGATTTGGCGGTCCGGGCTTCGGGGGTCCAGGCTTCGGCGGACCGGGCTATGGCTATCCTCCTGGATGTGTACCGGTATCCCCAGTCATGCCTGGACCGGGTTTCGGATATCCTCAGCAGGGAGGATATGGCGGAGGACCTATGCCTGGTCAGGTCATGGGAGCATACGGAGGAGCGCCGAACATGCCTGGTCAGGTCATGGGAGCATACGGCGGAGCGCCAAATATGCCTGGTCAAGTGATGGGGGCATACGGCGGAGGAGCGCCGGAAAACAACCAGCCGCCTCAGGTCAGTCCTGTAATGGATAAAGAGGATTGCGGATGCGGAGGACCTGGTCCGGGGTTTGGAGGGCAGCCAGGTTACGGAATGGGCATGCCGGGACAGTTTGGCGGAATGCCTGGCCAATTTGGTCAAGGACAGTTTGGCGGAATGCCAGGTCAGTTCGGGGGCATGCCGGGCGGTCAGGGTCAATTCGGCGGGATGCCAGGCCAGTTTGGGCAGAGTGATCAGTTCGCCATGCCAAGATTTGACGAAGAAGAAGAAGACTAATGTCGCCTGAAGAGACGGATTTGTTCGTCTCTTTTTTTATGTTTTTTAACTGTTTATGAAATAAAATCATCAGCCGGAACAAGTGAAATTTCCTCTCCATTATTTAAAGAACTTACCTTTAACTAACAGGTTAATCCCCTCCTGAACGAGCAACCTATACAAGAGCGGATTTGCTCGCATCAGAAAAATCAGGGGGTTTTTATATTGAGGCATAAACTTACTGCTTTTGCTGCAATTGCTGTCGCTGCAACAGGTCTCGCTGCTTGTAATAACAATAACGAAGGCGCGCTTGATACACGCTACAATGATAACGCCAGACCGATCGGCTATTATTCAAATGAGCACCGCGGCAATAATGGCAATGTAGACAACGTAGATAATGATGGACCTCTGACTGAAATGATGGAAGGCGATATGAACGATAATTACTTTACAAAAGTAAATGATCGGGATACAGCTTTTCATAATGGAAGAATGGATAATCCCACTGCGCCGCTTTCAAATGAAGACGGCATGCTCGAGAGAGATAATCGTTTCAGCCGAAATGATGAAAATTATCATGGTCAGGTAAAGCAGATCAGCTATTACAATGACAATGAGAAAGCTATGGCTAAAAAAGTTTCTGAACAGGCTGCAGATGTGAAAAACGTTGACGACGTCCGGACCCTTGTAAATGGCGATCAGGTCCTGGTTGCAATTGACACGGACGACAAGAATGACAAAAACGTGAAAAATGCAGTAATGGATGCAGTCAAACCTGCAGCTAAAGGAAAAGACGTACAAGTTGTCACCGATGAAGGAACGTTTACCCGCGTGAGAACGATCAACGACAATATTGAAAATGGAAATGATAAAAAGTCCATTGATGCCGATATCCGCGATTTGTTTGATGATATGGGGAACATGATGAACCAACCGGTTCAGCAAGCCCGATAACGGTTAAAAGAGGTGCCTCAGTGCGCCTCTTTTTAATTTGTCCAATTTTATACCCGCATGATCCGGCCTTTGGTGTAATTTCTTATCCAGCTTTTCTGTGGTGTCCAGCTCCATCAGCCAACTCCTCTGCCAGAACAGATTCGGCAGTAAAGGCAAAAAGCGCCTTTTCTGCCGAATCCTTATCTGACTCCCGGAGCTAAACGGCTGATTCCGCTTTTCTGTGGTGTCCAGCTCCATCAGCCAACTCCTCTGTCAGAACAAAATCCCCAAAAAAGTCAAAGCGGACTTTTTCGGTGATTTCTTATCTGCCTATCGGAGCTAAACGGCTGATTCCGCTTTTCTATGGTGTCCATCTCCATCAGCCAACTCCTCTGTCAGAACAAAATCCCCAAAAAAGTCAAAAGCGGACTTTTTTGGGGATTTCTTATCTGCCTATCGGAGCTAAACGGCTGATTCCGCTTTTCTATGGTGTCCAGCTCCATCAGCCAACTCCTCTGTCAGAACAAAATCCCCAAAAAAGTCAAAAGCGGACTTTTTCGGTGATTTCTTATCTGCCTATCGGAGCTAAACGGCTGATTCCGCTTTTCTATGGTGTCCAGCTCCATCAGCCAGCTCCTCCGCCAGAACAAAATCCCCCAAAAAGTCAAACCCGGACTTTTCGGGTGATTTCTTTTCTGTCTGTCGGAGCTAAACGGCTGATTCCGCTTTTCTATGGTGTCCAGCTCCATCAGCCAGCTCCTCCGCCAGAACAAAATCCCCCAAAAAGTCAAACCCGGACTTTTCGGGTGATTTCTTTTCTGTCTGTCGGAGCTAAACGGCTGATTCCGCTTTTCTATGGTGTCCAGCTCCATCAGCCAGCTCCTCCGCCAGAACAAAATCCCCCAAAAAGTCAAACCCGGACTTTTCGGGTGATTTCTTTTCTGTCTGTCGGAGCTAAACGGCTGATTCCGCTTTTCTATGGTTAATCCTTCTATTTATGGTCAAACTAATAACGAATTAATATTTCTTTACCGGAACGGTAAATGGATTGGGGTGTAAAAAATGATGTCATCTCATCGTTTCCTGTTTACAGCTGCAATAGCGTTCATTGGAATCTTTTTTCTTTCTTTTCCTGCTGTGCATGAACCGTACGATGCAGCCGGCAATGACGATCAGGCCTATGAAGTCAGCGGTCCCCTGACTGTGACAGTGGTTCTTGAAAGGATCTACCTGGACGGGGAAATCAGCGAAGAGGTTAAAACAGAAACCATTCTTGCAATGGAAGATTTCTGGGCTAAGTATGAAGGCTGGCAGCTTGTCGATCAGGATGATAATCAGATCATTTTTCAAAAAGAAGTTGATGATATCTCCCCATTGTTAAAAGCAAACGGGTATTTCGGCCTTTCATCAGAAGGGGTGTTCTCTATTTTCAACGGCAAGCCTGATGATGCTTCGGAGATCATCCATTCCTTCTTTCAGATTGATGTTGGGAAGCTCGAGACCAGGAAACATGACGAGCTGAGACACGGCATTCGCATCCAGTCGAAAGACCATTACTTAAAAGTCATTCAATCATATAAAGCCTACTCGTCGCCTGCAGAGGCGAACTGAAGCTGTCTTATGTGCCCGATCTTTTGAACGGGTGCATTTTTTTGTTTTGTTTAGGCAAAATCCGCTGTTTAATACTACAGGCAGAGAAAAAAAGTATGTTACAATGAGGTACAGTTATAAAGAGGTGAAAAGTTTGATCGAATTTATAAAAGGAACCATTGATCTGGTGACTCCCGAGTATGTAGTGATTGACCGCGGGGGCATTGGCTATCAGGTTCACACTCCTAACCCATTCAGCTACCAGCGCAGCCGTTCCTCGGAAGTGACGATTTATACGTATCAGCATGTCAGAGAAGATATCCTCGCGCTGTACGGTTTTCATACAAGAGAAGAAAAAGCCTTATTCATGAAGCTTTTAAATGTGACAGGCATCGGTCCTAAAGGAGCTCTCGCGATACTTGCTTCCGGGAATCCGTCACAAGTAGTCGGAGCCATTGAGAGTGAGGATGAAAAATTCCTCGTGAAATTTCCCGGCGTAGGCAAAAAGACGGCAAGGCAGATCATCCTTGACTTGAAAGGGAAGCTTGGAGATATTGCAGGCGAACTTGCGCCGGACCTGTTTACCCACGAAGAGCATGCTGCATCAGAAACAGCCTCCAAATCACTGAGTGAAGCACTTGAAGCCCTGAAAGTTCTCGGCTATGCAGAACGGGAAATCAGCAAAGTTGTTCCTGCTCTTATGGAAGAGGAGCTTTCCACAGACCAGTATGTGAAAAAAGCGTTGCAAAAGCTATTAAAGTAAGGTGATCATTTATGGACGAACGTCTTGTTTCCGGCGAAGCGGAGCTTGATGAAGGAGCTCTTGAGCTCTCCCTTAGACCGAGGACTTTATCGCAGTACATTGGGCAGGATAAAGTAAAGGATAATCTTAAGGTTTTTATCGAAGCAGCAAAAATGAGAAGCGAAACACTTGACCACGTGCTTCTTTACGGGCCTCCCGGGCTTGGCAAAACGACCCTTGCCACCATCATTGCAAATGAAATGGGCGTCAATATCAGAACGACTTCAGGACCGGCCATTGAAAGGCCGGGCGACCTTGCCGCCATTCTGACCGCTCTCGAACCCGGTGATGTTTTATTTATTGATGAAATCCACCGCCTTCAGCGTTCCATTGAAGAAGTGCTGTATCCTGCAATGGAAGATTTCTGTCTTGATATTGTCATTGGAAAAGGACCGCAAGCCAGGTCCGTGCGCCTTGATCTGCCTCCGTTTACGCTCATTGGAGCGACAACAAGAGTCGGGCTGCTGACTGCACCCCTCAGGGACCGTTTCGGTGTTTTGAGCCGTCTTGAGTACTACAATGAAGACCAGCTCTCCCTGATTGCCGAGCGGACAGGAGATATTCTTGGCATTGGCCTCGAAAAAGAAGCATCACTCGAACTGGCGCGCCGGTCACGCGGGACTCCGAGGATAGCCAACAGGCTGCTCAGGAGGGTAAGAGACTTTGCGCAGGTTCTCGGAAAACCGGCCATTACAGGCAGCCTCGCAAATGAAGCGCTTGAAAGGCTGCAAGTCGACAGACTTGGCCTTGATCATATCGATCACAAGCTGCTGATGGGCATTATTGAAAAATTTAAAGGCGGACCCGTGGGACTCGACACGATTTCTGCTACAATAGGCGAAGAATCGCACACAATTGAAGATGTATACGAACCATATCTTTTGCAGATTGGTTTTATACAACGGACTCCAAGGGGAAGAATGGTAACAGATGCTGTTTATCATCACTTTCAAATGGAAGTTCCGAAACAATAGAGATTTGCATAACGGAAAAGGTGAAAAATGATGAAAGTAGATTTGTTTGATTTTGATTTGCCTGAAGAATTGATCGCGCAGGTTCCTCTGCTCGAGCGGGACGCGTCAAGACTGATGGTGCTTGATAAAGAATCCGGAACGGTGGAACATGCCCAGTTCAAATCGATTATTGATTATTTTCAGGAAGGCGACTGTCTTGTTTTGAACAACACACGTGTTCTGCCTGCAAGACTCATTGGCGAGAAAAAAGATACAGGCGCAAAAATTGAACTGCTCTTGCTAAAACAGGAACAGGGAGATGTATGGGAAGTTCTTGCAAAACCTGCCAAACGCGTGAAAGTCGGAACTGAAATCGTATTTGGCGACGGCATTTTGCGTGCGGTCTGCACAGGAGAGGCCGATCACGGTGGCAGAATGCTTGAGTTCAAGTACGAAGGTATTTTTTATGAGGCGCTTGACTCTCTCGGTAAAATGCCGCTGCCGCCGTACATTAAAGAACAGCTTGATGATCAGGAACGTTATCAGACGGTATTCTCAAGAGAGGTCGGGTCTGCTGCAGCCCCGACGGCCGGTCTTCATTTTACCGAACAGATTCTTGAAGCTCTGAAAGAAAAAGGAGTCCATCTTGCGTTTATTACACTGCATGTCGGCCTCGGTACATTCCGCCCGGTTAGCGCTGACGTAGTGGAAGAGCACGAAATGCATGCCGAGTTTTATCAGATGAGCGCAGGCACAGCACAGCTGCTTAATCAGGTCAGGGAAAAAGGCGGACGGATTATCTCTGTCGGAACGACGTCGACCCGCACCCTTGAAACAATCGCGTCGGCAAATAACGGTACATTTAAGGAAGACAGCGGCTGGACCAATATCTTCATTTACCCGGGCTATGAATTCAAGGCAATCGACGGCATGGTGACCAATTTCCATTTGCCGAAATCGTCCCTGATTATGCTCGTCAGTGCTCTTGCAACAAGGGAGCACGTCATGCATGCATACGAAACAGCTGTTAAGGAAAAATACCGTTTCTTCAGCTTTGGCGATGCCATGCTGATCATCTAGAAATACTGCCTTGAAGGAGGAAAAAAGGTGTCATATCCACCAATTCGCTATGAATTAATTAAAACGTGCAAGCAGACAGGAGCAAGGCTCGGACGGGTTCATACACCGCACGGGTCATTTGAAACGCCTGTTTTTATGCCGGTGGGAACGCTTGCGACAGTTAAAACAATGTCTCCGGAAGAGCTTGTTCAAATGGGAGCAGGCATTATTTTAAGCAATACGTATCATTTATGGCTTCGTCCCGGAAATGAAATTGTCAAAGAAGCGGGCGGCCTTCATAAATTTATGAACTGGGACCGTGCCATTTTGACGGATTCAGGCGGTTTCCAGGTATTCAGTTTAAGTGAATTCCGAAAGATCGAAGAAGAAGGCGTCCACTTCAGAAACCATCTGAATGGAGACAAGCTTTTCCTGTCTCCGGAAAAAGCGATGCAGATTCAAAATGACCTCGGCTCAGATATTATGATGGCATTTGATGAATGCCCTCCGTTCCCGGCAGAGTATGATTACATGAAAAAATCTGTTGAGCGGACAAGCAGATGGGCAGAGCGCTGTCTGACTGCACATGAACGTCCAAACGATCAGGGTCTATTCGGAATCGTTCAGGGCGGAGAATATGAGGAGCTCAGAAAACAGAGTGCAAGAGATCTGATTTCAATGGATTTCCCTGGTTACGCAGTCGGCGGGCTTTCAGTCGGAGAGCCTAAAGATGTGATGAACCGCGTGCTTGAGTTTACAACACCGCTGCTGCCTTCTGATAAACCGCGTTATTTGATGGGCGTAGGATCTCCTGATTCACTGATTGACGGGGCAGTGAGAGGCATTGATATGTTTGACTGTGTGCTTCCGACACGCATTGCGCGTAACGGAACCCTTATGACAAGCAAAGGCCGCCTGGTCGTCAAAAATGCAGCATTTGCCCGTGATTACGGTCCGATTGACGAGAATTGCGATTGTTATACGTGCCGCAATTACAGCCGCGCCTATATCCGCCATCTCATGAAGTGTGACGAAACATTCGGCATCCGATTAACTTCTTACCATAACCTTCATTTTCTGTTAAACTTAATGGAGCAGGTAAGACAGGCAATCCGCGAAGATCGCCTCGGGGATTTCAGAGATGAATTCTTCGAGCAGTACGGGTTCAATAAACCAAACGCGAAAAACTTCTAATTAGTTCTGCTGCCTGCCCTGCAGGCAGCTTCATAGATACGGTATCTCTTGGCAGCTGCCATATTTGAAAGGGGTGAAAAAAATGGAACTATTGACTACAGTTGGACCGCTGATTCTGATGTTTGCGATTTTTTACTTTTTGCTGATTCGTCCGCAGCAGAAGCAGCAGAAAAAAGTGCGTGAAATGCAGGACAGTCTGTCTAAAGGCGACAAAGTCGTTACAATCGGCGGAATGCATGGCATCGTTGATTCAATCGATGAAGAGAAAGTTGTCATCAAAGCAGGAGACGGATCCCGTCTGACATTTGACCGCCGCGCAATCCGCGACGTTGTTGAACAAAAAGGCATCTCAATGGAAAAAGCCTAATACATACGGCAAAAGCAAAAGAAGCGCCCGCGGGCGCTTCTTTTGTTTTTCTATTTGGATCCTGACAAGTTGACTCCCATCACGCCGCCAAGCATGGCGATGGCAAGAAATCCCCCGTGATACATCGTCTGCTCCATCGTAAACGTCTTGCCGTAGCCCAAAAACTGAAAGAAAAAAATGATCAGCGTGTAAAGGAGTGCTGTTGTGCCTCCAACGAGCCATCCCCGTTCTTTGCCTTTTCCGCCCGCTATAAATCCCCCTATAAAGACAGCCAGAAATGAGAGGCCTAAAATAACCCACTTAATGGAATCCTCTGTTAATGAAGTGAATTTAAGCAGCAGAGAAAATAATAAGCTTACAGCAAGTGCTGCGATTAAAATACTTGATAAGCCATACATGATGGCTTTTCCCCATCTGCGCGTATTAATTCCAATCTCCCCCTCTGTTCCTTAGCTTGTTTTCGCTCGTCTTACTACCATCCTATTCACATGAAGCAAAAATAGAATCGAAATTGTTCTACATGAAAAAGGTTTATCCGTTCAAAATAAACGTATCGATGCAGCAAGGGGGCAAAAAAAATGGAAGTGCATTTCATAATCATCGGACGCACCATTTTTCTGTACATTCTTATTCTGATTATTTTCAGATTGATGGGCAAACGTGAAATCGGGGAACTCAGCTTATTGGATCTTGTGGTCTTTCTGATGATTGCGGAAATGGCAGTCATGGCGATTGAAAATACGAATGATCCCCTGATTCATACGATTATTCCAATGTTTCTGCTTCTTTTGATCCAGATCAGTCTTGCCTACTTTTCACTGAAGAACCAGAAAGTGCGTGCACTGATAGACGGAAAGCCGACCATCATCATTGACAGAGGGAAAATCAATGAGCGTGCAATGAAAACCCAGCGCTACAATTTTGATGACCTCATGACTCAGCTTAGAGAAAAGGATGTAAATGACATAAGCGAAGTTGATTTTGCGATTCTCGAACCTTCAGGCAAACTGTCAGTTATAAAAAAAGAAAATGGCAGTGAGCATCAGGAGCTTCAGCTGCCGCTTATTGTGGACGGATTGATCCAGGAGGAAAATTTGTACCGGATCGGCAAAACGAATTTATGGCTGAGACAGCAGCTGAGAAAGCTCGGGTACTTTGATGTGAAGAATATTTCTCTTTGCACCCACAACAAACAAACTTTTTTTATAGATCTAATTGATGACAAGTAGGCATTATCGCGGCACAAATTTTGAAAGATGACCGCCGATAAACGGAAGTCTGCCGACATCGTCCTTCAATACAAGCCTGAAGGCTGCAAGAAGGATGCAGTATACAGAAAAAGTAAAGCAAACCGAAATCATCAGATTCATGCCCAAACCGAGGGGCAGAACCTTAAAAAAGAAATAGCCTGCAACGCCTGAGAGGATCATCGTTAAAAAGCATTTGAGATATTCACTCACTTTAATGGTCAGGGAAATAACTTTCATCACCGTTGCCAAATGCAGAAGGGTAACAAGCATGATGCCTGCCACAATCGCAAGCGCTGCTCCCATAATACCGAGAGTAGGCCTAGTAGCCAAAAGGAAGATCAGGGCGGTTTTTACTGCCGATCCGACAAAGCTGTTGATCATCGCAGCCTTTGCAAGGTTAAGGGCCTGCAGGACTGCCTGGAGAGGACCCTGAAAGTAATAAAAGATGAAAAACGGAGCCATGACCTGAACAAAAATCGCGGCATGGCTGCTTCCGTACATAGCTGTCATCAGCGGATCTGCATAGATGTACAGAATGACGACGGCAAACCCTCCGGTTACTAAAGAGAGCCTGAAGGCCTGCTGGAGCCTGTGCTGAACAACATGTATTTTCTTTTGCGCCATCGCTTCGCTGATCGCGGGGACTAAAGCCGTTGAGAGAGAATACGTAATAAATGACGGAAGCATCAGAAGGGGCAGGGCATATCCTGTCAGCTCCCCGTACTGCTTAGTTGCCATTGTGGCGGTAAATCCTGCAATGGCAAGGCTCTGAGCCACTACAATCGGCTCGAAAAACCAGGCGATCGAACCGATCATGCGGCTTCCTGTAGTCGGAAGGGCGATGCTCATTAAATTCTGAAAGGTTGTTTTTCCTTCTTTCAGGGAAGTGAAAAATTTGCGGCGTATCCGGAACTTCTTTTTCATTTTAAACATGGAGAACATATACAAGAGGGAGATGAGTTCTCCTGCAACAGCTGATGCCATCGCCCCTGCAGCAGCGTATTCAATTCCGTAAGGCAAAAAGGTTTTTGTGCAGACAGCAATAAGAGAAATTCGCACAACCTGCTCAAGCACTTGTGAAATCGCAGCCGGACGCATATTCTGCTTGCCCTGAAAGTATCCTCTGAGGACGGAAGATACAGCGATGATCGGGACAACCGGCGAGATGGCAAGAAGCGGATAGAGCGTCCTTGGATCTGTCAGGAGCGAGTTTGATAAATACGGGGCAAGCAAAATAATGGCAGGTGTAAATATAAGGCTCAGCGTGCCGGTAACCGCAAGAGATACAATCAGGATTTTTTTAATTTTCCTCTGATTTCCTTCCGCTTCTGCTTCTGCCACAAGCTTTGAGATTGCCACCGGCAGCCCAAACTGAGTTATGGTGATGATCAGCACAAGTGTCGGCATAGCCATCATATAGAGTCCAACGCCTTCTTCTCCGATAAAACGGGCGACTACAATCCGGTTCATAAATCCAAGAACCCTGGTAATCAGGCCGGCGGCTATTAAAATGAGCGTCCCCTGTAAAAATGTTTGCTTTGACATCACGTTCCCCGCCTTCTCAAATAGCATCTAATCATATACAATTAACTATATGCGCTATGATTGGCCAAGCATGACAAGATGTTCGCGCATGGCCGCTGATAAAGTCCCGATCACGCATACATAATGAATGGAGGAGCGTGCCATGACCCAAAAGGATGAAATTGAAAAATACCGCCACCATGTGAAACCGGCGCTTGTCAGCAAAGCAGAAGAGTTTAAGATTCTTGATTACGGCGATGTGACAGAATCAGAGATATGGAATTACCTGAGAAATAAAAAATGGAAAAAGAAGACCGAGCTGATGGTTCACGAAATGGTGGCTGATATTATGGCTGTAAAACCGAATGAATTTATGACGTTTGCAACAATTGAGTCGTTTAAGTCCGGCAGCTGGTTTGACAGTGAAGAAGGCAGACAAATAGGCACGGCAAAAGAATAATACATATTGAACGGTTTTCTTAAGGAGGATGCAACATGGTTAAAAAGGGACGCATCATTGTTTTTTTCTTACTCGTCCTTTGCGTAGGAAGTTTAATCGGTGCTTTTGGGAACAAGGCTACAGGAAATATACTCCTTGGTCTTGACCTGCAGGGTGGGTTTGAGATTCTGTATGACGTTGAGCCTGCCAATGATGGGGATAAAATTGACAGAAATGCGCTCGTCAGCACGGTCAATGCCCTTCAAAAACGAGCGAATGTCCTTGGCGTAAGCGAGCCGAACATTCAAATTGAAGGCGAGAACCGCATCAGGGTGCAGCTTGCGGGAGTAAAGGATCAGAATCAGGCGAGGGAGATTCTTTCCACACAGGCTGAGCTGACGTTCCGCGATGTGAATGACAAGGTCATGATGAACGGATCAGACCTTGTAGAAGGAGCTTCTAAACAGACATTCGACCCGGAAACACAAGAGCCGATTGTTGCTGTAAAGCTGAAAGATGCTGATAAATTTAAAAAGGTAACACAGCAGATCTCTGCCATGGCGCCGCAAAATGAAAATCAGCTGGTCATCTGGCTTGATTATGCTGAAGGTGATTCCTATAAAGAGGAAGTATCAAAAGAGTCACCGAAATTTATTTCAAATCCAAACGTCAATGAAGTGTTTGATACAACAGACGTAACGATTACCGGTCAATTTACTGTGGAAGAAGCTAAAGATCTTGCCAATCTTCTTAATGCAGGATCACTTCCGGTTAAGCTGGTTGAAACCTACTCAACTTCAGTAGGAGCCCAGTTCGGAGAAGAAGCGCTACAGACAACGGTTCTTGCAGGTATTATCGGAATCGGGTTCATTTTCCTTTTCATGCTGTATTTCTATCGTTTACCTGGAGTCATCGCAGTTGTAACCCTTACTACATATCTGTACTTTGTCCTGCAGGTATTCGACTGGATGAATGCCGTCTTAACACTGCCGGGTATTGCTGCATTGATTCTCGGGGTGGGTATGGCCGTTGATGCCAATATCATTACCTATGAACGGATTAAAGAAGAAATCAAGCTTGGAAAGTCAATCAGATCAGCTTACAGAGCTGGCAGCAGAAGGGCGTTTGCGACAATCTTTGATGCAAATATCACCACGATGCTTGCAGGCGGAGTGCTGTTCTTTTTTGGGACAAGTGCCGTCAAAGGATTTGCAACGAGTCTTATTCTCAGTATCTTAATGAGTTTCCTGACGTCCGTTTTCCTGAGCAGACTGCTGCTCGGTTTATTGGTGGAAAGCAGATGGCTTGATAAGAAGCCTGGATACTTCGGCGTAAACAAAAAAGATATTATCGATTTGAGCAAATCAACTGAAGATGTGGATGCGCCGACTAAATTTGATAAAGTGGATTTTGTTAAGCACCGCAAAAAATTCTTTGCAGCTTCCGGAATCCTGCTTGCTGCGGGTCTAGTACTGCTGATTATTTTCAGACTGAACCTTGGCATTGATTTTTCAAGCGGTACCCGCATTGAAATCGGTGCCGATAAGACACTGACAGCTGAAGAAGTTGAGAAAGATCTTGAATCGCTCGATCTTGAAGCAAAAGATATTGTCTTTGCAGGAAACCAGAACCAGACGGCTGTAGCAAGATTTGCCGGCGTGCTGGACAAAGGGGAAATTGCAGATGTTAAAGATTTCTTTAATGAAAAGTACGGCAAAGAACCGAGCATCAGCACGGTTTCGCCTGAAGTAGGAAAAGAACTTGCCAGAAACGCCATGTACGGTGTGCTGATCGCCTCTTTGGGAATTATTATTTATGTCTCCCTGAGGTTTGAATACAAAATGGCCGTGGCTGCTGTTCTTGCACTGCTGTATGATGCCTTCTTTATCATTGCAGTATTCAGCATCACGCGTCTTGAAGTGGATATTACCTTTATCGCCGCTGTTCTGACGATTGTGGGGTATTCAATCAATGATACAATTGTTACGTTTGACCGGATAAGAGAGCTTTATAAGAAAACGAAGGTCAAAACATATGATGACCTGAAGAGTATTGTAAACAGAAGCCTTCAGCAGACGTTTACGCGATCAGTCAATACGGTCCTGACCGTCGTATTCTGCGTCATTGCGCTTATGGTCTTTGGAAGTGAATCCATCCGGAACTTCTCCATCGCGCTTCTGATCGGCTTAATTTCAGGAACCTATTCTTCCTTGTTCATCGCAGCACAGCTGTGGATGATGTGGAAGTGGAAAGAAATCCAAAAGAAAAGCAAAGCGAAAAATGTGCAGGAACAGGAAGAACCGATTGTTTAACTAGAACCGCGGAATCATTTCCGCGGTTTTTGTGTGCTGCTGCCTCTTCAGAAAAGGCCCAAAATAGCATCAAAGCGGCTGGTGTTCATACACTAAATATGGGGTGATATAAATGCCAAGGGTGAAATATACAAGTGCAGACGTTGATTTAGTGGCGAGAATGATGAGAGCAGAAGCAGAGGGGGAAGGAAAGCAGGGAATGCTTTATGTAGGCAATGTCATTGTTAACCGGGCGGTGGCGGATTGTCTCGATTTTAAGGATGTCAGAACGATCAGGCAGGTCATTTACCAGGTTCAGGGCGGTAATTATTCGTTTGAAGCGGTTCAAAAGGGGAATCTCTTTTACAGCAGGGCAAGATCTTCCGAACAGAAGCTTGCCAGAAGAACATTGGAATCCTGGAGAGATCATCCGGCTAAATTTGCCCTCTGGTATTTCAATCCATACGCGCCATGCCCTCCGACATGGTACGGCCAGCCACATTCGGGGCAATTTAAAAAGCATTGTTTTTATGAGCCTAAAGCAGGAACATGTGCGAGTGTATACTAAAAGCTGACAGCAGTCAGTGATGCAGGAGCTGAAAGCTTAAGCAGGCTCCCCCTTTCCCTATGAACACATTCATGCTTTCCATGCTAATGGACATCATAGTAGAATGGGAAAATGATTCTCTTTGCCAGCATGTTTTGCGGACTGAAACATCCGGGTATAAAAGAGAATCGAAAGAAAGGGGGAGTACAGGATGAAAAGACAATGGAGTTTTCTTTTTGCCATCCTATTTGCACTTATTGTTGCTGTTTTTGCTGTCATCAACGTGGATTCGGTTGAAGTGGATTATTTGTTCGGAGAAGCCAGATGGCCTCTGATTCTGATTATTTTAGGCTCTGTTCTGCTTGGCGGCCTGATGATTGCTTCTGCCGGACTAACCAGAATTTTCTCCTTGCAGCGGAGAGTGAAGGCTCTTGAAAAAGAAAATGCCGAGCTGCTGAGTGAAAATGAAAAATTGAAGATGCAAGACGTTCCAGATGAAACGAAAAGCAGTTCTCATGGCGCAAAACAAATTGGCCAGACATCTGATGAGATGTAGAATTGTATGAATAAATGACAGATCAACAGGTTTTCCGCTTTATTTGCGGAGGCCTGTTTTTTCATGCGTAAAAAGAGTGGCCGGAGTGTTTGGATGGAGGACCATGACGAGGCAGAGGAATCAGGTTGTATGAGTCGTACTCTCTCAAACCGAAAAACAGTTTTGTGAGGGTAAGCAAACGTGTGAACGAACGCAGTCCAGGACCGTAAATAAACTGATAAATGCCTAAGATCTTGCTAGAAAAAGAGGTAGTTGGTGTGTGAAAAAAGGTGTTGGCAGTAAATCAGGGAAAGTTGGTTGTAAACCAATGATTGTTGGTTGTAAAACATACGAAGTTGGTTGTGTTATCCGGATTGTCGGTAGTAACGCACCCTGCTCTGAGCAGCGGATCCGCGGCGTCCATGATATAGCTGATTTGCGCAGTCCAGGACCGCAAATCAACTGACAAATGCCCAAGATCTTGCTAGAAAAAGAGGTAGTTGGTGTGTGAAAAGAGGGGTTGGTAATAAAACGGGGAAAATTGGTTGTAACGCAATGATTGTTGGTTGTAAAACATATGAAGCTGGTTGTGTTATCCGGATTGTCGGTAGTAACGCAGTCGCCTCCGATTGAGGATCCGCGCCGATTCATGCTTTAGCTTAATCTTACCCTCTAAAACCGAAAAACAGTTTTGGAGGGTAAGCAAGGATAGGAATTCTACTATAAAAATCAGTCATTCATACAGGAAGGAAGGCATTATACATCACGCTATTTTTCCGCCGGATTGCACATACAATTTGAATCTGCCGACAGCGTCTGCCTTTATATTCGTTTGTCACCCCATCCCGCCTCTAGTATAATAGGGTGGTTGAGGGGTGATTTTTTTGCTGAAAGCAAAGAACAGATGGGATGTTCACGAACACCATCCCGAAAAAATGAATGAATTGATGAATACTTTGAATCTTACGCCTCTGGTAGCTTCACTTTTGCTTAACCGGGGAATTGAATCGGCTGAAGAGGCCGACCAGTTTCTTCACATAGAAAAGCACGGCTTTCTCGATCCTTTTACACTGCTCGGCATGGATAAAGCTGTGCAGCGTATTCACAGCGCCATTGAGCGCGGGGAAAAAATTCTGATTTTCGGAGATTATGACGCGGACGGCGTAAGCTCGACGGTCGTCATGCTTGAGACGCTTGCTTCACTTGGAGCCAACGCCGATTTTTATATTCCGAACCGGTTCACAGAGGGCTACGGTCCGAATGAACCTGCATTCCGCAAAGCCCGTGAAGATGGCTATGCACTGATTATTACGGTTGATACAGGTATTTCTGCTGTCAACGAAGCGGCTCTTGCAAAAGAGCTTGGAGTCGATCTGATCATTACGGATCATCATGAACCGGGGCCGGTCCTACCGGATGCGTATGCTATCATCCATCCGAAGCAGCCCGGCTGCACATATGCATTTAAGGAGCTTGCGGGTGTAGGAGTTGCTTTTAAGCTTGCCCATGCGCTTTCAGGAAGTGTTCCTGAACACCTGCTTGAGATAGCAGCTATCGGCACAATTGCCGACCTGGTGCCGCTTCACGGGGAAAACCGTCTTATTGCACGACTGGGTATTCAGCAGATGAACCGGACAGAACGGACAGGATTAAAAGCACTTCTCAAAGCAGCAGGAGCTGACGGGAAAGAAGTGAATGAGGAGACCATCGGTTTTGCGGTTGGTCCCCGCATCAATGCAGTCGGACGCCTTGAGACAGCAGATCCCGCCGTCCGGCTCCTGATGTCTGCGCATAGTGAGGAAGCGGCAGAGCTTGCCGCCTACATTGATGGCTTAAACAAAGAGAGACAGAAAATTGTTTCGCAGATTACAGACGAGGCGATCGAACAGGTTGAGACCCTGTACCCAACAGATCAGCATTCTGTGCTTGTTCTTGCGAAAGAAGGCTGGAATCCGGGTGTCGTAGGAATTGTAGCCTCAAGAATAGTGGAAAAATACTACAGACCGGTAATTATTCTGAGCATTGATGCTGAAAAAGGAACGGCAAAAGGATCTGCAAGAAGCATTGCAGGTTTCGATCTGTTTGCCAATCTCTCAGAATGCCGTGATATTCTTCCTCACTTTGGCGGTCATCCAATGGCAGCAGGCATGACTCTTGAGCTCCAGCATGTCGATCAGCTGAGAGACAGACTGAATAATCTGGCCTCCGCTTCGCTGAAAGAAGAAGATTTTATTCCGATAAAAACGATTGATGCTGCATGCAATGTTTCTGACGTTTCTGTGGAGTCGATTGAGAAAATAGCGAAGCTCGCCCCGTTTGGCATGGGAAATCCAAAACCGCTGTTTTTGCTCGAGTCTGTACAAGTGGGGTCAATGAGAAAAATCGGTTCTGACCAGACCCACTTAAAGCTTGCAGTGGAGCAGGATCAAAAACAGCTTGACTGCATCGGATTCGGATTCGGGCATCTGCATGATCACATGGCGCCGCTTGCAAAAGTGTCACTTGTCGGGGAATTGTCCATTAATGAATGGAACAATTTCAGAAAACCGCAGCTCATGATTCAGGATCTCGCGGTAAACGAGTGGCAGCTGTTTGATGCAAGAGGATCGCGCGATCTGAATAAAACGCTTGATAAGATGAAGGATAAAGAAAACGTTTATCTTGTTTTTCAAAAAGAGACACTGACTATGCTTAAGGATTCAGGGCAAAATATCGTCTATCTCGAAGATGAGGGTTCGGCTGAAAAAATTGAAGGCAAGTACATCACCTTTGTTGATACCCCGACATCCATCGAAAGTCTTGACGCACTGTTTGAAAATGTGCTTCCTGAACGCATCTATGCGGTTTTTCATCAGCATACCGATCATTTTTTCGCCACCATTCCGACAAGAGACCACTTTAAATGGTACTATGGCTTCCTGAAGCAAAAAGAAACATTTGACTTAAAAAAGCACGCAGAAGCCCTTGCACGCCACAAAGGATGGTCAAGTGAAACAATCAATTTCATGTCACAGGTGTTTTTTGACTTAGAATTTGCTACAATAGACAATGGCATTATTTCTGTCAATCATCAGCCGCCTAAAAGAGACCTCTCCGAATCTTCTTCGTATTCTGCCAAACTCCGCCAGCTGGAGCTTGAGAATACGCTGCTGTATTCGTCGTACCAGGACTTAAAGAAGTGGTTTGATGATCGGATGAAACAATCGAAGGCGCTTGTCAATGCATGAGGAGGACAAACTTAATATGGATTTAAAGAAATACGTGACAGTTGTTCCGGATTACCCGAAGCAGGGTATCCAGTTTAAAGATATTACAACGTTGATGGACAACGGTGATGCATACCGCTATGCAACAGATCAAATTGTTGACTATGCACGCAAACAAAACGTTGATATAATTGTAGGACCGGAAGCACGCGGATTTATTATCGGATGTCCGGTTGCTTATTCTCTTGGAGTAGGTTTTGCACCAGTCCGCAAAGAAGGCAAACTTCCGCGCGAAGTAGTCCGTGTTGAATACGGACTTGAGTACGGAAAAGACGTACTGACTATGCACAAGGATGCAATCAAGCCAGGTCAGCGCGTTCTGATCACAGATGATCTGCTTGCTACAGGCGGCACCATCGAAGCTACGATTCAATTGGTTGAGGAGCTTGGCGGAGTTGTTGCAGGGATTGCGTTCCTGATTGAGCTCAGCTATCTTGACGGTCGCAGCAAGCTTGATAAATACGATATCTTAACTTTAATGAAGTTTTAATCACATAGAAAAAAGCACTCGGGAATGGGTGCTTTTTCTCTTATTTAACTGCAGGCAAAGTACCGGCCGAAAGCTTGGCACAGAAAAGACGGTCTAACTCTTTACATCTTCTGTGTTTTTCATGATAATAGGTACAATAAAGTTCTCATTGTAAAGGTGATTCCATGGCTAATGAACAAGTACTGACTGCCGAGCAGGTCATAGAAAAGGCGAAGCGCTATTTAACCGGAGAAGACCTCGTCTTTGTCCAGAAAGCCTATGATTATGCAGAAGAGGCGCATCGTGAACAATACCGGAAATCGGGTGAACCATATATTATTCATCCAATACAGGTCGCAGGGATACTGGTTGACCTGGACATGGATCCGTCAACAATCGCGGGTGGGTTTTTACATGATGTCGTAGAAGATACAGATGTAACACTTGATGACTTGAAACAAACATTTAATGATGAAGTCGCCATGCTCGTGGATGGGGTGACAAAGCTCGGAAAAATTAAATATAAATCACACGAAGAACAGCAGGCTGAAAATCATCGTAAAATGTTTGTCGCAATGGCACAGGACATTCGTGTGATCTTGATTAAACTCGCCGACCGCCTCCACAACATGCGCACACTGAAGCATCTGCCGCAGGAAAAGCAGCGCAGGATCTCAAATGAAACGCTGGAAATTTTTGCACCGCTCGCTCATCGTCTGGGAATTTCAAAAATTAAGTGGGAGCTTGAAGACACGGCTCTCCGCTACTTGAATCCGCAGCAGTACTACAGAATTGTCAATCTGATGAAGAAAAAGCGTGCAGAGCGCGAAGCCTACTT
Organism: Bacillus sp. FSL H8-0547; assembly: GCA_038002745.1. Taxonomy (NCBI): domain Bacteria; kingdom Bacillati; phylum Bacillota; class Bacilli; order Caryophanales; family Bacillaceae; genus Bacillus; species Bacillus sp. FSL H8-0547. The sequence continues at coordinate 3,049,652 of JBBODD010000001.1, forward strand.
GGACGAAGTCATTGATGAAGTGAAAAACCGCGTTGGGGAAGTCAACATTAAGGCGGATTTTTCAGGACGTCCAAAACATATTTACAGCATATACCGGAAAATGGCCCTGCAGAATAAGCAGTTTAATGAAATTTATGACTTATTAGCCGTCAGAATTATTGTAAACAGCATAAAAGACTGCTACGCCGTACTCGGAATTATTCATACGTGCTGGAAACCTATGCCTGGGAGATTTAAAGATTATATTGCCATGCCGAAGGCGAATATGTACCAGTCCCTTCATACAACCGTCATCGGTCCTAAAGGAGATCCGCTTGAAGTGCAGATCCGCACGAAGGATATGCACACGATTGCAGAATACGGGATTGCTGCACACTGGGCGTATAAAGAAGGCAAAGAGACAGAAGAGCAGTCAACACTTGAGCAGAAACTGACCTGGTTCCGTGAAATTCTGGAGTTCCAGGATGATACGACAAACGCCGAAGAGTTTATGGAGTCTCTTAAAATCGATCTGTTCTCTGACATGGTCTTCATTTTCACGCCAAAAGGCGACGTCATTGAAATGCCTTCAGGCTCAGTGCCGATCGATTTTGCCTACCGTATTCACTCAGAAATAGGCAATAAAACAATCGGGGCAAAAGTGAACGGAAAGATTGTGACCCTTGATTATAAACTCAAAACAGGCGATATTATTGAAATTATGACGTCCAAGCATTCTTATGGACCAAGCCAGGACTGGCTCAAGCTTGCCCAGACGTCACAGGCTAAAAACAAAATCCGCCAGTTTTTCAAAAAGCAGCGCCGCGAGGAAAACGTTGAAAAGGGAAAAGAAATGGTTGAAAAAGAGATTAAAAATCTCGACTTTGAACTGAAGGACATCCTGACAACGGAGAATCTGAAGCGCGTTTCTGAGAAATTCAATTTCTCAAATGACGAAGATATGTATGCTGCTGTCGGGTACAACGGCATTACGGCAGCCCAGGTTGCCAACAGACTGACGGAAAAGCTCCGCAAAAAGCGGGATATGGAACAGGAAAAAGATATCTCAGAGGTCATTTCTGAGGTGCGTCCGTATCCGTCCAAAAAGCGGGACAGCGGGGTAAGAGTCAAAGGTATTGACAACCTTCTGATCCGTCTATCCAAATGCTGCAATCCGGTTCCGGGTGACGAAATTGTCGGCTTTATCACGAAGGGCCGGGGAGTTTCCGTTCACAGAGATGATTGTCCGAATGTACACACGGACGAGGCACAGGCCCGTTTAATTCCGGTCGAATGGGAAACGCAGCTTGATGCACGAAAAGAGTACAACGTGGAAATTGAAATTCTTGGGTATGACAGAAGAGGCCTATTGAACGAGGTGCTTCAGGCTGTCAACGAGACGAAGACGAACATTTCATCTGTTGCAGGGAAATCCGACCGCAACAAAGTGGCGACAATCAATATGGCGATTGCCATCTCCAATATCAGCCACCTTCATAAAGTGGTTGAGAGAATCAAGCAGATCTCAGATATCTATTCTGTAAGAAGAATCATGAACTAGAAAGGGTTCGTTCGGTTTGAAAATTGTTTTACAGCGCGCTAAGGATGCAGAAGTGAAAGTCAAAAATGACACAGTCGGAAAAATTGGACAGGGGTTCATGCTTCTGGTCGGCGTCACGCATGATGATGATGAGCAGGATGCAGATTACCTTGCAGAAAAAGTGGCCAATCTCAGAGTGTTTGAAGATGAAGATGATAAGATGAATCTTTCCCTGCTGGACGTTGGCGGCGAGGTCCTGTCGATTTCTCAGTTTACGCTTTACGGTGACTGCAGAAAAGGGAGAAGGCCGAACTTTATGGCTGCAGCAAAACCCGATCACGCACAGCCGCTCTATGATTATTTCAACCAGAAGCTGCGTGAGAAGGGCATCAGCGTTCAAACCGGAGAGTTTGGCGCCATGATGGACGTGACATTTACAAACGTCGGTCCGGTTACGCTGATATTAGAATCAAAAAGCTGAATGCCGGGGAGAACCCGGCTTTTTTTTATGCTCATAAAAGCCAAAACACCACCCAGGCTTCCTGGATGGTGTTTTGCTGTTATTTGAAGTACTGGGCCAATCCGTAATAGATGCCCTGTGCAACCCGTTCCTGGTAGGAGCCTGAGCTGACGGTGAGTTCTTCAGCGCTGTTGCTCACATAGCCAAGTTCAAGCAGGACTGCCGGCTGTCTGTTTTCACGGATGACGTGATAGTCTCCGAATTTGGTGCCGCGGTCTTTAAGCCTAGCCTGCTTCAGCAGTTCATCATGAACGGGAGAGGCAAGAGGCTTGTCTTTTGATGAGCTGTAATAATAAGTTGTCATTCCGTGTACGCTCCGGTTTTCGATGCTGTCAAAGTGAAGGCTGATAAATGCATCTGCATCCCGGTAGTGAGCGGTGCTGACCCGAGAGCTGAGGCTGATGTAGCTGTCGCTGCTGCGTGTCAGATGAACATCGGCACCTGATGCTTTCAGTTTGTCGTACACAAGTTTTGCAGTAGACATGGTCAAATCTTTCTCAAGGGTACCCCTCGTTCCGATGGCCCCGCCATCGCGTCCGCCGTGACCAGGGTCAAGAACGACCGTTTTGTTTTTCAAATAAGACGTCACATCTCCGCCGGGCCTTGATACGGAGCTGCCTGATGAAGACACAACCCAGCCTGCTACATATCCTGTTGTGCTGCCGGAAAGCTGGATCTTATACCAGTCACCAACTTTACTGACAACAGAAAATTGCTCGCCTGCATTGGCCCGTCTTACAATCTTTTCATTTGTGGACGGTCCTTTGCGGATATTCGTGCCGTTTTGCAGAATGCTGACTTTTGATGTGCCACTTTTGTTCTCTTCTGTTTTTCCCTTTGATGAGAGGGAAACATATGAACTTGAAACCCATCCTTTTTTACTGCCTGAATATTGAATATGAAGCCAGCTGTTTGCTGATTCAAGAATGGTAACCTGAGTGTTTTTTGCAACAGAGCCAATCACTTTTCCGTTCAGGCTGCCGCTGCTTCTGACATTGAGGGAGCTTGCCGTAACTTTTCCTGTCTGTCCGGTTTTTTCTGTCTGTTTTTCTGTTTCAGTTGAAATGAAATCGCTATGTACCCATCCTCTTTGGCCATTATAACGAATTTCTAACCACTTGCCATCGGTTCCTGAAATCGCAACAGATGCATTTTTCTTCAGGCTCCCAATGGTTGATGCCGAGGTGGATGGCTTATTCCGCACGTTAAGTGAGGTGGCTTTTACCTTCCCTGTTTTCGTACCGGATGAAGATGGGGAAGCTGTTTGTGTTTTCTTGCTGATGGTGACAAACTGGCTTGAAACCCATCCGCGCTCACCATTAAAGGAAATTTCTACCCAATTGGCGTTTTGCTGCACGAATGATGCTTTTTTTCCTTTGTCGAAGGTGCCGGTCACTTGAAAGCTTGTTCCCGGGCCGCTTCTCATTCTGAGATCCTCGGCATTCGACATGACCGTGCCGTCTGAATTGCTTTCTTTTGAAGGTGCGGATTTATTCTGAAGGGTAACAAGCCACGAGGCAACCCATCCTTTGTTTCCGCCTGATAATTGCAGTTCATACCAGCCTTTGCTCTCATCCGTAATGCTGTAGACAGCCCCTTTTTTTACACTTGCGATGACCGGATAGCTTAAACCCGGACCGCTCCTGATGTTTAGGCCGTCCGCTGCGATTACAGCTTTTTGCGACTCAGCTGACGCAGTTCCCGGCATCATTGGCAGCTGGCTGAAAAGCAGCAGGGCACAAATGACGGGATATAGAATTTTTCGAAACAATGACCGGTCCTCCTTTTTTTGACTAACCTTATAAAGATTCTTTTATTATATCGGATATCCCTTGTGACATTTGATATATTTTTTCGCTAAACAGGAAAGACTAGAGAAAAGACAGTTGCTGTAAAGGAGAAAAAAATGAGGCACAGTGAAAAAAGCGAAGGGTCGCATTACAATAATCATGATATTTTCGGAGTGAATTCACGGGAACTGACGAAGGATCAGCATTCAAACCTGTATGAACTCGCGGGAGAGTACGGTCTGAACGCAAAAGAAGCAAAGAAATTGAAAAAACGGGTAAATCGCTCTTGACACAAGTTACGGAACATTCGTATGATAGTATATAAATCTTAACTGGAATTACATAATCAGAACCGATGACGGAGAAGAGTAATCAGGATGACACATGACCAGAGAAGGAAAGCCTTGGCTGTAAGCTTTCCCATGATGACTTGATGAAGAGAACACTCTCTAGGTTTCCCTCTGAACGATCTTGTTTTTAGTAGGAGGAGAACGTGACAGGCGTTAACTGTCTTTGAGCGGGAGCAGTCTTTTTTGCTTCAACTAGGGTGGCACCACGGGATACAAACTCTCGTCCCTACATTTTTATGTAGGGGCGGGAGTTTTTTTATTTTTTGAAAAAATCGGAGGAATCTAACATGGCATTTCAAATACCGAGAGGCACGCAGGATATTCTGCCTGGAGAAGTTGAACGCTGGCAGTATATTGAAAATACAGCACGTGAAATATGCAAATTGTATCAATACAAGGAAATCCGCACACCCGTTTTTGAACACACTGAGCTGTTCCAGAGGGGAGTAGGCGAATCAACGGACATCGTTCAAAAGGAAATGTACACGTTCCAGGACCGCAAAGGAAGAAACATTACGCTTCGTCCTGAAGGAACGGCTTCAACAGTCCGCGCATTCGTTGAGAAAAAGCTGTACGCACAGCCTGCACAGCCGACAAAGCTTTATTATATTGGACCGATGTTCAGATACGAACGTCCTCAGACCGGCCGTTTCCGCCAGTTTGTGCAATTCGGGGTGGAAGCTCTCGGAAGCAGCAATCCAGCTATGGATGCAGAAGTCATTTCCCTTGCAATGGAGCTTTACCGCGCTGTTGGACTGAAGAAACTGAAGCTAATCATCAACAGCCTTGGAGATGCAGACAGCAGAAAAGCTCACAAGGAAGCATTAATTGCGCACTTCGAGCCTAGAATCGGGGAGTTCTGCTCAGACTGCCAAAAAAGACTGACGCAAAATCCGCTTCGCATTCTTGACTGCAAAACAGACCGTGATCATGAATTGATGAAAACTGCTCCATCGATTATGGATTATCTGAACGATGAGTCCCGCGCTTATTTTGAAAAGGTTCAGGCATACTTAACAGACCTTGGAATCGATTTTACAGTTGATCCGAATCTTGTGCGCGGTCTTGATTATTATAATCACACTGCGTTTGAAATCATGAGCGATGCAGAAGGGTTCGGCGCCATTACGACCCTTTGCGGCGGCGGAAGATACAACGGCCTCGTCCAGGAAATCGGCGGACCGGAAACGCCCGGCATCGGCTTTGCTCTAAGTATTGAACGCCTGCTCGCAGCTCTTGATGCAGAAGGCGTGGAACTGCCTGTAGACCAGTCGATTGACTGCTTTGTCGTGACGCTCGGGGACAAGCCGAAAGACCGCTCTGTATCCCTTGTATATGAGCTGCGCAAAGCGGGGCTGACAGCTGAAAAGGATTATGATGATAAAAAAATGAAGGCTCAATTTAAAGCGGCAGACCGTTTTAATGCAAGATACGTTGCTGTGCTTGGCGAAGATGAGCTTGAAAAGAACATGATTTCTGTTAAAAACATGGAATCAGGCGAACAGAAAGAAATTTCCCTGCAGGACCTTGCAGCGTATATAAAAGGATAGTCAAAAGGAGAGAGAAATGATGTTTGGACGAACATATTATTGCGGCGAAGTAACAGAAGCAGCAATCGGAGAAAAAGTAACACTTAAAGGCTGGGTGCAAAAACGACGCGACCTTGGCGGTCTGATCTTTATTGATCTGAGAGACAGAACGGGCATCGTGCAGATTGTCGTGAATCCTGAAGTTTCAGAGGAAGCGCTGAAAATTGCAGAAAAAGCCCGCAGCGAATACGTCCTCGACATCGTAGGAACAGTCGCAGCGCGTTCTGAAGGAACAGTTAATCCAAACCTTGCTACAGGCAAAATTGAAATCATGGTAGAGAAAGCTGAAATCATCAATGCAGCAAAAAACCCGCCTTTCCTGATTGAAGATAAGTCTGAAGAGGTTTCAGAGGATGTGCGGTTAAAATACCGCTATCTGGATCTTAGAAGACCTGCACTACTTGATACGTTTAAAATGCGCCACAATGTGTCCAAATCAATCCGCAATTTCCTGGACGAGAACGGATTCCTTGACGTTGAAACACCGATTCTGACTAAAAGCACGCCTGAAGGAGCGCGCGACTATCTTGTGCCGAGCCGTGTACATGAAGGAGAGTTTTACGCTCTTCCACAGTCACCGCAGATTTTCAAACAGCTGTTGATGGTTTCAGGCTTCGACCGTTATTATCAGATTGCCCGCTGCTTCCGCGATGAAGACCTGCGTGCAGACCGCCAGCCTGAATTCACTCAGGTGGACATTGAAATGTCATTTATGAGCCAGGAAGAAATCATGGGACTGATGGAAAAAATGATGTCCCGCATCATGAAAGAAACAAAAGGTGTGGAGCTTGCCCTTCCGCTTCCGCGGATGACGTATGACGAAGCGATGGGCCGCTATGGTTCGGATAAACCGGATACTCGCTTCGGCCTTGAACTCGTAAATGTTTCTGAACTTGTAAAAGACAGCGGCTTTAAAGTGTTCAGCGGCGCTGTCGGAAACGGCGGAGAAGTGAAAGTCATCAATGTAAAAGGCGCGGCCGCTTCTTATTCCCGCAAAGACATTGATGCTTTAACAGAGTTCGTTTCCCAGTACGGAGCAAAAGGACTTGCATGGCTGAAAGCAGAAGAACAGGAGATGAAAGGCCCGATTTCAAAATTCTTCGCTGAAGAAGAGCAGGCTGCCCTTAGAACGGTAACCGAAGCTGAAGCAGGAGATCTGCTGCTGTTTGTTGCCGATAAGAAATCAGTTGTGGCAGATGCACTTGGCGCCCTCCGCCTCAAACTTGGAAGAGAGCTTGGCTTGATTGATGAGAGCAAATTCAACTTCCTGTGGGTCATTGACTGGCCGCTGCTTGAATACGACGAGGAAGCACAGCGCTATTTCGCAGCCCATCATCCGTTCACAATGCCTGCACGCGAGGATCTGGAGCTGTTTGAAACCAATCCGGCAGCTATGAAAGCGCAGGCGTATGACCTCGTACTTAACGGCTATGAGCTTGGCGGAGGAAGCATCCGTATTTTTGAAAGAGATGTTCAGCAGAAAATGTTCAAAATGCTCGGCTTCTCAGAAGAGGAAGCAACGGAGCAATTCGGATTCCTGCTTGAAGCGTTTGAATACGGAACGCCTCCGCACGGCGGAATCGCTCTTGGTCTTGATCGTCTCGTCATGCTGCTTGCAGGCAGAACGAACCTTCGCGACACGATTGCATTCCCTAAAACAGCGAGCGCAAGCGACCTTCTCACACATGCGCCAAGCGAGGTCAGCACAGCCCAGCTGAACGACCTTAACCTTGCCCTTAAGCTTAAAAAGGGTGAATAATGCCTACTTGGAATTGCTTGAAAAGACCGTTCCAATGTGGTAATCTTTTTACAAGATAAAAAGAAGTCCTGATGTGTACGTCGTACACTTAGTTTTGATCCAACATTACTTGATCCGGGAGTTCAAGTTTCCATTGCGGTGTAAATGCCTCATCATTCGATCAGAGGACTTATCACCCGTGGAACAGGACACCCACCTGCTGTGAGCGGGTTCAAAACCAAGATAGCCGCGACGGCACAATTGGGACTTCTGCCGAATAGAACGTACAGCCTTCATGAGCATTTGCTTGTGGGGGCTTTTTATTTTTTTGTGAGGGATTTGAGGGCACTGAAGAGTGATTTGGTGGAACTGGAAATGAGATAAGTGCCATCAAGGAAGGAGAAAATCGTTTTGGTGGTACTGAAAAATGAGATAAGTGCCATTAAGGAAGGAGAAAATCGTTTTGGTGGAACTGAAAAACGAGATAAGTGCCATCAAGGAAGAAGAAGAACGATTTGGTGGAACTGAAAAGCGAGATAAGTGCTACCAAGGAAGGGAAAGAGTGATTTGGTGGAACTGAAAACGAGATAAGTGCTACCAAGGAAGGGAAAGAGTGATTTGGTGGAACTGAAAAACGAGATAAGTGCTACCAAGGAAGGGAAAGAGTGACTTGGTGGAACTGGAAATGAGATAAGTGCCATCAAGGAAGGAGAAAATCGTTTTGGTGGTACTGAAAAATGAGATAAGTGCCATTAAGGAAGGAGAAAATCGTTTTGGTGGAACTGAAAAACGAGATAAGTGCCATCAAGGAAGAAGAAGAACGATTTGGTGGTACGCAAAAAACAGATAAGTGCCACCAAGGAAGAAGAAGAACGATTTGGTGGAACTGAAAAACGAGATAAGTGCTATCAAGGAAGAAGAAGAACGATTTGGTGGAACTGAAAACCGAGATAAGTGCCATCAAGGAAGAAGAAGAACGATTTGGTGGTACGCAAAAAACAGATAAGTGCCACCAAGGAAGGAGAAAATCGTTTTGGCGGTACTTAAAAACGAGATAAGTGCCAGGAAGGAAAAGAGTGATTTGGTGGAACTGAAAAACACGATAGTGTCATCAAAATAGGAGATCCGTGCATTGATCGAATAACGAAACCGGAATGGCACCTGGAAACAATATTCTTGTACCAGCCGCTGCCCCCCAATGCACAATCAAGAATTCCCTCTTGTTTTTCACCGAAAGTATGATATATTCATTTTCAGGAAAAATACTGACATGGATTCTATAAATGGAGTTGAGAGGATTGCTGAATCAATTTTCACGCAATGAACTTGCGATTGGAAAAGAAGGAATTGAAATTTTAAAAAACAGCACGGTTGCTGTTCTTGGAATCGGCGGAGTCGGATCGTTTTCGGCAGAGGCTCTTGCGCGTTCTGGAGTGGGACGTATTGTGCTTGTTGATAAAGATGATGTGGATATCACGAATGTAAACCGCCAGATCCATGCGCTTGTGTCGACTGTAGGGAAGCCAAAAGCGGATCTGATGAGAGACAGAATTAAAGAAATCAATCCCGATTGTGACGTCATCGCACTGAAGATGTTCTATACGGAAGAAACATATGAAGAGTTTTTCAGCCACGGGCTTGATTATGTGATTGATGCTTCTGATACGATTTCGTATAAGATCCATCTGATGAAAGAGTGTCTGAGAAGAGAGATTCCGATCATCTCAAGCATGGGCGCCGCTAATAAAACCGATCCGACGAGATTTAAGATTGAAGACATTTCAAAAACCCACACAGACCCGATTGCGAAGGTCATCCGCACCCGTCTCCGCAAAGAAGGCATCCGAAAAGGGATTAAAGTGGTGTTTTCTGATGAAAGTCCGATTGTGATCCGCGAAGATGTCCGGGTAAAGGTTGGAAATGACGCTGCGCAAATCCGCAAGGCTAAAATGCCGCCGTCATCCAACGCATGGGTGCCATCCGTTGCAGGGCTGATCATGGGCGGTCATGTCATTATGGACCTTCTGAAAGATATTAAAATTACACGGGTAAACGGTTAATAGACAATAAGAAAGCAGGCAGGAAAACGGACGTTTTCCTGCCTGCTTTTTGTTTCCGGACTAGTTCCTCATCAGCTTTTCGTAAATCTGGGCAAGTGACAGTTCAAATTTACCAGTCTGTTTTGGCTCATAGTATTTTTTCTTTTTTAACGAGTCGGGGAGGTACTGCTGTTTGACCCACCCGTTTTCATAGTCATGCGGATATTTGTAGTCGATGCCCCGGCCCAGTTTGCCTGCACCTTTGTAATGGGAATCTTTTAAGTGATCAGGCACTTCTCCGCTTTTGCCTGAACGGATATCGGCAAGGGCTGCATCGAGTGCTTTGTAGGCCGAGTTTGATTTTGGCGAAAGGCACAGTTCGATCACTGCGTTTGCGAGCGGAATTCTTGCTTCCGGAAGTCCCAGGCGCTCTGTTGCTTCAATGGCTGCAAGTGTTCTTGCTCCTGCCTGAGGGCTTGCAAGGCCGATATCTTCATAGGCGATGACGAGCAGTCTTCGGTTAATGCTGATCAGGTCGCCGGCTTCAATCAGTCTTCCGAGATAATGAAGAGCTGCATTCACATCAGACCCTCTGATTGATTTTTGAAAAGCAGAGAGCACGTCGTAGTGGGCATCTCCATCCTTGTCGTGCACAAAGCTCTTTTTCTGAAGGCACTCCTCAGCGGTTTTCAGGTCAATGTGGATGATGCCCTCATCATCCGGTTCAGATGAAATGACGGCAAGTTCAAGGGCATTTAATGCCGACCTAACATCGCCTGCACAGCTTGAGGCGAAATGATCGAGCGCGTCGTCTGCCACTTCTGCCCTGTACTTGGCAAGCCCCTTTTTGTCGTCCGACAGGGCTCTGATCAGGGCTTTTTTAATGTCGTCCGCTTCAAGCGGCTTCAGCTCAAAGATCTGGCATCTGCTTCTGATTGCAGGATTAATGGCGTGATAAGGGTTACTCGTTGTTGCTCCAATTAAAATGATTTTTCCGTCCTCAAGATAAGGGAGGAGAAAATCCTGTTTGGCTTTGTCTAGGCGGTGTACCTCGTCAAGAATCAAAATGACTTTCCCCGACATTTTGGCTTCTTCTGCAACGATTTCCATGTCTTTTTTATTATTTACAACAGCATTCAGTTTTCTGAAAGCTGTATTGGTGCTTCCTGCTATGGCTGTTGCTATGGACGTTTTGCCGATTCCTGGCGGGCCATACAAAATCATGGAGCTCAGGTGCCGTGCTTTAACCATCCGCTCGATCATTTTGCCTTTGCCGACCAGGTGCTCCTGTCCGATGATTTCATCAATTGATTCCGGCCTCATTCTGAATGCCAGTGGTTTCATTTCCATCACTCCCGGGTGGTTCAAGCTCTTTCACTCCAGTATACCAATTTGTCTTTCCAAATGCTTAATAAGTCAATTTGAATGCTCGGGTAATAGGAAATATGCTATAATGGCTTAGGTTCATTTTAATGAAAACGGTGTTGACTGAAAGGCGGCGTTGGAACGTATGCGTCCAGGGAAATCACTTGCTGAGCTGAGAGTGAGATGGAGTATTTATTTTACCGGACTCCTCATCATGGCTTTCGGCATTGTGCTGACCATTAAAGCAGACCTCGGCACATCGCCGTGGGATGTTCTTCATATAGGATTGTATTATCAGCTTGGTTTAACGATCGGATCTTGGGCAATTATTGTAGGAGGAGGCATTCTTCTCCTGTCATCCATTTTTACAAAGAAGATGCCGCAGGCCGGTGCGTTTGTAAATATGCTTACAGTTGGCCTTTTTATCGATTTATATATGATGATTCCGTTTTTGCAGACGCCTCCCGGCTATGCCGGGAAAATCGGAATGCTGCTTCTTGGCATTCTGGTCATGGGGTATGGCATCGGGTTATATATATCAGCAGGTTGCGGGGCGGGGCCGCGTGATACACTCATGCTTGCCCTTGTTGAAAAAACGGGAATGAAGGTATCAAGGATCAGAAGCAGCATTGAAGTGATTGTTTTGCTTATAGGCTGGTCACTTGGGGGCCCTGTCTTTTTCGGCACAATCGTCTGTACGCTGTCAATCGGCTATATTATCGGCTTTACTCTGCCATATTGCCAGAAGGCAACCGATGCCTTGCTTTTGAGAACAGCAGAAAAAAGACAAAGGGTTCAACAAGTCAGTTAGATAAATAGGGGTGGAAGAATGAAGATTTCAACGAAAGGCCGCTACGGTCTTACTATTATGATTGAGCTTGCGAAAAAACACGGCGAAGGGCCGACATCATTAAAGAGCATTGCCCAGACCCATGATCTGTCTGAACACTATCTTGAGCAGCTGATTGCACCTCTGCGCAATGCGGGACTGGTTAAAAGCATCCGCGGAGCCTACGGAGGATATGTGCTCGGCAATGAACCGGCAGCTATTACGTCAGGGGATATTATCCGTGTGCTTGAAGGGCCTATAAGCCCCGTTGAAGTTCTGGAAGATGAAGAACCTGCCAAGCGTCATCTGTGGGTTAGGATACGAGATGCTGTCAAAGATGTACTGGACAGCACAACACTTGAAGATCTTGCAAATTATACGGATGATGAGCAGGAATCTTACATGTTTTATATTTAAAAGGTGGGTTTACTGTGGATAGAATTTATTTGGACCATGCTGCAACCTCTCCCATGCATCCCGCTGTGATTGAGCAGATGGTTCCGTATATGCAGAACGTATTTGGAAATCCTTCAAGCATCCACGGGTTCGGGCGTGAAAGCAGAAGGCTGCTTGATGAGGCGAGAACTGCTATTGCCGCAAGTCTTCATGCCAGACCGAAAGAAATTATTTTCACAAGCGGCGGCACGGAAGCCGATAATATGGCGATCCTCGGGACTGCATCAGCTAACCGGCATAAAGGGAACCACATTATTACGACTCAGGCTGAGCACCATGCCGTTTTAAATACATGCAAGCACCTGGAAAAACAGGGGTTTGAGGTTACCTATCTCCCTGTTGACACAGGCGGCAGCATATCCATCGAGGATTTGAAAAATGCACTGAAGCCCGAAACGATCCTTGTGACGATCATGTACGGAAACAATGAGACAGGATCGGTTCAGCCGGTCCAGGAGATTGGAGCGGTCTTAAAGAACCATCCTGCTCTTTTTCACACGGATGCCGTTCAGGCTTACGGTCTTCTTGACATCAATGTCAAAGAGTACGGAATTGATATGCTCTCTGCTTCCGGCCACAAAATCAACGGCCCGAAAGGCACGGGATTCCTGTACCTGAGGGAAGGAATATCCCTTAAACAGCAGTCATACGGCGGTGAACAGGAACTGAAAAGACGCGCCGGAACAGAAAATGTTCCAGGCATTTATGGATTAAAGGCGGCAGCGGAGCTTGCTCTGAAAACGAAAGAGGAGAAAGCTGCTCAATATAGAGAGTTTAAACTGAAATTAATGGAAGTACTGAAGGAAGAAGAGGTTTCGTTTGAAGTGAACGGAACTCTTGAAAGCAGTCTTCCTCATGTGCTGAACCTTTATTTCCCGGGAACAAATGTAGAGGCAATGCTTGTAAACATGGATCTTGCGGGTATCGCCGTTTCCAGCGGCTCTGCCTGCACAGCAGGTTCCATTGAACCCTCTCATGTGCTGACAGCAATGTACGGCAATCACGAGCGGACAAAAGCATCCATCCGGTTCAGCTTCGGTTACGGTAATACACTTGAACAGATTGAAAAAACAGCACGCGAAACAGCCCGCATTGTAAAGCGGCTTACAGCTTAGAAGGAACTATGGAGGTGGAAAAGATGCAAAAATCACCTAAAGACACACGTGTCGTTGTCGGGATGTCAGGCGGAGTCGATTCCTCCGTTGCGGCACTGCTTTTAAAACAGCAGGGATACGATGTGATCGGCATCTTTATGAAAAACTGGGATGATACGGATGAAAACGGCGTCTGCACGGCAACTGAAGACTATGATGATGTCATTCAGGTCTGCAATCAGATCGGAATTCCGTATTATGCCGTCAACTTTGAAAAGCAATATTGGGACAAGGTATTTACCTATTTCCTGGATGAATACAAAGCGGGAAGAACGCCAAATCCCGATGTCATGTGCAACAAGGAAATCAAATTCAAGGCGTTTCTTGAGCATGCGATTTCTCTTGGAGCAGACTATCTTGCAACAGGACACTACGCGCAGGTTGAATTCCGGGACGGCGAATATAAAATGCTGAGAGGCGCGGATGCAAACAAAGATCAAACGTATTTCCTCAATCAGCTCTCGCAGGATCAGCTCTCCAAAGTAATGTTCCCGATCGGAAATATTCCAAAATCAAAAGTCCGCGAGATTGCAAAAGAAGAGGGCCTTGCGACAGCTTCCAAAAAAGACAGCACAGGAATCTGCTTTATCGGCGAACGGAACTTCAAGGAATTCCTGAGCGGATATCTTCCTGCTCAGCCAGGCCTGATGCAGACTCTTTCAGGAGAGGTAAAAGGCAAGCATGACGGGCTGATGTATTATACAATCGGCCAGCGCCACGGCCTTGGAATCGGCGGAAGCGGAGATCCGTGGTTTGTCATCGGCAAAGACCTCGAAAAAAATGTTCTTTACGTTGATCAGGGCTTTGACAATGATCTGCTTTATTCTGATTCTCTGACTGCCACAAGCATCAGCTGGGTGTCAGGAAAGATGCCTGAGGGCACGGTTACATGCACGGCTAAATTCAGATACCGTCAGGAAGATCATGCCGTTCAGGTTAAAATGACGGATGCTGAAACAGCACAGGTTATCTTCGATAAGCCGGTAAGAGCCATTACACCTGGACAGGCGGTCGTTTTTTATAACGGAGACGAGTGTCTTGGCGGCGGAACCATTGACGAAGTGTTTAAAAAAGATGATAAAATCTGGTATGTCGGATAACGCAGACTTATGAAAACCTCAACAGCAACGGTTGAGGTTTTTCTTTTAAAGGGAAAGGAAGTGCCAAAGATGAGCGATAAAAACAAAATGGGCATTGAAGCGATGCAAAAAGGCGACTTTGAAAAGGCGGCAGGATTTTTTTCGGAAGCCATAGAAGAAAATCCAAATGATGCTGTTTGTTATGTGAATTTCGGAAACCTGCTTGCAGCAGTGGGAGAACCTGAAAAAGCGATTTCGTTTTTTGAAAAAGCCATTGGGCTTGATGAAGAGGCAACTACGGCTTATTACGGAGCAGGAAGTGTTTATTACGATCAGGAACGCTATGAGCAGGCGAAAAACATGTTCGTAAAAGCGATACAAAAAGGAATGGACAACTCAGATGTCTACTTCATGCTGGGAATGAGCTATGTGGTGACGGAACAGCCTCTGCCGGCGCTTCCTTATTTGCAGAGAGCGGCAGAATTAAATGAAGAAGATACAGAAGCACGTTTTCAGTATGCTCTTTGTCTTGCCCAGCAGGATGCGCTCGATGAAGCAATTAAGCAATTTGGCATTGTGGCTGAGAAGGACCCCCAACATGCTGATGCTTTTTACAATCTAGGCGTTGGATATGCATTTAAGGAAAAACCTGAAAAAGCGCTCCAAATGCTTGAGCTCGCGCTTGAGATTCAGCCCGGTCACGCGATGGCTGCCAATCTGAAACAATTATTGCAAGAGATGTAGCGGGGAGGAGATCTTGTGCAGCAACAGGCGGATCTGTTTCAGGAACAGGAACGGTTTCTAAAAGGAAAAATCATCACGGTTATTTTTCAGAATGAGCAAAATCATTACACCGTCCTGAAGACGGAGGTTCTTGAAACAAGTGAAAACATTGATCAAAAAGAGATGACCGTGACAGGCTATTTTCCGCTTCTGCATGAAGATGAAACGTACACCTTCTTTGGGATGGTCACGCAGCATCCAAAATTCGGCCAGCAGTTTCAGGCAGAGCACTATAGAAAAGAGATACCTAAAACGAGAGACGGGGTCATCCAGTATCTCTCAAGTGATCTTTTTAAAGGCATAGGGAGAAAAACGGCTGAAGCCATTGTGGACGAGCTTGGGGAAGGGGCCATTTCAAAAATGATGGAGGATCCGTCCCTTCTTGATAAGGTCCCGAAACTCGGGAACGACAAGGCGAAGCTGCTGCTCGATCAGCTGAAGGAGCATCAGGGACTTGAACAGGCCATGATTATCCTGAATCAGCTCGGATTCGGCCCGCAGCTGTCCATGAAAATTTATCAGGCCTATCAGGACAGAACGGTACAGGTCATTCAGGAAAACCCGTTTCAGCTCGTAAAGGATATAGAAGGCATCGGTTTTGTGCGGGCAGATGAACTTGGGGGCCGCATGGGGCTTGGGGGAAATCATCCCGAGCGAATCAAAGCAGCCTGCTTTTACACGATCGAACACCTTTGCCTTCAAGAAGGCCATACATATGTTTCAACTGAACAGCTTATTGTAAAAGCAATGGATCTTCTGAATCAGTCCAGTGACATGAGAGTGATTGAAACGGATATTTCAGAACAGATTATTAAGCTTGCAGAAGACAGAGGCATCATCATCGAAGAGGACAGAACGTACTTGCCTTCGCTCTATTTTGCGGAGCAGGGGCTTGTGAAGAGCATTCAGCGGGTTCTTCTGCAAACGGAGTATGACAGCCTTTTTCCCGAGTCAGAGTTTCTCCTGTCACTTGGAAACCTCGAGGAACGGATGAACGTTCAGTATGCTTCCAGTCAGAAAGAGGCGATTCAGACAGCTCTGATGTCGCCGATGCTTCTTCTTACAGGAGGACCGGGAACAGGAAAAACGACCGTAATTAAAGGGATTGTCGAGCTGTATGCCGATCTGCACGGGTGTTCTCTTGACCCAAAGGACTATAAAAAAGAAGAGCCTTTTCCCATTTCACTGGTGGCGCCTACCGGACGTGCTGCAAAGCGGATGACAGAAGCGACGGGACTTCCTGCCGTCACGATTCACAGGCTGCTTAAATGGAACGGGGCAGAAGGCTTTGACCACTGCGAGGACAACCCGATTGGGGCCAAGCTTCTGATTGTAGATGAAATGTCCATGGTGGATACCTGGATTGCCCATCAGCTTTTTAAAGCCCTGCCTGAAAAGATTCAGGTGATTATGGTCGGTGATGAAGATCAGCTGCCTTCTGTTGGACCCGGCCAGGTTTTGCGGGATCTTCTTGAGTCGGATGCCGTTCCAGTCGTGCGCCTGACGGATATTTACAGACAGGCAGAGGGATCATCCATTATTGAGCTTGCCCATGATATCAAAAAAGGGAGGCTGCCAGAAAACCTTGCCTCCCCGACGAAAGACCGTTCCTTTATCAGGTGCAGCGGCACGCAGGTAAAGGAAGTGGTGGAAAAAGTGATCGCCAATGCTATTAAGAAAGGGTATACCGCACGCGATGTGCAGGTTCTTGCTCCTATGTACAGAGGGCCTGCAGGCATAGACCAGCTGAACGTGATGCTGCAGGAACTGTTCAATCCAAAATCCTCCGGCAAGCGCGAAATGAAGTTTGGAGAAACGGTGTACCGGTCGGGCGATAAAGTCCTACAGCTTGTCAATCAGCCTGAAAGCAATGTGTACAACGGCGATATCGGGGAGATTGTTTCGATCTTTTATGCAAAGGAAAACACGGAAAAAGAAGATATGATCGTCATTTCATTCGACGGAAATGAAGTGACTTATACAAAATCAGAATTTACTCAGTTTACGCATGCGTTCTGCTGCTCCATCCATAAATCCCAGGGCAGCGAATTTCCCATTGTGGTTGTGCCGGTTGTCAAGAGCTATTACCGGATGCTCAGGCGGAACCTAATTTATACGGCCATCACCCGGAGCAAGCAGTTTCTGATCCTTTGCGGCGAGCAGGATGCGCTTCTCCGGGGAATTGAAAACCGCGATCATCTGAGCAGGCAGACGTCTTTAAAAATGAAGCTTTCCCAAAAGCAGGAGGAAGAAAAGCAGCTGGAGTCAGTGCTTCCTTTCGGTTCGGCAGATGCCATGATCGGAATGGAAGGCATTACCCCGTATGACTTTATGGAAGACAGCAGAATCTAAGAGTGTTCGGAAAGGGGGAGTTTCTCCTGCGGACATTCACAGAGCTCAGAGGCCTTCCTGTAGTCGATCTGGAAGACGGGTATATAGCGGGGTATGTATGTGATGCATGCCTTGATAAAAACGGCCGTTTCACCGGACTTTTGCTGCATGAAAAAGGTTTTTTTAAGAAAGGGCGCATCGTACCGAGTGAATCGATTTGCACCATCGGCAAGGACGGAATCATGATGAAAGGAAGAAGCACGCTGAAATCGCTGTCTGAATTCAGAGAAGCTTATTTCCTAACATCACGCCGCCGAATCCAATACAAAGAGGTTTTTTCTGCAGAGGGCGAGAAGCTTGGTCTTCTCGCAGATGTATATTTTTCTGAACATTTGGGCACCATTGTAGCATATGAACTGACGGACGGATTCTTTGCAGACATGATGGAGGGAAAGAAGAAACTTGATCCTCCAGGGACTTTAACGATCAGCAAAGATGCAATCGTCATGGATTTTATTCATTAGCGAGGTGCACCAAATTGTTGAAATGCCCGAATTGCAAAAGCAAAGATATAGGGAAAATCGGCGTAAACCAGTATTACTGCTGGGGATGCTTCATAGAGCTGTCTGTATCTAAAGGACAGATTTTCACCCACCAGGTGGAAGAGGACGGTTCGTTAAGTTCTCTTGATGATCTTTTCTCAGATGATGACCGAACAATCAGCATGTAAACGCAGCAGCAAGGGGGAAATGAGTATGAACCGGCGAATGACCTCAATGCTTACAGATTTACTTGGACGTGTTTCCGTTTCTAAGCGAGACATGAAAAAAATGAAAAAACGCATTAAGAAACTATTCTGATGCGCGCATGATGAAAAGCAGTCAGGGCTCCTGGCTGCTTTTTCATTTGAATAAAGGGGATGCATTCCTATAAAAAGGAGCAGCGGAAATATGGGGTACTAAAAAGGGAAAATGCATCCCTATAAATACAAGCTTCAATAGTATAGGACAACAGGTAAAACGAAGGTCAGAAAATAGTGCAGCTAGAACAACTTCTTTAAAGAGTTTTCCTCTATCTTAACTCCCGTAAAACACCAGTGAACTGAAGCGGAAGGCACTTGACTCCTTGTCCAGCTGCAGCGCCCAACTCCTCTGTCAGAACAAAATCCCCCAAAAAGTCAAACCCTGACTTTTCGGGGGATTTCATATCTGACTGTCGGAGCAAAACGGGCGCTTCCGCTTTTCTGAGGGATGAAGAGGGCACTGGAGACCCCACAAGCGAAGCGAGGAGGCTCCAGGCGCTCCCCGCGTAAAGCAAGTGACTGGAGCGAAAGGGAACGGGTACAGGTACAGTTTGAGATTTATATTTATCATAAAAACAGCCTGCAATTAGTAAAGAGAGGATAATGAGTTCGCGTCATTCTTCCCAGCCCATGAATAATTCCCCCCTCCATCACCAAACTAAAGACGAGGAGGGGATGCAACTTGAGAGAACGATATGTCAAATGGCTGCTGAGAATCGCAATATTCCTTCTGACCCTGCTTTCTGTTTTTCTCTTTATGAAGCTGAGAGTACTGTGGGATCCTTTGTACATGATGATAAAGGCCATCCTGATCCCTTTTTTAATTGCAGGCTTTATTACATATTTGCTCCATCCGGTAATTGAAAAGCTCCACTCGACAGGTGTGCCCCGGACACTTTCGATCCTGATTATCTACACCCTTTTCTTTGGCGGGGTCGGGTACGGCCTCTATAAAGGCATTCCGGTGATGATTATTCAGCTGAAGGAATTATCGGCCAGTTTTCCTGTGCTTGAGCAGAAATACCAAGGCTGGCTTGAGATGGTTCACACCCAGACGGACCGGTTCCCTAATGAAATTCATACAAGAATTGAAGAGGGTTTTCAGAATGTTGAAGCATGGTTTTCATACTGGATTGATAAAATTCTGAGCAGTCTGGGCAAGGCTGTTGATTACATTCTGGTTCTCGCGCTGATTCCATTTCTGGTTTTTTATATGCTGAAGGATTATGGGCAATTGAAAAAAGCAGCCTGGTATTTGACTCCTAAAAGATGGAGAGCGGAGGCTTCCGTTTTTGTCAGAGATGTAGATCAGTCGCTTGGCAGCTATATAAGAGGTCAGCTGCTCGTCTGTGTGATTATTGGACTTCTTGCGTTTGTTTCTCTTTGGTTTTTTGATATTAAGTATCCGCTCGTTATCGGAATTCTGATTGGGGTTACGAACGTTATCCCGTATTTCGGGCCTGTCATCGGGGCGATTCCCGCTGTCATTATTGCTGCATCTATGTCTGTAAACACCGTCTTAATTGTTGCCGCCATTATTTTCACGCTGCAGTTTATTGAAGGGAACATTCTCGGTCCACTGATCGTCGGGAGAAGCCTTCACATGCATCCGATTGTGATTATGCTGGCTTTGCTTGCCGGCGGTGAAATAGCAGGTATCGTCGGACTGATTCTGGCTGTTCCGGTGCTTGCTGTGCTGAAAGTCACACTCATGCATCTCATGCAGCTGAGAAGACAGCATTGACAATGGGTTGGCGTTAAACTATAATTCAGCGTATAAAGCGCAAATAGGAAAACGATGAAGGAACGAGTATGTTTCAGACCATCTGACAAGAGAGGGGCTTGTACGCTGAGAGAGCCCTGAGATGAAGGGGAACAGAAGGCTATTCCGGAGTGCGGGCAAAACCTGCCGGTGAAACCACGTTACGGTTTTAATGAAGTGATGGACTAGTATGTCTATAATCAGGGTGGTACCGCGAGCAATCTCTCGTCCCTGTGAAAATCAAGCGCGATTTTCACAGAGGCGGGAGTTTTTTATTTGCATCTTACATAAGGAGGAATAAAGTATGAAAACATTAACCTCAGCACAAGTACGCCAAATGTTCTTGGACTTCTTTAAAGAAAAAGGACATGCAGTGGAACCAAGTGCATCTCTCGTGCCGCATGAAGATCCGTCGCTCTTATGGATCAACAGCGGGGTTGCTACATTGAAAAAATACTTTGACGGACGGGTGATCCCTGCAAATCCAAGAATTTGCAACGCGCAGAAATCAATCCGCACAAATGACATTGAAAACGTCGGAAAAACGGCGCGCCATCATACGTTTTTTGAAATGCTGGGCAACTTTTCCATCGGCGACTACTTTAAAGTAGAGGCGATTGAATGGGCATGGGAATTTCTGACGGACAAGAACTGGATCGGTTTTGACCCTGAGAAGCTTTCGGTTACAATTCATCCGGAAGATGATGAAGCGTTCCTGATCTGGAAAGATAAAATCGGTGTTCCGGAAGAACGGATTATCCGTCTGGAGGGTAACTTCTGGGATATCGGAGAAGGTCCAAGCGGACCGAATACAGAGATTTTCTACGACCGTGGAGAGTCATACGGAAATGACCCGCAGGACCCTGAGCTATATCCGGGCGGCGAAAATGAACGCTATCTTGAAGTGTGGAACCTTGTGTTCTCTGAGTTTAACCATAATTCCGACGGCACGTATACTCCGCTTCCGAAGAAAAACATCGATACGGGTATGGGCCTTGAGCGGATGGTTTCTGTCATTCAGGATGTGCCGACTAACTTCGATACAGATCTGTTCATGCCGATCATCAGCGCAACAGAAAACGCATCAGGCGAAAAATACCGCGTGGATGCTGAAAAAGATGAGGCCTTTAAAGTGATTGCCGATCATATCCGAACAGTGACATTCGCAGTCGGTGACGGAGCACTTCCTTCTAATGAAGGCCGCGGCTATGTACTGAGACGTCTTCTCCGCCGTGCTGTAAGGTATGCCAAAAAGCTTTCCATCAACCGTCCGTTCATGTATGATCTCGTTCCGGTTGTGGGAGAAATTATGGTTGATTTTTATCCGGAAGTGCAGGCTAAAACGGAATTTATCCAAAAGGTGATTAAAAACGAAGAAGAACGTTTCCATGAAACACTGAATGACGGCCTGGCTATTTTATCTGAAGTGGTCAAAGTCCAAAAAGCGAAAAGCAGCTCAGTTATTCCTGGTGCGGATGTATTCCGTCTTTACGATACGTACGGTTTCCCTGTTGAATTAACAGAGGAATATGCACAGGAAGAGCAGATGGAAATCGATCATGAAGGCTTTAAAAGAGAGATGGAAGGCCAGCGGGAGCGAGCGCGTGCTGCAAGGCAGGATGTTGATTCCATGCAGGTTCAGGGCGGTGTGCTCGGCGAAATTAAAGCGGACAGCACGTTTGTCGGCTACAGCAGCCTTACAGCAAAAGCTGCCGTTTCCGTTCTTTTGAAAAACGGAGAGATCATCAATGAAGCGCATGAAGGAGACGAAGTGCAGCTGATTCTGAATGAAACGCCATTCTATGCAGAGAGCGGCGGACAGATTGCAGATGAGGGCACAATTGAAAGTGATGCTGTGAAGCTTCAGGTCAAGCATGTCCAAAAAGCGCCAAACGGCCAGAACCTTCATACGGCCATTGTTGTAAGCGGAACAGTGAAAACAAATGACGAGGTAACAGCTTCTGTTGATGAAAAAACACGCAGTGCCGTTATTAAAAATCATACAGCGACACATCTTTTGCATCAGGCTCTTAAAGATGTCCTTGGAGGACATGTCAATCAGGCGGGCTCCCTTGTAACAGGTGAAAGACTCCGCTTTGACTTCTCTCATTTCGGACAGGTGCAGCCTGAGGAACTTGAGCAAATTGAACAGATCGTCAACGAACAGATCTGGAAAAGCATCGGAGTAAATATTGAGCTTAAGCCGATCGCTGAAGCAAAAGAAATGGGTGCGATGGCTCTGTTCGGAGAGAAATACGGAGATATTGTGCGGGTCGTTCAAGTCGGCGATTACAGCCTTGAGCTGTGCGGCGGCTGCCATGTTGACAATACAGCGTCCATCGGGATGTTTAAAATTGTGGCTGAATCAGGAATTGGCGCAGGCACACGAAGAATTGAAGCTGTAACGGGACAAGGTGCGTATCAGCTTGTCAAAGATCAGCTGTCTATCCTTTCAGACGTTGCAGGAAAACTTAAATCAAGTCCGAAAGATGCTGCAAACCGGGTTGACGCGCTGCTTCTGGAAGTTCGTTCTCTTCAGAGGGAAAATGAATCATTGACAGCTAAACTGGGTAACGTAGAAGCTGGAAGCTTGCTGAGCCAGGCTGCTGAAATTGACGGAGTTACTCTTCTTGCAAGTAAAGTAAGTGCAAAAGACATGAACAGTCTGCGTTCTATGGTGGATGAGCTGAAGCAAAAACTTGGATCAGCGGTTGTTATTCTTGGTGCTGCACATGACGGGAAAGTCAGTCTTGCAGCTGGTGTAACAGGCGATCTAGTTAAGAAAGGCTATCATTCCGGCAAACTGATCAAAGAAGTCGCGGCTCGGTGCGGCGGAAGCGGCGGAGGGCGCCCTGATATGGCTCAGGCCGGCGGAAAAGACCCTGATAAACTTGAAAGTGCCCTGAAATATGCTTCAGAATGGGTGAAAAGCGTCTGATTTTTCTTCCTGCAAGGGAAATCCGTTTTATAATTTCCATACTTAGTGTAGAATGGTAATAAGAATGGACAAGCAGATTCAAACAGACGAATCTGGGAAAGAGGTGCGTGTGATGAGTTCCTTTGACAAAACAATGAAGTTTAATTTTTCTGAGGAAGCAGTGGAGACGAACGTAAATGAAGTGCTGTTCACTGTTTATGATGCCTTAAAGGAAAAAGGGTATAACCCGATCAATCAGATCGTAGGCTACCTGCTATCCGGAGATCCCGCTTATATTCCGCGGCATCGCGATGCAAGAAATTTAATCCGCAAGCTTGAGCGCGACGAACTCATTGAGGAATTGGTCAAATCGTACTTACACCATCATAGAGAGGATTAATATGCGAATTATCGGGCTTGACTATGGCTCCAAAACAATCGGAGTCGCTGTCAGCGATGAACTTGGCTGGACAGCACAGGGAATCGAGACAATTAAAATTGATGAAACAGCAGGGAATTTTGGGCTTCCCAGGCTGACTCAGATTGTAAATGAGCATCATGCAGAGAAATTTGTTCTCGGTTTTCCAAAGAACATGAATGGAACGGTCGGACCAAGGGGAGAAGCAAGCCAGAGGTTTGCTTCAAAGCTTGAAAAAACCTTCGGCATCCCGGTCATCCTCTGGGATGAACGATTATCCACGATGGCTGCAGAACGTGTTCTGCTCTCAGCGGATGTCAGCAGAAAAAAGAGAAAAAAGGTAATTGATAAAATGGCTGCCGTCATGATCCTTCAGGGCTACCTTGACAGCCTGAACTAACCGGCAGCAAACTATAGATGAGGTGACTTACATGGAACACGGAGAAAAACAAATTACAGTAGTAGACGAAAACGGCAACGAGCAGCTTTGCGAAATTCTTTTCACTTTCGCTTCTGAGGAGTTCGGAAAGTCTTACGTCCTTTACTATCCGCTTGGCGAACAGGATGACGAGGAAGAAATCGAAATTCATGCATCAAGCTTTGAGCCTACTGCAGACGGCGTGGACGGGGAACTTGCTCCGATTGAAACAGAAGAAGAGTGGGATCTTGTAGAAGAAATGCTGAATACATTCCTTGACAACGAAGAGGAAGAAAATTAAATCGTCAGATGAGAATAAACCGTCATTTGACGGTTTATTTTTTTTGCTTTTAATACCGTATAAAGGGAACACTCTTGAAAGGGGAAATTCTCTGTTTTTGCGGGACGTGACAGGCGCTCCCGTAAAAATGTGGTGGAATTTGGCGAAAAAATGGTCATTATGTAGTATAATCATGATGATGAAAGGGGGAGCTCGTCCATAATGTCAGAGGGAGATTCGAACAAACATACATTGCAGCACAAACTCCTGGAAAAACAGCAGGAAGCAAGAGTCATCCGGAAGATTGTCCTGATTGTTGTCGCTGTGCTGCTTATAGCTATGACAGGGCTGATCGGCGGAGGCTATTTATATATCAAATCCGCGCTTGAGCCGGCTGATGAAACAGATAAAAAGGCAGTGAATGTAAAGATACCTATAGGTTCATCTGTCTCATCCATTGCAGCTATTCTGGAAGAAGAAAAGATTATTAAAGATAAAAGGGTTTTCAAATACTATGTGAAATTTAAAAACGAATCAGGTTTTCAGGCTGGTGACTACAAACTTACTCCAGCGATGGAACTTGAAGATATCATCGCAAGCCTTAAATCAGGCCGGGTGATAACAGACGTTGTGTTTCAGATTCCCGTCCCTGAAGGTATTCAGCTCACACAGATTGCAGCACAGGTTGCCAAACATTCCGGCTACCCTGAAAAAGAAGTGCTGAACAGAATGAACAGCAAAGAATTTATTTCGGCTATGCAGAAAAAATATCCGGAAACCGTGACAAAAGAAATTTACGGCCAGGATATTAAGTACCCGCTTGAAGGCTATTTTTATCCGGCAACTTATCCGTTTTATGAGGAAAAACCTCCGCTTGATCTGATCTTAGAAGAAATGATCAAGAAAACAGATGAAGTGGTCAAGCCTTATGCAGACCAGCTCGAAGAAAAAAACATGCCGGTTCACAGGTTTTTGACGATGGCCTCTCTCATCGAAGAAGAAGCGACCCAGTCAGCTGACAGGGAAAAGATTTCAAGCGTTTTTTATAACCGGATCAGCAAAAAAATGCCGCTTCAGACCGACCCTACCGTACTATACGCACTTGGAAAGCATAAAGACCGCGTGTTTTACAAAGATCTTGAAGTAGAATCACCCTATAATACGTACAAAGTACAGGGACTTCCGCCGGGACCGATTGCAAATCCGGGAAGCCAGTCGATGAAGGCGGCAATTGAGCCTGCCAAAACGGAATATCTCTACTTCCTCGCAACGAAAAAAGGCGAAGTGATTTTCACGAAAACACTTGCAGAACATAACAAAGCAAAAGCTGAACACATCACGAATAAATAAGAAACAGGGGAAGGCGAAAAAATTCGCATTCCCTTTTCTATTGTGGTAAAATATATCGAGTTGCAAAGACAAAGATAAACAAAACGATAAATACAGCCAAGAGTTCTTCGGTAGAACTCTTATTTTCATGAGATAAGATAGACCTGAACGCCCGCCAGTGCGGCGTTTAAAGGAGAAGACAATGGAAAACGAATCAATTTTAACATATATAGAAAGCCTTCTTCCCGAGCAGGATGAATCCATCAGAAAGATGGAGAAATATGCAGAACAGCACGTCGTTCCGATTATGGAAAAGACAGGGATCGAAGTTTTGATCAGTCTCCTTGTGCTGAAACAGCCAAGAAAAATACTTGAAATTGGCACAGCCATCGGCTATTCTGCCATCCGCATGTGCAGGGCGCTTCCGCAAGCGGAAATTGTTACGGCTGAGCGAAATGCAGAACGCTATAAACAGGCTTCCCAGAATATCACGGAAAATGGCCTCGGTGACAGAATAACGGCTCTCCACGGCGACGCCCTTCAGCTGAAAGAGCAGATTGCTGAAAAAGGACCGTATGACATTATTTTCATTGATGCTGCCAAGGGTCAGTATATGAGATTTTTTGAAATGTACGAGCCGATGCTCTCTAAAGACGGCTGCATCATAACGGACAACGTCCTGTTTAAAGGACTTGTTGCGAATGAAGAGGAGGACATGTCGTTTCACCGGAGACGGCGTGCACTGCTCAGGAAAATCCGCAGCTACAATGAATGGCTGATGTCCCATCCTTCTTATCACACAGCGATTTTCCCTGTCGGAGATGGAATGGCCGTAAGTATAAAAAGAGGTGAACAAGATGAATAAACCTGAATTAATTGTCACACCAACCAAGATGGAAGATTTAATCCCCCTTGCAGATGCAGGGGCTACTGCTTTTGTTCTCGGAGAACAGCGCTTCGGGCTAAGACTTGCAGGTGAATTTAATCGTGACCAAATGAGAGAGGCAACCGCCATTGCCCACTCTAAAGATGTAAAAGTATACGCCGCTGTGAATGCGATTTTTCATAACGAAAAGATAGAAGATCTGTATGATTATCTTCGTTTTCTGAAAGAAATCAACGTGGATGCTGTTTTATTTGGAGATCCTGCCGTTCTCATGGCGGCAAAAGAAGCTGCTCCTGAGCTTCCTCTTCACTGGAATACGGAAACGACGGCTACAAACTGGTATACATGCAATTATTGGGGAAGAAAAGGGGCAAAACGGGCGGTTCTTGCACGTGAGTTAAGCATGGAATCGATTATCGACACGAAAGAACATGCAGAAGTGGAAATTGAAGTTCAGGTCCACGGAATGACATGCATGTTCCAGTCCAAGCGCTCCCTCATTGGAAACTACTTCGAATACCAGGGAAAAGCAATGAAGATTGAAAACATTCAGAGTGAAAAAGCGATGTTCCTGCACGACAAGGAACGCAGCAACAAATATCCGATTTATGAGGACGAAAACGGCACACACATCATGAGCCCGAATGATATGTGCATTATTGATGAGCTCTCTGACATGATTGATGCAGGCATTGACTCTTTCAAAATTGACGGTGTCCTACAAACGTCTGAGTATTTGATTGAGGTAACCAAAAAATACCGCAAGGCGATCGATCTCTGCGTGGAAGACCGCGATGAGTATGAAAATGTAAAAGATGATCTTCTTTCAGAAATTGAAGACATTCAGCCTGAAAACCGCCCGCTCGATACAGGATTTTTCTTTAAAGAAACCGTTTATTAATAGAAGCTGGAATGAAACAAGGAGGAATAAATGATGGTGACTGCTGCAGATAACATTTCACAGATCATAGACGGCAAACGCGTCATTGTGAAAAAACCGGAATTGCTTGCGCCGGCAGGCAATCTCGAAAAATTGAAAATCGCCGTTCACTACGGTGCAGACGCCGTTTTTATCGGCGGAAAAGAATTCGGCCTCCGTTCTAATGCAGATAATTTCTCATTGGAAGAAATGGCTGAAGGTGTGCAGTTTGCAAACAAATACGGTGCAAGAATTTATGTTACGACCAACATTTTTGCCCATAACGAAAACATGGACGGGCTTGAAGAGTACCTTATGGGCCTTCAGGAAGCAGGCGTTTCTGGCATTATCGTGGCTGATCCGATGATTATCGAAACATGCCGCAGAGTAGCTCCGAAACTTGAAGTGCATCTGAGCACACAGCAGTCTCTCTCCAACTGGAAAGCTGTTCAGTTCTGGAAAGAAGAGGGACTTGAGCGGGTGGTGCTTGCACGTGAAACAAGCGCTGAAGAAATAAAAGAAATGAAAGAAAAAGTTGATATTGAGATTGAAACCTTTATCCACGGAGCAATGTGCATTGCGTATTCAGGACGCTGCGTACTGAGCAATCATATGACTGCGCGTGATTCAAACCGCGGGGGATGCTGTCAGTCATGCCGCTGGGACTACGATCTTTACAAGCTCTCAGATAATGGGGAAGAAGCTTTGTTCAGCGGGGATGACGCTGCGTTTGCCATGAGTCCGAAAGACTTAAATCTGATTCAGTCCATTCCGAAAATGATTGAGCTTGGAATTGACAGCCTGAAAATTGAAGGCCGCATGAAGTCCATTCACTATGTTGCAACGGTAGTCAGTGTTTACCGCAAGGTCATCGATGCTTATTGCGCTGATCCGGAAAATTTTGTCATCCAAAAAGAATGGCTTGATGAGCTTGATAAGTGTGCAAACCGCGACACAGCTCCTGCTTTCTTTGAAGGTGTTCCAGGAACAGAGGAGCAAATGTTCGGCATTCACGGCAAGAAAACAACGTTTGACTTCGTTGGTCTTGTACTTGATTACAATGAAGAGACTGGCATGGTTACACTGCAGCAGCGCAACTATTTCAAGCCTGGAGACGAAGTTGAATTCTTTGGCCCTGAAATGGAAAACTTCACGCAAAAAATTGAGCAGCTGTGGGATGAAGATGGAAACGTTCTTGATGCAGCCCGTCACCCTCTGCAAATTGTGAGGTTTAAAGCAGACCGAAAAGTCTTCCCAAATAACATGATGCGGAAGGGGAAGTGAACTGATGGGGAAAAAGCCCATTGTCATTGGGGTAGCCGGGGGCTCAGGCTCCGGAAAAACCAGTGTGACAAAGTCCATTTATGATTACTTTAAAGGCCATTCCATCTTAATGCTGGAGCAGGACTTTTATTATAAAGATCAAAGCCATCTTCCGTTTGAGGAAAGGCTGAATACAAACTATGATCACCCGCTTGCGTTTGACAACACGCTTTTGATTGAGCATATTAAACAGCTTTTAAATTACGAAGCCATCAACAAGCCTGTCTATGACTACAAGCTTCATACCCGTTCGGAAGATGTCCTGCTCGTTGAGCCGAAAGACGTCATTATTCTTGAAGGCATTCTTGTTCTTGAGGACGAGAGACTGCGCAATTTGATGGATATTAAGCTGTACGTTGATACAGATGCAGATATCAGGATCATCAGACGCATGCTTCGCGACATAAAAGAGCGCGGAAGAACGATTGACTCTGTCATTGAGCAGTATGTTTCCGTTGTCCGTCCAATGCATAACCAGTTCATTGAGCCGACAAAGCGCTATGCGGATATTATCATACCTGAAGGCGGCCAGAACCATGTGGCCATCGACCTTATGGTTACAAAGATTCAAACAATTCTTGAACTAAACGCAATTTTGTAATAACATAGCATAGATAAAGAGTACTGTGACCATATTATGTATAGGCTGTTAAAGTTTCTCACAGCTTTTATGAACCGGATGAAAATCCCCATGTTCAGAAAGCTTCATCGGAAAAAGAACGATGTCTTAAAAGCAAGCCCAGGGCTTGCTTTTAAGCTACATAAAGCAAATACCCGGCCAGTCGTTTTTGAGATGACCTGACACTTCAGCATATGCATAAACCGTGCGGGAGCAGCAACTGCTCCGCCGTTATCACAGTGCAGTCTTACATACCAATTGATTTTGGGGGCAGTTATACTAGAAGGAGTGAGATCATGGCACAAGAAAAAGTATTTCCTATGACACTTGAAGGTAAAGAAAAGCTTGAGCAGGAACTTGAATACTTAAAATCGGTCAAACGCAAAGAAGTTGTAGAAAGAATCAAGATTGCGCGCAGCTTCGGAGACCTGTCTGAGAACTCGGAATATGATTCAGCCAAAGAAGAACAGGCTTTTGTTGAAGGACGTGTAACAACACTTGAGAATATGATCCGCAATGCTAAAATCATTGTGGATGATGCAGATTCAAATGTTGTCACTCTCGGCAAAACCATTTCATTTATTGAACTTCCAAACGGCGATGAAGAAACATATACAATCGTCGGAAGCGCTGAGGCTGATCCATTTGAAGGCAAAATCTCAAATGATTCCCCAATCGCAAAGAGCCTCATGGGCCGCCAGGTTGGAGATGAAGTAAACGTGCAGACTCCGGGCGGAGAAATGCAAGTAAGAATCACAAACGTTAAGTAAGCAGGTTTAATAAGAAAACACCTCGTCGACACTAGTCAAAGGCGAGGTGTTTTTTTGATGATAATGAAGAAGAGAATGAAATGGACGGGTGCTTTTATTTTTATATGCATGCTTGTACTGATTGCAAGACTTGCTGACATCCAGCTTATAAACACTGAATCCTTTGGGGGAGAAAACGTCAATTTAATTGAAGAGAGTGTAGGCCAGAGAACGCAGGAAGTCATGATTGACGACGGCCGCGGCCGGTTTGTGGACAGAAATCTCCTTCCTGTCGGAAATTTTCAGGAATCCAAACTCGTATTATTTCCGTTTTTGAAAAACATTGAGTGGCCAAAAGAAAAACTGGCTCAGATAACCGGATACTCTGCATTTGACCTCGAAAATATGCTTGAGGATGCTCACAAACCGCTGATCATGGGTTCTGCAGAGGGAATTACCTTGACCGAGTCCGAAATGGATACGATCAATGACCTTGAGATTCCGGGAGTTTTCGCCATTTACCAGCAGGCAAAAAAGAAGGATGAAGCAGCAAACCATATGATCGGCATCACAGGAGAAAGTCCGGATGTACTGAGAGAACGCTACCCGGATAAGAAGGAGCTTTCCTCCAAAACGCAGGTCGGCTTTACCGGGCTTGAAAAAGCATTTGATGAATTTTTGCTTCCGGATGCAGAAACAAAGCTTTTATACCATGTGGACGGCGATGGAAATCCGCTCTTTGGCATAAACGTCAAGTATATTGCAAACGCAAATCCCTTTTATCCTGTAAGCGTCAAAACGACCATTGACAGCAGGATACAGAATATGGCGGATGCGGTCGTCACGAAATACGGCATTAAAAAAGGGGGGCTTGTGCTCCTGGACGCTGAAACGAGTGAAGTGCTGGCGATGGTAAGCAAACCGGCGATTGAAAGGTCAGACTCCGGTTCACATATAAACCATATGCTGACTCCGCAAATCCCGGGCTCCGTTTTTAAAACGGTCATTGCAGCTGCCGCGATTGAAAGCGGGCTGGAGCTGAAAAATTCGTATAACTGCCAGCTGGATATGTATGGTAAACATGACGATGATTCTGACATGGGAATCCTCAATTTCGAACGCAGTTTTGCAAGAAGCTGCAACTACACGTTTACAACGACAGCTGATGAGCTGATTGAAAAAGACAAACAGACCATTGAGGAATTTGCAGGGAAATTAGGCTTGACTGAAAAAAATGGCTGGAGCGGAAATGTGTTTCATTATAACCAGTTCAGGCAGTTTCCTGAAGAGAAGTCTCCTTCTATTTGGGACGACCCGCGTGATAAAGGAGCGTTTCGTGCTGTGGCGCAGACGGCAATCGGGCAGAAAAACGTCCGCGTAACCCCGCTTGCAGCAGCGAACATGATGGCGACGATTGCGCGCGGAGGAGAAAAAAAGCAGGTGAAGATTGCTGACAGCATTCTTTATAAAAACGGGACAACCATGTTTGAATTTCCGGATCAGGATATGGAAGGTGACGGCATCTCTCCTTATACAGCGTCCAAACTTCAGCATTTGCTCAGGCTCGTTGTAACAGATAAAGACGGAACCGGCAGAAGATTTCAGTCGCTGCCATTTGAAGTTTCGGGAAAGTCAGGCACGGCTGAAACAGGACATAAAACTGTCCACAAATGGTTTGCAGGCTATTTCCCGTCAAACAATCCCAAATATGCCCTTGCAGTTGTTGAACTGGATACGCAAAGTGAAACATCCTCGGCCAACAGCATCTTTTATGATGTTGCAGCTGAATTATCCCGATTAGAAAATGCTTCTACTAGATAGAATTGCAATCTAATGATAGAATAAGACAGAATGTTAGAGGGATAAAGGAGTGTAATGCACTTGAGCAATCTAAGTAAAGGATCACGCTTTGAAAACCGTGATAAACGCCGGAAAGCAAATGTTGTCCTGAACATTTTAATTGGAATTGTAGCCATTTTAATTCTTGTCATTGGATCACAGCTGCTGCTAGGCGGAAATGACAGCGAAAAGGCGTCAGAAAAAGCAAACGAAGAGACGGCATCAGGTACCGTCAAGAATGATGAGAATAAAGGACAACAAGATAAAGAAAAAGAACAGGCTGAAGCGTCTGAAGAGAACAGCGAAGAAAACAGCACAGAAGATGCAGATGAAGCTGACAAAGAAGAAACCGCCGAAGAAAACGGCGAAGAAAATGAAGAAGCCGGAGAACCTGTCGTAACAGAAGGCGATCCGAATTCAAACGTAGATCAGATTATTGAAAATCCAGGCTGGAAACCGGTTGGAACTTCGCAATCTGAGCCTCACGTTGCCCAATATGACAAAAGCTCACAGGACTGGGCTGAAATGATTCAGGCTATGAGCTATGCTACTGGACTGAGTGAATCAGATATGACCATCTGGTTTATCGGAAACAACGGCAGTCCGAATGATGCAAAAGGAACCATTTCTTCAAAAGACAAAACACAAAATTACAAAGTAGAGATTACCTGGGTTGAAAATGAAGGCTGGAAGCCGGTCAGAGTCGAAAAACTGAAACAGCCTGAAAATTAATGAAAGGTGAGACACGCGTCTCACCTTTTTACTTTGCCTTAAAATGGACCGCAGCGCTGTAAAACCGTCTTCCTTCTTCACTTACATGCATCTGGTGGGAAACCGAATGCACCTCAAGCAGAATCGCTTTATTGATCTCAATCTGCTCGCTGATCTTCTTCTCAAGATCTGAAAGCTTCTCCGACTCGAAAAATTCGACTTTATCTTTGATAAACTCCAGTTTAAACATATTAGATGCCTCCAATTGTATTCTCATCTGCTGTTTAGAAACGTTATTAAGTTTGAACCTTAGTGGATTGCAGCGGAAAGGGACTTGACACCTTGTCCAGCTGCAGCGCCCAACTCCTCTGTCAGAACAAAATCCCCCAAATAGTCAAACCCGGACTT
The DNA here is from genome assembly GCA_038002745.1 of Bacillus sp. FSL H8-0547. Lineage (NCBI taxonomy): Bacteria > Bacillati > Bacillota > Bacilli > Caryophanales > Bacillaceae > Bacillus > Bacillus sp. FSL H8-0547. The sequence continues at coordinate 3,082,574 of JBBODD010000001.1, forward strand.
TTCGGGTGATTTCTTATCTGACTGCCGGAGCAAAACGGGCGCTTCCGCTTTTCTATAGAATATCGCATAAAATACCCTTCTGGAAAGTCTTTTCATTGCCTCTGAAACAAACCATGTGGTAAATTAAGAACAGTTCTATTTTTAAATCATAGTATACACATAGGAATTATTTAAATTATCATCGAAGGATTGGTGCATGATGGGAAGAGAATTTGTAGAACTATTTGAAGATTGGGCTCACTCGTATGATTCGACAGTAGTCGGACATGATGAAGAATATAAAGAAGTGTTCAGCGGCTACAGCGCCATTCTTGATGCTGTAGCATCCAAATCCGGAAAATCCGTCCTTGAATTTGGAGTCGGAACCGGCAACCTGACAGCAGAACTGCTGAAAAAAGGAAAGCAGGTCTACGGAATTGAACCATCAAAGACCATGAGAGAAAAAGCAGCTGAAAAGCTTGGGAACGTGGCTCAGATCAGCGACGGTGATTTTCTCACCTTCCCTGTTCCAGAAGGGGAAATTGACACGGTTGTAAGCACATATGCTTTTCATCATCTAACAGATGAAGAAAAAGAGAAAGCTGTCGCAATTTATGCCCGTCTTCTCGGCAAAGGTGGTAAAATAGTGTTTGCTGACACAATGTTTGAAGATCAGGAGGCTTACGAGGCCATGATCGAAAAAGCAAAAAAACAGCACTACTTAAACTTGGCAGCCGACCTTGAAACAGAATATTACACGACACATTCAGTCATGCGCGGCATCCTTGAAAAACATTCATTCACTGCCGACTTCACGCAGCTCAACGAATTTGTGTGGCTGATAGAAGCCGTAAAAAAATAATACCGACAGCGTTTCAGGCTGATGCCGGCCAAAAACCCCTTTTGAAAGGAATGGATCAATAAATGAAAGCAGCCATCATTGGAGCAATGGAAGAAGAAGTTTCTATTTTAAGAGATCAGCTTGAACATGCAAAAACCGAAACCATCGCTGGAAGCGAATTTACAACTGGAACATACAGCGGGATGGACGTCATCCTGCTGAAATCAGGAATTGGGAAGGTAAATGCTTCAGTAAGCACCGCTATCCTGCTTGACCGCTTCAAACCGGACGTGGTCATTAACACAGGTTCAGCAGGAGGTTTTCATCAATCCCTGAATGTAGGAGACGTCGTCATTTCTACAGAAGTAAGACATCACGATGTAGATGTGACAGCATTTAACTACGAATACGGTCAGGTGCCCGGCATGCCGGCTGCTTTCCTTCCGGATGAAAAACTGGTTGCAATTGCTGCCGAGCAGGCCGAGGAACAGGAAGGCATTCAGGTTGTGAAAGGTCTGATTGCCACCGGTGATTCGTTTATGAATGATCCTGAAAGAGTCGCATACATCCGAACAAAATTTGAAGACCTTTACGCTGTTGAGATGGAGGCTGCGGCCATAGCCCAGACTGCCCATCAATTCGGCGTACCGTTTGTCATCATCCGCTCCCTGTCTGATATTGCAGGAAAAGAATCGGATGTTTCATTCGAACAATACTTGGAAACAGCTGCGAAAAACTCTGCAGAGCTTGTTTTAAGCATTGTCCGTGCATTAAAAAGCTAAAAACAGAGGGGATCGCAATGATCCTCTTTTTTAAGGATAACAGGATAAGAGTGCAGACATTCTTATCACAGGAGTGGACAGAATGAAAGTCGTAAAAGGCATTGAAGAACTGATTGGCAGAACGCCTCTGATGGAATTGACACAGTTTCCGCTTCCAAACGGCGTGCGGCTGTTTGCAAAACTGGAGTTTATGAATCCGGGCGGCAGCATTAAAGATCGTCTTGGCGCAGAACTGATAGATGAAGCACTAAGAACAGGCAAGGTAAAAAAAGGCGGAACGATTATTGAACCGACCGCGGGCAATACGGGCATTGGACTTGCGCTTGCCGCAATCAGCAGGAATGTAAATGTGATTGTGTGCGTCCCCGAAAAGTTCAGCATGGAAAAACAGGATCTCATGAGAGCGCTCGGGGCAGAAGTTGTAAATACCCCGACAGCAGAAGGGATGAAAGGCGCCATTAAGAAAGCGCATGAGCTTTGTGAGAAGATACCCGGATCCTACTGCCCTCAGCAGTTTGGGAATCCTGCAAATCCGCTGACGTACTATAAAACGCTTGGACCTGAGCTGTGGGAGCAGCTCGAAGGGAAAATCGATGTGTTTCTCGCAGGGGCAGGAACCGGCGGAACATTTATGGGAACGGCGCAGTATTTAAAAGAGGTAAACCCCGGTGTGAAAACCGTTATCGTCGAGCCGGAGGGATCGATTTTGAACGGCGGAGAATCAGGACCGCACAAAACAGAGGGAATCGGAATGGAATTCCTTCCGGATTATATGGATGAAACGTATTTTGACAGTATTCATACAGTCATGGACACGGACGCGTTTAAAAGAGTGAAAGAGCTTGCCATGAAAGAGGGCCTTTTAGTCGGAAGCTCAGCAGGTGCAGCTATGCATGCAGCGCTTCTTGAGGCAGAAAAAGCGGCCCCGGGCTCACACATTGTGACGATCTTTGCTGACAGCAGCGAACGGTATTTAAGCAAAAAGATTTACGAAGGAGGAATCTAGCATGAAACAGAAAACAAAAATGATTCACGGGGGCATTGTCGGTGACCCGCACACAGGAGCGGTATCAACACCTATTTATCAGGTAAGCACCTATAAGCAGGACGGGGTCGGCAATCACAAGGGATTCGAGTATTCACGCACAGGAAACCCTACCCGTCATGCTTTGGAAGAGCTGATCAAGGACCTTGAGGGAGGTCATGCAGGCTTTGCGTTTGGTTCCGGCATGGCTGCCATAACCGGTGTCATGATGCTTTTCAACAGCGGAGATCATGTGATTTTGACTGATGATGTCTACGGCGGAACGTACCGTGTAATGACAAAGGTTCTTAACCGTATGGGCATTGATTCTACCTTCGTTGACACAAGTGACCTCTCTACAATTGAAGCGGCGGTAAAAGAAAACACGAAAGCCCTGTTCATCGAAACACCGACAAACCCGCTTCTTAAAATTACGGACGTTGAAGCAGCAGCGGCACTTGCGAAAAAACACGGACTGCTGACGATCGTAGACAACACGTTCAGCACGCCATACTGGCAAACCCCGCTTTCAATGGGAGCTGACATCGTCCTGCACAGTGCAACAAAATACATTGGCGGACACAGTGACGTAGTAGGAGGCCTTGTAGTCGCAGGATCTGAACAACTGGCAGAAGAACTTCACTTTGTTCAAAACTCGACAGGCGGAGTACTTGGTCCTCAGGATTCATGGCTTTTGATGCGCGGTATTAAAACACTCGCTCTCCGTATGGAAGCACATGAGAAGAATACGGCAGCAATCGTAGATTTTCTAGTTCAGCATCCGGCAGTTGAAAAAGTATTTTACCCGGGACTTAAAAATCATCCTAACCATGAAATCGCGAAAAAGCAGTCAGGCGGATTCGGCGGAATGGTTTCGTTTGATGTCGGCAGCGAAGAAAAGGCAGAAGAAGTTCTTTCAAAAGTAAAATACTTTACTTTGGCAGAGAGTCTTGGCGCAGTTGAAAGCCTGATTTCAGTTCCGGCTAAAATGACGCATGCGTCCATTCCGGCAGAGCGCCGCAGAGAGCTTGGCATCACAGATGGCCTTGTCCGGATTTCCGTGGGCATTGAAGATGCAGAAGACCTTGTTGAAGATCTGAAAAATGCATTAAACTAATTCCTCTGCTGCCTGAATTTGCCTGCATCATTGCCTGCTCTGATATGTTAAGGTTTTTATAGACACATATTCAGGCAGGTGATTGGTTTGAATACAAAACAGGTAAAGCACTTAATGACAGACTTTAAGAGATATGCTTTTGTCCTTCTTGCAGTCAGCGTCTTTTTATATATCGGCATGCTCATTCCTGTAAAGGGAGGGGAACCTGGCGATATTCAGGAATACGCGATGATGGGCACAACTGCACTCTTCCTGATCGGAGCTTTTTTCTGCTTTAAACGGTCTCTCGATTATAAAAAACAGCTGGATGAACAGGACCAGGCATAGTCTTCTACTATAAATAAAGAAAGAACCCGTTTTCTGAACGGGTTCTTTTTATTGGTTAAGCACCTTGCTCTTTAAGATGGATTCATAGATCAGCTTTGCACCATGAGGAGTCATATGATTTCCGGACGGATCAATGATTCCTGATTTCAGCAGCAGTTCATCGGAGTCGCCTCCTGCAGCCTGCACCATAGTAGTCCAGTTGTCAATTAAGGTGATGTCATTTTTAAACGCAATTTCACGGGTAATGTCATTATAGGAATTATGCCAGTTCCGTGCCCCGTCTGTATGGGAATAGAGTTTTTTAGGATATCTCGTGTAGTAAAGCTTGTCATGGCCGTTTCCTTCAACGATAGGAAGGCATGTCATCAGAACGGGCTTTCCGCCGTTCTTTTTAATCTCATTTACATAATAAAGCAGGTTTTCCCTGAAGCGGCTGTGTGTGACTTTTGGCTGCCCATTTGGCAGAATCACAGCATCATTCGTTCCAAACATGATGAAAACAAGGTCGGGTTTTGTGTTCAGCACATCCCGTTTAAACCGTTTTCTTGCATCCTCGGTCGTTTCTCCTCCAATTCCTGCATTATGAATGAACGTCTGTCCATCGTTTACAGGGAGAGTGGATTTGACCAGGTTTACCCATTTATCTGTATCCTGATAATTTCGGATGGTCCAGTTTGCTCCGCGCGTGTTGCTGTCGCCAAAGGCTACAATGGTATATCTATCTGAACGGTTTCCGCAGCTGATCAGCAGCAGAAAAAACAAAAGAAAAGCGGCTAGAGACAAATATTTTTTCAAAAAAACAACCTCCAACATAAGATGGCTAAGGGCTTGACAGCACCAGCATTCATTATTGATGAAAAAGAAGGAAGAATCAATAGAGTTTTCAAAAATGTCATAATGTATGCGCTTAATTTTTGGTGAAAAACTGGAAGGACTTCCGCAATCTTTCGTAGTACAGACACTTTCACACCCTTCCGGACATAGACTTGATTATAGGCAGCTGCCTACAATCTGTTCGTGGAGGTGGGTCAATGTCAGGAGTTTTAGCTGCATTAGGATACTTATTAAAAGAGCTGGTTTTTTTAGTATCTTATGTCAAAAACAATGCCTTCCCTCAGCCATTGTCAGCTAGCGAAGAAAAAAAATACTTAAGGCTGATGGCAACAGGGGATGAGCATGCCCGTAATATGCTGATCGAGCACAATCTGCGGCTGGTGGCGCACATCGTTAAGAAATTTGAAAATACAGGCGAGGACTCGGAGGACCTTATTTCAATCGGCACGATCGGTCTGATAAAAGCAATTGAGAGCTATTCAGAAGGCAAAGGCACAAAGCTTGCTACGTATGCGGCAAGATGTATTGAGAATGAAATCCTCATGCATCTGAGAGCATTAAAGAAAACCAAAAAGGATGTCTCCCTTCATGATCCGATCGGCCAGGATAAAGAAGGGAATGAAATCAGCCTGATTGACGTGCTTAAATCTGAGTCAGAAGACGTCATCGATACGATTCAGCTGAACATGGAACTTGAAAAAGTAAAAGAATTTATCGATATTCTGGATGAGCGGGAGAAAGAAGTGATTGTAGGCAGATTCGGCCTTGACCTGCAAAAAGAGAAAACGCAGCGCGAAATCGCTAAGGAGCTGGGCATCTCAAGGAGCTACGTGTCGAGGATCGAAAAGAGGGCTCTCATGAAGATGTTCCACGAATTTTACCGGGCGGAAAAGGAAAAAAAGGGCCAGCAGAAGGGCCGGCAAAAGGGGAAGGGATGAAAAAAGCGAAGATCTTTAAAAAGATCTTCGCTTTTTTATGTTGGTTTATGTCAGGTTTCGGTCGGCTCCGCTTTTCGTGGTGTCTAGCTCCGCCTCCCAGCCCTTCCGTCAGAACAAAATCCCCGAAAAAGTCAAACCCGGACTTTTTCGGGGATTTCTTTTCTGCCTGTCAGGGCTAAACGGTCGGCTCCGCTTTTCGTGGTGTCCAGCTCCATCAGCCAACTCCTCTGTCAGAACGGAATCGTCAAAAAAGGCAAAAAGCGCCTTTTCCGCCGCTTCCTTATCTGACTCCCGGAGCTAAACGGCTGATTCCGCTTTTCGTGGTGTCCAGCTCCATCGCCTAACTCCTCGGCCAGAACGGCTTCGCCGCAAAAAGCAAAACCGGCTTTTTCCGTCGAATCCTTTTCTGTCCTTCGGAGCTGAACAAGGCGATTCCGCTTTTCGTGGTGTCCAGTTCCATCAGCCAACTCCTCTGTCAGAACGGAATCGTCAAAAAAGGCAAAAAGCGCCTTTTCCGCCGCTTCCTTATCTGACTCCCGGAGCTAAACGGCTGATTCCGCTTTTCGTGGTGTCCAGCTCCGCCTCCCAGCCCTTCCGTCAGAACAAAATCACCGAAAAAGTCAACCCCGGACTTTTCCGGTGATTTCTTTTCTGCCTGTCAGGGCTGAACGGTCGGCTCCGCTTTTCGTGGTGTCCAGCTCCATCAGCCAACTCCTCTGTCAGAACGGAATCGTCAAAAAAGGCAAAAAGCGCCTTTTCCGCCGCTTCCTTATCTGACTCCCGGAGCTAAACGGCTGATTCCGCTTTTCGTGCTACGCGGTATCCTTCTCCACATTAAGGTGCATTCTGAGTTTCATTTGAATCATCATTTTCGCTCTCTCCTTTCGTTTTTTAAGTATGATTGGGTATTAGTTTCCGTTATACATTTGGAAGCATTTGTTCATCATGGCTTCATAAGATTTGTAGACCTGTTCTTCGTGGTGGATCTCTTCGATTGATTTTTTCCTGCGTTCGATTGTCAGGCTTACAAACAATAGGTTGATCGTCATATAGTTTCACCTCCTGCTGTTTCTTGATGAGTTTGGCTGTGCATTAGATGCCGTTATACATTTGGAAGCATTTATTCTGCATGGCTTCATACGATTTGAAAACTTGTTCTTCATGCTGCAGTTGTTCAAGCGTCTGTTTTCTGCGGTTGATTGTAAGTGATACAAATAATAAGTTGATCGTCATTTTTTCTCACCTCCTTGAAATGTTAAAAATGAGTACAGGTTTTTGGTAAACGATACCGTTCCTTTCCGCTCCAGGAACTTGCTTTCCGCGGGGAGTGCCTGAAGCTTCCTCGCTGCGCTTGCGGGATCTTCAGTGCCCTCTTCATCCCGCAGGAGTCAAGTTCCTTCCGCTGCAATACACTGGAGAGGCTGTTCAAATCCCCAGAGAACACAAAAACGCCGCAGGGCATACCTGTGGCGTGTCGCGTTTTATAAAAATGGACATAAAAACGCCGCAGGATGATGCTACTCAACCTGCGGCGGTAAGGACAATAGGATAATTACCGTTTACCAGTTCGGCCGAATAGACGTATATTCAATTGAGCTGAATTAGATTGTGCTGACATGATTGACATTTGATTCGACCTCCCTTTTCGTGGTTTTGATTACAATGGTAATTATATCCACTAACAGATAAATTGTAAACCCTTTTTTTGAAAAATAGGCAATATTTATTAAATGCGCTGACAATCTATGGCTATAGCCTATACAAATTAGTTGAGTATCACATAATTTAGAGGGAACAGCTCAAAAGGAGGTCTTACTTATGCGCTCATGCACACCATTCTACGGACCGCCTGCACCATATCCTTATCCTTATCCCTATGCACCTTATGCGGGCTTTGGCTATTGGTACGCTTTTATTGTCGTATTGCTGATCCTGCTGCTTGTTTTAGGAGGAGGCTATTACTACAATAACTATTACTGCAAATAGCCAAAAAAAACACCTCGGCTGAGGTGTTTTTTACATTTTTCGGATTCTGAAGGATGAGATCATGCAAAAAGAAAGAATCATCAGAAGGAACATATAGAAATGCACCGGCATGAAGTCTTTCCATAAATAACTGAGCGTTGCAATGCATCCGGCTGCCGTTATTGGCAGGCCGCTGAAAAATCCGCAGTTTTCTGTAATGTTAAATCTGGCAAGTCTGAAAGCACCGCATCCTATAAATAAAACGGCGAAAAAAGCTCCCGGCGCCCCAAGTTCAAAAAGAATTCCTTTATAAATAAGTAGTGCCGGAGCAACACCAAATGATATAATATCACTCATTGAATCCAATTGTTTGCCGAGCTCGGACTCGATGTTGAATTTTCTGGCAACCATTCCGTCAAACCTGTCAGCGAGAGCAGCAAGAAAAATAAGCAGAAGACTCAGCTTCAGCACGTCGTTAAGAGTATAGATTATGGCGAAGCCGCCCAGGCCTAGGTTGACAAGGGTCAGCATGTTGGCGGTATTTGCTTTTATTTTTTTTAATGTGGCATCGATATAGCCTGCTAAAAACATAATGGCACTTCCTTAAGTAACATAAATGACCTATTCAGGCCTACTTTTATTCTATGCATGATATTGACAGTAGTAAAGATATTTTTTTGGAGGATGAGCATTGATAACAAGAATTTTCCAATGATTTCTTTAGAAAAGCATAAAAAAGAAGCATGAACATTTGATAATAACCCAAATCATGTGATTCGTCCAGGTTAATCATCAATTAATGTTAATGCCGGGGCTGTTTTAAATACGATTGAATTGACTCATGCTAAGGAAAGGCTTAAAAAATTAGAGGAGCTGGCTTATTTCTCTTTTGGACCGACTGCTGTTCTCCTTTTTGAAAAGAAAAAAGCGGTATTTGCAGAGGCTGGGGGAGAGAGGTTTAGGTTTTCGGGGGATTGGCTGTTAAGCGTTAAAGAAGGGAGCTTCACGTTTTAAAAGTCAGCCCGAAGCTTTTAAAACGTGAGTCAATGACCGGCGTTTGATCTCTTTTTTGATCAGTTCTATAAAATCTTCGCTCAGCTGCATTTCTGTCGCTTTATAGTAGGATTCAATGAGCAGTTCATCGGAAAGTTTTCTCATAGGATCGCCGGCTTGCCGGCTTGCACCTCCATTATGGAAATAATGTTCTATAAAATAAGCACCATGCATATACTTTTATGTTATTTTCTTCTAGTAAATTTAATCTAACACGAAATATAAAATAGAACAATCGTTCTGTTATCCACAGAAGAAAGTGGATAAGCTGTTAATATCTTGTTTATAATCCTGCCAGCAGAGGAATCTATATGAGTGAACAATGTGAATAGACTTATCCACAGAACGGAAGGCCGAACATATTGTCGAAAAATTTACCGGATTTCTTCTGAATTTCTGCAGAACGCCAAGTTTCTTTTGAAAGAAAGATTAAAATCAGATATGATGTAGTTTGGCTAAAAAATGTCCGATGAGGTGTTTATAGAATGTTGAAATTATTTCTGCCGGGAGAGTACGTGAAGAATATTTATGAAATCTCTCCACAGGCATTAAAAGACAAGGGAGTAAAAGGCATCATTACGGATCTTGACAACACCCTGGTAGAATGGGACCGTCCAAGTGCCACTCCGAAGCTTATTGAATGGTTCAAAGATGTAAAAGAACATGGCATCAAGGTTACCATTGTTTCTAATAATGTAGAGAAACGGGTGCGCTCTTTCTCAGACCCCCTTCAAATTCCTTTCATCTATAAAGCAAGAAAACCGATGGGCAAAGCATTCCGCAGAGCTCTGAAAAACATGGAGCTTGATAAAAAGGATGTTGTTGTGATTGGCGATCAGCTGCTGACAGATGTCCTCGGTGGCAACCGCAACGGTTTTCATACGATTTTAGTCGTGCCTGTTGCATCTACTGACGGTTTTGTAACGAGACTTAACCGCAAAATTGAAAGAAGAATTCTTGCTGTTCTGAAAAGAAAAGGCTTGATTCAGTGGGAGGATTAAACGTGACAGAGGAACAATTTGTCTGCATCGGCTGCGGTGTGAAAATACAGACAGAACATCCGGACGAGCTTGGATATGCACCGGAGAGTGCTTTGCAAAAGGAACAGATTATTTGCCAAAGGTGCTTCCGCCTAAAAAACTATAATGAAATTCAGGATGTTTCCCTGACAGATGATGACTTTCTGAAAATCCTTCACAGTATCGGCGACACGAACGCACTTGTGGTGAAAATCGTTGATATCTTTGACTTTAACGGCAGCTGGCTGAGCGGCCTTCAGCGTTTTGTCGGAGGCAATCCGATTCTGCTCGTCGGCAATAAAGCAGATATTCTTCCAAAGTCGGTCAAAAGACAAAAATTGACCAACTGGATGAAAAGGGAAGCTAAGGAACTCGGATTAAACGCTGTGGATGTATTTCTGATCAGCTCTGCAAGAGGTCAGGGCATTCCTGAAGTCACTGAAGCGATTGAAGAGTACCGGAACGGACAGGATGTCTACGTGGTCGGCTGCACAAATGTCGGCAAATCCACCTTCATCAACCGCATCATTAAAGAGGTGACGGGTGAAAAAGATGTGATTACCACATCGCATTTTCCTGGCACAACTCTAGATCTCATTGAAATTCCGCTTGATGACGGATCAGCTTTATATGATACTCCGGGCATTATCAACCATCATCAGATGGCCCATTTCGTCGATAAAAGAGACTTAAAACTGCTGTCTCCGAAAAAAGAGATCAAACCAAAGGTTTTTCAGCTGAACGAGTCTCAGACTTTATTCTTTGGCGGTCTAGCCCGTCTTGACTATGTAAGCGGCGGAAGAACGTCTCTTACGTGCTATGTGCCTGCAGAAATAACGATCCACCGCACAAAGCTTGAAAATGCAGACGAGCTGTATGAACGCCATGCAGGAGACATGCTGACTCCGCCAAGAACAGACCAGCTCGGAAGCTTCCCGGAACTGACACCTCATGAATTTACAATTAAGGATGATAAGACCGATATTGTCTTTTCCGGGCTTGGATGGGTGACTGTCAACGAAGGAAACAAAAAAGTAACGGCTTATGCGCCTAAAGGTGTAAATGTTACATTAAGATCATCCTTAATTTAACGGGGAGAGATTCTTTTGAACAAAGTATACGGTCTTATTGGATGTCCGGTCGGACACTCCATGTCGCCGCTGATTCATAATGATCAGCTTCAGCATAAGAAAATAAGTGCGGCCTATCATGCTTTTCATGTGGAAAAAGAACACCTTAAAGCTGCGGTTGAAGGTGCAAGAGCGCTTGGCATTGCCGGATTTAATGTTACCATCCCTCATAAAATCGCCATTATCCCCTTTTTGGATGAACTTGATCAAAGCGCAGAGCTGCTTGGCGCTGTTAATACGGTTTTGAATAAAGAGGGCAGATTAATCGGGTATAATACAGATGGACAGGGATATTTGGAATCACTGAAGCAGCTGACGGAAAAGCCTCTGCATGAGCAGAGGTATTTGATTATCGGTGCTGGAGGGGCTGCCAGGGCGATTTTTTACACACTAGCATCAGAAGGCGCATCAGCCATTGATCTTGCCAACCGGACGCCTGAAAAAGCCCGCATGCTTATGCAGGAGTGTCCGCATAAGGTAAAGGGAAACGTCTTTTCATTAAACGAGGCGGAATCCCTTTTATCTGATTATGATGTCATCATTCAGACAACGGCCATCGGCATGCATCCAAATGAAACAGAAAAGCCCTTTGCGGCAAGCAGCATCCGAAAAGGGACGATTGTAAGCGACATCGTGTACAACCCAGTAAAAACCGCTTTTTTGACAGAAGCGGAAAAAGCAGGTGCGAGAATCCTGAACGGGGTTGGCATGTTTGTTTATCAAGCGGCCCTTTCATTTGAAATATGGACCGGTGAAAAACCGGATACTGCAAGAATGAGTAAGCTGGTATTTGCACAATTAGGAGGAAATTCATGTTAACAGGAAAACAAAAACGCTTTTTGCGTTCAGAAGCTCACCATTTGAACCCGATTTTTCAAGTAGGCAAAGGCGGGGTCAATGACAATATGATTCAGCAAATTGCAGATGTGCTTGAAGCGAGAGAACTAATTAAAGTAAGTGTGCTGCAAAACTGCGAAGAAGACAGAGATACAGTTGCAGCAGCCCTTTCAAAAGGCGCAAGAGCTGAACTTGTACAAGTGATCGGCAATACGATTGTTCTGTACAAAGAGTCCAGAGAGAATAAGCAGCTGAAGCTGCCTAGATAACAAGGAGGTTGAAGGATGAAGAAGGTTGGGATATTCGGAGGAACATTCGATCCTCCTCATTTTGGACATTTAATTATGGCAAATGAAGTTCTAAGTGCTCTTCACCTTCATGAGATCTGGTTCATGCCGAACCAGAACCCTCCCCATAAAGACTCAGAAGAAATATCAGACAGCCTTCACCGCATGCATATGCTCAGGCTGTGTACAGAAAAGAAGCCGGAATTTAAGGTTCAGAGTATTGAGTTTGAGCGGGTCGGACCTTCTTATACGTATGACACGATTGTCCTTTTGAAGGAACAATACCCTGACTGCTCGTTTTATTTTATCATTGGAGCGGACATGATCGAATATTTGCCGAAGTGGCATAATATAGACAAGCTTACTGAACTTGTTCAATTTGTCGGAGTGAAACGGGAAGGATATCAAACAGAGACAACCTATCCTGTCTGTGAAGTCACTGCTCCGATCATTGAGATTTCTTCCACAATGATCAGGGAACGGTTCAGGCAGCAGCAGTCGGCGGATTTTCTGCTGCCTGAAGAAGTGATAGGGTATATAGAGGAGAATCATTTATATGAATCGTGATCAGGCACTTGCTATTGTAAAAGAACAATTAACAGAACACAGATATGTTCATACAATCGGCGTGATGGAAACGGCGGCCGAGCTCGCTCAAAGGTACGGGGGAGACCTCAAAAAAGCAGAAACAGCTGCTATTTTTCACGATTATGCAAAGTTCCGCAGCAAGGAAGAAATGAAGCAGATTATTACGGAGCAGAAGATGTCCCCTGATCTGCTGATTCACAGTCCAGAGCTGTGGCATGCTCCTGTAGGGGCGTACCTTGTGAAAAAGGAAGCGGGGATAGAGGATGAAGAAGTCCTTGATGCGATCCGCTATCATACCTCAGGCAGAGAAAACATGACGCTGCTCGATAAAATCATCTATGTGGCAGATTACATTGAGCCAGGAAGAATTTTTCCTGGTGCTGAGGAAGTGCGCAAAATCGCTGAAACGAATCTGAATCAGGCGCTGATTGCATCGATGAAAAACACGATCCTGTTTTTGCTGAAAAAAAATCAGCCCATCTATCCGCAGACTCTGCAATCATATAATTATTTAGTGTTTGAAGAAAAAGGAGGAACAAGCTATTGACTGGTAAAGAAACATTGGAAATCATGGCAAAAGCAGCAGATGATAAAAGAGGGGAAGACATTGTTGCCCTTAAAATGGAAGGAATCTCATTAATTGCGGATTACTTTCTGATTTGTCACGGGAATTCAGATAAACAGGTTCAGGCCATCGCAAGAGAGATGAAAGATCAGGCAGGCGAAAAAGGGATTAACGTGAAACGTCTGGAAGGCTTCGATGAAGCACGCTGGGTACTGATTGATATGGGAGATGTTGTAGCTCATGTTTTCCATAAAGAAGAGCGGGGTTACTATAAGCTTGAAAAGCTCTGGGGAGATGCTCCGCATGAGAATCTGGAGAATGTTCTCGCTCCATGATCTATAAAGGATTCGCTGAAATTTACGATGAATTGATGAAAGACGTCCCGTACGGACAGTGGACGGATTTTCTTCATGAAAGAATGACGCGATATGGAAACGGAGGCAGCCGCATTCTTGATTTAGGCTGCGGCACCGGGGAGATATCCATCAGGCTCAAGCAAAAAGGATACGGCGTTACCGGCATGGACATCAGTGAAGAGATGCTTTCAGTCGCTTATCAGAAGACAGCAGAACTGGGTCTCAGCATCCAGTATCTTCAGCATGACATGCGTGAGAAAAGCGATCTGAATCAATCATTTGACGGTGTCTTTATCTGCTGTGATTCCCTGAATTATCTGCAGTCAAAAGAAGATGTCCAAAATACTCTTAAAGCATCCTTTGACCAGCTGGCTGATGGCGGTCTGCTTATTTTTGATGTGCACTCATTATATAAAATTCATGAAATTTTTAATGGCGCTACTTTTGCAGGAAATGATGAGGATGTAAGCTTTATTTGGAACAGTTTCCTGGGCGATGAGCCCGGCAGCATCGAGCACGATTTATCCTTTTTTGTAAAGCGGGATTCTCTTTATGAGCGCTTCGATGAATTCCATATTCAAAGAACCTACTCCATTGACTGCTACAAAGATATGATTGCGGCTGCGGGGCTGGAACTGCTTGAGATAAGTGTGGATTTTTCACAGGATCAGCCTGACGAAAAATCCGAGAGAATCTTTTTTACCGCTCGGAAGAACGGGTCACTGGGTTAAGCCTTATCTAACCGCTAAAAAACCATCATTTTTTTGATGGTTTTTTTTCGTATGAAGAAGGAATAGAAGGCTGCTTGAAGAATGATTAGTATAGTCACTCATATCTCCCGAACTGTTCTCCCACTTCTCTCAGATCCTGATCGAATTTTTTATGGGTCCTCTGAAACAGGTGTTCAAAGACATCGCCCAGTTCAGATTCCATCACACTGATCCCCTCTCCCGTAACACCGCCTTTTACACACACCTTCTCCTGAAGGGTTGGCAGTGTATACCTCTCGCTTTCAAGCAATTTCCCAAGACCGACGACCATTTCACTTGTAAGCTGTACCGCCTGATTTTTTGTGATGTCTGTTTCCCTGACAGCTGCATCAATAAACCGCTGAAGCAGATAACTGAAGAATGCCGGCCCGCAGCTTACAATATCTGAGGAGACACGTGTAATCTGATCGTCAATTGTAAATGGATGAGAGATGGTCTGGAAGAGTTCTTCAATTTTCTTTCGCATATCCCCGCTGCATCTTCCGAACGTCAGCAGTGACACTCCTGACAGTGCCCGGTTTGTAATACTCGGTATAACACGGGCGACCTGACAGCTGACAACCGACTGCAGCTGCTCCACACTGATTGGGCTCGTTATGGAAATAATGCATTGATCATGCCGGAGATAGGGTGACAATTTCAGCAACAGGGGGTGAATATCAAGCGGCTTGACGCATATAAAAATAAGCTCAGCTTGCCGAGCAATTTCTTCGGGCGTTAAGTACAGGTTCAGTTTAGGATGCTCTTTTCTCAGGTTTGCCGCTTTTTCAAAGGTGCGGTTTGTAATATGAATGTCTGAGGGCTTAAGTGCATGAGATTCAATAAACGCTTCAATCAGAATCTTCCCCATATTGCCTGTTCCAATAAAACCTGCGTTCAATGTGTCATCCCCTCCTTTTATCATACTTACTCCTACACTTTATGAAATCTGTTTCCCATTTATGAATACAACTAAGGAGCTTAAAATGAAATTACTTAAAAAATATAAAATCGCTGTTCTGATTGCCGCTGCAGCTGCTTTTCTGTATGTTTATCAATCTCAGGAGCAAGATTCAGGGGGCGAGAAGACAAAATTGCTTGATGAAGAGGCTTTATCAATGGAACTCGAACCTCCCGAAACCACACCCGATCAAAGTGCGGAAAGTCAGCCGGAGGAAATCATTGTGGACGTGAAGGGTGAGGTGAAAGCGCCTGGCGTTTATGAAATGAAGCCTGGAGAAAGATACCATCATGTCATCGATGCTGCCGGGGGACTTACTGAACAGGCGGATGCTGCACAGATTAACCTTGCCGCACTGCTTGAAGACGGTATGGTGGTTCAGGTTCCGAAGATTGGAGAAATCCCGAATGAGCTCACTCAGCAGCCTGCAGGGGCAAATGCTTCGGGCGGGGGAGGAGAGAAAGTGGTGAACCTGAATAAGGCGTCATCTGAGGAACTGCAGACCCTTACAGGGATAGGCCCGGCAAAAGCAGAGGCCATTATTGCCTACAGGGAGGAAGCAGGCGGTTTTAAAGCCGTTGAAGATCTTATGAATGTTTCAGGAATCGGAGAAAAATCGTTTGAAAAAGTGAAAGACAGTATTTCAGTAAAATGAATTGACTGCGTTTTAGAAGTATCAGTACACTAGAAGAAGATCATGCACTTTTACAAATGGGGGATAATATGAACAGAATTTCCTGGAATCAGTATTTTATGGCCCAGAGCCACTTGCTCGCATTAAGAAGCACGTGCACGAGGCTTGCAGTAGGAGCGACCATTGTAAGAGACAAGAGGATTATAGCAGGCGGGTACAACGGCTCCATTGCGGGAGGGGTGCACTGCATAGATGAAGGCTGCTACGTCATTGACAACCATTGTGTAAGAACCATCCACGCGGAAATGAATGCGCTGCTTCAATGTGCAAAATTCGGCGTTCCGGCGGCGGGAGCAGAAATATATGTGACCCACTTTCCCTGCCTGCAGTGCTGCAAAGCTCTTATTCAAAGCGGTATAAAGAAAGTTTATTATGCAAAAAGCTATAGGAATCACCCTTATGCTATCGAATTATTTGAACAGGCGGGAGTTGCAGTAGAGCAAGTGGTAGGCGAGACGGATTCCCTTGAAGCGGAGCAAAGGGAGTTCGTAGAAGAACTTCTTCAACGTGTAAGTGCTGATGATGCGGATGCCCGCGACATGCTCATAAAAAAAGCAGACAAGCTGTTTAAAAGGTGAATATCTTGCAGATCTCTAAAATAAGCTATCAGGGAAGGCTTATCTATTTTGCGGCAGCATCCGGTTTAGGTGTTGCTGCTGCAAAATCTCCTGATCATCCCCATATGCTCATATTGTTGTTCTTCTTCTTTTCCTATCTTCTACTCCGTAAACAAAAGACCCTTTTCATTCTTACACTTCTCACGTTTATGTTCTTTACCATTTACTACACCCAAACCGACAATCGAAATGTTTCACAATTTACAGAAGGCAGAACCGTTCTCCGCGCAGCCTTTTTAGAACCGCCTGAGTTTGACGGAAATCAGATGAAAGGCGTGATTCTTGCGCATGGGGAGAAGCTGTCTGCCGTCTATTACGTTCAGTCTGAACGGGAACTTATGAACCTGGCCAAACAGATTGAAGCAGGCACCTCCTGTACATTTAATGGCAATCTCACGCATCCATTAGAAGCGACTGTGCCTAATGCGTTTGACTATCATGATTATTTGAGGTATAGCAGAATTCACTGGATTATGACCCCGGATTCGATCAAAGACTGCAGCGGCGGGGCATCATCTTTTTTTGAAAAGCTGGCTGAGTACAGAGAAAAAGGGATTAAGTTTGCTGCCTCGGAATTTTCTCCCCAATCAAGAGGCATTGCTGCGGCGCTGCTTTTTGGATACAGAGAGCTTATTCCAGAGGAGATCAACGAGGCGTACCGGGATTTGGGCATCATCCATTTGCTGGCGATTTCAGGACTGCATGTCAGCATTCTTGTTTCCTGCTTTTACTTCATTCTCATACGCTCAGGTGTGACACATGAATGGACTGCCCGTATTCTTCTGCTGCTGCTTCCCGTATACAGCCTGCTTGCAGGCGGGGCTCCGTCTGTCCTGAGGGCTGCCGGCATGAGTATGATTTATCTTGCGGTTAAACAGCTGAAAGTAAAGCTCACGGCTGCTGATGCGATTTCCATTGCATTTATCGTGATGCTTGCCGCAGATCCCTATTATTTATTTAACATCGGTTTTCAGCTGTCCTTTGCAGTCAGTCTGGCCCTTCTTTTATCCGTTAAAATTTTATCCTCATTTTCAAGCCGTCTGCAGCAGCTCACAGCTGTATCAGTGATTGCACAGGCTTCCTCTCTCCCGATCATTCTGCACAGCTTCTATCAGATGTCAGCGGTAAGTGTACTGGTGAATTTGCTGTTTGTGCCATTTTATTCAGCGGTCGTCCTTCCACTTTGTATTGGCTCTTTTCTCTTAAAAGCGGCTGTTCCTTCTGCAGGGGCAGTGCTGATTGGAGTGACAGATGCCGTCATTTCCATCAGCAATGATGCGGTGCTGCTTGCAGGCAGCAAATATTCTTTTATGCTTTTATTCGGGAAGCCATCATGGCTGATGCTTTCCCTTTACACGATGTGCTTTTGCTTTGCTGCTGCAGCATATGAACGGAATTTCCTTTTCAGCCGGCTGAAAGGGCCGGCAGCAGCCATTTTTCTGCTTCTCTTCCTTCAGCATCAATCTGCACACTTTCAGGCAGAAGGAGAGGTTGTCATTCTGGATGTCGGGCAGGGTGATTCCATATTCTTGTCTGCGCCTTATAATCAGGGAACATATCTGATTGATACCGGAGGCATCCTCTCGTTCAGCAGGGAAGCCTGGCAGGAAAAACGGTCATCCTACTCCATAGCCGAGGATACGCTGCTGCCATTTTTAAAATCTAAAGGTAAGAACACGCTCGATAAGCTGATTTTGACTCATGGGGATGCGGACCATGCAGGGGAAGCACTGAAACTTTTAGATGAAGTGGAGGTAAGGGAAATCGTCGTTCCAAAAGGATTTATCAGAGGGGATTTTGAAAAAGAAATTGTAGATGAGGCTTTGGCAAGAGGGATAAAAATAACCGCTCTTAAAAGCGGAGATGTTATGGATGACAAATATTTCAAGTGGAAAGCATTATCACCTGCAGAGCTTACAGACAGTGAAAACGATGATTCACTTGTTTTGTACGCGGAAATAGGAGGTCTGAAGTGGATCTTTACCGGTGATCTTGAACATGAGGGGGAGAAGCGGATCCTTGAAGCCTACAGGGGATTACGGGCGGATGTTCTGAAAATTGGCCATCATGGAAGCAAAGGTTCCACTTCTAATCCCTTTCTTCAGCAGCTGCAGCCCAAGATAGCCGTGATTTCGGCCGGAAGGAAAAACAGATACAATCATCCCCATCCGGAAGTGCTGAAACTCCTTGAGCAAAATGGGGCCAAAACATACCGGACGGACCGGGATGGGTCAATTGCTTATAAATTTAAGGGGGACAATGGAACATTTTCTATCCACCCTCCATACGATAGCGTATCAGGAAAGGAAAAATGAAAAAGAGACTGCCCGGCAGCCTCTATGTAAGGGTTGTCATGAACCGATTAACTTAATAACAGTTGCCATGATGAAGATCGTGGCGAAAAAACCGAATGATACAACAAATCCCACTCCAGAGTCTACAGCGTCGTTGCGTTTACTTTGAACATTCTTTTCAAATTCATTCACAATTTACCCCTCCTATTATGCCTTATAGTATAAGTCAAATCCGCCAAAAAATCTATCATTTTCCAATCGCCCATTTGTCAACACTTTACACCTATAGAAAGATGGGGACAAGAGGAGACTATAAGAAATCAGATCGATCGCCAGCCAGTATGTGGAACCCGGGTCATGTGCGGCGGCGTTTATATAAATCAGGGGACTTGTCATCAGGTTCCCTGTTCCATTTGGCTTTTCCTCTTGAAAAAATAGCAAAGGACCTATACGATGAGAGAAGCATGATGGAAACTGGGTGATTACATGGTAGTAAATGTCTGGAAAGACCTGAAAAATAAAAAGCTGAAGCCTGTATATCTGCTGCTGGGCAAGGAATCCTATCTTCTTCAGGAAACCCTTCAGCTGATCATAGATGCTGCACTGGAACCGTCCGAAATGGATTTTAATCTTGCGCAGTACGATTTGTCGGAAACGCTGCTTGAAGCTGCAATAGAAGATGCTGAAACGCTTCCCTTTCTCGGTGAGCGGAGAGTGGTTATTTTAAAAAACCCGGCGTTTTTAACAAGCGAGAAAAAGAAGGAAAAGCTTGAGCACCGCATTGAAAAACTTGAGGAGTACATAAACTCCCCAGCACCTTATACCATTCTTGTGATTGCAGCTCCGTATGAAAAGCTTGACGAACGGAAAAAAATCACAAAACTCCTGAAAAAAACAGCCGAAACGGTGGAAATGAACGGATTTTCAGAAGGTGAAACGAAAAAATGGATGAATGAACTGGCGGATACGCATGGGATCACTCTTCAAAACGAGGCCCGGGACATGCTTTATATGCTGACTGCAGGAAATCTTATGGCCATTTCGCAGGAGCTTTCAAAATTGAGTACATATACAGGTGAAGGCGGAACCATTACAGCGGACACGGTATCCTCTTTAGTGGCGAGAACACTTGAGCAGAATATTTTTGAACTAATTGAAAAAGTTGTCCGCAAAGACCGGGCGAAAGCGATGCAGATCTTTTATGACCTGCTGAAAGCAAACGAAGAACCGATTAAAATTCTGTCCCTTCTAATCAATCAGTTCAGGCTCCTGCTGCAGGCGAAAGAGCTTGCAGCACAAGGCTATGGACAGCAGCAGATAGCAGGGAACCTCAAAGTGCATCCTTTCAGAGTCAAGCTTGCTCTGGCGCAGGCACAGCTGTTTCAAAGCAACGAGCTTGCAGCCATCATGAATGAGCTGGCAGAAGCTGATTATGTCATGAAAACGGGAAAGATGGATAAGAAACTGACCATTGAGTTATTCCTTCTGAAGCTTTTCAACAGTAAAAATGCATAAAAAAAATCCTCTTCCCGTGAAGAGGATTTTTTACATTATGCTGAAAGACCGTTTACAGATTTCGTTAAACGAGATTTGTAACGAGCAGCAGCGTTTTTGTGGATTAGTCCACTTTGAGCAGCTTTGTCAATTCTTTTAGCAGCTACAGATAGTGCAGCTTTAGCATTGTCAGCATCGTTGTTAACAATAAGAGCTTCTACTCTTTTGATAGCAGTACGCATTGCAGATTTGATTGTAGCGTTGTGTGCATTGCGCTCAGCGTTCGTTTTTGTGCGTTTGATCGCAGATTTGATGTTTGGCATTCGTTTCACCTCCTAAAAAGCATTCGAGATCTATTATACTCGATATTTTCATCAACAATAAGAACAAGTGATATTTTATCAAACGGGAATATAGAATGCAATAAAATTGTAAAGGAAAATCTCGCAGCCGTTTTCCTCCTGGAATGAAACGTTCCAAAACCGGTAAAAATAAGGAATAAATCTATTTTGCCAGGAGGAAAACACGTGAAAGAATCATTGGATTTAAGCAAGTACTCAGTCCGGACAGATTTAGCCATCGAAGCAAAGGGAATGGCCCAAGAATCAAGAACTCCTGAACAAAAGGAGAAATCTCCTGAAATAGAAGGTGTCATAGTTAAAGAGAGGGATGAGAACGGGATTAAAATCACATCTCTCCAAATAACAGAACAGGGAGCAGAGCTGACCGGCAAAAAACCAGGCAATTATCTGACGCTTGAAGTTCAGGGAATTCGCCAGAAAGATACAGCTCTCCAGGATCAGGTTGTCGATGTCTTTGCAAAAGAGTTCAGCCAGTTTATGGAGGGCCTGAACATATCCAAAGACGCAAGCTGTCTTGTTGTCGGACTCGGAAACTGGAATGTGACGCCTGATTCCCTTGGACCGCAGGTGGTGGAAAATCTCCTGGTGACCCGTCATCTGTTTAAACTGCAGCCTGAAAATGTTCAGGAAGGGTTCAGGCCGGTCAGCGCCATATCCCCCGGAGTCATGGGGATTACAGGCATTGAAACGAGTGATATCATTACTGGCATCATCGAGAAAAGCAAGCCTGATTTTGTCATTGCCATCGATGCACTTGCTGCACGTTCCATTGAACGTGTGAACACGACGATTCAAATTTCAGATACAGGCATCCATCCTGGTTCAGGTGTGGGCAACAAGCGGAAAGAACTCAGCATGGATACGCTTGGCATACCGGTTATAGCACTCGGAATTCCAACGGTTGTGGATGCCGTTTCGATTACAAGCGATACCATCGATTTTATTTTGAAGCATTTCGGCAGGGAGATAAGAGAAGGGGATAAACCTTCCAAAGCACTGACTCCCGCAGGAATGTCGTTTGGAAAAAAGAAAGTTCTTACAGATGAGGATATGCCGTCTGATGAACACAGACAACAATTTCTCGGTGTCATCGGCACGCTTGAAGATGAAGAAAAAAGAAGGCTGATCCATGAGGTTCTGTCGCCGCTTGGACATAACCTGATGGTAACACCAAAAGAAGTAGACACATTTATAGAAGATATGGCGACGGTTGTTGCCAATGGTCTGAACGAAGCGCTTCATCAGCAGGTTGACAGAGGAAATGCACGATCGTACACCCATTAAAAAGCAGTCTATTTTCTCCTTCTGCTGCATATAATTCAGCAGGCAGGCTTTAAGGAGGAAAAAGAAAGATGAAGCACTTTCGTCAAACTCGCGGTATTGTTGTCACTTTAAACGGGACAAGCTTGAAAAAAGGATTCGTACTAGGCTTTACTTTGTTTATGCTCGTGTTTTTGCTCTCAGGCGCACTGACCTCGCTCAAGCCTGAATACAGGATTACCTCAAAATCAATTAACGAACTGACAAGCAATATTAACGGACAGGCATTCATTCACCTTCTTGGTTTTGAAAACCGTTATTTTATAAAGGATCTTCCTAAAGAAACGAAGCTTCCGAGCGTGTCCTCCTTGTTTTTTAAAGCAGCAACAAGCATCAATCCGGATGATCCCCGCAGTCTTCTAGGAAGAGAGCTGCCCGGTTTCACTCTTTTTGACAGTGAAATTTTAGTAGCAGGCGAAGGAACCGACTATACGACCATGCCAATTGAATCTCCGCCTCCAACAGAAGTGCTGCTTGAAGAGAGGGAGGCTTCCATAGCTGACTTGGAGGGAGCAGGCGACGAGCCTGACCAGGCGAAAACCCCTCCGGTCGAAACGACAGGTGACCGGAAAGTCGTCTATATTTATCACACTCATACAACGGAATCCTATCTGCCCATGCTGAAAAATGTGAAGAACCCAAACAGCGCCTATCACTCAGAAGCTAATGTAACCCTTGTAGGCGACAGGCTTGGGAAAGCACTTCAAGACAAGGGAATTGGGACAAATGTTGATAAAACGAATTTTATGAAAAAGCTGAATGAAAAGGGATGGTCCTTCACCAAAGCATACTCAATGTCAAGACCGACAGTCGAAACAGCAATGGCATCAAACAAAGAAATTGAGTATGTCATTGATATTCACCGGGATTCACAGCCTTACAATATTACAACTGCGACCATCGGCGGCAAAAAATATGCACGAGTAGCATTTATTATCGGAGGGAAAAACCCCTTTCATGATAAAAATGCACAGCTAGCATCAGAGCTTCATAAGTCGATCGAAAGCAAGTATCCGGGACTCAGCCGAGGTGTACTTGTGAAAAAATCTCAGGGGTCAAACAGCCTCTATAACCAGGATCTTTCGCAAAATGCCATGCTCATCGAATTTGGCGGAATCGATAATAACCTTGAAGAACTGAACAGAACAGCGGATGCAGTGGCCGACATTTTTGCCGATTATTACTGGCAGGCTGAAAAAGTAAATGCAGCGCCTGCCGCTGAGAAAAAATAAGCAAACAGATTAGAGGGACGTACGATGATAAAATTCATGCTGAAGTGCTTTGTCTTATGCTCGATTCTTCTTTTTGGAGTCCTGTTCGGCATGCAGCAGGCAAACCACGGCCTCGTTAAAATGAAAGGCTATGAAGACCCGGATTTAAGCAGCGCTTTTGAGGTGAAAAATGATGCATCAGGCGAACTCGAAGCTTCTGTCCTCGGAAACACACACAACCTTGAAGAAAAGCAGCAAAAGCTCGAAGACATGGAAGCATTCAACTTCTTTTCCCAGCTGGGAAAGACATTTGCCTCGTTTGCGAGTGCTGTCATTACGGGCCTGATCAGCTTTTTGGCAAGCCTGGTTGAAAGCCTGTTTCAATAAGCGGGATACTGCATATGATGGAGGGAAGCGGGGATGCTGCTTTCCTTTTTTTGTTTGGGGATTATGAAGGGCAGAAGTGAAAAGTGTATTGAGCCCTTGAGATGCTTGATGATTGCTGAAGGGCGAAAACCAAGTAAGAATGTGCCCTTCAGAGAAGCGGAAGTAAGTTCTAGGGCATAATCCGGATATACATTGTGGCGATTCCGCTTTTCGGTGATGTCTAGCTCCATCGCCCAACTCCTCTGTCAGAACGGAACCGTCGGCAAAGGCAAAAAGCGCCTTTACCGCCGTTTCCTTATCTGACTCCCGGAGCTACCCGGGCGATTCCGCTTTTCGGTGATGTCTAGCTCCGGTGCCCAGACCTTCTGTCTGAACAAAATCCCCGAAAAAGGCAATACCGGCCTTTTCGGGTGAATTCTTATCTGTCTTTCGGAGCTAACCGGAAGGCTCCGCTTTTCTCATTGTCCAGCTCCATCGCCCAACTCCTCTGTCAGAACGGAACCGTCGGCAAAGGCAAAAAGCGCCTTTACCGCCGTTTCCTTATCTGACTCCCGGAGCTGCCCGGGCGATTCCGCTTTTCGGTGTTGAATGTTCCCCCCCCTATTGTTATAATCAAAGTTAGTGCATTGGCCAGTTTAGTAGGAGTGATAGAACGATTATGATGAATAAAGACGATAAATTAAAGAGGCAGTCCAAGATCCGCAACTTCTCAATCATTGCTCATATTGACCACGGGAAGTCAACGCTAGCCGACCGGATTCTTGAGAAGACGTCTGCTTTGACTCAGAGAGAAATGAAAAATCAGCTTCTTGACTCAATGGACCTTGAGCGGGAACGCGGCATTACGATCAAATTGAATGCTGTTCAGCTGCGATATAAAGCAAAAGACGGGGAAGAGTACATCTTCCATTTAATCGATACCCCGGGACATGTTGACTTTACATACGAGGTATCCCGAAGCCTTGCTGCGTGCGAAGGTGCGGTTCTTGTTGTAGATGCAGCCCAGGGTATTGAAGCTCAGACGCTTGCAAACGTTTATCTGGCGCTTGACAATGATCTTGAGATTTTGCCGATCATTAATAAGATCGATCTTCCGAGTGCGGACCCAGAGCGGGTGCGTCAGGAGATTGAAGATGTGATCGGGCTTGACGCCTCAGAGGCTGTTCTTGCTTCAGCTAAAGCTGGCATCGGTATTGAAGAAATTTTGGAGCAGGTTGTGGAGAAGGTTCCGGCTCCAAAAGGCGACCCTGAAGCTCCTCTTAAAGCGCTGATCTTTGATTCGCTTTATGATGCTTACCGCGGAGTTGTAGCCTATATCCGTGTCGTTGAAGGAACGGTTAAAGTCGGTCAGAAAATTAAGATGATGGCGACCGGCAAAGAATTTGAAGTTACAGAGGTAGGCGTATTTACGCCAAAACCTGTCCTTATGGATGAGTTAAACGTTGGAGACGTAGGATTTTTAACAGCTGCGATCAAAAACGTGGGAGACACACGTGTCGGTGATACCATTACGGATGCAAAGAACAGTGCCACTGAGGCGCTTCCGGGCTACCGTAAGCTGAATCCGATGGTATACTGCGGACTTTACCCGATTGATACAGCAAAATACAATGACCTTCGCGAAGCTCTTGAAAAGCTTGAGCTGAACGATTCTGCTCTGCAATTTGAGCCGGAAACGTCACAGGCGCTTGGTTTCGGCTTCCGCTGCGGATTCCTTGGCCTCCTTCATATGGAGATTATCCAGGAGCGGATTGAACGCGAATTTAAAATTGACCTGATCACAACTGCACCGAGTGTTATCTATAATGTTTTCCTGACAGACGGATCTGACGTCCGTGTTGACAATCCGTCAAACCTGCCTGATCCGCAGAAGATTGACCGGATTGAGGAACCGTATGTAAAAGCAACCGTTATGGTGCCTAACGATTATGTTGGAGCGGTAATGGAGCTTTGCCAGATTAAGCGCGGCAATTTCATTGATATGCAGTATCTTGATGAAAACCGTGTCAGCATTATTTATGAACTGCCGCTTTCAGAGATTGTCTATGACTTCTTTGACCAGCTCAAATCCAACACGAAAGGATATGCCTCTTTCGATTACGAGCTGATTGGATACAAAGCATCCAAGCTTGTGAAAATGGATATTCTCTTAAATAACGAAAAAATTGATGCCCTGTCGTTCATTGTGCACAATGATTCAGCCTATGACCGCGGGAAAATCATTGTTGAAAAACTGAAAGAACTGATCCCCCGCCAGCAGTTCGAAGTGCCGATTCAGGCGGCGATCGGACAGAAGGTTGTTGCGCGTTCGACGATTAAAGCGATGCGCAAAAACGTTCTTGCCAAGTGCTACGGAGGGGATATCTCACGTAAGCGTAAGCTTCTTGAGAAGCAAAAAGAAGGTAAAAAGCGGATGAAGACAGTCGGATCTGTTGAAGTTCCGCAGGAAGCCTTTATGGCAGTCCTCAAAATGGATGACAATTAATCAAATGATTTTGAGTCACCGGAAAACTGTGATATTGTAAGAAAAAACTACTGCCGCAGTCGTGTACTGCGGCTTCTTTATTAGAAGGTGAGAACTATGGTACAGGCAGCATATTTTCATATTCCATTCTGCGAACAAATCTGTCACTACTGCGATTTTAATAAAGTCTTTTTAAAAAATCAGCCTGTAGATGAGTATTTGGACAGCATGCACAAGGAAATGAAAAACACAGTAAAGAAAACGCCGGCAGACGGCCTCAAAACCATCTTTATAGGCGGCGGCACACCGACAGCCCTGAATGAACGCCAGATGGAAAAGCTGCTTACGTCCATTGCCGAAGAATTTCCGGTTGGAAATCTTCATGAATATGCTGCAGAAGCAAATCCCGGTGAAGTCTCCTTAGAAAAACTGAAAATCATGAAAGAGCTTGGAGTAAATAGACTGAGCTTTGGCGTGCAGACGTTTAATGACAGGCTGCTTGAAAAAATAGGCCGCAGCCACAGGTCTCTGGATGTGATGAAAACAATCGGACTTGCAGAAAAAGCGGGCTTTGATAATATCAGCATTGATTTAATGTACGGATTGCCGGGGCAGACGATTGAAGATTTTAAGGAAACCCTTCACACGGCGTTCAGTCTTGATGTTCAGCACTATTCGTCCTATTCGCTGATCGTGGAGCCTAAAACCGTTTTCTATAATTTAATGTCTAAAGGAAAACTACTTCTTCCTCCTCAGGAAGAAGAGGCAGCCATGTATGAGCTGTTAATGGAGGAAATGGACAAGCACGGTTTCGCACAGTATGAAATCAGCAATTTTGCAAAGCCCGGTTATGAAAGCATGCATAATCTGACGTACTGGAACAATGAAGAGTATTTCGGAATCGGTGCAGGCGCCCATAGCTATGGAGGAGGAGTACGCCGTGCCAATGCCGGACCTCTGAAAAAATACATGGCTTTAGTTGCAGACGAAGGATTTCCGTATACGAGTGAGCACATCGTGTCTAAAGCGGAAGCAATGGAAGAAGAAATGTTTCTTGGCCTGAGAAAATCCGCAGGAGTGGGCCGTGCCAGGTTTTATGAAAAATTTGGCATGCGCATGGAGCAGGTTTTTGGACAGCAGATAAAGGAACAGATTGGCAATGGGCTGATTGAAGAAAACGGAGACTTCCTCTCGCTCACACACAAGGGCAAGCTTCTTGGAAACGAAGTGTTCCAGGCGTTTTTAGGGGTCATTCCTGAAAAGGACGGGCAGTAATCAGTCCTTTTCTTCCTCTTTGTTTTTTTGCCTGTCCTGACACGGGAATTTCGTCTAAATAATTGACATTTCACGAGTGATTTGATACTTTTTATTATAGATTTAGCACTCACACATACAGAGTGCTAACAGAGGTGATGATAATGCTAACAGATCGTCAGCTTTTAATCCTTCAGGTCATTGTGGATGATTTTATCCAGTCTGCACAGCCTGTAGGCTCCCGGACATTGTCCAAGAAGGATTCGATCACGTTCAGTTCGGCTACCATCCGCAATGAGATGGCAGATCTTGAGGATATGGGGTTTATTGAAAAAACCCACAGTTCCTCGGGAAGGGTTCCGTCTGAAAAGGGATACCGCTACTATGTCGATAACCTTCTTGCACCGCAGAAGCTATCAAATATGGATGTTGTCACAATCAAATCCGTTTTTGCAGAGCGTATATTTGAACTTGAAAAGGTCGTTCAGAAATCAGCGCAGATCTTATCGGATCTGACGAACTATACATCGATTATTCTCGGTCCAAAGGTGAACGAAAACCGGCTCAAGCGCATTCAGATCGTTCCGATAAATGACGATACGGCTGTTGCCATTATCGTGACAAATACCGGACATGTAGAGAACAGAACGATTTCCTTTCCCGAAAGCATAGCTCCCCAGGATATTGAGAAGATGGTCAATATTTTAAATGAGCGGCTCTTTAATGTGCCGATTGTGGAGCTGCATGACAAAATCTATAAAGAAATCGTCAGTCTCCTGAAAAATCATATCCAGAATTATGACGCTGTCATGAAGGTGCTTACCGGAACGTTTACGCTGAACAGCAATGAAAAGATCTATTTCGGCGGAAAGACAAACATGCTCAGTCAGCCTGAATTCAATGACATCTCAAGGGTCAGAACGCTGCTTACGATGATTGAACAGGAGCAGGAACTTTACAATATTTTAAATGCCAATGATTCAGGCATAACGATTAAAATCGGAAAAGAGAATGAAAATATCGCAATGGAAAACTGCAGCCTGATCACCGCAACCTACTCCGTTGACAACAGGCAGATCGGCCGCATTGCCGTGCTTGGCCCGACAAGAATGGAATATTCGCGGGTTATCAGCCTGCTGCAGAGAGTGACAAAAGACATGTCGAAGGCGCTGACAAATTTGTATCACTCGTAAAACAATTGTCCATATTGTAAGAGAGCGGAAAAACCGTTTTCCGCTCCTTTCCATGATGTTTATCCTTTAAGGGAGGTGAAAGAAATTGACTAACGAAGCAAAAGAAAGCTTAAAAGAAAATCAGGCAGCCGGGCAGGAAGAAACAGTGATCAGCCAGGAAGAAGAGGCAGCTGAAGCTCAGGCCGGCCAGGAGGAAGCTGTTCAGGAGCAGGGTTCTGACGAGTTATCTGAAGCGAAAGCGAAAATCGAAGAGCTTGAAGCAAAGCTCAGCGATACAGAAAACCGCATGTACCGTCTTCAGGCGGATTTAGATAACTTCAGAAGACGTGCCCGCCTTGATATGGAATCTGCTCAAAAGTATCGTTCTCAAAATCTCATTACCGACATTCTGCCAGCTCTTGATAATTTTGAAAGAGCGTTAAAAATAGATACAGATGACGAAAAAACACAGTCTCTGCTGCAAGGCATGGATATGGTATACCGCCAGCTGATCCAGGCACTTCAAAACGAAGGCGCTGAAGCCATTCAGGCAGAAGGCCAGCCGTTTGACCCGCATCTTCACCAGGCTGTCATGCAAGTGGAAGATGAGAATTTTGAAGCGGGAACGGTTATTGAAGAGTTCCAAAAAGGGTATAAGCTAAAAGACCGCATTATCAGACCAGCAATGGTGAAAGTGAATCAATAAACTACATATCAGGAGGTTTTCTACGATGGGGAAAATTATCGGCATCGATTTAGGTACTACAAACTCATGTGTCGCTGTATTAGAAGGCGGCGAACCTAAGGTTATTCCAAACGCAGAAGGCAACCGCACGACTCCTTCAGTCGTTGCATTCAAAAACGGCGAGCGTCAGGTTGGGGAAGTTGCAAAGCGTCAGTCTATCACAAACCCTAACACAATCATGTCCATTAAACGCCATATGGGTACAGACTACAAAGTAGAGGTTGAGGGCAAAGAAAATACGCCTCAGCAAATCTCTGCAATCATCCTTCAGCATTTGAAAGCTTATGCAGAAGACTACCTTGGCGAGCCTGTAACGAAAGCCGTTATCACGGTTCCTGCATACTTCAATGATGCAGAGCGCCAGGCTACTAAAGATGCAGGTAAAATCGCTGGTCTTGAAGTAGAGCGCATTATCAACGAACCAACTGCAGCTGCACTTGCATACGGTTTGGATAAAACAGATCAGGATCAGACAATTCTTGTATATGACCTTGGCGGCGGTACATTTGACGTTTCTGTTCTTGAACTTGGCGACGGCGTATTCGAAGTACGCTCAACTGCAGGTGATAACCGTCTTGGCGGAGATGACTTTGACCAGGTGATTATTGACTACCTTGCAGCTGAATTCAAAAAAGAAAACGGCATCGACCTTTCTAAAGACAAAATGGCTCTTCAGCGCCTTAAAGATGCAGCTGAAAAAGCGAAAAAAGATCTGTCAGGCGTTTCATCAACACAAATCTCACTTCCATTCATTACAGCCGGAGAAGCTGGACCGCTTCACCTGGAAGTAACATTATCAAGAGCTAAATTTGAAGAGCTTTCTTCAAACCTTGTTGAAAGAACTATGGGACCGGTTCGCCAGGCTCTAAAAGATGCAGGTCTATCTAAATCAGAAATCGATAAAGTAATCCTTGTCGGCGGATCAACGCGTATTCCGGCCGTTGTGGAAGCAATCAAGAAAGAGCTTGGACAGGAGCCGTCAAAAGGCGTTAACCCTGATGAAGTAGTTGCACTTGGAGCAGCGATCCAGGGCGGCGTTATTACTGGAGACGTTAAAGATGTTGTACTTCTTGACGTAACTCCGCTTTCACTTGGAATTGAAACAATGGGCGGCGTGTTCACGAAACTAATTGAGCGCAACACGACGATTCCAACAAGCAAATCCCAAGTGTTCTCAACAGCTGCCGACAGCCAGACAGCTGTTGACATTCACGTTCTTCAAGGTGAGCGTCCAATGTCAGCAGATAATAAAACGCTTGGCCGTTTCCAGCTTACTGACATTCCGCCGGCACCTCGCGGAGTGCCTCAAATCGAAGTATCATTCGATATTGACAAAAACGGTATCGTAAACGTGCGTGCAAAAGATCTTGGAACAAATAAAGAGCAGGCGATCACAATCAAGTCGTCTACAGGCCTAAGCGATGATGAGATCGAACGCATGGTAAAAGAAGCAGAAGAAAATGCTGAAGCGGATAAATTGCGCAAAGAAGAAGTAGAACTTCGCAATGAAGCAGATCAGCTTGTCTTCTCAACAGAAAAGACACTGAAAGATCTTGAAGGCAAAGTGGACGAAGCGGAAGTTGCTAAAGCAAATGAAGCAAAAGACGCTTTAAAAGCAGCCATTGAGAAAAACGAACTTGAAGAAATCAAAGCGAAAAAAGATGAGCTTCAGGAAATCGTTCAGCAGCTGTCAATGAAACTGTACGAAGAAGCTGCAAAACAGCAGCAGGGTGCTGAAGGTGCACAGGGCGCTTCTAACCAGGACGACAATGTCGTTGATGCAGAATACGAAGAAGTAAATGACGACAAGAAATAAGTGTCGGCATCCCGAAAGTCAAAGTCAGGCTTGTCTTGACTTTGGCTTTTTTTGATGAAGAAAGATCATGTGATTTGAGGTTTGCCAAAAGCAGGATAGTTTTTAATAATGGATCTATTTGTAAATGGCGATTTTTTTCATATGTCACCAAAACTCCAGCGGACTGAAGCGGAAGGCACTTGACTCCTGCGGGATGAAGAGAACACGGGAGACCCCGCAAGCGAAGCGAGGAGGCTCCCGGGGCTCCCCGCGGTAATCTTGTGACTGGAGCGAAAGGGAGCGGGTACAATTGCAGAGTGAGCAATTTATGCTGAAACCGACAAAATACAAAGACACTTTCAGCTGCCAAGAATAATGTATAGGTACAGAATGACCCCCACAAACATTATCTTGCAATCATGCCAAATCGAGTGATACAATTTACTTTATGTGAGAATTCGGGAGTGAGCAATTATGAGCAAGCGTGATTACTATGAAGTGCTTGGAGTAAGTAAGAGCGCGTCTAAGGATGAAATGAAAAAAGCGTACCGCAAGCTGTCCAAAAAATATCATCCTGATATTAATAAAGAAGCAGACGCTTCAGATAAATTCAAAGAAATTACAGAAGCATACGAAGTCCTTTCTGACGACCAAAAACGGGCTCAATACGATCAATTCGGCCATGCTGATCCAAATCAGGGCTTTGGCGGTTCTGACTTTGGTGGGGGATTCGGCGGTTTTGACGATATCTTCAGCTCTATTTTCGGAGGCGGCAGAAGACGCGACCCTAACGCGCCGAGACAGGGTGCAGACCTGCAGTATACAATGACGATTGCTTTTGAAGAAGCTGTATTCGGCAAAGAAACAACGATTGAAATTCCTCGTGAAGAAACATGTGATACGTGTGACGGATCCGGAGCCAAGCCCGGAACAAAACCTGAAACCTGTTCGCACTGCAGCGGTTCGGGCCAGCTGAACGTTGAACAGAACACGCCATTTGGAAGAATTGTCAACCGCAGAGTATGTCATTACTGCAGCGGGACAGGCAAACAAATCAAGCACAAATGTTCAACATGCGGCGGAGCCGGAAAAGTGCAGAAGCGCAAGAAAATCTCGGTTAAGATTCCTGCCGGTGTTGATGACGGCCAGCAGCTGAGAGTATCCGGACAGGGTGAGCCAGGCGTAAACGGCGGTCCTTCAGGAGACCTGTATGTTGTCTTTAATGTAAGGCCTCATGAATTCTTTGAACGAAACGGTGATGACATCTACTGCGAAATGCCTCTGACATTTGCACAGGCTGCTCTTGGAGATGAAATTGAAGTTCCGACTCTGCACGGCAAAGTGAAGCTGAAAGTGCCTGCCGGTACACAAACCGGCACCAAATTCCGCATGAAGGGAAAAGGTGTCGCGAATGTGAGAGGCTATGGCCAGGGCGATCAGCACATTGTTATCCGGGTGCTTACACCTACTAATATTAATGAAAAACAAAAAGAACTGCTGCGCGAATTTGCTGAAATGAGCGGCGGCAGACCGGATGAGCATGAAGAAAGTTTTTTTGATAAAGTGAAACGTGCTTTCAAGGGTGAATAAACAGAAGTGGAGCTGGTAGAATGAAATGGTCTGAGTTAAGTATTCATACAACACAGGAAGCGGTTGAGCCGATTTCCAATATCCTGCATGAGGCGGGAGCTAGCGGAGTCGTAATTGAAGATCAGATGGATCTGTTAAAAGAGCGCGAAAGTGTGTATGGAGAAATCTACCACCTCAATTCTGATGATTATCCTGATGAAGGTGTTATTATTAAAGCATATCTTCCAGTAAACAGTTTTCTCGGGGAAACGGTGGAAGAAATTAAAGAAGCTGTGAACAATCTGCTTATTCATGACATTGATTTAGGGAAGAATGATATATCAATCAGTGAAGTGAATGAGGAAGAATGGGCTACAGCATGGAAGAAGTACTACCACCCTGTGAAAATTTCAGAGCGGTTCACGATTGTTCCAACATGGGAAACCTATACTCCTGTCCATTCGGATGAACTCATTATCGAGCTTGATCCCGGAATGGCCTTCGGTACAGGAACGCATCCGACGACCGTTTTATGCATTCAGGCGCTTGAACGCTCTGTAAAAGAAAATGACACGGTTGTCGATGTAGGTACCGGTTCAGGCGTTCTAAGCATTGCATCAGCAATGCTTGGGGCAAAACATGTACAGGCAATGGATCTTGATCCGGTTGCAGTTGATGCGGCGCGGCTTAATACGAAACTCAACAAAGTGCATCAGACAGTCACGGTTACACAGAACAACCTTCTAAACGGTGTCGAAGGACCGGTTGATGTAGTTGTTGCGAATATTTTGGCTGAAGTCATTCTGCGATTTGCAGATGACGCCAATCATATCCTGAAGCAGGGCGGTTTATTCATTACTTCAGGCATTATTCTCAATAAAAAGGCAGAAGTCAGGAACGGTCTGATTGAAGCCGGGTTTGAGATTGAGGAAACAGTGGTCATGGAAGACTGGGTGGCCTTTATCGCCAGAAAAAAATAAGAGGTGCTCATCTGTGCAGCGTTATTTTATTGAGGAAAAAAAAGAAAACAGTTCATCCAGAATAACAATCACGGGAGACGATGTTCATCACATCTCCCGTGTTATGCGTATGAAGCCAGGCAATGAAATTGTATGCTGTACAGCAGACGGGTTTTCTGCGCTGTGTGAAATCGCAGAGCTCCACGAGGATGCGGTTGTATGTTCTGTTCGGGAATGGCAGGATGCGGACAATGAACTGCCTGTGAAGGTCACGATTGCGAGCGGGCTGCCTAAAGGGGATAAGCTCGAGTGGATTTTTCAAAAAGGCACTGAGCTTGGTGCTTCTTCGTTTATCCCTTTTAATGCTGCCCGTTCCGTTGTTAAACTTGATGCAAAAAAAGCAGGCAAGAAAGCGGACCGCTGGAGAAAAATCGTGAAAGAAGCTTCAGAGCAATCGTACAGAAATGTGATTCCCGATGTTTCTGAGCCTCAAAGTTTTAAAGAACTTTTAAGACTTTCAGAGTCTTATGATTATAAAATTGCCGCTTACGAGGAATCAGCCAAAACAGGCGAGATGTCGAACCTTGCGAAGGTGCTGCAGTCTTGCAGTCCGGGCCAGTCGGTTCTTGCTGTGTTCGGACCTGAAGGCGGCCTGACGAAAGAAGAAACAGAGCAGCTGGCAGCCGCAGGATTTAACCTTTGCGGACTTGGGCCAAGAATTTTAAGGACGGAAACGGCTCCTCTATACCTTTTGTCTGCTGTTTCCTATCATTTTGAATTATCGAGGTGAATCCCATGCCAACAGTAGCTTTTCATACACTTGGCTGTAAAGTAAATCATTACGAAACAGAAGCGATCTGGCAGCTGTTCAAAGAATCAGGCTATGAGCGGTCTGATTTTGAAAGCAAAGCAGACGTATATGTTATTAATACATGCACCGTTACAAATACGGGCGATAAAAAAAGCCGGCAGGTCATCCGCCGCGCCATCAGAAAAAATCCGGACGGCGTCATCTGTGTAACCGGCTGTTATGCACAAACTTCTCCTGCTGAAATTATGGCAATTCCGGGAGTCGATATTGTAGTTGGAACATCCGACCGCATTAAAATGCTTGATTATATCGAGCAGTTCAAAAAAGAAAGACAGCCAATCAACGGTGTCAGCAACATCATGAAGGCGCGCGTCTATGAAGAACTGGACGTTCCGGCCTTCACAGACCGCACGCGTGCTTCCCTTAAGATCCAGGAAGGCTGCAATAACTTCTGCACATTCTGCATTATTCCATGGGCACGCGGACTTATGCGTTCACGTGACCCGGAGGAAGTCATCAATCAGGCTCAGCAGCTTGTTGATGCAGGATACAAAGAAATTGTTCTGACCGGCATTCACACAGGCGGATACGGCGAAGATATGAAAGATTACAACTTCGCGATGCTTCTACGCGATCTTGACGCACGGGTTAAAGGACTGAAACGCATCCGTATTTCATCTATTGAAGCAAGCCAAATTACGGACGAAGTGATTGAAGTACTGGATCAGTCGGACAAAATTGTCCGTCATTTGCACATTCCTATTCAATCCGCTTCGAACACAGTGCTGAAAAGAATGAGACGAAAGTACACAATGGAATTTTTCGCAGAGCGTCTGACTCGCCTGAAACAAGCGCTGCCGGGCCTTGCGGTTACATCTGACGTCATTGTTGGTTTCCCTGGCGAAACAGAAGAAGAATTCAAGGAAACCTACAACTTTATTAAAGAGCACAAATTTTCCGAGCTTCACGTATTCCCGTACTCGAAACGTACCGGAACACCTGCTGCAAGAATGGAAGATCAGGTGGACGAGGAGATTAAAAACGAACGCGTTCATCAGCTTATTGCGCTGTCTGACCAGCTTGCAAAAGAATATGCTTCAGATTACGAAGGAGAGGTTCTTGAGGTTATTCCTGAAGAAGAGTACAAAGAATCTCCTGAGAGCGGCCTTTATGTAGGATATACTGACAATTATCTGAAAGTCGTATTCCCGGCTTCTGAAGAAATGGTTGGCAAAATAGTAAAAGTAAAAATCACAAAAGCAGGCTATCCGTACTCAGAAGGACAATTCGTCCGTGTCATGGACGAAGACACCACAGCTGAAGCGGTCCGCCAGATTTCATAAACAGCAAAAGAAAAATCCGAACTGGGAATCAGTTCGGGTTTTTTTCTTTATGAAATGCTTTTACATAGTAAAGCTTTATTAAGTTATTTGAGCACCAGACTAACATATTTGGCGCTATTTCTCACTCCAGTGGACTGCAGCGGAAGGCACTTGACTCCTGCGGGATGAAGAGGGCACTGGAGACCCCGCAAGCGAAGCGAGGAGGCTCCAGGCACTCCCCGCGGAAAGCAAGTGACTGGAGCGAAAGGGAACGGGTACAAAACCAATTCAAACGAAAAGAATTACCGAAAGCAGGTTTATAATTATTTTCCCGGTGTAAATTAAACTTGTACTCGTATTTCAATCAAAAAAATGATAAGATGTAAGAGGTCAGACGACTATAATAATGGAAAAGGGGTAGTACATATGTCAGTAAACATTGGCAGTATGATCGACCATACGGCTTTAAAGCCTGAAACATCTAAATCACAAATCGAAACATTATGCGCAGAAGCGAAAGAATATAAATTTGCATCTGTCTGTGTAAACCCGACCTGGGTTGAAACAGCAGCAGCCCTTCTAAAAGGCACAGAAGTAAAAGTTTGCACAGTAATCGGTTTTCCGCTGGGAGCATCTACTCCTGAAACGAAAGCATTTGAAACAGGCGATGCGATTGCAAAAGGTGCAACTGAAGTAGACATGGTCATCAACATCGGTGCCCTGAAAGACAAAAACGATGAGCTTGTTGAGCGTGACATCCGCGCAGTTGTCGATGCAGCTAAAGGAAAAGCGCTTACGAAGGTAATCATTGAATCATGCCTTCTGACTGACGAAGAAAAAGTCAGAGCATGTGAGCTTTCTGTGAAAGCAGGAGCTGATTTTGTTAAAACATCTACTGGCTTCTCAACTGGCGGAGCAACTGTAGAAGACATCGCTCTTATGCGCAAAACAGTAGGCCCTGATATCGGCGTAAAAGCTTCAGGCGGTGTCCGTGACCGTGCAGGTGCAATGGCAATGGTTGAAGCCGGCGCAACACGCATCGGTGCAAGTGCAGGAATTGCCATTGTAAATGGTGAAACTTCAACTTCAGATTATTAATAGCGGAAAAAGCTGCCACCGGCAGCTTTTTTTAATGCTTTCTATTAAAAAACCTGGCGGAAGACTCCACAAATCTTCCGAAGGGTTCAGCAAAAGGAAGGACGGCAATCGAGCTGACTACATTAAACACGAGACTGAAATGGGCCAGCTGCAAATCAGGCTCGGCTGCAAAATGCTCTGCAATCCCGCTGCACAAAGCGATGAAAGGATAAAAGGCTGCGACCCCAAGTACATTGAGCCATACATGGGCATAGGCGGTCAGTTTGGCTTCATGCCCCGCTCCGGCAGATGCCATCAGACCGGTGATGCACGTGCCGATATTGGCTCCGAGAATGTAGGCTATGCCGGCGCTTAGAGTCAAAAGGTCTGCATTCATAAAGCTCATAATAATGCCTGCGGCTGCAGCACTTGAGTGAATGATGGCAGTCAGCACCGTGCCGCCGAGCACTCCTGCAAATGCATGGGTGTTCGAATACATCAGCAGTTCACTTACTGCCTCAAGATGCGACAGCGGTTCTGCAAGCTTGCCGAACCCCGACATGGATAAAAACAGCAGGCCAAGTCCTGATAGGATGCCGCTGATCCTTACAAGGGACTGCCTTTTCATCATCGCACCCGCTAAAAAGAAAAGAAATCCCCCGCCTATCATGGGTATAATCAGCGATCCAAGGTCAAGAGTGATCAGCTGAGTCGTAAAAGTGGATCCAATATTTGTCCCCAGTATGATTCCGATTGTTTGTCTGAAAGTAATGACACCAGCGGAAACCAGCCCGATCACAATGACCATAACTGCTGAGCTGCTCTGCAGAATGCCGGTAAAAACAATGCCTGCAAGAAACGCTTTGAACGGGTGATCGATACAGGCAAACACCCAGCTTCTCATGGTGCTCCCTGATAAAATGGAAAGACCGTTTTTAAGTATATGCATACCTGTCAGAAAGAAAAGTAAATATAACAAAAAGAACCCTGCAGCCGCCATGTGCTCACCTCTTCTTACCACTATATGGACAAGCGCGCAGAAACATGACAGAAACACCAGGGACAAACGATTGTTCTTTAGAAGTTTATTTATATAAGTTGACCTCTGAGGCACGTTATATTATAATGGCAAAGTACATGTTTTCTTTAAACATGTTTATTAAACAGATGATGTCGATTGGTTGTATTCGGAGGGAGGGAATAAGAATGTCAAAAACGGTCGTTCGTAAAAACGAGTCGCTTGAGGACGCTCTTCGTCGCTTCAAACGTACAGTATCAAAAAGCGGTACTATACAAGAAGCAAGAAAGCGCGAATTCTATGAAAAACCTAGCGTAAAACGTAAGAAAAAGTCTGAAGCTGCTAGAAAACGCAAATTCTAAAGAGGGTGGATTTATGAGTCTTCTTGAGCGTTTGAATCAAGATATGAAACAAGCGATGAAGAACAAAGAGAAGGACAAACTGGCTGTTATCCGTATGGTGAAAGCCTCATTACAGAATGAAGCCATCAAACTGGGTAAACAGGAGTTGTCTGCTGAAGAGGAACTGACTGTGTTTTCTCGCGAATTAAAGCAACGTAAAGACTCCCTCCAGGAATTCAGTAAAGCTGATCGCTTAGATTTAGTTGAAAAGACACAGGCTGAACTTGATATTTTAACTGTATACATGCCTAAGCAGCTGACAGAAGAAGAGCTTACGGCCATCGTTCAGGAAACGATTGCCGAAGTGAATGCTGTGTCAAAAGCAGACATGGGGAAAGTTATGGCCGCCATCATGCCTAAGGTTAAAGGTAAGGCTGACGGTGCGCTTGTCAATAAAACTGTAGCTGGACAGCTATCATAAAAACCGGAAAACACTCTGTTCATTTGAACAGAGTGTTTTTTATTGGGTCTTTCCGGAGAATTTTTATTAAAAATGAAACCTATACTTAAGTAGAAACGTATTACAGATAGACTGTAAATGGAAGGGGGCCAGCTGAACATTGAGGAGTCATCATAACCGTCTTTTTCATATCTTCTTCGGCATTGTTCTTTTCCTTTCGCTTTTCGGAAGTGCTTATATACCCGCAGCTGACAATTCACCAGATAAAGTTGCGGTTATCCCCATTGAAGAGACGGTTGAAAAAGGATTGTCGCAGTTTATCAAGAGGTCATTTAAGGAAGCAGCTGCCGAAAATGCAGACCATATTATTTTAGACATCAATACTCCAGGGGGAGCGGTTGATGCTGCTCTTGAAATTGCCGATACAATCAGAGGGTCGAAAATCCCTGTAACCGCTTTTATTGACCGCAGGGCGCTGTCTGCCGGAGCGTATATTGCCCTGAATGCAGATCAGATTTATATGGTTCCGGGTGCGAAAATGGGATCTGCCGCCATCATTGATCTGGAAGGCAATACAGCAGATAAAAAGGCAGAATCGCTTTGGCTTGCCGAAATGAAGGAATCAGCTGAGCAAAATAACCGTAATGCCAAATATGCCCTTGCCATGGCAGATCCTGATGTGGATGTGCCTGAATACGGAGCCGGAAAAGGTGATCTTCTAACACTGAATTCTGAACAGGCGCTTGAGGTCGGTTATTCCGAGGGAACGGCTGAAAATCTGGACAGTTTGCTTGAAAAGCTGAATCTTGCGTCGGCTGATGTGATTGATATTGAAGTAAGCTTTGCTGAGAAGGTTGCGCGGTTTGTCACAAACCCGATTGTCATCCCTATTTTGCTCTCTATTGGAAGCCTCGGGCTGATTGTTGAGCTTTACAGTCCAGGTTTCGGACTGCCGGGAATTATGGGACTGTCTTCTCTTTTCCTGTTCTTCTACGGACACTATATTGCGGGACTTGCAGGACTTGAGACCATCATTCTTTTTGCCGCCGGAATCATTCTTGTGGCAGCTGAGTTTTTCGTACCGGGAGGCATTATAGGATTTATTGGTTTTGGAGCAATCCTGCTCAGTTTCTTCATCGCCACAGATGACATAGGCTATATGGCCTTTTCGCTTGGGATTGCGCTTTTAGTTGCCGTATCGGCAGCCATCATATTTGTAAAGGTGTTTGGAAAACGTATGAATATCTTTAAAAAAATCATCTTGCGTGATTCAACCAATACGGAAAGCGGATATGTCTCGAGCCGCAGCAGGCTCGAGCTGATCGGCAAAACGGGTGTGGCTTTAACTTCAATGAGGCCTTCGGGCACAGCTCTGATCGAAGATGAGCGCATTGATGTGGTTACAGAAGGAACGTTTATTGCAAAAGATCAGAAAGTAAAGGTTATTAAAGTAGAGGGCTCACGGGTCGTCGTAAGAGAAATCATTTAATTGAAGGAGGAACAAAATGGATCCATCATTGCTGCTCACGTTAGGCTTAATTGTTATAGGTGTCATTGTACTAGGTGTTTTATTTACCTTTGTGCCGATTGCACTGTGGATTTCAGCACTTGCTGCAGGGGTAAGAATCAGTATTTTCACCCTGATTGGGATGAGGCTTCGCCGAGTAAGTCCGAACAGAATCATTAATCCGCTCATTAAAGCGCATAAGGCTGGACTCGGAGTAACCATCAATCAGCTTGAAAGCCATTATCTTGCCGGAGGGAACGTAGACCGGGTTGTAAATGCTTTGATTGCAGCTGAGCGCGCCAACATCGAACTGACATTTGAGCGCTGTGCAGCTATTGACCTGGCTGGACGCGATGTTCTTGAAGCCGTTCAGATGAGTGTAAATCCAAAAGTGATTGAAACGCCGTTTATTGCAGGGGTTGCTATGGACGGAATCGAAGTAAAAGCAAAAGCGCGCATCACAGTCCGCGCAAACATTGAAAGACTTGTCGGGGGTGCCGGCGAAGACACCATTATTGCACGGGTAGGAGAAGGAATCGTAAGTACAATCGGTTCATCTGACAATCATAAAAAAGTTCTTGAAAACCCGGATAGGATTTCTCAGACGGTATTAAACAAAGGACTTGATTCCGGGACTGCTTTTGAAATTCTGTCGATCGATATCGCGGATGTGGATATCGGCAAAAACATCGGGGCGATTCTGCAGACTGACCAGGCTGAAGCAGATAAGAAAATTGCCCAGGCAAAAGCTGAAGAACGCCGTGCGATGGCGGTCGCTCTTGAACAGGAAATGAATGCTAGAACGCAGGAAATGAGAGCGAAGGTTGTGGAGGCAGAAGCTACAGTCCCGCTTGCTATGGCAGAAGCACTGCGCAATGGAAAAATCGGCGTGATGGACTATATGAATTTTGAAAATATACATGCTGATACAGGCATGAGAGATTCAATTGGTAAGCTTTCGAAAGATCAGCCTGATCA
The DNA here is from genome assembly GCA_038002745.1 of Bacillus sp. FSL H8-0547. Classification (NCBI taxonomy): domain Bacteria; kingdom Bacillati; phylum Bacillota; class Bacilli; order Caryophanales; family Bacillaceae; genus Bacillus; species Bacillus sp. FSL H8-0547. The sequence continues at coordinate 3,123,777 of JBBODD010000001.1, forward strand.
TGAAGAATAGGAATCAGCCCAAATCAGGAGGTGCTGATGGATGGAATGGATCGATTTTCTTTTAAACAACCCGCTTGTGATAGCAGGTCTTATCTTTGCTATTTCCTCCCTGTTCGGAAAAAAAGCGAGAGATAAAAAAGCAGAAGCGCAGCGTGATCGAAAAAGAAAACCTGCATCTGTACCAAATCAGTCTGCCGCCCCGCATAAAGCGGAGGCTGAAAAAACGGGCAGGGAATCGTTTGAAGAAGCAAAGGAACGAATGAAAGAAGCGGCTAAAACAATTGAAGCAAGATATAAGTCTGCTAAAAGCACCCTGCCGAATGCAGACGGCGGTACGGTTTCAAAGAATGTGACAGAAATAAAGGAGCAGGCGGATCAGTTTATGCAGCAGACAGCTCAAAAGGCTCCTGCTGCTCCTAAGAAAACACCTGCAGCTGCAAGAGATGATATTGTCCGGGGAATTATCTGGAGCGAGATCATCGGACCGCCGCGATCTAAAAAGCCGCACAGGGCAGCAAGGCGGCAACTTTAAAAAAATGTGTTAGAACCCCCTTTAAACTCATACACATGAGATGAGAGGGGGTTCTTTTTTATGGCGAAAAAATGGCGGCAGAACGTTGCTAAATGGATCACGCGAACAATTGAAATACCCCAGGATGTCATGATGGATCTTCCCCGCATCACGATGATCGGCCAAATACATATTTATATAGAAAATCACAGAGGGCTGCTTACATTTACAGACAATGAGCTGAGGCTTCTGTTAAAACAGGGGCAGCTTCAAATAAAGGGAGAAGCTTTTGTCATTAAAACGATTCTGCCTGAAGAGATTCTTCTGCAGGGGAAAATTGATCAGGTCAATTACTTGGAACAATCTTAAAAATCGGGGGATGACGATGAAAAATCAATGGATGCATTTCTTTTACGGCGTGATAAAAGTAACAGCAGCGGGAAGAGGAACGGAACGGTTTGTGAATGACTGCATCAGACAGGGAATCCCTGTCTGGAATGTGAGAAAAGAAGAGAATGGACTCTCTTTTTTTATTCGCCTGAAAGATGTACATGCCTTGAGGCGGGCGGCAAGAAAAAGCGAGTGCAAGTGTTCGCTTCAAAAAGTGTCGGGACTCCCGTTTCTTATCCAAAAGTCACTTAAAAACAGCGGCTTTGTTATCGGATTCACCCTGTTCTTTGCTGTCATCCTGCTCCTCTCCAATATGATTTGGGGGATCGATGTGAAAGGCGCAAAGCCGAGCACGGAGCATAAAATCATGAAAGAGCTGGATGCAATGGGGGTGAAAACAGGAAGGCTGCAGTTCATGACGCTTGATCCTGATTCCATCCAGAAAAAGCTGACAGACAACATAAGCGAATTGACATGGGTGGGTGTTGAGCTCAGGGGTACGCGTTTCCACTTTGAGGTTGTCGAAAAGAATGAACCTGAAAAAACAGCAGAAGCAGGACCTCAGCATATTGTAGCGAAAAAGAAAGCGGTCATTACAAAGATGTATGTTGAAAAAGGACAGCCTTCCGTGACCATTCATGATCATGTTGAAAAAGGGCAGCTGCTCGTTTCCGGATTAATCGGCGGCGAAAAAAAGAAGCAGCTTGTTGCGGCTAAAGCGGAAATTCTGGGTGAAACCTGGTACAAATCTGAAATTACGGTTCCGTCAAAACAGACATTTCAGCTTTATTCCGGCAGCGAAGTAAGAAAAACGTACCTTTCAGTTGGTTCAGCTGATCTCCAGATTTGGGGATTTAATCAGGACCTTTTCGCAAAATATGAAGAGGAAAATGATATCAGGCCGCTCCGATTTTTAAAATGGACTCTGCCGCTCGGATTCGGCCAAAAAATCTACCGTGAAAAAGAAGTTTTTGAAAAACAATATACAGAGAAAGAGGCGCGCGCTGCTGCGATTGATCAGGGCAAAAAAGAGCTCCTTGGACAATTAGGAGAAGATGCAGAGGTGAAGGGTCAAAAAGTTTTGCACCAGACGAACGAGAATGGTAAAGTAAAACTAACAGTGCTCTACCAAGTTATAGAAAATATCGTAAAAACAACACCAATTGTTCAGGGAGACTAAATCATGCCAGAAGAACTCATTACGATAAATCTGCAAGTGGAAAATCCAAACGAAGCAGCCTCTCTTTTTGGAAACAATGATGTACACCTGAAGCGGATGGAAGATGAGCTTTCCGTGACAATCGTATCAAGAGGCGAAGCTGTCTATGTAAATGGAGAAGAAGAGAATGCAAATATAGCAGGTGATGTGCTTGCGTCGCTTCAGGTTCTCCTTAAAAGAGGAATAGCCATCAGCGAACGCGACGTCATCTATGGTATTGAAATGGCAAAAAAACACAAGCTTGACGAATTTGAAGCCCTGTATGTTGAGGAAGTAAGCAAAAATGCGCAGGGAAAATCCATCAGAGTCAAAACTCTCGGTCAAAGACATTATGTGTCTTCTATCCGCAATAAGGATCTGATATTCGGCATCGGCCCTGCAGGAACAGGCAAAACGTATCTCGCCGTTGTAATGGCGGTCAGTGCGCTTAAGAATAATCAAGTAAAAAGGATCATTCTCACGCGGCCTGCTGTTGAAGCAGGAGAAAGTCTAGGCTTCCTGCCTGGAGACCTCAAAGAAAAAGTCGATCCGTATTTGCGCCCGCTCTATGATGCGCTTCACGATGTTCTCGGAACGGAACATACGCAGCGGCTGATTGAGAGAGGCACCATCGAAATTGCGCCTCTTGCCTATATGAGAGGAAGAACGCTCGATGATGCGTTTGTTATTTTGGATGAAGCCCAGAATACAACACCGGCACAGATGAAAATGTTTTTAACAAGACTCGGATTTGGTTCGAAAATGGTCATTACCGGTGATATTACACAGGTTGACCTGCCGAGAGGCGTCCAGTCGGGTCTTGCTGCAGCAAGGGATACACTCAGTTCTGTAAGCGGTATAGCGTTTAATGAACTGCAGCAGTCAGACGTCGTGCGCCATCCGCTTGTAGCGAAAATCATTGAAGCATATGACAAGACAAAGTGACCCGGGCGGCCCGTTTTCGGGTCACTTTTTTCAGGAATGCAAAGGGGAGCGGGGGTGATGTTATGAAAACAAAGCGAAGTGCAAAGCTCAGTCAGCTCATTGAAACGTTAAAGCATTATAAGTTTATACATATTTCCATGTATTTTTTGCTTGCTGCTGTCATTTTTGTCTCACTTTACAGCAATGTAAAGCCGGAAACGGTTGATGTTGAACTTTTTACTTACTCTGATCAGACAATCATAGCTCCGACTCAGGCGGAAGATACGTTTGAAACAGAGAGCAAACGGCAGGAAGCGTACGATGCCGTTCAAGATGAATATGTCTTGAGAAAAGACTATGTCGTAAACCGCGTAGAAGTCATAACATCGATTTTTGACTTTGTAAAAGAAACAAACAAAGAGACGGCAGATGAAATAAAGCTGCAAAATGAAAGTGTGACTGAAGGCGAAGAGGCATACACAATATCAATTGACGAAAAGCTCACTCGGCTGAAGGACAAGCTTACAGAAGATATCAGAGAAAAAATTTCAGATGATACATTCACTGCCCTTCTTGAATCCTCCGATAATGAGCTGAACATAGCCAAGGATGCAGCGGTCACCGCAGTTAACAGGGTGATGAGCGAGGAAATTCCCCTGCAGAAGCAGGATGAGGCAAAGGATCTGGTTGAAGAGGACCTTACATCCTCAAATTTAAGGGCGGACTTACTGAAAGCAGCGATTGAGCTCGGAAGATATGCCGTTATAGCGAACTATGTTTTTGATCTTGATGCGACAGAAGAGAAAAAGCAGCAGGCATACGATGATGTAAATGAAGTACAGATTAAACAGGGGCAGATTCTTGTTGAAGAAGGCGGTTACATCAGCAGGGATATCTACCGCAAGCTTGATCTTGTAGGTCTTCTAGACAATAAGCTTGCTTTGAAGCCGTTTGCGGGTCTTCTGCTTGTGATTCTGCTGATCCTTGCGGCGCTCATTTATTATTTTGAGGCTCCTGACAGGCAGCCGCACAGAAAAAATCATTCTCTCATTCTGTATGTCCTGATATTCAGCATTACAATTCTGCTGATTAAAATCATCAGCTTCTTTCAGGAAATCAATTATAATAACGTAGGGTATCTCGTTCCTGTCGCTATGGGAGCCATGCTGATCAAGCTGCTACTCCATGAAAGACTGGCCATTTTGACAAGCATTATATTTGCTGTGTGCGGCAGCATTATCTTTAATGAAGGCGTAACGGGGACATTCAATTTCACCATCGGAATCTACTTCCTGTTCGGCAGTATAGCAGGAGTCCTCTTTTTGAACGACCAGAACGTCAGATCAAGAATTTTGCAGACAGGATTGTTTGTGTCGCTGATCAACATCATGATCATCACAGCCATCACCCTGATACAAAACGGAAGCTACTCGAATATTGAGCTTGGCTCTTATTTCATAATGGCTCTTGCTTCCGGACTCATATCGTCTGTGCTGACAATTGGATTCATGCCGTTTTTTGAAACGGGATTCGGCATTCTCTCCACGATGAAACTGATCGAGCTGTCGAACCCGAATCACCCTCTGCTCAGAAAAATTCTGACTGAAACACCTGGGACGTATCATCACAGTGTCATGGTCGCAAATCTTTCAGAAGCAGCGTGCGAGGCAATCGGCGCGAATGGACTGCTTGCCCGCGTGGGAGCCTATTACCATGATATCGGAAAAACAAAACGGCCTCAGTACTTTATTGAGAACCAGATGAATATTGAGAATCCGCATGATAAGCTGTCTCCTCAGCTAAGTAAAAATGTGATTATCGCACATGCTTCAGACGGTGCGGAAATGCTGAGAAAACACAAAATGCCTAAAGAGTTTGTGGATATTGCAGAACAGCATCACGGGACAACCCTGCTGAAGTTTTTCTATCATAAAGCTAAGCAGAACCACCCTGACATATACGAAGAAGAGTTCAGATATCCCGGACCGAAGCCGCAGACAAAAGAAATCGCGATAATTTCGATTGCAGACAGTGTAGAGGCTGCGGTAAGATCCATGTCGAGTCCGACACCGGATAAAATTGAGAAGCTGATACGCGGAATTATTGCGGACAGGCTTCAGGACCATCAGCTGAATGAGTGTGATCTGACACTGAGGGAACTGGACATCATTGCGAAATCATTCAGCGAAACATTAAAGGGAATATTCCATTCAAGAATCGAATATCCGGAAATTACAAAACAGAAGGTGAAACAGGCATGAACAGAATCATAATCGATATGGAGGATGAAACAGAACAGCTCGCACAGGACCAGCTTTCAATGGTCGAAAATCTGCTGCAGCACGCGGCTCAAACAGAGAACGTGCCTCAGGATGCAGAGCTTTCTGTTACGTTCGTAGACAATCAGAGAATTCAGGAAGTAAACAGAGAGTACCGGAACAAAGATCAAGTAACGGACGTCATTTCTTTTGCGATGGAAGAACTGGGTGAAGGCGAGGTTTCAATCGTCGGCGGGGAAGATATGCCACGCATCCTCGGGGATATCATCATTTCTGTGCCCCGTGCAAAGGAACAGGCGGAAGAATACGGCCATTCTTTTACGAGAGAACTCGGATTTCTGGCTGTTCACGGTCTTCTTCATTTGCTCGGATATGACCACATGACAGAAGATGATGAAAAAAAGATGTTCGGCAAACAAAAGGATATTCTCGATGCGTATGGACTTAAAAGAGAAGTCTGAGCGTGAACGGTTTTTAAAAAGTTTTTATTATGCATGGCAGGGGATAAAGATGACCCTGATTCATGAGCGGAACTTTCAGATTCATGCAGCTGTATGTCTGATCGTGACAGGGGCCGGGCTGTACTTTCACCTGTCTGCAGTCGAATGGATCATCGTTCTTTTCCTAATGGGAGGAATGCTCTCGCTTGAGCTCATGAATACGGCGGTAGAGCGTGTTGTTGACCTTGTAACCGCCGACTATCACCCGCTTGCAAAGGCAGCCAAAGATGCAGCAGCCGGCGCTGTTTTGATTTATGCCATTCTTGCGGTTATGATAGGGTTACTCATTTTCTTTCCAAAGATCCTTTAAGTTATGAGAAAATTCTTACAATTAAATTACATTTGCGGCAATCAGGTGAAATTTCATTCCGGCAGAGGTAAAATAGAAGAACACAGTGCCGCTTAAGAAAGGGAGAATAGCATTGAACTCAGAACAACTCATCAAAGAAGCAATAGCAGCTCGGGAAATGGCATATGTTCCTTATTCCAAATTTCAAGTTGGTGCTGCTCTATTAACAAAAGACGGAAAAGTGTACAGAGGCTGCAATATTGAAAATGCCTCATACGGCATGACGAACTGTGCAGAACGGACAGCGCTTTTTAAGGCTGTTTCAGAAGGCGACAAAGAGTTTGCGGCAATTGCCATCGTAGCAGATACGGATGGCCCTGTGTCCCCATGCGGTGCGTGCAGACAGGTCATCTCGGAATTGTGTCCAAAAGACATGAAAGTAATATTGACAAATTTAAAAGGCGACGTAAAAGAATGGACAGTTGCTGAATTATTGCCCGGGGCATTTTCATCGGAGGATTTGCATGAGTAAAAATGAATATAAGTCAGGTTTTGTTTCCATTATCGGCAGACCGAACGTCGGGAAATCAACATTTTTAAACCGCGTGATCGGACAGAAAATCGCGATTATGAGCGACAAACCGCAGACAACACGTAATAAAATACAAGGCGTATATACAACAAACGAATCTCAGATTGTGTTCATAGACACACCTGGAATCCACAAACCAAAGCACAAGCTGGGCGATTTCATGATGAAGGTAGCCCAGAATACGCTTAAGGAAGTCGATGTCGTCTTATTTATGATCAATGCAGAAGAAGGCTACGGCCGCGGAGATGAATTTATCATTGAAAAACTTCAGCATACAAAGACACCAGTTTTTCTGATCATTAATAAAATAGACCAGATCCATCCGGATCAGCTTCTGCCGCTGATTGACCAGTACCGCGCATTCTATCCCTTCAAGGAAATTATTCCAATTTCAGCTCTACAGGGCAATAATGTGGACACTCTTCTTGAACAGATTGAATCATATCTTCCAGCGGGACCTCAGTACTACCCTGCCGATCAGGTGACAGATCACCCTGAACGGTTCATTATTTCTGAACTTATCAGGGAAAAAGTGCTGCATTTAACACGCGAAGAAATTCCCCACTCGGTTGCAGTGGTGATTGATGCCATCGAAAGACGCGACAACAATCAGTCCATTTATGTAAGTGCAACCGTTATTGTCGAACGCGATTCACAAAAAGGAATCGTCATCGGCAAGCAGGGGAAAATGCTGAAGGAAGTAGGCCAGCGGGCAAGGGTGGATATTGAAGCGCTGCTCGGCACGAAAGTATTTTTGGAGCTTTGGGTGAAAGTGCAGAAAGACTGGCGCAATAAAATGAATCAGCTCAGAGACTTCGGTTTCAGAGAAGACGAATATTAAAGGCTCCTTGAAATTAACAAATTTTATCTAACATGAAACGAAGGATGTTCGGTCAAGATAACGGTATAGAATTGGATAACAGCTTGCTTCTCTTAACAACAGAAAGGCGGGGTTAACATGCTTGATTTTACCTGGAAAGTGTTCATTCAGACAGGTAATATTGATACCTATCTTCTTTTTAAGGAAATGGAAAAAGATACTGGTGACGGACCCGATTTACATGATCATGAGGTGACAGAAGCGGACTTTCCAATTTCGTGATCTGACCGAATCCTTCTGGATGGTGAGAATGATTGCTTCAAAAATGCGAAGGCATTGTGATACGGACAAATGATTACGGTGAAACAAACAAGATTGTGACACTCTATACCCGTGAGCTTGGAAAAGTGGGCGTTATGGCGAGAGGTGCTAAAAAACCGAACAGCCGCCTGACTGCTTCTACACAGTTATTCACTTACGGGTATTTTTTATTTCAAAAATCAACAGGTCTCGGCGGTCTTCAGCAGGGAGAAACGATTGCATCAATGAGAGGCATAAGGGAAGATATTTTTCTGACGGCATATGCGTCCTATATGGCGGAGCTGCTTGATAAAAGCACGGAACAAAATGACCCTAATCCCTTTCTTTTTGAGCTCTTCAGCCAGTCTCTCAAGCTTTTAAATGAAGGAGTGGACCCGGACGTTCTGCAGCACATTCTTGAGATGAAAATGCTGAATGTTCTTGGTCTTTATCCTCAGCTTGACTCTTGCGTCAACTGCGGAAGCAGGGATGGGACGTTTCATTTTTCCATTCGTGAAAACGGCTTTTTGTGCCATCGCTGCTTTGAAATGGATCCTTACAGACTCAAGATCTCGCAGGGAACTGCCAAGCTGCTGAGGCTGTTTTATTATTTTGATCTGGAAAGGCTTGGACAGGTGTCTTTAAAATCCGAAACGAAGGCTGAGCTGAAAATGGTCATCGATACATACTACAGTGAGTACTCAGGCCTTTTTCTTAAATCCAAGCGCTTTCTTGATCAGATGGACGCGCTGCGGGGCAAGCTTTCGGATTAACGGGCCTATTGACTTTGAACAGGCATTCAGGTTATGATGCTAGTAATTATATGGAGCTGCTATGAAGGAAAAAGAGTATTTGCTGCAGTTGTGTGAAAGCGAGCCCGGGACGGTGGAAGCCGGGTGACAACAGGCAAAGAAAGGCGTTTCCCGAGCGGCGCTTACGGAAAGTGGCAGTGCAAAAACGCACTTGCAATTAGGGTGGAACCGCGGGGTAACTCTCGTCCCTATGCTGAGATTTAGCAGCATAGAGACGGGAGTTTTTTTGTTGCTTATCTTGTGAATGACAATCAATTTTGGAGGTGCATGTTATGAATATTCAAGACATGATTTTGACATTGCAAAAACACTGGTCTGATCACGGCTGTGTATTAATGCAGGCGTATGACACAGAAAAAGGGGCTGGTACAATGAGCCCGTATACGTTCCTGAAAGCTGTAGGTCCGGAGCCTTGGAAGGTAGCCTATGTTGAGCCTTCCCGCCGCCCGGCAGACGGCCGTTACGGCGAGAATCCGAACAGACTGTATCAGCATCATCAGTTTCAGGTTATTATTAAGCCTTCTCCCGACAATATTCAGGAGTGGTATCTCGATTCTCTTAAAGCGCTTGGCATTGACCCACTGAAGCATGATATCCGTTTTGTAGAGGATAACTGGGAAAACCCTTCACTGGGATGCGCGGGACTCGGGTGGGAAGTGTGGCTTGACGGCATGGAAATTACGCAGTTCACCTACTTCCAGCAAGTAGGGGGACTCGAATGCAAACCTGTTTCTGTTGAAATTACTTACGGTATTGAACGTCTCGCATCCTACATTCAGGATAAAGAAAATGTGTTCGATCTGGAATGGACAGAAGGATACACTGTGCGTGACATCTTCCTGATGCCTGAATACGAACATTCTAAATATACGTTTGAAACATCTGATGCAGATATGCTCTTTAACCTGTTTTCCATTTATGAAAAAGAGGCCCACCGCCAGATGGATGAAGGACTTGTGCACCCTGCTTACGATTATGTTTTAAAATGTTCCCATACGTTCAATCTGCTTGATGCAAGAGGGGCCATTTCCGTAACAGAAAGAACGGGATATATCGGCCGCGTCCGAAACCTTGCCAGAAAAGTAGCCAAAACATTTTATAATGAACGGGAGAAGCTTGGATTTCCAATGCTGAAACAAGAGGAGGCTGAAACAAATGACTAAACAGGATCTGCTGCTTGAACTTGGACTTGAGGAGCTTCCGGCAAGATTTGTAACAGATGCGATGAATCAGCTTTCTAGGAAAGTTGAAAACTGGCTGAAAGAGAAAAACATTTCATTTGGAGATGTACATGTTTACTCAACTCCGAGAAGGCTTGCCGTTCGGATTGAGGATGTGGCGGAAAAGCAGAAAGATATTGAAGAAGAAGCTAAAGGACCGGCTAAGAAAATTGCGCTTGATTCAGAAGGAAACTGGTCCAAAGCGGCTGCCGGCTTTTCAAGAGGCCAGGGAGCGTCTCCCGAGGATATTTATTTTAAAGAAATCGGCGGCATTGAATATGCCCATGTCCATAAATTTATTAAGGGAAAAGAAACAGTACAGCTTTTGTCAGAGCTTAGAGACATCATCACAAGCCTGACATTCCCTAAGAATATGCGCTGGGGATCCCAGGATCTCAGATTTGCACGTCCGATCAAATGGATGATTGCGCTTTTTGGCAGCGAAGTCATTCCGTTTGAAATCACCGGTGTGAAAACAGGCAATGAAACAAGAGGACACCGCTTCCTGGGGCAGGATCAGACCGTGCAATCAGGATCTGATTATGAAGAAACCCTGCTTTCACAATACGTTATCGCTTCCCCGGTAAAACGGAAAGAAGCGATCCTGACTCAGCTTCATCATATTGAAGAAGAAAACGGGTGGGAGATTCCGATTGATAAGGATCTGCTTGAAGAAGTAACAAATCTTGTGGAGTATCCGACGGCTCTCTTCGGCAAATTTGAAGAAGAGTATTTGTCTCTTCCTGAAGAAGTTCTGATTACAACGATGAAAGAACATCAGAGATATTTCCCTGTGAAAAACAAAGAAGGAAAGCTGCTTCCATACTTTGTGACTGTCAGAAACGGTGATCACAACCATATTGAAAATGTAGCAAGAGGAAACGAAAAAGTGCTGCGTGCACGCCTTTCTGATGCTGCGTTCTTCTACAATGAAGATCAAAAGCTTGTGATTGCAAATAATGTAAAGAAACTCGATAAAATCATTTTCCACGAAGAACTTGGTTCCACAGGCGATAAAGTGAGAAGAGTAACGGCATTGTCTGAAAAACTGGCAGACCGTTTTGCGTCAGAAGCAGAGAAAAAACATGCTGTGCGTGCAGCTGAAATCTGCAAATTCGATCTGGTCACTCATATGGTCTATGAATTCCCTGAGCTGCAGGGAATCATAGGAGAAAAATATGCAAGAGCATTCGGAGAAGCAGAAGAAGTGGCAGTGGCCATTAATGAGCACTATATGCCTCGTCATGCAGATGATGCAGCACCTTCAACCACCGCTGGTGCGATTGTTGCTCTAGCGGATAAACTGGATACGATTGCGGGCTTCTTCTCGATCGGCGTCATTCCGACAGGATCGCAGGATCCATATGCACTCAGACGTCAGGCGAGCGGTATTGTTCATATTCTTCTTGCTAAGCAGTGGAAGGTGACGCTTGATGAATTGTTCGAAGCTGCGCTTGCGCCGTTTGAAGGTTCGGATAAAGCAAAAGTGATGGCAGATTTGCGTTCATTCTTTAAAATGCGCATCAAGCATGTTCTTGATGAAAAGAAAATCAGATACGATATCGTCGATGCGGTTCTTGGTTCTGAACAGCTTGAACTTACGGCTGTCCTTTCCAAAGCGGAAGTTCTGGCCGCCGCTGCAGGTGAAACAGGATTTAAAGAAGAAATGGAAGCTTTTGCGCGCGTTCAGAATATCTCCAAAAAAGGAACGGGTGACACTGTAGATCCTTCTTTGTTCAAGAATCAGGAAGAAAAAGATCTTTACAGCAAGTACACAGAAGCAGCGGAAGCATACGCTGCACACGAAGCCCGCGGCGAGTATAAAGAAGCATTTAAAGCTCTTCGCTCCCTTCAGCCTGCCATTGAGAAATATTTCAGCGAAACCATGGTTATGGCAGATGATGCAGCACTGAAAACAAATCGCCTTGCCCAGATGAAAAAGCTTGCAGCGCTCATTGAATCCTTTGCGGACATGAACGCTGTCATTGTAAAATAGAGAAAAGAGGACGGTTGCCTTAAGGCAATCGTCCCGTTTGTTTACGTATTTCAAAAGCAGCCTGTGAAAAGGTTCTTTTCAATCTGCTCAAATAGTATATAATATTTTTATATGAGTATAACCTATTTGGATTGAGTGAAAGCAGAACTATAGATACATATGTATTGGAACCTTAAGGTGGTGAGTACAATCGAATTAAATAAAAGACAGGAACATATTCTGCAGATTGTAAAAGCAAGCGGGCCGATTACCGGCGAACACATTGCAGACCAGCTGAATTTAACGAGGGCAACACTGCGGCCTGACCTTGCCATCCTGACGATGGCCGGATACCTGGAAGCGAGGCCGAGAGTCGGCTATTTCTACACAGGCAAGACCGGAGCCGGCATGCTGTCTGATAAACTGAAAAAACTTCAGGTGAAGGATTTTCAGTCCATACCTGTCGTTGTAAATGAAAATGTGTCTGTTTACGATGCCATTGTGACCATGTTCCTTGAAGATGTGGGGACGCTCTTTGTAGTCGACCAAGGGTCCATCCTTGTCGGTGTGCTGTCAAGGAAAGATCTCCTCAGGGCAAGCATTGGAAAGCAGGAGCTTGCATCGATACCGGTCAATATTATTATGACAAGAATGCCGAACATCACGATGTGCAGCAGAGAGGACAACATCGTGGATGTAGCGAAATATTTAATTCATAAACAAATTGATGCCATTCCAGTTATTAAAGAAACAGATAAAGGGTTCGAAGTAACAGGCAGAATTACAAAAACAAATATGACAAAGATATTGGTCGGACTAGCGGAGAATGAAATCATCTAACTGGGGAGTGGGGAATGGTATGTACAATCGTCATGTCTATGTTGTTTCGGATTCTGTCGGAGAAACGGCTGAACTGGTCATCAAAGCTGCGATCAGCCAGTTCAACGGGTACGCTGCAGACACCAAAATCAAGCGGATTCCCTATGTAGAGGATCTTGGAACGATTAAAGAGATTATCGCTCATGCAAAGCTTGAACAGGCTATTGTCTGCTTTACCCTTGTTGTGCCTGAACTAAGGCAGGGACTGATTGAGGAAGCGGATGCACAGGGCGTCGTTTATTACGATATTATCGGACCGCTCATTGATAAAATGGAATCTGCGTACGGCATCTCAGCCAAATATGAGCCGGGTAGAGTCAGAAAACTTGATGAAGATTACTTCAAAAAAGTTGAGGCAATTGAATTTGCCGTAAAATACGATGATGGAAGAGATCCAAGGGGCATAATGAAAGCGGATATCATCCTTGTCGGTGTGTCAAGAACGTCGAAAACGCCTTTGTCCCAGTATCTGGCGCACAAACGGTTTAAAGTGGCCAATGTTCCGCTCGTTCCGGAAGTTGAACCGCCTGAAGAGCTGTTTAAAGTTTCGCCGCAAAAATGCATCGGACTGAAAATAAGCCCGGACAAGTTAAACGATATCAGAAAAGAACGGCTCATTTCACTGGGGCTGAATGACAAAGCGATCTACGCCAACATTGACAGGATCAAGGTGGAGCTTGAATACTTCGAAAAGATCATCGACAGGATAGGCTGCCAGGTGATTGATGTTTCAAATAAAGCGGTAGAAGAGACAGCCAACATGATCCAGAACATCATGAACAAATACAATTAAATCTCAAACAGATTCAAAGACTCAGAGTGGCCTGATACTCTGAGTTTTCTGCATGTATCTTGTTTACAGCTTTAATTGGCTAAAAACAATGGAAAAATGAAAGACTTTGTATTATAATAAAAAATTGTGATAAAATTACTTATTTTAGGTTTAGACTTGACTTATTACGAATAAACTATTTATTGTGATCTGTCAAGTTAATCATTAAAAAATAATTCGACAAATTCAGTCTTGATTTCCTCTGGCATCTTTTCTGGATAGTTTAGAAGGAATCCTTCGGAGTGATGTAGAATAGTGAAAGACGGCGAAAAAAAGATGCAGATTATTGTCGACGCAGATGCGTGTCCGGTTAAACAGGAGATTGCTGATCTGGCTGCAGTGCACGGGGTACGCGCCCTGTTTATTGCTTCCTACAATCATCAGTCATCAACTACATATGGATGCGACTGGGTATACGTGGACACAGGAAAAGAAGCTGCTGATTTATACATTGTTAATCACACCTCGAGGCACGATACAGTTGTGACTCAGGACATCGGTCTTGCAGGGCTTCTCCTTAAAAAAGGGGTTACAGTTATCACACCCCGGGGTATAGAACTTACAGAAGATTCGATTGAAACAGCTCTTCAGTTCAGGTATCTTTCCGCAAAGGAACGGCGAAGCGGGAATCATACGAAAGGACCGAAAAAGTTTACCGGAGCAGACCGGGAGCATTTTGTCCGCACCCTTCAAAAGATTTTGTCGAAAGATGCAGGAATTAGTGATTAAATCGCGAATATTAGTTTCACGGAGATGTTACTATGGCAAATCGTATTCCTGACGAACTTATTGATCAGATTCAGAAGTCTGCAGATATCGTGGATGTTGTAGGCGAATATGTTCAATTGAAAAAGCAGGGGCGAAATCATTTTGGTCTCTGTCCTTTTCATGGAGAAAAATCTCCATCATTTTCTGTCTCGCATGATAAGCAGATCTACCACTGTTTTGGATGCGGCGCCGGCGGAAATGTGTTCTCCTTTCTGATGCAGATAGAAGGGCTTTCCTTTGTGGAGGCGGCCGGATCTTTAGCAGACAGGCTGAACATAGAACTGCCGGATCATATTCATTCCGCCCAGCCAAAAGACGCAAACAGCGAAGATGAAAAAATGATTGAAGCTCATGAACTGCTGAAAAAGTTTTATCATCACCTGCTCGTAAACACGAAAGAAGGCCAGGAAGCTCTTGATTATCTGACTGGCAGAGGCTTCGATAAGGAAACAATCGAACAGTTTGAAATCGGCTACTCGCTTGATTCTTGGGATTTTGCTGCGAAATTCCTGACCAAACGCGGATACAGTCCCGAAATGATGGAACGAGCCGGACTGCTTGTTAAGAAGAACAATTCTGATTCCTATCTTGACCGCTTCAGAAACAGAATTATGTTCCCGATCCTTGACCATACCGGGAGAACAATCGCTTTCTCCGGCAGAGTGCTCGGCAAGGAACAGCCGAAATATCTGAACAGCCCGGAAACCCCGATTTTTAATAAGAGCAAGGTCCTTTACAATTTTCATCAGGCAAGAGTACATATACGCAAAAATCAGCAGGCCGTTTTATTCGAAGGTTTTGCCGATGTGATATCTGCCGTCCGTTCAAATGTGCCGAATGCGATTGCCACAATGGGAACATCGCTTACAGAGGCCCAGGCAAAAATCATCAAAAGAAATGCTGGAGATGTTATCATATGCTATGACTCTGATTCTGCAGGCCTGGAAGCAACGCTCAGGGCTTCTAGAACACTTGCTGCCGCAGGATGCAAAATGCGGGTAGCCGCCCTGCCTCATGGTACAGACCCTGATGACTACATCCGGACACACGGAGCTGAAAAGTTCAGGCAGGATGTAATAGGGGCAAGCATTACGCTTATGGCATTTAAGATGCAGATGTTCAGAAAAGGCAAAAACCTGCATGATGAAGGACAAAGGCTGCAATACATCGAAGATATAGTAAGAGAGCTGAGTCTTCTTGACAATCCTGTTGAAATTGAGCTTTATCTGAAACAGCTGTCTGAAGAATTTTCACTCTCCATGGATGTTTTGAAAAGCCGCGTGCTAGATCAAAAAGGCAGCAGGCAGCGTGAGCCGAAAAAAGAGCAGGCTGCGCCGGCACCTCCAAAAACGGAGACAAGGAAACCGCAGCAAAAGCGCCTTCTGAAAGCTTATCATAACGCCGAAAGGCTGCTCATTGCCCACATGCTGAGAAACAAAGAAATCGCCCAAAAAGTGCTGGACAGGGTGGGGCTGCAGTTTAATATTGAGGAACACAGAGCCATTATTACTTACTTATATGCTTATTACGAAGAGGGCTTTGAAGCAAATGTAAGCTCCTTTCTAAGGAGACTGCCTGATCATAAGCTTCATCAAGTGGTTTCAGATATCGCCATGCTTTCCGTCAATGAAGAAATTTCTGAGCGGGAGCTGTCAGATTATATCAAACAGGTGTTGAATCACCAAAATTGGTTAATGATAAAAGAAAAAGAATCTGAAAAGCACGATGCAGAACGCAAAAAGGATTTTGTCAAAGCTGCCGGCATTGCCATGGAAATTATTAAGCTGAAGCAAAGCCTTAAGTAGCACTGAAATGAGATTCACTGTTGCTGATTGATTATTTCTTTTCCAATCAGAACATTACTATAATGCACTAATTGCAAGAGTTTGGAAGGAGGGGATCCAATGGCTGATAAACAAACCCATGATTCTGAATTGACATTGGAACAGGCTAAGGACCAATTAACTGAAATCGGAAAAAAACGTGGAGTTTTAACATACGAAGAGATTGCTGAACGCATGTCAGGCTTCGAAATTGAATCAGACCAAATGGATGAGTATTATGAGTTCCTGGGTGAACAGGGTGTTGAACTGGTGGGAGATAACGAATCAACAGAAGACCCGAACATTCAGCAGCTTGCAAAGGAAGAAGAGTTTGACCTGAATGACCTGAGTGTGCCGCCTGGCGTTAAAATAAATGACCCTGTCCGCATGTACCTTAAAGAAATCGGACGAGTTGACCTTTTGACTGCAGACGAAGAGATTAAGCTTGCAAACCGGATAGAAGAAGGAGACGAAGAAGCGAAAAGAAGACTCGCTGAAGCAAACCTCCGACTTGTAGTCAGTATTGCCAAACGGTATGTAGGCCGCGGAATGCTGTTTCTTGATCTGATTCAGGAAGGCAACATGGGACTTATGAAGGCGGTAGAGAAATTCGATTACCGCAAAGGCTTTAAATTCAGTACCTATGCTACATGGTGGATTCGCCAGGCCATTACACGCGCCATTGCCGACCAGGCAAGAACGATCCGTATTCCTGTTCATATGGTTGAAACGATTAACAAGCTGATCCGGGTTCAGCGCCAGCTGCTTCAGGATTTAGGCCGCGAGCCTTCACCGGAGGAAATTGCGGAAGATATGGATCTGACACCGGATAAGGTCAGAGAAATCCTTAAAATTGCCCAGGAGCCCGTTTCTCTTGAAACTCCAATCGGGGAAGAGGATGACTCACATCTTGGTGACTTTATAGAAGATCAGGATGCCACTTCTCCATCGGAGCATGCTGCATACGAACTTCTGAAAGAACAGCTTGAAGATGTGCTTGATACTCTTACTGACCGGGAAGAAAACGTGCTTCGTCTCCGCTTTGGACTTGACGACGGACGCACCCGCACTCTTGAAGAGGTCGGAAAAGTTTTCGGTGTGACAAGAGAACGTATCCGTCAGATTGAAGCAAAAGCGCTTCGCAAGCTTCGCCATCCAAGCAGAAGCAAACGATTGAAAGATTTTCTGGAATAGAAAGCGGACAATTTGTCCGCTTTTTTTTGTTGTTTAAAAACGGTAACATACGTGGCAGCGCTAACACCCTTTTTCTTACATCTTCTTTTCATTATTTTACTTAATTGTTATTTATTTTGCAAACTGCCTTCCGAAAAAAATTCTTCGGCCATTTATTTCTTCCCTGCTAAGTAATAAGGGTTTTCCCCTTTTAATACGCGGGTTTTATTCGAACTGAATACTCGTTATGGGACACTTGGACAAAAATCAAGATGAAAAAAATATTTTTTCATAAAATAAAAAATTTAAAAAGTTGTGAAAATAGATCCGTTCAATTTATAATTTATAATGTAAGCGTATTCAAAACGGAGGGATAAAATGAATTTTGAATTATCACAAGAGCAGCGCATGATTCAAAAAACCATCAGGGAATTCTCAGAAGAAGTTGTGGAACCGGGAGCATATGAACGGGACAAAACAAAACAGTTTCCGGCCGAAATTTTTAAACAGCTCGGGGATATGGGCATTCTTGGCCTGCCATTTTCTGAGGAATACGGCGGAAGTGGAGCAGATACAACCAGTTTTGCAATCGTAACGGAAGAATTAAGCAAAGCTTGCGGTTCGACAGGCATTACATATTCCGCCCATATTTCTTTAGGAGGGGCGCCAATCAGCATGTTTGGAACAGAAGAGCAGAAGCAAACGTATCTTTCAAAGATTTGCTCGGGGGAGTCTCTCGGAGCTTTCGGACTTACTGAGCCTAACGCAGGCTCTGATGCAGGAGGAACCCTGACTGAAGCAGTTGAAAAGGACGGCAAGTATACGATAAACGGAAACAAATGCTACATTACAAATGCATCTTACGCCAAATTTCTTTCATTAACAGCCATTACTGGGCGGAATGAAGGAAAAAAAGAAATCAGTGCCATTATTGTACCTACCGATGCACCGGGCTTCAAGGTCATTGATAATTATGAAAAAATGGGGCTGAACGCATCCAACACGACAGAACTGATTTTAGAAGATGTCGAGGTTCCGTCTGAAAATCTCCTTGGAAAGAAAGGGAACGGCTTCAGACAATTTCTGATGACTCTTGACGGAGGAAGAATCGGGATTGCTGCAATGGCTGTCGGAATTGCCCAGGCGGCATTTGAAAAGGCGCTTGCTTACTCAAAGGAGCGCAGGCAATTCGGCAAAACGCTAAGCGAGTTTCAGGCGATACAGTTCAAGCTTGCTGACATGGCCATGAAAATCGACCTTGCGCGTACAGCGGTTTACAAAGCGGCCTGGCTCAAGGATCAGGGAAAGCCATTTACTAAAGAAGCGTCCTACTGCAAGCTGTTCGCATCTGAAATGTGCACAGAGGTATCCAACCAGGCTATCCAAATTCATGGCGGATACGGCTATATGAAAGAATACCAGGTGGAGCGCTATCTGAGGGATGCAAAGCTTCTTGAGATTGGTGAAGGCACGAGTGAAGTTCAAAGAATGGTTATTGCGAGACAGATTGGGTGCTGAACGAACGTGATTTGAAGAACTTCATCTTAACAGATGAGGTTTTTTTGTCTATTTTTTGAAAAATACGCCATCTTTCTGCAATAACTCTTTTCCTTCAAAGCGTTTTCAAGTAAAATAGAGATTGTTTAAATCTATCGTTTACCTGTATTTCAAGATTTTTACATAGGGGAGGTTACATAATGAATCGCAATCCGCTCATTCCATTTGCTCTAGTTGCCGTAATCGGAATCGGCCTTATGTTTTTCTTATCCATCAAGGGGCTCGGCGATATGAAGGAAATGGCTGGTGAAGGAAAAGAAGAAGATAAATCAGGCGAAGTTGCAAACGCTTCACCGGAGGAAATCTACAAGCAGAACTGTATTTCCTGCCATGGTGAGAATTACGAAGGCGGAGCAGGACCGGCTCTTAAAGGAGTAGGGGACAAGCTCGGTGTTGACGGAATTAAAGACACGATTAAAAACGGCCGCGGAGCAATGCCTGCAGGACTTGTACCTGATGAAAAGCTTGACGAAATGGCCAAATGGGTATCAGAAATCAAATAGCCTTGAACCGGGTCATATTATGACGCTTAAAGCATTACATAATGTGATAGAGAAAAGTCCTTTGCATCTGCGGAGGACTTTTCTTATTATATAGAGAGACTGATTTTAAAGTACATAAGAATGTGGTGATAGAAAATGAACGATGTAAACTTATCAAAACGGCTGAAAACAGTGGCTGATTATATACCTGAAGGTGCGGTGCTTGCTGATATCGGCTCAGACCATGCCTATCTGCCTTGCTATGCCCTCCTGAACGGGCTGGCCGCTTCTGCAGTAGCAGGAGAGGTTGTAGAAGGGCCTTACCAGTCTGCAAAGAAACAGGTCAAAAAAAGCGGACTCGAGGATGTCATCTCTGTGCGTCTCGGCAGCGGGCTGGAAGTGATAGAGCCGAATGAAGTCACCTGCATTACGATCGCCGGCATGGGCGGTGCTTTGATCGAAAAGATTCTGGATGCAGGAAAAGAAAAGCTCCAGGGTGTGCAGAGGCTGATTCTTCAGCCGAATATTCATGCTCATCACATTAGAGAATGGCTGCTTCAAAACGGCTGGGAACTGGTGAATGAAGAGATTTTGGAAGAGGACGGCAAGATCTATGAAATTCTTGTCGGGGAAAGAGGAGACGCTAAAGCTGCGTATAAAGATGTTTCTCTTGAAACCGGCCTTCTTGTAGGACCCCATTTAATGCGAAAACAATCAAGCACGTTTAAAAAGAAGTGGTCACAGGAAAAAGAACACTATAAACGTATTTTAGAAAATATAAGCAAGGCATCAGAAAGCGAAGAAAACAGCAGGAAAAAGCAGGAATTAACTCGCATGATTGCCATGCTTGAGGAGGCGGCGGGAGAATGAGCAAACAACCAAACGGCTTTGAAATCATTCAGCTCTTCGAATCTTTTTCAAAGAAAGAATATGCGGTGGAAGGAGACAAAATCGGCCTGCAGATCGGAACGCTGAATAAACCGATAACAGGTGTATTAGTAGCACTGGATGTACTTGATGAAGTGGTGGATGAAGCCATTGAAAAAAAGGCAAACCTGATCATTGCCCATCATCCTCCCATTTTCAGGCCGCTTAAACAGCTTGCAACCGACCAGCCAGGCGGAGCACTGATTGAGAAGTGCATCAAGCATGATATCGCTGTTTATGCTGCCCATACAAACCTCGATGTCGCAGAAGGCGGAGTGAATGATCTGCTCGCAGACGCTCTCGGGCTAACAGACACAGAAGTCCTTGCAGACACCTATCAGGAGACATTGAAGAAACTGGTGGTCTATGTCCCGAAAGATCACGCCGGCCGGATACGGACCGTTCTGGGGGATTCAGGTGCAGGTCACATCGGCATGTACAGCAATTGTTCTTTTTCCTCTGAAGGAACAGGGCGTTTTCTTCCCCTTGAAGGAACGAATCCTTACATCGGAGAAAAGGGAAAACTGGAATGTGCAGAAGAAGAGAGAATTGAAACGGTCATTCCGGCAAGCAGCCAGAAGAAAATTGTATCTGCTATGCTGAAAGCACATCCTTACGAAGAGCCTGCGTTTGACATTTACCCGGTTGAAAATGGAGGAAAGACTCTTGGGCTTGGCAGAATTGGAAAACTGGAAAAGGAAATGACACTTGGAGAATTCGCTGTCCATGTAAAGAAAGCGCTCGATGTGCCGTTTGTGAGACTTGTCGGAAATAAAGAAGACAAAGTCAGGAAAGTCGCAGTCCTTGGCGGTGACGGAAACAAATACATTCATCACGCCAAACGCAAGGGTGCTGATGTTTATGTGACAGGGGATATGTACTACCATACTGCCCATGACGCAATGATGCTCGGCCTGAACATCATTGACCCGGGCCACAACGCAGAAAAAGTGATGAAAAAAGGGGTCGCGGATCTCTTGCTTTCAATGTGCGAGGAAAAGAAATTTGAAGTGGGCATATACCCGTCTGCAATCAACACCGATCCATTTAGCCTTGTATAAAAACAGCCGCCGGAAAAGGATTTCCGGCGGCTGTACTTTTTTATTTTGCTTTTACTTTCGGAAGAATTTTCTGCAGGGGAACATTATGCTCAATATTCCACGTCAGACTGTTCTCAGGGTCATATTTTTCAAGGAACTGAATGACCTCTTTGGTAATAGGGGTCGGAGTTGAAGCGCCTGCTGTGATGGCCACTTTCTTCACTCCTTCAAACCACTGGAGCTTCAATTCGCTGATGTCTGAAATGCGGTAGGCTTTCGTGCCTGCAATCTCTTCAGAAACCTGGGCAAGACGGTTTGAGTTGTTGCTTTTCGGATCTCCGACAACAATCGTCAGGTCAGCATCTTTGGCCTGTTCGGCAACTGCTTCCTGGCGTACCTGTGTCGCAAGGCAGATCTCCTGGTGATATTCAACATGAGGGTATTTTTCTTTCACGCGCTCCATAATGTCATAAACGTCCCACTGGCTCATCGTTGTCTGGTTTGTGACAATGATTTTATCATTCTGGAACGTTAATGCCTCAACATCCTCTTCCGTTTCCACCAGATGGACGATATCAGGCGCTACGCCGACAGCTCCTTCAGGCTCTGGATGGGACTTCTTACCGATGTATATGACATGATAGCCTTCGGCTTTTTTTGCACGGATCAGATCATGTGTTTTTGTTACATCAGGGCATGTCGCATCAAGGGTAACCAGGCCTTTTTCGGATGCAATCTTTCTTACTTCCGGAGAAACGCCGTGGGCGGTAAAAATGACGGTTCCGCTCTGGACTTTCTCGAGAATTTCAAGGCGGTTGCTTCCATCAAGCGTGATGATGCCTTCATCTTCAAATGCGTCTGTTACATGTTTATTGTGAACAATCATGCCAAGGATATAAATCGGTCTCGGCAGTGTTTTATCGAGAGCGGCATTTTTGGCAATAACCATGGCATCTACTACGCCATAGCAATAGCCCCGCGGTGCAATCTTAATTACTTCCATTAAAAAGAGCCCCCTAAAGAGAAGTACTTTACAGAAAAGAGAAAAAAGC
The DNA here is from genome assembly GCA_038002745.1 of Bacillus sp. FSL H8-0547. Lineage (NCBI taxonomy): Bacteria > Bacillati > Bacillota > Bacilli > Caryophanales > Bacillaceae > Bacillus > Bacillus sp. FSL H8-0547. Next base: position 3,146,120 of record JBBODD010000001.1, read on the forward strand.
CAAAGAATCAGGCTCTTGGCTCTTGTAATCTCTTCATTATTATAGCTGAGACTGGGGAAGAATACAAAGAAGAATATCAGATATACAGTTTCGGAGCAGAAGCGCCTTTGACTGCAGGTGTTTTTTCTTTCACCGCAGCCTGTTTTACTTCAGCTGAAGTTTCCTGCTCTGATGTTTCGGTTAAAACGGCCTCAGTCTGGATTGCGGCAGGCTGAGTTTCAGCTGTTTCTGTGCTTTCGCCGTCATCACTTGAGCCTCCGCCTTTAAGTTCACTGTATATTTTAATCATAGCCGGAAGGTTCCGTACCAAAGGTCCGTACTGCTGAACCATTGGAGTGACCTGCTGCGCCATTCCCAGCACTTTCTGAACGTTTCCAAGCATGCCGGAAAGGTTGGCTGGATTTGTGAGTCCCTGAAGGCCCTGCGCTGCATTCGCCGCACCTGTAAGTCCCTGGCCTCCGCCGCCCGGCAAAAATCTTGATAAAAGACCTTTTAGCCCTCCGCTTCTTCCGATTGCCTGCTGTCCAAATTGCTGTGCGCCAAATCCTGCTCCTCCGAATCCCTGTCCCCCGAATCCCGGTCCGCCAAAACCGGCACCTCCAAAACCAGGACCTCCAAACCCCGGTCCGCCAAACTGCGGCCCAAATGATCCCATCTGAGGTCCGAAAGGCTGAAATCTGGATGAGCCTAATCCTCTTGCTTGCTGATATCCAATAGGCTGCCCCGAAAACGGCTGTGCGCCCATCTGCATTCTTTGGGGCTGCATACCTCTTGAAGGCATTTGGGGCATTGGTCTTTGCTGAAACATGATGACCCTCCTTTAAACTAACGTCTATCCTACCTACACAATATGCAGGGTACCTGCGGATGGTCAGCGGATTTATGAGAATAGGCCAAAAAGCAAATTGGTTTTTTTGCCGGAAATCGTATATAATGTTTTGATGGACAGGCGTGTCTCCGGATGCGTGCAGTGTTTTTGTTTGAAAGAAGATCTCACCTTCGTATGGCTAAAACCGTCTTACTTTAATTTTTCATCAAGGAGATGATGAACATGGAACAGACAAAGTTCACTCAGTTTCCATTTAAGCCTTTTATTATAGATGCTGTTAAAGCGCTGGGTTTTTATGAACCAACTGAAATACAGGAACGCTTATTTCCATCCCTTCTGAAAGGGGAAACGGCAATCGGACAGTCGCAGACAGGAACGGGAAAAACCCATGCGTATCTGCTGCCGCTTATTCAAAGAATTGATGCCGCGGACGAAAGTGTGCAGGTTGTCATTACCGCACCGACAAGAGAACTTGCAAATCAAATCTACCAGGATGCCCTTAACATTATTAAATTTGCACCTGAAAACGAAACGATTACAGCTAAATGCTTTATCGGAGGAACCGATAAGCAAAGAATGATTGATAAACTGAAAACTCAGCCTCAAATCGTCATTGGCACGCCTGGGCGGATTAAAGACCTTGTTGCAGCAAATGCCCTGCTTGTTCATCATGCAAAAGCGCTTGTTGTCGATGAAGCTGATCTTATGCTTGATATGGGCTTTATTGAAGATGTGGACAAAATCGGTGCATCTATGCCTGCCAAGCTTCAAATGCTTGTATTCTCAGCAACGATTCCCGAGAAACTTAAGCCATTTTTAAAAAAATACATGGAAAACCCGAAATTCACCCATGTTGCACCTAAACAGGCAGCGGCTAAGAAAATTAAACATGTGCTTGTGCCTCTGCGCCACCGCAACAAAACAAATCTGCTTTATGAAATGCTGAAAAGCTATAATCCGTTTCTTGCCATCGTGTTTACAAACACGAAAAAGAAAGCGGACGAGGTTGCAGACGGACTGATTGCAAAAGGACTGAGAGTCGGCAGAATCCACGGGGATCTGACGCCGAGAGACCGCAAAAAAATGATGAAACAGATTAATGACCTGGAGTATCAGTACGTTGTTGCAACAGACCTTGCATCACGCGGAATTGATATCGACGGAGTCAGCCACGTCATCAATTTTGAACTGCCGAGCGATCTTGATTTTTACATCCACCGTGTCGGCCGTACAGGACGGGCAGACTATTCAGGCATTGCGGCAACCATTTATGAGCCTGAAAATGAGCATGCTCTGAACTTGCTTGAAAAGCTTGGCATCCAGTTTGAAAACATGGACCTTGCAAACGGCGAGTGGAAAACGATTGACGACCGCAAACGGAGACAAAAACGGGCTAAGCCGTCAGATGGAACCGAACAGATGGCGAAAAGCATGGTGAGAAAGCCTAAGGGCGTCAAACCGGGCTACAAAAAGAAAATGTCCCGTGAAATGGATGAAATAAAAAAACGCCAAAGAAGATTGAACAAAAAACGCAAGTAGGGGGATAAGGTATGCTTAAAATTGGATCACATGTATCAATGAGCGGAAAAAAAATGCTCCTTGCGGCAAGTGAGGAAGCGGCTTCTTACGGTGCAAATACGTTTATGATCTATACAGGAGCACCCCAGAATACAAGAAGAAAAAAGATAGAAGACCTGAACATTGCGGCCGGTCTTGCACACATGAAGGAGCACGGCATTTCGGATATTGTTGTGCATGCTCCGTACATCATCAATATCGGCAACACTACAAATCCGGCTACGTTTGAGCTCGGTGTGCAGTTTCTGCGCTCTGAAATAGACCGTTCCCACGCACTCGGCGCAAAGCAGATTGTTCTGCATCCTGGTGCGCACGTAGGTGCGGGAGCTGACATAGGCATTAAAAAAATTATCGAAGGGCTGAACGAAGTGCTTGGCAGGGAAGAAAATGTTCAAATCGCCCTTGAGACTATGGCCGGAAAAGGCTCAGAGTGCGGCCGGTCGTTTGAGGAACTGGCTCAGATCATTGACGGAGTGACTCATAACGAACATTTATCCGTATGTTTTGATACGTGTCATACTCATGATGCCGGCTACGATTTGATCAATGACTTTGACGGCGTCCTGAAGGAATTTGATTCCATCATTGGACTCGACAGACTGAAAGTTCTTCACATCAATGACAGCAAAAACCCGGCAGGAGCCAGAAAAGACCGCCATGAAAACATCGGCTTCGGTCACATCGGCTTTGAAGCACTGAACAGGATCGTTCATCATCCTGAACTCTCGGACGTGCCGAAAATTCTTGAAACGCCTTATGTCGGAGAAGATAAAAAAGACAAGAAGCCTCCGTACCGCTTTGAAATTGAGATGCTCCGCAATCAGGAATATAACCCTGATTTGCTTGATTTAATACGCAATCAGGAATAGAACAAAAAAAAGCTGCCGGGAAACCGGCAGCTTTTACCCAATAAACTGCTGCAGGAGCTGATTGACCTTCTGGGCTGTCGCAGGCGAAGTAATGGCAGCCACGCGTTTTAAAAGATCAATTCGTTCTGCATCGTTAAAAATATTGATGTTTTTCCCTCTGATGATTTTCACAATTTCCTGTGCCTGGGGTCTGCTGATGGAAAGGTTATTCTGCTTGGCAAGCTGAAGCAGGCCGTCTGTATCAAGGGAATTCAGTTTCTGGTTGACAATCTTCTGAAATAAAATCACGTACATAACCTCCTCTACAGTTCAATGTATGGCGGAGTTTTTTAAAAAGTGCCTATTCAGGAAAGAAGAAAGGCAAATTTTTTACACATATCCGGAACAGGGATTTTATAAGAAAGGAGTTTTATTGTGGCAGGAAAACAGCATAAAAAGGAAAGTGCAGGACGGTTTATCAGAAGGATGATCCTGATTGTAATCGGAGCTGCTCTTGCAGCAGCGTCGATTGAACTGTTTTTGATTCCCAATCAGATCATTGACGGAGGAATTATCGGAATTTCGCTGATCTTGGACTACATAACCCCTGACAGCCTCCCGTTTATTAATTTCGGGACACTTGTGGTCGTTCTGAATCTGCCGTTTATGTACTACGGCTATAAACAGATAGGGAAAACATTTATGATCTCGTCTATTTTCGGCATTGTGTTCCTCGCGGTCATTGAAAGTATGCTGCATCATGTAGAACCTTTTACAAACCAGCCGGTGCTTGCTACGGTGTTTGGCGGACTGATGCTTGGAGCGGGTGTAGGGCTTGTTATCCGAAATGGCGGTTCGATGGACGGAACGGAGATCCTCGGGATTCTCCTGACTAAGAAGCTTCCGTTTTCAGTGGGGGAGTTTGTGATGTTCATCAACATTTTCATTTTTACATGGGCAGCGTTCGTGTTCGGGCCTGAACAGGCAATGTACTCTGTCATGGCATACTATATTGCGTTTAAAACAATTGATACGGTCATTCAGGGACTTGATGAAACAAAAGCGGTCATCATTATTTCCGACTATTATGAGGATGTATCTGATGCCATTCTTCAGCGCCTTGGAAGGGGAACGACAAAGCTGAAGGGAAAAGGCGGCTATACGGATGACGAAAAAGAAGTCATTTATGTCGTTGTAACGAGGCTAGAGGTGACCAAGCTTAAATCCATCGTGCATGAGATTGACACAAACGCATTTATCACGATTATGAACACGCAGGAAACAAAAGGAACCAACTTTAAATCTGCGATTCACTAAGCAGAAATTCTTGCTCTTTTACGGGTAATCTTGTATAATCTCTATGTTAAAGATCAGACATGGCTTCTGATCTTTTTTTACGAAAATAAATCGGAACCATTCTGAAACTTGGAAGTGAATAAAATGAATCAGCCTATTATTGATGTTCAAAGTCTGACTTTCACATATGAACGCACTGCGGTGCTTGAGGATATTCATTTTACAGTGAGAGAGGGAGACTTTCTTGGTCTTGTCGGTCCCAACGGATCCGGAAAAACAACGCTGCTTAAATGCATGCTTGGGCTCTTAAAGCCGGATCACGGGAATATAAAGCTTTTTGGCCAGGACATCCGCAAATTTAAAGATTGGCACCGCATCGGTTTTGTTTCCCAAAAAGCCAGCAGCTTTAATACCGGGTTTCCGGCTTCTGTCTATGAAGTGGTTGCGAGCGGCCTGACATCAAAGCTCGGGTTATTTAAAAAACTGAACCAAGCTCACCACCAAAAAGTAAAAGAAGCGATTGGGGCAGTCGGGCTTGAAGAACTGTCAAACCGGAACATAGGAGAGCTTTCAGGCGGGCAGCAGCAGCGGACTTTTATTGCCAGAGCGCTTGTGAGTGATCCGGATTTGCTCATTTTGGATGAGCCGACAGTTGGAGTTGATGCTCAAACCGTTCAGAGCTTCTATGAAATGCTGCAGCGTTTAAACAAAGGCATGGGTATTACCCTCATTCTCGTTACACATGATGTCGGAACGATCACAGATAAGGTAACTCATGTTGCATGCTTAAATAAACATATGCATTTCCACGGAAATACACAGGAATTTGAAAGCCTGAAAAGCTCTGACATGTCTGACTATTATGGTCATTCAGTTCATGTGTTGACTCACGATCATCACGATCATGGGGGAAGGTAAAAATGATTAACAGTATATTTACGTACGAATTCCTGCAGAATGCGTTTCTTGCAGGCATATTAATTGGTTTAATTGCTCCGCTTCTGGGAGTATTTGTTGTCGTCAGGAGACTGTCGCTGATTGCAGATGCTTTAAGTCATGTAACACTCGCCGGCATCGCTGCGAGTCTCCTTCTTGAAAAGAAAGTCCTCGGTATGTCAGGGCTCAATCCAATCTATCTCGGAATGGGCTTTTCTGTTGCGGGGTCATTGTTTATTGAAAAGCTCAGAGGCGTTTATAAACATTTTCAGGAGCTCGCTATTCCGATTATCCTGTCGGCAGGAGTTGGCCTCAGTGTTATCTTCATATCGCTTGCGGACGGATTTAACACAGATTTGTTCAACTACTTATTTGGAAGTGTAAGTGCGGTAACGCGCACGGATTTATGGGTGATTATCTCCATTGCTGCCTTTGTTCTGATCGTCGTTGTTGCTTTATATAAAGAACTGTTCCTTTTGTCTTTTGACGAGGAGCATGCAGCAGCATCGGGCATCCATTCAAAGTGGATCCATTTTATCTTTATTTTAACAGTCGCGCTTGTCATTGCAGCGTCTATGCGGATTGTCGGCATTCTGCTTGTTTCATCGCTTATGACGCTTCCTGTAGCAGCAAGCATCCGGATTGCGAAAGGGTTTAAGCAGGCCATTTTCTTTTCTGTACTCTTTGGAGAAATATCTGTTATCATTGGTTTAGTGTTAGCCTATCAGCTCGATTTAGCTCCGGGTGGGACGATTGTTATGCTTTCCGTTCTCATTCTCGTTCTTACAATTGGATGGACTAAATTAAAAAGGGGCCAGTAAAAATGAATGTACAGGAAGCTCTCCTTTTAATGAAGGAAAAGGGATATAAATATACGAGCAAGAGGGAAGAGATGCTTGAACTTTTTTCACAGTCAAACAAATACTTGACTGCGAGGGACGTGCTTGAAGAAATGAAGCCGGAATATCCCGGTTTGAGTTTTGATACGATTTACCGCAACCTTTCTCTTTTTGCGGAAATGGGCATTCTTGAAACGACAGAACTCTCAGGCGAAAAGCATTTCCGCTTTTCATGCTCAACGAAACATCATCATCACCACTTTATTTGCCTGACCTGCGGAAAGACAAAGGAAATTTCGTCTTGTCCGATGGAAAAGCTGAAAGAAAATTTATCCGGCTATGAAATCAGCGGCCACAAGTTTGAAATATACGGAACGTGCCCTGAATGCCATGAAATGACCACATAAAAAACGCCTGCGGCTTTCTGCAGGCGTTTTTCTGTGTGGTTATTTTGTTAAAGAGTAGCGGTTTTGTGCATAAGAATTGACCCAGTCTCTTGCCTCCAGCCAATTATCTGCCCTGATGACGTTTTTTGGAACAGGTTCCTGGTTGTAGGGGGTATTAAATAAGATGACAGGAATATTAAATACCTCACTGATCGTGCATGCATTATCATGCTTGTCTTCAAAAAAGACATCAATTTGATTTTTTCTCACTGCTTCAAGCTTATCGTGTGTACCGATTAAGTCGATTTGATGGTACGTAAGACCGTTTCGCTTAAACCACTCATACGTAACTTCTTCCAAATGGCTTCTTCTTGCACTGATGAAGAGAAGCTTATGCTTATTTTTCCATTCATCAAGAACGAGTTTTGCATCCAGTGCCATTGGTGCTTCTTTGTAAATAAGCGGTTCTTTTTCATCCATCCATTTCCAGAATTCAGCTTCTGTGATCTTTAAAAGCTTCGTCAGGTCGTATTCCTTCATATCTTCAAACGTAATGGATTCATTAAATGATTTTTGCAAATACGGCACAAAGGTTTCAGGTGATGTAACTGTGCCATCTATATCAATTCCCAAACGCAGCATCATGTCTTCTCTCCCTTGCTGTAAAACCTTTCCATAAAGGTTTATCTCATAACCGATTAATGATGAACTATACTCTTTAGTGTATCATAATCAGCCGTTACAATCACAGTAAACTTTAACAGTTATACTGACGTGCCGATCAACTCATACTATAAATGTTCCTTACAATATGAATGGAGGGATCACGCATGGCAGATGAGAAACATTATGATTATCACGGCAACATCAAGGAATATGACCTCCGTGATGATGAAGTTGGCTACAGCAGAGATTTTCGCGATGACTATAAAGAGGAAACGGCTGCCGAAATTGCAGCTCCGGCTACTCTGAGAAGAGATGAAGACTACGACCGCCGCGAAGAAGAAGGAGGCAGAACCGACGGACGAAGAATGGGGTATTTGGCCATTGTTCTGTCAGTCATCTCCTTGTTCGTTTTCCCGGTTATCCTCGGGGCAGCAGGCATTATTGTGGGCTTTGTCGCACGCCGCAGAGGGGCAGAAGCTCTTGGCGGATGGGCAATCGGTATCGGTATCGTATCACTCATCCTCGGAATTTTTATCCTGCCGTTCTTTTAGGATTAGGATAAATTGAAACAAGCCCGGCCACTTGGCCAGGCTTGTTTTACATTTCAGCAGCAGCTTTTTCAGCTTCCTGCTTTGCATAATGCTCTTCGGCAATTTTGTCAATTTCTTTTTTCAGTTCCTCAACCATTGTTTCCTCCGGCACTTTGCGGACAATTTGTCCTTTGCGGAAAAGAAGACCTTCACCGCGTGCTCCTGCGATACCAATATCAGCTTCCCGTGCTTCTCCAGGTCCGTTTACGGCACAGCCGAGAACGGCAACTTTGATTGGAGCTTTGATGGTTGAAATATATTCTTCCACTTCATTTGCAATACTGATCAGGTCAATTTCAATACGTCCGCATGTCGGGCATGAAATTAATGTCGCGGCGTTCGATGCAAGACCGAATGATTTAAGAAGCTCGCGTGCAACTTTCACTTCCTCAACGGGATCTGCGCTAAGGGAAATGCGGAGCGTGTTTCCGATTCCTTTGTTTAAAATAGCGCCAAGTCCGGCAGCACTTTTAACCGTTCCGGCAAACAGCGTTCCTGATTCCGTAATTCCAAGATGAAGGGGATAGTCAAAAGCCTTTGCCGCTTTCTCATAAGCCTCGATGGCAAGATTTACATCAGATGCTTTCATGGACACAATGATATCGTGGAAATCAAGATCTTCAAGAATTTTAATATGGTGCAGGGCACTCTCGACCATACCGTCTGCTGTCGGATAGCCGTATTTCTCAATGATGCGTTTTTCAAGGGAACCAGCATTCACTCCGATGCGGATCGGGATTCCTTTTTCTTTTGCTGCTTTTACAACAGCCTCGACTTTTTCTCTGCGGCCGATGTTTCCCGGATTGATGCGGATCTTATCTGCACCGCCCTCAATGGCTTTTAGAGCCAGTTTATAATCGAAATGAATATCTACAACAAGCGGAATGTTGATGCGTTTTTTAATTTCAGCAATAGCATCGGCTGCACGCTCATCCGGGCAGGCAACACGCACTACTTGGCATCCTGCTTCTTCTAATCGCAGGATTTCAGCGACTGTAGCTTCCACATCGTGTGTTTTCGTTGTTGTCATACTCTGAATGACTAGTTCATTATTTCCGCCAATGGTCAGGTTGCCGACTTTAACTGGACGGGTTTTGGTACGATGTATGATTTCACTCACGTGTAAATCGCTCCTTAATTCATAATCATGGTCCTATGGTTTCATAGTACCTATTTGATCATCATTCAATGCAGGGGAAATTGTGCTTTCCCTCACAATATTGTAACAGTGAGTGCGCGATATTGACAAGAATTAAGAAGCAACTTCTTTTTCATAAAGTGGAAATTTATATGCTTTTCCTACCTGGATCGCATCTGCTTTTGCATTTGGATTCAGCTTTTCAAAGTCTTTCCTGACTTGTTCTATAGAAACGGGCAGTCCGCTGTGAAGCTGTTCAACGATGGTTAAGACGGTTTCACCCTGTTTAATTTCTTTTACTGTAAAAGGAGAGGGGGACGTCTGAACCGCCGCTGCAGGTTCAGTATCCTTGGCAGGGGGCGAAAACGCAATCGTTCCTGTACTGATGTCATAGTACATAATATAGAGAAGAAAGAGTGTTAAAAGAAAAACCATCAGCCGCTTCATATGTATCATCTCCCAATCCGTCACGATGATTATTTATATGGCTTGTCCACTAAAAATATGACATGCATTTCTTTTTTCCTTTCAAAGAAAGATCTAATGATGGGAAAACCTTCTTAATACCTATAAATACGACAAAATTCTCCATAAATTAATGAGGGATTTACACTCTCTTAACATTAATCTGGGATAATTTTCATGAGTTAAGAGGAAGGGTGTATGCGCATTGAAGGGACTTATCGGAAAAGTAAGCAAAAAGAATGGGTCTTTACCTTATATATACAGGAAGATTCGGACTGTGAAAATATCAGAAGTGAGCCTCCAGGCAAGGCTCCTGTTCCTTGTATTAACCATTATGGCAGCATCGATCAGTGCTGTCGGCTTCATCTCCTATTCAAAATCGAAAGAAGCAACAATGTCACTGATTGAGGACAGACTTGTACGGGAGGTTAACACGACAGGCGAAATCGCAGGAAATCTTATGATTGCGTACGTAGGCGAAGAGGATTCATTCCTTGAAAGGTTTAATAAAGTGGTCCTCTCCAATCAGGCCTCCGCATTAATACAGGACGGGCTGAAGGCGGATTTTTTCCTTGTAGGCGAAGGGAAAGTTGATCCTTTTTCTGTGAGTTCAAACAGCAGGCTGCAATTTGAAGAGGATCAGCTGAAAGAAATCAGCGAAAAGAAAAATGGCGTGATCCACCAGACGATAAACGGGACCGACTATACATTGTCTTTTAAGAAAGTACAGGAACTCAAGGGTCAATTCCTGATTGCAGTAGAGACAGAAAGCTATATGAAAACCACAGAGACCCTTGCTTCGTTTACCATTTGGATGATTGGAATCAGTGTCCTGCTTACAGCGGCCGTGCTGATTCTTGTGATCAGAAGTTTAACAAATCCTCTTGCCGTCCTCAGAAAAGCGATGAAAGATGTGAGGGATGGCGATTTAACAAGAAATGTCCATGTGAAAACGAAGGTTCCTGAAATAAATTCAGTCATGAAAAGCTTTAACTCCATGATGGATCATATGCGCAGCATAATTGGTGATATCAATCATGCAGCAGATGAGCTGTCGAACAAGGGAGACCAGCTCAGAGAAGCAACAGATGAAGGGGTTATGCAGAATGGGCAGCTTGTCGAGGCCATTAAAATCGTAAAATTGGGTGCAGAGCAGACAGCAGCAGGTTCAGGGGAAAGCGCAGAGGCGTTCAGCAGGATGAAAGATGAATTAAAAGATGTATTCCGCAACATGGAATTTTTGTTCAGCCGTGCATCAGATATGAACTCTTCAGCAGCACGCGGAGAAGAGCAGGGATCAAAAATGATACGTACTATGAATGTGTTTGAGCGGGAAACAGAGAAAATGACGGCTGTGATCAGAAGCGTTAAAGAGCATTCCATCTCAATTGCAGATGTTGCCGCCATTATTCAAACGATTGCTGAACAGACGAAACTTCTTGCACTCAATGCAGCAATTGAAGCAGCAAGAGCTGGAGAGGCGGGAAAAGGGTTTGCCGTTGTTGCAGATGAGGTGAAAAAACTCGCTGAACAATCATCAAATGCCACTCATAAAATCAGGAATTCCATCTCAAACATGGAGAATATCGCCGTTCAGGCATCAAAAGAATATGATGAAATGCTGTCAGCCATTCATTCGCACCTCAGCGCAGCATCACAGTCAAGGGTATTGTTCGATGAACTTTCAATTGAAATCAAAACAGTAACAGACAGGCTGTCCGGAATGAAGAGGCAAATGAATAAGCTGCATGACTATCTGCCTGTGATGGAAAAATCTTCGGCAAGCTTTGAATCTGTCTCTCAGGAAACGCTTGCGAGCGCAGAGCAGATGCTGTTTGCTTCAGAAGAACAAATGATTCAGGTAAGCAGAACGCATGAAATCGGCTTAAGGGTTTCAGAGCTTTCAAAAAGCCTCGCGAAATCCGCCAAAGAATACAAAGTGTAAAAACACTTGTACATAAAACGAGCCCCAAAGCTTAAGAAAGCTTTGGGGCTCGTTTTGTCATTCAAGCGTTTGTTTCCGTGCACCCGGAATTTCTTTTAATGCCAGATACATCACAATCAGATTCACAAACCAGTTGATGAAAATTCCGCTTGGGACTGATACCTGCAAAAACTCCATGATCATAAAGAAAATGGAAGCGAGTGTGACTGAATATGCAGCCATTACCCACATCTGTTTAAAATTCACTTTTTTCTGCAGACTGTTCTTAAACAGAATACTCACAAACGCAAGAAACGTAATTTCGATAAACTTTGATGCAGCGGTAAAAAGATAAAAGACGAGTAGAACAGTTCCGATGACAATCGGCAGGACACTTTCAAATTGAGCAGAGTATGTAAGCAAATCTGATTTCGTCAATGTGTTCAGCATAGAGTAATCATAGCTTTGCGACTGTCCGGCAAAAGCATAGACAAATTCATTTTTGAGGAGGCCGATCGCATTTTCTTTGTTTTCAATTTCCTGAGTGGTAAACGCGCCTGTCGGGTCAAAAACAATAAAGAGATCGTCTTTTGTCAGCTCTATTGGCTCTTTCGCATCAGAAACCAATGTTCCATCTTCTATTGTAAAGTCGGGCAAATCCTCTCTAAGCGTTGAGTCAAGCCCTTTAAGCAGGGCTGAAATGCCGGAGGACATATAAATCCCCATAGGCAGGGTAATGAGTACTGTCAGCATAAAGACGTATAGAATCGTTTTGCCGATTCCCTGAAACCTGTACATAGAGATCGATTTTGGGGAGTAAATACTTTTCGCAAGCTGTTTAAAAATATTCAAATATACGCACATCCTTCTATATTCATCCAGTTTTCATTTTAACCATCAAGACCTTAAGAAACAAGGAATAATGCAATTGGAACAGTTATTGTTAAGATATTGTAAATTTTTTATGAAAAAGAGTTAAACGCCTTTACAATTAATATACATTCCGTTAATAATTGGGAAGGTTGTAGAAACATGTCGATAATAGATGTTAGGGGTTGAATGAAGTTGGATCTCGATTTACAAAAGATGATCTTTGAATTTGTCGGAGGCCTCGGAATTTTCCTGTTCGGAATTAAATTCATGGGCGACGGACTGCAAAAATCAGCAGGTGACAGACTGCGTGACATACTGGATAAATTTACAACAAATCCAGTAATGGGTGTTCTGGCAGGTGTTTTTGTCACAATTCTCATCCAATCAAGCAGTGGTACAACTGTACTCGTAGTAGGCCTTGTCAGCGCAGGGTTTATGAATTTGCGCCAGGCAATCGGCGTTATAATGGGTGCTAATATCGGCACTACTGTCACTGCCTTTATCATAGGAATAAAAATTTCAGACTATGCACTCCCTGTTTTATTTGCGGGAGCGGTGCTGCTTTTCTTTTTTAAAAACAAAAAAATTCACAACTTTGGCCAGATTGTTTTCGGATTCGGTGCCCTGTTCTTCGGTCTTGAACTGATGGGTGATGGAATGAAGCCGCTGCAGTCACTTCAGGCCTTTCAGGATCTTACTGTCAGCTTGAGCGACAATCCTCTGCTCGGTGTTTTAATCGGTACAGTATTCACTGTCATCGTTCAAAGTTCCAGTGCAACGATTGGGATTCTGCAGGAACTTCACGGTCTTGGTCTGATCGATATAAAAGCTTCGCTGCCGGTTCTTTTCGGAGATAACATTGGAACAACGATTACAGCAGTTTTAGCATCAATCGGAGCTTCTGTTGCTGCAAGAAGAGCAGCTTTTACACATGTTATCTTCAATTTAATCGGGACAGCCATTTTCTTGCTGATTCTCCCTCTGTTCACTGCATTTATCACCATGCTGAAGACGAACCTTGGGTTAAATCCAGAAATGACAATTGCCTTTGCGCATGGAACGTTTAATATTACAAACACGCTCATCCAGCTACCGTTCATAGGGGTGCTTGCTTATATTGTAACGAAGTTAATCCCCGGCGAAGATTCTCTGGTGGAATACAAAGCAAAGCATCTGGATCCAATGTTTATTGAGCAATCTTCTTCTATTGCCTTGGGACAGACAAAAGAAGAAATTCTCCGCATGGGTCAATTTGCATCTCTTGGACTTGAAGAAGCCAACTATTATCTAAAAACGAATCAGCAGAAACATGCTGATACGGCTTATCAGATTGAAGACGCAATTAACAACCTCGACCGTAAAATTACTGATTACCTCGTATTAATTTCCCGTACAGAAATGTCGGCAGCAGAGTCTGAAGAACATTCGGCTCTCTTTAATACAGTAAGAGACATTGAACGCGTTGGAGATCACTTTGAAAATATCGTTGAACTTGTCGATTATCAGCTCTCAAACAAAGTGAAGCTGACAGGGTCTGCGCTTCAGGATTTAGATGAGATGTTCACATTGACGATAAGCACGTTAAAAGATGCCATTGCTGCACTTGACGATAAAGATACAGATCTTGCAGCAAAAGTCATGAAATCAGAAGAACAGATTGACAAAATGGAGCGCACACTGCGCAAAAAGCATATTCTCCGCATAAACGAAGGAAGCTGCACGGGTCAGGCAGGCATTGTGTTTGTCGACATCGTCAGCAACCTTGAGCGGATCGGGGACCATTCAGTCAACATTGCTGAAGCAGTACTCGGATACCGCAAATAATGGGTTAAAATCAGACTTAATAAGCTATAATGAAAGCAAGGGCTGCGGCTCTTGCTTTTTTTCATGACTAAATAAGAAGGTGTGGTGTTTTCCGAATTGGAAGCTTTATATTGGACACTGATTATTATCATGTTTGTTATTGGATTTGCAGGCCTGATTTATCCGATTATCCCGAGCGTTCTTTTCATTGTCGGCGGATTCCTTCTTTTTGGAGCCTTCTTTGGCTTTGAGGAATTCGGCTATCAATTCTGGCTGATTGAGGGAGTCTTCGTCGCAGTTTTATTTGCCGCGGACTATGTGGCAAATTTGATGGGGGTCAAAAGAGTCGGGGGAAGCAAGGCTGCCATTTGGGGAAGCACGATTGGACTTTTGATCGGTCCATTTATTATCCCGATAGCGGGAATCATTATTGGCCCGTTTGTCGGTGCAGTGCTTGCAGAGCTCCTCGTTCACAAAAAAGACTTTAATGAATCTGTAAAAGTCGGCCTGGGATCTCTTATTGGATTTATATCCGGGGTTTTTGCCAAAACGATTATTCAGCTCGTTATGATCGGTTATTTCCTGTATACCGTTCTCTGACGTGCAGAACATTCCAAAAAGCCGTGCATATAAATTGAAACAATCGGTCAATTTTGGTAATCTTAATGTGACAAGCTTAGGCTTAGCAACTACATACCATTCGAGGAGGAGATTTAAATGGCTTACGAACTACCGCAACTGCCTTACGCATATGATGCACTTGAACCGCATATCGATAAGGAAACAATGAACATTCACCACACGAAACACCATAACACATACATCACGAACGTGAATGCTGCTCTAGAAGGTCATGACGATCTTCTCAGCAAAAGTGTTGAAGAACTTGTTTCAAATCTTGACGCAGTGCCTGAATCTGCACGCACAGCTGTACGCAACAACGGCGGCGGCCATGCGAACCACAGCCTGTTCTGGACAATCCTTTCACCAAACGGCGGAGGAGCTCCATCAGGAGAACTAGCTGACAAAATCAACAGCAAATTCGGAAGCTTTGAAACATTCAAAGAAGAATTCGCCAAAGCCGGCGCTACGCGTTTTGGATCAGGCTGGGCTTGGCTTGTTGTAAACAATGGAGAGCTTGAAGTAACAAGCACTCCAAACCAGGACTCTCCTCTAATGGAAGGCAAAACGCCGATCCTTGGTCTTGATGTCTGGGAGCATGCTTACTACCTGAACTACCAAAACCGCCGTCCTGACTACATCGGAGCTTTCTGGAACGTTGTAAACTGGGATGAAGTAAACAGACGCTACGAAGAAGCAAAATAATAGACGTGAAAAAACAGGGAATCTTGGATTTCCTGTTTTTTTATTTGCCTTCATCAGCTGAAAGTGTATATCAGGCAGGTATAATAGTCCTTACACCATTCAGAATTGGTTTTGAGCTGAAAGTAACAAAGCAGGCATCTTACGGAAAAAAGAGCGAAAGTTAGCATAAGAAAGGGATGGAATCGTACGGTATAAAAAGAGTGCGGGTGCAAGATAGAACAAGAAAGAGGTGGAATCGTACGGTATAAAAAGAGTGCGGGTGCAAGATAGCATAAGAAGTGGATGGAATCGTACGGTATAAAATGAGTGCGGGTGCAAGATAGAACAAGAAAGAGGTGGAATCGTACGGTATAAAAAGAGTGCGGATGCAATATAGCGTAAGAAGTGGATGGAATCGTACGGTATAAAAAGAGTGCGGATGCAAGATAGTGTAAGAAAGGGATGGAATCGTACGGTATAAGAAGAGCGCAGGTGCAAGATAGCGTAAGAAGTGGATGGAATCGTACGGTATAAAAAGAGTGCGGATGCAAGATAGTGTAAGAAAGGGATGGAATCGTATGGTATAAGAAGAGTGCAGGTGCAAGATAGCGTAAGAAGGCGATTCCGCTTTTCGTGTTGTCCAGCTCCGCCTCCCAGCCCTTCCGTCAGAACAAAATCCCCCAAAAAGTCAAACCCGGACTTTTCGGGTGATTTCTTTTCTGCCTGTCAGGGCTAAACGGTCGGCTCCGCTTTTCGTGTTGTCCAGCTCCATCGCCCAACTCCTCGTCCAGAACGGCTCCGCCGCAAAAAGCAAACCCGGCTTTTTCCGTCGGATCCTTTTCTGTCCTTCGGAGCTAACCGGGCGATTCCGCTTTTCGGTGCATATCTCCCCCCCCTTTACACAGACTAATTAGTAGCTGATGAAGGGGAGTTTTAGGTATGTCTAAGCTGCAGAAAGTCTTTGGTAATGTGGAAGTTAACCGTGATTTGCTTCTGCTTCTGACGATTGGGGGCATGTATTCTTTAGGGATTGCCCTCTCGAATGCTTTTGTTAATGTGTATTTGTGGAAGCAGTCCGGCAGTTTTTTGGATTTAGGGATCTATAATCTGACGATTGTAATCATGCAGCCCATTACATTTATTATTGCCGGGAGATGGGCAAAAAAAATTGACCGGGTGATTGTGTTTCGTCTTGGTGTTGCATTCCTGGCTGTATTTTATCTGTCTGTTCTCTTAATTGGGGACAGGGCAGCAGACAATTTGATTTTGCTTGGAGGTCTTCTTGGGATAGGCTCAGGTTTTTACTGGCTTTCCTTTAATGTACTGACATTTGAAATTACAGAACCTGAGACAAGGGACTTTTTTAACGGATTTTTAGGGGTCATGACTTCCTCTGCTGGAATGATCGGCCCGATTGTCGCCGGTTTTGTCATCTCAAGGCTTGCAGGAGACACGGGATACAAAACAATCTTTTCCCTGTCGCTTGCCCTGTTTTTTTGTGCAGTGATTCTAAGTCTCTTCTTAAAAAGAAGGCATGCAAACGGGCGTTTTCTGCTTATGGATGTTTTAAAAGAGAGAAAGCGGAATATGAACTGGCGCATGATTACGAACGCTCACTTCTTTCAGGGGCTCAGGGAAGGGACATTTATTTTTGTCATTGGAGTCCTTGTTTTTATCACGACCGGCAGCGAACTTGCTCTGGGGAAGTATGGGCTGATTAACTCTGCGGTTGCTTTCGTTTTTTATTATCTGGCTACAAGGATGATTACGAAGAAAATGAGGAAGAAATTTATCCTGGCAGGGGGAATTCTGCTTT
The DNA here is from genome assembly GCA_038002745.1 of Bacillus sp. FSL H8-0547. Classification (NCBI taxonomy): domain Bacteria; kingdom Bacillati; phylum Bacillota; class Bacilli; order Caryophanales; family Bacillaceae; genus Bacillus; species Bacillus sp. FSL H8-0547. Next base: position 3,163,412 of record JBBODD010000001.1, read on the forward strand.
ATGCCTCCATTTTCCTGCTCCTGTTTGATCTGACCTATGCAAAGCTCATCATCTATGCGATTTCCATTGCGGTCGCCTATCCGCTTCTGCTTGTTCCCTACATTTCATTGACCTACGATGTGATTGGTCGGTCATGGAACGCGGGAGAAGCAAGGATCGAATACATTGTCGTCAGAGAACTGTTTTTAAACATGGGAAGAATTACATCCATTCTGCTGTTTATTCTTTCTGTCACGCTATTCGATGAGAAACAGAGCATTCCTTTTCTGCTTGCCATCATAGGGGCAGGGCACAGCTGTATTTATTTTTTCATCAGGAAGGTTTCGCTGCCTGAAACAAATGAACCCATTGATAAAAAAGAAGTTAACGGACAGAAAAAAATGCCTGAGCCGAACCTTGTAGATGGAGAAAGCAGCTGACACGGCATATGACAATCGTGTTACAACTGTCGAAAATAATAGAAATTAGTCGATTTTTTTCATAAACTAGAGGATAGACACCATGTTATGGTGTCTATTTCAATTTTCGGAACCTGATATCGACAATAAGGCGGTGCAGCATGACAAAGAAAAAGAAACGGACAGTCCCGCTTCGCTTGAATATCCTGTTTTTTCTTATCTTCCTGTTATTTTCAGGAATGATTTTAAGGCTTGGCATTGTCCAGATTGTATATGGAGAAGATTACCGCAAAGAAGTTGAGCGCACGGAAGAAGTAACGATCAGCACTTCTGTCCCGCGGGGGAAAATCTTTGACAGAAACTACAATACCATTGTAGACAATAAGCCGATCAAAGCGATTACATATACAAGATCGGCTTCTTCTGATCAAGAGGAGCGACTTGAAACAGCAGCCAAACTTGCCAAGATTTTTGACCAGGACAGAACGGACTCAAAAGAGGACCAGGAAGCTCTGGAGAACGAGTTAAAGAAAATAACGGAAAGAGATAAAAAAGATTATTGGATCTTAACGCGTCCGGAGAAGGCGGAAAAGAAAATCACGAAAGCGGACCGTCAGAAGGTGCTCGACGGTGTAATGAGCGATGAGGATCTGTATGATCTGCAGCTTGAGAGAATAACGGAAAACGAGCTGAAGGAAATCACCCAGGAAGAGCTTAAAGTCCTTGCGATTAAACGGGAAATGGACAGCGGCTATGCCCTGACGCCCCGGATTATAAAAAAAGACAACATTTCTGAAAAGGAATTCGCTTTTATCAGCGAGAACCTTGATGAACTGCCGGGTATCGACATTACAACAGACTGGCAGCGCAACTATGTATTTGATAAAACACTCCGAACCCTTATAGGCAGCATCTCTTCTTCTGAAGAGGGGATACCCCAGGACAGACTGGACTATTTCACTTCCCGTGAGTACAGCCGAAATGACAGAGTAGGGAAAAGCTATCTGGAATATCAATATGAAGACATTCTGCAGGGCCAAAAAGCAAAGGCCCGCAACATCACAGATAAGTCGGGGAACATCCTTGATACAGAAATCATTACTGAAGGAAAGAGCGGCAAAGACTTGATCATGACAGTCGATGTAGAGCTTCAGCAGGAAGTTGAAAAAATCATCGAAGAAGAATTGACAGCTGCCAAAAAGAAATCAGGAACTGCTCTTCTTGACCGGGCGTTTGTCGTCATGATGGACCCAAGAAACGGTGAAGTGCTTTCTATGGCAGGAAAACAAATTAAAAAAGATGAAAATGGAAAAACCGTCATTGATGATTATGCCCTGGGCACGATGACAAGCTCATACACAATGGGGTCGGCTGTAAAAGGGGCCACTGTCCTGTCAGGTTTTCAATCAGGCGTGATTAAGCCTGGAAGCATACAGCTGGACGAACCTCTTTACATTAAAGGCTCACCGCCTAAAAAGTCCTATCAGACAATGGGAAACATCAATGATCTTGAAGCGCTTCAGAGATCTTCCAATGTATACATGTTCAAAACAGCCATTGCTATGGCTGATGGAGAGTATAGACGAAATAAATCACTGCCTCTTGATACATCAGCCTTTTCCGTGCTTAGAAACTACTACAGCCAGTTTGGCCTTGGCGTAAAAACGGGCATAGACCTTCCAAATGAAGCAACAGGCTTTAAAGGAAGGGATGTTACCCCCGGACTGCTTCTTGATTTATCAATCGGACAATATGACACGTATACGCCGCTTCAGCTTGCGCAGTATGTTTCTACTATTGCAAATGGCGGCTATCGGATGAAGCCGCAGCTAGTGAAGGAAATCAGAGAACCTTCTCCGAAAGACAATCTTGGATCAGTGATTGAATCCATTAATCCTGAAGTACTTAACAAGGTTGAAATGAAGCCTGAGTATGTTGAACGTGTTCAAGAAGGGTTCAGAAAGGTCATGCAGGAGAAAAGAGGGACTGCCTACGGTTATTTTATGGGAGCGGATTATCTTCCTGCAGGCAAAACAGGGACAGCGCAGGCATTTTACGATGGACCTAATAAAGACCAGTTCCTTTCGCCTACTTATAATCTGACCCTTGTCGGCTATGCGCCTCATAACAATCCCGAAATTGCCTTTTCAGTGGTTGTACCATGGGCCTATGATAAAGCAAGCAATTCTCACCCAATCAATAACCTGATCGGACGAAGAATCATGGATAAGTATTTCGAACTGAAAAGCGAACAGAGCAAAGAAGGCATTGAAGAAGGCGTCGGCCAGCCTGAAAATGCAAGGGAATTAGAAGAAGCTGAATAAAAACATGGGATAAAGAGGACAATAAAAGCACTCAAATGAGAGTGCTTTTTTTGTGTTACATTGGCTGAAAGTCTGCTGGAGCAATCATGAAGCCGGCATCTTTTCATCATTCGACAAAAAGGTTCATGCATTTACAAAACCTTAACATTCGATTAAAACCATGTTAACACTTAGGCGTTATTGTATTACTTGTAGGACAAAAACACCACTTTGTAGGGGGAATTAAGAAATATGAAAAGCTTCAAATTTTTAGCCATGACTATTATGATTTCGTCTTTGCTTGCATTCGCAGCAGCATGCGGAAATGGTGACAACACAGAAGGAAACGGTTCTGAAGACAAAACTTCTGAAGAAGCAGCTCAATTAGAAGGTGAAGTTGGAATCGACGGATCATCAACTGTTGCTCCTATCGGTGAAGCAGTTTCTGAAGAATTCGCTATGGAACATCAAGGTGTTAAAGCTCCAATCGGCGTCTCAGGAACTGGCGGCGGATTTGAGAAATTCGTAGCAGGCGAAACGGACATTTCTCAGGCGTCACGTCCAATTAAAGATGAAGAAGCACAAGCAGCTAAAGACGCTGGCATTGAATACACAGAACTTCAAGTTGCCTTTGACGGACTTTCAGTTGTTGTAAATAAAGAAAATGATTTCATTAAAGAACTAACGGTTGAAGACCTTAAAAAGATCTGGGTTGAAGACGGAAAAGAAAAGAAATGGTCTGATATTAACCCTGACTGGCCGAACGAGCCAATCAAGCTTTTCTCTCCTGGAACAGATTCAGGAACATATGACTACTTCAATGAAGTAATCCTTGAAGATGAAGCAGTAGCAAAGCAAGCAACACTTTCTGAAGATGACAATGTACTAGTTAAAGGTGTGCAGGGCGACAAAACTGCTATGGGATTCTTCGGTTATGCGTATTACCTTGAAAACAAAGATACACTTAAAGTTGTTCCGATTGTAAACGAAGAAGGCAAAGCAGTTGAGCCGACAAATGAATCAGTTGAGTCTGGCGAATACAACCCGCTTTCACGTCCTCTTTACATCTATGTAAACAATGCTTCAATGAAAGAAAAGCCTCAAGTTGCTGAGTATGTGAAGTTCTACTTGGAAAACGCTGGCGCTCTTGCTGAAGAAGTTGGATACGTAAGCCTTCCAGAAGAAAAGTACACAGAGCAGCTTGAAACAATCGAAGGTTTAAAATAATTTAAAATCTAATAGATGAGAAGCATAAAACTGCTTCTCATCTTCCCATGTTTTGGAAAGGGGTTTTCGCATTATGGCAACAGAAACAAGCCGCTCTGTCAGCGAGCTGATCAGAGAAAAAAAAGAGAAAAGATCCTGGATGAGATCTACCGAGAAAATGGTACCTGCATTTTTATTGCTTACAGCTGTCATTTCTGTCCTTACAACAGTAGGAATTGTATTGACTCTTATTGTTGAAACGGTCACGTTTTTCAGTAAAGTGCCTCTGCTTGATTTTATAACACAGCGGGAATGGTATCCGTTTTTTGAAAGTGATCCATCCTATGGGATTATTACACTGATTTCTGGAACAGTTCTTGTAGCAGTGATTGCAATGGTTGTTGCTTTGCCTATTGGTTTGGCATCTGCTATTTATTTGAGTGAGTATGCATCAGACCGGGTAAGAAGAATCATAAAGCCGATTCTTGAAGTACTTGCCGGGATACCGACTATTGTGTACGGATTCTTCGCCCTGACATTTGTTACACCACTGCTTCGTTCGATCATGCCTGATCTTGGATTTTTCAATGCTCTGAGCCCGGGTATCGTGGTAGGAATTATGATCATACCGATGATTGCTTCATTATCTGAGGATGCCATGACATCTGTTCCAAGAGCAATGAGAGAAGGAGCTCTTGCACTTGGATCAACAAAATTTGAAGTTGCCATCAAGGTAGTGCTTCCGGCTGCCATCTCTGGTGTCATTGCTTCATTCGTACTGGCTATTTCACGTGCAATCGGCGAAACGATGATTGTTACACTTGCAGGCGGTGCTACACCTAAGCTGACATTTGATCCGACGGAATCGATTCAGACAATGACAGCTTATATTGTTCAAGTAAGTTCAGGTGATGCAGGTTACGGAACTACAATTTATTACAGTATTTATGCTGTAGGGATGACACTTTTCCTGTTCACGTTAATCATGAACCTGCTTGCACAGTTTATTTCCCGCCGTTTCAGGGAGGAATACTAAGATGAACTACATTAATAAAGATAAAGTCGCAAAGAAAATGAGCAGCAGGCTTGCGGTTAACGGAATATATAAAGGAATCTTTATGATTGCCACAAGCTTTGCTCTCGTTGTTCTCGGAATTCTCTTATATCGGATATTCACTCAAGGATTTAGCTTTTTAACACCGGAGTTCTTTCAGAATTTCGCATCAAGAAGACCATCTGCCTCAGGAATCAAAGCAGCTTTGGTCGGTTCTCTCTGGGTTATGGCTGTTGTCATTCCGACTGGACTAATTCTAGGTGTTGGAACGGCATTATATATGGAAGAATACGCTAAGAAAAATAAATTCACGAATTTCCTGCAAGTAAATATTGCAAACCTTGCCGGAGTTCCGTCGATCGTTTTTGGACTCTTGGGTCTTACTGTATTTGTCCGTTACTTTGAACTTGGAAGAAGCATTTTAGCCGGAGGGTTTACAATGGCGCTTCTAGTTCTTCCAGTTATTGTAGTTGCGTCTCAGGAAGCCATTAGAGCAGTACCTAAAGAGCTGCGTGAAGCTTCTTTCGGTATGGGGGCAACTAAGTGGCAGACTATCCGCAGGGTTGTTTTGCCTGCTGCTATACCAGGTATCTTAACAGGGAGCATACTTGCTTTCTCAAGGGCAATAGGCGAAACAGCGCCTCTTCTAGTTGTAGGTGCATTTGCATTCGTTAACTATCTGCCTGAGAGTGTAATGAGTACATTTACCGTTATGCCAATTCAGATCTTTAACTGGGCTTCAAGACCACAGGCTGATTTCCAGGATGTAGCTGCTGCCGGAATTATCGTTCTGTTTATCTTCCTGATTGTCATGAACTCCGTGGCTGTCTTGATTCGAAACAAGTTCCAGAAAAATTATTAAACATGCTTTGAAATGGATGAAGGAGGTTTCACACGATGGAAATGACAAAAGTTGTGAAAGAGCGGAAGGAAAATGAGGAGTTTGCGGCGAATGCTGAAAAAGAAAAAAGCATCGTCTATAAAACAGACAACCTGAATCTTTGGTACGGAAATGACCAGGCATTGAAAAATATTGACCTTAATATCTATGAAAATGAAGTAACAGCGATTATCGGACCTTCAGGCTGCGGTAAATCAACTTACATTAAAACATTGAACCGCATGGTTGAACTGATCCCTACAGTCCGCACATCAGGCAAGATTATCTACCGCGGAAAAAATATCTTTGATAAGGGCTATGGGGTTGAAGACCTTCGCACAAGAGTCGGAATGGTGTTTCAAAAGCCAAATCCGTTCCCTAAGTCTATTTATGACAATGTGGCATACGGACCAAGAATACATGGTATCCGCGATAAAAAGACGCTTGATGCCATCGTTGAAAAAAGCTTAAAAGGCGCAGCCATCTGGGATGAAGTGAAAGACCGCTTAAAAGAAAATGCATACGGCCTTTCAGGCGGACAGCAGCAGCGTCTGTGCATCGCGCGCTGTCTTGCAATTGAACCGGACGTGATCCTGATGGATGAGCCGACATCTGCACTTGACCCGATCTCAACGTTAAAAGTGGAAGAGCTTGTTCAGGAATTGAAAAAGCAGTACAGCATCGTGATTGTTACTCATAACATGCAGCAGGCTGCACGTATTTCCGACCGTACAGCATTCTTCCTCAACGGCGAAGTTGTGGAATACGCTCATACTGACAAGCTGTTCTCAAACCCGTCTGATAAACGTACAGAAGATTACATCACAGGACGTTTCGGTTAATAAAGGTAAGTCGTGCAAAACGATCAGTTTGCACGGCTTATTCCTGTATGATTTACTAGAATAAACACACACTGCTGAATGATGATACTATTGGAGGGAAGCGACATGGTAGTAAGAGAGAAGTTTGAATATGATCTTAAAATTCTTCAGGATAAACTAAATGAAATTGCAAGCCTTTCCGTAAAATCGCTGTCGGATGCGATCAGTGCTCTTGAAACAAGAAATGTAGAAGCAGCGCTTGAAATTATCGAAAATGATGAAAGAATTGATGATCTGGATGAAGAAATCAATGACCTGGCCATCCTCCTGATTGCCAAGCAGCAGCCTGTTGCCATTGATCTGAGAAGAATTATCGTTGCCATTAAAATCTCCAACGACATCGAAAGAATGGCTGACTTTGCCGTTAATATTGCAAAATCAACAATCAGAATCGGGGACGAGCCTTTATTTAAACCGATTGAAAGCATTAAAAAAATGCATGCGATTGCTGTGGAAATGTTGTCCCTGTCTGTAAAGGCATATAACGACGAAGATGTTGTCCTTGCCAAACAAGTAGCGGAGATGGATGATCAGGTAGATGATTTATACGGCCAGACAATCCGTGAACTGCTTGAAATCATGCCTGAGCGCAAAGAGCTTATGCAGCAGCTTACTCAGCTGATGTTTGTCTGCAGATACATCGAACGCACGGCTGACCATGCGACAAATATCTCTGAAAGCGTCCTTTACCTCGTAAAAGGCAGAAGATACGACCTTAACGCCTAAACCATCAAAAAAGCTTGCCGCATATGCGGCAAGCTTTTTTATGTACGGAAATCCCAAATAGAAAAATGAACGCCTTGAATTCTCTGGCGTTCATTCCTTGTTATTTTACGAGAACATTTACAATCTCGCTGAAGCTCATGCCTTTTTTTAGCTGGAATGTTCCCATGCGTACTTTTGTATGATAATTTCCGTTTATGACAAAATCGTTAAACTCGCTTGCTGATTCGATAACGCCTTCCTGTTCGAGAATGCGCGAAACATCAGATGTCGCCATGCCGTCTACAATTTTAAGGGTATAGTTTTCCTGCTGTGGTTTTTCTTCTGCAGGTTTTTCAGCCTGTTTTTGCTTTTCGATTAAAGCCTTTTCTTTAAAGGCGATCAATTCGTCATATTCTTTCGTATCAACAGCTGTCTGGCCATTTTTAATTAAGTATTCTTTGATGTCATTTTCAGTTACTTCTCTATCGACAGTCACAGTCGCTTTATCGTTGGTTTCTCCGAAAAAGTGAGTGGCAGCGAGTACAGATGTGGAAAGAATCATTCCTGCTGCGAACGATTGAAATCCTTTTCTGCTCATGTTAGGACCCTCTCATTCTTTTTAAGAATGTCTCTGATTTCGTCCTCGCTTAAGTATTCAGAACGTGCAATGGCTTCAGTGGATAATCCTTGATTATGCTTTAAAACAATGCGCTGAAGCGTTTGAGGATCAATTGAATCATAATCTGAAAGCTGAAGGCCGTTTTGCAGAATTTCTTCTTCTAAAACTCTGACTTTTTTCTTCAGCTTGTAGATCTCCTGCATAGATGATACGGACAGGTGCTCTACTTCCTGTTCAATGTCTTTAACGGAATCTCTCTGAAAAAATGAGACGCCAATTAAAAGGATGCTTACGGCAAAAAGGGCAATAATCATAATCTCCATTTTATTCACCTTCTAATATTTTTTCCCTTTTTCTTTATACCACAAAAAGCTTAAGGACTAAAGGAAATTCGTAGATATTGTCGAAAATTGTCCCTATTGGATCAGCTTTTTTCCATTGCCGGATTTATGTCATAATAAGGAGAAAAAATGGGTGTGCGGGAAATGCCAATGAATCAAGTGAAGAGAGGGGGAATAGCAGTGGAAATCATTCATGAAAAGGGGACAGGAATCAGTCTCGCCAGAAAACGGTCAGGTTTGTATGCAAGCTTGCATATTGATGAGCCGGATCAAAGGATTGTGTCCGCTCTATTCGGCAAAGCGTTTTCCCTCCTTGGAATTAAGATTCGCTTTTTCAGGCAGGCAGAAGGGTTTCTTGCTTATAAGGATATAGAACTGCAACATGAATGGCACGCATTCATTTCATACAGCGGAACGGAAGCAACCTACTTTGCCGATCTTGTCATTTATGATCAAAACAAGGAACTTACACTTGCAAGATCAGACTCCGTTGATGGAGAAACCGGCAGCGGCAGCAGTTCAGATTGGCGATCGTCCTCTCCCAGGACGAACTGGGAACGCTGCTTTTCCGGATACACCTCCTATGGGAATGTTCCAGATGAAATAGATCCGCTAAAGTTTAAGGACATAAACACGAATATGCAGGATGTGGAGGAGATCAAAAGCACGCTCCACAAACTTCACGCTTCTGTTCTTATGATCTCAACAGAATATCCGCCAAATCTGATTGGCGGGCTTGGCCGTCATGTGCATGTCCTTGTTCAAGCCCTCGCTGAAAAAAAGAAAACAGTCATTCTATTAACTGCTGCAGCAGATCACGCTCTGGCAGGCTATGAGAACCCGGCGCCTTTTCTGCACATATTCAGGTTAAAACCCCTGCATAAAACAAGCAATAGCCTTGAAGAGTGGGTGCTGAACATGAACTTTGCTTTCGTTCAGTTTTTGAAAAAAAACAGATGCCTCTCATTTGATCTTGTTCATGTACATGACTGGCTGACTGCCGGAGCCGGACGGGCTGTAAAGGAAGTATGGGGAGTTCCGCTTGCAGCGACCATACATGCGACAGAAATAGGGCGAAACGGGTCCGCATGCACCCGGCTGCAGAAACACATTACTATGGAAGAAAAAAGACTTGTTAAAGATTCTGACAGGGTCATCGTATGCAGCAAATATATGAAGAAACAGGCTGAAGACCAATTAGAAATGGCCCCAGGCAAGTCTGCGGTCATCTATAATGGAATAAATCCGCTGAAAAATAATATGAATGATAAAAATTCTAAAAACAAAAAACCTCTTTTTTTCTCTGGAGAGCCATATATATTTGCAGCGGGGCGGCTGGTCCCCGAAAAAGGATTCGGCGTGCTGCTTGCAGCCATGCCGGAAATTTTAAAGCGTTTTCCTGAAATTAGGCTTATGATTGCAGGAGATGGGCCGTTCCGCAGCGAATATGAAAAACTAGCGAAAGAATTGAACGTTCAAAATCATGTCATATTTCTTGGTTTTTTAGACGATGCACCTCTTCATATATTTTTTAAGAACTGTGAGATGACCGTTGTGCCAAGTTTGTATGAACCCTTTGGAATGATCTCCCTTGAGAGCATGGCAGCGGGGAAGCTTACAATTGCATCTGATACCGGCGGGCTTAAAGAAATCATCCGGCATAGAGAAAACGGTCTTTTATTTGAGCGGGGGAATTCGGAAGCTTTAACATCAGCTATCTTAGAGGCACTAACAAATAAAATATGGGCAGATCGCCTTGCGAAGGAAGGATTGTCTGACGTTTCGCGGCGTTTTTCCTATGATCTGTTTGCAGAGCAAGTGATAGAAGTATATGAAGTGCTGAATTCCATAAAGACAAGGAGCTGAATAAAGTGAAAGCTGTTATCCTCGCAGGCGGAGAAGGCTGCCGGCTCAGACCGCTTACAAATCATTGTCCAAAGCCGCTTGTGCCCATATTGAATAAGCCCGTACTGGAATATAGCCTTGAGCTTCTCAAAAGGCATGGTATAGATGATGTTATTATGACCGTGCATTACTTGTCATCAGCCATCAGGTCCTATTTTGGAGACGGTTCGAAGTGGGGCATCAGAATCACATACAGTGAAGAGGAAATGCCTCTTGGCACAGCAGGGAGCGTCAAGCTTGCAGAAGAGCTTCTGACAGAACCCTTTCTTGTCATCAGCGGGGACATTCTGACCGATTTTGATTTAACAGCAGGCATTGATCATCATTTGTCACACGGTGCCGCTGCGACGATTTTCACAAAGCCGCTGGATCTCCCGATTGAATACGGAGTGCTGCTTTCAAAAGAAGCCCATATCAGCAGGATGTTTGAAAAACCGAAATGGAATGACCTTTCGGACCACTCCATCAATACGGGAATCTATATTTTCAATCCAAGCATTTTCTCTTATCTGGAAGAGTTTGCATGCAGTGACTTCAGCAATGATCTATTTCCTGAAATGATCCGAAATAAAGAAACCATCTCCCTTTTCAGAGCGGATGGGTACTGGTCGGATATTGGAACTCTCTCAAATTACCGCGAAGCACAATTTGATATGCTTGAACATCGGGTGAACCTGGCCCCAAAAGGAAAAGAGATTGCCAAGGGCATCTGGATGGAGGACGGTGTTACCATTCACGATGATGTAACCTTGAAGGGACCAATCTATATCAGCAGCAATACGATTATACATGAAGGGGCTACAGTGGGTCCTCACACTGTATTGTCTGAATCAGCCATCATCCACGAAAAATCTTCCGTTACACATTCCATTCTGTGGGAAAACAGCTATGTAGGAAAATCGTGCAGTCTTGGCGGGATGATCGGGCAGTGCCAGATTCAGGATCACTCAGCTCTCGCAGATATGAATGAAGAGACGGCAAATGCCTGGCAGGAGTACACGAAAAAAAATTCCTAACATCTGTATGAAATAAAATATGAAAATAATGTGGCATTTATTTTTTAAAAATGCTATTATAGTTAAGTCTGATTTAGTATAAGTTTTTTCAGTTTGGAGGGAAATCAACATGCGCGTTAATCTTACATTGGCTTGCACAGAATGCGGCGAACGTAATTACATTTCTAAAAAGAATAAACGTAATAACCCTGATCGTATGGAGCTTAAAAAATACTGCTCTAGAGAGAAAAAGGTTACATTGCACCGCGAAACAAAGTAAGCAGCAGGAATTTTTTCCTTGCTGTTTTTTTTTTACGCGAATTTTAGCAAAGGGAGAATGGCTGATGCTGAAAAAAACATTGAGAAAACAAATGCTGGACCAAATGTCGGAGATGAACCCTGATACATACAGGAGCCTTTGCGGGCGTATACATAAACAACTCTTTCAATCCTCCTGTTGGAAAGACAGCAAGACGATTGGCATTACAATCTCACGCGGCATGGAAGTTGACACAAATAGTATCATTGAAAAAGCGCTGCAGATGAACAAGCGTGTAGCTATTCCGAGATGCTTGCCGAAAACCAGGGAAATGGAATTTCGCACGTATACATCAGAAGATCAGCTGGAGATTGTTTATTACGGCTTGAAGGAACCCGCTGTTTCAAAAACATCCTTAGTGACGCCTGACGAAATGGATCTTCTATTTGTTCCCGGGGTTTGTTTTAGCAAATTGGGGTACCGGATCGGCTACGGTGGAGGCTATTATGACCGGTATCTTCCTTCATTTGGCGGGATGACGGTCTCTCTTGCCTTTTCTGAACAAATTCTGCCTGAGCTTCCTGCTGAACATCATGATATTCCGGTCAGGAAGATCATAACTGAAGATGAGGTGATCATGACAAGTGGCTGATCTTTCAATTGCCATTCTGTTTATTCTGGGCATTTCTGCTGCAGGATTTAAGCTGAAGTCTTTAACGCTTGGCGGTGCAGCGGCAGCGGCTTGTACCGGCGTCTCCATTTATGCAGGCTTTGGATATCCGGGACTGATATTGCTGGGCGTCTTTTTTGGAAGCTCAAGCTTATGGAGCAAGTACAAGCGGAATCAAAAAGCGAGTGTTGAAGAGATGCTTTTTAAAGGAGACCAAAGGGATGCCGTTCAAGTGTTTGCAAATGGAGGTGCTGCCTCACTTTTAAGTATTCTGTATGCATTTTTTCCGTTTGAGGGGGGATTTGCTGTCTACAGCGCTGCAATTGCTGCTGCAAATGCTGACACCTGGGCTTCAGAGATTGGAACATTGAGCAGAAAGAAGCCGAGAATGATTTTTTCCTTTAAACAAGTGGAGAAAGGAACATCAGGCGCAGTCAGCGTTCTCGGCACAGCAGCCGCAGCGGCAGGATCCGGGCTGATAGCGCTTTGCGCATATGCAGTTTTTGCCCTTGAGCCTAAAGAATTCTATCTGATCTTTCTTATAGGCTTTGCCGGAAATCTGCTGGATACTTTTCTCGGTGCGGCAGTTCAGGTACAGTTTCAATGCCCTTCATGCGGAAAAGTAACAGAAAAAAAGATGCACTGCGGTACGGAAGGAGTGAAAACCGGCGGCTTTCTTGATAATGATGCCGTTAATTTCACCGCGATCCTTGGTGCAGCTGTGCTTGTATTTCTTTTTTATTGACCGAAAGTGAATGATGTATGGATAAAACCGTGATCTCCCGCAGAGAGTAATAGCAGGAGGGATGATCATGCGAAAGGTGAATTCTGTACTTTTGACTATACTCGGAGCTCTTGTCTTTTATCAGTACCGCTACAGGCTGATGAATGCCGTTCTGAGCAGCCCGGCCATCCGGCACCAATTTATACAGCTGTCGATGAGGATACCGTTTATCCGAAATAAGTTTATGTTCCGTGTTTTCCGCTGAAAAGCGCCTCCTGCAGGTGCTTTTTTGTCTTTTTGCAGACATATACTTAATCACAGGCATCAGAAAGACCTCTGGAACACCTGTTGTGCAGGCGGATTTGCAGGCTTCATCAGATTAAGGAACAGGCGCTTTTCTTAACAGGGATGCATGGAGTTGGTATACTATATTTAAAAAGGTCGGAGAGAAGCATATGGGAATGAGGCAGGAACAGTTTTTCTGGAAATATGTTCATGATGCTGTCACGCGGCATAACGATCAGATCATCCGTCTTTCGGACGATGATCAAGAAGTGCTGCTTGCTCCAAATAAAAATAAAGAGTTTCAGCTTATCCGCATCCTGCAGATTGACCTGGACTGGGGCAGTCAGCTTCAGCAGGATATCGAGAGAACCGCATTCAGAATGGATAGGCTTCGCGCGCAAACATTCAAGCACCCTGTCCAGCTTCTGAATATTTATCTCTCTCCCTATCCGCCTGTCGATGATTGGGAACACCGGACCCAAAAACCGCATCAGGAAGGAAAAATAACCATTAAATCGGTTGTTATCCATAAAGACAATGAGCAGAAGATGATTGACTATCTTGGAGCGCTGCTTGGGAAAAGGCTGTCGTTTTTAGAAGATGCAGAAGAAGCAGACATAAGCTTGTTAAAGAAGGAGGCCATCTTTCATTCAAACAAGAAAGCGAATGAAGAAAGGCAGCTTTTCCGTTATGGAAAACCTCTTTTCACCTATTTGTTTATCGGTTTGCAGGTCGGCATGTTTATGCTTCTTGAAGCTTCAGGAGGCAGCCAAAACCCTCAAACGCTTGTTGACTATGGGGCGAAATACAACCCGCTGCTTGCTGACGGGGAATGGTGGCGTTTGTTCACCCCCATTCTTCTTCACATCGGAATCCTTCATCTGCTGATGAATACACTGGCGCTTCTTTATATAGGGGGTGCGGTTGAAAGGATGTACGGGTCTGTAAGGTTTCTGCTTATTTACTTGTTTGCGGGAGCATCAGGAACGCTCGCAAGCTTTGCATTCAGTCCTTCTATATCCGCCGGGGCCTCAGGCGCCATTTTTGGTTGTTTCGGAGCCTTGCTCTATATGGGTATTGCCAAGCCTAAGCTGTTTTTCAGGACAATTGGAACAAATGTCATCTTCATTATCGTTTTGAATCTTCTCTTTGGCTTTGTATTTCCCGGAGTGGATAACGCCGGTCATATCGGAGGTCTTGCAGGAGGATTTCTTGCAGCTTTGATGGTGCAGCTGCCCAAACAGAAGAAATGGGGACTGCGGCTGACAGGAGCTGTTCTTGCATTGTTTTTTACAGGGGGGCTGTATCTTTACGGTTCACTTCTGATAAATGGATTGTAGCGAAGAGCGGTTCCGCTCTTTTTTTGTTCCCTTAAAAATATGTTCTAGTTTTGAATTTTAAAATATCCTCTTGACGGAAAGTGACATTCCTTTATACTTTTATGTAGGTTCATGCAGAATATCTTTGAAATGAGCAGGTGTATTGATGAAAACGATTTACGATATTCAGCAGTTTCTAAAAAAAATGGGAACAATCATATATATTGGAGACAGAGCAGCTGATCTTGAACTGATGGAAATGGAAATCAGGCAAATATATGAATCAAACCTAATGGACGTAAAGGACTACCAAATGGCGATCCTGCTTCTGAGGCAGGAAAGGCAGCGGGTTCTTGAAAAGAAATAGTTCCTGTTGTTTTAAATGATTGTGCAAACGGTTTCTCAAAGACTACAACAAAAAAGGATGACATATTATGACAGATAAATGGCTGGTTGGAATAGATCTTGGCGGTACAACAATTAAAATGGCATTTATCAGCCATTACGGCGAAATGATTGAAAAGTGGGAGATCCCTACAGATAAAAGCGGAAAAACCATTACGACAGATATTGCAAAGGCCATTGACGCCAAACTTGCAGAACTTGGCCAGACAAAAGCAAAGCTTGCCGGCATCGGAATGGGTGCACCCGGACCTGTGAATTTAGAAACAGGACTTGTGTATGAAACTGTGAACCTTGGCTGGAAGAACTACCCGCTAAAACATCATCTTGAAATTGAAACAGGCCTTAGAGCCGTTATTGACAACGATGCAAACATCGCAGCGATCGGCGAGATGTGGAAGGGAGCCGGAGACGGAGCGACGGATGTTATTTGTGTAACGCTTGGCACAGGAGTCGGCGGCGGCATCATTTCAAACGGAACTGTTGTGCATGGTGTAAACGGTGCAGGGGGAGAAATAGGGCACATTACCTCTGTGACTGAAGGCGGAGCACCTTGCAACTGCGGAAAAGAAGGCTGTTTAGAGACAATTGCATCTGCAACGGGCATTGTAAGACTTGCCGTTGAAAAACTGAGCGAAAGTGATGCGCATAGCAGCCTCAGAACCCTTTATGCTGAAAATGGCAGCATTTCGTCTAGAGATGTCTTTGAAGCTTCTGAACAGGGTGATGCTCTTGCAACGGAAGTTGTTGAGTATATTACGAAACAGCTTGGTCTTGCACTTGCAAACCTTTCAAACGGTCTGAATCCGGAGAAGATTGTAATCGGCGGAGGAGTTTCAAGAGCTGGAGAGCACTTAAGAAAAAACACAGAAAAGTATTTCAAGCGTTATGCATTCCCGCGTGTGGCTGAAGGCGCGTCTATATCCATTGCAACTCTTGGCAATGATGCGGGCGTTATTGGCGGAGCGTGGCTTGTAAAAACAAAACTTTCCGCGGTTTAATCGCATATAAAAACCCGGGCAAGCAATACTAAAAGGAGCCTTATCAAAGCAGATAAGGCTCCTTTCTTATTTTAAAGAATATTCAGAAGATATTTACTTTGGCATTTTTGAAACCTTTTTGGGTTTTATACGTCTAACTATAGGGTAAAACGAATAAGCTGAACAACATTACAATTCTATCATCCTATTGTAAGCTAAGTGTTAAAAACGATTGATTTTTTGTTAAAGAAGTATTAAGATATGGTTTAGTTGTTTAATCTGCCTAATTTATGGAAATTAAAGAGAATTTAAAAAAATAAAAAAAAAACGAAATCTTGACTGCGCAGGTTCTAACGAATGAGGAGGTTATGAAATGCGTATCCAATCATTTTCAAAAATTTCATTTTTGCTTATCGCGACATTGTTCATGTGGATCAAAACATACGTTGTCTACAAAACTAGCTTTGATATCAAAATTGAAAATTTCACCCAGGAGTTTATCCTGTTTATTAACCCCCTGAGCTTTCTTTTGTTTATCTTCGGCTTTGGCCTGTTCATGAAAGAGAAGAACCGCAACCGCTATATCCTTGCTGCAAGCATGATCGTTACGTTTGTCCTGCTTGCCAACATTGTTTTTTACCGGTTTTTCAATGACTTCCTGACAATTCCGGTTCTTTTTCAGACAAGCAATATGGGTGACCTGGGAAGCAGCATTTCTTCCCTGTTCGAACCGCTTGATCTGCTATTGCTTGTTGACATTGTCATTCTTGCCTGGCTTATGAAGCGCCCGCACTTTCAGGCAGATGCCACCGTCACAAGAAAAGAAAAATCGGCCTTCTATCTGCTTGTTGCCGGAATCTTTTTCTTTAACCTTGGACTGGCTGAGACAGAACGTCCGCAGCTGCTTACACGTTCCTTTGACCGTGAGATGCTTGTGAAAAACATCAGCGTCTATAATTTCCACATTTATGACGGCGTGCTGCAGTCCAAAACATCTGCACAGCGTGCTCTTGCAGACAGCAACAGTCTTACTGAAATAGAGAACTATGTAAAAGCAAATAAAAAAGAACCGAATAAAGACATGTTCGGAATCGCAAAAGACAGAAACGTTATCCTGGTTTCACTGGAATCAACTCAGAGCTTTGTCATTAACGAAACCATTAACGGCAAAGAAATCACGCCATTTTTAAATGATTTTATCGGTGAAAGCTATAACTTTGAAAACTTTTACCATCAGACAGGACAGGGTAAAACGTCCGATTCTGAATTTATCGTAGAGAATTCATTGTATCCGCTTGGGCGGGGAGCAGTATTCTTTACAAACAGCAACAACGAATATGCAGCGGCTCCTGAGCTGCTTAAAGAGCAAGGATACTATTCGGCCGTTTTCCATGCCAACAATAAAAGCTTCTGGAACCGCGACATCATGTATCAGACACTCGGGTATGACAGGTTCTTTGATGTAAATGACTATGAGGTAAATGAAGAAAATTCTGTCGGATGGGGATTAAAAGACAAAGAGTTCTTTGAACAGTCTGTTGACCATATGAAAGAACTTCCCCAGCCGTTTTACAGCAAGCATATCACGCTTACCAACCACTTCCCGTTTGAACTGAACGAAGAAGACAAAATGGTGGATGAGTTTAACTCAAACAGCAAAACGCTGAATAATTACTTCCCGACTGTGCGCTACCAGGATGAGGCCTTAAAACACTTCATTCAAAAACTAAAAGATGAAGGTCTTTACGAGAACTCCATTATTGTCCTTTATGGCGACCATTACGGCATTTCTGAAAACCACAATGCAGCCATGGGCGAATTCCTAGGCAAAGAAGTGACGCCGTACGATGAAATTCAGCTTCAGAGAGTGCCTTTTGTCATTCACATCCCTGGTGTGACAGATCAGAATCCTAAAACCATTTCTGATGTTTCAGGTCAGATTGATATACGTCCTACACTCATGCATTTGCTTGGCGTAGAGACGAAAGATGAGATTGAATTCGGCAAGGATCTTTTCTCAAAAGATAAACTTCCGTTTACGGTTCTGCGTGATGGAAGCTTCATCACAGACAAATTTGTCTACACAAGCGGCACATGCTACGACAAATCAACAGAGGAGCCTGCTGAAGACAAGGATGCATGTGAACCATATATGGATAAAGCGAAACAGGAGCTTAACTACTCCGATAAAATCATCTATGGTGACCTGCTTCGTTTCTATGATGAAATGAAAAAGGAAAATGAAAAACAAGAATAAACCTGCAAAAGCTTTGGCCCTGTGCCAAAGCTTTTTTTCATTTTCTTTGATCCCCTTTGGAAAATGCTTTAACAAGAAAGCACGCATGCAATCATATGCTGAATATAAGCACATTTTTTGGGGGGATTGAAATGATTGTCAGAGTAAAAAGGGATACACATTTAAAAGAACTGTCCCATCTGCTGAATATACATGAACAGCTCCTGTTTGAGGCAAATCCTGCCTGTTCTGCAGCCTGCATCCTTTCAGGAGAGACGCTCCGCATACCTTTTACCGAGAATGTAAACTGTCACATATCGTCCACTTTCAATGCACCTCATATTAGGAATATAATAGACTTTTATGAGGGTCAGATTCCATTGCCGCCATCACCTGAGTTTATCCAAAAGAAGAGAGCATATGATTACATTGTTTTGCTTGAAGATCTCGAAAAAATCCTTCATGCATATCCTTTTGTAGAAAAACGGACCATTGGACACAGTGTTCTGGGGCTGCCGGTGTATGAGCTTAAAATTGGAAACGGACCCAAAAAAGTCCATATGAACGGCTCCTTTCATGCAAATGAATGGATTACAACATCTGTTCTGATGAACTGGCTTCATGAATATTTAGAAGCGGTTGTTGACGGAGGGTCATTTGAAGGTCATTCCGCAATGGATTTATATCAGCAAGTATCGCTTTCTTTTGTCCCGATGGTCAATCCTGACGGTGTACAGCTTGTACTGAACGGTCTGCCGTCTGATCATCCGCACTATCATTCGACGCTTCAGATGAACAATAACAGCCTTGATTTTGAACAGTGGAAGGCGAATATAAACGGAATTGATCTGAACAATCAATATCCTGCGAACTGGGAGATTGAAAAGGAGAGGAAAATTCCGAAAGCACCGTCTTCAAGGGACTACCCGGGTGACGCGCCGCTGACTGAACCGGAATCCATTATGATGGCAAAGCTTGCGGATACAGAGAATTTTGATATGGTTGTCGCTGTCCATACCCAGGGAGAAGAAATCTATTGGGGATATATGAACTGCGAGCCTGAACAAGCGGGCATCATCGTGAAAGAATTCAGCAGGCAGAGCGGCTATAAAGCGATCAGAACCATTGACAGTCACGCTGGATTCAGGGACTGGTTTGTTTTGGAGCAGAAGAAATGCGGGTATACTATAGAGCTTGGGACGGGAGTGAATCCTCTTCCGCTCAGTCAGTTCGATGAAATTTACAAAAAAAGCAGAGGCATTTTCTGGGCTTCATTATATATGCTGAAATCCTGAAACTTTTCAGCAAGTCTGAACGTAATACAAGATAAGAAGAGGGGAGACGGGATGATGAGAGCCAGACTATTTACCGCTGTACTATTTATTGTCATGCTTGCTGCCGGCTGCTCGCAGCAGCCTCATCAATCTCGGGATGTTCCGGACGAAAAGGAAGTAAAATCAGAGCAATTGAATGAGAAAGATAAGTCTGCAGACAAGGCACCAGAAAAAGATGTCGTCCCGCTTTCGGATGCAGAATTCTTTTCTGCTGAAGACTGGGCAAATGAGAGCAGTATTTATTATTTAAGCGAAAATGCCGGCGGATCAGTCGTCTACCAATATCATTTGTTCACAGGAGAAAGAAAACCGTTTTTTGAAACAAAGGCATCCATCGTTCAATTGTCAATCAACCGGGAGACGGGCTTGCTCGCCGTTCACTCCAGCCCTTCAAGCTATGAGGCAAACATCACGATCCTTGATCAATCAGGAAATATCAGAACAGAGCGGTCATTCCCGTCAACTGAACTGAATCTGTCATGGAGTCCATCAGGAGAAAAACTTTTCATCACAGCTTTTGATGAAAACTGGTCTTTTGAAACATTTCTCCTTTCAATGAGTGATTATTCGCTTGAAAAAAACCCGGTCGAGCTTCCCTTTATTCAGTGGCTCACTGATGATGAAGTCACTTATCTGAAATGGAATGAAGCAGAACCGCAGCTCACAGCTCCTCTTGCAGCCTATTCTCTGCAGACAAAGGAAGAGCGGATTCTTGATGAACACATTATTTCACATGCGCATTTTGGGGAATACACATTTTCAATAAAAGTAGAGAACGAAGAGGAATCAACCGGCACGTATTTATTTTTCAAAAACGGAGAACTTCTCTATTCATTTGACGTTCCATTAACTCCTTTATACTCCGAGTGGCTTATTCCTGAATATGACACTGCGGAAGGTGTATTCTATACTTTTATTCCGGGAGATATGGAAGGGAAGTTCGATTTGACTGCTGTTGACCCGGAAAAAGCATCAATGGAGGTCATCACCCGGAATGTCGATAACAGTCCGATCAGCCTTTCACCTGACGGGAAATATGCCTTGTACGGATCGTACCGGGAAAAGCTTATTCACTTGAAAGATGGTGAAATTAAGAGTATCGTTAAATGAAAAAAGAAGGCAGGAACGAACATGGCTATAGCAGATGTAACCGTCATACCAATAGGCACCGAAACGGCAAGTGTAAGCCAATATGTAGCAGCGGTTCAAAAAATCCTCAGAGGATATGAAGCGGAAGGCAAGATTAAATTTCAGCTTACCCCGATGAATACGCTTATCGAAGGGGAGCTGCCGGATTTATTTGAAGTCATTCAGGCGATTCACGAGTCTCCTTTTGAGAAAGGGATTCAACGAGTAGCCACCAATATCCGCATTGATGACCGGAGAGACAAAACGTCTACAATGGAAAGCAAGCTTAAAAGTGTAAACGCCCATCAGGAGTAAAAAACAAAAACGGCCATACAGAGTGCATGTGCACCCGGTATGGCCGTTTTTTGCTGCCTATTAGTGAGCAGTTGGAAATCCATGGTGAAGAATGGTCATAACAGTAAACCATCCGAAAACAGCAAGTGTTCCGCCGGCGAAAACAATGCCCATTACATTTTTGTCTTTAAACGAGCGCAGCAATCCGAGCACAGACAGCAATGTAACAAGAGCAAAAATAATAACTAACCCCATATTTGTAGCCCCCTGACGTATGTAAGTCGTTTCATAAAATCATGAAGAAAAGCAAAATATTCCTTTTAATAGTTTAAACGTTTTCATTCTGTTTGTCGAGGCCCGAATTCTATGCAGACGCCATATGATTCAGCCATTTTTTTCATGAGCTCCAAATTGTCTGCGTCTGTGAATAAAACGCTGCCATTCTCTGCAATCAGGTGCTCTTCTGTCTGAAGTCTGCACATGTGTTTCTGGAGAGGATCGCCGCTTGTGAGTCTGAACGAAAGGATCATCTCTGAAAGGAAATAATGGCGGCCCGCTTCACTTGTAAAACCATAGTCAGTAAATGTATCGTACAGCACACTCAGGTCTGTCTGCAGCAGCTCGTGCACATCTTCTATCAGAGTATGTTTTTCTTCTTTCAGCTGTGTGACAAGACGGCTGCAGTCTGTTACCGTGATCATATCCGCTCTGTCTATCCAGTCATATTCCTGAATAGCTTGAGCACAGGCATCACTGGTCCATTCAATTCCCCATAATCTTTTCACCCTTTTCAGCCTCTCCTTCTTTTAGTTGTTTCCCTTTTTAGTGTAGAATAGAAAGAAAATGCATGCAACGGGGTGTTTATATGAATTGGGAGCAGCTGCCTTTAGGTCCTCTCCAAACAAATTGCTACATAATCTCTAACCGCGAAAAGGAATGCCTGGTCATTGATCCGGGGAGCGAAGGAAATAAATTGATTCAGCACCTGCAAAAACGCGGCCTGAAGCCAGTAGCTGTGCTTCTGACACACGGCCATTTCGATCATATCGGCGCAGTTGACGACGTGCGCAATGAATACAAAGTTCCGGTCTACATACACAGACTTGAAAAAAAGTGGCTTGGTAATCCAGCTAAGAACGGGTCAAATGCTTTTCTTGGACAATCTATTGCAGCTGAAGACGCCGACTATCTGATTGATGAGGAAACCATTCTGAATGCGGGGTCTTTCTCCTGCAAAGTGCTGGAAACGCCGGGCCACTCACCGGGAAGCATTTCCTTTTACTTTGAGGAAAGCGGATTTGTCGTATCGGGAGATGCTCTTTTTGCGGGCAGCATTGGCCGGACGGATCTTCCTGAAGGCAATCATCGCCAGCTGATTAAAAGCATTCATGACAAACTGCTGAACCTTCCTGAAGACACGGTCGTGCTGCCTGGACACGGACAGGATACAACGATAGGAGCCGAAATGGACAGCAATCCATTTTTAAACGGTTTTTAGGAAGTGCCATGAAACAGCTTGTCTTCGATTTGATTGACCGGCAGGGAGGCTCTATTTCCTATGCGGAGTATATGAACCTTGTCCTCTATCATTCAGAGCACGGCTACTATTCAAGACCTGGGCAAAAGATAGGAAAAGGCGGGGACTTTTACACATCCAGTAATGTCTCGGATGTTTATGCGAAAGTATTTGCAGCCTTTTTTTCCAGGATTGTTGAAAAAGGGCTTGCTGAACCGGCGTTTTGTGAAATCGGCGGGGGCACAGGGAGATTTCTGGAAGCACTCCTTTTGGAATGGAAAAAGTGTTCACCTCATACTTATGAGGCATTAACGGTTATTTCTGTTGAAGGAAGCGGGTTTCACAGAAACCTTCAAATGCAAAGGTGTGCACACCTTGCCGTTTCTTTTCAGGAGCAGCTTCCGGATAATTTCAGAGGGATCATCTTCTCAAACGAACTGTTTGATGCCTTTCCTGTACATGTAGTTGCCAAAATAGATTCACAGCTTGCTGAAGTGAAAGTGGCTTATAAAAAAGGCTTGCTCGTTGAAGAATTCGAGCCTCTCAAAAATGAAGAGATTGTTTCTTTCCTGCTGTGGCAGAATATTCAGCTCTCAGAAGGCCAGCGTTTTGAAGTGCCGCTGTCTATGCTCAGCTATATGCGGATGCTGGATCATGCTTGTGAGGCTGCTGTCATCGCAATGGCGGACTATGGCTACACAAACGCAGAGTGGCACACTCCTGCAAGAAAGCAGGGGAGCATGAGGGGATATTTCAAACATCAAATGATGCCGCCGCTTCTGCACCCGTTTGAAATGGATATCACAACCCATATCCATTTTGATGCTTATGAGAAAAAAGCGGAAGAGCTTGGGTGGAACCTGCTCGTGAAAGAAAGGCAGGATCAGTTTCTGATGAATGCGGGAATCCTTTCATTTCTTCATGAGCATTCCCACAGAGATCCTTTCAGCCCGTCTGCCAAACAGAACAGAGCTGTAAGAGACCTGATCATGCCGGGCGGTATCAGTTCTGCGTTTCATGTGTATCTGCATGGCAAAGGAATTGAACGCCTGACTGAAGACATTTATAAAAAATGGTGACCTGCATTTTGCAGATCACCATTTTTTTGTCTGATAAGTCCGATAGAGGGGGCGCGCGAATTGGCTTTTCCTAGTGTCCAGTTCCATCGCTCAACTCCTCTGCCAGAACAAATCCGTCAAAAAAGTCAAACCCGGACTTTTCAGCCGGATTCTTATCTGGCTCCCGGAGCTAAACGAGCGATTCCACTTTTCGTGGTGTCTAGCTCCATCGCTCAACTCCTCTGCCAGAACAGAAACGGCGGTATAGGCAAAAAGCGCCTATACCGCCGTTTCTTTATCTGACTCCCAGAGCTAACCGGGCGATTCCACTTTTCTTGGTGTCCAGCTCCGCCTCCTAGCCCTTCCGTCAGAACAAAATCCCCGAAAAAGTCAAAAGCGGACTTTTCCGGGGATTTCTTTTCTGCTTGTCAGGGCTGAACAGTCGGCTCCGCTTTTCTTAGTGACCGCCTTGCCCAGGTACCATCATAAATGTAGTCCAATATGTAAAGCCCACGAAGAAAATCGTTAAATATGCGCCGAACACGTAAATGTACATGCGCTCAGAAAGTTTAAGATAAGATAAAAACACGAAAAATCCCGTCTGACCGAAGAATAATAATGAAGTCGTTTTCATATCTCCCAGGTAAAACATGACAGCGAAGATGCCAGTCCAGAAGCCTAATACTCGGAACATGCGATCCATATGTCAATCCCTCCTTTGTTAAGTCCCTAAGTCCATCACTTTTTTTATTATAATGTACGTCCAACACCCTTGTAAATAGCGTTTACATTCTAGAAGTACCAATTATGTCACAAAGTGTAAACAAACCTAAAAAAAAGTTTGTTGAAATCAAGGCTTATTGCTGTACAAAAGTTAAACAATTGCTGTACAATCGGTTTATACAAGTTGAACAGTTGTCGTCTAAGCAAAATTGATCATAAAAAAACAATATGAAATGGGAGATGAAGACAATGAACGAATTGGTTTTTTATAGTTATCCGAGCTGTACATCATGCAGAAAGACAAAGCATTGGCTTAAGGCACATAACGTTGATTTCAATGAAAAACATTTGTTTCGCGAAACTCCTACTTATTCAGAACTTCAAAAAATCCTTCAGCTTACAACAGACGGCATGGATGAGATTCTAGCGACCCGCAGCCAGACATACAAGGAACTGAACCTGGATATAGATGAACTGCCGCTTTCAGATGTGATAAAACTGATCATCGACGAGCCCAAACTTCTTAGAAGGCCTATTATCACAGACGGAAAAAAACTGGTCGTCGGCTATAATCCTCAAGCCCTTACAAAGCTTTCTAAAAAGAAAGAAGTACAAAAATCCGTTTCATAAAAAGCCCACATGTTCTTTATAGGGAACGAAATAATAAGAATTCATTAGAATTATGCAGAAATACCTAGTAATGATGTGATAACTTAAAAATATGCCCGAATTTGAAGATTTTCATTTCAGCCTTTTCTTTGTATAGTGAATATAGATAGTTCATTATAAAGAACGAAAAGGGTGGAATGATGATGACAGAAATTCAATTTTTCCTAGAAGGCATTGGCAACCGGAACGTAGCAACAGACTACTCCAGCCCGAATTTTATTACAGATGAGGCAAGCATCGAAAAAGCTTCCAAAGAGTTTGCTAAAAAGAACAAGCTGAAATATATTGAATATGAAATCCTGAACAGCGGGTACAGGGTTTACTATCTGAAACCGTCCTTGCTCAAATCAAAGAGGAAGCCATATATTTATTATGCGAAAAGAAACGCTTAAAAAACCTGCGGATACAATATCCGCAGGTTTTTTGGTGTTTGGTGATTGTGCAAAGGTTGAACATCCCGATCCTTCTTTTTTCAGGGGTGAACAGTCGGCTCCGCATTTCGCGGTGTCCAGCTCCATCGCTCAACTCCTCGGCCAGAACAAATCCGTCAAAAAAGTCAAACCCGGACTTTTCCGTCGGATCCTTTTCTGTCATTCGGAGCTAACCGGGCGATTCCGCTTTTCGTGGTGTCCAGCTGCGCCTTCCAACTCCTCTGCCAGAACAAAATCACCCAAAAAGGCAAAACCGGCCTTTTTGGGTGATTTCTTATCTGACTCCCGGAGCTAAACGTAAGGCTCCGCTTTTCGTGGTGTCTAGCTCCGCCTCCTAGCCCTTCCGTCAGAACAAAATCCCCGAAAAAGTCAAACCCGGACTTTTCCGGTGATTTCTTTTCTGCCTGTCAGGTCTAAACAGTCGGCTCCGCTTTTCGTAGTGTCCAGCTCCATCGCCCAACTCCTCGGCCAGAACGGATCCGCCGCAAAAAGCAAACCCGGCTTTTTCCGTCGGATCCTTTTCTGTCCTTCGGAGCTAACCGGGCGATTCCGCTTTTCGTGGTGTCTAGCTCCGCCTCCTAGCCCTTCCGTCAGAACAAAATCCCCGAAAAAGTCAAACCCGGACTTTTCCGGTGATTTCTTTTCTGCCTGTCAGGGCTGAACAGTCGGCTCCGCATTTCTGACTGGGCTAGCTGGATTCGAACCAGCGCATGACGGAGTCAAAGTCCGTTGCCTTACCGCTTGGCTATAGCCCATTAAAGACTTTATTAAGTATGGGCAGAACTTGTAAAATTATTCATTGCCGCTCTATTTTTTGTTTTTCATCCAGGAGAAAATGAGTTTTTCACCCTTATAGAACTCATGAATCGTCCCGAAAATTCACTTTTCGCCATGTGCGTTATCTCCTTAAATGAGGTAGGCTTTCAGTAGCCGCACAGAAAGGAGGAAATCATGAATTCCATCGAATTGCTCAGTGAAAGAATTGTAGAAGAAGCCTGTGAGCTTAACGCTTCTGATATTCATTTTGTTCCCAGGGAAACAGACGCGGTCATTCAATACAGAATCGATGATGATCTCATTGAAAAGAGGATTATCCGCAAAGAAGTCTGCGGCAGGATCATTGCCCATTTTAAATTTCTTGCCTCCATGGATATTGGCGAGAGGAGGAGACCCCAGAACGGTTCACTTGCTCTGTCAAATCAGGCAATCAATGTTCAGCTTCGCATGTCCACTCTTCCTACCGTTTTTGAAGAAAGTCTAGTGATCAGAATCCTCCCGAATGATTGTATCCCTTCCGTCGCCAAGCTGTCGCTTTTTCCGCAGTCCGCACAAAAACTTCTCTCTTTTCTAAATCATTCCCACGGTTTAATGGTTTTCACCGGTCCAACCGGTTCCGGAAAAACAACGACTCTATATTCTCTCATTCATTATGCAAAAAAACATTTTAACCGCAGCATCATAACGCTTGAGGATCCGGTTGAAACGAAAAGCTCCGAGGTTCTGCAGGTACAGGTTAATGAAAAAGCGGGGATCACGTATGCGGTCGGGCTGAAGGCCATACTGAGGCACGATCCGGATATTATTATGGTCGGTGAAATAAGAGACAGGGAAACCGCACAAATTGCAATCAGGGCAGCGCTAACCGGGCACTTGGTGCTCTCGACGATGCATACAAGAGATGCCAAAGGCGCCATATACAGAATGCTTGAATTTGATGTAAGCCTGTCTGAAATTGAGCAGACGTTTCTCGCGGTCGTTGCTCAGAGGCTTGTCGGGGTTAAATGTCCATTTTGCGAGGGCGAATGCTCACCGCAGTGTAAAAAAATGAGGAACGTCAGGAGACTTGGAATCTTTGAAATGCTGTACGGTAAAAATCTTACTCTTGCCATAAAAGAAGCCCGAGGAGAAAAGGTCGAATGTGATTATGCCACCTTAAGGGATGCGATAAAAAAGGGAATTGCCCTTGGGTACTTGCCCTCATATGCTCTTCATAAATGGATGTATGCCTATGAAGACTAAAAAAAGATGGAGCCTTAAGGAGCAATCTCAATTTCTGAAGAGGATGAGCAGTCTTTTAGAAAAGGGCTACACATTAAATGAAGCACTAACATTTACTTCAATTGATCTTCGGGCAGACAAAAGCGGGGATGTGGCTCATTGTCTGCGGAGGCTCTCTGCAGGCCAGTCCATCCGGTCGGCTTTTGAAGAATTATCCTTTCACCGTGAAGTCCTGAGCTATTTGTATTTTGCTGAAAAGCACGGGGATTTGGATGCCGCCTTTAAAGAGGCGGGAGATATGCTCAGCAGAAAAGTCGTACAGCACGAAAAATGGAAGAAGGTCATGCAATATCCTCTTTTTCTCTTCTTTACAATTGGAATTCTCTTTTACCTCTCACAATCTGTTATTGCCCCTCAGTTTCAGCAGATCTACCATTCCATGAACCTTGAGCCCAGTTTTTTGACACATTTTCTATTTTTCCTGTTTGAAGCAGTAAAATTAGCGATGATAGGAAGCCTCGTCTTCCTGATGCTTTTCGGTGTTTATTATATGGTCCGGCTGAGAGCCTTTAAACCTCAGAGGAAAATGAGGGTTATGCTGAAAATTCCAATCTGGAAAAAAATCATTGTCCTTATTAACAGCTACTATTTTTCCCTGCAGCTGAGCAATCTTCTGAAAAGCGGTTTATCGATTTATGAATCACTCAAGGTTTTTGAACATCAGAATTTTCTTCCGTTTTACAGAGATGAAGCGAAATGGTTTATTGAACATTTAAAAAAAGGGGAGAGATTTGAAACCCTCATAAGCCTTAACTGTTTTTACGAAAAGGAAATGAGTCAGGTCGTCGGCCATGGACAAGCAAACGGAAGGCTTGCAAGAGAGCTGTATACATACAGCCAGTTTGTCCTTGAAAGACTTGAAGACAAAACAATGAAATGGCTGCTGATGATTCAGCCTGCAGCCTATATCACAGTGGGAATTACAGTGCTGATCATGTACCTGTCAATGATCATGCCCATGTATCACATGATGGAAGCTTTATAAAGGGAAAGGAGTCTGATTATGGTTAAAAATGAAAAGGGGTTTACACTGATTGAAATGCTTATTGTCCTTCTTGTCATATCCGTATTGCTTTTGATCACCATTCCCAATATTACAAAACATCATGCAAACATCCAGAGCAAAGGGTGTGAAGGACTGAAAAACACGGTTCAGGCCCAAGCCTCCGCCTATCAGATTGAAACGAAAAAGACTGCGACGATCGAAGCACTTGTGACGGCAGGGTACCTTGAAGAAGCACCTGCATGTCCTAATGGCACGGCGCTTACCATTGATGCTGAGGGCAAAGTCGGTGAGGCGCCTGCAGTCGAATAAAGGGTTTACGCTTATGGAAACAGTCATCGTAATCAGCATCGTTACTGTGATGACAGGGACCGCTGTTTTCATCCTTCAGCCATTTCAAAGTCAAAAGCCTGCTCAGCTTTTCTTCAAGGCGCTTGAACAGGATCTTTTATATGCCCAGCAGTATGCCATTTCAAATAAAAAAACGATTGTCCTGTTATTTGACCCTGCTAACCACAGGTATATAGGTACAGAAGGCGGAATTTCCAAGGATAGGCTCTATACCGTTTCTTATGATTCGGCTATTCTTCTAACACCTTCCACTATGGAAGCGAGGGTTCAGTTTACTCCTGACGGGAGGCTCTCTGAAAGCGGCACGATTGTCGTGCAGTACCGTAAAAAAAGATACAATATGATTTTTTACATGGGGATGGGGAGGATGGGTGTTGAGGAACAATAGAGGCACTACATTGGCTGAGACGGTTATGGCTTTTAGCATCTGGTCTATGATTTCGCTGATTTTGCTCCCTGCCTCTATGTATATCAGTCAGGAACGGGAAAAAACGCGGCTTAAACATGAAGCTGTCACTGAATTGCAGACAATCATTGAAAAGCGCGCGTATAAGGAAGGAGAACAAAATGAAGAAGGAAAGGATATCAGCTGGAGTGTTTCCGGAGAGCTTGAAAAAGCATGCATTGAGTGGAGCTTCAAAGGCACGCTCGAAGTGGAATGCCTCTATTCTTTCAGCCCATAGCGGTTTCACATTCTTGAATATGCTGTTTTCTTTCAGTATATTCGCTGTGATTACAGCATCGTCAGCTCTGCTCATTCCCCATCTTTACAGAGTGTCGGAAGATAAACGGGACATAAATCCGCTGGAATGGGAGATCTTTCAGCAGCAGGCTGCCATTGAGTTCAGAGAAGGCACCGGCTTCAAAGTCCAGGACCAAAAGCTTTCATTTACCTCAAAAACGGGAAGAAGCATTGAATTTGAAAAGTACGGAACGATGATTCGGAGACAGGTGAATAACACCGGCCACATTATTTGCTTGAGACATGTGAAGGATATGCATTTTACCCAAATTGAAGGCGGAGCGCTGCTCACAGTTGTCAGTACTTCAGGCAAAACCTACAGGTGCACATTCAGAAGCTTTTTAGGATTGAAGCGATCAGGATGAGAAATGAAAAAGGATTTATCCTGCCGTCTGTTTCAATGATCGCGTTCTTTATCTTACTGATTCTTCTTCACCAGACAGCCGTGTTCACAGCTGAAAAAAAGTTTTACAGCGAGAGAGAGCGTTCAATGATTCTTGAGAATCTGCTCCTTTGCGGTGTTCAGCATTCCATGCAGTCCATTGCGGATCAAGAAGGGATAAACCACTATGAAATAAAGACGGACGATGGTTCCATCACTTATACGGCTGCTGAAAAAGGTGAAGGCGAATTGCTGGTATCACTTGCTGCAAAACTGAATACGGGCCATTTTTCATCAGCAAAATATACGTACAATCTGAATTCAGGAGTAATGACTGATTGGACGGTCTACTGATATAAGTGAAGAGCAGTTCCCTGCATACTGATTCTGTGGTAAGGTAATGGAAAAACAAGCGGAGTGAACAGCAGTGAAGCCAATTTTTATCACGGGATTTATGGGGACCGGTAAAACGACTGTAGGCAAGGTGCTTGCCGAAAAACTCGGATACCCTGTATTAGATACTGATCAAATGATTGAACGTGCAGCAGGGAAGCAGATCAAAGACATCTTTAAAGAAGACGGGGAAGAGGTGTTCCGTTCACTTGAAACGCAGATGATTGAGCGTGCGCCTACAGAAAATGCTGTAATCACGACAGGCGGCGGGCTGCCTGTGCGAAAAGTGAACAGGGACAATATGAAAGAGAACGGCATTGTGATTTTCCTTCAAACCGATCTTGATGTCATTTTTGAACGGGTGCAGCAGGATGAAAACCGCCCGCTTGCCTCAAAGGCTTCAAAAGAAGAGCTTTCATCCCTGTATGAGTCGCGCATAAATGCTTATGAGGACTGTACAATAAAAATCAAAACAGAGGGAAAAACCATAGAACAGCTGGCAGATGAATTGATTGAACGTATAAAAGAGCTGGAAACGCGGCATACTAGCTAAAAAGTGCGTATGAGGTGTGTTTGCAGTGTCTACGAATGATTATGTGAAATATATGACTCAGCAGCTGGTCAGATATATGGATACTCCAAAAGAAGAGCGGAAGGCACTAAAAACAATGCGGAAAACGGAGAAGTCGCCGTTTGCAAGCAGGTGGTTCGGCATCCTTCCCTTTGCTTTTATGTTTTTCTTAAAAAAGAGAAAATAGAAAGAAGGTACCTCATAGAGAGGTACCTTCTTTCATGTTCTTCATCTGCTTAATCCGCTTCTTCCAGAACCTGTATCTTTTTGATTTTTTCTGTTTTTGCATCGTAAGAGATGGTGACAAACACCCCGATGTCTTTCATTCCCTCGCGCAATGTCACCTTGTATTGTTTGACCGTCTGATTCTTCTTGGTGTTGTCCCAGATCTTCTGGGCAAACAGTACTTGTGAGAGCGGATAACGTTTTTTCGTTTCTTTAACCGCTACGTTTTTCCAGTCTGTATGCTTTTCCGCATAAACATTTGCTGATTGTGAAACCAAAGCCGGCTGCAAACCGTATATAAGGAGAAGCAGCAAAAGCAATATGGTTTTCCTCATGATATTCACCGTCCTTGTTAGTTATTTTTTCCAAAAATCATGCTGCTATTCAAAGGGGGATTCGAAATGGAATTTATTATGGTTATTGTATTTGTCGGAATTTTGGCAGTGATGGGGATTGCTGGTGACAGCAGAAAAAGAAGCAGACGCAGGGACTCCTCTGGTTTTACGTATACGGGTTCAGACAACGGCAGAGACTGTCATTCTGATTCAGGATTCTTCGGCGGAGGGGATTCAGGCGGGGGAGACTGCGGCGGCGGTGGCGGCGGAGGAGATTGAGAAAGAGGGAGCCTGCAGACACAGGCTTTTTTGTTTTCTATAAAGAATATAGCGTTGTATTGGACGTTCTTTATAATGTTACAATATAGTAAGATTGTTGAAGATATTTGGAGGGAACCGGCGGTAAACGTTCTTTAAAAAGAAATATAGCGGAATTTGACCCTGTTTTTATTCGCTGAAGAGGTATATACTTTTAGTAGACGAATTAAGTTTGCTTTTTTGTTCTTTATTAAGAATAAAGGCGGAAATGTGTTGAAGGCCCTCTTTTTGATGTTAGCAGCTTTAAACAGTATGGACGCAGCATTGACCCTTGCCGGTCTGCACTTTGAGCTGATTACAGAAGCCAATCCTGTTATGAGGATTCTGTATGAGATGCATCCTGCGGTATTTACATGTACTAAGCTGTCATTCTCATTATTTCTGCTTTTGTTTGTATTCACGGGGCGTGTACCGTCATCACCGACAATTAAAGTCCTTTCAATTGCCGCTGCATTTCTGTATTCGGCTGTTCTTTTGGCTCATTTGCACTGGATTCGGCTGCTGATTGGATGAAAAGGGGAAAAGCGATGTATAAAAAACTTTGCAGTCAGTGCTATCAGCCATCTTTCAGCAGCAGCAAAACAAACCAGTGGATTTGTCCTGTCTGCTCGAATGATATTACCTCCCATAAAGCGATACAGGCTGTTCACGCTGTAAAGAAAATACCGCTGTCAGCCTATCAGCCAATAAGGGCCGCAACTTACGGATTTGACAGAAAAGGATAGCTGCATGAAAACAGCACCATACAAAAGGGACCAAAAGACCTTTTGTATGGTGCTGTTATTTTTCCTGATTCATTTTCCAGCGGTTGAATTCCAGAAACTCTCTGAACTGATCCTTGGTAACACCTGAATCCATTGCCTCTTTGACCAGGTTTGCCCAATCATGATCAAGGTTAGCCTGTTTCGTGTTCTGCTCCTCAAGAATAAG
The DNA here is from genome assembly GCA_038002745.1 of Bacillus sp. FSL H8-0547. NCBI lineage: Bacteria > Bacillati > Bacillota > Bacilli > Caryophanales > Bacillaceae > Bacillus > Bacillus sp. FSL H8-0547. Next base: position 3,196,035 of record JBBODD010000001.1, read on the forward strand.
TGTATTCATCGAGACCCCGAGAACAGTAGAGACCTTTTCAAGAAATTGAACAGAAGGATTTGACTGCAGGTTCCGTTCGATTGAGCTTAAATATGATTTGGCAACTCCGGCCCGATCGGCAAGCTCTGATAGTGACAGTCCCCGCTCTTTGCGGTATTTTCGTATGCGTTCACCAATCATATAATCACCTTCCCAGAGGTATTATAGCATATAGCGAAGGGGTTGTTATATATATAGAACGAATTTACGAAAAAAAATTACGTCATGCAGGAGATTGTCAACTTTTAACTGTTTGCGTTTTCAAAAACTCTCTGATTTCTTCTTTGCTGATTCCCATTTCCAAGGCTGACAGAATTAACTCTTTCCATTCCTGATCCAGCATTTGAACATCCTGCATTAACACTTCCATTGTAACTCCTCCTAAAATACGCGATAGTATTTCAGGCAGTCCAGCCATCATAGCTCCGGAGAACCGTAGACCTGTGACTTTGCGTCCCGGCTTTTCAGCAGGTTTGCCTTTGTCTGATTATGTGCAATTCTGACACTGCATCAATAACAAAGTATTTCTTTTGTCACTTCTTGCTGTCTATCTAATTTACTACTATTATAAAATTACATTTTCACTGATTGTGCTGAAATATGTCGATAGAAAAAAATATTTTCATTTTTTTCAAAAAAATACTAATAATTAGAAGTATATTCCTTTTGTGTAGGTATTTTGGCTTGATTCACCTGTTTTCTTCGACAGCCATTCTTCGGCAAAAATAAAAAGGCAAAAAATGATTTTCTGACACTAAAATCATTTTTTGCGTAAATTTTGACATTAAGCGAGGGCAGTCCGGGATAAGTAGAATAAACCGCCGTTTGTAATCGAGACATGAATGTGAGGATCATACAGCTCTTTCAAGGCTTCTTTTTCAAGATGGTAAGATTCCGGCTTTACTTCAATATCTTCGTAAAAGTGGCTTAACAGCATCATGTCCGAATTCCAGCGCTGTCTTGCATCATCTGCCCAGGAGTGGTCGTCCTGTTCAAATTTAGCTTGTATATAATTCTGAATCCGAACAAGGCCGCTTTGTACTTTGATCATTGGCGATGTTGTAAAACACAAATCAGGAATTCTCGGAGTAAGGGCCATGTTTTCCAGATGATCTTGAAAATCTTCTATGATTGCTCCGCTGATCAGGTGAAGTCCGATTGAATAGAGATGATCTTTTTTCTTGTCGCTCTGATAGGATACCATGACATTCACACCGAGCCATGGATGCAGGGACTGGGAGCTTCCTGTGTTTGGCGGGTTTTCATATAGGCGGATATGGCCTCCGAATTTTTGGGCAGTCCGGAAAATCTGGTGCAGTCTTGGTGCTCCGAAGTGCATGATTTCCCCTTTCAAATCAGCTGGGGCCCGTTTGGCATCTGTTATTAAAGTCAGCTGCATCGGATTTGGCACGCCGCCTGTTTTCTCAAGATATGTCCAGTAAAACGGCCTGTTCATCAATTCTTTATCCATGTCCACCGTCAGCTGGATCGTCATATAGCCAGGCTGTTTTTCTGTAATGTCGCATGAATTGGCCGTGAAAAAGGTTTCAAGGAACTCGCTGATCTGCTGCTGCTGCATCGTTTATCCCTCCATTCTCTGTTTTGTGTGTTCCTGTTCTGCAGAATGCAGGATGGATGTCAGGTTTTCCATCTTAATTTTCATTTCTCCATCGCTTTTTGATTTGAACAGGATGTCCTGCAGGTGATCTTCGAAATTGGATATCTCCAGTTTTGTCAGAATTTCATCAAGCTCGCCGATGACCTTTTCAAACAGGTTGATTTTTTCATAGAGAAGTTTCAGAATGTGCTCTTCAACGGTGTTTTTTGTAGCCATATTATAAATGTGGACATCTTTTTCCTGCCCGAGACGGTGAATCCGTCCAATCCGCTGTTCAAGCCGCATTGGATTCCAGGGAAGATCATAGTTGATGATGTGATTGCAGAACTGCAGGTTGATTCCTTCCCCGCCAGCCTCTGTCGCAATCAAGACTTGAACACGGTTTTTGAAAAGGTCTTTCATCCAGTCTTTTTTGCCTCTCTTGAATCCTCCCCTGAATGGAACAGATGAAATGCCGTGCTGCTGAAGGAACCATTGAAGATAAAACTGGGTGGCCCTGTATTCTGTGAAAATGATGACTTTGTCGTTGATTTGCTGAATCAGTTCAACGGTCCGCTGTGCTTTGGAATTTCCGTCAACTTCATTAATGCAGTTCATCAGTTCTTCAATGGCAGAGTCTGGAAGAGGGGATGCTTCACCTTCAGGACGCTCCGCCATTTTTTTCAGCGTCATGTAGACTGCTTCCCTGCTTGAGCATGCCTCTCTTTGCAGCGTCATGATTGAAAACGTGCTGGCTGAAGAGGCGCCGAATGTTTTGAGACGTGAGATAGCCGTATACAGCTGGCGCTCACTTTCAGACAGTTCAATCGGAACGGTTTCAACATGCCGTTTAGGCCATTCAATGCCCGTATCTCCCCTGCGGTTTCGGATCATGACTTTGTTCACGAGTTCCTGAAGATGCTCATGGTGTTCCAAAGAGCGGTTCTTGGCAGAAAATACTTCTGAAAAGTAAGCTTCGTTGCCTAAATGACCGGGCTTCAGCAGAGAGACAAGATTAAAGATCTCTTCTACGCGGTTTTGAATGGGCGTTGCAGTAAGAAGCAGGCAGTATTTCTTTTTCAGGCTCTGAACAAATTCATAGTTTTTTGTTTTGCTGTTTTTCAGTTTATGAGCTTCATCGATGATGACCAGGTCGTACTGCTGGTTTAGAACAATTTCCCGGTGAGGGCTTCTTTTAGCCGTATCAATAGAAGAAACGACGACATCGCAGGCTTCCCATACGTAGCTTTTCTTTTGCTCAACGGCTGGAATATAGAACTTTTCATGAAGCTCTTTTGCCCACTGGGAGACAAGAGAGGCCGGAACAAGAATGAGAATTTTCTTAGCCAGTCCCCGAATCATATATTCCTTGACGATAAGTCCTGCTTCAATCGTTTTTCCAAGGCCCACTTCATCTGCAAGAATAGCCTTTCCGTTCATGTTTTCCACCACTTGCCTCGCGACCTCCAATTGATGGGGAAGAGGAGTGAAGTCTGTCAGGTGATTTGGAGCCTGAAGCCCTTCAAAGGATGGAACAATCAGGTGCTTTTGCACGGCGCATGCCAATTTGTAATTCTCCCAGCTGGCCCATGGGCCGTCATCATCAAGTTTTTTAAGAAAAGCATCTTGCCACGCGGAGTCAAATTTCAGTTTTACGTTCATGATTGACAGCCCTTTCAAAAAAGAATAGATCTATCTCTATTGTTCACGTTAAGTGGTAAAATAGCAGGTTATCACGATGGATTAGATGAAATGACAGTAAAACACGAACATTCCAATGTGTTTTAAACGAAACATTTGTGAAAAAAGTGATTGATGAATAAAGACCTTAATGGTAGGATGTTAATAAGTAAGAAAGTTGCTAACTTACTCAGTTTTCAGTCAGCGGGCTTCTTATGTCAAAAATGTCATAATGTCTAAAATGTCTACTTATCAGTATCACCAATTAATGAAAAAATATGAGCGGATGAGAGCAAGGGGAGAGACTGCAGCATACGCATGCAGCGCCGAAGGAGCAAACTGATGTGAATCTCTCAGGCAAAAGAACTCTTGCTTGACGCAACTCTGGAGAGAGTTTGTGAAAGCGGCAGACCACCAAAGGGGAAAGCTCGGCCATTTTATTGGCCGGGTAAACTTTCAGGTGCAGGGACAGAGACTTCCATTAAAGGGAGTTCTCTGTCCTTTTTTTGATGAAAAAAAGAGGATCATACCGGGAGGCGATGAGATGGCGGATTTAAAGCGGACACCGCTTTTTGACTTATACAAAGAGCAGGGTGCAAAAACGATTGATTTCGGCGGCTGGGACTTGCCAGTGCAGTTTTCTTCTATTAAAGAAGAACATGAAGCTGTTCGCGAAAGAGCAGGCTTGTTCGATGTATCCCACATGGGGGAAATTGAAGTAACAGGCACAGGCAGCCTTGCGTTTCTTCAAAAAACAATGACAAACGATGTTGCTCTTTTGAAAGACGGAGGAGCACAGTATACCGCTATGTGCTATGAAGACGGCGGAACGGTGGATGACTTATTAATCTATAAAAAATCAGATGCGCATTATCTACTTGTAGTGAATGCATCCAACATTGAAAAGGATTTTGAGTGGCTGAATTCCCAGCTGTTCGGGGACACGGAACTGCAGAATGTATCGTCAGATGTTGCCCAGCTCGCTATCCAGGGACCGCTTGCTGAGTCAATCCTTCAAAAACTCACGGATACAAATTTAAGTGAAATCAGGTTTTTTAAATTCAAAGATAACGTAAAAATTGCAGGAGCTGATGCTCTTGTGTCAAGAACAGGCTATACAGGTGAAGATGGTTTTGAGATTTACTGCGCCGCGTCTGAAGCACCTAAGCTTTGGAAGGCGATTTTGGAAGCCGGAAAAGAAGATGGTCTTCTGCCATGCGGACTCGGCGCCCGTGACACGCTTCGCTTTGAAGCGAACCTGCCGCTTTACGGCCAGGAACTTTCCAAAGACATTACACCGATAGAAGCAGGCATCGGGTTTGCGGTGAAACCGAACAAGGAAAGTGATTTCAACGGCAAAGCAGTATTAAAGGAACAAAAGGAAAACGGACCGGACCGAAAGCTTGCCGGAATTGAAATGATCGATAAAGGCATACCGCGATACGGCTATGAGGTGTTCGCAGGAGAAGAACAGATCGGGGAAATTACAACCGGCACACAGTCTCCTACACTTAAAAAGAATATCGGGTGGGCACTGCTTAAGAAAGAATTTGCTGAGCCCGGCACTGAAGTGTTTGTTCAAGTACGAAAGAAACGCTTAAAAGCAGTTGTCGTGCAGACGCCTTTTTATAAACGACCAAAAAAATAAACCGGGTTGAAAGGGGAATACATCCATGAAACATCGTTACTTGCCGATGACAGAGCAAGATCAGCAGGAGATGCTTCAAGCTGTCGGAGTAGCATCGATTGATGAGCTTTTTCAAGACATTCCTGAAAGCGTGCGATTTAAGGGCGAATACAGCATCAAGAAAGCGAAATCCGAAACAGAGCTAATGAAAGAGATGAGCGCGCTTGCTGCTAAAAATAAAGATTTAAGAAGCAACGCATCTTTCCTTGGAGCTGGTGTTTATGACCACTACATGCCGATCATTGTGGATCATGTGATTTCAAGATCAGAATTTTATACGGCCTACACGCCATATCAGCCTGAGATCTCACAGGGCGAGCTGCAGGCTATCTTCGAATTTCAGACGATGATCGCAGAGCTTACCGGCATGGATGCAGCCAACTCTTCTATGTACGATGGCGGAACGTCACTTGCTGAAGCGGCTATGCTTGCCTGCGGACAGACGAAAAAGAAGAAGGTCATTGTGTCAGGAGCCGTTCATCCTGAAAGCAGAGATGTGCTGAAAACGTATGCTAAAGGACAGTACATTGAGGTTGTAGAAGTGCCTGTCAAAAACGGCGTGACGGACCTTGATGCTTTGAAAGCAGAAATGTCTGATGATGTGGCGGCAGTTGTTGTTCAGTATCCTAACTTTTTCGGCCAGATTGAACCTCTTAAGGACATTGAGCCGATTGCCCATACAGGCAAAAGCATGTTTATCGTCTCTTCCAACCCGCTTGCACTTGGAGCATTGACACCACCGGGTGCATTCGGTGCCGACATTGTTGCTGGAGACGCCCAGCCGTTCGGGATTCCAACGGCATTTGGAGGCCCGCACTGCGGCTATTTTGCTGTCACGCAGAAACTGATCCGCAAAGTGCCCGGCCGTCTTGTCGGACAGACAAAGGACGACCAGGGACGCAGAGGCTTTGTTCTGACGCTTCAGGCGCGCGAGCAGCATATCAGACGTGATAAAGCGACATCAAACATTTGCTCAAATCAGGCTTTGAATGCACTTGCAGCATCTGTTGCCATGACAGCGCTCGGAAGAAAAGGAGTCAAAGAAATGGCTCTTCAGAATATCCAAAAAGCAAACTATGCCAAAAAAGCATTAAAGGAAAAAGGATTCGACGTGCCGTTTGACGGACCGATCTTTAATGAGTTTGCCGTTAAATTAACTAAGCCCGTGAAAGAAGTGAATGCCCGCCTGATTGAAAAGGGCATCATCGGAGGCTTCGATCTTGGACGCGTGTATCCGGAACTTGAAAATCACATGCTTATTGCTGTAACTGAACTTCGCACCAAAGAAGAAATTGATCAACTTGTTTTGGAATTGGGGGATGGACATGAATAACGAGAATCAGCCATTGATTTTTGAACTGACTAAGCCTGGCAGAACAGGCTACAGCCTGCCTGAAATGGATATTCCAGAACGATCAGCAGATGAACTCATTCCCGCTGACTATCTCCGCACAGAGGAAGCTGAACTGCCGGAGGTATCAGAGCTTGATATCATGAGGCACTATACAGCTCTTTCAAAGCGCAATCATGGAGTGGACTCAGGCTTTTATCCGCTTGGTTCATGCACGATGAAGTATAACCCGAAGATAAATGAAAATGTTGCCCGCATGGCAGGGCTTGCCCATATTCATCCGCTTCAGGATGAAAGCACCGTACAGGGAGCCCTTGAGCTGATGTATGACCTGCAGGAGCATCTTGTAGAAATTACAGGAATGGATGAAGTCACGCTTCAGCCGGCAGCAGGTGCTCACGGAGAGTGGACCGGACTTATGATGATCCGTGCCTATCACGAAGCAAACGGCGACACCGGACGCACAAAGGTCATCGTACCTGATTCTGCCCACGGAACCAATCCTGCATCTGCCACAGTGGCGGGTTTTGAAACGATTACTGTAAAATCAAACGAACACGGACTCGTCGATCTTGAAGATCTGAAGCGTGTGGTAGGAGATGATACCGCTGCGCTGATGCTGACAAATCCGAATACGCTGGGTCTTTTCGAGGAAAATATTCTGGACATGGCAAAGATCGTGCATGATGCAGGCGGCAAGCTGTACTATGACGGAGCCAACCTGAACGCCGTACTAAGCAAGGCCCGTCCCGGAGATATGGGATTTGACGTCGTTCACTTAAATCTCCATAAAACCTTCACCGGGCCGCATGGCGGGGGAGGACCGGGTTCAGGTCCTGTCGGTGTAAAAGCAGATCTTATTCCGTACCTTCCGAAGCCTGTTTTAGTGAAACGTGATGACAAATATGCATTTGACTATGACAGACCGCAGTCCATCGGAAGAGTCAAGCCGTTTTACGGCAACTTCGGAATCAATGTGCGTGCATATACGTATATCCGCACAATGGGTCCGGACGGATTAAAAGCTGTGACAGAGTATGCTGTTTTAAACGCAAACTACATGATGAGAAGACTTTCAGAAGCATATGATCTGCCGTTTGACAGACACTGCAAGCATGAATTTGTTTTATCAGGAAAACGTCAGAAAAAACTTGGCGTGCGCACGCTTGATATCGCGAAGCGCCTTCTGGATTTCGGCTACCACCCGCCGACGATCTACTTCCCGCTCAATGTTGAGGAGTGCATCATGATTGAACCGACGGAAACCGAGTCAAAAGAAACACTTGATTCATTTATTGATGCCATGCTTCAAATTGCGAAGGAAGCAGAGGAAAACCCTGAAATGGTTCAGGAAGCTCCTCATACAACCGTTGTTGGACGTCTTGATGAGACAACGGCAGCACGCAAGCCGATTCTCCGTTATCAGAAGCAATAAGAAAAAGGATTCGCCAAGTGGCGAATCCTTTTTGGTTATTTACAGAATGTTAAATTGTTCAGTGATGTGGACAACCTGATAAAGTCATCTGCGTCCAGCTCCAGCGCCTAAATCCTCTGTCAGAACAAATCCGTCAAAAAAGTCAAACCCGGACTTTTCTGCCGGATTCTTATCTGCCTATCGGATCTGATCACAGCGCTTCCGCTTTTGTTATTATTTTTTCGTTTTAATTCTTCCGCTCCAGCCTTTAAAGCCGCCTTTTAATGTGTAAAGGTCCGAATAGCCTTTTTTCTTAAGCATCTGAGCTGTGCGTCCGCTTCTTACTGTGTTTTGGCAATACAGATAAACAGGCTGGTCTTTGCGGATTTCTTTATGGCGCTGTCTCATTTGTGACATTGGGATGTTTCTTGCGCCAAGAATATGGCCGCCTTCAAATTCGTTCGGCTCGCGTACATCGATAAGCTGAGCCTTTCTGTATCCTGCACGGAATTCCTCTTCCGTTAATGTTTTCATGATTTTACGCTGGTAAAAATAAGAGAAGATAGTGTAGGCTGCAATTGCGCCGACTAAAATTAATAAGAAAACCCATGTTGTCAAGCTGACCCGACTCCTTTTTTATACCCTTTATGCGGGCTGGTTCATGTAAACCTCTGTTTATTGGACAAATATAATTATATAAGAGCAGGGTCAAATTGTCATCCATGAATCAGAGTTATTTATTTTCATCCGGTAATTCTTTTTGATAGACTATGATAGCGGAATGAATTTAACAAACAGCCTAAGCATGAAAAATGGGGTATGAACATGGAGAAAGAAATTTGGAGATTTATTGATTCGGGCAATTGCTCTCCTGCTTACAATATGGCGCTAGATGAGGTGCTGCTTGAGTGGAACAGCGAAGGGAACTTTCCGCCTGTAATCCGTTTTTACGGATGGAACCCTGCGACACTCTCTGTAGGTTATTTTCAGAAAGCGGAAAAAGAAATTGATCTTGAAGCTGTTAAACGGAACGGACTCGGCTTTGTGCGCAGGCCAACCGGCGGCAGGGGTGTCCTGCATGATCAAGAACTTACATACAGTGTCATTGTTTCAGAAGACCATCCTGAGATGCCGAAGACCGTTACAGAAGCATACCGTGTGATCTCAGAAGGAATTCTTCAGGGATTTAGAGAGCTTGGCCTAGATGCATATTTTGCTGTGCCAAGAACGGAGGAAGAGAAGCAGGGGCTTAAAAATCCGCGTTCAGCGGTTTGCTTTGATGCCCCATCCTGGTATGAGCTTGTCGTTGAAGGAAGGAAAGTGGCAGGCAGTGCCCAGACACGTCAAAAAGGCGTGATTCTCCAGCACGGCTCGATTCTGCTTGATCTTGATGAAGATCTTTTGTTCAGCCTGTTTAAGTACCCAAGTGACAGGGTAAAAGAACGAATGCAGAAGAACTTTAAAAATAAAGCAGTTGCAGTGAATGCTCTCAGAGAAACAAAAGTAACAATTGAAGAGGCAAAAGAGGCGTTTATAAGAGGGTTTGAAAAAGGGCTGAACATTAAGCTCGAACCGTATAAACTGACTGAAAAAGAACAGGCTGCAGCCATGAAACTGGCAGCTGAAAAATATGAATCGGATGAGTGGAATTATAAACGATAAGCGGCTGAAATAAGTCGCTTTCGTTTATTTTTATTTTTCTATTTATTTCTATGTGTTCCTTATTTTTCTAGGTTTCTGCTCTCTTTTAAATTTGCAACCGACAAATTACTTCAAAAAAAGTGATTTACAATCTCCTATCTTCTTTATTCTCTTTTTTTCACACTCAATTATGAAGTTTTCAATTTGACAAAATTACAACAGACTGACTTTTTATCCATATATAGTATTGTCGAACAAAAAAGAAACACTATATATTGATAAACGGATGGCTGTGTGATAAATTAAATCAAGTACAAAGATAATAGGGGAGTTGTTTGAATGACCGTTGCACTGAATGAAAATCTGAAACTTGATGTGGACAAGCTTAACCACGATATTTCACTTTTTCCCCAAGTTCATCCGATTACAGAAGATATGAAGCTTACACACAAAGGTGTATCCCGTTTAGTCATGCTTGACCGGTACACATTTAAAGACACTGAAAAGCTGACGCTATCCAAAGGCGATTTTGTCGTTCTGACAATTAAAGAAGATCCGAAATTCCCGGCAAGAGGCCTCGGGTACATCTTAGATATAGACTGGCAGGCAAAAATGGCGCATGTACAGGTGGAAGAAGAGTACCGCCTTTCACTTGAGAAGCCTGAAGAAGTAGAATCAGGAGTCATTCACCGCTCTCTTGACGTTATAGAAAAACCGCTTGAAGTATATTACGAACAAATAGCCAAACGGAATGCGACAGGTCTTGCATCTGTTGAGAAAACAGAAGAAAAACGCAAGGAATGGTTTGAGAAGTTCTATCATGAACTTGTCGGCCTGAACTTTGTTCCTGCAGGACGCGTGTTATACGGAGCGGGAGCGGGAACAGATGTGACGTATTTCAACTGCTACGTGATGCCGTTTGTGCAGGATTCACGCGAAGGCATTTCCGAACACCGCAAGCAGGTCATGGAAATCATGAGCCGCGGCGGAGGCGTCGGGACAAACGGTTCAACGCTGCGTCCGAGAAACACCCTTGCAAGAGGAGTCAACGGCAAATCATCAGGCTCCGTATCCTGGCTTGATGACATCGCGAAGCTGACTCATCTGGTTGAGCAGGGCGGATCCCGTTAAATACAAAGTCCACACGGCGGGATAAAAATCTCGTGAATTGCTGGAACACCCTAAAGCTTTTTCAGCCACAACGTGACTGGCAACAGTGAGCGTGAAGGCCTGAAAATGAAAAAGATGACACAATGGGCAATCAGCAGCGAAGCATCTTTGGAAACGGAGATGAACGTTCAGAGACTATTGAAAGCACCTGTAAGATGGTGCGAGTAAACCGGATTTAGTATCCGGGGCACGAGACAAAATCATACGACTGATTTTGATGATAGAGTCCGATCTCATGTGAAAGCATGAGAGTCAGGCAGAAATGACCTGACCCCTCTTAATGGAGGAGTAACAACTTGCGTGGCGCACAAATGATCATGCTTGCCGACTGGCATCCTGACATTATTGAATTCATTATTTCCAAAATGCAGAATCCCCGTATCCTGCGTTACCTGATTGAAAATACAAATGATGAAACAATTAAGAAATACGCCCAGGAAAAGCTGAAGTTCAAGCCGCTTACACAGGACGAAGAAGCCATGTATCAGAGCATCGTCAATTACAAGCAGATTCCGGGCTACGGCGGATTTAACGAGAAAATCATTAAAGACGCTGAAGTGAAGCTTGCAGTCGGCGGAACTTATACAGTTCACAATTCCGAATTCCTTACAGGAGCCAACATCTCTGTCACGCTGACAAAGGATTTCATGGATGCTGTTGAAAAGGATGCCGATTACGACCTGCGCTTCCCTGATGTTGAAAGCTACAATGCAGAGGAAATGAAGGCTTATAATGAAGACTGGCATAACCACGGTGATGTACGCGAGTGGGAAAAACTCGGCTACAAAGTGCGCACGTACCGTACGATCAAGGCGAAAGAACTTTGGAACCTGATCAACATCTGCGCGACATACTCTGCAGAGCCGGGCATTTTCTTCATTGATAACGCCAATGACATGACAAACGCTAAAGCGTATGGACAGAAGGTCGTTGCAACGAATCCTTGCGGGGAACAGCCTCTCGCACCATATTCTGTCTGCAACCTTGCTGCCGTAAATCTTGCAGAAATGGCAGACAAAGAAACGAAAACAGTTAATTTCGAAAAACTGAAAAGAACGGTTGAAGTCGGTGTCCGCATGCAGGATAACGTAATCGATGCAACACCGTACTTTCTTGACGAAAATAAAAAACAGGCACTAGGCGAACGCCGTGTAGGTCTTGGTGTTATGGGACTTCACGACCTTCTGATCTACTGTGAAACACAGTACGGTTCTGAAGAAGGCAACGAGCTGATTGACAAAGTCTTTGAAACAATCGCTGTCACTGCTTATAAAGCATCTGTAGAGCTTGCAAAAGAAAAAGGCAGCTTCCCGTTCTTGACTGGCGAAACGGCTGAAGAAACGAACAGACTGCGCCAAGCATTTACTGAGACCGGCTTTATGAGCAAAATGCCGACTGATATCCGGGAAGATATCAAAGAATACGGTATCCGCAATTCACACTTGCTGACTGTTGCTCCCACGGGATCCACTGGAACAATGGTCGGGGTTTCAACCGGACTTGAACCATACTTCTCCTTCTCTTACTACAGAAGCGGAAGACTTGGCAAATTCATTGAAGTAAAAGCAGATATCGTACAGGAGTATCTGGATAAAAATCCTGATGCAGATCCGGAGAATCTTCCGGAATGGTTTATCTCAGCTATGGAACTGAGTGCAGAAGCGCATGCAGATGCACAATGCGTCATCCAGCGCTGGATTGACAGTTCAATCAGCAAAACGGTTAACGCTCCTAGAGGATATACGGTGGACCAGGTCCAAAAAGTGTATGAGCGTCTATATAAAGGCGGAGCAAAAGGCGGAACAGTCTACGTTGACGGAAGCCGGGACACTCAGGTCCTTACATTAAAAGCGGAGGAGAATACCTTCTCTGAAACAGAAGAAGCACCGAAAGAAAAAGGCAAAGTTGTTCTTGTGGATACAATCCAGGCTTTGCGCTCGACAAATGTAACAATCGGAAACGAAGTGGGCAATACATGCCCTGTATGCCGCGAAGGTACAGTTGAAGACATTGGCGGTTGCAACACATGCACAAGCTGCGGTGCACAGCTGAAGTGCGGATTATAAGAAACGGAAGAGCCGGGACATCCGGCTCTTTTCTTGTGCTTCTCCCGCAAGCTTTCTTGTCATGACCTGCAAACTAGTGTACACTTGTAATGATTTCCTATGTTTTGAACGTTTTTTTGGAGGGGACCGCATGCCAACACCAAGTATGGAAGATTATATTGAACAAATCTACATTTTAATAGAAGAAAAAGGATATGCCCGTGTTTCAGATATCGCGGAAGCATTATCCGTTCATCCCTCCTCAGTGACAAAGATGGTCCAAAAACTAGACAAAGATGAATATCTCATATACGAAAAATACCGTGGACTTATTTTGACGCCTAAGGGCAAGAAGATCGGAAAGCGCCTTGTCTACCGTCACGAGCTGCTTGAGCAGTTCATGCGTTTGATCGGCGTGGATGAAGAAAAGATTTACAACGATGTTGAAGGCATTGAGCATCACCTCAGCTGGAATGCCATTGACCGTATTGGAGATCTCGTGCAATTTTTTGAAAGTGATGAAGCGCGTGTAGATACCCTGCGTGCAATACAAAAACAAAATGAACAGGATAATGAGTCCTGAAAAAACGAAAGCAGCTGCTTTCGTTTTTTTCTTGCGCAAAATTGGAAAAGGTCTATTTCCTCGGCCTTCATCTTACACTATAAGGATAGGATAGGAGAAGAGGGGAGGAGCTTCTGTGTACATTGATGGTGTCTTCTCTGGCGGCGGCATAAAAGGGTTTGCGCTGATTGGAGCCTATCAGGCAATTGAACAGCGAGGGCTGCAGTTTGTAAGAGTGGCAGGCACAAGCGCGGGTTCGATTGTGGCATCCTTTATCGCAGCAGGATACAAAAGTGATGAAATTATCCGAATGATGGACGATATGGAGCTTGGAAAGTTTCTTGAGAAAAACCCTTCCATTCTTCCATTTAAATTGATGAAATGGCTTAACCTCTATTGGCGCCTCGGTCTGTACAAAGGCGGGAAGCTTGAGGAATGGATCGCAGCCAGGCTGAAGGAAAGGGGAGTTTCCACCTTTGGTGATTTGAGGCCCGGATCTTTAAAAATTGTAGCCTCTGATCTTACAAACGGCAGGATTATTGTGCTGCCTGATGATCTCCCCAGGTACGGACTTGTTCCCGAGCGGTTTTCAGTTGCCCGCGCTGTGCTGATGAGCTGCAGTCTTCCGTATTTCTTTGAGCCTGTTAAGCTGACGAGTGCTGAAGGGACGAACATAGTGGTAGACGGGGGAGTTTTAAGTAACTTTCCAATCTGGCTTTTCAAGGAAAAGGCGAGGCCTGTAATTGGAATCAAGCTCAGTCCGAGAGATGAAGAAAGGCCGAGGAATCAGATTAAAAATGCGATTGAAATGTACGGAGCGCTGTTTGAAACGATGAAAGATGCCCATGATGCCAGGCATATATCAAGCAGGCATGAGAGAAACATCATTTTTCTTCCGGTAGAAAGCATTCTCACGACAGAATTTGATCTCTCAGAACAAAAAAAACTAGCTCTGATTGAGCTAGGAAGAAGCCGGACGGAACAGTTTCTCAAACGGTGGACTTATTAAGGCGAAAAGAAAAGCAGGTCAGAAAAAAGCCCTGCTTTTCTTTTTGCCTTTTCTGCCTTCAATCACGGTCAGGTGTGAAGCCTGCTTCTTTTTAAGAGCGCTTGTTTTGCTGCTCTTTTTTGGAGCCGACACACTTTTCAAATGGGAGCTGCTCTGATTGCGGTCGCTGAAACGCCTTTTGGACTGTTTAGCAGCTTTGGAATAAGAGGAAGAATCTTTTCCCATTCTTTGTTTTGTAAAGTAACGGACAACAAAATAGATGATGGCTAGAACAGCAGCAAACACGAGCATTTCTCTGAAGAGGAAGCCAGGCCTGCTGATGAGAGTCACTAAAAACCCGATTCCTCCCAGAGCTAACACAATCATCACAAATGGATTCATTCGATTTTTCATGAGTCCACCTCCCAAGATGAAAATGAGTTAATGAAGTTTTAGCTTATACAATTTGTTCTGTTTTTATACCTTCTTCTGTTTCTTTTTCCAGGCGGAGCATTTCATTGAAGCTTGCAATTGCGACTTCGGTCTGTTCGTTGTCAGGCTCTTTTGTGGTTAAAAGCTGAAGGCATAAGCCCGGGTACCCAAGCCATTTCAGGACAGGCACGTCTCTCAGCTTGTTTGTAAACTGCAGCACTTCAAATGAAATGCCGATCACAACGGGAATTAGGGCCAGTCTGTTCAGAACGCGCACATAAAGCGGTTCAGTCGGAACGAGCATGTAGACAAAAACTCCGACAATCACGGTGAAAAGAAGGAAGCTGCTTCCGCATCTGTAATGAAGGCGGCTGTTGCTCTGAACGTTCTCAACTGTGAGCGGCATACCGTTTTCATAACAGTTAATGACTTTATGCTCTGCCCCGTGATACTGGAATACACGCTTGATCAGCGGAGTAAAGGATATCGCGTAAATATAGGCAAGCAGGAGAATAAGTTTGAAAAGACCTTCAATCAGGATCTGTGACAAATCCGATGCAAAAACAGGTCTTGTAAGCTCTGCAAGAAAAAGCGGGACGAGTGTAAAGATGAATTTTCCGAATAAAAAGGACAGAACCCCGATTGCTGCAACACCGAGTATCATCGTCAGCTTTGATTCTTTTTTCGGCTCGTTCAGCTGCTCGTCATCTTCTGGATCAAGGTCGTACCTGTCTGTTGAAAAGTTGAGATGTTTCGTACCATTTGCGCTTGCTTCTATGATTGCTGCGATCCCGCGGATAAATGGTATTTTTTTAAGGGCTGTCAGTGTGCTGTTTGATTTTCTCGGCAGCCGGAAATAATCAATTTCCTTGTTTTTCCGTCTGATGGCTGTAACGTAGTGATGCTTGCCGCCAAACATGACGCCCTCTACTACTGCTTGCCCGCCATATGCGGGCTTGTTCTGCTTTGACATTTTTCACCAACCTACCTATCTATTCTCTTTTTGAGCGGATTTTAAACAAAACGGAAGAGAATGTTATGTTTATATTCTACATAAAAACAGGATAAACCTCTAGGCAGTTGTATTTTATTCTTCATTTTATGCAGGCCGGAAAGGTTCGATGTGAAAGTACGTATGTAGTATATCCTTTTACCGGCCAGTTAGACATTTTCTGCATCAATTTTCGGGATGACTGTACATACTAGGAGAAGGAGGTGTACATATGACAGATGATTTTCAGTCTAATTCTGCTGGAATGAAAGATGAACAGGATGATAAGCAGGGCGAGGGTCTCCCGTTTATCGCAAGAGCTATGATTACCGGATTTGCAGGAGGTATTTTCTGGAGTTTAATCGGCTATTTGGCTTATGTGCTGAACATGACAGAAATCAGTCCGAACATGCTGCTGCAGCCGTTTCTGCTTGGTGACTGGAAAAACGGCACGATCGGAAATTTTGCGGGAGTATTGGTCATCGGATTCCTTTCTGTAGGAACGGCACTCGTCTATTACTTAGTTTTAAAAAGGTTTTCGTCTATTTTCGTCGGCATGATATATGGAGCGGCTTTATGGGCGCTTGTCTTTTTCCTCTTGAATCCGATCTTTCCAAACGTCAAAACAGTCTTTGAACTCGAGCGCCTGACAACGGTTACGATGATATGTTTATACATTTTATATGGGGTCTTTATCGGGTATTCCATTTCCTTTGAACAAAATGAGCTTCAATCGAAAAAAAAGGGCAGCGCTTCCACGTAACAATGGAGGTAACGCACAATGAAGTATGGTAGAATGTTCTAAAATGAACATTCTATTTTTTGTCGGCTTTTTATTCATGCGGCTTTTGTTTAAGGGAGTGTTTTTGACGAAAACATCTGTCACATGAAGAAGAGTCCTCATAGTGCTTGGAGGTCGAAAGATGAGACACTATATGGTAATTAACGGCCCAAATCTAAATCGCCTTGGGTTGCGTGAACCTGATATTTATGGAAGCAAAACGCTGACAGATCTTGAGCGTGAGCTGATGGTTTTTGCTGAAAAGCAGGGGTTTCAGGTCACTTGCTTTCAGTCCAATCATGAAGGGGACCTGATTGATGCCATTCATGGATCAGATGGCCACTACGATGGCATTGTGCTGAATCCGGGGGCGTTTACCCACTACAGCTATGCATTGAGAGATGCCATTGCAAGCGTTCCTCTTCCTGTGATTGAAGTGCATATCTCCAATGTTCACAGCCGGGAGCCGTTCAGGCATCAGTCTGTCACTGCGCCGGTCACTGCCGGACAGGTGGTCGGACTCGGATTTCAGGGGTACCAATTTGCCCTGCAGGCAATACATACAAAGATAGGGGAGAAACAGCATGCTGAAGATTGAGAAATTAAGAAAAAGGCTTAAGGAGCTTGATGTTGACGGACTTCTTATTGCAAGCGACTATAACAGACGGTACATGACCGGTTTTACAGGCTCATCGGGTGTCGCGCTCATTTCTCTGTCAGGAGCCGTATTTATCACGGACTTCAGGTATACAGAGCAGGCAGCCAAGCAGGTTGAAGGCTATGACATTGTTCAGCACAAGGGGCCGATTCTTGACGAAGTGGCTGCACAGGCAGAAAAGCTTTCAATCAAGCGTCTTGGCTTTGAACAGGATCATTTATCCTTTGCAACGTATTCCGCTTATGCTTCCAAACTGAAGGGAATTGAGTTTGTTCCGGTGTCTGAGGCGGTGGAAAAGTTACGCTTGATTAAGTCTGCAGCAGAGATTAAGATATTAAAGGAAGCTGCGGAGATCGCCGATGCTGCATTTAAGCATATTCTTACAGTAGTACAGCCCGGCATGAAGGAAATTGAGGTTTCAAACGAACTTGAATTCTTTATGAGAAAGCAGGGCGCTGTTTCTTCATCATTTGATATCATAGTCGCATCCGGCCACAGGTCAGCTCTTCCGCACGGTGTGGCAAGTGAAAAAGAAATTGAAAAGGGCGATTTTGTAACCTTCGACTTTGGAGCATACTACAAAGGATATTGTTCAGATATTACACGCACGATTGCAGTCGGCAATCCAAGTGATGAGCTGAAGAAAATCTATTCCATTGTTCTTGAAGCCCAGCTGCGCGGCATGAATGGTATTAAAGCAGGTATGACCGGAAAAGAAGCTGATGCTTTGACAAGGGATTATATTTCAGAGAACGGCTATGGCGAGTATTTTGGCCATTCAACCGGACACGGCCTTGGAATGGAAGTTCACGAAAGTCCGTCATTATCCGCAAAATCAGAAACGGTTCTTGAGCCGGGCATGATTGTTACAGTAGAGCCGGGAATTTATGTTCCTAAGCTTGGCGGAGTCAGGATCGAGGACGATACAGTGGTTAAGGAAGACGGCAATGAATCTCTGACACACTCCCCTAAAGAGCTTATTATCTTATAAAAAGCTTCCGGAAGGCTAAAAAGTGTTATTTACATAGGAGGAACAAATATGATTTCAGTTAATGATTTTCGTACGGGCTTAACAATCGAGGTAGATAACGGCATTTGGCGCGTTATGGATTTCCAGCATGTAAAACCGGGAAAGGGCGCTGCATTCGTACGCTCTAAACTGCGCAACCTCCGTACTGGAGCTGTTCAGGAAAAAACGTTCCGTGCTGGTGAAAAAGTAGCAAAAGCTCAAATTGAAAACCGCAAAATGCAGTATCTTTATGCAAATGGCGACCAGCATGTGTTCATGGACAATGAGTCTTATGATCAAGTGGAACTGCCTGAAGCTTCAATCGAGTATGAACTTAAATTCCTTAAGGAAAACATGGAAGTATCCATCATGATGTTCGGCAGCGAAACGCTTGGTGTTGAGCTTCCTAACACAGTGGAACTTGAAGTTATCGAAACAGAGCCTGGCATTAAAGGTGATACAGCTTCCGGCGGAACAAAGCCTGCTAAAGTGCAGACAGGACTGATCGTCAACGTCCCGTTCTTCGTTAACGAAGGAGACGTTCTGATTATCAACACAACAGACAGCTCATACGTGTCACGCGCGTAACCAGCATAAAAAAACTCCATCTCATCAGATGGAGTTTTTTTTGTTTATTCATTCATCAAAAATTCTCGGGTGTGTATATTTTTATAAAGTTTTCTTCTTGCAGCTTCAGCGACTAGATCCTCTGTCAGAACAAATCCGCCTTAAAAGTCTAGCCTGGACTTTTCTGTCGCATTCTTATCTGCCTATCGGATCTGTTCAAGGCGCCTGCGCTTTTGTTCCTTCCTCAATCATTGTCTGCGCCTGGAAAGTACGCGGCTCCTGCTCTCTTTTTTTCCCCGCTTTGAAAAGAAGTGCGGCCGGCAATAGTATGTATACGGCAATCCCGATGGCCCACTGCAAATAGTGATAGACCTCATAAGCTTCTATTCCAAATCCCATGACACATCCCCCTTTGTACCTATTATTATAAAATCTGAAAATTCTGTCAAGAATTCTTTTTGTCTAAACGGCCTTTTTCTCTCATAGACTGGACTATAACTCCGTTTGCGGGCTCCGGTTTCGTTCTTTTGGGAATGGACAAGCGAAAATCCGCAGCTTTGTGATTAGAAGAATAGGGGAGGAAGAAGATGAAGCATTTTCTTGCCGGTCTGGATCCTGCTGTCAGATCCATGGCCCTTTTGAGGCTGCTGTCTGCAAGCATTGAAATGACGGCTGCTGTTTTGATGCTTGTCTTTAATGATGTGCGGAAGGCTGTACTGATTAACTCCATGCTGGCTATTGTCGGGCCGGTCATTTTTATTTTGACAATGACGATCGGCATTTTCCAAATTGCAGAACAGCTGTCTTATGCAAAACTGATTTTCATCTCAATCGGCGTAGCCTTTATCTTAATTGGCGTTTATAAATGAGGTCACAGTCATAATGTGTCCAAGCCTGCATACACATAGGAGTATTAAGAGACTATGCAAGGAGGAAGCCATGTGAATGAGATTACAGCTATGCTTCCTGAGCCGATCAGACAGCATATACTGGACCTTCCGCCGCATGTGCTGCAGCAAATGGAAGAGATTCGCATCAGAATTTCAAAGCGGGTTGAAGTGACAGCGGCGGGAAAACCTGTTTTCCTTTCGTGCATCGCTACACATCAGGACGGAATTTCTCTTCTGAGCGAATTGAGCCAGTACAGCATCTACGCACTTGAAGAAGAGCTTAAACGCGGCTTTATCACCATTCAGGGCGGCCATCGTGTAGGGCTTTCGGGGCGGGTCATTACAGAGAACGGACGTGTAAAAGCCATCCGGAATGTCACGTCTTTCAACATTCGTGTGGCGCGTCAAAAACGCGGGATTGCTGACCGGTTCATCCCTTGCTGCTACAGCGGAGAGTGGCTGAATACCATGATTATCGGCCCGCCTCAGACTGGTAAAACGACGATGCTCCGCGACTTTGCACGAATCATGAGTACAGGTCATGGACAGATTCCATCAAGAAAAGTAGGGATTGTAGATGAGCGCTCAGAGATTGCAGGATGCATAAACGGCATCCCCCAGCACGAGTTCGGCGAAAGAGTGGACGTGCTTGATGCATGTCCGAAAGCAGAAGGCATGATGATGATGATCCGCTCTATGAGTCCCGATGTTCTCGTCGTGGATGAGGCGGGGAGAATGGAAGATACAGAAGCGATTCTTGAGGCTGTTCATGCGGGTGTCGGACTGTTTATATCCGTTCACGGATGCTCTCTTGAGGATATTAAAATGCGGCCGACTATTGCTCCTCTATTAAACCATCATGTTTTTAAGAGATTCATAGAGCTGTCAAGAGTGAGCGGCCCCGGAACGGTTCAGAGAGTCATTGATGCACAAGGGCGGATTGTCAGAACGGAAGAAGGTGTCCCGCTATGCTGAAGCTGCTTGGAGCTGTATTTATCCTGCTTGCTACAACATGGGCCGGCTTTGAAACGGCAAAACACATCAGTGAACGCCCTCGCCAGCTGAGACAGCTGAAGGTTGCTCTGCAGGCGCTCGAAGCTGAAATTATGTATGCACATACCCCATTAAAAGAAGCAGCCGCCACCCTTTCAAAGCAAATGCCAAAGCCGCTTTCCTGGTTTTTTGAGGTATTTTCAAAGCGTCTGTCTGCAGGGCATACAAGCGTCAGGGCAGCCTGGGAAAACAGCATGCAGGAAGTGTGGAGGATGACTGCCTTTAAACAGGGAGAGTACGAGATTATGAAGCAGTTTGGCGAAACACTCGGCCAGCATGATCTGATCTCGCAGCAGAAACATATTCGCCTCGCACTTGCCCATCTTGAAAGAGAGGAAGCAGATGCACTCGACAGACAGAGCCGCTATGAAAAGATGCTGAAAAGCCTCGGATTCTTATCTGGTTTATTGCTGGTTATTTTATTGATGTAGCAGTCAGGAGGATTACATGCAATGGGAGTAGATGTAAATATCATTTTTCAAATAGCGGGCATCGGAATTGTCGTCGCTTTTCTTCACACAATCCTTGATCAGATGGGCAAAAAAGAGTATGCGCAATGGGTCACGCTCCTGGGCTTTATTTATATTCTGTTTATGGTGGCTTCCATTGTGGAAGATTTGTTTCAGAAAATTAAATCAGTCTTCCTTTTTCAGGGATAGGGGGGCTCAGCCATTGAAATTATCCAGATTGTCGGACTTGGTTTAGTTGCTACCTTTCTCGCGCTGATTGTAAAAGAACAAAAGCCCACATATGCATTCATGCTCGTGGTTTTTGTCGGCTGCGTCATATTTCTGTTTTTAGTTGACGGCGTTGCTCAGATCATCACCATGATTGAAAAAATTGCGCTCAATGCAAACATCAACATGATGTATGTGGAGACGATCCTGAAAATTATCGGAATTGCCTATATTGCCGAATTTGGCGCACAGATTACAAAGGATGCAGGTCAGGGAGCCATTGCTTCGAAAATTGAGCTTGGCGGAAAAATCATTATTCTTGCGATGGCCGTTCCGATCCTGACTGTCATAATTGAAACCATCATCGGCCTGATACCGGCGTGATGGATAAGGGGTGAGAGTTATTAAAAAGGGAATCGCAGCTGTCTTTTTTCTTTTCTTTTTTTCATTTCCGGCACTTGTACAAGCTTCTCCCCCTCCGCCGCAGCAGGAATTGGTTGATCAGCAGATAGACAAGCTTGGGATCCAGGAAATTAAAACGTTCTGGGACGACATTATGACAGAATACGGAGGGTATCTTCCTGAAAGCCAAAAAGGAAGTCTGCTTCAATTTTTAAACGGCGAGAAAGAATTATCCTTTAAAGAATGGTCAAAAGCTTTCCTTAGCTACATTTTCCATGAAATCATTGCAAACGGAAAACTGCTCGGGACATTGATTATGCTGACGATCTTCAGCATGCTGCTGCAGCTCCTTCAGGACGCGTTCAGTCAGAGCACAGTCAGCAAAGTCGCTTATGCTCTCGTTTACATGGTTTTAATGATCATCGCTCTGAACAGCTTTCATATTGCAATTGAATATACGGTTGAAGCGATCCGTACGATGTCAAGCTTCATACTCGCACTCATTCCGCTTCTTCTCGCTTTGATGGCGGCTTCCGGAGGGCTGATATCAGCCGCCTTTTTTCACCCGGTCATCCTTTTCCTCATGAATACAAGCGGAGTGCTGATTGAGAAAATTGTTCTGCCGCTATTGTTTCTCTCCGCCTTGCTGAGCATTGTCAGCACGCTCACAGATCAGTATAAAGTCACCCAGCTAGCCCAGCTTTTAAGAAACATAGGGATCGGGCTGCTTGGTACGTTCTTGACGGTATTTCTCGGAGTGATTTCCGTTCAGGGGGCATCAGCTGCCGTTTCTGACGGGATGGCCATCCGCACGGCCAAGTTTGTCACAGGAAACTTTATACCTGTCCTCGGGCGGATGTTTACCGATGCAACCGATACGGTCATCAGCGCTTCTGTTCTTCTGAAGAACACAGTGGGCATTCTCGGTGTGGCGATTCTGCTGTTCATCGCCGCTTTCCCGGCGATAAAAGTGCTGACTCTGGCCTTTATTTATAAATTTACAGCTGCACTGCTTCAGCCCCTTGGCGGCGGTCCGATCATCAAATGCCTGGATATCATCAGCAAAAGTGTCATCTATATTTTTGCGGCGCTTGCCATCGTGTCACTGATGTTTTTCCTCAGTCTTACAGTCATTATTGCGGCTGGCAATATAACCATGATGGTTCGTTAGGAGGGAGTCAGCATGTCATTTCTGACAGAGTGGATTGCAAACATTATTCTTTTCATCATGCTGGCTGTCATACTGGATCTGCTTTTGCCGAACTCGGCCATGCAAAAGTACGCCAAAATGGTGATCAGCCTTCTGCTAATCGTGATTATCCTGTCGCCGATCTTTAAGCTCTTGTCCGCCGATATCCCGGCAATGGTCCAGGAAGCCGGGATCGGCAGCTATTCATCTGCAAAAGAAGCAGAAATAAAAAAATCCATAGATTCACAAAAAAAAGAAATACAAGCCTCAAATGATGCATATATTTTAGAAAACATGGCTGTCCAATTAAAAACGCAGGCAAAAGAGGAGCTGGTGAAAAGCTATGATCTAGCGATAAAAGACATCCGTCTATCTGCAGAAGCGCCTTTTGAAAAAATAGAAACCAGTCTGCAGAGCATTGAAGTAACGCTTCAGGCCGGCGCAAAAGAAACCGGAGCCGTTGAAGCCGTACAGCCGGTTGACATCAGCGGTACTAATAGGGGAGAGGAAGATTCCATTGCTTCTGAATCTGAGATTAAAACTTATTTAGCCAGTATCTGGGGAGTCGACCCTGAGAAGATTTCCTTGAAAATGGAAGGAGGGGAGGGCAGCACAGATGAATAGTCCCAAACAAATGCTAGAAAAATTGAAAACACTGCTAAACTCTGAAAACGGCAAAAAACCGAACAAGTACCACTACCTCCTGATCGCGCTTGCGCTTGGCATCGGATTTATGCTCGTAAGCAATCTGTTGTCCGGTCAGACGGCCATGCCTGACGTATCTCAAGTATCCGGGTTGTCTTCTACATCTGCAAAAGACGAAGAAGTGTTTAAACCAGCTGATGAAGGCGGGGGCTCAGGTTCGATCGAGAAATATGAGCAAGAATACGAGAATCAATTAAAAGAAGCGCTTGATTCCATGTCCGGAATAAACAATGCCATGGTCGTTGTCAACGTAGAAGCGACTTCCGAGCAAATTCTTGAGAGAAACAGCGTGAGCCAGAATCAGACAACTGAAGAGACAGATCCTCAGGGCGGCAAGCGGACAGTGGAAGATGGTTCAACAGAAGAATCCGTTGTTATTATTCGAAAGGGAGATCAGGAGACACCCATCATCCTGCAGACGAAAAAACCGGAAATCAGGGGTGTGCTTGTGGTAGCTGAGGGTGCTGACAACATTCAAATAAAAAAATCAATCGTTGAGGCTGTAACGAGAGTGCTTGGAGTTCCAAGCCACCGCGTAGCAGTAGCGGCGAAAAAAGGGAAATAGAGGAGGATTCTTGAATGATGCTGAAAAAACAAACGGTTTGGTTATTAACAATGTTAAGCTTGGTGGTTGTGCTTTCAGTGTACTACATCACGACACCTGAAGAAATCAAAAATGATGTGGCCATGACAGGTGCTGAAAAAGCAGAAAAAGCGGAAGCTGCGAAAGAAGCAAAGAAGGATGGAGAGGCTGAAGTGACAGTTGAAGAAGCAGAAGAAGGAACGGTTGTTTCTGTTTCAAATGATGAACTTTTTGCAACGATCCGCATGCAGCTTGAAGATTCCCGAAACGCCAAGAAAGAAAGCCTTGAAGACGTTGTAGCAAGCAAAGAGGCGAGTGCTGCAGAAAAAAGCGCTGCCCGTGATGAAATGAATGCTATTGACGAAGCAGTTGCCAACGAGGAAATCCTTGAGACGTTCATCAAATCAAACGGCTACGATGATGCCCTTGTTAGAATTGAAGGCGAAAAAGTCAAAGTAACAGTAAAAGCAAAAGAAAGTTCGGCTTCAGAAGCCAATAAAATCATCCAGCTAGTCAGCGGCGAGATGAAAGGCATGGAAGATGTAGCTGTTACGCTTGAACCTTCAAATCAATAATCGTAAAACCCCGCGTCCATGGCGCGGGGTTTTGTCTTTTACCTGCCTGTCATTTCAAAATTTTCAATTATCCCTTATAATTGAAAAGAACAGTTTATTTTAAGATCACCGGGGGCGGGCAAGAATACATATTGAATTTAAGGACCCAAATGTCGTAAGATAGACATAGGACTTCGTTTTAGTACTAGGCTATAAGAAAAGCGGAAGCACCCGTTTAGCTCCGGGAGTCAGATAAGAAATCACCCGAAAAGTCCGGGTTTGACTTTTTGGGGGATTTTGTTCTGACAGAGGAGCTGGGTGCTGGAGCTAGACAATGCGAAAAGCGGAAGCACCCGTTTTATCTCCGGCAGTCAGATAAGAAATCACCGGAAAAGTCCAGTTTTGCCTTTTTCGACGATTCTGTTCTGACAGAGGAGCTGGCTGTTGAAGCTAGACAATGCGAAAAGCGGAAGCACCCGTTTAGCTCCGGGAGTCAGATAAGAAATCACCCGAAGAGTACGGGTAATGCTTTTTTGGCGTTTTTCTGTCATAGTCCATTATCCTTAAATGAAGCTTTGCCTTGCTTAAAACGCGGAAACACAATCATCAAGAATTTGAATAGGGGTGCCAGCAGATGTTGAAAATACAAGAAATCAGAGAACTGATCAAGCTTGTTGACCAGTCTTCAATCGACGAATTTACGTATGAACATGAAGGTTCTAAAATTAAATTAAAGAAACGCATGGAAGAGCTTGAGAAAGCAGCTGTGCAGACAGCTCCTGTACAAGCAGCTCCTCAAATGCCAGCAGCACAGCCGGCTGCGGCTCCTGCAGCCCTTCAGGAAGTAAAAGAAGTGCCAAAGGAAGAAGCGAAGGCTCCTGCCCAGGAAGAAAATCTACATAAAATCACTTCGCCGATGGTCGGCACATTCTATGCAGCCTCATCTCCTGAAACAGACAACTATGTGAGCGTTGGCTCAAAGGTAACAAATGATTCGGTTGTCTGCATCGTGGAAGCGATGAAGCTGTTTAACGAAATTGAAGCAGAAGTAAAAGGCGAGATCGTGGAAATCCTGGCTGAAAATGGACAGCTAGTAGAATACGGACAGCCTTTATTCCTTGTCAGACCAGAGTAAGGAGAGAAACTATGATTAAGAAATTGCTTATAGCAAACAGAGGAGAAATTGCGGTACGGATCATTCGGGCCTGCAAAGAACTGGGTATTGAGACGGTTGCCGTCTTTTCAGAAGCAGACAGAGATTCTTTGCACGTTCAGCTCGCTGATGAAGCTTATTGTGTCGGACCGACAGCTTCAAAAGACAGCTATCTGAATTTCACAAATATCATCAGCGTGGCAAAACTTACAGGAAGTGAAGCCATTCATCCGGGTTACGGATTCCTGGCGGAAAATGCTGATTTTGCAGAGCTGTGCGAAGAGTGCAACATCATCTTCGTCGGACCAAGCGCAGATGCGATTTCTAAAATGGGAACAAAGGACGTTGCCAGGGAAACGATGAGAAAAGCCGGTGTTCCGATTGTTCCGGGATCTCAAGGCATCATCAAGGATACGGGCGATGCTGTTTCACTTGCCAATGACATCGGATACCCTGTCATTATTAAAGCAACGGCAGGCGGAGGCGGAAAAGGAATACGTGTTGCAAAAACAGAACAGGATCTGATCAAAGGCATCCAAATCACCCAGCAGGAAGCTGCCACTGCATTTGGAAATCCCGGTGTCTATATTGAGAAGTATATCGAGGATTTCAGACACGTGGAGATTCAGGTCATGGCCGACTCTCTCGGCAATGTGATCCATTTAGGAGAAAGAGACTGCTCCATTCAGCGCAGACTTCAAAAACTGGTTGAAGAAACTCCGTCTCCTGCCCTTTCAGCTGAAATGCGCGAGACGATGGGAAGAGCTGCAGTTAAAGCTGCTGAAGCCGTCAATTATACCGGAGCAGGCACAGTCGAATTTATTTTCGATCACATCGAAGATAAGTTTTACTTCATGGAGATGAACACGCGGATTCAGGTTGAGCATCCTGTCACGGAAATGGTCACAGGCATCGACCTGATCAAGGAGCAAATCATGGTTGCTTCAGGCAAAGAACTTTCTGTAAAGCAGGAAGATGTTGTCTTTAACGGCTGGTCAATCGAATGCCGCATCAATGCAGAGAACCCGGAGAAGAATTTTATGCCCTCTCCTGGTAAAATAGAAATGTACTTGCCGCCCGGTGGCCTTGGTGTTAGAGTAGACTCAGCAGCATACCCTGGTTATTCTATTCCTCCTTATTACGACTCCATGATTGCCAAATTGATCACTTATGGAGCAACCCGCGAGGAAGCGATTGCGAGAATGAAACGGGCGCTGAGTGAATTTGTTATCGAGGGGATCTCAACAACGATTCCTTTCCATCAAAAACTGCTTGAACACGAAACGTTTGTTTCCGGAGATTTTAATACGAAGTTCTTAGAAATCCATAAGGTTATGGAATCTTAAAAATACACGGAGGTGCTGACTCTTGAAAGAAAACAGGCTGCTTGAAATGACCCATGAAGAAAATGGTCTCGGCAAAGTTGAAATTGCCCCGGAAGTCATTGAAGTGATTGCCGGAATCGCTGCATCTGAAGTAGAAGGCGTTGCACAAATGCGCGGAAACTTCGCTTCAGGCGTTGTAGAACGCCTCGGCAAGAAAAACCACGGCAAAGGCGTAAAGGTTGATCTTTCTGAAGACGGAATCACAATTGATGTCTACTGCGTCATGATGTTCGGGGTTTCCATTCCGACTGTCGCCCAGCGTATCCAGGACAACACACGCCAGGCGCTGTTCAACATGACCGCTCTTGAAATCAACGAGATAAATATCCATGTAGTCGGAATTCAGTTCGAAACAAAATCACAGGAAATTGAAATCGACCAGGAAATGTAAAGCCAGAGGAGTTCTTCCTTTGGCTTTTTTTCTTAAAAAGTTTGGAAGAAGGATATTTTCGAATGGAGCATCAAATTGTATTGCTTACAAACCGAGTGGACTGTAGCGGAAGGCACTTGACTCCTTGTCTAGCTGCAGCGCCCAACTCCACTGTCAGAACAAAATCCCCCAAAAAGTCAAACCCGGACTTTTCGGGTGATTTCTTATCTGACTCCCGGAGCAAAACGGGCGCTTCCGCTTTTCTTCGGGATGAAGAGGGCACGGAAGATCCCGCAAGCGCAGCGAGGAAGCTTCCGGAGCTCCCCGCGGTAATCTTGTGACTGGAGCGAAAGGGAACGGGTATTGCCAAGCAGTCTTTTAAAAAATTGCCATATTCCAGACTGAATAGAGCGAAGATTCCACAAACTACGAATGTTTTAAAGAGAAGGCAGTTTTTTATTCGTTATTTGGCCGAAAAACAACAACTGCAGTGTGCTTCTGTCCGTAAAATATGGTATGATCGTTCTATGACATTTCGACATTTTTGTACATAAAGGAGCAAGTAAGAATGAAACGAAGATTAGCAAGAGAAAAAGCACTTCAGGCACTCTTTCAGATAGACGTAAGCGAGATTGATCCAAAGGAAGCTATGAATCATGCCCTGGACGGAGAACAGATGGATGAATTCATGACGGCACTCGTTCTTGGGACAGTGGAACATACAGAAGAAATTGATGAGCAAATTAAGCCTCACCTCGTAAACTGGAAGCTTGAACGGCTTGCAAACGTTGACCGCTCTGTTCTTCGTTTAGCTGTTTTTGAAATGATGTTTATGGAGGAAATTCCTCTTAACGTTACCCTTGACGAAGCCATCGAACTCGCCAAAACGTTCGGGGATGATCAATCGCCGAAATTTATCAACGGAGTCCTCTCAAACATTAAATCAGCACTCGACAGATAACTCTGTCAAACACCACCTGAGGAGGAACAAAACAATGACAGCTTCAATCATCAGCGGAAAAGAATTGGCACAGGAAAAACGCAGACAGCTTGCCGAGGAAGTAAAAGGATTAAAAGAACAGGGAATTACTCCTGGATTAACGATTATTCTTGTCGGTGACAACCCCGCATCTCTTTCCTATATTAAAGGGAAACAGAAAGCGTCCGAAGAAATCGGGGTTGCTTTTAAACTTGAACATTTTTCAGAAAAGATGACGGAAGAAGAACTGCTTAATGTGATTGATACCTACAATGAGGACGACAGCTGCCATGGCATACTTGTACAGCTGCCTCTGCCTGAGCACATCAGCGAAAAAGCAGTCATTGAAAAAATTTCTCCTGAAAAGGACGTTGACGGATTCCATCCTCTTAATGTCGGACAAATGATGGTCGGACAGGACACTTTTCTTCCATGTACCCCTGCAGGAATCGTGGAAATGATTAAATCTGCCGGGATTGAAATTTCAGGAAAGCATGTCGTTGTTGTCGGAAGAAGCAACATTGTCGGAAAACCTGCCGGCATCCTGCTGCTTAATGAGCATGCGACAGTAACGTACTGCCATTCAAGAACGCCAAACTTAAAAGAAATGACCCGTCAGGCAGATATTCTGATTGCTGCTGTTGGAAAAGCGAACTTCATTACAGGAGACCATCTTAAAGAAGGCGCTGCTGTCATTGATGTCGGAGTCAACAGACTGGACACCGGAAAGCTGTGCGGAGATGTTGTCTTTGAGGATGCAATGAACAAAGCCAGCCATATTACTCCTGTTCCAGGCGGCGTTGGTCCGATGACAATCACTATGCTTGCGCATAACGTTGTAAAATCAGCCAAAAAATCTGCTGTTAAACAGCCTTCCAAGTAAGATAAAGGAGTTCAGGCGGATGAGTGAAATCAAACATGTGACGGTAACCGCCCTCACAAAATACATCAAGCGGAAGTTTGATGCCGATCCGCATTTAAAGGATATTTGGGTCAAAGGCGAGCTTTCCAACTTTAAAATGCACAGCCGCGGCCACATGTATTTCACATTGAAGGATGAGGGAGCGCGTATTGCGGCTGTTATGTTTGCAGGCCAGAACGCTTCCTTAAAATTCATGCCTGAAAACGGGATGAAGGTGCTGCTGCGCTGTGAAATTTCCGTGTACGAACCAAGCGGAAATTATCAGGTCTATGTAAAAGAAATGCAGCCTGACGGCATCGGAAGTCTGTATCTTGCTTATGAAGAGCTGAAAAAGAAGCTTGAAAAGGAAGGGCTTTTTGACGAAAGGCACAAACAGCCGATCCCGAAATATCCTTCTGAAATAGGTGTCATTACATCACCTACAGGCGCTGCTGTGCGTGATATTTTAACAACAATCAAACGCCGCTACCCGTCTGCAAAGGTAATCATTATTCCTGCCCTTGTACAGGGAATAAACGCAGGCCCGTCTGTTGTGAAAGCAATCCGGCAGGCAAACAGCCTAGGAACACTTGATGTGATTATTGCAGGCAGGGGCGGAGGTTCCATAGAAGAACTGTGGGCGTTCAACGAAGAAATCGTCGCGCGTGAAATATTCAGCTCAAAAGTGCCGATTATCTCGGCTGTCGGACATGAGACGGATTACACAATTGCCGATTTTGTCGCTGATTTGCGCGCGCCGACGCCGACAGGTGCTGCGGAGCTTGCTGTTCCCCATTTTGCCGATCTTCTTGAGAGAACGGCAAACAAAAAGACCAGGCTTTTGAGAGCGATGCAGGAAAAGCTTACGGCGAAGAAAGAGCAGCTTGCCTATTACCAGAAATCATATGCGTTTAAATACCCGAAGCAGCTGTATCAGCAAAAAGAGCAGCAGCTTGATGTTCTCGTTGAATCCCTGCAAAAGGAGAGCATCCGCAACATCCAGATGAAAAAAGAGCGGTTTGCAGCATTGAGCAGCCGTTTGCTCAGGGTTCTTCCGGATGAAAAGATCAGCCGCGAAAAAGAACGCCACCAGCAGCTTGTCAAAAAAATGACGCGTGATATGTCTGTGCTTCTGAAACAAAAACAGGCTGCGTTCGGGGCAATGGCTGCAAATCTTAATGCACTCAGCCCCCTTAAAATCATGGACCGGGGCTACAGTATTGCTTATAAAGATGACAGTCTTGTAAAAAGCATTTCGCAGGTGAAAAAAGGCGACGGTCTGAACATTCATCTGCAGGACGGACAAGTCATCTGCCAAGTTACAGGAGTGGAGGAGCGAAAGTCACATGAGTGAAAAAAAAGAGGTTACGTTTGAACAGGCTATGGAAGAGCTTGAGGAAATTGTGGAAAAGCTTGAAGAAGGCGATGTTCCGCTGGAAAAAGCGATTGCCTACTTTCAGGACGGCATGAAGCTGTCAAAGCTTTGCCACGATAAGCTTCAATCGGTTGAAAAGCAAATGGACCTTATTCTCCGCGAAGACGGGGAGCTTGCGCCGTTTGACCTTCAGGAGGAAGAATGATGAACCTCAGCCAGTTTCTTTCTTCGAGAAAAGAAATGATTGAAGCAAGGCTGCCTGAGTACATCAGCAGCCTTCATGCTCCCGCTGTTATTAAAGAGGCAATGTCCTATTCCCTGACAGCAGGAGGCAAGCGTCTGCGTCCCGCGCTGGTTCTCGCGGTTCTCAGAGCTTTCGGAAAAGAAGAAGAAATGGGCATTCCTGCTGCATGCGCGGTTGAAATGATCCATACTTATTCTCTCATTCATGATGACCTCCCGGCGATGGACAATGATGATTTGCGAAGAGGCAAACCGACAAACCATAAAGTGTTTGGCGAAGCAATGGCGATTCTTGCGGGTGACGGTCTATTGACACACAGCTTCGGCGTCATATCAGACCAGCAGGACATCTCTGCAGAAATGCGTCTGTCTTTAATCAGTGAACTTGTGCGCGCATCGGGTGCAGAAGGGATGGTTGGAGGGCAGGTTGCTGATATGCAGGGTGAGGGGAAAACTCTTTCCCTTACGGAGCTCGAATACATACATGAGCATAAAACAGCAAAGCTTCTTGGCTTTTCCATCATGGCAGGAGCAATCCTTGCAGAAGCAGAAGCGGATGAAAAAGAAATGCTCAGAACGTTTTCCTATCATTTAGGTATCGCTTTTCAAATCCAGGATGATATTCTGGATATTGAAGGACAGCAGGCCAAGATCGGCAAGCCTGTCGGTTCAGATGAAGGAAATCAAAAAACAACCTATCCTGCTCTTCTCACCCTCGAGGGAGCAAAAGAAAAGCTTGCAGGCCATATTGCACAAGCAAAAGGCATCCTTTCAGAAATGAAGATAGATTCGTCTCTTCTAGAGGAGCTTTGCGATCTGATTGCTTCAAGAGACCATTAAAAAACGCGACGCCAGGTCGCGTTTTTTTATTGGAAAAGGGATAATAAATTATATAAGGCTACCGCATGAAAAAGATAACCTCGTCCAGCGCCCAGATCCTCTGTCAGAACAAATCCGGCAAAAAAGGCGGGACCCGGACTTTTCTGCCGGATTCTTATCTGCCTGTCGGAGCGGGTCTTGGCGCTTCCGCTTTTGTTATAAACCTACGTCAAATTGAGGTTTTTCATACGGTATGGTATACTATCACCATATTTTATACATATCTTAAGCAGACAGCGCGGTAAAGACTGCAAATAAAGCGATAATTAAACAATGGCGCCGTTATCACTTGCTGTGTTAGCGGCTCTTTTTTAGCAAAAGACCTTGAAAATGAACTGAAAGCGAGTGATCCATTTGGATCTATTATCCATTAAAGACCCGTCCTTCCTTAAGAAGCTTTCAAACCCTGAACTAGAACAGCTGGGTGCGGAAATCCGCAAATTTTTGATTGAAAAGCTTTCTGTAACAGGAGGGCACATCGGACCGAATTTAGGTGTGGTTGAATTGACAATTGCCTTACATAAAATCTTCGACAGTCCGAATGATAAATTTTTGTGGGACGTTGGCCATCAGTCTTATGTACATAAAATTCTGACAGGCCGTGCGTGCGAATTCGATACAATCAGACAGTACCAGGGATTGTGCGGATTCCCAAAACGCAACGAAAGCGAACATGACGTCTGGGAAACCGGCCACAGCTCGACTTCTCTTTCTGCTGCTATGGGAATGGCAATTGCAAGAGACTTAAAAGGCACAAAGGATCACATTGTGCCGATTATCGGAGATGGGGCGCTGACAGGCGGAATGGCACTTGAGGCCCTGAATCATATCGGTCATGAGCAAAAGGACATGATCATCATCTTGAATGACAACGAAATGTCCATCGCGCCAAACGTCGGTGCTCTGCACAACGTTCTTGGAAAGCTTCGGACAGCAGGAAAATATCAATGGGTGAAAGATGAACTCGAATATATCCTGAAGAAGATCCCTGCTGTAGGCGGCAAGCTTGCTTCCACTGCAGAACGCGTGAAAGACAGTCTTAAATACATGCTTGTATCAGGCATCTTTTTCGAGGAGCTCGGCATTACTTATCTAGGTCCTGTCGACGGACATAACTATGATGACCTTTTTGAAAATCTGCAGTATGCGAAGAAGACGAAAGGTCCTGTGCTGCTGCACGTCATTACGAAAAAAGGGAAGGGCTATCAGCCTGCTGAAACCGATAAAATCGGCACTTGGCACGGAACAGGGCCGTATAAAATTGAAACAGGCGACTTTGTGAAAGGGGAGGCAGCCGGTCCGGCATGGAGCGCTTTAGTCAGTGAAACAGTGCGCAAACTTGCCCGGGAAGACAAGCGGATTGTTGCCGTTACTCCTGCCATGCCTGTCGGCTCCAAGCTTGAGAAGTTCGCAGCGGAATTTCCTGACCGCATGTTTGATGTGGGCATCGCCGAACAGCATGCAACGACAATGGCCGCGGGTCTTGCAGCCCAGGATATGAAGCCGTTTCTTGCCATTTACTCAACGTTCCTACAAAGAGCGTACGATCAGGTCGTGCATGATATTTGCCGCCAGAATTTGAACGTTTTTATCGGGATCGACCGCTCAGGCCTGGTTGGTGCAGACGGCGAAACGCATCAGGGTGTTTTTGATATTGCCTTCCTGAGACACTTGCCGAACATTGTGCTGATGATGCCGAAAGATGAGAATGAAGGCCAGCACATGGTTAATACAGCCATCAAATACAATGACGGGCCGATTGCCCTGAGATATCCGCGCGGAAACGGCATCGGAGTCAAGATGGACGCCGAACTGAAGGAGATTCCAATAGGCACATGGGAAGTGATCAGACCTGGAACCGATGCTGTGATCCTGACCTTTGGAACGACCATTGAAATGGCGCTTGAAGCTGCTGAAAGCCTCGCCAATAAAGACCTTTCTGTAAGAGTGGTCAACGCAAGGTTCATCAAGCCTCTTGATGAGAGCATGCTGTCAGAGATTTTTGAAGAAAAGCTTCCTGTTCTTACTATAGAAGAAGCTGTCCTTCAAGGAGGATTCGGCAGTGCCGTTCTGGAATTCGCGCAGGAAAACGGCTATTCAGATGCTGTCATTGACAGAATGGGAATCCCGGATCGTTTTATCGAACACGGAAGTGTAGGCAAGCTGCTTGATGAGATCGGGATGACAGCGGCGCATGCAGAAGACCGGATCATCAGCATTTCAAAAGAAAAAGAGAAAAGGGTTTAATGAATGAGTTCAAAAAAAGAAAGAATTGATATCCTCCTTGTAGAAAGAGGGTTAATTGAAACAAGAGAAAAAGCGAAGCGGGCCATTATGGCAGGGCTTGTGTATGCAAATGAAGAGAGAGTGGAAAAACCGGGTGAAAAGGTCGACACTTCTCTAAAGCTTACTGTAAAAGGAAATGTCATGCCGTACGTCAGCCGCGGTGGCTTAAAGCTTGAAAAAGCATTGAAAGAATTTGACTTAACGGTAGAGGGCAAAATTCTTTTGGACATTGGATCATCAACCGGAGGTTTTACAGACTGTGCCCTCCAAAACGGGGCAAAAAGCTCCTATGCGCTTGATGTCGGGTATAACCAGCTTGCATGGAAGCTCCGGCAGGATGAACGGGTGACGGTGATGGAACGGACGAATTTCCGTTATTCAGAGCCTGCTGATTTTACAGAAGGTCTGCCTGAAGTTGCATCCATTGATGTTTCGTTTATTTCTTTGAGGCTGATTCTCCCTGCACTTAAGAAAATATTAGTCGCAGGGGGAGACTGCATCGCGCTCGTCAAGCCTCAGTTTGAAGCAGGCAAAGAGCTTGTAGGCAAAAAGGGCATCGTCAGAGAACCGAAAACACACAGACTGGTGCTTGAAGATATTACCCAATTCGCTCTCAAAGAGGGCTATGACTGTGTCAATCTTTCCTACTCTCCCATTACAGGCGGAGACGGAAACATTGAATTTCTGCTGCATCTGAAGAACGCCATGGACCAGCCTGGTGAAAACCTGCTGCCGGAGAGCATTGATGCAGTAGTCGAAAAAGCACACAGTGAACTGAAAACAAAGAAACAGGAACAGGAATAACGCTGCTGCCGTTATTCCTGTTTGTTCTGCCGGGAGAAATGCAAATGCTTCTGACATTTCTGAGTATACTACCAGTAAATCAATGAACCGCCTGAACATGCAGGCTGACAAAAACATGTACATTTTTAGCGATTTCATATAACATATTCAGTATAATCATACAGTTAACAAGGGGTGCCCAATGAATAAAGGTCAACGACACATTAAAATCCGCGAGCTGATCACACATAATGAAGTGGAAACGCAGGATGAACTGGTGGACATGCTTAAGGAAGCTGCCTTTAATGTCACTCAGGCTACAGTCTCAAGAGACATTAAAGAGCTGCACCTGGTAAAGGTCCCGATGCTTGATGGGCGGTATAAATACAGCCTCCCTGCAGATCAGCGCTTTAACCCGCTTCAGAAACTGAAACGGGCGCTAATGGATGCCTTTGTAAAAATTGATTCAGCAGGCCATAACATTATCATGAAAACACTGCCCGGCAATGCAAATGCCATAGGAGCACTTATTGACAACCTGGATTGGAATGAAATATTAGGGACAATCTGCGGAGATGATACGATCTTAATTATCTGCAGAACACCAGATGATACCGAAACCATCTCCAAACGATTCCTGGATATGCTTTAAAGAATGAAATGGAAGGGGGATTCGGCCCTGTGTTAGCAGAACTTTCCATAAAGAACTTTGCCATAATCGAAGCACTGACTGTCTCTTTTGAAAAAGGGCTTACGGTCCTGACAGGAGAAACAGGAGCTGGAAAATCCATTATTATCGATGCCGTTCATTTGCTGGTAGGAGGAAGAGGGTCATCTGAATTTGTCCGCTACGGAGAAAAAAGGGCTGAACTGGAAGGTCTTTTTTTGCTGGATGATGACGCTCATCCGGTCCTTGAAAGATGCCAGGAATTTGGAATCGATACAAGTGACGGGATGATTGTCCTGAGACGCGATATTTCAGCAGCCGGCAAGAGTATTTGCCGTGTGAACGGAAAGCTTGTGACTATCGGAATTCTCAGGGAAATTGGCCAGCTCATGATTGATATTCACGGCCAGCACGATAATCAGGAGCTGATGAATGAAGAAAATCACTGGAAGCTGCTTGATCAGTACGGTTCGTCAAAAATTAACCATGCTCTTTCGTCATACAGAGAGATTTACACTACATATGCTTCGCTCCAAAAGAAAATCAAACAGCTTTCTGAAAACGAACAGGAAATGGCCCACAGGCTTGATCTGATTCAATTTCAGCTTGAGGAAATTGAAAAGGCTGATTTGAAACTAAAAGAAGACGAACAGCTCATGGAAGAAAAAAATGAAATCTCCAACTTTGAAAAGGTCTATGAATCCCTGCAGAACAGCTATAATTCCCTTCACGGAGAACAGCGCGGACTCGACTATATCGGCCATTCCATGAGCCATCTTGAAGAAGTGTCTCCGATTAATGACTCATTGAAAGAAATGTCAGAAACCGTCTCCAACTGCTACTACATGCTTGAAGATTTGTCGTTCCAGATCCGCAGTGAACTTGACAGGCTTGAGTTTGACCCGGAGCGGCTGAATGAAATTGAAGCAAGGCTTGCGGAGATTACGCATCTGAAGAGAAAGTACGGTCAGAGTGTAGAGGAAATCCTTGAATATGCAGCGGGAATCGAAGAAGAGATTGATACGATTCAAAACCGCGACAGCCACCTTTATAAACTGAAAAACGAGCTTGATTCGGTTACGAAGGATCTGGTGATTGAAGCTTCGAACCTGACGGCTGTCCGCAGAAAAAGTGCTGCCGAGCTGATAAAAAACATCCAGCAGGAGCTTAAAGAACTTTATATGGAAAAAACAAAGTTTGAAGTTGTGTTCGGCGTCCGCAAGGGTCATGCAGACAGTGTCCAAATAGACGGTGTCCCTGCAAAATTCACTGAAAACGGAGTAGATGAAACGGAATTTTATCTATCTACAAATCCGGGTGAACCCCTTAAACCGCTTTCCAAAATTGCGTCCGGGGGAGAGCTTTCAAGAATCATGCTCGCGATGAAAAGCATTTTCTCCAAGCATCAGGGTGTGACGTCCATCATTTTTGATGAGGTCGATACTGGAGTGAGCGGGAGAGTGGCCCAGGCCATCGCAGAAAAGATCTATAAGGTTTCTGTCGGGTCCCAGGTGCTCTGCATCACTCACCTGCCTCAGGTGGCTGCCATGGCAGATACGCATCTTTTCATCTCCAAAGAGACGGTTAAAGGCCGCACGAAAACAAGTGTCAAACCTCTTCTCGAGGAAGAAAAGATAAAAGAAGTCGGCCGGATGATTGCCGGTGTTGAAGTAACGGATTTGACAAAACAGCATGCCAAAGAATTGCTTGCTCTTGCAGAAGCTGCAAAGAGTTTCTAAATACTGCCCACGCCGGCAGTATTTTTTTTGCCTGCAAAAAAAACACCTCATGACCTGTCCTGCGGCATTATACGCCAAAACAGCAACATTTTCTTTTTATATCAGTTATAAATGCTCCTCCAAAAGGCAAAATTAATGAATGTAGCCGATGTATTGGTGTGGTAGGAGCGAGGAGAGTGTGTATAGTTGGGCTCAGATAAAATAAGAAAAATAATTGGTTGTATTCTCCTTGTTTCTTTAATGAGTTTAGGATTTGTAAAACCTGTTAAAGAATACATTCTATTGCCAAATTCTTTAACTGTATTCGAAAATCAGCAATTATCAATGCAGACATCCCTGCAGGCTGATGCAGCTGCGGCGGATTCAGAGCAGGTATTTTCCATTAAAACAGGGAGTGAATCCCTTCAAATTGAAGGCAGGCAAAGCGGAGTCGGAGAAATCGTATTTGACCTTGCCGGCATTCCGATAAAAAAAGTGGACGTTAAAGTCCTTGAAGATTTCCGGGTGATTCCGGGCGGCCAGTCAATAGGCGTCAAACTGAATTCACTTGGCGTGCTTGTTGTCGGACATCATCAAATTAAAACATCCGGAGGAAAAAAATCCCCCGGGGAAATAGCCGGAGTGCAAGTCGGTGATATGATCACGAAAATTAACGGCACCACAGTTGAGAGCATGAGTGATGTGACGCCGTTTATTCAGGATTCAGGAAAGACCGGCAAGCCTCTTGACTTAGTGATCTCGAGGGACAACAAAGAGCTTAAGACAAAGCTTGTTCCGGTAAAAGATGAAAATGAAGGCGCATACCGGATTGGCCTTTATATCAGAGATTCAGCAGCGGGAATCGGGACGATGACCTTTTATGATCCTAAATCAAAGAAATACGGCGCTTTAGGCCATGTTATTTCCGATATGGATACAAAAAAACCAATTGTCGTACAGGACGGACAGGTTGTCAGATCGACTGTCACATCTATTGAAAAGGGAAGCAACGGGAATCCCGGAGAGAAGCTTGCCAGATTTTCAAGCGACAGACAGATTATTGGGGACATTACACGAAACAGTCCATTCGGTATTTTCGGCAGGCTGAACGGTGATATGACAAATGGTCTTTATGACCAGCCTATGCCAATTGCCCTTTCAAATGAGGTAAAAGAAGGTCCGGCGCATATTCTGACGGTTGTAGACGGTGACAAAGTAGAGGAGTTTGATGTACAGGTGGTCAGTTCCACTCCTCAGAAATTCCCTGCAATAAAAGGGATGGTTATAAAAATTACAGATCCAAAACTGCTTGAGAAATCAGGCGGGATTGTTCAGGGGATGAGCGGAAGTCCGATTATCCAAAATGGCAAAGTGATTGGCGCCGTTACACACGTGTTTGTAAACGATCCGACTTCAGGGTATGGTGTTCATATCGAGTGGATGCTGAGTGAAGCGGGAATTGATATCTATACGCAAGGTGCAAAGAAAGCAAGCTAAAAGGGCAGCTGTTGAGAGGTGATTCTTGACAGCTCTTTTTTATGTCTTTCTTTATTCCCGTTTTTTCGGTAGAATAGAGGGAAGAAGATTATTCGACAAAACTGTTTAACTTTGGAAGCGATTGGTTGCGGGAATCGTCGAAAATGTGAGGAAACTGGAGAAAAAATTAGATATTTCATTTTTTTGGTATTTTTTAAAATAATTAGAGGAATTTATGTTGCATTGTCGAAATTCTCATTTAGAATAAACAATAGAGATGCTAACCGGTTAAGGCGGAGAAATGAAGACTGAGGAGGAACTTTAGTGAAGAAGATAAAAGTATGTGTCGTTGATGATAATCGTGAGTTGGTCGGCCTTTTAGATGAGTTTATATCGAGCCAGGATGACATGGAAGTACTGGGAATCGCCTATAACGGGCAGGAATGTCTGAACATGCTGAAGGACAAAGATCCGGATGTCCTTGTACTTGATATTATTATGCCGCATCTTGACGGCCTTGCTGTCCTTGAAAAAGTCAGGGAGATGGAAAAATCCAAACAGCCGAATGTCATCATGCTGACAGCGTTCGGACAGGAAGATGTCACGAAAAAAGCTGTCGACCTTGGTGCATCTTACTTCATCTTAAAACCGTTCGACATGGAAAACCTTGTCAGCCACATTCGCCAGGTAAGCGGAAAATCCGCTCCTATTCTTTCCAGATCCAGTTCCTCACTCAGATCCCAGCCTGAAAACAAAGGCAAGAACCTTGATGCAAACATTACCAGCATCATTCATGAAATCGGTGTACCTGCTCATATTAAAGGGTATCTGTACTTAAGGGAAGCCATTTCAATGGTTTATAACGATATTGAGCTTCTCGGTTCGATTACAAAAGTTCTCTATCCTGACATCGCAAAAAAATACAACACAACGGCAAGCCGTGTCGAGCGTGCGATCCGCCATGCGATTGAAGTGGCCTGGAGCCGCGGAAACATCGAGTCTATCTCATCTCTTTTCGGCTACACGGTGAGCATGTCAAAAGCAAAACCGACAAATTCAGAATTTATCGCAATGGTTGCCGATAAACTTCGACTTGAGCATAAGGCTTCCTGAGAAGGAAAGAAGCTTTAAATAAAGAAAGAACCCGCTTTCGCCTGAAAGGGGTTCTTTTCATTTAAGCATCATTTCTCTTTTTTCTCGAGTTCGGCAAGCTTTGCAAGCAGAATGTGCTGAGGCATATGCATCAGCTGTTCAACCGGAACATTCAGTGCTTCGCTTAATTTTACAGCCGTATCAGCTGAAATTGGCAGTGGTCTCATGGGAAATCCTCCTTTATTCTATTTTAAGCGGGTGAGAAAGGCAATGACGATAATATTTGGCCACCGGGGTGCAGCCGGCACGCATCCTGAAAATACGATGCCGTCTTTTCAGGCGGCAATTGATCTTGGTGCAGACGGAATTGAGCTGGATGTGCATCTTTCAAAAGACGGCATTCCCGTTGTGATCCATGATGAAACGGTTGACCGAACCACAAACGGCACCGGCTATGTAAAAGATTTGACGTATTCAGAGCTTCAGCAGCTTGATGCGTGCTATTTGTTTCCTGAGTGGAGTGGAAAAGCATCTGTGCCGTCTCTTGAGCAAGTGGCAGTCTGGATCAGACCGCTGAATGGCAAGCTGAATATTGAATTGAAAAATGACCGGATCCATTACGGGCAAATCGAAGAAAAAGTTATCAGCATCATTGAAAAGTACACCTTAGAGAGCCGCGTTATCCTTTCTTCGTTTAATCATGACAGCTTAGTAAAATGTTATCACATTTCACCTCATATTGAACGAGGGGCTCTGATTCACGAAAGGCTGTATCAGCCTTGGGCATATGCAAAAACCATCCCTGCAGCTTCCGTGCACCCCTACTATCTGTCGGCTGATCAAACAATGGTTGCGGAAAGTCAGGCGCACGGAATCATGGTCAGACCTTATACGGTCAACGATGAACAAATGATGAAGGACCTAATGAATGCCGGCTGTGCAGGTTTCTTCACGGATTACCCTGAAATGGCTGTTCGGATAAGAAAATCATTAGATACTGTTTAAATGATTGGATGAAGCGCACAGGTTGACTGGGCGCTTCCGCTTTTCTGCCTGTCAGGTCTGAACAGTCGGCTCCGCTTTTCGTGGTGTCCAGCTCCGCCTCCTAGCCCTTCCGTCAGAACAAAATCCCGAAAAAGTCTAAACCCGGACTTTTCCGGTGATTTCTTTTCTGCCTGTCAGGTCTGAACAGTCGGCTCCGCTTTTCTATTTCATAAACCTCTTCTGAACCTTTTTCCTCTTTGAGTCTCTGCGGAAGATGAATCCTGCGACAAAGCTTAATCCTCCTATAAACAATAGCAGGCCTCCTATGAACTGCATCCATAATGCCGGAAATGGCGGCTGAAGAATGCCAAACAGCATATCGCGCATGAGTTTGATGCCATAGCCTGCCAAAACGCCAGGTATGACCATTATAATCAGAGCAACTATCCTCATATTTCCCCTTGTCCTTTCCCTGTTCTTTCTAAATTGTCAAGTGAATGAGCCTTTTTGTCAAGTGAGCAAAAGTGGATGTTGAAATCGTGCAATTTTTTGCATAAATGGAACTGTTCGAGTACACTAATGAGGGAATGGGATAGGCTTTTTATATGAAGTATTTTTTGATTTTATAAAAAACAAGGGGATAGATTGATGCAAAAAGTGCTGCTGGTTGGTGCGGGCAAAGGCGGGACTGCACTCCTTAAAATGCTGCTTGAGATCAAAGCGATGGAAATTATGGCTGTTGTTGATATCGATTCAAAAGCACCGGGTATCGAATATGCCAAAAAAATAGGAATTCTGACCAGCTCAGACTGGAAGCCGCTTCTGTCTGATCAGATTAACATTGTCATAGAAGCAACGGGGAGTTCTGAAGTGTTTGAAGAACTGCTTCAGCAAAGAAGCAGGAGCACAGTCATCATACCGGGCAGCGTGGCTCATATCATAACAAATCTGATTAATCAGAAAGAAGATCTGATTACAGCTCTTCAAGAAATTACATATAAGCATGAAACCATTTTTGACGCAACGAATGACGGCATGATTGTCATCGACGACAAAGAGAGGCTCATTCTTTTTAATAAAATGGCCGAAGAAATGACAGGCTTAAAAAAGGAGGATGTCATCGGCAGGCTTGTCAGGGAAGTCATGCCATCAAGCAAACTGCCGAGAATTCTCCAAACGAAGGAAGTTGAAATGAACCAGGAGCAGGTTCTTGAGAACGGCCTGAAAATCATTACAACCCGAATCCCGATTTTTGATCACTCGGGCACTCTGATTGGTGCGCTTTCGCTTTTTAAAGATATAACGGAAATTGTGAATCTTGCTGAAGAGATGACGAACCTGAAAGAAATTCAGACCATGCTTCAGGCAATTATTCAGTCTTCGGATGAAGCGATTTCTGTGGTGGACGAAGAAGGGAGAGGCATCATGATTAATCCTGCCTACTCCCGCATGACCGGCCTGACTGAGGGCGAGGTCCTCGGAATGCCTGCTACAGCGGACATCTCAGAGGGTGAGAGCATGCATATGAAAGTACTTGAAACAAGAAGGCCTGTCCGCGGAGCGAGAATGAAAGTCGGCCCTTCTAAAAAAGACGTCATCGTCAATGTGGCCCCGATTATCGTCGACGGCAAATTAAAGGGAAGCGTCGGCGTCATACACGATATGTCTGAGATTCAGACGCTGACTACAGAATTAAACCGGGCAAGGCAAATTATCAGAACCCTCGAAGCGAAATATTCCTTTGAAGACATTGTCGGAGAAAGTGAAGAAATCAAGCTTGCGATTGAACAGGCAAAACTTGGGGCAAAAACACCTGCAACCGTACTCCTGAGGGGAGAATCGGGGACGGGAAAAGAGCTATTTGCACACGCTATACATAATGCGAGCGACAGAAAATACAACAAATTTATTAAAGTAAACTGTGCAGCTATTTCAGAAACCCTGCTTGAAAGTGAATTGTTCGGCTACGAAGAAGGAGCATTTTCAGGCGCAAAACGCGGAGGAAAGCGCGGGTTTTTTGAAGAGGCGAATAACGGAAGCATCTTCCTTGATGAAATCGGTGAACTGTCAGCCAGTGTACAGGCAAAGCTGCTTCGTGTTCTTCAGGAAAAAGAAATTGTCAGAGTAGGGTCGGCGAAATCGATTTCCATCAATGTAAGGGTAATTGCCGCGACAAACATCAATATTGAAAAAGCCTTGTCTGACGGTACGTTCAGGGAGGATCTATATTACAGATTAAACAGGTACCCAATATCCATTCCTCCGCTGCGGAACAGGAAAAGTGACATTCCCATGCTTGCCGAACACCTGATCAGAAAGCTGAATCAGGATTATGGACGGAGCATTGAAGGAATTGATGAATCAGCAGCAGCGGCACTGATGGGATACAGCTGGCCGGGTAATGTGAGAGAGCTTGAAAATGTTATCGGAAGAGCAATGATCTTTATGCATTATCATGAACTGAGAATCACAGCCCGCCATCTGCCTGAACTAATCCAGAGTTCTGAAAAAGAAAGACATACCGGGAATGTCCTTATAGAAGATTCCGGAAATATCACGCTAGCCGAAGCTGTAGAAGAAGTTGAAAAAAACCTGATACAGAACGCACTTATTAAACACGGCTATAACCGGACAAAAACCGCTACTTCATTAGGTGTTTCATTAAGAAACCTGTATTATAAGATGGAGAAATACGGAATTGAAAAATAATGCATGCAATATCTTGCGTGATATGCAATATTTTGCACGGTAATAAAATGACAGATGAAGCGGTTTCACGTTTTTTCATTTGGCACGCTTCTTGCATTATAAATAATCGGGTGCTGTGATTACATCAAGAAAGGGTTGAACGATACATGACATTAGACGACCTGCTGGAAAATGCGGCACAGCTGGAAAATAAGACGGTTGCTGTTGCAGCGGCAGAAGATGGCGAAGTTCTTGAAGCTGTGAAGCTTGCTCTAGAACGGGAAATGGCTGATTTTATGCTGTTTGGCAACAAAGAAGTCATTGAAACAATGCTTCTTGAAAAACAAATGGATTCCAGAAGAGTCACAATCCATCACGCAAGATCCGCCGAACAGGCTTCAGAAGCAGCCGTAAAAGCCGTTTTTCAAAATGAAGCGGATGTTCTTATGAAAGGGAATGTTCCGACTGCTGTGATTTTAAAAGCTGTGCTGAACAAAGAGTTCGGTCTCCGCACGGGAAACATCCTTTCACACGTGGCCGTTTTTGATGTGCCAGGCTACGACCGGTACACCATCGTGACAGATGC
The DNA here is from genome assembly GCA_038002745.1 of Bacillus sp. FSL H8-0547. Lineage (NCBI taxonomy): Bacteria > Bacillati > Bacillota > Bacilli > Caryophanales > Bacillaceae > Bacillus > Bacillus sp. FSL H8-0547. Next base: position 3,240,265 of record JBBODD010000001.1, read on the forward strand.
TGCTATGAACGTTGCGCCGGATCTTCAGCAAAAAAAGCAGATTCTTGAAAACTCCGTGACGGTAGCTAGGAAAATTGGCATTAAGATGCCGAAAGTTGCACCGCTTGCAGCGGTTGAAGTCATCAACCCGGCCATGCAGGCCACACTTGATGCTGCTGCACTAACGCAGATGAACACCCGCGGGCAAATCAAACATTGTCTTGTAGACGGACCGCTTGCTCTTGATAACGCCGTTTCCATTGAAGCTGCGGAGCATAAGGGCATAAAGAGCGGGGCTGCGGGACAGGCGGATATTTTATTGGTACCAACCATTGAAGTTGGCAATGTTTTATATAAATCACTTATTTATTTCGCAGGGGCAAAGGTTGGGGCTGTCATTGCAGGAGCAAAAGCGCCAATCGTACTGACAAGCCGTGCAGATTCAGCTGAAAGCAAGCTTTATTCACTGGCGCTTGCCATTTGCACAAGCTGAGAACAGAAAAAGCAAAAATGATACCACTAGGAGGATTTACAGATGGAAATTTTCAAATACATGGAACAATACGACTATGAGCAGTTGGTTTTCTGCCAGGATAAACAATCAGGACTAAAAGCGATCATTGCCATTCACGATACAACGCTTGGACCGGCTCTTGGCGGAACGCGCATGTGGACATATGCTTCTGAAGCGGATGCCATTGAAGATGCCCTTCGTCTTGCACGTGGCATGACTTACAAAAATGCTGCAGCAGGACTTAACCTTGGCGGCGGGAAAACGGTCATCATCGGAGACCCTAGAAAAGATAAGAATGAAGAAATGTTCCGTGCATTCGGACGCTATATTCAAGGGCTGAACGGCCGTTATATTACAGCAGAAGATGTAGGGACTACAGTAGAAGATATGGACCTGATTCATGAGGAAACAGATTACGTAACAGGTATTTCTCCTGCATTCGGCTCTTCAGGCAACCCGTCTCCTGTCACTGCATTCGGTGTATACCGCGGAATGAAAGCAGCAGCTAAAGCAGCATTCGGAACAGATTCACTGGAAGGGAAAACAGTAGCTGTACAAGGTGTCGGAAATGTTGCCTTTAACCTTTGCAGACATCTTCATGAAGAAGGTGCGCAGCTGATCGTAACAGACATCCATAAAGAAGCGGTTCAAAGAGCCGTTGAAGCATTTGGAGCAAAAGCTGTCGATCCTGATGAGATTTATTCTGTTGACTGTGACATTTATGCACCATGTGCACTTGGAGCGACAATTAACGATGATACTATTCCGCAAATTAAAGCAAAAGTCATTGCAGGTGCTGCGAACAATCAGCTGAAAGAAACGCGCCACGGCGATACGATTCATGAAATGGGCATCGCTTATGCACCTGATTATGTCATCAATGCCGGCGGAGTTATCAATGTAGCTGACGAACTTCTTGGATACAACAGCGAAAGAGCGATGAAAAAAGTAGAAGGCATCTACCAGAACATTGAGCGTGTATTTGAAATTGCAAAGCGTGACGGCATTCCTACTTATATGGCAGCTGACCGTCTGGCAGAAGAGCGGATTGAAAGAATGAGAAACTCACGCAGCCAGTTCCTGCAAAACGGCCACCATATCTTAAGCCGCCGCTAATTTGGAAATACAAGGAGAAGGAGCTGCTTGATCAGATCCTTCTCTTACCTGGAGGTTATGAAAGTTGCAAGAAAAAGAATATCGGATACTCGTCATCAACCCTGGTTCAACTTCTACGAAAATTGGTGTATTTGATAATGAGCGTTCTATTTTTGAAAAAACAATCCGTCATGATGCAGAAAAGATTCAATCTTTCTCTCAAATCATTGATCAATACGAATTTAGAAAACAAACGATTCTTGAGACGCTTGATGAAGAAGGCATTAATATCTCTAAATTAAGTGCCGTCTGCGGAAGAGGCGGACTGCTTCGTCCGATTGAAGGCGGAACGTATCATGTCAATGAGCAGATGCTTCAAGATCTCCGGATAGGCTATGCAGGCCAGCATGCCTCAAATCTTGGAGGAATCATTGCCTATGAAATAGCGGGAGGCCTTAATATCCCTGCATTCATTGTGGATCCTGTCGTTGTAGATGAAATGGAACCGATTGCAAAAGTATCAGGCGTTGCTTCAATCGAAAGGAAAAGTATTTTTCACGCACTGAACCAGAAATCAGTTGCCAGAAAAGTGGCCAGGCAGTACGGGAAATCGTATGGAGAAATGAACCTGATCGTCGCTCACATGGGCGGCGGGATTACAGTAGGTGTCCATAAGCAGGGAAGAGTGATTGATGTGAACAACGGTCTTCATGGTGACGGACCGTTCAGCCCTGAAAGAGCGGGTACGGTTCCTGCAGGAGATCTTGTCAGCCTGTGTTTTTCAGGGAACTACTACCGCGAGGAAATTATGAAAATGCTTGTCGGCCGCGGAGGCCTTGTGGGCTACCTTGGAACAAATGACGGACAAAAGGTTGAACGCATGATTGCAGCAGGTGACGAGCGGGCAAAACTGGTTTTTGATGCAATGGCATACCAAATCGGCAAAGAAATCGGTGCTGCAAGTGCAGTCCTCAAAGGCAAAGTAGATGCCATTATCCTTACCGGAGGCCTCGCATACGGGAAGAGGTTTGTAAAAGAAATCTCGTCTTATATTGACTGGATTGCAGACATTACAGTATTCCCGGGTGAAAATGAGCTGCAGGCTTTAACAGAAGGTGCACTGCGCGTCCTTCGGGGAGAAGAAGAGCCGAAGGAATATCCTAACCCTTCACTTGTAAGTGCGAAACCGCTCAGCAGAGGCTGAGCACAAAATAGATCTTCTTTTTAAGAGAGGAGCATGACCCTATGGCAACTGAATATGATCTCGTGATTGTCGGCGGAGGCACAGGCGGCTATGTCGCAGCCATCCGTGCAAGCCAGCTCGGCTTAAAAACAGCTATTGTTGAAAAAGGGAAGCTTGGCGGCACATGTCTGCATGCAGGCTGCATACCAAGCAAAGCATTGCTTAGAAGCGCGGAGGTTTTTGCAACAGCTAAGCGAAGCGAAGAATTCGGCGTCATCACTTCCGGAGTCGAGCTTGATTTTGCCAAAGTGCAGGAACGGAAGCAGTCCATTATCGATACACTACATAATGGAGTGCAGCATTTAATGAAACAGGGGAAAATTGATGTATACGAAGGAACGGGCAGAATCCTTGGACCGTCGATTTTTTCTCCTATGCCTGGAACCATCTCCGTAGAAATGAACAACGGGGAGGAAAATGAAATGCTGATCCCGAAGAATGTGATTGTCTCTACAGGCTCAAGACCGCGCAGCCTTCCCGGCCTTGAAATTGACGGAGAAGCAGTCCTTACTTCAGATGAGGCATTAAACCTTCCGTCTTTGCCGAAGTCCATCATCATTGTCGGCGGAGGCGTGATCGGCATTGAGTGGGCGTCCATGCTTTCTGATTTCGGCCTTGACGTAACGGTCCTTGAATATGCAGACAGAATACTCCCTACAGAAGATGCGGATATTTCAAAAGAAATGCAGCGCCTGCTGAAGAAAAAGGGCGTCACGGTCGTGACAGGTGCAAAGGTGCTTTCTGAAACACTTGAAAAAGGAGAAGCAGTCTCCATATCTGCAGAGCATAAAGGAGAAGTAAAAACCTTCTCGGCAGAAAAAATTCTTGTATCCGTCGGCCGTCAGGCAAATGTTGAAGGCATCGGCCTTGAGAACACCGACATCCAGATTGAAAACGGATTTATTAAGACAAACGCATTTATGCAGACGAAGGAATCACATATCTACGCAATCGGGGATGTAATCGGCGGCATGCAGCTTGCTCATGTAGCTTCACACGAAGGCATTACCGCCGTTGAACACATTGCCGGGAAAAATCCTTCTGCCATCACGTACAGAAACGTATCAAGATGTGTCTACAGCACACCTGAAATCGCAAGTGTGGGCTACACGGAAGCAGAAGCAAAAGATGCCGGTTTTGACGTGAAGACAGGGAAATTTTCTTTCCGTGCAATCGGCAAAGCGCTTGTTTTTGGAGAGTCGGACGGGTTTGTCAAATTAGTGGCAGATGTTAAAACAAATGACCTTCTTGGCGTTCATATGATCGGACCGCACGTGACAGATATGATTTCAGAGGCCGGTCTTGCCATGGTGCTGGATGCAACCCCGTGGGAAATCGGGCACACGATCCATCCGCATCCTACGCTTTCTGAAGCAATCGGCGAAGCTGCTCTTGCAGTGGATGGCAGCGCAATACATTCTTAAGGGGAACGACTTCCCTTACATACTGATTTTTAGGAGGCAGCAAAATGGCTGAAAATCGTCATCAAACTCTTGGTCTGACAGATCAGGATGTTCTTGAAATGTATGAAACTATGGTTATGGCCCGTAAAATTGATGAGCGCATGTGGCTGTTGAACCGTTCAGGAAAAATTCCGTTTGTCATCTCTTGTCAGGGCCAGGAAGCGGCACAGGTTGGAGCTGCTTTTGCCCTTGACCGCAAGAAAGATTACGCACTTCCTTACTACAGAGATATGGGCGTTGTTCTTGCATTTGGCATGACAGCCAAGCAATTGATGCTCTCAGGGTTTGCAAAAGCGGAAGACCCGAACTCAGGCGGACGCCAGATGCCCGGTCACTTTGGACAAAAAGTAAACCGCATCGTAACAGGTTCTTCTCCTGTAACCACGCAGGTGCCGCATGCTGTCGGCATTGCCCTTGCAGGAAGAATGGAGAAAAAGGACATCGTGACGTTCGTAACATTCGGAGAAGGCTCATCCAATCAGGGTGACTTCCATGAAGGCGCAAACTTTGCAAGTGTTCATAAACTTCCGGTTATTTTCATGTGCGAAAACAACAAATACGCGATCAGTGTGCCGTATGAGAAGCAAGTGGCGTGCGAAAAAATCTCCGACCGTGCAGTTGGATACGGCATGCCTGGCGTGACAGTGGACGGAAACGATCCGCTTGAAGTTTATGCAGCGGTGAAGGAAGCAGCAGACAGAGGACGCCGCGGTGAGGGGCCGACTCTTGTTGAGGCCGTTTCATACCGTCTGACACCTCATTCAAGTGATGATGATGACCGTTCATACCGCGGTCAGGAAGAGGTATCTGAAGCGAAGAAAAAGGATCCGATTTTAACGTTTGCCTCTTATTTGAAGGAGACAGGCGTCCTGACAGAAGAAAAGGAAAAAGAGATCCTTGATCAGATTATGAAGGTTGTCAATGAAGCGACGGATTACGCTGAAAATGCACCGTATGCAGAAGCGGAATCAGCACTCAAATACGTATACGCAGAGTAAGGGGGAAGTACAATGCCAGTCATGTCTTATATAGATGCAGTAACAATGGCCATTCGCGAAGAAATGGAACGCGACCCGAAGGTGTTTGTCCTTGGCGAAGATGTCGGCAGAAAAGGCGGAGTCTTTAAAGCTACAGCAGGACTCTACGATAAATTTGGAGAAGAACGCGTCATTGATACGCCGCTTGCAGAATCTGCGATTGCCGGAGTAGGTATCGGAGCGGCCATGTATGGCATGAGACCGATTGCCGAAATGCAATTTGCTGATTTTATCATGCCGGCTGTCAACCAGATCGTATCAGAAGCGGCGAAAATCAGATACCGTTCCAATAACGACTGGAACTGTCCGATTACCATTCGTGCCCCTTACGGCGGCGGAGTGCATGGCGCTCTGTATCATTCCCAGTCAGTTGAAGCTCTTTTTGCCAATACACCGGGTCTTAAGATTGTGATGCCGTCAACTCCTTATGACGTAAAAGGATTGCTGAAGGCAGCCATCAGAGACGAAGATCCTGTTCTTTTCTTTGAACATAAGCGGGCGTACCGTCTAATCAAAGGAGAAGTCCCTGAGGATGATTATGTTCTGCCGATCGGGAAAGCGGATGTGAAACGGGAAGGCGAAGATATCACCATCATCACATATGGCCTTTGCGTTCATTTCGCCCTTCAGGCTGCGGAAAAACTTGCCCAGGACGGCATTTCAGCTCATATTCTTGATTTGCGCACAGTCTATCCGCTCGATAAAGAAGCGATTATTGAAGCGGCATCAAAAACAGGAAAAGTCCTGCTTGTCACTGAAGACAATAAAGAAGGAAGCATCATGAGTGAAGTGTCAGCGATCATCGCTGAAAACTGCCTGTTCGATCTAGATGCTCCAATCATGCGTCTTGCAGGTCCTGATGTTCCTGCGATGCCTTATGCCCCGACAATGGAAAAGCATTTTATGATCAACCCTGACAAAGTCGAATCAGCCATGCGGAAGCTTGCGGAGTTTTAAGAAACGTTCTAGTTGAGGAGGGAACTTTCATGGCAGTTGAACAGATGACCATGCCCCAGCTTGGGGAGAGTGTAACAGAAGGCACCATCAGCAAATGGCTCGTATCCGTTGGAGATACCGTTAATAAGTACGACCCGATTGCAGAGGTTATGACAGACAAAGTAAATGCAGAGGTCCCGTCCTCTTTTTCAGGCGTCATCAAGGAACTGACAGCTGAAGAGGGAGACACGCTTGCTGTAGGAGAAATTATCTGCAAAGTAGAAGTCGGAGGCAGTGCTGAAACAGAAGCACCGGCTCAAGCTGAAACACCTGAAGCTGAAAAATCAGTTCAGGAGCCAGCACAGGAACAGGAACAGGATCAGTCTAATAAAAAGAGATATTCACCAGCTGTCCTTCGCCTTGCCCAGGAGAATGACATTGATCTTTCCCAAGTGAACGGCACAGGGGCAGGCGGCAGAATCACAAGAAAAGATGTTCAGCAGCTGATCGAAAGCGGAAATATCCCTAAAGCTGCAGAAGCAGGCAAGCAGGCTCCGGCTGCCGCAGAGAAGCAGGCGCCTTCAGCACAGAAGGAAACCACGGCAGCTCCTGCTCCGGCCAAACCTGCTCCGGGTGCATCTGTCTCCGCGCAGCCGGGAGACGTGGAAATTCCGGTTACTGGCATCCGCAAAGCCATTGCAGCGAACATGCTTCGCAGCAAGCATGAAGCTCCGCACGCCTGGACGATGATGGAAGTGGATGCAACGAATCTCGTTGAATACCGCAACAGTCTTAAAAACGAATTCAAACAAAAAGAAGGCTTTAACCTGACGTTCTTTGCCTTCTTCGTCAAAGCAGTTGCCCAGGCACTGAAAGAATTCCCGCAAATCAACTCCATGTGGGCGGGCGACAGCATCATCCAGAAAAAAGACATCAATATCTCGATTGCAGTCGCAACAGATGATGCGCTTTTTGTCCCTGTCATCAAACATGCGGACGAAAAAACCATCAAAGGCATTGCCCGCGAAATATCAGAGCTTGCAGGAAAAGTCCGTGCCGGCAAACTGTCTGCAGACGATATGAAAGGCGGCACCTTCACGGTTAACAACACAGGATCATTCGGCTCTGTCCAGTCCATGGGCATTATCAATTACCCGCAGGCTGCCATCCTTCAGGTCGAATCCATCGTGAAGCGCCCGGTTGTCATGAACAACGGCATGATCGCTGTAAGAGACATGGTCAACCTCTGCATGTCCCTAGATCACCGCGTACTCGACGGATTGATATGCGGAAGATTTTTGGCGCGGGTGAAAGAAATCATCGAACAAACATCAAAAGAAACAACATCGATCTATTAAAAAATAAGCAGGCAGGAAAACTTCGGTTTTTTCTGCCTGTTTTTTTGTTTTGAGAAGTGGGAGGCCAGCAGGGTTCTTTTGCAGATGTTAGAAAGTCCGGAAAGTGTTCTAAATGTGTTATAACAACACTTTGCAGTGACCAGAGAGCCCGGAAAGAGTTCTAACCTGGCTTTAGCAACATTTTGCAGAGGCCAGAAAGCCCAGGAAGTGTTCTAATCTGGCTTTAACAACATTTTGCAATGGACAAAGAGCCCGGAAAGTGCTCTAACCTGGCTTTAACAACACTTTGCAGAGGCCAAAAAGCCAGCAAAGTGTTCCACCCCCCAACCCCTCCACCAAACCACCCTACAAAAAAAGTGCTCCAACAGCAAAAGCTGCAGAACACTTTTTAAATAACCGCTTTTGGAACCAGCATCCGAAAATGCTTATGCAGAATGCGGATGGATTCGGGAGTGGAGGAGTAGACTTCTCCGTCGGTGTCGCAGTTCATTTCGTCCTCTGTTTCAATTTTCATGATGCTTGTCCGGTAATGCTGGAGCTGTGAATCGAGATGATCCCAGTCGATGCTGTCTTTCATGGTGAAGATTTCTTTTAATACCGTGAAGCTAGCCTCTTTTATAATAAAGATATCTGCAAGGCCGTCATCTATTTGTATGTCAGGGTAAGGAAGCTCGTTTGTTCCGATCATCCGTCCGTTTGCAAGCAGGACCATGATGGCTTCGTCTTCTATGACTCTGTCATCAAGCTCCAGTTTAAAGGTAAATGGCTTCATGCTTTTGATTGTTCTAAGTGCGCTTAGAAAGTAGCTGACTCTGCCAAGCAGTGCTTTTTCGGTGTCGTTAATATTTTCGGATGTTTCGGCGATCAGGCCGATGCCCCAGAAATTGAGGAAATAACCGCTTGTGGATTCGGCTGCATCTACTCCGCGCACTTCGCCTTCAAACATGCTTTCTGCAGCTTTTCTCAGGTTTTGTGGAATGCCCAGTGTTCTGGAAAAATCGTTGCAGGTGCCTCCCGGAAGGATGGCAATGACAGGTCTGTTTACAAGTCCCCCAAGACCGTTTATGCACTCATGAACGGTTCCGTCACCCCCAAGAATGATGACGATATCACTTTCTTCGCCATGCTCCCGGCAGAATTCCAGGGCGTCCAGTGGTTTTTTCGTCTGCAGCAGCAACAGCTGCTCCACATGCTGCGAGATAATGGGAACGCAAACGCCAAGCGTCTTTTCCGCATCTTTTTGACCGGCATTGCCATTGTAGATAAGAATGCCCTTTTTAAATTCAGCCATAAAAAAACCCCTTACGAGCAAAAGTCATTTAAAAGTTAAAAAGATCTCCGACTGCCTTAAACACAGCACGGAGCAAATAATGGATGATGCGGAAAGGAAGAAGGATCAGCAATTCGGCCAGTTCAAGGAGATCGAACAGGAAATCAAGCCATTTGCTGCTTCTTTTTTTCCGCTTCTTTTTTAATCCGAATGGTCTCTTCTTCATTAAATTATCCTCTCTTCTGTTAAATGAAACATCTTTCTTCCTATACGTTTCAAAACAAGCTCTGGTTTCAATTATGAATTACATTTGCTGACTTCTGCAAGGTGTACTAAAATAAAAGAAACTAAGTTTTTATTATTTTCAAAAATGTAAACGCATTCTTTTGCGTCGAGGGGGTGTGCTTCCTTCAGGGAAGCGGGAGAATGAAGCAAAGAATCAGCAGGGAAAGATATGATTTTGAAAAAGCAACTGAACAAATGTGGGTGGAAGAAGCAGAAAGAGCGCTGAAAGGAAAAAGCATTGAGACCCTTTCAAGAAAAACATATGAAGGAATTACACTGCGTCCTGTTTATACAGAGCAAAACAGCCGGGGTGCGCATCAGATTCCAGGGCATCAGGAGAAGCAAAACGGCTGGGAAGTGAGCCAAAAACTTCAGAAATCAAAAACGCCTGAAGAACTGAAAGCGGAAATTCATGAGGCGCTGAAATGCGGGCAGGATGCCATTCATCTTGAGGATGTCTCTTTTCTCAATACATATGAAGATATTCAAATTGCGTTTGAAAACACTGATTTAAGTGTAACCCCGTTTCACATTTCGCTTAAAGAAAACATCGGATTTTTTCCGATTTTCACAGCCTTCCTGAAAAACCGGAATGGAAGCGGCCGGTTTGCTTTTGATCCGCTTGGGGAGTGGATTGAGAGCGGGGGAAGCCATATGCCGCTTTCAGAAAAACTGGATGCTGCGGCTGATATGATGAAGGCGCTGGAAGAAGCAAACCTGCCGGACGTCAAAACCATCCTTTTGGACGGGCAGATCTACCGGAATGCCGGAGCTTCTGCAAAAGAGGAGCTTGCTTATACTTTTGCCAATGCCATTGACCTGTTTAATGCATTAAAAGAACGGGGTGTGCCTGTTGATGTGATTGCCGGCAGAACGGCATTTTCATTTTCGGCAGCGGCGCCGTTCTTTATGGAAATTGCCAAGTTCAGAGCAGCTAAGAAACTGTGGGCTGCTGTTTTAAGCGGGTTTGGTACAGATCCTCTGAAGTTCCCGATTGATCTGCATGCGTCCACATCAATGATCACGAAAACGAGACACGATATTCACGTTAATATGCTGAGGGCAGCGACAGAAGCATTTTCTGCTGCTGTCGGTGGAGTCAGCAGCCTGTCAATTTCTCCATTTGATGAAGTGCTTGGCAAGCCCGGCAAAACCGGAGAACGGGTGGCGAGAAATACGCATTACGTGCTGAAAGAAGAAAGCCATCTTTCAAAGGTGCAGGACCCTGCAGCCGGCTCATGGTACATTGAAGAACTGACAAGTGAGCTTGCAGAGCAATCATGGAAGGAAATTCAGGCAATTGAAACGCTTGGAGGCTTTGCAGAGGCTGCAAAGACCGAGTATATCCAGAACCATTTAAGCAGTCTGCTTGAGAAGCGCCTGGAGGATATCAGCAAACGGACCGTGCAGCTGATTGGAACGAACGTTTATGCCAATCTTCAGGAATCAGCTAACGAGGCAAAGGCAAAAGAAAGAGTGAATCCTGGGATAAGCACAACCAATTCTGCGCCTGACATTGCGAAATGGATACAGGAAGCTTATACATTCAAAGCAACAGAAATCAATAGCCTGATGTACAGGGATGAACTTCAGGACGGGGTAAAACCGCTGCTTCAAAAGAGGCTTTCCGAGCCGTTTGAAGAGCTCAGGGCTGCTTCGTCAAGATTTAAAAAAGAAACAGGAAGCTTTCCTTTCATCCATGTGGTCGTGCTTGGTAATCCGATTGATTATAAAGCAAGACTTGATTTTACAGCAGGCCTGCTTGCTGCAGGAGGCGTGGAAGCAAAAATCACGGCCATGGATGAGGCAGAGGCAGAAAAGCCTGTCATCTTATGCGGAACAGACGAAGAATACGGATTGCTGGACGTAAAAAGCCTGTCGGAAAAACATCCGCTCTTCCTTGCAGGGCGTTTTAAGACCGAATATGCTTCTGCCCTGTACAAGGGGATGAATGTGCATGAGTTTTTAAAAAATCTTCATAGTTATTTGGGGGTGAAGTAAATGAGCCGGATCAGTTTTGCAAATGTAGAATGGTCTGAACAAAAGAGTGCAGAAAGACAGACAGCCTCCACAGAAGCGTTTCTGTCAAACGAAGGGATTCCGCTTAAACCAGTCTATACAAAAGAAGACAGAAAAGAGATGCCATTTTTGGACAGCTATCCGGGCATTGCTCCTTTTCTAAGAGGCCCGTATTCCACGATGTATGTGAACCGACCGTGGACAATCAGGCAGTATGCCGGCTTTTCAACCGCTGAAGACAGCAACGCGTTTTACCGCCGGAATCTTGCCATGGGGCAAAAAGGCCTCTCGGTTGCCTTTGACCTTGCCACGCACAGAGGATATGATTCTGACCATCCAAGAGTCGAAGGAGATGTCGGGAAAGCGGGAGTTGCCATTGACTCAATCCTGGATATGAAAATTCTCTTTCAGGACATTCCGCTCGATCAGATGTCAGTGTCGATGACAATGAACGGGGCTGTGCTTCCAATTATGGCCTTTTATATTGTGACAGCGGAAGAACAGGGGGTCTCTAAAGAGAAGCTTGCAGGTACAATTCAGAATGATATTTTAAAAGAGTACATGGTGAGAAATACGTACATTTACCCTCCTGATACATCCATGAGAATCATAGGGGATATTTTTGAGTACACCGCAAAGCATATGCCGAAGTTCAACAGCATCAGTATTTCTGGCTATCATATGCAGGAAGCTGGGGCAACGGCGGATATAGAGCTTGCTTACACGCTTGCCGACGGACTTGAATATATCCGTACGGGGTTGAAAGCCGGTCTTACAATCGATCAGTTTGCGCCGAGGCTTTCGTTCTTCTGGGCAATCGGCATGAATTATTTTATGGAAGTGGCCAAAATGAGAGCGGCGAGATTAATGTGGGCTCAGATTGTGAAACAGTTTGACCCGAAAAACCCGAAATCACTCGCGCTCCGGACACACTCCCAGACATCCGGCTGGAGCCTGACTGCGCAGGACCCATTTAACAATGTCATCCGGACATGCCTTGAAGCACATGCCGCTGCCATGGGCCATACCCAGTCTCTGCATACAAATGCGCTTGACGAGGCGATTGCCCTGCCTACTGATTTCTCTGCGAGGATTGCTAGGAATACTCAGCTTTATCTTCAGGCGGAATCAGGCATCTGCGATGTGATTGATCCATGGGGAGGATCCCATTATGTGGAGTCACTGACTAAGCAGCTGATGGATAAGGCATGGGAACACATTGAAGAGGTTGAAAATCTCGGGGGTATGGCAAAAGCGATCGAGACCGGTCTTCCTAAAATGAAAATAGAAGAAGCTGCCGCAAAACGCCAGGCGAAAATTGACTCAGGATCAGAAACGATAATCGGCGTGAATAAATTTCAAGTCGAGGAAGAGGATCCGATAGAAATTCTTTCTATTGATAATACCGAGGTAAGGCGCAAGCAGATTGAGAGACTTCAAGTGCTTAAGGCATCGCGTGATCAGATGCAGGTGGATCAAGCGCTTCAGGCTCTCACAGAAGCCGTTAAGACGGGAGAGGGGAACCTCCTTGAGCTTTCGGTGGAAGCGGCGCGGGCCAGAGCCACTCTCGGTGAAATTTCAGATGCTGTTGAAAAAGCGTCTAAGCGCCATCAGGCAGTGATCCGGTCAATCAGCGGCGTGTACAGTTCAGAGTTTTCAAATGAAGAAGAAATTGAAAGCGTCAGAAGGATGACCGATGAATTTTCACAGCTGGAAGGAAGAAGGCCCCGTATTCTGATTGCGAAAATGGGTCAGGACGGACATGACCGCGGAGCGAAGGTAGTCGCCACCGCTTATGCAGATTTAGGCTTTGACGTTGACATCGGCCCTTTATTTCAGACTCCTGCAGAAACGGCGGCACAGGCTGTTGAAAATGATGTGCATATCGTCGGGATGAGCTCGCTTGCAGCCGGACACAAAACCCTTCTGCCGCAGCTTGTTCAGGAACTGAAGGCTTTGGGAAGAGAAGATATCATGGTCATCGTCGGCGGCGTGATTCCGTATCAGGATTACGACTTCCTTCTGAGCAACGGTGCTTCTGCTATTTTCGGTCCTGGAACGGTGATTCCGAATGCTGCAAAAATCATGCTTGAAAAAGTGTATGAACGTCTTGGCTATGAGGCAGCAGAAGAATGACCGACGCTCCTAAACGAAGAAAAAAGGCAGGAGAAGCTGAAAAGAGTGCAAACGAGTATGCAGTCGGCGTGCTAAGCGGAAATAAAGTCGCGGTTGCCCAAGCCATTACGCTCGTAGAAAGCAATGCGGAAAAGCACTTCGAAACGGCCCAGGAGATGATTGAAGTGCTGCAGCAGCGGACAAGCAAGTCCGTCCGGATCGGGATTACAGGCGTACCTGGGGCCGGAAAAAGCACTTTCATAGATGCCTTCGGAACGTATTTGTGCACAAAGGGCCATAGAGTGGCTGTACTTGCTGTCGACCCGAGCAGCAAGGTGTCCAAAGGCAGCATTCTTGGAGATAAAACGAGAATGGAGCGGCTGTCCAGAAATCCGGATGCCTTTATCCGCCCTTCCCCGTCTGGCGGAACCCTGGGGGGAGTAACCAGAAAAACGAGAGAATCTATCATTGTCTGCGAAGCGGCTGGCTATGACGTGATCCTGGTCGAAACAGTGGGTGTCGGCCAGGGGGAATTTGCAATCAGAGGCATGGTTGATTTTTTCCTTCTCCTCGTCCTTACCGGTGCAGGTGACGAGCTTCAGACGATGAAAAAGGGGATTATGGAGCTGCCGGACCTGGTTGTCGTCAATAAAGCGGATGGAGATAACGTAAAGAATGCAGAGAGAGCAAGACATGAATATAATCAGATTCTTCACTTTCTGACATCCTACACAAGAGGATGGGAAACAAAGGCTGTCACGGCTTCTGCCATTCAGGAAAAAGGAATTGAAGAAATCTGGGACACGGTTACGGCTTTTCTGGACATAACAAAGAAAAGCGGCGTGTTTGAAAAAAGAAGACAGCTTCAGCAAAAAGAGTGGCTCTATGAGATGATTCAGGAACAGCTGAAGCATCACTTTTTTCAGCATCCTTCGATTAAAGGAACGATGCCTGTCCTCGAACAGGAGGTCATCAGCGGAAAACGCCCGGTTTCTGGAAGTGTCAAAGAGCTGATTGCAGCCTTTTTAGAAAGGTGAGTCTTGCATTACAGTAGTTTTTTTCAAAATCTGCTGGTAGAATAGATGTATAGTGTGTATAAAGGAGATGCAACCAATGAATATTGATTTTAATATGTTTATGAACGATGTCGTTGCTCAGGCAAGAAAAGAGATTACGGCTGCAGGCTATACAGAGCTGAAAACACCTGAAGACGTTGAAGAAACGTTCAAAAAAGAGGGAACAACGCTTGTTATGATCAACTCCGTCTGCGGATGTGCCGGTGGAATTGCAAGACCGGCAGCTGCGCATTCCGTGCATTATGATAAACGTCCTGACCGACTTGTAACGGTTTTTGCCGGACAAGATAAAGAAGCGACTGCATACGCCCGAGACTTTTTTACGGGGTATCCGCCATCATCTCCGTCTTTTGCCCTGCTAAAAGATGGAAAACTCATGACTATGGTCGAGCGCCACGAAATTGAAGGACATGACCCGATGAGTGTTGTAGCAAAGCTTCAGGAAGCATTTGACCAATATTGCGAAGAAATCTAAACTGCCGCTTATGCGGCAGTTTTTTTGTGTGTAATTATATTTTTCCATAGTTTAACATTCTTTCTTACTATAATAATCTTGCATAAAAATAAATTATTAAAAGATATATTGCATAATTATAAGTCTGTGTTAAAATACATTTATTCGGATATTTATTCGCGAAAAAAGTCTTGTAAATTATTATTCTATAGAAGATAATATTATTAAATTTAGAATTTTAAGAAAATAACAAGGGGGAAGTAGAAATGAAGAAGTTTGCACTATTTTTGATTTCGATTTTGGTGATTGGAGTTCTTGCTGCCTGCGGTTCTTCGGAAACATCAGGCAAAGAGGAGAAAAAAGTCCTAAAAATGGCAACATCAGCCGATTATCCTCCATTTGAGTACATTGACACAGCAAAAGGAAGCGAAATTATCGGGTTTGACATCGATCTTGCAAAAGCAATCGGCAAAGAGCTTGGCTATGAAATTGAAGTTCAGGACATGGATTTCACAGGATTGATCCCTGCGCTTCAGGCCAACAAAGCTGACCTGGTTCTTGCAGGAATGACGCCTACTGAAGAACGTAAAAAGAGCGTTGATTTCTCAGACGTTTACTACACGGCAAAGCACATGATTGTGACTAAAAAGGGCAGCGGCATCAAGTCAGTTGAAGACCTTGAAGGCAAGACAGTAGGTGTACAGCTTGCATCCATTCAAGAAGGCAAAGCAGAAGAAATTGCTGAAACAGTGAACATCAAAGTAGAAAACCGCAACAGAATCCCTGAGCTGATCCAGGAAATGAAAGCCGGCCGCTTTGATGCAGCGATTATCGAAGATACTGTAGCAAAAGGCTACTTCAAAAATGACAAAGAGCTTGAAGGCACAGTCATTGAAGACGGTGAAACAGAAGAAGCAGGTTCAGCAATCGCATTCCCGAAAGACAGCAAATATGCTGAGGAATTCAACAAAGTGCTGAACGAAATGAAAGAAAACGGCGAACTTGAAAAGCTTGTCTTGAAATGGTTCGGCGGAGAAGAATAAGCAGTCCATTCAGGAAAACGTTCAACACAAGAATGTTGAACGTTTTTTTGTTTAACATGAGAAAGGAGTGTCGAAATCAATGAATCTGGATTTTCCGGCGATAGCGCCCTCGATACCGTTTATCCTTCAGGGGATTCCGGTAACACTTAAGATTGTCGGCCTTTCTGCACTGCTCGGTTTTACACTGGCTGTCATTCTTGCTCTCTTTAAAATCAGCAGAATCAAGCCGCTGATGTGGTTTGCGGATGCATATACATCCATTTTCCGCGGTACACCGCTTATCCTGCAATTATTGATTATTTATTACGGTGCGCCTCAGATACTGGGATTTGAAATTGATCCATATCCGGCTGCAGTCGCAACATTCGCTCTTAACTCAGGAGCCTATATTTCAGAAGTAATAAGAGCAGGCATCATGGCCATTGATAAAGGACAGCGTGAAGCGGCAATGGCTCTTGGCGTTCCTTATTCAAAGATGATGAAAGACATTATTTTCCCGCAGGCCATCAAAAACATTCTGCCTGCTTTAATGAACGAATTTATCACCCTTACAAAAGAATCAGCCATCGTGACGATTATCGGAGTACAGGATATTATGAGAAGCTCCTACATTGTCGGCGGCCAGACGTACCGTTATTTCGAGCCGATCTTAATTGCCGGACTCATCTATTATGTCATGGTTATTATTTTAACCGTTCTTGGCAAACTTGTTGAAAGGAGAATGGCGCGCAGTGATTAAAGTGGACAACCTTCATAAATCATTCGGAAAATTAGAAGTGCTGAAAGGCATCTCTACACACATTGCAGAAAAAGAAGTTGTGGCCATCATCGGCCCGTCCGGTTCAGGAAAATCCACCTTTTTACGGTGCATGAACAGGCTTGAGGATCCGACAAGCGGCCATATCTATATTAAAGACCAGGATATTACTAATCCGAAAACAGACATCAACAAAGTCCGCCAGAATGTCGGAATGGTGTTTCAGCATTTTCACTTGTTCCCTCATAAAACGGTTCTTGAGAATTTAACGTATGCTCCTCTTACCGTTAAAGGAACTTCAAAAAAAGAAGCAGAGGAACAGGGGCATGAACTGCTTAAGAAAGTCGGGCTCGCTGAAAAAGCGCATGAATATCCAAACCGACTCTCCGGCGGACAGAAACAGCGTGTTGCCATTGCAAGAGCACTGGCGATGAATCCTGAAGTCATGCTGTTTGATGAACCGACATCCGCTCTTGATCCTGAAATGGTCAAGGAAGTTCTCGAGGTCATGAAGAACCTCGCATTTTCAGGCATGACGATGGCGATCGTCACGCACGAGATGGGCTTTGCCAGAGAAGTTGCAGACAGGGTTCTTTTCCTTGATGAAGGAAGACTTGTAGAAGATGCTGCGCCAAAAGAGTTCTTTTCGAATCCAAAAACACAGCGTGCTCAAAACTTTCTTGAAAAAATGCTATAATAGCTTTTTAGAAAAAGATGATCATCATGATCATCTTTTTTATCTTTGTGCCTTCAATTGGGCACCGTATGAAAAAAGGATATGAAACCTCATATCACATGAAACGCAAGGGGAAGACACATGTTTAAAATTGGTTACCGCACACTCAAAACAGCACTTGGTGCAGCAATCGCCATCAGTCTTGCCGAGCTTTTCGGACTGCAGAATTTTGCATCTGCCGGCATCCTGACGATTCTATGCATCCAGGTGACGAAGAAAAAATCGCTTCAGACCTCATGGGCACGTTTTTTTGCCTGCCTGATCGCCATCTTATTTTCCTTTGTCTTTTTCGAAGGAATCGGCTATCATCCGTTAGTGATCGGCCTGCTACTCTTATTTTTTATTCCCGTTACCGTTCTTTTAAAAGCTAAAGAAGGAATTGTCACAAGCTCGGTCATTATTCTCCATCTCTACACAGCCTCGCACATTACATTTGATCTGGTCTTGAATGAGATTGCGCTGATTGCAACCGGCATAGGAGTAGCGCTTATCATGAACCTTTACATGCCGAGTGTAGATAAAAAGCTGAAAGAATATCAGCTGAAAATTGAGGACCGCCTCTCGAAAATCTTCCTTGAGATTGAGGAATACCTGCTTTCGCATGACAGTTCGTGGGATGGAAAGGAAATCACAGAAACAGCCGCCATCATCAACGAAGCAAAAACGCTCGCGTTCAGAGATGTAGAAAATCATTTTATGAGACATGAAAACCTCTACTATCATTATTTTAAAATGAGGGAAAAACAGTTTGAAATCATTGAGAGGGTACTCCCAATCATTGCCTCAATCAAAGTAACGGTCGATCAGGCGGAGATTGTGGCGGACTTTATCCGGGAAGTGAGAGAAGCGATCCACCCCGGCAACACCGCTCACAAATTTCTTATAAAGCTTGCTGAGATGAGAAAAATGTTTGAAGAAATGCCGCTCCCGGAAACCCGGGAAGAATTCGAGGCACGGGCCGCGCTCTTGCATTTTGTCCGTGAGATGGAACAATATCTTGTGATAAAAAGTCAATTTAAAGGCATGTCCCGCAAGAATGAAATGAAGCCTGCAGGA
Source organism: Bacillus sp. FSL H8-0547 (assembly GCA_038002745.1). Classification (NCBI taxonomy): domain Bacteria; kingdom Bacillati; phylum Bacillota; class Bacilli; order Caryophanales; family Bacillaceae; genus Bacillus; species Bacillus sp. FSL H8-0547. Next base: position 3,258,701 of record JBBODD010000001.1, read on the forward strand.
GCATCATAATTCAAAAAGGGTGATAGACTTTGAAAATGCTGTTCCTGCTCATAATGTTCCTGTCTCCGCTTTGGCCGCTCGGACAAAATCCATCAGTCGGCGATCCGTACCTCATCATTAATAAGCAGACGAACGAACTTGCTTACATTGATAACGGGCAGATTATTAAAACCTTTGATGTGGCAACAGGAAAAAACGATGATCTGACGCCTGAGGGAGAATTTACAATCACAGTTAAAGCGGCAGAGCCCTATTACCGGAAAAAAGATATCCCCGGCGGAGATCCGAAAAATCCTCTTGGCACAAGGTGGATCGGCTTTGACGCCGAAAACACAGATGGACGGATATACGGCATCCACGGCACAAACAACGAGGATTCCATCGGATCCTTCGTCACTCAGGGCTGTGTTCGCATGTACAACGAAGAAGTCGAGATCCTCTTTGAACACATTCCGGTTGGAACCAAAGTGTTTATCACAAAAAACGGCAAGTCCTTTGAAGAGATTGCAGCTGAAAAAGGGGCAATTAAAAAAGGTGATTCCTGAGAATCACCTTTTTTGCGTCCTTTAATCTGACTTTCGGAGCTGAACGGGCGGCTCCGCTTTTCTTATTAGAACCACATACTCATCCCAGCTAAAAGAGTAGTTGCCAGCATGACGAAGAGCATGAGATAGATAATGACTTTTTGAAATCGTTTAGACATGTCTTTCACTCCATTTCAGAGGGTTTGTCCTTCTATTCTAACGCGGATAGGAGGTACGGACAAGGGAGGAGATATGAACAAAGATGGACATTTTTGCCCGAAAAAGAAGGAATTTCGTCGATTGGCAAAGAAGTATGTCATGTTCACGATGTTAAGCGTTTTCATCATGAGGAGGGGAAGAAATGGTCAAAAAGGTCGATCACATTGGGGTAGCCGTCCATTCAATTGAAGCGGTGCTTCCTTTTTATCAGGAAACACTCGGGTTAAAGCTTGAAGGAATGGAAACGGTAGAAGAACAGGGAGTCAAAGTGGCTTTTCTGAAAGCAGGAGAAACGAAAATCGAGCTGCTTGAGCCGGTTTCAAAAGAAAGTGCTGTAGCCAGGTTCATTGAAAAGCGCGGAGAAGGCATACATCATTTGGCTTTGGCAGTAGATGATATAGGAATGAGGATTCATGAATTGAAAGAACACGGAATCAAAATGATAGATGAGACTCCAAGAAACGGTGCAGGCGGTGCCTCCATTGCTTTCCTGCATCCTAAAGCTGCAAATGGAGTGCTGGTTGAACTATGTGAAAAGAAAGGAGGAACGATATCATGAACATCGATATCTTTGATAAAATCAACGAGCTGTATGACCGGAGACGGGAAGTTGAGATGGGCGGCGGGGATGAGCGCATTGAAAAGCAGCACGAAAAGGGCAAGCTGACTGCACGGGAGAGAATAGACCTTTTGGTTGATGAAGGCACGTTCGTTGAAATGAATCCCTTCATTGAGCACCGCTGCAATGATTTCGGGCTGAGCGGGAAAAAAGGACCGGGCGACGGTGTCGTTACCGGCTATGGTAAAGTAAACGGCCGTCCGATTTATTTGTTCTCACAGGACTTCACGGTTTTTGGGGGAGCACTCGGAGAAATGCACGCCAAAAAGATTGCTGCAGTCATGGATCTTGCCGCAAAAAGCGGAACGCCGTTCGTCGGCCTGAATGACTCCGGAGGTGCCAGGATTCAGGAAGGTGTGGTATCATTAGATGGCTACGGGCAGATCTTTTACCGGAATACCATCTATTCGGGAGTCATTCCGCAAATATCTGTCATTCTCGGCCCCTGTGCCGGGGGAGCCGTATATTCTCCGGCAATCACCGATTTTGTGTTCATGGTCGAGAAAACAAGCCAGATGTTCATTACAGGGCCTAAGGTCATTGAGACCGTGACCGGAGAAAAAATCAGCTCGGAGGATCTGGGCGGGGCCAAAGTACATAATACGATCAGCGGGAATGCCCATTTTTCCGGACAGACGGAGGAAGAAGTGCTTTCCCAGGTGCGAAAATTACTTACATATTTGCCGCAGAACAACCAGGAAAAAACGCCGGTTTTGCCGCATGAAGAAGAGTCTGACTACAGGCCGAATCTGACGGACTGCATCCCGTTTGATGCTCTTAGACCCTATGATGTCAGAGTGGTTATTGAGGAAGTCGCGGATGCAGGATCTTTTTACGAGGTTCAAAAAGACTTTGCCAAAAACATTGTTGTCGGGTTTGCGCGCATTAAAGGAGAGGTTGTGGGCCTTGTCTGCAATCAGCCCAAATATATGGCAGGCGGGCTTGATATTGATTCATCCGATAAAGCATCCAGATTCATTCGCTTCTGCGATTCATTCCAGATTCCGCTTATTACATTTGAAGATGTAACAGGCTTTTTCCCGGGAATTAAACAGGAGCATGGGGGAATTATCCGCCACGGGGCAAAAATCTTATATGCATACTCAGAGGCGACGGTGCCAAAGCTTACGGTCATTCTCCGCAAAGCATACGGCGGAGCATATGTGGCGCTGAACAGCAAGTCGATCGGAGCGGATCTGGTTTTTGCATGGCCGAATGCCGAGATCGCTGTTATGGGTCCTCAGGGTGCTGCGAATATTATTTTTGCCAGAGAGATTGAAAACAGCGAGAATCCGGAAGAAACGCGGGCAGCCAAAATAGAGGAGTACCGCGAAAAATTCGCCAATCCTTATGTTGCAGCAAGCCAAGGGATGGTCGATGACGTGATTGACCCCCGCGATACAAGAATAAAGCTTATTCAGGCTCTCGAGATGCTGCGCACAAAGCAAGAGCAGCGTCCTGCCAAAAAACATGGAAACATTCCGCTTTAAGCCTAGGAGGAAACAAACATGATTAATCAAGAACGTTTAGTGAATGAGTTTTTAGAGCTTGTTCAAATTGATTCTGAAACAAAATTCGAAACAAAAATCGCCAAAGTCCTGACTGAAAAGTTTGAAGCACTTGGCGTGCGCGTTGAAGAAGATGATACAACAAGTATTACTGGACATGGTGCGGGCAACCTGATCTGCACGCTGGATGCTGTGCAGGACGGCATTGATCCGATTTATTTTACATCCCATATGGACACGGTCGTTCCGGGAAAAGGAATAAAACCTTCTATTAAAGACGGATACATTGTAACAGACGGCACAACGATTCTTGGGGCAGATGACAAAACGGGATTATCAGCCATGCTTGAGGCTGTGCGTGTGCTGAAAGAAAACAACATCGCTCACGGGAAAATTGAATTCATCATCACAGTTGGAGAAGAATCCGGTCTAGTAGGCGCAAAAGCGTTGGACGGATCTAAAGTGACGGCTAAATTCGGCTATGCCCTTGATAGTGACGGAAAAGTAGGAACCATTATTGTGGCTGCTCCGACACAAGCAAAAGTGAGAGCGTCTATTTTCGGCAAGACCGCCCACGCAGGCGTTGCACCGGAAAAGGGCATTTCTGCGATTACAATTGCTTCAAAAGCCATTGCAAAAATGCCGCTTGGAAGAATCGACCATGAAACAACAGCCAACATCGGCCGATTTGAAGGCGGCACGCAAACAAACATTGTGTGCGACCAAGTGAATATCCTGGCTGAAGCGAGATCACTCGTTCCGGAAAAAATGGAAGCTCAAACAGCTAAAATGAAAGAAGCATTCGAAAGTGCGGCGGCTGAAATGGGAGGCCGTGCAGAAGTTGAAATCGAAGTGATGTATCCGGGCTTTAAGTTTGGAGAGGGAGATCACGTTGTAGAAGTGGCAAAGCGCGCGGCAGCAAACATCGGCCGTACAAGCGAACTTCAGACAAGCGGCGGCGGAAGCGACGCCAACGTGATTGCCGGCTTTGACATCCCGACTGTCAACCTTGCTGTCGGATACGAAGACATCCACACGACAAATGAGAAGATGCCTATCGAAGAACTTGTCAAAACAGCCGAGCTTGTGGTATCAATAATTAAAGAAGTAGCTAAAAGCGAATAATTGAAAAAATGGCAGGCACATAGATTGTGTCTGCTGTTTTACATCATAGAAAGAGGTGCAGATCATGGGAAGAAGAGAAAAGGCAACATTTGCAGGAGGCTGTTTTTGGTGCATGGTGAAGCCGTTCGACGAACAGCCGGGCATTATTGATGTCGTTTCGGGCTATACGGGGGGAACACTTGAAAATCCGTCATATGAACAAATCAAAACAGGTGAAACAGGACACAGGGAAGCGGTTGAAATTACCTTTGATCCGGATGTCTTTTCCTATGACACCTTGCTTGAACTCTATTGGCCGCAGATTGATCCGACAGATGACGGCGGCCAGTTCTTCGACCGCGGCAGCCAGTACCGCACTGCCATTTTCTATCACACAGAAGAGCAAAAGCTGAAGGCTGAAAAAACAAAGCAGGAAATTGACGCAAGCGGACGCTTTCAAAAGCCTGTCGTGACAGAGATCCTGCCTGCTTCCCCATTTTATCCGGCAGAAGAATACCATCAGAAGTTCTATGCGAAAAACCCTGAAAAATACAAGCAGGAACGAGAAGAATCCGGAAGAGAAGAGTTTATCCGGAACAACTGGAAGAAATAAAGCAAGCAAGCCCTCTGTTCATCTGGACGGAGGGCTTTATCGATGTTCGGCTCTGTGTTTGTATAAGGTCTGCAATGGGTATTTTCCATATTAAGGAGAGTGATTACAATGAATACATTCAATGAAAGTGCCATTGCATCGTACGTGAGAACAAGAGCCGAAGAAAACTGCAAACTCCTCCAGGAGAACATGGAAGAGCTGGAAAGAGGAAAAATCCTCGGCAGAATGGAAGCCTACAATGAATTTCTGGAGCGGTTTGGATTTGATAAGGTAGAATGCAAGTAATCAGGGGCAAGCAGAGCACATCATTCTTGTAAGGGATGGTGTGTTTTTGAATTTCGGGAACGCGAGTCAATTTATAGTGAGAATCGTACCCTCGTAAATCAAGAAACGATGTGGGAGGGTAAGCAAAGAGGCAAATCCTACCCTCGGAAACCGAGAAACGATGTGGGAGGGTAAGCAAAGAGGCGAATCCTACCCTCGGAAACTGAGAAACGATGTGGGAGGGTAAGCAAAGAGGCAAATCGTCCCCTCGTAAATCAAGAAACGATGTGGGAGGGTAAGCAAAGAGGCGAATCCTACCCTCGTAAATCAAGAAATGATGTGGGAGGGTAAGCAAAGTGGCGAATCCTACCCTCGGAAACTGAGAAACGATGTGGGTGGGTAAGCAAATGGATGAATCGTCCCCTCGGAAACCGAGAAACGATGTGGGAGGGTAAGCAAATGGATGAATCGTCCCCTCGGAAACTGAGAAACGATGTGGGTGGGTAAGCAAATGGATGAATCGTCCCCTCGGAAACTGAGAAACGATGTGGGTGGGTAAGCAAAGTGGCGAATCGTACCCTCCGAAATTGAGAAACGATCTGCGAGGGTAAGCAAATATATAAACCGTGTTCTGCTTAAAGTCTATAAAAATCATGAGGAGTATAACATGAAACATTTTTTTCTGGGGTTTTTAATTTCAGGGTTTGGATCATTTCTCCTGATCGTATTGGGCCTGGCGCTCTTTGCAGAATTTTATCCTAATGAAGACCCGTCCGTAGGTGCCGGAGTTGGATTTGCAGTGGCATTTGGTTTCGTGTTTTCAGCACCGGTTGCTGCCATGATCGGGATTGTTGGAGGAGTGCTTACATATGGTTTCAAGGAGTACAATAAGAACTAACAAAACCCCCGGAACATTTTCCGGGGGCTCAACTTATTTATGCACTTGCTTTCATAACTTCATCCGCTTTAATCCGGTTGTACTGGCCTTCGGATTTTGACATCACAATGGCAGCGAGTGTATTGCCGACAAGGTTGACGACTGTACGGGCCATATCCATGATGCGGTCAACACCTGCAATGAAGGCAAGTCCTTCTGCAGGAATACCAATCGTTCCGAGAGTGGCAAGCAGAACGACAAAGGATGTTCCAGGAACGGCAGCCATCCCTTTAGACGTAACCATCAAGACTAAGATCAGCGTTAATTGCTGAACGATCGTTAATTCAATGCCGTAGACCTGTGCGAGGAACAAGGCAGCGATGGCCTGATAAAGCACTGATCCGTCAAGGTTAAAAGTGTATCCGATCGGAACGACGAAAGACACAATTCCTTTAGGGCATCCCATTTTTTCAAGCTTTTCCATGATGCGGGGAAGGACGGTTTCAGAGCTTGACGTACTAAATGCAAGCAGCAGCTCGTCCTTAATGTAGCGCAGCAGCATAAAGATATTGACGCCCGCCCATTTTGCCACTGCACCCAGCACGACAATCAGGAAGAAAATCAGTGCAGCGTATACTAATAGAACCAATTTTCCAAGAGACAGCAGTGAATCAATTCCAAATTTCGAAACGGTTACTCCAATCAGGGCAAACACGCCGAGTGGAGCCACTTTCATTACGAGATTTACGACGTGGAACATCGCGTGTGAAACACCGTCAAAGAATTGCAGGACGGGCTTTCCGCGTTCTCCGATGGCTGCTACGCCAAGGCCGAAGAGGACGGAGAAAAAGATGATGGCAAGCATATCGCCTTCTACGACGGATTTAAAGAAGTTCGTCGGCACGATATGAAGGAACGTTTCGGCAACCGATTTTTCACTTTGCTCCTCAGATGTGTCGACATACTGCTGGATATCTGTCTTTTGGGCAGATTCAAGGTCAACACCCTGTCCCGGCTGAAAGACGTTTGCAAGCAATACACCGAGGACAATTGCTACGGTTGTAATGATTTCAAAATAGAGAATGGTTTTTCCGCCGAGTCTTCCAACGTGTTTTCCATTCCCGGCACCCGCAACTCCAACAATCAGACTGGAGATAACAATCGGAATCACGATCATTTTGATCAAACGGAGAAACAAGTCACCAAGCGGCTGCAGCACAGCTGCAAGGCGAGGGTCATTAAACCAGACGACACCAACTAAAATACCTAAAATCAAACCAATGAAAATTTGGGAAGCCAGTCCCAAACGAAATTTCTTCATAGATGAACCTCCTCTTTGATGTAAGAATTCTGAAAATACAAAAAAAGACCAATCTAAAGTAAGAAAGGTCTTTAATACACAATTAAAGTCTTTCTCCCAATAAAGCATACGAGGTTAACTGTCGGATTCGGGATTGAGAGTTCCCTTCCATTTACGGATTCACCCCAAGGTAAGAGCCTTACCAAATGCATGATTCCCCCGCTCTGAAAAGATTAAGCTTATTATGAAGTTTTGTCTGTTTATAAAATCACACAAGATATAATTTACTCTGAATGCAGACAAGTTGTCAATTGTTTTTTACTAGCATTCAGCCTGGACGATACGCTCAGTTGGTACTTCTCATTAGGGTTATGGTAAACTTTTAACATAAAAGAGCCTTGAAAGAAGTTGAATGGAAATGAACGGACGAAGCGGTCCAAGAGTGATTCTCCATGTGGATATGAACAGTTTTTACGCATCAGTTGAGATGGCGTTTGAGCCTGAGCTGAGGGGGAAACCGCTCGCCATTGCCGGAAATGTGGAAGAACGTAAGGGGATTGTTGTCACGTGCAGTTATGAGGCAAGAGCCAGGGGCGTGAAAACAACCATGCCGTTGTGGCAGGCGAAGCGCCATTGTCCCGAACTGATTGTCAGGAAGCCGAATTTTGACCGGTACCGGAAGGCATCAAGAGCGATGTTCGACCTGTTAAGAGAATTTACCGAGCTGGTTGAGCCTGTCTCTATTGATGAAGGGTATATGGATTTGACGGAATATCTGAAGGAAGGCAATCCGCTTCAAGTGGCAAAAACGATTCAGCAGCGATTGCTTGAAGAGCTGCTTCTGCCATCAAGTATTGGCATTGCCCCGAATAAGTTCCTTGCCAAGATGGCTTCCAATATGAAAAAGCCACTGGGCATCACCGTCCTCAGAAAACGGGAGCTTCACGAGACACTGTGGCCGCTTCCAGCAGGCGAGATGCACGGAGTGGGAGAAAAAACGGCAGAAAAACTCCGCACCATTGGCATTCAGACGATCAAAGATCTGGCTGAAGCTGATCCGATTTCATTGAAACAGCTCCTGGGCATTAACGGTGAACGGCTGAAAAAAAGGGCAAACGGTATAGACAGCAGGGAAGTCAACCCGGACAGCATCCATGATTTTAAGAGCATTGGGAATTCTACCACTCTCTCCAAAGATTCAAGTGATGTTCGCGTCCTGTACGATACTCTGAACCGCCTTTCCCAGTCCGTCAGCATGCGGATGAAACGGAAAGAGGTGCTTGGAACAAAGATCTTTATTACGATCCGCTACTCAGACAGAAGCACATTTACCCGCAGCCGGACAGTCAATAATCCACTTGGTGAAAAGGAAGAGCTGTACACTCACGCAAAAGAGATTTTTGACAGGCACTGGACGGGAGATCCCGTACGTTTGCTTGGGGTTACGTGCCAGGACCTTGTGCCAAAAGGAGCTGCCTATAAACAGCTGGATCTGTTTTCTTTTCAGGAGGATGCAAAAAAAGAGCCTCTATTTAAAACGATTGAGGACATTCAGAAAAAATTTGGAGAAAGTGTCATTAAACGCGGGATGAAAGCGGTCCGCCTGGAAGATGATAATACGGGCGGGACAAGTTTCAATAAAGATTTTTTAAGGGAATGAGACAAGGCGCTATCCTTGATAAAAGCAAGGGCACTGTGTTATTTTACAGAAGGAATGCATATTCATGCGAACAACGATATTTGGGACAGAAAGGGAGTAAAAACATGTCTAAACAGCAAATTGGCGTCATCGGTTTAGCCGTCATGGGCAAAAACCTCGCTCTTAATATAGAAAGCCGCGGCTATTCGGTATCCGTATATAACCGCTCTGCAGATAAAACAGAAGAAATGCTGAAAGAACACAGCGGCAAGAACCTGACAGGTACATACAGCATTGAAGAATTTGTTCAGTCTCTTGAAACACCGCGCAAAATTCTTCTTATGGTAAAAGCCGGTTTTGCAACAGATGCAACAATCGAGCAGCTTCTTCCACATCTTGATAAAGGCGATATTCTGATCGACGGCGGAAATACGCTGTACACAGATACACAGCGCAGAAACAAAGAGCTTGCTGAAAGCGGCATTCACTTTATCGGCACCGGCGTTTCAGGCGGAGAGGAAGGAGCCCTTAAAGGACCTTCGATCATGCCTGGCGGACAAAAGGAAGCATTTGAGCTTGTAAAGCCGATTTTTGAAGCGATATCTGCAAAAGTGGACGGAGATCCATGTACAACTTATATCGGTCCGGACGGTGCCGGCCATTATGTGAAAATGGTGCATAACGGCATTGAGTACGGCGATATGCAGCTGATTTCAGAAGCGTATTTCATCCTTAAAAATGTTCTTGGCCTATCTGCACAGGAACTGCATGAAGTATTTGCCGAGTGGAATAAAGGCGAGCTTGACAGCTATCTGATTGAAATCACGGCTGACATTTTCACAAAAACAGATGATGAAACAGGCAAGCCGCTTGTTGATGTGATTCTTGATACAGCAGGACAAAAAGGAACTGGAAAATGGACAAGCAAAAGTGCCCTTGATTTAGGTGTTCCGCTTCCGATTATTACGGAATCCGTGTTTGCCCGCTTCATCTCTGCCATGAAAGATGAGCGTGTAAAAGCGAGCGGCATTCTTTCGGGTCCTTCTGTTACACCATTTGAAGGCGACAAAAAAGAACTGATTGAAGTTGTCCGCAAAGCGCTTTATATGAGTAAAATCTGCTCGTATGCACAAGGTTTTGCCCAAATGAGAGCAGCTTCTGAGGAATACAACTGGGATCTTCAGTACGGCGACATCGCGATGATTTTCAGAGGCGGATGCATCATCCGTGCAGCCTTCCTTCAAAAAATCAAAGATGCGTATGACCGCGACGGCGAGCTTGCGAATCTTCTGCTTGACCCTTACTTCAAAGAGATCGCAGAAAGCTACCAGGGAGCTCTACGCAAAGTGCTGACAGTTGCTATTGAGCAGGGTGTTCCGGTACCAAGCTTCTCGGCTGCCCTTTCCTATTACGACAGCTACCGCACGGCTACATTGCCTGCCAACCTTATTCAGGCGCAGCGCGACTACTTCGGAGCGCACACTTACCAGCGTACAGACAAAGAAGGCATTTTCCATACAGAATGGATGTCTAAGTAAAAACAGAACACGGGGCCTTGTGCTCCGTGTTTTTTACTGTTTCTAAACCGGTGAATCGGGGTAAAATGTTACGGATAAGAAAAGAACGGGGTGAATAGTGATGCTTTATTTATTGGCAATTTTACTGCCGCCTGTGGCTGTGCTGTTTGTCGGCAGACCGTTTCAGGCGCTGCTTAACCTGATTTTAACACTCATTTTTTATCTTCCTGGAGCCATACACGCCGTGCTCGTCGTGAAGGATGCAAAGGATGAAAAGCGGATGAAAAAGTACGGAGTGAGGTAACTTAAAAAAAATGCTGACTTTGCAGGAAATTAGCCCGCCTCTAGAGAAATAGAGTGGCGGGCTTAATTTGCTTCCTTAAAAAATGTGTGGCAAGCGAAAAGGAATCATGCTATGATAATAACGAACAAGTGTTCTTGTTAAAATTATGACGATGAGGTGTAACATGATCACATCAGTAAATCCTTACATTGTAACAAATGGAAATGGTCAAGATGCAGTGAAGTTTTATGTGGATGCATTAAATGCTGAACTTGTTTCGATTCAAACATTCGGGGAAATGCCGGAGGATCCGAATCATCCCATTCCCGCTGATGCAAAGGACCGTGTGATGAATGCACAGTTTAAGACCGGCAATACACTCATGATGCTGTCAGATACGTTCCCTGGAATGCCTTATACTCTCGGTTCGCAGCTTTCCATCGCGATTCATATCGATTCAGCAGACGCAGCCAAAGATGTATTTGAAAAGCTTTCTGCAGGCGGAAATGTCACAATGCCTCTACAGGAAACATTCTGGAGTCCGGCATACGGACAGGTTAAAGACAAATATGGTGTTGAATGGCAAGTATCTGCTGTTAAAGAAAACGAATAATAAGCCTAAAAGAAAGCCCTTCTTGGTTAAGAAGGGTTTTCTTCTTTATACAGGAATGATTAAAGCAAATCGTTTGACTGTACAGGCTGTAAGAGTATATATTTCTTTAGGTATACGAAATAATAAACTGAAGGCGGGATAGTGTGTCAACGAAAATTGAAGAAAGACCGCCGGCAGTTCCTGGCTTAAAACATGAAAATAAAATTGTCTGGCTCTGGAGCTTAACAGTCTGGCTTGTCGTCATGAATACGACCATGTTTAACGTGGCGCTGCCGAGCGTACTGAGTGATCTGAGTCTCTCATCTGCTACAGCTTCATGGATTGTCTCCGGATATTCCATTGCTTTTGCCATTTCGACGCTGACTTACAGCAGACTGTCGGATTTCATTCCCATTTCGAGGCTTCTCGCAATCGGACTTGCGATGCTTGGTGCAGCCTCTGTCATTGGATTTTTCTCTGAAAGTTTTTATCTTCTCTTGTTTGCCCGGGTTCTCCAGGCTGCAGGAGCGGGAGCCGTACCGGGACTTGCCATGGTTCTTGCCGGAAAATATATTCCGATTTCAAGAAGAGGCAAGGCGATGTCGCTGATTTCTTCTGCCGCATCGCTTGGTTTTGGACTTGGTCCGGTCATCGGTGGAGCCATTACCACCTATCTTGGATGGAATTATCTATTTGTGATCACGGCATTTGTTGTGCTGTTTCTACCGGTTTTCAAGAATCTTCTTCCAAAAGAAGATGTACAGAAGGTGCACTTTGATTCTGTCGGCGGATTGCTGACAGGTCTTGGAGTAACAGGCCTGCTGCTCTTTTTATCCACCTTGTCTGTGCCTCTTCTGATCGGTTCGCTTGCGGTCCTGTATCTCTTGTGGAGGCATGTCCATAAAGTAAGCATGCCGTTTGTACAGCCTTCGCTGTTCAAAAACAGACAGTATGTAAAGCTTGCCGCATCCGCCTTTGCAGGATTTATCCTGCACTTTTCAGCACTCTTTATGATGCCGATGATCTTAACGGAACTGTATGAAAAAGATCCTGCCGCCATTGGACTGATCATTTTTCCCGGTGCCATACTCTCGGCAGTTGCAGCACAGTTTATTGGCCGGCTGATTGACAAATTCGGAAATATTCCGCTTATCTCCTTTGGTCATGTGATGCTGCTGATTTCACTGCTGATTTTGTCTTTATTCGCAGGATTATCACCATATGCCATTATGATTGCATACATGTTCATGAGCACAGGATTCTCAAGCCTGACGTCGAGCATTGCCAATGAGGCATCCCGAATTCTTCCTGAAGATGAAATTGGATCAGGCATGGGACTCATGCAGCTGATCCAGTTTTTCGGCGGTGCCTTCGGAGTCGCGCTGTCAGGTTTATTGATAGGATGGCAGCAGAATGTCCCGGCTGCATCTGTTTATACGAACATCTTTTGGGGAATGACGCTGCTGATCGGAGCTTCAAGCGTGCTTTTCTTATCGTATGTTCGAAAAGATAGAAAACTGCAGCACAGCTGAATAGATGATAGCGCTGTGCAGCGAGACTGAGAAATAGTTAAGATGAACGAACTAGGAAGTAACTAGTTCGTTTTTTTGTCTTGATGGACTTTTAGGTTGTTGACCTGGACCCTTAATTCTGATGCCACAGCCGGAGTGCCGCCACTTTATACAGAAGTGAATCCTCATTTGTGGCGTCATTCAGCGAAGTGTCACCTCTGAAAATTTCAAAATTATCTGCATTTAACGTGGTCAATATGTGATAATATAAAGTGAAAAATCACAATGATCGCGTGGAGATACATGTGGAATCTAACATTCAGTTGTACGAAAAAGAATCAAGGATGTTCCAGCCAGCCCGTCATTTTCATTTGTGTATGGAAGAAATGAAGGGCGTCTCGCAGCACGGTGCTGACATTGCTGAGAAATGGCTGGATGTATTTACCCGCATCCTGGCTAAAGAAGAATACCCTGTTGTCCACCCAATTGGCCAAGAAACATTTTCACTGTATGCGGAATATGAAACTGGAGTATTTGAATACGCTCTAGACATAGATGGAGCAACATCATATATAATTAAAAATGGACTTAAAGCAGAAATTTTTGAGCCTTCCCGCATCATCCACGCAGTTGATCAAGGGAATGTAAATACTGATCCTGCGCGGATAAAGCCCAATCACAAAAATCCTGTCATGATCCTTCAAAGCAGTTTGCTGACAAACGGTAAACCTTATTGCATAAATGGAAACCACCGTCTGACTGAAGCCTATAAATCGGGCTATCAGCATATACAGGTGTATGTTTTCAGAGAAATGGAAGTAGTTCCTCTTTTTTATGACACACTTAGTAAAGCTGCTTATTTTCTTGAGATTGACCGCAGACAAATTGCCGGGGACCTGCCAGCAGGAAAAAATGGGAAGTCTCCGATGGTCAATTACTTTCTCGGAAAAAGCTGAAAATAGAAGGATTTCTTTATCTGGAAAGGATGAGTTCCATTGTAAACACACTTTCACTTACTACTTAAACATATTTTAAGACAAGTGAAGGTGATTGACAGGTGAAAAACCATTCGTTTCATTTTTTGTGGATTGGCCAGGGTTTTGCCAATGCTGCAGATGTATTCTATATCGTAGCCTTGTTAAGTTACATGTATTCCGTCTCAGGCTCAATCGCAATGACAGCAGCTGTTCCGTTTGCTGTAACGCTGTCAAGGTTCGCAGGCGGGGTGACAGCTCCGTTCATTATTGACCGATTCTCTTATAAAACCATTCTTGTATACTCTCAACTGATTAAGACGTTGTTCTTACTCATGCTTGCTGTTTGCTTAACTCTGTTTCCGGGGGAAAGGATCCTTACGGTTTTTCCTCTAATTTCAGTCATAGCTTTTTTCGACGGGTGGGCTGTGCCGATCAGAAATTCGCTCATTCCGTATTTAGTTCCAGAGGACCGCATCGTCCGCGTGAATGGATTTATGGCGGTTGTAGATCAACTTGTTCAGCTTGGGAGCTGGCCGCTTGGAAGTATCGCGGTTTCGCTTGTCGGCGGAAAAGAAGTATTATATTTCTCTGTGCTGCTTTTTGCCGGATCAACCATTATGATGTCATTCATACAGATGCCGCATATCAATGAAGGCAGAAACGAAAAGAAAGGAAAAACGAAGTGGAGTTCCATGCAGGAGGGCTGGAAAGCGATTTGGAAAACCCCGTCCCTGCGGGTCATTTCTGTCGTTGATTTCTTCGATTCTATAACACAAGTCGTATGGATTGCTGCTGTTCTACTTGTTTATGTGGAAGAAGTGCTGAGCAAAGGTGAAGCATGGTGGGGGTATTTGAACTCAGCATACTTTGCGGGTTTGATTTTAGGCGGGCTTTTATGTATAAGATTTGAATCCATTCTAAAAAAGTCAATTCGCTATGCAATCATTGCAGGTTCAACAGCCGGGGGGATCTTAACCCTTTTGTTCGGCTTCACAACAGCGGGGACCGCAGCGCTTCTGATTTCATTCCTTGTGGGAATAGGGAGTGAAATCAAGTTGATCGGACAAATCACGCTTATACAAAATCACTCAGAAAAAAAGCTTCTGCCGAAAGTGTTTGCAGCCAGAGACGCTATCTTAACTGGTGTTTTCGGCATTTCCAGTCTGCTGTACGGCATGATAGCTGAAGCTTACGGCATTACCATCCTGTTTGTGCTGTCTTCCGTTATATTGATTGGTACAGGGGTGTATTCTTTTACTTTGAGAAAGTATGTAAGATTTATAGAACCTGATAAGACTATTTCCTCTTCCTTCCTTTAAGGGTAATAATGAATTAAAAAAGATGATTTCATTATGAAATCATCTTTTTTGGTCTTTTTATGCCAGCAGGCCGTCAGCCTCAAGCTGCTCGTTCTGATCAATCAAAGTCTCTTTAAGGCTTCTGTAAGTCATGCCCAATTCATTTATGCTTTTTCTGTTATCAAAGCGGGCGTTTACTCCAACGTTTTTGTTGACATACTTCCGAGTCAGACCTACTTTAGGTGCAATCAGCCAGATGAGCGGTTTTGGCACTTCTCGTTTAGGAAGAGAATAGTGATTTGGGCGGTTCTCTTCAAATATCCGTGCCATATCAAGCAGGGAGGCCTCTTCATTTGAAATCAGGTATCTGCCCTTTGCAGATTCTGTGAAGGCTGCAAGCACATGGGCTTTTGCGACATCGCGCACATCAACGGTTCCGTTGATTAAGTTGGGAACACCGCTTTTAAATCCGCCTTTCAGAAGGTCGAGAATCGTACTGATGCTCGTTGAATCTGACCGTTTAGAAAGCGAAGGACCAAGAACAAAGGTTGGGTTAATAGTGACTAAATCAAAATGCTGCTTGTCCGCCATTTCCCAGGCCGCCTTTTCAGCGAGTGTTTTTGAGTAGCTGTATGGCTGATGGGAAACACTGCTTGTTGTGTTCCAATCCTTTTCATTAAACGAGGACCTGCCCTCCATATCCGCATTATCCCCAAAAATGGCCACTGCACTGCTCGTAAGGACAACCCGTTTCACTTCAGGTGAACGTCTGACAGACTCCAGAACGTTTTTCGTGCCTTCCAAAGCCGGTTCAATCAAGTCCTTTTGAGCATCTTTAAATCCGCTGATGAAAAAAGGAGAAGCGGTATGAAAAACATATTCAGAGCCTTTCACGGCTTCATCAAAGCTTCCTTTTTTCAGTAAATCCGCCTCATAGACTGTCAGTTTTCCGGCAGATTGTTTCTCCGCATCCAGGAGATGCTGGTATTTCTCTGTCTTCGCTGCATCGCGGACAGTAATTCTTACATCATGGCCGCCATCAAGCAGCTCTTTAACGACCCAGGCTGCAACATAGCCGGTTCCGCCTGTGACAAGTACGGTTTTCTTCATTACTAAGATCATCCTTCCAACTACTATATGTTTAAGTGTTTAAACATATAGTAATATTTGTAGGTGGTTCTGTCAACGAATATGATTAAAGCCAGCTCAGCAAAAACAGTATGAGTGAGTTTATGGTAGTATATAAGTGTAATGATTACCCAGAGGTGACACCCATACTAGTTTCTATGGTGTTTAAGGAATAAGGAACAATTTGAAATGCAGTTAAAAAATACTCAAAGAGAAAGGGTGAGAGACATGAGTGCACTTTTAACTCTTCTTGGAGATATTTTTTCAGCTATAGCAGCATCCTTTTTGAATAAAGAAAACAAACATAATAAGGATAATAAATGAATTTCAAGTAACAGAAGAAGGCTTTCCGATAAAGCCTTCTTTTTTATAGAAAAGACGTTGTTAATTTTGTTGTGATTTGAAATAATTGGAATTGGATGGAGGTAAATCGATTGGTGAAGAGAACAGAAGTAATGCTTGACGTTGAAATGGATGAACAAGAAATGATACACCAAGTATCTTCATATTATAAGGAGGGCTGCTTCATATATGCAATTATCCCAGACTATGAAGCAGAACTTTTAAAAACACTCTCTGCAAATTTCATCTCAGTTAAAACCATTTCGTTATCCCGTTTTTTCAAGTGGGATACTGGTGAGGTGGGGTACGTAAAGGACCTTAGTAAGCAATCTATCTATGAATTTTACTTGAGGTCAACAACAATGGACTATATTGTTTTTTCTGAAACAGATGTGACATTGTACCTGTCAAAACTTAATAAGCGCGATGATTTTTATAACCTATTTGAGTTAAATGAAATCCCTCATATCACAATAGGTCCGGATGGCCAGTGGTTAAACGTTATGGAGTATAAATAGGTTCTGGAGACTGACGTTTTAATCATCAGTACACTGGACTGGCACTATAGAAGAAGCTGAATAAAAGGCCTCTAAATCGAGGCCATAACATTATTTCTGGTCAGATAATTGTTCGCCTGTCAGTATTTCAAACAGTTCTTCCGACTTGTTTTTGTCTAATTGAATATATTTACTTTCAGCATCAATTGAGAGTTCTACTTTGTCTTTATTTGGACTTACCCATAGTTCAAATAAAGCCACTTTGGCTTCTGGATTTGGGAAAGAAAATTGGAAGTCAGCAGGACGTGCCATATCTACTTTTACATTTTCCCAATCAGCATCATCTACGATTTCTTCCGCTTTTTTTACTTTTTCATTATCTGTAATGACTTTGAAATCCTCGTATTTATTTTCATCACCAATACGCTGTAGAACTTCAATGCTTTCAGCTGCTGTACCGTTTGAACAACCTGCAGCAAACAGTTGAATTACTGCCATTAAAAATAGTAATAGCTTCATTTTTTTCAAGTTCAACCTCTCCTTTTAACATAATCAGACGTATATATCAAAAAAAAAGTTTCAAATTATTCCATCACCTATTATGGCTTATTTTCAAATTCAACGATTTTTAATGAAACAGCGTTCTATCTAAATTATATGAAGGGTTAACATGATGAGGGAGGATTTGGCTGCAGCGGCTTAGAATTATGAAAGAGGAATAATTCTAAGCCAACGAAACAGGAGAATGAACAATGAAACGGCCAAATCCTTTTGCAATCAAAATCGAGAATCAATGCTGGCTTTGCAATGATGGATATGACGAACAAGACTTATGTTCTCACGGTGAAATTTTCTTGAGCGTTCATGATACGGTTATTACACAGTCGTCCGTGAACGAAGAATGGGGAATCAGTGAGTCCGCTTTGGCACTGCTGAGAACTCTTGAAAATGATTATTGCTGCGACCCTGAACATGATGAAGGCCTGATCCTCCACGGATGCGGGGCGATCTTGATGATGGGCTGCCCCATTTCTATCCATTGGAGCGTCAAACATTTGGACGATCACGTAATTTTATCGGATTTTGTTAAAATTACTACAACCAATCCGGCTACGGGGAGTATCTATTATCCAGTTGCAGAAGTGAAAATAAGCAACGTCGATTATAAAGACCAGATTGTCTCTTTTGCCCTTCAGGCGAAAGAATTGTTTAATCATTCGAAAGAAAAACAGATTTCTGATGACTACGATAAAGAATTGTATGAAGAATTTTGGACTGAATACAACCAGCTGTTAACCAGGAATATGAAATTGTGACGTTTTTAAGTTTCTCTGTTTTTATGCAATAAAAAAAAACACCGCTTAAAGCGGTGCGATTGTACATATTCATCGTTGAACTTTTTGATTTAATCAACCATATCCGTAATTGGCCACCAGTGGAAGCCGTCTTTTTCAAGCAGTTCATCAGCGGCTTTGGGACCCATTGAGCCGGCTGCATAGTTAGGGAATTCTGCTTTGTTCGTTTCCCATGCTTTTGAGATTGTGTCCACATAGCTCCATGAGAGGGACACTTCATCCCAGTGAGTGAAGTTGGTGGCGTCTCCGCGCAAGCCGTCATAGATGAGCTTTTCATAGGCTTCAGGCGTGTTGAACTGATCTACGCAGTTGCTGCAGTAGTCAAGCTTGATCGGCTTGACGTAAGAGCCGCCGCCTGCTTCTTTAGCATTCAGGTGAAGCGTGATGCCTTCATCAGGCTGAATGTGAATGACAAGCAGGTTCGGATGCTTGCTGTCTACGTCATTTGAGTAGAGATTCATCGGCAGGTCTTTGAACTGTACAACAATCTTCGTTGATTTTGCCGTCATGCGCTTTCCTGTGCGGATATAGAAAGGCACGCCAGCCCATCTGAAGTTGTCGATCATCAGCTTGCCGGCAACATATGTTTCTGTGTTGGATTCAGGATCTACATTGCTTTCTTCGCGGTACCCTGGAACAGATACTTCTTCTGATTCGCCTTTGCCGTATTGTCCGCGTACGAAGTAATCAGGCACGTCCTTCTCTGTAAGAGGGCGGAGTGCGCGCATCACTTTCACTTTTTCAGAGCGGATCTCGTCTGTTTCAAGCTTGATCGGCGGCTCCATCGCAAGAAGGGCGACCATCTGCATTAAGTGATTTTGAACCATATCACGAAGCGCACCTGAATTTTCATAATAGCGTCCGCGGTCTTCTACACCCAGAACTTCGCTTGAAGTTACCTGAATGTTAGAGATATAGCGGTTGTTCCAAACCGACTCAAACAAAGCATTTGAGAAGCGGATGACTTCGATATTCTGCACCATCTGTTTTCCGAGATAGTGGTCAATGCGGTAAATTTGATCTTCAGAGAAAGCTTCGCGGATTTCATCGTTCAGCTCCTGTGCTGAAGGCAGGTCGTGTCCGAACGGCTTTTCAATGACAAGTCGGCTCCAGCCTTCTGTCGCTGTCAGCCCTTCGCTTTTTAAATTCCGGGCAATCGTTCCGAAAAATTCCGGCGCCATCGCCATGTAGAACATTCTGTTTCCAGGGATGCCGTATTTGCCGTCAAGGTCTGAAAGCATTCCTTTCAGCTCAAGGTAGGAAGATGGATTTGTCACATCAAATGGATGATAGTAAAAATGCGATGCAAATTCATCGAGTTCAGATGACTGCTTAATCGATGACTGAATCGAGTCGCTGACATTTGAGCGGAATTCTTCATTCGTCCACGGTCTTCTGCCCACGCCTACAACAGCGAAGTCACTGTCGATTTTTTTGCTGCGGTGCAAACGGTAGATGGAGGGGAAAAGCTTGCGCTTGGCAAGATCTCCTGTTGCTCCGAAAATTACGATTACTGCTTTTGGTTTATGTTCCGTATTCATGTATTGAACCTCACTTTGTATCAGCGGATTTATTAATATTGATATGTAACCTGTTCAAGTACTTAATTTTAATGCTAACCATGAAGTAAATCAAACATTTAAGATCAATTTCCTACATAAGTAGTATGAACCATTTCTATTGTATCCATAAAACGGAAATGAAAATGATTACAAGTAAAAGAAGAGATCGTCAAGAATGAAGATTTTTAGTACGATACAGAGGAAGATACTAGAAATAATCGGGGGTGTCTGTATGAGTTTCATCTTTGAGAATGTCAGAAAAATATACCGTACAGGTGAAGTAGAGGTGCCTGCATTAAATGACGTGAGCATTGCCTGCGGAAAAGGAGAAATCATTGTCATTCTAGGACCATCCGGCTCCGGGAAATCCACCTTTCTGAACGTGGCCGGAGGCATTGACAGAGCGGACGGGGGACAGGTCACCGTCCAGGGAGAAAACCTTCATGAAATGAACGACAGGCAGCTAACGCTTTTCAGAAGAAAGCATGCGGGCTTTATTTTTCAGTCCTATAATCTTATTTCTGCACTGACTGTCAGGGAAAATGTTGAAACCGGCGCCGACATCAGCGATGATCCTCTTTCCCCTGAAGAAATCCTGGATAAGGTCGGAATGAGTGAACACCAGCACAAATTTCCCCATCAATTAAGCGGGGGAGAGCAGCAGAGAACAGCCATTGCACGGGCAATCGTAAAAAATCCAAGTATCTTGTTCTGCGATGAGCCGACAGGAGCTCTTGATGAAGAGACCGGGAAAAAAATTCTTTCTCTTATTCAGGAAATCAACCGCATATACGGTACAACCATTCTAATGATCACCCATAATCCAGGCATTGCCGATATGGCCCATACCGTTATGAAAATGAAAAGCGGAAAAATCATTGAAACCATTAAAAATGGGGCTCCAATACCTGCAGAGCAGGTGAAATGGGTATGAAAATCAATGCCATGGCTCTGCGCACCATCAGGCAAAAGCCGCTGCAGTTTGGAGGTTCGGCGCTCCTTCTTGCGGTTGCCGTCATGCTTTTTGTAACGCTCTCAAGCACAATGGCACTGATGGATTCGAGCAATCAGCTGTTTAGAGAAGAGTATAAGCAGGAGGATTTTCAATTTACAGCAGGAGAGCGGCTGTCTGAGAACCAGCTTGCATCCATTGAAAAAGGATTTGGCGTAAACCTGCAGGCCCGCCAATGGCTGGATATCGAATGGAAGGAGGGAGTTACTGCCCGGATTCTTTCCATTCAGCAAGGAATCAATGAACCGTATGTGGTAAAGGGCCGTTTGCCTGATGAAAAGAATGAAGCAGCCATAACCGCTTCTTTTGCAGATGCACACGGCCTGAAAGTGGGAGAGAGCTGGGAAACCGGTGGGAAAACATACAGAATCACTGCCCATGTTTATCTTCCGGACTATATTTACGGCGTTCGTAACGAGAATGACCTGATGGCCGATCCAAAAACATTTGGTGTCGTACTGATGGCAAAAGAGGATTTTCCGGGGGGAAATGAACCGCCCGTTTATTATTCCGGTAGATTCTTTGAAAACGGTGATTCTCTAAGCAGTCTCAAAAAGGCCGTTTCAGAAACAGTTCCTGTCCTGAAATGGACCGATGCAAAAGACAACGTCAGAATTTCATACATTGGCGCAGAAATTGAGTCCAATCAGTCATTTGGGAGTGTTCTTCCCGTCTTTATCGGACTTCTTGCGCTGTTTATGGTTGTTTTAATGCTTAAAAGGCAAATTGACGTGCAGTCCACTCAAATTGGAACCCTTCTTGCGCTTGGGTACACGAGAAAAGAAGTTTCGTTCTCCTTTATGATGTATCCTTTGATCATTTCCATTGCCGGCACGGTACTCGGCATAGCGTCGGGACTGATTGCAGCGGGGCCGCTGACAGAGCTCTACACCGCTTTTTACAATCTTCCCATCTTAAACCGGCTTGCCTTTGATCCGGTGACTCTGATTGCTGGATTTGCCGTGCCCATTTCCGTTCTTTGTCTGGCCGGTTTCCTGACAATCAGGAAAAAAGTCAACAAACCGCCGCTCCAACTGCTGCATTCAAGACCGTCTTTTTCAAGAAAAGGAGCGATAAAGCTCCCATTGAAATGGAGCTTTAAAAGAAGGTTCCGTCTGAAGATGCTGCTCAGCAGTCCATCCAAGAGCCTTGTACTCTTTACAGGAATTCTCTTCTCTTCCTTATTAGTCACCTTTGGATTCATTTCCATGAATTCAATGAACGTGCTGATGGAAAAAACATATGAAGATGCTTATCGCTATAACTATGCGGTTTATTATCAGGAAGTAAAAACGGAGCCTGTTTCGGCAGAGGAAAGTCCGTTTTCTGCAGCAGAAGCCATTATAAAAGGGAAAGACGGCAAAAAAGACGTTAAAACGCAGCTCTTTGGCATGGATTCCTCAACGCAGTTGCTGAAACTGATTGAAAGCAGCGGAAAAGAATTAAACAGCACATTGCCGGACGGGGCAGTCGTAACTCAGGCTTTGGCTGCAGCTGAAGGCCTTGAAGCCGGAGATTCCATCACGATTCAAAATCCTTGGACTAATCAGGAGCAATCCGTCACCATCACCGGTATCGCAGAAATCTTTATCGGTCATGCCATCTACATGGAGCGCGGGGACGTGAACCGCTTTCTGAACCTTGAAGAAGATGCATACATCGGAAAATGGACGCTTGAAAAACCAGAAAAGGAATCTGGAGAAGCAATCGCTGCGATTGAAGACAAAAATGCCATGAAAAAAGGCATGCAACAGCTCCTTGAGCCAACCAACTATTCGGCAGCAGTCATCGGAGTCTTCGCATTCTTGATCGGACTCATCATCATCTACCTGATCACCAGCATGATGATGGATGAGCACACCGTGAACATTTCCCTGTTGAAAGTCATGGGCTATGACCGGAAAGAAATTTCATCCCTTCTACTGAATGTCTATACTCCGGTCGTCATAGCGGGATACGTACTCGGTGTTCCCCTTGCATTTATCAGCTATAAAGGACTGATGGCATCAGTTTCAGAATCGACCGGATTTTCACTTCCAATCGAACCTGACTATCTGATGACAGCCGCCGGTTTTGTCATCATCTATGCATCATATGTAATCTCCCTGCAGCTCTCAAAGCGAAAAATCAGCCGCATTCCGCTGCAGGAAGTGCTGAAGCGCCAGGAGTAGTTGGATTGTTATTGCCCTGGAAATTTGAGGAGGATAGAGTTTTGTTTGAGGCGGGAAAATATCAATAGCACAATAAAATGCAGGTTCATTCGAATTGAATTGAACCTGCTATTTTTTTAATACAAGGTTTAAAACTGTTTCTGCGCAGGAAAAGTTTCCTGGTCAAATGCTGTAAATACGATTATTGATTATGAAACTTACCGTTAAAATTAATGGTATGAATCCTGCAACCTTCTGGGATTTTATGATAGTATGATAAAATAATAGATATACCATTAAAAGGGAATTTTGGATTTCGCGCTTTTTTTAAAGAGTCAGCAACTTGCCAATGGACTTTGTTGGAATGAATCTTAAACAAATGTATTAATTATGAACAGGGGCCTTTTCATGAATAAAGATTCAAAGATGAGAAAGATTCAGCAAAAATACAGAAATGATATTGAATTCAAAAGCAGTAAGCGTAAAAATGGAGCAGAAGCAGTAATTATTGTTTTTTTATTCATCTTCCTTTTATACTTTGGGACTCAATTTTCAGTTTCAGAACCTGGGGGTATTCAACCACTTCAAGCTAGTGATGTTGAGGGAAACTGGATGGAAGTCACTATAGTAATTGATGATGCCTTGAAAACGAGTAATAAAGAATATACTGGGATAGCAATCGACTTTAATCCTAAACCTATAAGAATAATCCTAAAGACTTCATTGAAAAATACTAATTTGCAGGGCGATGATCTAAATAAACTTATTGGGGCAGCTAATGAGTATGTTGTATCAAATAATCTGCCTGCTTTATTATAAGACACTGATACTTATGAAATTAGTGTACGATCAAAAAATAATGAAGAATTAGCTCGTAAAGAGTTTGATAATCAGGGGAGGTAAAATTTTATGGAGTTTAAAAAAGTATTTGCCTTCGGATACATGGTATTTCTGATGATCCTTGCGTTCATTTACTTCATCATACCCTCAGAAAATACATGGATTGCAATTATCATACTGTGTGTACTCTTTGGTATCTATCAAGTCGTTATCGCAGGAACGCTAAAAAAATAGACAATTGCCTCTTTCCAACTTTGAACCGAGATTCTTTTAAAACGGTAAGATACACGTAATGAGCTATTCGCAGTGATACATACAGAATGATTACAGGTTCACCCTACCAAAATGCAGTGAATTATTTGAAAAATGAAACTTTTATCTGCTGTTGACGTAAATAGAACAAATCAACTTTATTTTGGGTTTGCAATTGTTTTATAAGGGGGGCAAGGTATGAAAAAGTATGCAATTATCGCTTTGGTCATATTTCTAGCAATGATGATCATCAATAATCTAAATATGGGAGATGAGGCAGAGAAATTAAAGCAGGAAAGAGACAATCTGACTGAGCAGGTTGCAGCTTTGAAAGAAGACAATGCAAAAAAATCTTCAGTATTAGATGATACATTGAAAGAAAATGAACGATTGATTAATGATTTTACCAGCCTTAAAAATGAAATTGATGAATTAAGAACACCAGTTGAGTATCAAGATTTCCTGGATGCGGTTCAGACAGTCGAATCTTATAAAGTGGAAGGATCTTTCAGTGAGGCAAAAGAGTTGGTTGCAGCTACCACAGGCTTCTCCTCTTTAGACAGAGCGGGAAATTGTCCTTGCGGTTTTTCATTTGAAAACGGAAGAAACATCGAATGGAAGCCAAAATCTGTGCTTGATCTAAAGGAACTGGGGATCGAAGGAGAAAAAATTATACTTACCTATCAAACAGGAGAAATGATAAAGGACGATTATCAATTTGTCATGACGAACACTGAAGGAGTTAATGATAAGACACTTAAGTGGAGAATCGAAGAAATTAAAACAACCAAGAGATAGCGTATTTGTATCCATATACAGCAGGCTGCACCGCTGTGAGAAGGGAGAAATTGATGAAGAAACTATTTATTGCCGTCCTTTTATTAGGAGTATTGTCAGGATGCACGAATCAATTTATAAACTTTTCGGGAGAAAGCAAAAGCTGGACCGGAAAATACACAGCAACTATTGATGGAAATGAAGAGCATGGCAGCTACGAATTTCATTTTAAAGACGGAAATGAGAGCACTCAATTTAACGCTCTTGACATAAACATATGCGATGGAAAGACGACTCAATCAGAAAAAAATGTTAAAGCCGCTACGATTACTCTGTCTTCCAACTGCAGAGGATGTTCTGTAACAGGAAAAGGGGAAAAGCAGAAGGTGACAATTAAATGGGACGATCAGAATGAGGAAACCTTCTATTTGCAGGAGAAGTAAATTTGACGAGCGAATTGATGTGACAGTTTACTTTGGAGGTCCGACAATCGAATATGAACAGAAGAAGTATAAGAAGAGACTCATTTAAAGAGAAATGCAGGGAATTTGGATTTGAAATTCTGTTTGAAGTTGTTTGGAATATCATCACGTTTGTTCCTAGGATGCTGTTTCGTCTTGTGAAAAGCATTTTTGATCATAATTAATGCTCCGTAATCATCTGAAATTAAAAGATAGATGGAGAGATTCATGGACATACAGTGCTTTAAAGTATGAATAGACACAAGGTTAACTCTAATTACTGGGCTGGCAGATGTGGGACATATTGAAAAAATTGATAATAAATTAGTTGAAAATCGCTTGGAGTGATCGTATGTCTAAATATATAAGTATCTTCTTTTTGGCTCTCTCTTCATGAGAGGGGGAAATGCTGCGGAAGAGGCTGTATACACATTCGGGGCCATCATCGTCATCTTACTTTCATTTTTAGTCTCACAAATTTACCAATTAATTGATTTAATTCGAAAGAAATACTAAACAGCCCTTTATTCCTAAAGAGGCTGTTTTTTTCATGCATTCGTTATTTTTTCATCTCCTGGTAATATACCTCAAGAAGCTTTTCGACTGGAATATCGTCAATTGTCATACCTGCTATATCACAATCTGCGATGCGCATGTTTTTCAGGCTGCTGTTCGTAATGGTCGTTCCCTGAAGGTCACATCTTTCAAAAGAGATTGGTTCTTCATCATCTCCGAGGTTTGTATCCATAAAGCGGGCTCCTGCAAGAGTGACTAATCTCATTTTGCTGTAAGAAAGGTTTAAATCCGCGAAAAATGAATGTCTGAAATTAATATTCTGAAATTTTGAGTGACTGAGGTTACAGTTGCTGATATGAGTATTCATTAAATTGCTGTTACTAAAGGAACTGCCTTCTGCGTTTACTTGATAGAACTCTGTTTGACTCATATTGCAGTTTTCATATTGAGTTTTCGAAAAATCTTGATTCTCTGTCAGCCTTTCTATCTATATCTGCAGAACTTTCTCTTCTCTTTATATAACAGTATTCATCTTCTGTTTTGAAAGTGGTTCGATACCCCATCTTCTCGTAAAAATGGTGGTTATTCACTTGTCTGCTGGATGTCTCAAGGTCCCATGTTCTTACGGCCGGAAATTCCTCTTCCATTAACTCAATGACCTTTGAGCCAATTTTTTTTCCCTGATAATCGGGGGCCAGGAAGATCCGGTCTAATCTGCCGAAAGATTTACCCGTTATACTCACGATGATGCCGCCAACAATATTGCTGTTATAGATGATTTTAAAGTAAATCAATTCTTCAATCATATATTTTGTCATTTCAACTGAAGAATATCCAGGAGGCTGGATGTTGTAATCAATCATTTCCTGATTTGGAAGCCATCTTCTTGCTTCTTCATCAAATGCAGTTTTCATTATGTCTGTTAGCATTGCTGCATCTGATATGACTGCTCTTTCGATTGTTATCACTGTTTTATTCTCCCTTTTTCCAAATAGAAATAAATTCTGTTCAACTATAAAAATCTTTAAGTTTGCAGGCTGCCAAGTATATAATATCATGAAAAGTAAACGTTACCATATATTTAAAATTAAGTGGAATATTAGATATGAGCAGATACATCTTTCATATTGAGCATAATTTTTCAACTTTTTCTACTAAAACACGACTTTTCAATACAACATACGTCTAAATAACAGGCACCCACAATCTAAGGAAGAGGACGATTCATTTGGAAGATGCTAGAGAGACCGAAATAGAAGAATGGTACAGCCACTATCATCAGACCATTTTCAAGTACATTCTAATGATGACGAAAGATTATCAGCAGGCTGAAGACTTAACGCACGAAACGTTTTTAAAGGCATTCAGGCAGCATCATACCTTCAGGCAGGAATCAAGTCCGAAAACCTGGCTGTTTCGAATTGCGCACAATGTGACGGTTGATTACGCAAGAAAGCAAAAGCCGGTTCGATTAATAATGGAACTCTTCCGTCAGAAGAAAGACTCCTGCTTGCTTCCGGAGCATTTCGTTGAGATGAAAGAGAGGTCACAGGAGCTTTATCAGGCCTTGGAAATGCTGAAGGATTCGCATCGTGAGGTTATTATTCTCCGTAAAATCAAGGGATTCTCAATCAGCGAGACGTCCGAAATACTCGGCTGGTCAGAAACCAAGGTGAAATCCACACTCTCAAGAGCCATTCTTGCCCTGGAAAAAACATTGATCAAGGAGGGTTATCAGGATGAACAAAGAAGTAAGTTACTATGACGAACTGCTGCAGAAGGTAGATGATCAAATAGAATGGAGTCCTCAACGTTCGCAAGTGGTTCGAAGAAAACTTCTTAAAAACATTCATAAAACAAATATGATGTCAAAGCTACAGCGCGTTTATATTTTATCAATAAGCTCAGTATTAGCTGCTTTATTTCTGTTTGTGATGGCTGGTCAGATCAGCGGACAGCTGAACCTGACCGAGTCAGGCATCTTTTCACCCGGTCACAGCAGCGGAAACAGCAAATTCATCGAAGGTGTCCATTATCAAATGGAGACAATCAACGGACAAAAAACGGCGGTACTTACAAATGAAGGAATCGAGAATACGGTCTATCCAATGGATGCCAATGCAACCATCAATACCATTGCAGGAGAACCGGAAATCCATCTAAGTATTTCCAAGCAGGGTAAGAATGAGGTCTTCGAAACTCAGGCCATATACACAACAACTGCACCAGGACAGCACATATATATCGATACTCAAAGACACAATGAACCAATCGGTACAAGAATAGAAATGCTGCTGCCGCATAAGAAATATCCAAGTTTATCCGATTCAGCATACGAAGTGAAAATATCAGGTCACAGAGCTGTTATGCAGGAAGAAAAAACAGGAATTGGCAAGACTGATCTGTATGTAGTTACTGAAAACTATATTTATCATATTTATTCTTCTGGAATGAGTAAAAAGGATTCCATCATAGATCCGCAGGAACTGATTAGTCTTGCAAACTTACTTCGATTTGAAAAAGAATAAAGTAAGAAGATGCGACCGGGACATTATATGTTTTCATTCTGAAATGATTATTGTTATGAAGACAGGAGAGGAATATCATTTGAAAATAAGGTTTGCTGAAGAAAAGGATATTGACCAATTAATAAAAATGAGATGGGATTTCACTATTGAACATGATGAGAGCAAGAAAAGCTCATCTTTTACAGACTTTGAGAAAGAATGCCGAAGTTTCTTGGAGCACGCTATTAAGGGTGACAGGTGGATGATCTGGGTTGCTGAAGGAAATGGAAAACTGGTATCTCATATATACATAGAGCTAATTGAAAAAGTCCCGAGGCCAGGAAGAACAACCTATCCTTTTGCTTACATGACCAACGTGTATACCATTCCTGAATATAGAAATAAGGGGATTGGGAGTATGGTGCTAGGCTCGATTAATCAGTGGATTAAAGATACTAAGTGTGAATTTGTTATTGTTTGGCCAAGTGATGATGCCATTGATTATTATAAGAAAAATGGGTATGCATATTGTGTAGAGCCGATGGAATATTTTCCTTCTTAAGTGAACGATTTAGTTCTTACGTTTGCCTTTGTTCATCGACAGAAATCGATGGCTGGGGCAAACGATAAGCCTCTAACTGTACTTGGATTTCACTCTATGATAATAGCCAAAAGATAAAAGAACGGTTCCTATGACAGCAGCTGTTGAAATGTAAACGCCATCCCAATCCTCCGAACTCCCTGCCAGGATCCAGACCTCATATGTGATAAAGATGAGTGATAAGACAATGACAATTCCCAACAGCATGGAACGGGCAATTTGTTTTGCTTCTGCAAGAGTCGTCTTTGGATTTGTTTTTTCACCTGAAACCATTTTACGGACTGCAAACAGCAAAACGAAAAGTCCCGCAGTAAGCAATAGAACATGCATCATATCTGAATCTCCTTTCTTCATTACTATTGGAAAATACTGATAAGATGAGTTTATCATAGGAAGGCTGAATTCAGATATATAAATTAGACCTCTCTGTTGAAAGAAATAAATGTTTCTTGAATGAAAAAAGGTGTTGTTACTGGTGTATCTATTTGGAATAATTAATATGGATCAGGCGGATGAAGAGGATGCCTTGCCTGACTGCGGACTCAAGAGAATGAAAGAGCTCTAGAGTTCCTGATTCATAGAAACTACATACAAAGGAAAGATAGATGATGAAATTCATTAAACGATTTATTTTAAACCGGCCTGCTGAAAAGCGGCTGGCATATTTTTACGGAATGATTGCAACAGATGAGCAGGTGTGGCTGCTTAAGGACGAGAATGGAGAATTGGTTCTAATTGAAGATGAACTTGGAGAGTATCCATTTTTACTGCCGGTTTGGCCAAGTCGAAGCTTTGCCGAGATGGAGGCAGCGCATGTCAATAAATCAGCAGCAGCATTCAACATGCCGCTTTCGGAATTTCTAGAAGAACTGCTGGTGGATATTGAAAAAGACGGGGGAGCTGCAGCCATTTTTCCAAACGAAAAGAATACGAGCATACAAAATCGTGACGAGATAAAGGAAATGCTCACCCGTATTTAATGGTCATCTAATTTGCTTCTGACAGGAGCGTCAATCAAGAAGGATTGGCGCTTTTTATGGCGAACTGTATTGGAATATTTGTATAAGGGGCCCTGTTCTATGAAAAAACTGTTAGCTGGAGCATTGCTCTTACTAAGCTGCTCTGTCTACATCCTGTTTAAACTGTTTCAAAGCCAACTGCACCTCCCCCATTTCTCCGCAGACGCCGTCAATCCCATAAGCTTTGAATGGAACAGCATTAATATCGACACCAAGTTTCAGGTGGGAGAACCCGGGTCTGTTTACCGAATCTGGTTAACGCCCATATACGTAATCGCAGGCTTGTCACTTATACTAATGTTTTTGCCATTGAAGAAGAGAAAAAGCAAAGTCTGAACATTCTCCTATAGCCAGCTAAATTGAAGCATAGGCCGACAGCTGCCTGATGAACAGCTTTCGCTATAGAGGGAAATAAGAAAGGGGAGGAACACAATGAAGAAAGATAAAAGTAAAATCAATACGGATGACGGCTGGAACCGTACTGTTTTCGGCAGTCCAACAATTGGCGGTTTTGCCGTCATCGGATTAATTGCCGTTTATATCGGATATCAATGGTTAGCCGGGTGATCGGCTGTTAATGAGGTGATTTTTATTTTACAAGTGGATAAGAAACCATGGCTGTTCATCAGTTCATTGATTTTGACAGTTTTCCTGTCATTTATTCCTGGCATAGGATACCGGGAGGAAGGAAACTACCGGTTTTTTGGAATGCCGGCTCAATGGCTTGGGTACTACGGAGACGACAAATCAGCTTCGAAATCTGGGGTTTTCTGTTGAATGTATGTATCATGTATTGGCTTTTATTTGGTGTCGTCAAACTGGTAAGTGGAAGATCTTCATGAAGATGATTTCCTGTTAAAAAGACGGATTTTATAAAGATGGAACGAAAAAATCAAATGAGGTGTCTCACATAGAAAAAGTGCCGGCAAATACTCTCCTTAAGATTGAAGAGGATCTTAAGAAAAACGATTTAGGGAAAGCCAGGGACAGACTGCATGGATTAATTGCAACGTACCCTGATGAATTAGAGCTCCGCAGAAAATTAGGGGATATTTACTATGCATTGAAGTACCCGTCAATGGCAGGACGCTACTGGTATTTGGAAAAGAATAAAACACTTGAGATGCAGCATGCCTGTATTGAATTCGAAAAATCGATGGGTAATGATCCTTTTCAGATTGTAAGAGCTTTAAAGTTTAAAGGTGATAAAGAAATAGTAAAAGATCTGGAATTCAGTGAGAATTTTTCACCTGTACAAAAAAAAGTAACTGAAAAACTGCTGGAGGAACCTGAGGATTCAGTGTTTGATAAACTGCTTGTTGCCGGCTGTCTTACAGTCTTAGTAGGTACCGTTCTATTTGCTGTTTTAGGAGTGTATTCTTTTGTGGAATGGCTAATGTAGCAAGGGGAAATATGCATGAAAAATGATAGGAGCGGATATTTTGTCAAAAGGAATGATCCATCACATTGAAATATATGTGTCTGATTTAAAAAGATCCATTGAATTCTGGGGTTGGTTTCTTGAAGACCTGGGTTACAGAAGGTATCAAGAATGGGACCAGGGACAGAGCTGGAAAATCGAAGATACTTACCTTGTCTTCGTACAAACACAGGAACGATATATGGATGTTTCTTTTAATAGGTGTCGAGTTGGCCTAAACCATCTGGCCTTTCACTCGAGTTCACGAGAGCACGTAGTTGAAATGACAAGTAAATTAAAGTCGAAAGGGATACCAATCCTTTATCCGGATAAACATCCATTCGCAGGTGGTAATGAACATTATGCCGTGTATTTTGAAGATCCGGATAGAATAAAAGTGGAACTTGTAGCGCCCTTTTAGTAATTGGGAGCGTTAATTAATGAAGGTCAAATCTCCTTTTTTTATTGGTTAGTATACATACCTAGTGCTATATAGATTGGCCAGCAACCGATCGTGAATACAATGATTGTTGAAATCGATGGATTTTATCATCAAATACTGATTACAGGAAAGAAATGTTCAAAACAAGAATTAAGGCAGATGTATGTATGTGCAAAACAAATGACTGTTGATGTTCGTGATCTGCCCAGCATCTTTTGCAGAATAAATAAATTTGACATCATCCCTTTTGAGGAAGATATTCAAGTGGATTTTGTAATTGATACAGATACGGACAGGATATATAGTCCTTTATACTGAGCAAAACCTACAAACAGCAGTCATCAACTTGGAGGAATGGATTTTGGAACCAGCTTTTTCTCGTGTATTAATTAAAGATACAAGAAATAATATATTAGTTGTTCAGGACAGAGCGGATGACTGGAGCTTCCCGGGCGGAAAGCAAGAAGCTGGTGAAACGCCTTTAGAATGTGCGAAACGAGAAGTGAAAGAAGAAATTGGAATAGATGTTAGTGATCTGATTGAGATTTGTAATGGATGCTTTTATTTCGGAGATATCAAATGGCACGGCTACTTTTATTTTGCAAATACCGCTAGTGGAATTCCCGCTATTAATGAAGTAGATAAGATTATAGGGATTCAATTTATTAATGATTTAAAATCAGTAAAATTCCATTCAGAATTATCACGGATAATTGATCAAATGTCTGGAAGTAAGCAGCTTGAAACAAGTACAACCACTTGGAACTAGAATATTCATTAAGAGGGCGTTAACCAAGAAGAGATTAACGCTTTTTTATTTCGAAGAAAGTAGGTGCAATATGCCATCAGGGAGATTGAAAATGATATCTGCTCTAAGGAACAATGTAGTTACCACACTTAGAGAAAAAGGTTTTAAAGGCTCCTTTCCTCATTTTCGACGAATCACTGATAAAAAAATAGATTTACTTACTTTCCAATTTGACAAGTACGGTGGTGGTTTTGTTGTTGAAGTTGCAAAGTGTTCTCCAAAAGGCCTTACTCATCACTGGGGCGAGAAAGTTCCGCCGAACAAAGTAACAGCACACGATGTACATCCCGATGATCGATTAAGGTTAAACGATGGACCAGATGATTGGTTTAGGTACGATCTAGCTAACGCTCCTGAGAGTATTTATGAAAAGGTCGCAATTGAGGTCTTGAATCATTTAGATGAAGCTGAAGCATATTGGGATAATAGCAAATAATTAATTTCTATCATTGACTCGCTGAATAAAAGTCTCCTAAGAACTATCGGTTTATAAGTTCAAAACAGAAAATATAAATTGGAACTTGTAGGTGAATTAGCATCAGAATTAGTCAGTAATGGACTTATATTGAGGAATTAGACAGGAGAGAATCAGAAATAGATACAATACATAATTTTTAGGAGCTGGCTTTTGATGTTGAAAAATGTTTGTAGATGCAAATTGACAAATTCATTTAAACTTGAAGCGGATTATGGGGCTGATCCAATTTGGTGCACCATATGTGGATGGAATCTTGACATTGATGAATTTCCATTGAAGGATGATCTTAAGAATGACTTATTTCAATGGGTTGAACAATACAAGAAAATTCCAGCTAATGAACATAATGCAATCGGGCAAAACCTGACTGAAAAGGTAAAAGAAGAATTGGGTTCTGAATATAGGATGATGTTTATTCCTCAGCATTACTAAAGTACAGTGTAAGAAACCTCTTATCCTACCGATGGTGCCCATAATAGCAAATTGTGTTAATCAATTAGAAAAGAATCGGGCGATGAATAATTGCTGTATTAGAATAAGGAGAGTAAGAATGCGCGCAGCAATAGAAATGGAATTAGGAAAAATAAAAGGTTTGAAATTACAGTATGCAGGAAGAGCCTCCAACCTATTTTGGCTGGGGTTTGGTGAAATGGTTCAAATTATTAGGAGAGGTCAGATAGAAGAAATAGCAGAATATGCCTTACATATCCAATGTTCGTGGCGGATTACATCAGATAACAAAATTGTTATAGCTGCTCGCGATTTCTATTCTCCAAACTCGAAGTGGGACGGCCTTATTGAGGATTTCGATTGGGACATTCAAGGTAATAATCGATTTGATGAACGAATTAAATCTTTTATTAACGATAATGAACCAATAATCGTAGAAGAAATTGAAGTAGATGATATCGGGGGATTCTCGGTTATTTTATCAAGTGCTTATAAGTTAGAAACGTTTCCAGACAGTTCAGAAGAAGATGAGCATTGGAGGTTTTTTAATTCAAAAGAAAAAAGCTCTCACTTTGTTGTTTCTGGAGAAGGAATTGAAAGAGTTTAATCTTCCGCAATTGGGCAATTGCAGTCTAGTACGATAAGCTCCTTTCGTAGAGGCTTAACTTTTAAGTAATAAATTTAGATTGGAAGGTTTTATGCAGAGAGAATATACACAAACATATACATACTTTGGAATAGAGAGCAATGGATGGATCAGCTCTAAAGGATTAGTTGGAAACAAAAATGGAATTTTTGATCCTAATGAAATCACAGATGAATTAGGGATCCAACCTTTTAGTTCCTGGAAGAAAGGTGATAAAAGAAGAGATTGCTCCGAATATCTTTTTTCATCTTGGGAAGCAGAAAGATCTGATAAAGACATGTTGGATGTCGAAGCACAATGTTTAGATACAATAAAGAATTTAAGAAATAAAATATCAGTGCTGCAGAATTTCAAGGAAAAATACGATGTAAATTACATATTGATGGTTGTACCGAGTATTTACGGTGAGGAAAAGCCTCACATTGCCTTCAACGAAGAGATTATCGAGTTTTGTTATTTGACAGGAACGACAATTAACTTTGATACGTACATTTATCATATTACGATTGGTGATCGAATTCTTGATTTTATCCATAGAATGAAGAAGATGATTTTTGGCATGAAAGCAAGGTAAGAGTTATTCCACAATCGGGGACAATTCTGGATGATGCAACCAGAGCGGTTCCTCCAAAAGATTCGTACTTAGAGACCTATTTCTCTTTATACAGAATGGAGGGGTTATCATTTTTAATGAAATGTTAGGAATTCAGGAGATTGATGATAAAAAAGTTAGGATAAACAACAGAGAAGCGGTCAGGGCTGTAATTATCCAAAACAATAAGATCCTTATGGTTCATTCAAATCTTGGAGACTATAAATTTCCAGGTGGTGGAGTAGAAAAGAATGAAAGTCATGCAGAAGGTCTAATGCGTGAGGTAGCAGAAGAGACAGGCTATCTCACCGGATCAGTTAGAGACAAAATGGGCGTTGTCATTGAAAGACATTTAGATGATTATGATAATGAAGCTATCTTTCAAATGACTTCACATTATTATCTGTGTGAATTAACAGACGAGAAGGTCATTGGCCAACAGTTAGAGGATTACGAGTCTGAACAAGAATATACGTCTAAATGGGTAAAGCTTGAAGATGCGATAGAACAAAACCAAACCATTTTAAATCAATGTGAGAAGAACGTATGGATACACCGTGAAAATTTTGTTTTGACGGAATTAAAAAAATTAATGAATTAGTATAAGATTTGTTGTATCTTCTGCAGTTTGGGCGTTTTATGCAAAACGTCCAAACTATGAATAAGAATACTTAAACCCAACCCTTCAAACAAATGTGCGAATATCTTTTTTCAAGCACTCTCAACCCTTCGTCTGTCAGAAAAAACAGGATTGAGCACTGAACAGCATAATACATAAAATCTTTACTGATAAAGTAAAACAAAACCCCTCCTAACAAATGTAGGAATCCCGAAGCAAAAGCGCGTACAAAATTATACGATATCTTCTTAGTCATAAGCTCTGCAAGGATGGAAATTGGAAGCCCATAAGCTGTACAACCAATTATGCAGATGGCAAATACAATCAAACTTGAAAACAAAATAGATGGATCCAATTCAAAATTAGTAAAACCACCTGTATAAAAATATCCAGTAAACATCATAGCAGAAATGACTACGACTATACATTTTCTATAAAAGAAGACTAACCGCTCCACTTTTAACACTCCTTTTCAGCTTCAATTTATGATAGTTATTTCTAATAGTACCAGATATTCACAACAAAAATGAAAGAACTTTAATTAATCTATTAATCGGCTTAGAAGTGGAACCGTATGACTTATAAAAAATATTAGAAGCAACATTAGAATGGAGCAGGTTAGTTAAAGAAGGATTTATTGATTAGTTTAAAGAAAGAGTATGGAACTACTCATGGGAGGAAAAATATTGCATTTTGCAGAAGTGAGACATTCATTGTTTTCAAATAATACTATACAAAAGATAGCAAATTCATACGGTGTTGGAAAAATTATCAATTGTTCATTTTTAACAAGGGGATTAAATGATACATATTTAGTTGTTACTGAAAATAACAAGTATATATTTCGTGTATATAGAAAAGGTTGGAGAATGAAATCGGACATTTTATATGAACTTGATGCCATAAATTATGTATCAGATTATGGTATATCTGTATCAAAACCTTTAAGAAGAAACGATGGTCAATGGCTAACTGAAATTTCTGCATCAGAGGGTACTAGGTACGGAGTATTATTTCATTTCACCAAAGGGGAAAGACCAGAGATAAACGAAGAAAATTGTAATATTATTGGAAAAGCATTGGGGGAACTTCATAATGCAACAGATACATTCACCTCACAAAATCAAAGAAGTTTTGAATTGAACTTTACCCACTTGTTAGATGAACCTGCCGATTTGATAATACCTAATTTGAAAAGTCTTCATATTGATAAAGAAGACACTTTCAAAGCAATAATAAATGATTTAAAGACCTATTTACGAGACATTGACAATCTTGATTACGGTTTTTGTCATGGCGATTTTCATAATTTTAATATGCATGTATATGCCCAAAATTTAGAAGTGTTTGACTTCGATTGTTGTGGTTTAGGTTTCCGTGCATATGATGTCTCTGTATTCTTATGGAATTTAAAGCAAAACTATTCTAACTTAGAAAGTTCTTGCTCGGAAGCATTTTTAAACGGTTATTTAAGTCGAAAAAACATAAATGAAAAAAATATTGATGCAATAAAAAAATTCGTCACCATGAGACGGATATGGTTTATGGGGATTTTATTACGAAATGATGATGTATGGGGAACTATATGGAGAAATAAAAGTAACTTTGATATGTTCATATCAAAATTAGAGCAGGAGGTAGAGAACTATTGAATTAACAATATAAATATTTAGTTGCTGATAATTCAAGATCATGCGCAAGAATTGAGCAATAAAGTAATTGCCTCGTTCACAAAAATTCCTTCTGATCAGCAATGTTGAGAAAGAGATTAAGCATCTGAAAGAGCAGCCAGGTAAGGATATGGTCATCCTGGGAAGTCCTAGGCTTGCACACAATCTTATGCAACTTGATTTAATAGATGAGTATAAAATTACAGTTTCTCCCGTTCTGATTGGCGGCGGACTGTCGTTATTTCAAGGCATCAAAGAAAAAATCAACCTCAAGCTAGTCGAAAATAAGACATTTGACTCTGGAGCCATAGACCTCGTTTACCGGACGATTAGATAACCTTGTTTTCCAAAATCAGATTACGCTAGGTCAGTACGTAAAAAGCATGGCTTTCAGATTCTCTTTCAAGATAATTTAAATTAATTTTCAAAAATGAACATATACCACTCTGACGTGATCCTTATGAGATTGCGTTTTTTTATTTGCGGCATTTAAGAATTATTTAATAACTACATAAGAAATCATTTCGAATTGTTCCTTACAATGAGTTCTAGTTAGCCGATAAGGCGACGAAAACTATTGATTGAAAAGGAGTTTTTTCGAATGGCAAAAAAAGCAGGTTATTACTCGGTTTTATCTCATCTTTGGATTCAGTGGATCATATTGGGGGGCATCTTGCTTAATACGTTTATGGTCTATCCGAATATTTTTCATAACGTGCCGGAAACATTGGAATCTTCCATGGATTGGATGGAAGCCGCAAGCCCCCATACTTATTTTCCTCCGTTGGGATTTGCGAGTATCTTGACTGGTGTTCTGGCAGGGATTTTTGTGTGGAGAGAGAAACCGGCAAGAAAATGGGTACTCTTCAGCCTGCTGGCAATCATATTAGAAGGGGCAGCTTCCATTCTTTTTGAGTGGCCGCGGAATGAGATTATGTTTATTGAAGGTGCTGACGTTCATTCTGCAGAATTTTTAAGACAAACGGTGAAGGAATTCAAGATTGTGCATTGGTTCAGGGTTATGTGTAATATTTTTGGATCACTGTTCATTTTCGTAGGATTTATTAAGTTTGATCGTTTTATGACAGCAAAAGGAAATAACTAAATCATATAAACGGTACCGGACAGTCCGTTTTTGTGAAAGTGGAGAAATGTCCGGCTTTACCAGAACTAACACTGAAGATATGTGTGTGAATGAGGAGGTGACATGGCTGTGTCCTTAAAGAAAAGACTTATTTTATCCAATATCGGTATGGTTGTCATCCCGATTCTCGCTTTAATCATTGTCGAACTCGCAGCCGGCTATTTGTTTTTTTATGTGCTCGGAAGAAAGCCGGAAGGGGAGGACATGCGAGTCTTTCAAACCTTTCGTTTCGCAGCAATGATTGTGATACTGGCCATCACCAGCAGCATCCTGACCTATTCAATTTCGAGGAGTATCCTTGATCCAATTGAGAGATTATCCACGACGGCGAAAAAAATCAGTGAAGGCGACCTTGATCACAGCTGTGCTTCAGATCAGAAGCATGAATTGGGGCAGTTGTCCAATACCTTTGAAGACATGAGGTTGAAACTAAAGAAAGCGGCAGCGGTTCAACATCAGTACGAGCTGAGCCGACAGGAGCTCATTGCCAGTATTTCGCATGATCTAAAGACACCCTTAACCTCGATAAAGGGTTATGTGAGCGGCATTCAGGATGGAGTGGCGGGCACTCCTCAGAAACTGAACCGTTATCTTTCCAAAATTGAAAAAAACGCTCATGAAATGGATGTGCTCATCGATGAACTGTTTCTCTATTCCAAGCTGGACCTTGAACAAATTCCATTTGAGTTTGAGAAAGTAAAACTGGACGATTATTTTCATGATTTTATTGAGGAACTTTCGTTAACACTTGAACAGGAACAAGGGAAAGCGATTCTGATCTATGATCCTCATCAATCTCATATCGTGGAAGCGGACAGGGAGAAATTAAACAGGGTCGTCATGAATATCAGCCAAAACAGTTTGAAGTACATGGATAAATCATTGAAAGAGATCCAGATCATCCTGAGTGGAGGAGAAAAAGAGGTCCAGGTGGAAATCAAAGATAATGGGAGCGGAATCCGAAAAAAGGATATTGACCATATTTTTGACAGCTTCTACCGGACAGATGAATCGAGAAATTCATCTACGGGAGGCACCGGTCTCGGACTGTCGATAGCCAAAAAAATCATTGAAAAACACGGAGGGAAAATCTGGGCAGCGAGTGAACCGGGAGTGGGGACGAGTATATATTTTACACTGAAAAAGGTGAATGAGCGTGAAGAAAATATTGATTATTGAAGACGAGACGGATATTGCTGAACTGGAAAGGGATTATTTAGAAGTGAACGGATTTGACAGTGATATCGCTTCTACCGGGGAGGAAGGGCTGCACCTGGCAAGGACTCATTCGTACAATCTCATATTACTTGATTTAATGCTGCCGGGTATAGATGGGCTCGAGTTATGCAAAAAACTTCGGGACTTTCTGGATATTCCGATTCTCATGGTGACCGCCAGAAAAGAAGACATTGATAAAATCAGGGGATTCGACCGCGGGGCAGATGATTATATTGTAAAGCCCTTCACTCCAAGTGAACTGGTTGCTCGCGTAAAAGCACATATTTCAAGATATGACCGGTTAATCAAGCGGGATTTCCTGAAAAATGAAATTGAGATTAAAAACCTGAGGGTGGATCTCGATTCCCGGAGAGTATACGTCGATCATGAAGAAAAAGCATTTACCGCAAAAGAGTTCGATTTATTGGTGTTCATGGCGACCCATCCTGAAAGGGTCTTCACGAAGGAACACCTATTCGAGAGGATCTGGGGTTATGACTCTCTTGGAGACATTACGACGGTCACTGTGCACATCAGGAAAATCCGGGAGAAGATTGAGCAGGATCCATCTGTGCCTAAATTAATTGAAACCATTTGGGGCGTAGGCTACAGATTTAAAAAAGAATAGAAATCAGTAGTGTTATACGATAAGCATTTCTCTGATTTATGTGAAGCCGTCTCATCTCTACTCGTTGAAGGAATAATGAGCATCTTTCTCGAAATCAGTAATTAGTAGTGTATTAAAGGGCGATTTGCCTTTAAATTAACTTTTGGATATGGAGTGAAGCAAATGATACGCAGTCTGGGTCAAGTGATGGTATATGTTAAAAATCAAGATCAAGCTAAGGATTTTTGGGTGGAAAAAGCAGGTTTTACCGTTATTGCAGAAGAAGATAACAAACAAGGCATGAGATGGATCGAAGTAGCTCCGGAAGGGGGAGGAACAAGTATCGTGCTTCATAATAAAGACTTCATTGCTCAAATGGAACCTGAACTGAATCTTGGTACTCCTTCTCTCATGTTCTTTACAGACAACGTGGACCGTTTGTACGACGATTTAAAGAATAAAGGGGTGAAGGTCGGTGAGATTGTAAACTTACCGTCTGGAAAACTGTTCAACTTTGCCGATGATGAAGATCATTATTTTGCTGTACAGGAAAGGCAGTAATTAAATCTCTTCTACCGGTATCTTTCTATTAATTAATGCTTATCGCATTTTTCTCCACGGTACGATTTACAACATGAATGGTCATTGCCCTTTTGGCACATTTACAGTTGATGCAAGATAATCGGAGAACTCCATTTTTAGCTGGAGTTCTTTTTTAATGTATCTGGGTGGTGTAAATAGCGCGACAATTAGCTGTTTGCGCCACTCAACCTGACCCGCTTTATCTAATGAAAAGGCTTTTTATTTTGCCGAGAAAATACCAATTTACATCAAAAGCAGTATAGTCATTCCTCCAAACAGCTGAAGCCTTTTCTTTTTAAAACAATTAAGCTGGAATTAATAGCTGAACGAATTATTGAAGGGAGATCATAATGAATTTATTCCATTATCACTGGTGGACGGATAAAACAGAAGAGATGGAAAACTTTTACGTGAAATTAGGCTTTAAGGTCACTATAAGAGTAGGCAGGTTGAAAGGTAAGTTTGAAGCTTTTAACCCTCCGCTGCAATGGAATGATTTTAGACATGAGGATATCAAGTTTAGAATTATCGAAATGGTAAAAGGGCAAACAAATATTACATTTGGCAATGGTATTCGTGACATTTTTGATCATTTCGGATTTTTAGTGGATTCAGCTGAATATGATCAGATCATTTATAGCGCAATAGATCTGGGGTGGGAAGTGAATGAAGATGTACGGAGAACGTTTATCTCTACCCCTTGGAAAGTGAAAGTAGAAGTACAAAAAAGAAGAGATGTTGTTCAAGAGGAAAATCATACACGAATTGACCAGATGGAAATACACTTACCATTCTCCAATAACAACCCTTCATTATTCAATACGCTTTTTGGTCAGAAAATAATTCAGAAAAACTCAGAGGTAGTAATCATCGGGAACGACGATTGGACGATAAAGTTTGTAGATTCCACTGTGACACGTTTACATTCTGTTTCATTTAACTCGGATCGTTTCTCTAATGCAGCAGACCCGGTCAATACCTGCCTAATTGGACATGATTCAGACTAATATTGAAGCCTTTCTTTTCGTTAAGAGTAATCATAATAAAAAGGGGGAGACTAGATGAATTATGTACAAGTTCGTGTAGCTAGACCAACAAACAACTTACAGGAAATCGTTCAGTTTTATGGAGAAGGATTAGGGTTGAAACAAATCGGGCAATTTCAAAATCATGAAGGCTATAACGGGGTTATGTTTGGTATTCCGGATGCATCCTACCATTTAGAATTTACCCAGCACATAGATGGAAGTCCGTGCCCTGCTCCAACAAAAGATAATTTACTTGTTTTCTATATTCCTGTTCAAGATGAAATTCAGCGTTTATATAGCCAATTGACAACAATGGGCTACAAGGCGGTCGAACCTGAAAATCCTTACTGGAAAGAATCTGGTATTACGATTGAAGATCCAGATGGCTGGCGTATTGTTTTAATGTGTACTAAAGGAATTTAGTTGAAGTTTTTTATAAAAAAATAAAGGAACTTCTGAGTTGAAAGTTCCTTATGAAATTTTCATACATATAACAGTTTCACAATTCTTGCTAAATCATGCCCACACAAAATTAACGAATTCTAGCCTTGCGAAATCCATTTAACACATTGAATGCCGCAGACAGTATATAGATGATTATCGCGCTTCCGACAAGCCATGTTTGAAATTGCACAGCTGTAGTGTTGAATAAATTACTCATATACGTGATAAATTCTTGGGTCATTACCTTCGGGTTGCTTAGTATGACAAGGAATACAACTGTTCCGATAAGTTCAAGAGCAGCAGTAAAGATAGCCATTCTTTTTGTCCATTGCCCTTTGATTAGTTTGTATAGAGATAATGCTATTTCGAGGGCAATGATAACGAGAACTATCGGCCAATACTGAAGCAATATTTCTTGATTAAAGGCTGGTATCAAGAATTTGAGACCCGCTTCTCCGCCTTTATAGATACCCAAGAGATGATTTGCATGAAAGTAAAGGGCTGCCCAAATCGCCGTCCACATTAAATATCCAAACACTTCGAGTTTCGTAATAGCTTTTTTCTTAGGGATATATGGAATGTTCTTTAGATCATCAGGTGTCCATTTTTTCAAACTTGCGGATAATGGCTGCTGGTCTTTTCCTTTATCTGTTCTTTCGATAATGACGAAAACAAGGGTAAGCCAGAAAAAAGTGTGGATGCTAACTTCGATCATTTTCCAAATACCGAAACCAGTTATAGCTAAAACCGCATCAATGATTGATTCTCCGCGGGGGAACCCTATCACATATTCTGCTATAACCGTTATCAGGGAAATAGCAGCAGCAATAGGCAAGATCATTTTCAATAAAGAGACATACACATCAAAATAGCGCGGTCCAATAAGATGCATAGGCTGATCCAGGTATCCGCTGGCTAATGCTGCAGGATTACCTAATTTTTCAAGAACTGCATGTGCATCATCTTTAGTGTAATCATCAGGCAGCATATCCTCAATCGTTGACCGCAGCTCAAGGGCAATATCCTGACGGTTCTTTTCAGGCAGCCTGCGAGTGACTTCATCGATATAAACCTCAATCACATTCATCTTCGTTCTCTCCTTTTACCAAACGATAAAGTTCTTTCGAATTTTTTAACCATTCTTGTTTCAGCTGCAAAAAGATTTCCAGTCCGTATTCGCTTAATCCGTAATATTTACGGGGCCTGCTTTCGGATGTGTCCCAGCTGCTCGTGACTAATTCCTGTTTTTCTAAACGGCGAAGCAATGGATATAAGGTGCTTTGATCGATGTTTATGCCTGATTCCTCCAGTAACTGTACAAGTGAATAGCCATATTGTGGTGACCGTAATTGACTTAAAACGGCCAATGTCAGCGTTCCTCTCCTAAGCTCTGTCGATAATGAATTCAATAACGTGCTCATTCACCCACCTCGTTTTTAAATACTGTATGACACACACTATTTGTCTTATGCTATGTGACATACACTATTGTGGTTACAGCAATAATGGAAAATAGGTAATTGATTTAAGTGGAAAAACTGCGTTTCAGGCCGGAAATCGTGCCTTGGATGGTGCTTGAAATGCAAAAAAGCGCTGATCCTTGATATAGGAAAGCGCTTGGGGATGAAAAATATTCGGAGGCTAATGTATTCTAAAAGCATTATCCTTGGATGTCTTTAATACTTCTTCCTCCTAAAAAAGCATGCCCTGTTTTCAGTTTTGCAACAGTCTTAAACCCATATTTCTGATATACTTTTTCAATTTTTTCGTTAATCGGAAATACCCAGAGTTTCTCCAGACCCTGTCTGGCAACCTCTGTCTGTATGTAACGAATCAATTCGCCGATTAAACCTCTGCCCCTGTATTCTTTCTGAGTTGCTACGCTTTCCATCCTAGCCTGCTGGCCACTGATAAATAGACAGGCTGTTGCACAGGCTTCCCCATTATAGCGGAGAATATAGTGTACGAAGCTTGGGTGGTTAAATTCTTCTTCAAAAGCCTTTTCCCTGACGGCTTTGCCCCCAAATTCGGTAATGCTGCACTCTATGTCCAATGCTTCAGAATAATTGTCTTTTGTGACCACTTCAATAGTAACTGCCTGATCCATTTCCTTTTCCGGAATGATTTGATCCCACAATTGAACAGGGCTGATTAATTCTTCAAATCCAAAATGATTTATCCTCAGAAGGTTCACCAATTCCTGTTGAGCTTCCAGGTTGTAGATATAAAATCTCGGAATGATTTGTTTAGGTTGATAGAAATTCATGACTTGATCAATCACCAGTTGAGGCTGTTCACAAACCTGATCGATATGAGCATGATTTGCATCGTAATAGGAAGGCTGATTTTCATTGCAGAAAATAGATCCCCAATCCGTGTCTGTCCTGGTAGTGAAGGTTTCCAGATAGGCAAAATCCAGTTTGAAAATATCTTGTATGCTTGTCATAGCAGTTACCCCTGTATCTTAATATAGTTGTTGATGAATAACCAAATCATAGCATACTCCTTCTTATTGCTTAGCATTCTCCTTAATATAGGAGGGTTTAGCACAATGACATGACGTGGGTGTTTACGTCATGTCAAAAAAATAATAGAGTGCATGATTATAAAAATCGGTCCGCATGGTT
The DNA here is from genome assembly GCA_038002745.1 of Bacillus sp. FSL H8-0547. Taxonomy (NCBI): domain Bacteria; kingdom Bacillati; phylum Bacillota; class Bacilli; order Caryophanales; family Bacillaceae; genus Bacillus; species Bacillus sp. FSL H8-0547. The sequence goes on from JBBODD010000001.1 coordinate 3,303,340, forward strand.
AGGGACCGATCCTTTTAGTAACTTTAAAACCTCTTCGCCTCTAAACTTCCCGTACTTCTGTACCCGAAAAGCGATCATGCGGCAGGACGGCTCCTTCTTTGGCTTCAAACGTTTTCCGGTTTTTTATGTAATCAAGTGTACTTACTGTATCCCTGTAGCCCATGCGCTTGATGATTTGGCGGGAAGTCGGTTTTGACCCATCCTCATTTTCAAGAACAAGCCCCATTTTTTTGTAGCCGGCGGTTTGACCGCTTTTGCGTAGCTGTGCGAACTCGAGTGACCACATGACAATAGTCGGTGTGATCAGCGTATGTACTGCTTCGCTTTTAACTTTTTTGCGCAGGAAATACTCAACTCCAGCTGTTACAGCGCTTGAGATCGCCAAGTCTATTAGTATCGCTTTTGTTCGTTTTTTTGTTAATGATTTCACCGATGTTCCTCCTCTGTTTTTGACTGCTAGTAGTTATACGAATCAAGAACAGGTAAGTTTCAATCTGATGAAAAATGGTATAGCATATATGTCTTTTCCCATCTAAATTCTTTCCAATCTTCATCTTTTTCCCGTTTTCATGTATTCTAGAATTACTAGAAAGCGGATGAGGTGAAGCTTCATGGATTTGCTGTTTTTGGGGACAGGTGCCGGGATGCCGGCAAAAGCGAGAAACGTTACGTCGGTTGCGCTACGGCTGCTTGAGGAGCGGCAGGCGGTCTGGCTGTTTGACTGCGGGGAGGCCACGCAGCATCAGATCCTGCATACAAGCATTAAACCGAGAAAAATAGAGAAGATTTTCATCACCCATATGCACGGGGATCATATTTACGGACTTCCAGGGCTGCTTGGAAGCCGTTCGTTTCAGGGAGGGGAAGAACCGCTTGTGATTTATGGTCCATCGGGCATAAAAGACTATGTGGAAGTTTCTCTGAAGTTAAGTTATACGCATTTAAAATATCCGCTTGAAATCGTGGAATTTGAAGACGGGACTGTTTTTGAAGACAGCCAGTTTAAAGTAGAGGCCAAGAGGCTTTCCCATGGGGTGCCGTCCTACGGCTACCGGATCACGGAAAAGGATCTGCCCGGCATGCTCATGGTGGATAAGCTGAAAGAAGCGGGTGTTCAGCCAGGACCGCTCTACAAGAAATTGAAAGAAGGAGAAACGGTCACGCTTGAGGACGGACGGACCTTGCACGGGCAGGACTTTCTCGGCGCTCCTAAAAAAGGAAGAGTCGTTACGATACTTGGTGATACAAGAACTTGCCCTCAGGTAGAGGAGCTTGCGGCAAATGCCGACCTTCTTGTGCATGAATCCACGTTCGGCAAGGATGATGAACAGCTTGCGTATGAGTATTTTCATTCATCAACTACTCAGGCTGCCCGAGCTGCTTTGAATGCAGGAGTGAAAAAATTGGTTCTGACACATATCAGCGCCAGGTATCAGAATGAGGATCAGGTTACTCTCCTAAGCGAAGCATCTGCTATTTTCCCGAATACTTCTGTTGCAGAAGATTTTTCATGTTTTGAGGTGGAGAGACATGACAGCTAAACACCTCTATTTGGTCCGCCACTGTCAGGCGCATGGTCAGGAGGTTTCGGCCTCTCTGACCGAAGCTGGGTTTCAGCAGGCTGAAAGGCTTGTTTCTTTTTTTGAAGGGAAAAAAATAGACCGGATTCTCTCAAGTCCGTTTCGCCGTGCCATCCAGACCGCTGGGCCGCTTGCTGCTGCGCGGGGACTTGAAATTGAACGGGATGACAGACTGGCAGAGCGGGTCATGAGCGGAACAGATATGGCAGACTGGAAAGAGAAATTGAAGGAAACGTTTGATGATTTTTCCCTCGCTTTTGACGGAGGAGAATCAAATGAATCAGGCATGAAGCGGGTAAGCTCCCTCATTGGCGACTTGCTGGCAGCTGAGGAGAGGCACCTCGTTTTAGTCAGCCATGGAAATCTGTCTGCGCTTTTGCTTAGGTTCTTTGAAGAGAGCTATGGATATGACCACATGATGAAGATGAGCAATCCGGATGTTTTCCATATTGAATTAAATGAAGGTGAAGCAAACATTCGCCGGATATGGAGTTGACAACTTCGGGTAGAGAAGATAGAATGTTCTTATCAAATCGTAATTATTACGTTTTATTTTTTAGGAGGAACATTCATGAGAGTCAACGTTACACTTCAATGCACAGAATCAGGGGACCGCAATTACATTACAACTAAGAACAAACGCAACAATCCTGATCGTCTGGAGCTGAAAAAATATTCTCCGCGCCTTAAAAAAGTAACGGTGCACCGCGAAACAAAGTAAGAATTCACAGGGAACTCATCGGAATATGATGAAGTTCCTTTTTTCTTGCCTGGAATTAGCGAAATCCCTCGCATGATTTCTCCTTGACTCAAAAGGAATACAGCACAAAGACCTAGAATATAAAAAGGTAAGAAGACAGAAAGAGAAGGGGGAATAGGATGAATAAATACCGCATTTATTTAGGCTTGTTCATTTGTTTTGGCCTGGCATTTGTGATCTGGTCCATGACAGAAATCTCTCACTCCTACGACGAACCCCTTGAAGCTCTCAAACAGACGAAGCAGGATATGGAAGTCATCATTCCAGCCTACAATATCAACGACGAAGCCCTCTATTTCTTCATTGATGAAAACGATCAGCTCGGTACGGCATTTATGAAACAAGGTATTTACGGGTGGAAGGCAGGCGCGATTTCAGCCAGCCCCCAGCAAGAAATGAAGGCGGATCAAAAGCTCATTGACTACCATGTGTACAATAATTCCATGATATACGGTCTTCTTTCTGACACCGAAGGAGCACTTGAAGTGAACGTAAACGGTGCACCGGCACGGACACTTGAAATTGGTGCCATGCTCGAGCAGGAAGTAGCGCAAAAACATAACCTCAAGGATAAAATCCTATGGTATTACCAGCAGAAAGATCCGATGCCTGAAGGTGTGAAAACGCTGAAAAACAGTGTCATTGTTCTGAATAAAAAAGGATTTTAGCGCTGAAGCTTCCAAGGCTTCTTTTTTTTGGCCGCATACTGACTTGTTTTGAGGGCAGCTGGATGAGGGTACACTTCATCACAAAAGGTTTTTTTACTTAGATGAAAGGAGTGCTGCCCAATGCCAGAAGGCCCGGAAATCCGGCGTGCAGCCGACCAGATTGAAAAAGCTCTTCTTCCGCTGCCGGTAGGAGAGGTGTCCTTTGCATTTGACCATCTGAAAGATTACGAACCTCTTTTTGAAGGGGCACGAGTGGAAAAAGTAGAGACAAAAGGAAAAGCGATGCTGATCCGCTTCAACAACGGCTTCACCATCTATTCCCACAACCAGCTTTACGGGAAATGGGTTGTCCGAAATGCCTATACATATCCTAAAACAAACCGGATTCTCAGACTCGCCATTCACAACGAGAAAAAATCGGCTCTACTGTACAGCGCCTCTGACATTGAGGTTCTCAGAGACAGTGAAGTGCCGGCTCATCCGTTCATCTGCAAAGCAGGTCCTGATGTCCTGAACGACGACATCACGCCTGAGGATCTATTTTACCGTTTCATGGACAAGCGCTTTTTCCGGAGAAGATGGTCAGCTCTGCTTTTAGATCAGGGCTTTGTCGCCGGAATCGGAAACTACCTGCGAAGCGAAATCCTGTATGCGGCAAAAATCCACCCGGACATGAGACCCGTCGACTGCACAGAGGAACAGCTCCGCGCAGCTGCCGAGGCCATCATCCGCATCACAGTCCAATCTTACAGGCACAAGGGAATTACAAATGACCTGGAGCTTGCTGAAAAACTCAAAAAGCAGGGAGAAAAAAGATCCCAGTACCGCCACTGGGTTTTCAACCGCGAAGGAAGGCCCTGCCGCAAAGACGGAACGGAAATTGTGAAGATCATAACTTCATCCAGGCGGCTGTATTACTGCCCGGAGTGTCAGAAAAGGGGAGAATGATGGGAGAAACCGGATGTTTTCTGGGAGCATGATAAACAGGTTTACAGGATGCGAAACAAGCATCCTGTTTTTTTTATGGCGTTCTGTCCAGCTGTGATAAAATGGAAATATAGTATGCTAAAGCAGGTGATGGAGATGAAGGTTCACCAAAAGGATTTTTCAGAAGCTTTATTTACCAAAATCATAACGGCTGAAACCGCAATGAAGAGACTGATAGAAAGGTTGCTGGTTAAAAATAAGTCTGCTTTTGCAGAAAAGAAGCTGGATCTGCATGGCGAGTTCTATAGAGAAGGAAACGATCCTTTTCTGCCTGATTACAGTTCTTCTGTATCGATTGGCGTTTCTGAAGAAAACGGAGGACTTATTGATTTATATACAATTAAAATATGGGAGTGCCATCGGTCTTTTTTAGGAATGACTACCTCAAAGAAGATTCCTGGGAGTACCATAAGTGGTGAGCTGCTTGATGAAAGAGTGGAAGAAGTTGAAAGTGAGTTAGTAGAGTATATGAGTGATTTTTTAGAAAATAATGATCCAGTGCATTCATAAAAACCACAGTGAATTGGTTCAATAGAATAGAAATCACTGAGGCTCAGGGAGGAAAAACCGTGTTCAAGGCTAAGATCAATTCACAGACATACCTGGCTATTCTGGAACCAAGACATGCAGACGAACTATACGCTTTGATAGATAATAGCCGTGAAAGTATCGGCCAATGGCTTGCTTTTCCCAGTCAGACAAATCAAGTACAGGACACACATTCATTTATCCAGAGTTCTTTAAAAAGGCTTTCCGAAAATAACGGCTATTGGGCTGGAATCTGGTATAAAGACGAGATTGCTGGTTCAATAGGTTTTCTTTACTTAGATTGGGAGGCAAGGAAGACTGAAATCGGTTATTGGCTTGGAGATGAATTTACAGGGAAGGGATTGGCCATAAAATCAGTAACGCAATTAATTGAACACGCTTTTAGCGATCTGAATCTTAGAAAAGTTGAAATAAATGCGGCAAGCAAAAATCTTAAAAGCAGATCAATTCCAGAAAGGCTGGGTTTTACCCAAGAAGGTGTCATTCGAAGTTATGAATACTTGAATGAAGAATTTCACGACAGAGTGACATATGGATTACTGAAAGAAGAATGGAAGAACCGGAAATCACATGTAGTGAGTGAACCTAACCATGATCAAACCTAAAGTCATATCAATTGCAGCCGTATCTGGTGGAGGAAAGACAACTATAACAAAGAAATTAGGACTTACATTAAAAAATTCTAAAGAATTATTCTTTGATGAGTATGACTTTCAGGATTGTCCACAGGATTTAATTGAGTGGGTGAATGAGGGAGCTGATTACAACTTGTGGAATCTGGAACCAATGATCCACGACGTTGAATCGATCGCAGTTAAGGAAAGAGTATCTTACATATTGCTTGACTATCCTTTCTCATATAAGAACGACAGAATGAAGGAACTTATCGATTTTTCGATATACATTGATACACCTTTAGATGTAGCTATGGCAAGAAGATTAAGAAGAGATTATGTTCAAATGAACGTTGGAGATCTGCATCAAGACCTCGACTTTTACCTGAATCACGGAAGGATGGCTTATCTCGAAATGGAGAAATCGATTAAACCCGATTCCAACTTAGTAGTAGATGGTACACTTCCGCCTGATAAAATTGTTGAGATTATTCAAAGGGAAATTGAAAACGTTTGAACAAACTTCGAAAAAAACAGCAAGTACAGCTTGCAAAAAGAAAACGGGTGAAGTGAGTGAGTGAAATAATCAGCTACTACAATACTTTTGATGAATGGGGCCGGCTTGAACGTGAGCCAGTCGAATTCCAAGTGAATTGGCATTATATAAATAAATACCTGCCGAGTACCGGGCACATTCTTGACAATGGGGCGGGACCCGGTAAATATTCAATGGCGCTAGCTACAGATGGATATAGCGTGACGCTGACCGATTTAACTCCGAAACTGGTAAAAATAGCTGAGGATAAAGTACAAGAACTCCATTTAGCCGGGCAGTTTGAAGGTTTCCATGTGGCAGATGCGAGAGATTTGGCCATGTTAAAAGATGAACACTTTGACTCAGCCTTAATGCTTGGCCCTATGTATCATCTGCAGGAAGAAAACGACCGGATCAAAGCCGTAAGGGATTATACCGTGTAACAAAGCAGGATGGCTTAGTGTTTGTAGCTTTTATGCCAAGAATCAGACACATCCTCACGTCCCTCTTGTTTCCCGACAACTGGAGACCTAACGATAATATGGACAGCATCACTCAGTTCTCGCAAACCGGATGCTTTAATCACGCTGATAAGGGCAGGTTCACAGGTGCTTATTATTTTGAGATTGCCGACATCAAGCCCTTTATGGAAGCCCATGGATTTGAAACGCTTGAATTAATCGGATCTAATGCGGGTGCCATTTTATCAAAAGAAAACTGGACTTACTGGGATGATAAAGGGGAGGAAGAAGTTCAGAAACTAATTGAGTTAATCAAAGAGAAAGCAGCGGATCCATCTATTTTGGGGGTATCTTCGCATTTGCTATATATCGGGAGGAAGAGGTAGGGGAAAGACAAAAAAGCATTTCCATTTACGTCCATTTAGTGTAAAATTACACTAAAGGAGGATGCGAAATGAAATTATTAGAAGTAATCATGCCGCCAGTTGCTGTGTATCTTGTGATTTGTTTGTTTGGACTCCTTATACCCTCTGGAAGTCCGGAGGGTTCTGGATATGACACAGTGGGCTGGACTTTAATTGTTGTCCAGGTTTATGCTGTCCCTGGGTTTCTGATTGCACTGATGGTATCGCTCTTTGCGAACAGAAATAAGAAAACTGCTGGCTAAAAAGGATTTGTGGCTGACAACAGAAAGCATATATTAATAAAAAACCTGATAGATTTTACCGAAGCGTGTGTCCGGAGAAGGGTTCATGCTTCTTTTTGTTGAATACACTCTTGAAAACAACAGACGGGTGGGGGACTAGGAAATTGACGATTCTTGAACTGATTGGAATTTTCAGCTTGTTTTATGTAATGAGATATTTTTTTGATTCTAAATACAAGCAGAGAAAAAAGAAATGGGTTGTTTTTGATATTTTGCTTACAGCCTTGCTTACTTTGATGGTTCAGGAAATCTATGTTTTCTTTTTCAATTAATAAATGAAGCTTAGACTTGCTTAAGGAAGGATCCAATATGTCTCATACATTTGTTTTAGAAATTGATTTATCCCAGTGGCATCAGAATCAAAAGGGGACATTCTTTTCCCGGGTGAGCCAGATCTTGCCTGCCCATGATTTTGAATATTTCAGAAAAGCCGTTACGAAGAAAAAAAAGGTTTACCGCGCGGAAGATTTTGAATATGACAGAATGCTGCTAATGAAAGCAATCATTGAACTGGTAAGTGCCGGTGCTGACTATACGGTTTACAAAGAAACACAAGATCAGAAATGGACTATCAGTCTCACAGACTTGGAAAAAGAAATCAAAGAGTTTAAAACTGTACGCGGGCTCCCTCATTTTATCTATCATCCAGATGTGTATGAAAGCGGATCTTTGTCTTTCTATTATGACACATGCGAAGTATGCAGTCAGGAAGGCTATATCTTTCATGAAGGAGCATATGGAGAAGACGATTTGGACGTGATCTGTGTTCACTGCATTGCATCAGGAAGAGCCGGGGACGAGTATGAAGTTTTCTTTAATCAGCCTTATGCAGCTACATTTGACGATGATTTTAAGGTGAAGGAGCTGCATATGCGGACCCCTTCCATCCGGTCCTGGCAGGAAATCTCCTGGCTTGAACACTGCCATGACTTTTGCGCTTATAAAGGAGCTTCAAACTGGCGTACAATCAGTCACCTGGAGAAGGAACTGCAGCAGGATTTACTGCTGGAAGCAGATAAGTACAATTTTCAAGTGGATGAATTGAAGAACGCGATGAACTCATACATGACCGGCCATCTTTTTGCCTGTCTTCATTGCGGGAAACACAGGATGACGACTGATATGTCATAGGGGGAAGTGCTAAAGGGATAGGAAATCTCCCGTGAATAATGAAAAGAAGGAGGTGTTTGAATTTGTCAAATATTTCAAACGAAGAATTGCTCACTGGCGGAAACGTGTCCAATGTTTACCGCTCAGGACAGACAGTAAGACGGGAATGCAAGTCAAATAGCAGAAAGATTCATTCACTACTAAGGCATCTGGAACACAAAGGATATAAGTATGCTCCCAAATATCTCGGTATCGATGAAAAAGGCAGAGAGATTCTTTCCTTTATTGAAGGTGAAGCCGGACATTATCCGCTGAAAAAGTACATGTGGTCAGATGCGGTTTTGCAAGAAACAGCTCAAATGCTAAGGCTCTATCATGATGCGGTCAGTGATTTTTCATTCGACAGCAGCTGGAAACCGCTTGATAACACTCCTCAGCCATATGAAGTACTTTGTCACAATGATTTTGCGGTATATAACATCATTTTTAATAACCAGCGTCCAATCGGAATCATTGATTTTGATGTCGCTGGACCTGGTCCGCGAATTTGGGACATTGCATACACTCTTTATACATGCGTCCCGCTGAGCAGATTTTATCTCTCAGAAAAAGGGGAGAAGGTATATTATCAATCATCGGAGCATGCAAGCAGGATTAATCGCAGAATAAATTTGTTCTTTGATTCTTACGGAAAGACGTTTGAAGAAGATGTTCTGGATATCGTTCTGCTGCGAATTGAAGGCTTGTGCAAAACGATTGAAAGAGAAGCAGGTGAAGGTCATCCTGCTTTTCAGAAAATGATTGAAGAAGGCCATCTTGAACATTATCAAAAAGATCTTTCATTTATATCAAATCATAGGAATGATTGGGAATAATTCATTTTCGACCTGAAAGCGGGGGTTGGCATGCTAAAGCGGAAATACGGAGATTACAGAGACTGGAAACGAGTTGTACAAAAAAGGTTTGCAAGTGCGATAATTTGTTCTAAAGAGTTTATAGGGCATGTAACCTTAATCGAAATTGTCCAAGTAACCGAACCTCTAATTAAAAAGTATGGAGAAACGAGTGTTTGTATTGCTGATAACGGCTGCAAATGGCTACAGTACTTCCCAAAAAACGAAAATTTTCCGCTGACTGTCATGTTTGATTCCTGCGGAAAGGTGACACAGTGGTATATAGATATATGTAAGAAATTGGGGCAGAAAAGAATGTGCCGTGGTTAGATGACTTGTTCATTGACATTGTGGTTCTTCCATCGGGAGAAGTGTTTCAGTTGGATACAGAAGAACTTGAGGAAGCCCGCAAGCAGGGAGTTATTGATCAGCAGCTTTATGAACTAGCATGGTATGAAGCTCATCGAATAACAAATAGAATACATAACAATGAATTTCCTCTATTAAATCTAGTCAATGAACATAAATTTTTACTCGAGCAAAAACTCAGGATAGTAACGTCTTAAACAGATGAAAGGACGTGTCAGAACAATGGATGCCAAAACGGTTATGCAGAAGCTTGAAGCGCTCGGCAAGGAACGGACCAAGAAAATGTACCTGTCAAATGGTGCGCAAGATCCTCTTTTTGGTGTGGCAACTGGAGCGATGAAACCAATTGCCAAACAAATTAAAATCAATCAGGGACTGGCAGAAGAGCTGTATGCCACAGGGAATTATGATGCGATGTATTTTGCCGGGATTATTGCAGATCCAAAAGCCATGACGGAGGATGATTTTGAACGCTGGATCGATGCCGCATATTTTTATATGCTGTCGGACTATGTGGTGGCTGTGACTCTATCTGAATCAGATATTGCGCAGGATGTGGCAGATAAGTGGATTGCGAGCGGGGAAGAGCTCAAAATGTCTGCAGGCTGGAGCTGCTACTGCTGGCTGCTTGGAAACCGCAAGGATCATGAATTTTCCGAGATCAAGATTGCTGCGATGCTTGATGGGGTCAAAAATACCATTCATGATTCGCCGGAACGAGCGAAATATGCGATGAATCAATTTGTTTATACGGTCGGGATTTCGTATGTCCCGCTGAGTGAAAAAGCAGTTGAGACTGCTAAGGCAATCGGAACAGTTGAAATAAGGCGGGACACGAAAAAAAGCACTGCTCTGAACGCTTTCGAAAATATTCAAAAGGATCTGGATAAAGGCCGGCTTGGGTTTAAGCGGAAGTATGTGAGGTGTTAGATGATTATAAGCGGGCAGAATTCTGTCATTCTTTCAAGCTGCTGCAGGTTCTGTCCCGGCGCAGGGCGTTCAGATCATCAGCCGAAGAAGATAGAGACGGGTGAGAATTGGAGACCTTCAGCTTATTCCCCGTTTTGACAGAATTGAATTATAATAGAGGCATTGAGCTACTATTTTGACTGGAGTGTTCGTTTGATGAGTGTAACAATTAATGACATTGCCAAGCTGGCCGGAGTTGCAAAGAGTACGGTATCCCGTTATCTCAATGGCGGGCATGTGAGTGAAAAAACGAAAGAAAAAATCCGCATGGTAATTGATGCAACAAAATATGAACCTAATTCATTTGCACAAAGCCTGAAGGCAAAGAAAACAAATTTTATTGGCGTTATCGCACCGACCCTTGATTCCTTTGTCACATCAACTGTTCTGATGGCTATTGATGAAGAACTGAAAAAACGTGATTTTACAACACTGATCATTAGTACAAGCAAGCATGTTGACAGGGAAATCGAGAGTCTGATCAGTCTTTCCAGGCAGAAGGTTGACGGGATCATTTTGATTGCAACAGGAGTTACTGAAAAACATATCGAGACGATTCATTCTATCCGCATTCCCGTGCTGATCGTTGCCCAGGAAGTGGATGAGGTTGCAAGCATCATCAATGATGATTATCACGCAGGGTTTATGATGGGGCAGTATATTGGAGAAAAAGGACATCAATCCGTTGCATATATTGGTGTAACAGAAAAGGATATCGCTGTTGGACAGAAAAGAAAACAGGGTGTCTTAGCGGGGCTTGATGATGCAGGTGTAAAGAACACAGAAGTCTTTCACTCAGAGTTTAATTTTCAGGATGCCGCTGAAGTAACGCTTAAGATGCTTGAAAGCTTTGAACCCACGGCTATTATTTGCGCCACAGACACGATTGCATTTGGGGCGATGAAAGCTTTATCGAAATTGGGAAAAAACGTGCCAAATGATATGTCGCTTGCAGGTTTTGGAGGATATTCCATATCAGAAGTCATTCATCCGGCGCTGTCTACAATCCGGTTTAACAACGAAGAAACCGGCGTAATGGCAGCAAACACAATTATTCAGATGACTGAGGGAAAAGAAGTGCCGCAGCTGCAGATTTCCGGCTTTACTCTTGTAGAAGGTGAGAGTGTTAAAAGAATACAGGGGTGTTAACGTTTGCAGAAAAGGCTTGCAAGAAGAATGAATCTGTATTAAAATGGTCTTGTGGAACCGGTTCCTTATCAATGGTGAGGAACATTCTTTTGCTCGTAACTGGAACCGGTTCCTCTTTTAATAAAGGGAGGAATTCAAAAGTGGCTAAACCATCAATCAAGTCTAAATACCTGCCCACCGTTAAGGAGATCATCCGTTTAATCGGCGGAAAAGAAAATATTCAGGGTGCTGCACATTGTGCAACAAGACTGCGTATTGTGCTTCACGATAACGAGAAAGCAGACATAAATGAAATCGGCAAATTGGATCATGTAAAAGGGTCTTTTATGGCCGGAGACCAGCTTCAGATTATTATCGGAGCCGGAACGGTCAATGATGTATACGCTGTCTTTACTGAAGAAGCGGGTGTGCAGGGGATGTCTCTTGGAGATGTGAAACAGCAGACTGCCGGGAAGCAGAATGCGTTTCAACGAGGAATCAAGGCATTATCGGATGTATTTGTAGAAATTATTCCAGGGCTGCTTGCCGCTGCTTTACTGATGGGGGTTACAGGACTGCTGAGCCAAAAAGGAATTTTCGGGGCACAGTCTGTCGTTGAAATGTATCCGCAGATTGCAGGCTTTAACCGCTTCATCTCCATTATGTCAACGGGAATCTTTACAATTCTGCCTTTACTGGTCGTTTACTCGGCTACTAAACGTTTCGGCGGTAATCCTGTACTTGGTTTAGTGCTTGGTGCCATTATGCTTCACCCAGATCTTGCGAATGCCTACGCTGTAGGAAATGGATCTGTTAAACCGGAAATAATCAGCATTTTCGGATTGAAGGTTTCTCTGGTAGCCTTCCAGGGCGGTATTATTATTGCCCTGATGATGGGACTTGTCATTGCGAAGCTTGATCAGTTTTTCAGCAGAAAAGTGCCAGATATTATTAAACTGTTTTTAGCCCCATTTTTGACCATTGTCGTGGCAGGATTCCTTCTGTTCACTGTAGTTGGCCCTTTTGGCAGGATTCTTTCCGAAGGAATAACAAATGGGCTGATGTGGTCGGTTGATAATCTGGGTATCTTTGGATTCATGCTGTTTGCCGGCATCCAGCAGGTGATTGTTATCACAGGTCTGCACCATGTCATCGGAGCTGTTGAAGCGCAGTTGATTGCGGACACAGGCTCTAACTTTATTATGCCGCTTATGTCTGTTGCTCTAATGGGTCAGGGTGGAGCTGTTCTGGGCTACACTCTTGGTCTTTGGAAAAGTGATAAGGCCCGCCAGATCGGTGTCTCTGCCTTTGCTTCTACGCTTTTCGGCATCTCAGAACCAGCTCTGTTCGGAGTGAATGTCAGATATAAATTCCCGCTGATTATGGGCTGTATCGGCGGAGCTGCCGGAGGAGCCTATGTCTACCTGACCGGCATCAAAGCTCTTGGCTTCGGGGCCACGGCCGTACCCGGTTTTGCAATCGTTGCAGCACAGGGCGGAGGTCATTTAAATTACATTATCGCAAACCTTCTGGCTCTTGCCACGGGTGCGGTACTGACACTTATTTATCTTAAAGTGAAAAAACCTGTTTTAGACTAAACATTCACGATAAATCGGGGAGAGGAGCACATCCTCTCCTCAAAGCTTTTACAGGAGGGAACAGTATGTCACGCTATACGGAACCAAAGTACAGAACTATTTTTGAAGCAAAGGAAAATGAACTCGGGCAATTAAAAAAGAAATCTGCAGATTCCGGCTGGAAGCCTGCCTTTCATATTCATCCACAGTACGGATTAATTAATGACCCGAACGGCTTAGCTTATTTTAACGGAGAATTTCATGTGTTTTATCAATGGTATCCTTTTGGAGCCATGCATGGGATGAAACATTGGGCACACGTAAAGTCGGCAGACCTGATAAACTGGGAGCGTCTTCCTGTCGCAATTGTTCCGGTTGAGGATTACGAATCACACGGGGCTTATTCAGGTGCATCACTTGAAGTGGATGGCAGGCTTTACTTGTATTACACGGGAAATATTAAGTACGGGCCGGAGGAAAGATCGGCTAATCAGTGCCTTGCTGTCATGGAAAAGGATGGTTCCATTCACAAGTACGAGCACAACCCGATTATTAAAGGAGTACCTGAAGGGTATACGGGGCATGTACGCGATCCTAAAGTATTCAAACGCGGCAATAAATTTTATATGCTTCTTGGCGCCCAAAGATCAGATCAGACGGGAGCCGTTATTGTCTATGATTCGGATAATGCCGTTGACTGGTCCTTTAAAGGGGAGCTTACAATTGAGGCTGATCTGCCTGAAACGGTATATATGCTCGAATGCCCGGATTACTTTGAACTTGACGGCCGCGATGTTCTGATTGTTTCCCCTCAAGGGCTTAAGGCTGACGGTCATGATTACCAAAATCTTTATAATGTGATGTATATGATTGGACATCTTGACCTTGAAGCATTGACGTTTAAGGTCACCCATTATCAGGAAGTCGAAAAGGGCTTTGATTTCTATGCTCCCCAAACGTTTGAGGGCAAAAATGGCGAGCGTCTGCTTCTTGCCTGGGCTGGAATGGGGGAGATGGACTACCCAAGCGACAAAGAATTATGGGCGCATTGTTTGACGATTCCGCGTGAGCTTTCGATTGTGAATGGAAAGTTAATTCAGCAGCCAGCTGAAGAAGTGGAGCAATTGAGAAGAAATACGGTGTCTGATTGTTTCACTTTAGACAGAGACAGCCGGGAAATTGAGAATGAATCAGTTCAATATGAACTCGATATTGAATTCTCTGAAATGAATGGAGAGCATATTCGTTTAGAGCTTTTCTCATCAGAAACAGAAGGATTGGTGCTGACTATTGATAGAACCAGTCAGACGGTAAGCTTAAACCGTGAGAAATTCAACGAATCATTTGGCGGTGATTACGGCTTTATTCGAAGTGCGGAACTGGGCGCAGCTGATGTGGTTAAAGCCCGGATATTTGCGGATCGAAGCATAGTCGAAATTTTTCTTAATGACGGTGAAACTGTGTTCACATCGCGCGTCTTCCCGGACAGTCAATCTAATGGCATCAGAGTGTTCAGTGACGGCAGTCTGACTGTAACCTATGCAAAACATGAGTTGTTACGTGGAATTTCTATTTAGGAGGCATGATGATGGGTGAACTATTTTCGATTGGTGAAGTATTAATTGATTTCATTCCTCAGCAGCGCGGTGCATCGCTGAAAGAAGTGGTTACCTTCGAACGGGCCCCGGGAGGCGCTCCTGCCAACGTGGCAGCTGCAGTTGCAAAATACGGAGGAGAAGCCTCGATGATTACCCAGGTCGGAGCGGATGCTTTTGGCGATTATCTGATCGATGAGCTCGAAAAAGCAGGAGTAAAAACAGATAAAATACAAAGAACAAACAAAGCCAATACGGGACTTGCCTTTGTATCCTTAACTGAAAACGGTGAGCGGGAATTTTCTTTTTACCGGAATCCCTCAGCCGATCTGCTGTTTTCACCAGAAGATATAAGAGATGAGTGGTTTTCGGCAGGTGACGTTCTTCATTTCTGTTCGGTTGATTTGATTGAAAGTCCAATGAAGCAGGCCCATAAGCGGGCTATAGAGCGTATGAAGAACCATGGCGGATTAATCAGTTTTGATCCCAATGTCAGACTGCCCCTCTGGGACCGGCCTGAAGATTGCCGTGCTGCCATTCTGGAATTTCTTCCGTCTTCACACCTTGTGAAAATTTCAGATGAAGAGCTGGAATTTATAACAGGAATCCGCGACACAGAAGAGGCCGTACAATCTGTTTTTATAGGTGATGTACAGGCTGTTGTATACACAAAAGGTGCTGATGGTGCAGACCTTTACATCAAGAATGGCCCTAAATGGGAGTCCCGCTCGTACAAGGTGAACGTTCAGGATACGACAGGTGCCGGAGATGCATTTATCGGCGGTTTCTTATACAAGCTGCTGAAAGCCGGAGCAACTCCGGACAGTCTTGAAACGATCCTGCAGCAAGAACACTTTGAAATTCTTCAGTTTGCCCATGCCAGCGGTGCACTCACGGCTGCAGGCAAGGGGGCAATCTCCGCTCTTCCAGCCAAGACGGAAATCATGGAGCTGATTGAAAAAAATAAATGAAGCAACCAAAAAGCAGCCGTCCGGCTGCTTTTTGATTGTACCGGCTCCATATAACCGGAGCTATATCCTGAATGTGCAATTACAGCACGTCACCGGCAGACTGCCACTTGCCAATTTCCTCACCCATTTTCACTGGTCCTGTCTTTCCGGTAAAATTCAAACGTCCTTTTGGAACACAGATCACAACAGTAGAACCGAATGAAAAGTAACCAAACGCGTCGCCGCGGCGAACATTGGGCTGATGATTGGTTCTTTCAATAGAGTTAACATTCAGAGCACCGACCATCACTTGTGCAAATGGAGCTCCGTCCACGCTGAATTTCGTCACTAAACGGTAATTTCTCGTCAAAGGGCGGAGTCCGTATTTTAATCCGATTGTATTAACTGGCGCTGCTTCTTTCCCCAATGTATATACTTCTTCAACCTTTGCATCCATTGGAACATGAACCCGGTGGTAGTCAGTGGGACTTAAATAAAAGATCAGCACTTGTCCGCCTGAATATACCTCGGCTTCGCTTTTAGACCCAAGCAGCTCTTCCACTGTATATTCCTGTCCCTTCACAACGAACCTGCTTTCAGGCGTCAGGTGGTCAACAACCGATAAGACACTGTCACTTGGACTGACGAACGAATCCTGTCCTTCTGCAATCGGACGGACATCGGGTTTTAATTCACGGGTGAAAAGATCATGAAGAGATTCGTAGTCCTGCAGACTTTTGCCTGCTTCCTGCATATTTAATTTATACAGTCTTGAAAATGAACCTGTGAAAGGTTTACTTGCTTTAGATTGCGCAAACCTTTTGAGTAATTTTGCAGCGGCTGGATGGCCGTTTAATTCAAACACTTTACGATAAAATCGGGTTAACATTGTCAGTCAGCACTTCCTTTGATAGTCTTGGGCTCCGGTAAAAGCATTTGAATAAGAGTAACCTTCTCGTTCTCCGGGGAAGGTTTATTGGATAGAAAACGGCTGAGGAGTTCATTCATGCTTTTAGATAAATCCTCAACTTCCTCTTTAGTTAAGTAGAGATCTACTTGACTGTAACCAAATGGATCATTAGACAAGTCAGGATCGGCTAGCAGATAGCTTTTGGCCTGGCCGGTCACATTGGATAGGAAGGTCATAAACATGTTCAGGTGGTCTTCGCCGGACATACTTTTCAACTCTTCCAAAGACACCACAGGATTCTGCTTTTCAATTGCATACGTCCTCTCAACGGCACCTCGTATTTTCCGTTCTTCTTTTACAAAAATAATGTTATTTTCCTTCAGAATATTTAAATGGCGATAAAGAGTCGCCTGGGGAATATCAGAGATCCATTCCTTCAGCTGACTCACAGTTGCATCATTCCTGGAAAGCTGCTGAATAATTTGCATTCGGACCGGATGCAGGATTAAATCCATCTTGGCCTTAGTCACTGTTCTCACCCTTAATTGTTATTGTTATTAGTAATGATAATAATGGATAAATGAAGGGTTGTCAAACATCTTTTAGATTGATGGTTAACATTGGAAGGAAGTACTGTTATAGATTTGGATAAATATGCTAAAGTAGAGTCAGAGCTTTTAATTATTAATGGAGCAAAAACCGTAAAAACCCAGGGAGAGATACGATTGGAATTCAGAGGAGCCAGTGCAAAGAGGACTATTCAATCAGCATTTTCTCGTTCGGTTATGGTTTTCAAGAATTACCTGAATTCTATTTTATTGAATGGAAGGTGTGTGTCATGAAGCATTTTATAGATGATTTTGCTTGAGCAATCTCTGATTTCCTTAAGGGTATCTTTAAAAGTATCTGTTACTTTTCAGCGGGAATGCTGATCGTCGGCATACCTCTTTATGGCATCGTTTATCTTATTAGATTTTTTGATTAATAGCATTTATAACGATAAATACGAAAACTGCCTTGGAGACTTTCTCCATATTTAATGAACGTTTTACAGAAGGGACGGTGAAAGAGATTATCAGAATGGCAGTCGGAGCTATCGTTACATATAACGATTTGTTTATGTTTGTACATAAAACGAAAATAAACACAATGAATGAATGTGAAAACATTCCCGCTGAATGGCATTTTGTCAAAGGCGGCATTGAGCCGGCTGACGCTGATTTGAAGGCTTCCATTTGTAGAGAATTAGAAGAAGAAACCGGGTCAAACCAATTTCAGTTCATTCGGCAGTTTGAACAGAAAGTCTGTTTTGTATTCCCTCAGCATTTGCAAATAAAAACGGGTTTTAAACAGCAGGAAACCACGATGTTTCACTTTGAGTATAGAGGAGACTTGAACCTCCTCAAACCCATTGATCCAGAGATAAAAGCCGTTAAATTTGTAAGTAAAACAGAATTGATGAAAAGACTGCCGCACGCAGAAACCCGTACTTTTTTCACTCTTCACTTTTGAAAATTGTATTTAACGAACGCCACAGCGGGGGAGACCCATACATGAATCAATTGATCGAAGATATCTTAAAGTGGACTGGAAACTCGTATAAAAGAATCGTAATTGGCATTTCTGGCCACGGGGCTGCAGGTAAGACGACCTTTGCAGCCAAACTCTTGGATGCATTAAATAAAGAGGATGCCAATTATTTGAATACAGATCCTTACATAATAAGTTCATATATTAGAAGACATGCCAAAATCGACTACAGCTACGGAAACGAAAATCATTCCTTTAAAATGACGGCCTGCCATCCCGCCGCTCATCATCTGCCTTCATTGGAAAGAGATGTTCAGATGATCAGGCAGGGTTTAGATTTTCTTACAATTGATGCTCCTTATTCAAAAGGTATGTTGATTGATTCAAAGAAAAGGATAGCAATTGTCGAGGGAATGGCTGTTGCTTTTACGAACCCGGAACTCTATGATTTGAACATCTATTTTTATACGGATGACGAAACAGAACTCGCCAGAAGAATGAACCGGGATGTTCTTGAAAGGGGAACGGATAAAGAGTACTTACGCTTTTCCCACAACCAGCGCCGGATACAGTATAAGTTATTTATGCATCCGTACAGCGATCGGTTTGATATTGTCATTAAATCTTCGGATAAAGGTGAACACATAGAGAAAAATTGTTTTGCGTTTGAGAAATGAATAAACAGGAAGTGCTAAAAATGGTCAATGGTTTAAAATCTGACTGTCAAAATTGCTTTGGATTATGCTGTGTTGCGTTGCCTTATGGAAAATCAGCCGATTTCCCTTTTGATAAAGACGGTGGAGATCCATGCCGGAATCTATGTTCCACTAATTTGTGCGCCATTCACAGTCAATTGAGGGAGAAGGGCTTTCGCGGGTGTGTATCCTATGAGTGTTTCGGCGCCGGCCAGCATGTTTCGCATACGATCTATAACGGCCGGGACTGGCGGGATAATAAAGAGCATGCGGAAGAGATGTTCGCTGTTTTTCCAATCGTGCAGCAGCTGCACGAAATGCTGTTCTACCTTAAGCAGGCCCTGAATCTAAATGAAACTCAGTCCATCCAAACAAGTCTTCAAAACAGTTATGAGGAAAATGTTGAGCTGACCTTAAGAAAGCCGGAAGCTATTTTAAAAATTGATGTGTCAGCACATAGAAGCAAGGTGAATGCTCTGTTAATAGAAACAAGCAAATTGTACAGAAGCAGAATAAATGATAACAGTCAAAAGAAAAAGAGCAGAAAGGCTGCGGATTTCATAGGTGCAAATTTAAAAGGGCTGAACTTGCAGAGTGAAGATTTTCGCGGGAAATTGATGATAGCAGCAAACTTAAGCAACAGTGATTTAAGAAGGTCTGATTTCATTGGTGCTGATCTTCGGGATGCGGATTTAAGGGGTGCTGACCTGAGGGAAGCTCTTTTTCTCACACAGTCACAAATTAATTCCGCTATTGGAGATGTTCATACTAAGATTCCGGTGTATTTGGATAGGCCGGGGCATTGGTAAAGACATATATCTTTTTCGCTGGAAGCTTATCTATTAGCAGGTAAGCTTTTTCCCTCTTGTATAAATATAATGAATTTGAAATAATTGGTATTATTCTGTGTGGAGGGCAAAACAAAATGGACCTGATCACAGGGAAAGTATTGTTGATTTCTATTTTTCTTTTCATCATCACCATTATTGAAACGTTAGCTTACTCGACCAGAATTTCTGGAGCCAGAGTAAGGTTAATTGCGACAGCTATTTCGCTGTTCAGCACGATGGTGATCGTATCAAGATTTTCTACGATGATTCAGCAGCCTTTAACAGCAAAACTCATTGCAGAGGCACCAGACTCAAATAAGCTGCTGTTTATTGAAGGACAGTACCGCATCCTGATTGGTGTAACGTCCTTGGGTGTATTGGCGGGAATTCTGCTTTTCCCCACATTTATCTCTATTTTTTCGAAAGCAATCATTCATCTTTCAAAAGAAAGAGGTTCCATCGTGTCTTTATTAAAGAAGCACGTTAATCTAACTGGTTTTATAAAGGTTTTTCATTGCGTCAGACTCCCCAGAATTTCTTACTTAAACGGCATAACGCTAAGCACCATACCGAAGCGCCTTTTCTGCATTAACGTTATCATTTCTGCTGTTTTTACAATTGGGGTTCTATCCTCTATTTATGCTTCCATGTTGGTTCCGGATGATTATGCCCAGGCTGCATTGATGTCATCAGGCATCATTAACGGGATTGCCACCATATTATTGACACTGTTCATAGATCCGAAAGCATCCGTTCTGGCTGACCGGGTGGTAAACAAAGAGAGTAAATACGTTTTTTTGAAAAGTTATTCTTTGACGATGATCAGTTCGAAATTTGTGGGAACAGTGGTTGCTCAGCTTATTTTCATCCCGGCAGCCTACTATGTTGCCTGGTTTGCTGAGTGGATTTAACAGGGCTATTTGAGAATGAAATTTTCACTAGTATCGGTTTTATAATGGTGATAGTAGGAAGGAGATGCAAAATGCTCGGATTACCCAAAGGTGAAGTTTTTTTAGTGCCATGGACGAACGAATGGATAACCGAATTTGAGACAGAGAAGCAGCGCATTCAAGATTTGATTGGTCCTTACGTCCATCGCGTTCATCATATTGGAAGTACAGCCATCGAAGGTCTTTGTGCAAAGCCTATCATTGACATAGCTATAGAAATACATGATTTCTCAGACGGAGAAAAGTGTGCACCCGCACTAGAGAAAATTGGCTACTCTTACGGGGGCACTAACGTTTTACCGGAAAGGCATTACTTCAATAAAGGAGAACCGAGAACACACCAGATCCATATGTACGAAACAGGTAATAGATTCTTGGCTGAACAGCTGAGATTCAGAGATTACTTGAGAAGGAACGAGACGCAGAGAAAGGAATATGAACAGCTGAAGCTTGCCTTAGCAAGCTCAAATTTGAATGATAAACATAAATATGCAGATGAAAAAACGGAATTTGTTAAGGCGATTTTAGAAAAAATCTAAAATGGGTACATCCTGAATGCACGTACCCCGTAAAAAGGTGCTGTTTTATGGGACCAATCATCACTATTTCAGCATTAAAGTACCCAAACACCATTCACTATGAATGGCAGGGAGAATTACTGAAGACAACATCTGAATATGTCTTAGTGCTTTGCAAGGCGGGTAGAACATTAACGCATCATACAAAAGGGACAACCTTTAAAATTCCTAATGAGTCGTTAGAATTTTTTTCTTTAAAGGATGGATTTACAGTTGCGATGGAGGTAGAGAATAGGGAAGTCATCTCTTATTACTGCAATATTTCAATGCCATCTGTATTTAATGATAACCGTCTTTCCTTTATCGATTTGGACTTGGATTTGGTGAAGCGGTTAAATGACGACTGGGAAGTTCTTGATGAAGATGAATTTGAGATTAATAGCTCTGCATACAACTATCCTCCAGATCTTAAAGACTACGCCATTCAATCACTGGAAGAATTGAAAGGGAAAATCAAGAGAGAAGAATTTCCTTTTGATGGGGCTTTGATGAAACTTTTAGTTGAAAGAATCTAAACGGTTAGGGGTCAGCTCAAACGAGTTATCCCATAAGAAATTGAAAAATGAATGGAAAAATACGTAATAGATAGGTAAACTGAAAAATGCAGGAAGAAAACGGATATGTTTTCTGCCTGCATTTTTTATGATGAAAAAATTAAATTTCTAAAACTATTTAAAATGTCTTTACGAATATACAGGTGAACGATGAAAGTGATGTGATGCTTCGGTGGATTTTGAGGGCAGATGGATTAGAAAAATTCAGCAGAGTGCCCATGAGGAAAGTGCCAATAAATTGATCAAGAAATACTATAGAGAAATGTTTGCGTTTGTTTATAGACAATTTTTGGACGAACAAATGGCACAGGATTTGACACAGGAAATTTTTATCCGCGCGCTGCAGTCCATTTCGCATTTTGATGGAAACAAAGCTTCATTCCGCACATGGCTTTATCGAATTGCGTCTAATCATTGCATTGATTATTTCCGCTCGAGATCGTATCAGGCTGGCCAGCAAACGGTATATGTAGAGGAAATTGAAATGGAAGGGTCAGACAGTGTTGTAGAGCAGCTCTCTACAAAAGAGGACATACAGCTTGTGAATGAACTGCTCCAGAGATTTGATGTGAAAGATCAGCAAATTGTCCGCTTTAAATTGTTTTTAGAACTGACATTTCATGAGATTGCAGGGCTGTTGGTTCTGTCTGAATCATCGGTGAAAACAAAGTATTATGCCATTTTAAAGAAGCTGAGAAAGGAGATTGAGAATCATGGCAACGGATAAGAGTAAATGGTCAATCCCCTATCCTTCTGATGAAGACATCAATAAACAGGTAGCACTGATTGTAAAACAGGGTCTCCCGAAAAAACAAAATTTAATACTGTCAATTGCTGAAATAAGACGTCAAATGGGCTGGCAGTATCTTTTCATTAATCGGGGTGAGGCATTATTCAGCGGCTGTTTAATGATTATTGTATTGGCCTATTTGTTTTTAGTAAGTAATGAACCGGCTGTTCAGGAAGCTGACTTTTATGGCATGCTCTTTGTTCTGTCTCCACTGTCTTTTCTCAGCTTCATGGCATATGACTACTATCAGAAAAAAGCAAATGGCACATTTGAATTAGAGATGACAATGAAATATACGGTCTATCAATTATTAGTTGTTAGAATGCTTGTGTTCAGCAGCATGGCTATTTTTGTTAACATGACAGTTGTTTTCATTCTGTCCTATCAAGTGGATCTCAATGTCCTGCGTGGAATCCTTGTGTCAATGACCGGTTTGTTTGTATTTTCAGCGGGGCTGCTGTTCGTTTTAAGGTCAGGCCATTTTTTGAAACGCAGTGTTTTATTTATAGCCGGATGGGTTCTGGTCAATACAGCATTATTTCTTTTGCCAGGAGAAGAGTATGGAGCGGTGCTCAACAGTCTATCAATGATTTCTTATGGCGTTATTCTGCTGGTTAGTTTCTGGATCTATCTGATTTCTTTGAAACACGTATTTAATCGAAGACAGGAGGAGGCTTTGGCATGTTAGAGCTAAAGGATTTAGGAAAACGATATGGTGATTTTACAGCGCTTAATGCCGTTCATTTAACGTTCGATCAGGGGATTTTCGGATTGCTTTCGCCAAATGGTGCCGGTAAGACGACGTTGATTAAAATGCTGGTTACCCTTATTCAGCCCACAAGCGGAACCATCCTGTATAAGGGTGAGTCAATTGAATCGCTTGGAGAGTCTTACCGCGAGCTAATAGGCTACTTGCCGCAGCAATTCGGTTATTACAAACACAAGACACCAAAACAATACCTGACGTATTTAGCAGCGCTAAAAGGAATGGATAGAAAATCTGCAGGACAGCGCATCGACGAAGTACTTGAGATGGTGGCACTTTCAGAAGTGAAAAATAAAAAAATGAAGAAATTTTCAGGCGGAATGATACAGCGTGTCGGTATTGCGCAAGCATTGCTGAACGATCCGAAGATTCTTATCCTCGATGAGCCGACAGCAGGGTTAGATCCGAAAGAACGTGCGCGTTTTCGTCATTTATTATCTGAATTGGCCCGAAACCGCATCATCATTATTTCCACACACATTGTATCGGATATTGAATCCATCGCAAATGAAATTATCATGATTAAAAATAAAGAGCTGCTGCATAAGGCTTCTGTTTCGGAGATTTGTGAAACTCTGGCTGGAAAAGTGTTTGAGACGTCCATGTCGTTTGATGATTTTTCATCATTCCGAAACACATATTTAACCCTGCAGGAAAAGCAGGAGCATGGGGCCATGCTGGTCAGATTTGTTGCAGATGAGCAGGCTGACCCGGCGTGGAAACCGGTTCATCCGCAATTGGAAGATGTCTTTTTGGTTGAATATGCAAATGAAAGCACGGGCGGGTAATCAACATGCAAATCACGTGGATGGAAATGAAAAAAGCGTTAGGTTCACCCGTCATCCTTTGTTTGCTGGGGTTATTTATTTCGTTTAATCTCTTTACAATTTTCAGTGGCGCTGACAATAAGGCTGAGTTAAAGGTTGTAAATCATATTGTAGAAGAATACGGACTGACTTTTGATGATTCCATTTTGAACACGATGCAGGAACATGTAAATGAAGATGTACGTCAATTTGATTCTAGCTATCAAGATGCCGATGCATTCTTAAAGTCTATGACGTTTGAACACTACTCGATGGCGAGTAAAGAAGAGCAGCAGGAAATCGACCGTATCGGTCTGATGCAGATGTACATAGGCTTGGGAAAAAGTCTGGACGAACGCTATTCGGAACTGGATGCCGATCAAATGCGGGACAAAATGGTTAAAGAGCTTAGTTTAAGCGGGTTTACAGAAGAAGTCGTATCGGCTGAATATAAAAAGCTGGATACACGACTTGAGGAAATGAAGGGAAATGCAGAATATAAGCAGTGGTTTTTTGCTGGAGATTATCGCATGCATACTGAATTATTTCGAAGCCTCCTTAAAAATACAGCTCTTGAGGGTGTCATGCTCGTTGTCCTCCTCACAGCCCTTATCTCAAATTACGAGTTTGAAAATCGCTCGCAGTTAGTTGCGTATACGACAAAAAGAGGTCGGAAATTAATCTGGAATAAGCTTGCGGCAAGTCTGCTGAGCACGTTGCTTTTGATCGTTCCATTATTCGGAATAAGCTTACTGGCATACTTTCAATTTTATGATTATTCGGGGCTTTGGCATTCGCTTATAAGCAGCGGTCTGAACTGGGAATACAAATTGCCGTATATTACACGGTGGCCAATAGAGTTTCATCACTATTTATGGATGGCAATTGCCATTCTATCCTTGATATTGATGATCGTGTCTTTACTGACTTTTGCATTAAGCATAGTTATAAAAAATAGCTATATGACATGGATCGTCATGATTTTGCTGCTGGTCAGTATGTTTGTGATCCCGTCTTTTTTTGCCGGAATTCCACTGGTTCTGATTTTGATGAATTTCAATTTGACGCTGTTATTAGTAAATCCTCATATGTATTTTTCTGGAGTGTCCGGTTTAACAATGTTTGAACATTATGAAATCGTTACATTGGCAAGCTGGTTTGCGGCAGGCGTTGTTATCAGCAGCCTGGCGATGAGGCGTTTTTATAGAAAGGATATCGTTTAATATGCAACTATTCTGGATGGAAATGAAAAAAATTTTTTCCTGGAAAATCATCACTCTCCTTCTATTTGCAAATGCAGTTTTATATTTCTTGCTTTTTGAATTTCATATCCAGTATTTCCCGAATGGGCGGCCGGCTATTGACCATTTCACCTTAGAGCAGCAGAACATTCCAAAGTATGGGCCAGATGTGAATGAGCGGGAATTTGCAGACTTTGTTGCGCAATATGAAAAGAAAGTGGAAGATGCTGATACATACTTGCAGAATGACCCAAAAGCGAAAGCAGCAGGGCTGACATCCTTTGAAGCTTTTAAAAACGCAGAAGACGATAGTCAAAAACAAATGGACTATCACGATTTAGTCTTCTTTGAACGGAATGAAGATCTCTTCTGGGAGCTGCAGGCTATGGAATACACGATAGAAGAGCGTTATAAATACCGGACTGCCTCTTTGGAATCCAAAATTGAGGGAACAACTGGTGCTCTGAAGAAGCATATTGAAGAAATCATCCGTGATGAAAAATATTCATTTTATACTAGTACTGTATTAGATAATTTTATAAATGTAAAAAAGAATATGGCGATTAACCTCTTCATCAGCATAGCAATCTTGCTTTCTCCCATTTTTTTGAGAGATAAACTGACAGCTGTGGAACTGCTTCAATATAGTTCGAAAAAAGGAAGAAGGATTTACAAGACGAAGTGGCTGGCCGGATTAGCAAGTTCAGTATTGCTGACAACGCTTTTACTAGGTGTTTACTTGTCCATTTACGCTGCAAATCAAACATCGTCACATTTTGATTTGCCATTATATGCAATGAACAACCTTTACTCATGGTATGACCTTACGTTTTGGCAGTATATCATATTGTCAGTGCTCGCTATATTTTTAGTTTCTTTACTGCTCAGTATTTTAACGATAACCATTTCAACGATTGTGTCTCATACAATCGGACTTATTGGTGTGCAAATCGTGACGGTTTTTGTGATGATAGCTGTAGTGACAAGGTTTTTGATTGGTGACATAGTGAGTCTTAGGCAGCCAATCTGGTTGGTGCCGTTAGGGTATGTACTGTTTTTGGGAGCGGTGATTGTCTTCATGTCAGCCATATGGAAAAGAGAGATGAAACGGGACATAGTGTAAGTGTTTGTTTGATTTAAAGGCAGATTTAGCAGAAGGAACGATTACTGTAAATGGTAATCGTTTTTTTTTTTTTTATGGGAAATTGCGGCCTATTAAGTGAATAACAGGAAATATAAAACATTTTGTCGAATACGTTTATACAAGATTAATTTAAGGTGGGCCCTATTTATGGAGTTTACGATTGAGAATGAATGTCTTTACAAAGCAATTTTAGATGTAAGTAAAGCTGTTTCTGTAAGTACATCTTTTCCGATTCTGTCAGGAATTAAGATAATCGCCACTGATCATAGCTTGGTACTTGTAGGGAGTGATTCTGATCTATTTATAGAGAAAATGATTCCAAGGGTGATTGATGGGAAGCAAGTGCTGCAAATTTTTGAACAGGGCAGTGATGTTATCTCAGCAAAGTATTTTAGTAATCTTGTAAAAAAACTTCCAGGTAAGATACATATAAAAGTTAACAAACAGACTGCTACTATTCGGTCCGGTGATATTGTAACTCGCCTAAACGGATTAAATGGTGAGGAATATCCTAAAACTCCTTTAGTCGACGAAGAAAAGTGTGCGGTTATCCCAAGCAGCAAATTGATTGAAGTCATTAAACAAACAGCTTTTGCTGTCTCCTCGAGTGAGAATAGACCTGTTCTCACAGCTGTCAATATGACATTTAACGAAAATCTCTTCTCGTGTGCAGCGACGGATTCCCATCGTTTAGCATTAACAGAGCTAACCATCAGATCAGCTATTGACGGGTCGTGCAATGTGCCAAGGAAGAGCCTCACGGAGCTAGCCAAACTGATTCAGCATGATACGGGGGATACACAGATTTATTATTACTGACAGCTATATAAAGTTTAAATTACCAACTATCTCTATGTTTTCAAGATTAGTTGAAGGTCATTTTCCAAACATACCCAGTTTATTGCCTGAATACTCGAGAACGGTCATTACATTGGATACAGCACAGTTATTATTGGGTGTGGATCGAGCTTGTCTTTTTTCAAGTGAGGGAAAAAAGAACATGATTCATTTCGAAATGAAGGACGGTAAGAGAATAAACATTTCCTCTGACTCGTCAGAAATAGGAATAATAGAAGAAACTCAATCGGTTAAGGAAATGACCGGTGAGGCAAACCTGCAGATTGCACTGGATGGACGTTTTTTGATGGAAGTTTTAAAGGTAATAGATGAAAAAGAGATCAGACTGAGTTTTGACGGAGCAATGAGACCGGTCAAGATTGAACCTGTTCATTCTTCTTATCTTCATCTTCTTTCACCAGTGCGTTCTTGGTGAACAGTATTTATTATATCTATACTATCATTTAGGAGAAACTGAGAATTATGATTAATGAGACACTCTTACAGTTAGTTCAATTTGTAAAACAAGATATACCTGATCTGATTGATTTATCCCAATCAGTTGGCTGGGACTATGATGAAAATGAGATTGGCACTGTTATCTCATCTGGTACCATCTTCGGACATAAGACCAGCAAAGGCAAAATTGTGTCAAGTGCTGCCATTATTCCATATGAATATGGTGCAGCTTCTATAGGAATGGTCATCGTAGATGAAATGTACAGAGGGATGGGATTGGGGAAAAAGGCTACTCAAAAGTGTATTGATTCTGTTCCTGAAACCTGTTCAGTCATGTTGATTTCTACACCAGAGGGAAGAAATCTCTACGAAAAGATGGGGTTTACACCTGTCAGCAGTGTACATAAATTTTTTTGTGAAAACTATCTTGCACCGGCAGAGTTAACCTTCGGTGATGTTATCCTGGAAGATTTTAAAGAAATAGATTTGAATCAAGTCGTTAAGATTGATGAGCGTGCATTCGGAGCCGGAAGAAACGTATTCCTCCGTAATCGACTCAGACAAGCAGCGAAATGTTTAATTGTGAAAAATTCAAATGGAGATGTGATTGGTTACGGAGCTGCTGTTTTAGGTCCTGAAAATGTGATCTTGGGACCCATTGTAGCACCCAATAGTCAAATAGCTGCCCTGCTGACAGACCAATTGGCTTCACTGTATCGTGGAAAACTGAGAATGGATGTACCGGAAGGGAATAAGGAATTTATGCAGTTACTAATGCAGAGAGGATTTAGAAGGGTAAGCAATCCGCCAATAATGATCATTCGATCAACGTCAATGCCTGCAAGAAATCAGACATTGTTTGGAATTGCAGCTCAGGTGTTTGGGTAGATAAACAATCTATTAGCAGGAAAAATCCCACTTTTTTGAATTTTCCTAGTATGACATAGTTTGAAAACATTTATTTTAGAAAAGAAAATCAACCACTAACGAGTTCGGTTCAGATTTGAAAAACAGGAAATCGCAAAGTATTCGCACGCCATTCAAAAATTAAAATGATGTGCTTTTTCATTTAGGTAATTTTAAAAGGATATAGGACAATTGTGATAATATGGAATCATCAAGCATTCTATTAAAGAAGGAGATTGCAGCAAAGTTGATCGCCTTTTTATATAAGGCTTAGGAAGAGAAAGGCGGACCCACGCATTACCCAAAAATTGTTGCAAGAACTAGGCGTAAAACCATTCTCAACCATATTAGATATAGGTGCAGGTACCGGAAATTACAGCTATGAATTAGCTGATAGCGGGTATGATGTCATAGCACTTCAACCATCTAAAATAATGAGGACTCAGGCTAGGAAACATAAGAATCCAAATTGGAAAGAAGGTTTTGCTGAGCAAATACCATTAGAAGACAACTCAGTGGATGGTATTGTATGTACTCTTGCATCTCATCATTTTCAAGATTTATCACTTTGTTTTCGAGAAATGAAAAGGGTGTTAAAGGATGACGGGAAAATTGTCATCTTCACATTAGATCCAAGATTATGTAATGAAGATTGTTGGTTATTTGATTACTTTAAGTCTATTTTAGAAACTGCCTGTCTAATTCATCCTCCAATAAATGAATTATTTCAATTACTTGAGGAACAGGTGGAACGACGAGCCGAGGTTGTACCCTATCCTTGACCCTTCGATTTAGTAGATCATTTTTTCTTTTCTGGTTGGAGAAAACCAAAATTATATTTAAACAGAAACTTTCAAAAAGGCACTTCTCCACTTGCCAAAGGTGAAGATGTTAAGGTGTGTTTGGATAAATTAAAAACTGATCTGGAGTGCGGCAGGTGGATTGAAAAATATAAGCACGTTTTGAAATTGAAGGAATATGATTGCGGACATTTCTTTTTAGTAATTTGATATGCAATAGGGATCTTTTGAGAATTTCAAATTTTATTCTGTATGTAGTAATAGTGGAGAAATTTTTAGATTGATAAATCAATGCATTCAGTTGAACCTTTTGACATTAATTTAGCTAAAAGGTTGTTGTCCCGCTATTTAGGAACAGCTGAAGAGAAATGGGATAAGCGTTTTAGTAGTTTTAACAACAATAATCTTCTTATCCGCTTTAAACCGGAAACAGTTGTCGTTCGAGATCAGTCATTTATTGTTATTCCGTAAAAGGTAAGGAAGATCTAGATTCATTGATTTAAATGGAGCGTCTGCTGAAAAGTGGATTGCCTATTCATTAATAAAGGTTAGTGAAAGAAGAATTTTAATGTTCTAAATAGAGATTACTAGATAGCATTATTTTCAAGGGAGATAAATTGATGTATCCAAGAGCAAACACATTGGAAGAGCAGGAAGGACAGAACTCAAAAGGAATAGGTTTGTATTACCGTCCCATAGGCGGTACAATCGAATTCGGCGAAAAGTCGAGTGAGACATTAGTGAGAGAGTTTAGTGAAGAAATACGCGTTGAAGTTGTTGTCAGAAGATATATTTCCTGCATAGAAAATATATTTAAAATAAACGAAAACATAGGACACGAAATAACACAGATATACTTAGTGGAATTTAAAGATACGAATTTATACCAGCAAGAATATTTTACAGTTTCTGAAGGAAATAAAGTTACTTGTGCAAAATGGATTTTAAAAGAAGAAATTTTTTCTGGAGGAAAGGTGCTTTATCCAAGCGGATTGACAGAATTATTGAAAGAGCAAATGTAAGTTACTTCTTCAACCATGTGGCAGCGATTGCAGCAAAGCTGGTCTCCTTTTCTTATTGAGTAATTGGGGGGCGTTGAATAAGGACTATACTATTACAAATGATTAATAATAGACTGGTGGTTATCTTATGACGATACAGTGGACAGAAATTTCAGAGGATAATTTAATTAACCTAGAAATGGCTATGGAATTATATGATCAAGCATTTCCTATTCAAGTGAGAGAACCACATAGTGTTTTTCTAAGGAGTTTACAATACGCAAAGACAAGAAGGCCGAATAACTACCATTTTTTGATGGGATTGGAAGGAGATCAGCTCGTTTCATTTGCAACAGGACACTATTTTGCTGACGTAAATTCAGGATTCATTGTATATTTAGTAACTAATCCAATAGTACGAAGTAAGGGATTAGGATCAAAAACATTAGTTGAATTAGAAAGTTTATTGTTCCAAGATGCCATTTCAGCTGGAAACGCATCACTTAAAGCTATTTTGTTAGAAACGGAAACTCAAGATATCGTACATACAGAAGGAGAGAAGGAAGATTGTATAAAAAGAAATCGATTTTTTGCTAGAAATAACTACGAAATGTGCGATGAAATTAGATACTTGCAACCATCTCTGCATAATGAGGTGGAAGATATACCACTTAACCTTTTTATTAAAAATTTTGATACTAGTAAGCAAAGGAAAGAAGAGATTCAAAAAGCTATAAGTGCCATTTATAAAGAAAAGTATTCTTTTATAAATAAAATTGATAAAGAGGCCCTTAATAATTCTCTTAAAAAGATGGAACTAGAAGATAATTTACTAATAAAATAACAGCGAACCTGTTCATTCCTATGCGGATTAGTATGCTAATTGCTCTGATATTTATCGTGTTATGTAGCAGTTTGCGCCCTTCAAACGAACCCGTTAATTAACCACATGGCGTCTTTCAAATGGAGGCGTCTAAATTATATTGTATTATGTCGTACATGTAGATATAATCATCTTATACGATATAAAATGAGGTGTTCAATATGGAGTTTAAAGTTAGAGAGCTAAATGACTGCTGGACAGATATCTATTTCGCTTTGCACTATTCTCACAAGGAAAAGATTACTCATCAAGTAATAAGAATTCTCCAGCTAATTGAAAAAAAACAGAATGTTGGAATCAATGATATTTCATCATACCTAAATGTTTCCCACAATACAGCTTCTGAAAATGTAAAACGAATTATTGAAAAAAATTACTTGATTAAAGAGAGAGATCCATCAGATGAAAGAAGAGTTATCTTGAAACTGACCAATTTAGGAAGAGAAGTATTGCAAAGAAATACAAGTCTTGACGAGAATAAGCTGAATGCTATTTGGAACAGTCTGTCTTTGAATGAGAAATCAGCAGTAGAATCTGCCTTTATACTGCTGAGGGAGCGTGCACAAAATGTACCTTTTGGTTAAAATTCTTGTTTCTGCCGTCATTATTGGCATTGTTACGGAAATTGCACGTCGTTTCCCTGCATATGGAGGAATCATCGCAGCTCTCCCACTTGTAAGTTTATTAAGCATTATTTGGTTATCTGTTCAAGGAGAAGGAAGTGAGAGCTTGAGTAAGTTTGCTTTAGGAGTTCTTTGGGGGTTTCCATCAACTGCTGTTTTGCTGCTTATCGTGTATCTATTAGTAAAGAATTAAGTGAACCTGTATGCTTCTATTTTTGCAGGGGTTGGCGGCTGGTTTCTTTTTTTAATCATTCAGCAAAATCTAATTGGTTTTTTAAAAATTCATTTATTCAAATGATAAGAAATTTAGCTTTATTTGAAAAGATTTTAGTAACGGAATAGTATATGATTAAGTTAAAGATTTAGAAAAATTTCCCTGAATTCCTTTTGCAAATCTGATTCCAGGAAGTAACCGCTAAGGGATGATTAAATGCATATTGTAGAAATTAACGCAGTATTGAAGCTGCCATCCAATGTCAGATATGAGTATTTTATTAAAAGAGTCACTGATTATGAAGAAGTCTGGAGTTTGTTCAGCGATGGCTGGGCCACTTTCAGGGATGAAGATGGGAAATTATTGATCCCCTTTTTTCCTAAAAAAGAATTTGCAGAAATCAGTGCTGAAAAAGAGTGGGCATCGTATAAAGCAAGATCAATCAGCTTGGATGATTTTATCGAGAAGTGGCTTCCAGGCATGAAAAAGAATGGCATTATCCCATCTATTTTTCCTTTAGGAAACGATATGGAAGCGGTAAGTATAGATGTTCTGCTTAAGGATCTTGAAATGGAACTGGAAAACTATTAAATGAATGCATGTTACCTAGAACAACGTTTTTTATAGAAGCAATGCAAATTGGTCAGTTTTCTTATTTGGATTTTCGGAAGTGGAGGAGAGAAAGATGTGCGCAAAAGAGGCGGAAGCATTTGTTAAAATGGCATCAGAATTCTGTCATCTGATAGAAAATTTCACATTATCCTCTGAGTCAGACAAGGTTATGAATCTTCTTAGAACGATTTCATCCTTGTATGCAGCAGCTTTGACTCTTCCAGAATCGGACCTTGCTGAAGAGAAGATCACTGTATTGGATTTTGCTTTACCGGATATCAATCTTGGAGATATCGCTGATTATTGGGCCTTGTTTGATCCATACACGGATGAAGAACCTGTTGCATGCAGTTTAAATGATGATCTTCAAGATATTTACAGAGATGTAAAGGAAGGTCTGATGATGTATCAAAAAGATAAACGGCTGGAAGCGGCATGGCATTGGAAATTCACCTTTGAATCGCATTGGGGGCAGCATGCTTTGCAGGCTATGCGTGCGCTTCATTGGGCAGTAGGGGCAGAGAGGTAAGTGGTTGAGAAAGAAGTGAAAACATAATTTTGGGGAAATAAGGAGATTGAAATGACTGTTATAAATGAAAAAGAAAATCTATTGTTGAATAGCGACTCGAATTTTAAATCATTGCTTGAAATCATCGAATCTGTTCCTAGCAGAAAAAGAACGATTTCTATTGATACTCAAGAGCGAGACAAGAATTTTCGCGATGTATTAATGCACCTTTATGAATGGCATGCCATGCTTGAGAGATGGTACCGGGAAGGTATGGATGGAGATCATCCGTTTATGCCGGCACCGGGTTATAAGTGGAGCAGTATAAAACTGTTCAATATGAAGATCTGGGAAGTATATCAGGATGTAACATTGAATCAAGCCATAAAAAAAGTAAAGTTAAGCCATGGAAGAGTAATGGACTTAATCAACTTACATACAAATGAAGAAATCATGACAAAAAAATACTATAAGTGGACAAAAACAAGTAATTTATACAGCTATTTTGAAGCAAACACATCCAGTCATTACATTTGGGCAATAAAAAAATGCGAAGTGATTGCAAATTGTATTCAAGAACAGGAAATGGATAGGTCTGTAAAGTGATTGTTCATGGGTTCCAACGTTAAAGGAGATTATTAAACTTATAAAGGGGCAGAAACATGAAAAGTATTCTTGCTGCAGACATTGCAGACTTAGATAGGTTAGTAGACATAGACAGTGAGGTTATTGGCAACGCAAGCAGGCGGGGAATGATAAAACGTGCTATCGAGAATAGACAGTGCCTCATTGCAATGGAGGAAGAAGAGATTGCTGGATTTCTCATTCATGATACCAGCTTCTTTGAGTGTGCGTTTATCTCCCTCGTTATTGTGGCCCCGTCCAAGAGACGCAGAGGATTTGCAAGTTTGCTAATGGATGAGATGGTGAAGTCATCCGCAAAAGAGAAGGTTTTTTCTTCAACGAATCAATCTAATGCAGATATGCATAAAGTCTTTCTTTCAAATGGGTTCATTGAAAGCGGCATTGTGGAAAATTTGGATGATGGGGATCCTGAAGTGATTTATTTTAAAAAACGAACTGTCTGAAATAAGAAGTGAGTTTTGATATGGAGGACTCAATGGACTATATAAACTATTTGAGATCTATGGTAGGTCATGAAAAAGTAATTATGGTTGCAGTTGGTGCGATGGTTTTCAATGAGAAGGAAGAGATATTGTTACAGCTGAGAGCAGACAGTCATACATGGGGGAAATGAATGAAGGACAAAAAAATTCACAGAGCTTTTGGAGTTTATGGCATATACACACAGGGCAAAGACCTGCTCGTGATTAAGAAGAACAGAGGACCTTACATAAATCGCTTTGACCTTCCGGGAGGAAGTTTAGAACCCGGTGAAAGTCTGACAGCCGCTTTGAAGAGGGAATTCCTTGAAGAGACTGGCATTGAAGTAAAAGTGGTAAAAAACGTTGGTATAGCAGATTTTATGCTGCCATGGGGCTGGAATGATTATGAATATGTTCATCACATTGCGGCATTTTATTTAGTTGAAAAAGTTGGCGGCAATTTAAAGATCCCTCATCAGTTTGAAGGCCAGGATTCGCTTGGTGCGCTTTGGATATCAAAAGGTGAGGCACGTATAAATGAGGCATCACCGCTGGTTCTTAAAGCATTTAGGTGGGTAGAAGAAGAGGTGCTCAGTCCTGATGTTGAGGTGTATGAAGAGTGGGAAATAAAAGATTGAGAAGAAAAGGAGACCTTCATGCAAGAAAAAAAGTCACACTACAACTTCGAAGAGTACGACAACCCCTCGCTCTATGACGGGGAAAACGATTCTTATACAAGCGACATTCCCTTATTGGTGAAATGGGCATCGCTGACAAAAGGAGCAATAATCGATATTGCCTGCGGTACAGGGAGAGCCACTATTCCTTTAGCGAGGAAGGGTCATCGCGTAATTGGAGTGGATGTCCATAAAGGAATGCTGGATGAGGCAAGGAGAAAGTCTTCAGACTTACGTCTTGAAATCGATTGGATACAGCAGGACTGTATGGATTTAAACCTCGAAACCACAGCGGATCTCACCTATTCCGTTGGAAATTCTTTTCAGCATTTTCTTACAAACGATGAACAGGATAAGCTATTGGCTTCAGTCAGCCGGCATTTAAATCCTGATGGGATTTTTATTTTTGGAACCAGATTTCCCGGCGCAGAAGAGCTGTTTCCAGCAGGGACAGAGGAATTTTGGCAGACTTATGAAGATGCAGAGTCTAAGTTGCAAGTAGACGTATACTGCCTATCCTCTTATGATCCCATCAGCCAGATCCAGCATAACAAAACAATAAGGAAGTATAAGAATGAGGCGGGAGAGGAAGTTAAAGAGAAAAAAACTGAGATATCTCTGCGCTATGTGTTTCCTATGGAAATGGAAAGACTGCTGAGTATGAACGGGTTCAAGATAATAAACGTATACGGGGACTGGAATGAGGATCCGCTGACAAGCGGAAGTAAAGAAATGGTGTATGTTTGTCAAAAAGCAGAGGAGAAGTAACCAGCTTTGTAAACAAAAAAGGGTACTGCATTAATGCATAATGCAGTACCTTTTTCTGTGTAGCCAGTTTGATTATAACGCTTCTTTACCACCCGCGTGCATACTGCTTAGGCGCCTCAATCTCAACGCCAAGTTCAGCTGCTGCATTCCGCGGCCAGTATGGGTCACGAAGCAGGGCGCGTGCAATGAAGATAAGATCTGCTCGGCCGTTGCCAAGGATTTCTTCAGCCTGTGTTCCGGTTGTGATCAGGCCGACAGCACCAGTATCGATGCCGGCTCCTTCGCGGATGCGCTCGGCAAATTTCACCTGGTAGCCAGGGAAGACTTTGATATCTGCCGGAACAAGGGCACCTGAGCTGACATCAATCAGATCGACTCCCTGTTCTTTCATCCATGAGCAGTAATCCACGTAATCCTCAACATTCAGTCCTTCCGGGTTGTAGTCTTTTGCAGAGACCCTTACAAACAGCGGTCCGTCCCAGACTTCGTTAACAGCATCAATGATTTCTTTCAGGAAGCGGTAGCGGTTTTCTTTGCTGCCGCCGTATTCGTCTGTCCGCTGATTGGAAAGCGGCGAGAGGAACTGGTTGATTAAGTATCCGTGTGCGCCGTGAAGCTCGATGATATCAAATCCCGCTTTTTTCGCACGGATTGCTCCGTCTTTAAAAGCTTGAATGGTTTCTTTAATTTTTTCTGTTGTCATCTCAACAGGTGTTTTGCTTTTTTCATTGAATGCAAGGGCGGATGGTGAGACAATCTCGCCTTCAAGGACCGCTTTTCTTCCTGCATGTGCCAGCTGGATTGCCGTTTTGGCGCCATTTTCTTTCATGCCATCAACTAATTTTTTCAGGCCTTCGATATGGTCATCGCTCCAGATGCCAAGATCCTGCGGAGAGATTCTGCCCTGAGGCGTAACGGATGTCGCTTCAATCATGATTAGCCCCGTACCGCCAATGGCGCGGCTAATGTAATGGGTCATATGAAAATCCTCGACCATTCCGCCTTCGCGGTGTGATGAGTACATGCACATCGGAGACATGACGATCCGGTTTTTAAGTGTAACGTTTTTTACGGTGTATGGTGTAAATAAGTGATTCTTCATGTTTGATTGCCTCCCTGAGTGAAATTTCATAAAAAAAGTATATCAGCTTTGCGGTCAGAGTTCATGTAAGTTGCCTGACGATGGAGCATTGAGTGAATGCTGCCCTATAATCAGGAGCACCGGAGAAATAGGGTAACAAAAAGGAAAAATGCATCCTTATTATCAGGAGCGTCGAAAATATGGGGTAGCAAAAAGTAATAATGCTATCCCATAAACGCGAGCGCCGAAAATATGGGGGAACAAAAAGTGAAAATGCTATCCCATAATCGCGAGCACCGAAAATATAGGGTACCAAAAAGCGAAAATGCTGCCCTATAATCGGGAGCACCGGAAATATAAGGTACCAAAAAGACAAAATGCTGACCTATAATTAGAAGCTCAAAAAATATAGGATACCAAAAGTGCAAACCCACTCCTCCAAATCCACTCCCCATAGCCAAAATGACCCTCTTTTAAAAATTGCGAAAATTCTTTAGAATAGAGTCAGCATCTATTTTAGGAGGTCTCATCATGACAGCAAAATGGCAATCGAAACAGCAGCTGACAGAGCTTTTAACAGGACTAGTGAATCTTGCGAGCATCACGGGATCAAAGGATGAGATCGCTCTTGCCCAGCATCTTTATTATGTGCTGAATGATTTTCCTTATTTCAAAGAACATCCGGATCATGTGAAACTGCATCCTCTTGAAGACGGCCGCTATTTCCTGACGGCTTTTGTTAAAAGCAAGAAAGAAACTGAAGATACGGTAATCCTTATGAGCCATTTCGATGTGGTGGATGTGAAGGATTACGGCCATCTTGAGCATCTTGCCTTCCGTCCTCATGAATTGACGAAAGAGCTGACCAACGCAGTGAATCTCCTGCCTGCTCCTGTAAAAGAGGATATTGAAACTGGCGACTGGCTGTTTGGCCGGGGAACGATGGATATGAAGGCAGGACTGACGGTTCAGCTTGGCATGCTTGAGCAGGCGATGAACGGGGAGTTTGACGGGAATCTGCTCCTGCTGACGGTTCCTGATGAAGAAGTGAATTCAGCAGGGATGCTCGGTGCTGTGCCCGTCCTTCAAAAGCTGAAACAAAAACACGGTCTTTCCTACACGGCCTGCGTCAATTCAGAGCCGATGTTTTCGAGGTATCCGAATGATGAGAACTATTATGTGTACAGCGGATCAATCGGAAAAGTACTGGCCGGATTTTACTGCAGCGGGGTGGAAACCCATGTTGGGGAGCCTTTTTCGGGACTGAATGCGAATTTGCTTATTTCCGAGCTGAACAGGCTGCTTGAGCTGAATGAAAACTACTCGGAAAGAGTCGGGGGAGAAGTGACACCGCCGCCGATGAATCTTATGCAAAAAGATTTGAAAGAGGAGTATTCGGTGCAGATTCCGCATGAAGCCGTTTCGCTGTTTAACATTTTGACGATGAAACGCAGCATGCTTGAATTGCACGGGATGCTGATGAATACCGCCTCTGCCGCAGCGCGCAGAGTGGAGAAGTTTTATGATGAAAAAGCCAGGCATTACAGCAAGTCTGTCGGCTACACGCCTGCATCCTACCGGGTAACGGTCATGTCTTATGACGAACTGCTTGCCTACGCCATTCAAAAGGTCGGCGAGGAAGAAGTCAACAGGCACATAGGGTACTTGAAAGCCAACCGCGGTGATCTTGATGACCGTCATTTTACGAATAAAATTGTTTCCGGTCTGTCCGGGCTGTGCAAGGAGCTTGCTCCTTTAATCGTTGTGTTCTACAGTCCGCCGTTTTATCCGTCCGTTTCATCTAAAGAGGACGCGTTTATCCAGGAGGTCCTGTCGGATGTGCAGAGCTATGCCGGCAGCAATTTCGGAATCTCTCTTGTGAATCAGGAGTACTTTGCGGGCCTGTCGGATCTGAGCTTTCTTCAGCTGCGTGACAGTGAGGAGTCAATCCGCGAGCTGACGGCCAATATGCCGATCTACGGGGATCACTATAAGCTGCCGCTTGATGAAATTAAAGCGCTGAATATTCCTGTTTTAAACGTCGGCCCTTACGGAAAAGACCCGCATAAGTGGACAGAGCGCCTGCATCTGCCGTACTCCTTTGAAACGTGCCCGGAGCTTCTGAATTATACATTGAAACAAATTTTTAAAAAAGCAGACAGTGATGAACTGCATCAGGCTTGAGCTGAAAAATTCGAGGGGACTTACCCTCATCGGCCATTTATATGAAGCAGCTTCCCGCAGACTTGTCATCATGTGCCGGGTTTACGTCGGACAAGTCATCGCGTGGCCGGTTCGACCGGTTTGCCGCTGTCTTCCAGTCGCTCGGATGGAACGTGCTTGCCTTTGATTTCAGCGGCTGCGGCGAGAGTGATGACGATACGCTGACAATGGCAAAAGAAAAGGATGATCTTCAGTCGGTTATTGAATACGCAAAACAACGCGGCTTTCATTCGATTGTCCTTTATGGCCACAGCCTTGGAAGCAGAATCTATACAAGAGAAGTGAAAACGATGATTCTGACTGGTGCGTCAACAGGCCCGAACACGTACAACTGGAATGACCACTTCACAGCTGAGCAAATGAGAGAGCTGCATGAAACAGGAGTGATTACAGAGCATCTTTCCTCCGGTCCCCGGAAACAAATCATCATCGATCAGCAGATGCTCCTTGATTTTGAACAGGGGAACCAGAAGGAGCTGCTGTCGGCCGTTGCTTGTCCGATTTTGATCATACACGGGAATGCGGACGAAGAAGAAAGGATGCTTTCGGAGACGTCAAAAAGGGGAATGAAGTGGCTGCCTGAAGGTTCAAAACTTGAGGTGATCGATGGAGCTTCGCACAGTTTTATGGAGCATCTTGATGAAGTTGAAAAGCTTGCTGTAGAGTGGCTATGCAGTCAGATAGACGGGGGAGGGAGAACAGAATGTTCATCGTAAACGCAGAAGGAGCCGTTTTTAAAGAAGATAAATGGCTGATTATCGAACGCAGCCTGCAGGAGGAGCACGCCGCAGGGCTGCTTTCCCTGCCAGGCGGAAAAGCCGAAAAAGAAGGCGCTGCAATGGATATTCTGGAAAACACGGTCAAACGGGAAGTGGAAGAGGAGACAGGTGTTGTGGTTAAGGATGAAGTCCAATATGTTCATAGTGCATCGTTCGAGTCAGATGACGGCTTTCCTGTCGTGAACATCGTGTTTTTATGCGAATATAAAAGCGGGACGGCCCATCCGAAAAGCGAGGAGGAAGTTTCGGCTGTTGCCTGGATGACGGCGGAGGAAATTTTTGCTCAATTCGAATGCACCTGTGTGGCTGAAAACCAGTATCCGTCTTGCAGAACGCAAAAAAGCGGCAGGCGTCATCCTTTAACGGGATGGCGTCCGGCCGCTTTTTTTAATATCGGGTCAGACTTTCATTTGCTTTTACAGTAAGCAAAGAAGATCTGCCGCTGTTTTTAATCAGACTGTGTCTCTTCAGCCAGTTGTCCACCGATTTCAGGTCGTACATGATTTCTGTGTTTCCAGAGCTGTAAGGACTGATATCATACTGGCCGACAATTCGTCCCCCAAGCAGGATCGCCGGGTGGTTAGGAAGGGAAGAAAGGGCATCAATGTACTTTTTGACGTTCGGAAGATGATATACGATAGATACTGAAAGGCAAATCACTTCCGGTTTCCAGAGTTCTGCTTTCTTGATGGCGTACTCCAGCGGAAGATTTGGTCCTAAGTAATGGGTTTCCCAGCCCTGCTGATCAAACAGGCTGTTGACCATCTTCAGTCCGAGATAATGCTGCTCGCCTTCCACGCAAAGCAGCATGGCCTTGTTTCTGTTTTCTGACTCGGGATACTGTTCCGGTGGATACAGGGTTGAAAGGATAAAGTCGCACACAACACTTGCAAGGTGTTCATCTGCAACCGTAATCTCATTATTTTCCCATAAGTCCCCGACATGCTGCATGGCGGGGGTAAACAACTCTTCAAACAGTTGGATCCGTGACAGGTGACTGTGGTCCTTAACCAGCTGAACAGCGGCTGTTTCATTGCCGTCAAGCAGCAGGTTTGCAAACTCAAAAGCTGCTGAACTCTTCATACAGAGCACCCCATTTCTCTTTATTTCTCGTTCATTAGTGCATCTGTGCCGGCTTTAAGGTAAGCCAGGT
Source organism: Bacillus sp. FSL H8-0547 (assembly GCA_038002745.1). Lineage (NCBI taxonomy): Bacteria > Bacillati > Bacillota > Bacilli > Caryophanales > Bacillaceae > Bacillus > Bacillus sp. FSL H8-0547. The sequence continues at coordinate 3,344,215 of JBBODD010000001.1, forward strand.
AGGCAGACACTCTCTCCTGATCCTGAATCTCCATTTCAAGGAGCACTTCTTTCAAGTAATCATAGTTATCAATCAAATGCTGCGTCTTCATGCCGTGTTTGACAAGAATGCCGTTCAGCCAGATGGCATAGTCCGCAAACACCTGGGCATTTTCCAGGTCATAGGCGGTTTGAAGGTGCTTAAGATGATGATGATTATCTTCTCTGCATTTCTCTTTGCCTTTTTCTCCGAATCTCTCAAGAAGGGACGGCTCATTTTGATAGATTTTCTCGGTTGCTTCATATACAATCTGATCCGCAGGGAAAAAGCTCATCGCGCGACCACCTTGTATTGTTTTACCTTTGGAATGACAGCAGCGAGTTCCTGATCCGGATACTTCTTTTCAAGGTCATGAATCTTTTTGAAATCCTCGCTTTTGACCCAGTTCATGTAATCTTCTCTTCTTTCAAATAGCAGCTGCACGGTTAATTCTCCCGGCCGCTTATCATTTTGCAGAAGCAGAAAATCAACAAATCCGTCTGCTTCATCTACCATTCTTGAACGGTTCTGATATATGGAAATGACTTCTTCGGCCTTTGCATCCGGCACATCGAAGGTCGAAAAAACTGTATACATGCAACCACCTGTCTGTAAATGTGACGTTCCTTTTTAACTTCAACAAGGCTGAGATATTTCCTGCACCTTATCTTGTCAAGTATGCTCTTTTTGAGCGTTTTTTGCAAACAATTCACCCATTTCGGCAGAGCGTTCCGTCGCTGTTTTCACACATTCTCTTAATGCTTTTTTAACGGCATAGTGCTCAAGCCTTGCAATGCCGGCCTCTGTCGTGCCCCCCGGACTTGTTACTTCTTTTCTGAGAAGTTCCGGCTGTTTTCCAGAATGCAGGAGCATTTCGGCCGCTCCTAGGAGAGTCTGGGCAATAAGTGCTTTTGCCGTGTGTGCTTCAATGCCATTATCGGCTGCAGCTGCTTCCAGTGCCTCTGCTAAGTAATAGATGTAGGCAGGTCCGCTCCCTGAAAGGCCTGTAACCGCATCGAGCTGGTTTTCTGAAACGTGCACGACCGTACCGATCGCGCGGAACAGTTCGGATGCTGCATCCAGTTCCGCCTGGCTGACTTCCGGTGTGCAGGCAAGGGCGGTTGCCGATTTCCGGATGGCAGCTGATGTATTTGGCATAGCCCTGATTACGGACAGTTTTTTTCCGAAAAGCTCCTGAATCGTTTCTGTAGAAATTCCCGCAAGGACTGAAATAATTAATTGGCTGCCTGTCACATGCTCCCGTATGCTTTCAATCCCTGCTCTGACATCTTTCGGCTTCATGGCAAGAATGATGATATCGGCATGTTTGACAGCTTCGCGCTTGTCTCTTGTGACTGAGACTCCGTAGGACTCTTTTAAAAATGAAAGGCGTTCATCATTTGAATGGTTCGTGACAACTAGTTGGCCAGGGAGGCAGACACCGTCGCTGATTAACCCGTTGATGATGGCTTCGGCTATAGCTCCTGCACCTGTAAATGCGATGTTTTTCATCTTTTTCCTCCTGAAATTTTTTTCAAAATAAAAACCGCCTCGTCCAGTAAAAAAAGGACGAAACGGTTTCCGCGGTACCACCTTCATTGAGCGACGTGAATCACTCCAGCTTATGCTCCCGTATCGAGGGGCAGCGTCAGGTTTGCCTGAAAGCTCACAGGGCAGGTTCGACCGGCAAGAGGATGATGAAACCTTTCAGCCGGCGGGTTTCATTCTCTGTTCATCATTGCGGATCTACTATTCCTGTTCACAGCTCATTACGTTATTTATTTTGCAGCATTCGCGCGTTAAAGCATATTAGTTGTTCATCATTATGCGAGGTTGGACAGGCGTTTGTCAAGGAGTATTTTTTCAATAATGACCGGTGAATTATTTGAAAATAATGACACGTTTGCAGGGAACGTGTAAAATAGGCTTAATAATAGGTGAATAAGCATTCATTTTACATGTATTGAATATAGTAGACATATATAAAAATAACAAAATGAGGACGATGGTATGAAACTAAAATCAGATTACATAATCCCTATCACCCTCCCGACGCCTTTTCCTGTGGGGGATGTGAACGTTTATCTTGTAAAAGGAGACCGCCTTACCCTGATTGATGCCGGCCCGAAAACACCTGAGGCATTTGCCGCTCTTACAGCCCAGATGAAGGATGCCGGGTACCGGCCGGAGGACATCGAACAGGTGATTTTGACCCACCACCATCCGGATCATGTCGGGCTGCTCGATTATCTGCCCGAGTCTGCTGAAGTGATCGGTCACCGCTACAATGCTCCGTGGATCAGCCAGGACCAGGTATTTATGGAAGAGCAAAAGACCTTTTTTCTGAAGCTGTTTGCCGAGTTGGGCGTTGAAGAAAAGCAGCTTCCTTACCTTGCGAGATTTGTATCGAATCTAAAATATTCATGCAAACGGGAGCTCTCATCAGACCTTAGAGAAGGAGATCCTGTTCCGGGAATGAACGGGTGGCACGTCATTGAGACACCGGGGCATGCGCAGACGCATATCGCGCTTTACAGGGCTGAGGATGGCATGATGTTTGGAGGGGACCATATCCTGAAGCATATATCGGCAAATCCGTTATTGGAACCGTCGATGGAAGGCGGGGCGCGGCCGAAACCGCAGCTGCAGTTTAATGAATCCTTTGAGGCTCTTTTGAAAATCCCGCTCTCAAGTGTGCATTCCGGGCATGGTGAAACTGTCGCAAATCCGCACGAACTGATACAATATCGGTTGAAAAGACAAAAAGAACGCGCCTATGAAGTGCTGTCGTTTTTAAAAGAAAAGCCGATGACAGCGTTTGAAGTATCCGAAAGGCTGTTTCCGCATCTTTATCAGAAGCAGATGATGCTCACGATGTCAGAAACGGTGGGACAGCTGGATTATCTGGAAGCTATGGGGGAAATTAAGGGTCAAATGGAAGGGGTACACATCCTTTACTCTTGCTGAGGTGAGCGAAATGAATCAAAAACTGAAAGACCGCTATGTCGTCATTACAGGCGCATCAGGCGGGATCGGCGAAAAAATGGCCGCACTCGCAGCGGCAAGCGGCGCACATCCAATCCTGATTGCAAGACGGGCTGACCTGCTTGCGGCAGCAGCAAAACGAATCTCTGATCAATATGGCGTCACCTGCACGTATTATCCGCTGGACGTAAGCGACCTGGACGCTGTTGCACAGACGTTCGCCCGGATTTTAGACAGTGTTCCCCAGATTGATGTGCTTGTGAACAACGCCGGTTTCGGCATCTTTAACACAGTGGAAGAAGCAACGCTGGATGAAATGACCTCCATGTTTGAGGTTAACGTATTCGGACTGATCGCCTGCACCAAAATGGTCCTGCCGGGGATGAGAGCACGGAACGACGGCCATATCATCAACATTGCCTCACAGGCCGGAAAGCTCGCAACACCGAAATCAAGCCTGTACTCAGCCACAAAGCATGCGGTTCTCGGCTTCACGAACAGCCTCCGGATGGAGCTTGCCGGCACCGGCATTCACGTAACATCTGTCAATCCGGGCCCTATCCAGACGAATTTTTTCAATATTGCAGATCAGAGCGGAACGTACGTGAAAAATGTTCAGCGCTTCATGCTTGATCCTGATAAAGTATCTGAAAAAATTGTCAGCGCCATGATGACCGAAAAGCGCGAAATCAACCTTCCCGGCTGGATGAATGCCGGCAGCAGCTTTTATCAGCTCATGCCGCGCGTGTTTGAAAAGCTCGCGGGAAAAGCACTATCAAGAAAATAAAGACAAAAAACAGCCCTGCTCTCATGAGCAGGGCTGTTTTTTGAGGGGAAAACTCATACTTTACCAGTGTTTACCTCATACTACGTGTAATAATCTGTTACCAGGAGGTGAAGGCCGGACATGAATGGACCAACCAATGAAACAAAGAAGCTTCAGCAGATTCAGAAGGAACAGGGCGAGCTCGAGCAATTTGCAGGTGAGGAAATCCGGGAAAATGCCTGTGAAAACATGGAGCGCTTATCCGCCATATTCGGAAAAAGCGCTGATCTGAAGACATTGGTTTATGAACAGGAGGCCTTCACATTCGGCATCGCCTATCTAGACGGAATCATCAATAAACATCAGCTTGAAGAAACGGTCATTGAACCGCTCATTGTCCATCAGCAATCTTTGAAAGCCGGGGGTGCAGACAGAGAGACCCTGATTGAGAATCTTATTTCTCCTGCTGCGGTGCTTTCAGCAGCCTTTCATTACAAGCAGCTGCTCGAATCACTGTTAAACGGCAGCGTTCTTCTATTCATTGACGGCCTGAAAGTAGCGTATACCATTCCTTTGGAATACTGGCCTTACAGGTCAATTGAAGAGCCTCAGACTCAAACGATGGTAAAAGGGCCGAGAGAAGGCTTTATTGAGTCTCTTCAAATTAACATGACACTGCTGAGGAGGAGAATTGCCACGCCGTCCCTGCATTTTCTTCCGCGCACAATCGGGAATGTGACAAGAACGAAACTTCTTGTCTGTTATATGGAAAAGCTTGTAGACCGTGATGTTCTCAATAAACTGCTTGTAAAAATAGACAAAATCAAAACCGACAAGGTCTTTGATACGGGCATGCTGGAGGAGTTATTGGAGGAGAAGCGGTTTACCCCGTTTCCCGCTTTTCAGTCGACAGAAAGGCCGGATGTTGCAGCCGCCGCCATTGCCGAGGGCAAGGTGGTCATTATGATGGAAGGAACGCCTTTTGCCATTATTGTACCGGCCACTTTCTGGTCCTTTTTTCAGGCTGCAGAGGATTATTACAATCACTTTGACCTGGCGACCTTTATTCGCTTCATCCGGCTGATTTCATACATCATTGCCCTTGCGCTGCCGGCGTCCTATATTGCGGTAACCACCTTCCATCAGGAACTGATTCCTCCGAATCTTCTGGTCAGTCTCGCAGCCCAGAGAGAGGGCGTTCCGTTTCCCGCCTTTCTCGAGGCCCTTCTGATGGAGCTGATCTTTGAGATATTAAGAGAAGCTGGAATTCGGATGCCGAGGCCGATCGGTTCTGCGGTTTCCATTGTCGGCGCAATTGTCATCGGAGAATCCGCCGTTGCTGCAGGGCTTGTGTCGCCAGCAATTGTTATTGTCGTCTCCCTGACAGCTATTGCGAGTTTTGTATCTCCTTACTATTCTTTCAGCGGAACAGGAAGGCTGCTCCGGTTTATTCTGATGATTCTTGCCTCAACACTTGGAATTTACGGGATGATTATGTTTATGATTGCACTTGCTATTCATCTGAGTTCGCTGCAGACCTTCGGTGTGCCGTACTTTGAACCTTTCGCTCCTTTTAAAGCGGAGAAACAAAAAGACAGCTTTCTGCGGTTTCCTCTCTGGTGGACGCAGACAGCTTTCTACTTAAAGTACAGAAGAAAACTGGAAAGCGGGAAACCGAAATGAAAGCATACCTTGTATTTTTCCTCCTTCTTTTTCTGATAACCGGCTGCGGCCGGACAGAGCTGAATGATCTTATTGTTGTATCGGGAATCGGAATTGATAAGAGCGGGGAGGGGCTGCTGATGCACTTTCAGGTCATCAATCCAAGCGGTACGGCTGCTTCGCAGAGCGGTGCGCCTAGCGGCGGATCGGGAGGCCCGGTGTACACGTATTCTTTTGAGGGGAAAAATGCGAGCGAAATTCTGCAAAAGGCTAAAAACACTATTTCGCGGAAACTCTATTTCTCCCATGTATCTACCATTGTCGTGAGTGAGCGTTTTGCAGCCGAAGAGGGCCTTCTGCCGGTACTTGAATTTACCGAACGGTTTTATCAGATCAGAAGGAACGTCAATTTTCTGATTGCCAAAGATGCGGATTCCTCCTCCATTTTGAAAATGTATACGCCCATCCAGAAGATGCCGGCATTATCGCTTGAATCACGGATTCCAAACACAAAAAGTTCAATGGGTTTCAGAGCCGGAATCACATTAAAATACATTTTAAAATGGTTTTCCAATCCTCATCAGGAGCCCTTCATTTTCGGAGTGGAAAAACAGCAAAATCAAAAGGCAGCCAGCAAAACGGAAGATTTGTCCAGCATCGATGGAAATCCGAACAGCTTTACGATTACCGGTCTGGCATTATTTAAAAAAGACAAGCTGATTGACTGGCTCACATATGATGAATCACGTTCGCTCGGACTGATGAAGGGACTTGTGTCAGGGCCGTCTGTCTACACGATTGATTGTCCAAATGCGAAATCCGGTTCCATCATTCTTGTTGCGCAGCATATGAAAGGCTCCCTATCATATGTAAAAGCAGATGTCCCGTCTTTTCAGACCCGCATCCGCATCAAGGGCTTCGTCCAGGAAGCATCCTGCAGCAAGTCCCTCGACAATTCCGGGCAGATTAAACAAATTGAGAAACTGGCAGAAAAGAAAATCAGCGGGGAACTTCAAGCTGTATTTGAAAAGATAAAAGAAAACAGCACCGATTCTTTCGGTTTAAGACGGATCATTTTTGAAGCCGATCCTCAACTGTTTAAAAAGTGGGAGCCAAGATGGGACGAACTGTACCAGGAGGCCAGACTGAGTACAGATGTTACATTTACGATTGAAAATACCGGGTTAAGGATGAAGAGCATGTATGAAGACAACTAATCGCCGTTTTGTACTTGTCCTTTCTGTCTTTTGGCTTTTTACTCTGGCATATACAGCGGATTATATGATGAAGATTGGCCTGTTCCAGTTTGCCGACTGGACCCGGGCCGTCTTCAGCCCGGTTATCCGGTTCATCCTTGGAGGTATGCAATGAATCACAAACTTACTGAGGCGCAGCTCTTTCTGCTTAATATCAGCTTTGTAACAGGCAGTTCGATCCTGATGGCACCGGGACTGACGGCAGCCTATGCCAGAAATGACGCGTGGCTGTCCATGCTTTTCGCTTTGGGTGCAGGACTGCTGCTGAACGTTTTTTTTCTGCTCTGTCTGAAGCAGTTCCATTATGCCTCCATATTTTCTGTCATGGAGCAGGCGGCAGGCCGTTATGCAGGGACGGCAATAAACATCATCATTATTTTTTATTCTCTTCACTTAGCAGCCTATGTCGTCAGGAACCTGAGCAACTTTATGACTACCTCTATCAGCCCTGAGGCAAGCAGCTTCACGTTTCAGGCTGCCATTATTTTAATTTCGCTTTATTCGGTCTATTTTGGGGCCAACAACCTGGCAAGGGTTAATCAGTTTTATGCGCCGATCGTCATGATGCTTCTCTTTTTTTCCTTTATTTTGGTCATCAATCAGTTCGATTTCTCCAATCTGAAACCTGTTCTTTACCGGGGAATAAAACCTGTTTGGAGCGGAGCCTATACGACAATCGGCTTCCCCTTTCTTGAAATGCTGCTCCTTTTTTCTCTCACTGGCTATATGAGCAAGAAAAAAAACATTCCCGCGGCCTATCTTTTTTCCCTGTTTACAGGAGGAATCATCCTTGTGCTGATCGTGCTGTTCAGCATTGGCATTCAGGGCTACGATCTCGTTCAGAGACAAACCTATTCAACCTTTGAACTTATGCGGGATATTGACATCATTGACCTGCTTGAACGGGTGGAAGTGCTGATCGGGATTGCCTGGATCTTTGGGATTTTTGTGAAAATCACAATTTGCTTTTTATGCGCCATGCTTGGCTTTCAGTCCATCTCCAGGCACCCTACCTACCGCCCTTTCTTATTGCCGGCAGGAGTTTTCGTTTTCGTGCTCTCAAATGGCATCCATGAAAATATTATCAGCTTTTCGGATTTCGTCTCAAGCTATTGGACGATTTGGTGGTTCGCCCTGTACCTCCTGTTAACCCTTACAATGATTGCCGGGATTCTTTTTAAGCGCCATACAAAAACGCTGAATTAAATGGACCCGGCGTGCCATTTAATTCAGCTCCTGATTTGTGACATAGCCGTACACGGTATCTTCCACAGCCTCAAACCATTCGGATCCTTCCGTTTCTCTCTGTTCCCTTACTTTTGCAACAAGCTCAGCCGCTTCCTCTTCACTGAGCCTGCCATCCATCTCATACTGCTCAAAAGATTGCTGAATCATCTTCCAAATCCATTTCTCGTTCATAGTTCACCTCGTTTGTATCCTGATTATATGAGGGTTTCCGGAGAATGCCAAGCTGAGATTTTTTGTCCGGCTTACGGGTGTTAGGGGAGGTCCGGCTTTTTAGTGTCCTCCATTTTTGATTTTTGGTTTTTGGGGGTAGGATACCGATGAATTCTTTTCTGTCCTTCGGAGCTAAACAAGGCGATTCCGCTTTTCGTGTTGTCCAGCTCCATCGCTCAACTCCTCTGTCAGAACGGAATCGCCGGTAAAGGCAAAAGGCGCCTTTTCCGGCGATTCCTTTTCTGACTCCCGGAGCTAAACGAGCGATTCCGCTTTTCGTATTGTCCAGCTCCATCGCCTAACTCCTCGGCCAGAACGGATCCGCCGCAAAAAGCAAGCCCGGCTTTTTCCGTCGGATCCTTTTCTGTCTTTCGGAGCTAAACAAGGCGATTCCGCTTTTCGTGTTGTCCAGCTCCGCCTCCTAGTCCTTCTGTCAGAACAAAATCCCCCAAAAAGTCAAACCCGGACTTTTCGGGTGATTTCTTATCTGACTGAAAGGATTGAACAGTCGGCTCCGCTTTTCGTGTTGTCCAGCTCCATCGCTCAACTCCTCTGTCAGAATGGAATCGCCGGTAAAGGCAAAAGGCGCCTTTTCCGTCGATTCCTTTTCTGTCCTTCGGAGCTAAACAAGGCGATTCCGCTTTTCGTGTTGTCCAGCTCCGCCTCCTAGTCCTTCTGTCAGAACAAAATCCCCCAAAAAGTCAAACCCGGACTTTTCGGGTGATTTCTTATCTGACTGCCAGGCCTGAACAGTCGGCTCCGCTTTTCGCAGAAAAAACTACCATTGAAATCGAACGTATATTCGCTTACTATTAGCATATACTGAATGGGAACATATATTCTGTTGTGAGGAGTAAGAACGATGATTGAGGATTACAGTCAATTTCCAAAACGAAAGATTCTGTGCATTGATATGAAGAGCTTTTATGCCAGCTGTGCCGCGGTTCTGGAAGGTCTTGACCCGCTTACGTGCCATTTGGCGGTGGTTGGTGACACAGAAAGGCAAGGGAGTATTGTTCTGGCAGCTTCGCCCTGTCTGAAAAAAGATTTTGGCATCAAGACCGGATCCCGTCTGTTCGAAATTCCGAAAGATTCCCGCATTCGGATTGTGAACGCAAAAATGGCTTCTTTTGTCCGTATTTCGACTGAACTGACGCGCCTTTTTCACCGGTATGTCCCGAAGGATGCCATCCACACGTACAGCGTCGACGAAAGCTTTATCCAGGTTGACGGAGTGGAGGGGATTTGGGGAGATGCGTGGGAGGTTGCTGCAAAAATCAGAGATGATATGGACCGTGAATTTTCGCTGCCGTGTGCAATCGGCATCGGACCCAATATGCTGCTTTCAAAAATCTGCCTTGATCTTGAGGCGAAGAAAAAGGGCATTGCGGAATGGACGTACGACGATGTGAAAGAAAAACTGTGGAAAGTGCAGCCGCTCCGGGAAATGTGGGGCATCGGCAGTAGAGTCGAAAAAACGCTGAACCGGATGGGTATTTTCAACGTAGGGCAGCTTGCCGCCCATCCGCTTGAAGTGCTTGAGAAAAAGTTCGGAATTATGGGCAACCAGCTTTATTACCATGCCTGGGGCGTTGATCTCTCTGAAATTGGTGCGCCGATTCTGCAGGGGCAGATCAGCTTCGGGAAGAGCCAGATTCTCATGCGGGATTATCCTGATCCGGAAGAAGTAAAGCACGTGATTCTTGAAATGTGCGAAGAAGTCGCAAGAAGGGCGCGCACGCACAGGAAGGCAGGCAGAACGATCAGTCTCGGCATCGGCTACAGCCATGATGAGCTTGGGGGCGGATTTCACCGCTCCCGGACGATGGACCGGCCGACCAACATCACCATGGAGCTCTACGAAACATGCCTCGCCTTATTTGAACAATTTTACGCACATAAAACCGTCCGGAAAATTTCGATTGCCCTCTCCAACATTGAAGATGATTCCGAAATGCAGCTCGATTTATTCCAGCCAAACCGCGAAAAAGAACAGATCCTTGGCTATGTCATGGACTCCATCCGCGGGAAATACGGACCCAATGCCCTGCTGCGGGCCGTTTCCTATACAAACGCAGGCACAGCAAGGCACCGCGCCAAGCTTGTCGGCGGACACAAAGCGTAAAAGGAGGGATACTCATGATTCGGGATCGGGGCAATATCAAATGGACATCCATGATGCTGCCTGAGCATGTAAAAATCTTAAGAGAACTTGAAATTGAACAGGGCTATAAAACGAAGCCCGCAGTAGACGAACAGCAGCTCGAGCATTTTAACGAAATCATCAGTCTCGCCATGGAGGAGAACCGCGAGCTTGCGTTCACCTACTACGAACATCACGATTTTCACGTGCTCAAAGGCCGCGTACACTACGTAGATCCGATCCGCGGATGCCTGCGGATCATCGGCGAAGACCACACGCGCGTTGATCTGCCAATAGAAAAAATAACGGATATAGGGGAGAAGGAGTGAGGTGAAGGCGGGAGGAGGATGCCTGCCTTTTCTTGCGAAGATGTGAGAATGGGCGTGATCATACTGATCATGCTCTTTTTGTTGTATCGAGTTATAATCCTGTTTTAAAACACTTTGCAGGCGTTTGAGATGGGGAAAAGTGTTGTAATGGGATTTTAAGAACACTTTGGAGATGGGAGAGACGGGAGAAAGTGTTGTAATCGGATTTTATGAACACTTTGTGTATGGGAGGGGCGAGAGAAAGTGTTGTAATTGGTTTTTAAGAACACTTTGAGAATGGAAGAAGCGGGTGTAATTGTTGTAATCGAGCTTTAAGAACACTTTGGAGATGGGAGAGGCGGGAGAATGTGTTGTAATCGGTTTTTAAGAACAGTTTGGAGACGGGAGAGCCAAGGGAAAGTGCTGTAATCCTGTCTTAAGAACTTTGGAGGCTCCGCCGGAAAAAGCAAACCCTGCTCTTTCCGGTGGATTTTTTTAACCTTCTGAACTAAACGGCCGCCTCCGACCTCCTACTCCGCCCTAACCACCGACTGAAACACGCCCTTATGCGAACCGTCGCAAAACGGCATTTTTTTGGAGAGTCCGCAGCGGCAGAGAGAGAAGCTCTGTTTGGTCTGGAAGACGTTTCCTTCTGCGTCGATGAGTTCGATGTCTCCTGTTATGCGCAGGGAGCCGTTGTCGTTTACTTTAATTACGGGTTTGGTCATCTTATCACTCCTTCTATATTTAGACGTTATTCGGCTGGGGCATGGGGTATGACAGGCAAGCCTCGGTGCGCATCTGACCGAGTTGTGATAAAATGTCCCTAAGCAACCTGAAACGAGGAGACATGACGTATGGAAATTAAATGGACAGACCGTGCCATGAAAAAAATAGAAGGCAGTGTGCAGGCTCACTCCGATAAACAAGTGAAGCTCAAATATGATACGGACGGCTGCGGATGCGTGGTCAGCGGAGTGACTGCACTCTGGCTTGTTGATGAAAAAGACGGGGATGATGTTCAGATTGAGACGAACGCATATCCGGTTCTGGTTGAAAAATCAAAGATGGTGTTTCTGGATGAAAAGATGACAATTGATTTTAACGAGACAGCGAACAGCTACATGCTGACATGTCCTTCGCAAATCTTGAATCCGCGCATGAGTCTGACTGTAAAGTGAGGTGGAGAGAAAGATGAAGGACCGCTTAACAACTCTTAAAAACATCGCATTAAATAAAACATGGGTTTCGTTTTTGAACAGCAACCATCCGTACACCCTGCTTCACTGGTCGATCGGCGGAGTGTTTGAGGAAAAGAAGGATGTCTGGCTGCTTCAGGATGAAATGACATTTGAAGCACAGGAATTTGCCACAATTGATGAAGCAATTGCCTGGCTTGATGAACATATGCATGACATTACGGACGTGCTTGGATAAACCCCAAAAAGCCCTGATTCAGTTGGAATCAGGGCTTTTTTACGTTTTATACAGTTGCTTCCTGTTCTTTCATTTCTTCATAAAATTCATCAATGATCCGTTCATATTCCTCGCGGTTTTCGGTGTAGGACATGGCGTGGGCGCCTTTTTCAGCAAAGTACAGCTTTTTCATCCCGGATTTTTTCTCGAACAGCTGCTGGGTCATCGCTGACGGTATGTAATCGTCGTCTTTGCTGTGGATAAACAGAACAGGATGCTGAATTCTGTCCATCACCGCAATCGGTGAAACGTCCTGGATGGTGTACCCGTCCCGCAGTTTCAGAAACCGCCTTGCAATCGGCATCACAAGGTAGCCGGGAAGCTTGAAGTCGGATTTCAGACGGTATAGCAGCTGCTCTTGAAGATCTGAAAACGGACAGTCGGCAATATAGTAATCAGCACCGTCTTCTACGAGTCCTGCATAAAGCAGCGTCGTGACGGCGCCCATGGATTCCCCGTGAATGCCGAGGTGCAGGTCATCGCCGACACGGTCCTTCAGCCAATGCACGACAGACTGAAGGTCGTACTTTTCATAATGCCCGAAGCTTGTTGTTTTACCGCCTGTTTCTCCATGCCTTCTGTGATCATAGATCAGCACATTGATGCCCCGTTTTAAAAACAGCTTCATGTACTTGACGGAGTTAATCCGGTTCATGGTAACTCCGTGGCAGATAATGACATAGGAGGAGGTGCTGTGGGGGGCAATCAGATGGCCCCTGATGTCATATCCGAATTGGGACGGGATGGACACTTCAATTTTGTTGTAGGCTTCATACTCGCTTTCGTCGTAATGGCCGTCTTTTGTTTCGCGGTCAATAATTTCTTTGTCTGACTTCTTTCGCATGTACATCATCTGGTTGGTGAAAAAGAATCCTACGACAAAGATGTAGGAGAGGATGATGCCAGCTCCGATCAGCCACTTTTTCATCTGCATTCTTCCTTCCGCTGTATAATACATCCATTTTATCACGAAGAAGGAAAAGGAGAAAAACAAAAGCAGCAAGCACATGGGGCTTGCTGCCGCGTTATTGTTCCGAGTTTTGGCGTTTTGTCGGATGTACAGCCTTTTCCATTTCTTCAAAAGCCATCATTTGCTTTGGCGTATCTGCATTCGGCTTGCCTTTTTGGCTCTTAGATGCCTTTTCGTTTGTCATGATATCCGCTCCTTTCTGTCATCTAAGATGTGAAATAAGAGGGAGAAATATACATGGAGGTGAAACAACTTGTCCGTTCGCTCCGTATAGATAAAAAGGAGAGTGACTGTAATGAAATTAACAGGAATCGGTATAGCTGTTTCAAGCGCTGCAGGCTTCATCAGCTATACAGCTGGAGATCTGCAGCTGCTGTTTATCGTGATGTGCGGGATCTCGCTTATCTGTTTTGGCATCTCGGGTTTTATGACCTATGCTTTTCTTGGAGGAGAGGCTATGCACACAAATTTCCAATCAGAAATAGCCGTGCATAGAAAGACAAGGGCAGATTGGGCAAAGGACTTATTTCTTGCAGGTCTGCCAAGCTTCGGGGCGGCAGTTATATCCACTGCTGTTTTATTCAGTTAAGAAGCGTTTTTGACCGTTTGCTGAGCTGATACTGTTTGCTTTGAACACTTCCTGAAAGATGCGGCTCGATTACCTCAACTGCTTTCAGAAGCTGGCTCATGTCAATGCCTGTTTCGATGTTCAGAGCCTGCAGCATATGCAGCACGTCCTCTGTTGCAGCATTTCCTGTAGCACCGGGTGCGAAAGGACAGCCGCCGAGTCCGCCTGCAGAAGTGTCAAACCTGTCAACACCTGCCTGCAGCGCTGCGTATATGTTGGCAAGCGCCATGCCTCTTGTATCATGGAAATGGGCCGTAATCAGCACGTCCGGCAGCGCTTTTTTCAGCCGTGAAAAAAGCTCATGCACCTCAAGTGGATTTGCCATGCCAATGGTGTCAGCTACACTTAAGTCATCAACTCCCGCATCTGCAAACTGTCTGCAAAGATCAACAACGGCATCCGCTTCTATTTTTCCTTCATACGGGCAATAAAAAGAAGTCGAAATACACGCCCTCACAAAAAAGTCTTCTTCTTTGAGCGAGCGGATCAGCGGCAGAAGCTTCTGCATGCTTTCTTCTGTTGTCGCGTTAATATTCTTTTGATTGAAGGTGCTGCTGACTCCCACAAAAAAAGCCACGTCTTTGCAGTTTGCTTCTTTTGCACGCGCAATCCCTTTTTCGTTCGGAGTCAGAACAAGGTTTCTGTTCTCATCGGAACAATAGGTGATGATGTCTCCAGCATCCTTCAGCTGGGGAACCCACTTTGGCGAGACAAAAGAGGTCAGTTCCATTTCTTTGAATCCTGCCTTTTTAAGTTCTTTAATAAACTGAATTTTAACGTCTGTCGGAATTTCATTTTTTTCATTTTGCAGCCCGTCGCGGGGACCGACCTCAATTAATGTCGCCTGTTTTGGCAGATTCATAGGAAGCACCAGCCTTTCGGATTTTTGAGTACCTTCAATTTCTGGTTTTCAGGTTTTGAGGGTGCGATTCAGCAATTTGCGTACCCTCAAATTTTGATTTTGAGGTTTTGAGGGTACGATTCAGCATTTTGCGTACCCTCAAATTCAGATTTTTAGGTTTTGAGGGTACGAATCGGGATTTTGCGTGCCCTCAATTTTGGATTTTGAGGTTTTGAGGGTACGATTCCGCATTTTGCGTACCCTCAAATTTTGATTTTCGGGTTTTGAGGGTACGAATCAGCATTTTGCGTACCCTCAAATCTTGATTTTCGGGTTTTGAGGGTACGATTCCGCAATTTGCGTACCCTCAATTTTGGATATTGAGGTTTTGAGGGTACGAATCGGCAATTTGCGTACCCTCAATTTTGGATTTTTGGGTTTTGAGGGTACGAATCAGCAATTTGCGTACCCTCAATTTCGGATTTTGAGGTTTTTGTGGTACGAATCGGCATTTTGCATACCCTCAAATTTTGATTTTGAGGTTTTGAGGGTACGATTCAGCATTTTGCGTACCCTCAAATTCAGATTTTTAGGTTTTGAGGGTACGAATCGGCATTTTGCGTACCCTCAAATTCAGGTTTTTAGGTTTTGAGGGTACGATTCCGCATTTCTCATTGTCCAGCTCCATCGCCCAGCTCCTCCGTCAGAACAAAATCCCCCAAAAAGTCAAACCCGGACTTTTCGGGTGATTTCTTTTCTGCCTGTCGGAGCTAAACGGACGATTCCACTTTTCTCATTGTCCAGCTCCATCGCCTAACTCCTCGGCCAGAACGGATCCGCCGCAAAAAGCAAGCCCGGCTTTTTCCGACGGATCCTTTTCTGTCCTTCGGAGCTGACCAAGGCGATTCCGCTTTTCTCATTGTCCAGCTCCATCGCCCAGCTCCTCCGTCAGAACAAAATCCCCCAAAAAGTCAAACCCGGACTTTTCGGGTGATTTCTTTTCTGCCTGTCGGAGCTAAACGGACGATTCCGCTTTTCGTATTGTCCAGCTCCGCCTCCTAGTCCTTCTGTCAGAACAAAATCCCCGAAAAAGTCAAAACCGGACTTTTCGGTGATTTCTTATCTGACTGCCAGGCCTGAACAGTCGGCTCCGCTTTTCTGATGTAAGGGTTTACATATTCCCATATTAATAGTTTACTAAGAGTGTATGCAACTGAAAGCTGAATTTTGAAAAGATTGCAGGAATTTATCAGGATTTAGCGAAACCAATGGATAAAGCCATGACAAAGGGGATGAGTGTAGTATGAGCAGCAATGAAGTAGTCATCGTGAGTGCTGTCCGCACGGCAATCGGGAGTTTCGGAGGAGCGCTTAAGGGTGTGTCTGCGCCGGAGCTTGGAGCGATTGTGATTAAGGATGCTCTTGAAAAAGCGGGTTTAAAGGGAGAGCAGGTTGATGAAGTCATTATGGGGAATGTGCTGCAGGCGGGACTTGGTCAGAATCCGGCGCGCCAGGCGGCTATGAAAGCGGGCCTTCCTGAAAATGTGCCGTCTATGACGATTAATAAAGTGTGCGGATCCGGTTTGAAAACGGTCCATCTTGCTGCACAGGCAATTTTATCAGGGGATGCAGAGATTGTGGTTGCAGGCGGTATGGAAAATATGAGCCAGGCGCCTTACATATTGAAGAATGCGCGGGACGGATTTAAGATGGGCGATCAGAAGCTGATTGATACGATGGTTTCTGATGGTCTGACGTGTGCGTTCAATAATTATCATATGGGTGTGACAGCAGAGAATTTATGCGATAAATATGAGATTAAGAGAGAAGAGCAGGATGAGTTTGCAGCATGGAGCCAGCAAAAAGCAGTGAAGGCGATCGAGTCCGGTACGTTCAAATCGGAGATTACTCCTGTAGTGATTCCTCAGCGAAAAGGGGATGCTGTAACGTTTGACACAGATGAATTCCCGCGAGCCGGCACAACGGCAGAGAAGCTCGGCGGACTTCGTGCAGCGTTTAAAAAAGAAGGATCTGTGACGGCAGGAAATGCGTCCGGTATTAATGACGGTGCGGCAGCTGTCGTGGTCATGAGCAGAAAAAAAGCAGAAGAGCTTGGCATTCAGCCCCTTGTTAAAATCACAGCCAATGGAAATGCAGGCGTAGATCCAAGCATTATGGGGATTGGACCTGTCGCAGCTGTTCAAAAAGCGTTCCAAAAAAGCGGGCTGACAATGAATGACATGGACCTTGTCGAAGCGAACGAAGCGTTTGCGGCCCAGTCGATTGCCGTTGACCGCGAACTTCATTTTGAGAAAGAAAAACTGAATGTAAACGGCGGCGCCATTGCTCTTGGGCATCCAATCGGAGCAAGCGGCACGCGCATTTTGGTCACGCTGATTCACGAAATGAAGCGCAGAAATGCAAAGCACGGCCTTGCCACCCTTTGCATCGGCGGCGGACAGGGTGTTGCGACAATCGTTGAAAATCTTTCATTGGAGGGATAAATGATGAAGAAGATCTATACATCTTTTACAGAAGCGGTAAGCGGGATTAAAGATGGTTCCAATCTGATGGTAGGCGGGTTTGGGCTGTGCGGCATTCCTGAAAACCTCATCCTTGCCCTTGTTGAAACAGGCGTAAAGGATCTTACGATTATTTCAAACAACTGCGGTGTAGACGACTGGGGCCTCGGGCTTCTTTTGAAAAATAAGCAAATCAAAAAGATGATCAGCTCGTATGTCGGCGAGAACAAGGAATTTGAACGCCAGGTGCTCTCGGGCGAGATTGAAGTCGAGCTTGTTCCTCAAGGGACGCTTGCTGAAAAAATCCGCGCAGGCGGAGCAGGCATTCCTGCATTCTATACGCCTGCAGGAGTGGGAACGCCGATTGCTGAAGGAAAAGAAACGCGGAACTTCAACGGGAAAGAATACTTGCTTGAAGAAGCGCTGACAGCAGACTTCAGCCTTGTACGCGCGAGCAAAGCGGATAAAATGGGCAACTTGCTCTATAACAAAACGGCTCAGAATTTTAATCCGATGATTGCAGCGGCCGGGAAAGTCACGATTGCTGAAGTGGAAGAGATGGTGGAGACGGGGAGCATTCAGCCGGATGGAATTCATACACCGGGCATTTACGTTCAGGCACTCATTCTCGGAGAGCAGCAGAAGCGCATAGAGCGTCTGACTGTACAAAAGACAGGATGACAGGAGGCAGAGCTATGATCCAAAACAAAGCAGAAGTCCGCGAGAAAATTGCCAAACGGGCTGAACAGGAAATTGAAAACGGTTTCTATGTGAATCTCGGAATTGGCATGCCGACACTGGTCGCCAATTATATCAGTGAAAACAAAGAAGTTGTGCTGCAGTCAGAAAACGGCCTTCTCGGCATCGGTCCGTATCCGAAAGAGGGAGATGTCGATCCTGATTTAATCAATGCGGGTAAAGAGACAGTCACAGCGATTCCTGGTTCTGCTTATTTTGACAGTTCGGAATCATTCGCGATGATCCGCGGTGGGCACGTAAATGTCGCCATTCTAGGCGGTATGGAAGTGTCAGAAAGCGGAGATCTTGCTAACTGGATGATTCCGGGCAAAATGATTAAAGGGATGGGCGGCGCGATGGACCTCGTTCATGGAGCGCAGCGCATCATTGTCATTATGGAGCATGTGAATAAAAACGGCGAACCGAAGATCCTGAACACGTGCACCCTGCCGCTGACAGGCAAAGGGGTTGTGAACCGGATCATAACGGATCAGGCTGTCATTGATGTCACAGAACTCGGCCTCAAACTGAAAGAAGTCGCAAAAGGCTATACAGTGGAGGATATCAAGCGCTCCACTGAACCTGAGCTGATCGTCGGCGACGATGTTATCCTGGACGCCTATTAATCAGTCAAATCCCTTTCTAACATCGCCTTTTCTTGTATATAATGTGTGTATATAGGAGTGATCATCATGGCGAAAAAACAGAAAAAACATCAAAAGGCACAGCCGAAAAAAACAGACGATGGGTCCCTGAATCTTAAGGACCGCCTCGATTCCGGCCTGTTCGAACAGCTATCCGGAATGAAAAAAGGACTGCTTGAAGAACAGGAACAAAAGCAGGAGCAGGAACGCCTGCAGAAGCTTAAGGAAAAGAAAGAAAAAGAGAAAAACAAAAGCTTTGAAGAACTGCTCAACGATAGTCAGTTGAAGTGGTCGGATTATAAATAGAAAAATGCCTTCGCAGATGCGGAGGCATTTTTCTGTCGTTCATGGAAGATTGAAACGCAGTATACAAAAATAGCCTTCCTGAACGGAAGGCTAAAAGGGGGATATGTATCTTTTGAAATCCCCTTCATCCACCATCAGCATACTTAAAAGCTCAGAAAAGCACAATCTTATGGCATTAGCCGTAACAAAATGTTCAAAGATCTATGACGATTTCCTGACATGTTAGTTCATTCTTCTGAACTCACCGGGACTTTTGCCAAGCTGCTGTTTGAAGCGTTTATGAAAATGAGACAGACTCTTGTAGCCGCACGAATCAGAAATGAAGGAAACGCTGTGGTCTGAGGTCAGCAGCAGCTCCTTGGCTTTTACAAGACGCTTCATTTCCAGAAAAGCAGGGAGTGTAAAACCTGTCGTCTTTTTAAATGTTCTGCTGAAATGGGCAGGGCTTACCAATGCTTGATCGGCAAGGACGGTGAGGGACAGATGGGAATTCGTATAGTGAGAGTCAATGTAATTCAGGACATCCTTCATCCACCAGTCCCTTTTATCCGGTATGTGCCCGTTTTTCGCATGTTCAAAGTGCGTATTCATTCTGCTGATTTGAAGGAGCATCCAGTGAAGCAGGAGAATCACTGCGCTGCGGTTTCCTTTTTCAGCGCTGCCATATTCATCATCCATCATGACAAGCAGCTTTTCAAATTCCTTCATCCGCTCCGCTGAAAGACGCAGCTTAAACCGGCCGCTGCGAATAAGGTCATGAAATGGCCCAAGATAGGAAAAAGAATCTCCTACTTCAGCTATCTGAATAAGCATGGGGTGAAAGAGAATGACTGAGCATGTATAAGGGGCTGTTTTTTCAGCGGATGCCTTATGAATGACATCCCCCGGAATCAAATAAAGATCATTTTTCTCCATATTAAAAAAATGCTTATCAATTAAAAAGGACCCTTTTCCGTCGTGAACAAAAACAAGTTCATACCAGTTATGAAAATGATAAAAAGGTACATTCTCACCTGGATTCCCAGTTAATTTTGGGAGGTACACAAGGGGGAAAAGCGGGTCATATTCGTGCCGTTCCTTTACTGCTTTCATCATAATCTGTCCAATCTCTTTTTCATTAGAATAGCAAAGAAAAACGGACTTTGCTCATGAATGCTTCTTTTCATCAAAAAATCGCACATTGGCAGCAAAAAAAGCAAACTTTATGCGCTTTCATTCTTTTATGATCATTGTAGAGACAAAGTCTGCAAGACAATTTATAAAGAAAGAGGGATCGCAATGACAGAGAAAACCAAGCAGGAGCTTCCGGATTTAAAGGGAGAATACGAGCTTTCAAAAGAGCAGATTGCAGCATATCAGGAGGATGGGCATATTTGTCTTAGAGCAGTTGCTTCAGAAGAGGAAGTTGCATCCTACAGGGACGCTGTCCAACAATCTGTGCAGCGCCACGCAGAGAAGCTTGCGCCATTGGAAGAAAGGGATACGTATGGAAAAGCGTTTATTCAGGTCATGAATGTGTGGGAGCATTCGGAGGATGTGAAGAAATTCGTCATGGCAGAAAGATTTGCCAAAATTGCAGCCGACCTTCTCGGTGCAGACGGAGTAAGGATATATCATGATCAGGCGCTTTACAAAGAACCGGGCGGGGGACACACACCCTGGCATCAGGATCAGACATACTGGCCTGTCGATACGGAGAAGACGATCACTATGTGGATGCCGCTTGTGGATGTGACAGATCAAATGGGCTCCATGAGTTTTGCTTCAGGCTCCCATAAACAAGGATACATCAGCAAGCTCGGCATTTCTGATGAATCTCACCGGACACTCGGTGAGTATATTGACCAAAATGATTATAAGAAGGTGACTTATGGCGCCATGAACGCAGGGGACGCCACATTTCACTATGGATGGACGCTGCACAGCGCACCGGGAAATCCGTCGGACTCAACCCGTGAAGTGATGACCGTCATTTACATGGCAGACGGAACAAGAGTTGCTGAAATAGACAATGAAGCAAGAGCAAATGACTTAAAACAATGGATGCCCGGGCTTGTTACCGGGGATGTTGTGAACAGTCCTCTTAACCCGCTTGTTTATCATAAAACGAAAAAAGCAGATGAGAAATGACGGCAGAGTTAATCAGCATAAAGTCGCTTTGGGGAATGCCTGAACCTTTAGAAACACAATTTCAGCGTATTTACGATGCCGGCTATAAAGGAATTGAATGCCCGCTGCCGGACAGCGGAAAAAGGTCCGAATTAAAGGAGCTTCTGCATCAGTACGGGTTTGTTTATGTCGCGCAGATCTTTGCGGACGACAGCAAAAGCTTTGAGGACCAGGTTCAAAAAGCCGCTGAATTAAACCCGCTGCTGATCAATTCCCAAAGCGGCAAAGACTCCATGCCGTTTGACAGGCAGCTGGATTTTTTCCGGAGGGCAGTGGAGGTCGAAAAGGGGATTGGCCTTCCTGTTGCGCACGAAACACACAGGGGAAGAGCAATGTACAGCCCTTGGACAACAGAACGGCTTCTAAACGAGATAGAGGATCTCAAGCTTACTGCCGATTTCAGCCACTGGGTATGTGTGTGCGAGTCACTGCTTGAAGAGCATGCAGAATGTCTCGAGCTTGCGGCAGGCAGAACCATCCACGTGCATACGAGAACCGGCCATGCGCAGGGGCCGCAGGTGCCTGACCCGAGAGATCCGGTCTGGCGGAAAGAACACGATGCCCATTTGAAATGGTGGCGGTCGATCTTTACCCGTCATCAACGCGCGGGAACCGATTTAACCTTTACGCCTGAATACGGTCCGCCGGGCTATATGCCGACAGTTCCTTACACACAGGATCCGGTAAGCGATTTGTGGGAGATCTGCCTCTGGAAAAAATGGGTTATAGAGAACGAATGGACAAAAAAAGACCTTCTTGAAGAACAAGAGCAAAAACAGTAACAGGAACGCCTGCAGAAGCTGAAGGAAAAGAAAGAAGAAGAGAAAAAAACAAAAGCTTTGATGAACTGCTTAATACAGTAATTTAAAGGGGTCGGATTATAAATAGGAAACGCCTCCGCTTAAGTTTAAGTTGTGGAGGGAGAACTGAAAATACGAAAAACAGCAGGTTAATTCGCATGTGAATTTAGCCTGCTATTTTTTGGTTGCTTTTCAGAAGTAAATGGATATAATATACATTAATAGATAATAAAATCATTGATAAAGAGAGTAATTATTTGTGGAAAATAAGCGAGTCAGGGATGGTGTAAGCCTGTCATGAAGCAAGTAATGAACCGGACTTTTGAGATGCTTTCCTGAAATCAGTAGGGGGAGCCGGGGGAAACCTCGTTACTAATTGTGAGTGGTTTTTTAATTTTAAAAAACAAGTAGAGTGGTACCACGGGAATAAAAAGCTCCCGTCTCTTTTTTAAGAGACGGGAGCTTTTTTATTTTGGAGGAGGAAACGTATGGACTTTAAAATTATTTATGCAGACATATTATTTAAGGTGTTGAATGGTCAGCTTGAAAAGAACAAAATCATCCTGATGATAGAAAAACCGAAATTTGAGAACATGGGAGATATGTCATTTCCTTGTTTTGAATTGGCAAAAAGCTTTCGAAAATCACCTCAAAACATCGCACTTGAGATTGCTGCAGAAATTGATGCATCGATCTTTGAAAAGGCAGAAGCAGTTAGTGGATATGTGAATGTATTTCTCGATAAGCAAAAGGTTTCATCTATTGTGCTAAAAGAAATTCTGTCTGAAAAGAATCACTATGGGGATTTAAACCTTGGAAACAACGAGGTTATTACAATTGATTTTTCATCACCTAATATCGCGAAACCTTTTTCAATGGGACATTTACGTTCAACGGTTATCGGCAATTCTCTGGCTCTTATAGCAGAAAAATGCGGTTATTCACCAGTGAGAATTAACCATTTAGGAGACTGGGGTACTCAATTTGGCAAGTTAATTGTTGCTTATAAACGATGGGGAAAAGAAGAAGAAGTAAAGAATCAGCCTATAAAAGAGCTGCTGAAATTGTATGTGAAGTTCCATGAAGAAGCAGAAAAGGATCCTAAGCTTGAGAATGAAGCGCGAGCGTGGTTCAAAAACCTGGAAAATTCAGATCCTGAAGCCATTCAACTATGGGAATGGTTTCGGGAGGAATCATTAAAGGAGTTTTCAAAAATATATGATTTAATGGGGATAGAATTTGACTCCTATCATGGGGAAGCGTTTTATAATGACAAGATGGACAGGGTCGTTCAACTGCTTGAGGACATGAACCTGGCAGAGGAGTCTGAAGGTGCTCAAGTTGTTCCGCTCAAAGAGTTACCGCCATGCCTGATTAAAAAAAGAGATGGAACAACCCTTTATGCTACCCGCGATTTAGCGGCAGCCATTTATCGTCAGGAAACCTATCATTTCGTAAAATCTTTATACGTAGTAGGAAACGAGCAAACCCTTCACTTTAAACAACTGTTCGCTGTGTTAGATAAGATGGGATATCAATGGCAGATGAAGCACGTGCCTTTTGGCATGATGTTAAAGGACGGAAAAAAGATGTCTACCCGTAAAGGAAAAGTTGTATTGCTTGAAGAGGTTTTAGATAACGCAATTAAATTAGCATCGGACCAAATTAACAAGAAAAATCCAAATCTTGTTTCTAAGGTGGAAGTTGCCCGTCAGGTAGGGACGGGGGCGGTTATCTTTCAAGACTTGAAAAATTACCGTCAAAACGATATCGAATTTTCCTTTGAAGACATGTTGAAATTTGAGGGTGAAACCGGGCCATACGTTCAATATACGCATGCTCGGGCTTCTTCCCTTTTAAGAAAAGGGCTCTTCTTGAAGAATCACGAAGCCGTAAGCATAAGAGATATCGAAGCTTGGCCTATTATTACTACCTTACGATCATTCAAGGATGTTATTAAAAGAGCAATGGAAGAATACGATCCATCCCTTGTTGCAAAATATGTGATTGAACTGGCAAGGGCATTTAATAAGTATTATGCATCAATCCGAATTCTAGATGACAGCCATTTAAAACAGGAAAGGCTGACACTTGTTTGTGCAGTTACAGTAGTCCTTAAAGAAGGGCTGCGTTTATTGGGGATGAAAGCTCCGGAGGAAATGTAATAGGAACTCAATTTATTTAAGGTCTATTCTAATTGCAGTATCTTTAGATAAAAAAGCTCGAGTATAAATTAGTTAGCTCTATGGCTATTTTTATTACCTAACTCATCAATTTCTTTAAGTGATTTATGGTAAAATCAGGATAAATAATGAGTGGACAGGGGATGCTGCTGGATTGATTATGATTAATGGAGGTTCTATTATCTTATTGGGTTTTATAGGTTCTCTCATAACTCGGAGTATTGTAATAGCAAGGAAACACAGAAACCAGATACACGTAAGCTGGTTTAAAGAAATGATCACCTTTCTTTTTATCATGTACCTATGTATGGTTGCTGCTGTGACGTTATTTCCTCTCCCAATCGGATATGATTTTCAATACGTGAATGTTGTTCACTTTATCAACTTTGTGCCACTTGTAGCTATTTTTGACGCTATTAATCAAATAGGAACTGCCTATGATGGTGATGTGCTGTTTATGGTCTCGCTTATTCTCAGAAACGTAGGCGGGAATATTTTATTATTGATGCCTCTTGGTTTTTTGGCACCGGTTGTATGGAATAAATTTAGGGGATTTAAAGAAGTTATTTTATTAGGCCTGGCAGTATCGGTAACCATTGAGATTTTACAGCTTGTAGAAAATGTTGCTGGTGCATGGGGACGAATAACAGATATTGATGATGTGATTTGCAATGTTTTGGGTGTCGGTTTTGGATACCTTATATACAGTCTTATTTTAAAAGCTGGTGAAAAATATCAAATCAAAGGATTGAAAAATTTCAGTTCATAAACAACGGCAGAAAGAGTGATTCACTCTCTCTGCCGTTATTCGTTCCAATTGAAATCCTCAGCGATGCGCCTCATATTTATCAAACTTCGTCAATGCCTGCAGCGCAACAAACTCTTCGCCTGAAAGCGGGCGAGTCTCTGCAGCGCGGCAGTTTGCCTGAACCTGTTCGATTTTGCTTGCGCCGGGAACGATGGTTCCGACTGTCTGCTGTTTCAGGCAGTACTGGATGGCCGTTTCGGTCATGGAAAGTCCGCTTTCTGCAGCGATTTGCGGAAGCAGTCTGCGCAGGTCTTCTTCGCTGTATGATAGGTAGCCTTTTTCATTCAGCTTTGTTTCCCAGTTGTCTGTAAGCAGTCCCTTGGCCATTGGACCGCGGCCGATGACGCTGACCCCATGGTCGTTTAGAAGGGGAAACCATTCTTCTGGACGGCGGTCAAGAAGGCTGTATTGCATCATGACAGAGACGATGGAGGATTTCTCCAGGTACTGTTTAATGACATTTGGACGAATGGAGGAGATGCCGTAGTAGCGGATCAATCCCTCTTTTTTCAATTCCTCGAAAGCCTCGATGGTTTCATCGATATTATCTTCGATTGTGCCTCCGTGGAGCTGGTAAAGGTCGATGTAATCTGTTTTCAGGCGTTTCAGACTGTTTTTGACGGCTTCTTTTATGTAGCTTTTAGAAGCGTCCCACGTCCAGCCGTCTTTTGCTTCGTTCCAGCGGTTGCCCGCTTTTGTGGCGAGAATGATTTCTTTTCGTTTCTTTTTCAGGGCAGCTCCGACAAACTCTTCATTCAGGCCGAAATCGTATAGATCGGCCGTGTCAAAATAGTTGATGCCTTCATGAAGCGCTGCATCGATGATGGATTCTGCCTGCTCCTTGTCAGTGCCAAGGGACATGCAGCCGAGTCCGACTTCACTTACCAGTAAATCAGATGTGCCAAGCTGTCTTTTTTTCATGCGTCTCACTCCTGCCTGATAGTCTTTCTTCTGACATTAGTACAAGCAGGAGGAAAAAGCAATTGTGACGCTTATTTGTCCTTTGTCCACTGTTCAATTGTTTCATATTTTCTGCTGTATTCCTTCAGCTTCTCCCGGACTTCCCAGGCTTTGCCGACCAGCACGATGCCCTTTTCAAGAAGGTAGATCTTCATGTTTATTCGCCTCGCTTCCCGTGTAGTGGATATCAGTATGTCCATTAAAGCGGTGTTTCAGGCGGTGCCTCTGATGCTTGTTAAGAATGTGGTAGAATATATGTATTCATGAGAATTTGTAGAACGCGGAGGTACGGAAATGAACCACTTAAAGGAAACCACTAAAACATCAGAAAAATTATTTTCAGGACGCATTATTGATTTATACCTGGAAGAGGTGGAACTGCCTAACGGAAAAACAAGCACGCGTGAAATTATCAAGCATCCAGGTGCTGTCGCTGTCCTTGCACTGACGAAAGACAAAAAGCTTGTGATGGTTCAGCAGTACCGAAAAGCCATGGAGCGGGTGCTTGTTGAGATTCCTGCAGGCAAGCTTGAAAAAGGAGAGCTTCCGGAAGTGACGGCAAAGCGTGAGCTTGAGGAAGAAACAGGCTATACAACACAATCGCTGCAGCATCTGATTTCTTTTTATACATCTCCGGGATTTGCCGATGAACTTGTGCATGTTTACTACACGGATGACCTGCACGTACTTGAAGAGAAGGCAGAGCTTGATGAGGACGAGTTTGTCGATGTGCTGGAGGTGACGCTTGAAGAGGCGCAGCAGCTGATTGATGAGCAGCGGATTTTTGATGCGAAAACCGCCTATGCAGTTCAATATCTGCAGTTAAAGCAGGCTCTTCAAAGATAGCATGAACGATTATTATGCGGACTTACATATTCATATAGGCCGGACTTCTTCCGGAAAGCCTGTAAAAATAACGGCTTCTAAGCAGCTTACGCTTGAAAACATTTTAATAGAAGCAAGCGGGCACAAAGGGATGGACATCATAGGAGTCATAGACTGTCACGTTCCTGAAGTTCTTATGACGCTTGAAAACGGCATTTTGGAAGGAAAATGGAGCGAGCTTCCGGGCGGAGGGATTCAATTTGAAAAAACGGTCCTCCTGCTTGGCTGTGAAATAGAAGTGTATGATTCTCTTTGCAAAGGGCCGCTGCACGTTCTGGTGTTCATGCCGACACTTGAAAGGATGAAGGACTTTTCCAATTGGCTCAGCAGCCGGGTGAAAAATCTGACGCTTAGTACACAGAGAATGTACGGGGAAGCCAAAACGCTGCAGAAGAAAGTAAGGGAGCTTGACGGGCTTTTTATCCCAGCCCATATCTTCACTCCGCATAAAAGTCTGTATGGAAGCGGAGTCCGTGCATCACTTGGAGAGATTCTTGATCCGGAACTGATTGATGCCGTTGAGCTTGGCCTGAGTTCAGACACAGAGATGGCATCGAAGGTCACCGAGCTTGACAAGTATCCGTTTCTGACCAATTCGGATGCTCATTCGACGGCCAAAATCGGAAGAGAATATCAGAAGCTCAAGCTTGCCGAACCGTCATTTGAAGAGGTCCGGATGGCGCTGAAAGAGGAAGGGAACCGCAGGATTGCATCCAACCACGGGCTGAATCCGCTGCTTGGAAAGTATTACAGAACCGTCTGTGAGACATGCGGTGCTGCAAAAGAAGGACATGAACAGGCATGCAAAAACTGCGGCAGTTCCCGGTTTACAAAAGGGGTCAGCACCCGGCTGGCTGAACTGGCGGACAGAAGGGCCGGAAGCGGCAGGGAGCGCCCGCCTTATCTGCACCAGGTTCCGCTGCAGTTTATACCCGGCATTGGCCCGAAAACACTGGAAAAACTGAAGACTGCATTCGGAACGGAAATGACAATCCTGAATGTGGTTTCAAAGGAACGTCTCGAGAACGTACTTCCTGCTAAAACAGCAGCATACATACTTGCTGCAAGGGAAGGCAGGCTTGGGGCCGAACCAGGCGGAGGCGGGATTTACGGCAGGGTTTCTAGAGTGTAAAAGAGGTAGGGACATAAATAAAAAAAGGGTGAATTTGAGTGTGAACTAGTCAAATTCATCCTCTTTCATTTTTCTTATATTGCTTTGTGATTTGCTGCTAGGTCCCTATAACGAACAATTAACCTTCTTTATACGGTATAATTAACGGCCGGAGCAAAAATAGCATAAGATTCACGCGCAATCGTACGGTATAATCTACAGCTGATGTTTAAATAGCATAATGTAGACGCCTTTTTGTAGGGATTTTCAGCTCTGAATCAATTCAGCGCACAAAGAATCAATTTTTCAATTAGTGTGAACTGTTCTATGTTTTGTCCCAGCCTCTCTTGCGTTAAAAGATTTTAGCGAATACACACGTATCTCTGAGAGTACCTCCGTCTGCAGAAACATCGTCTTGCCTCAGTATGCCTTCCAGCTGATAACCGAGTTTTTCAGGGATGCGGCGGCTTTTTGTGTTCTCCGGATCGCACCTGATTTCCACACGTTTGGCGCCGAATTCTCTGGCGGCAAAGGCAGTCAGTGCTTCAACAGCCTCAGTCATATATCCTTTTCCGGAGTGCTTTGTCGAAATCCAGTAGCCGATTTCCACTTTCGGAACATCCCAGTTCATACGGTGGAAGCCGGTGCTTCCTATAAACTCGCCGGTGATCCGATCAAAAATAAGAAGACGCAGATCCTCCCGCAGCATGAATTTAGCACAGGATTCCCTAATATTTGCTTCCGTGTCTTCTATGGTCTGGGTTTTCTGGGCAAACGGCATCCATGGCTTTAACTCCTCAAGCGATTCGTTTACGGCGGCGTTCACTGCCTTGCCGTCACCTGGACGCGGAGCGCGGATCAGGAGTCTGTCTGTTGTCAGTTCATTCGGAAAATCAAGTAAGATTGGTCGTTTCATAGGAACACCGCCTTGTCA
Source organism: Bacillus sp. FSL H8-0547 (assembly GCA_038002745.1). NCBI lineage: Bacteria > Bacillati > Bacillota > Bacilli > Caryophanales > Bacillaceae > Bacillus > Bacillus sp. FSL H8-0547. The sequence continues at coordinate 3,372,785 of JBBODD010000001.1, forward strand.
GTTTTTAAGAATTATAACCTTTTTGGAAAATAATGCAATAGGGGCTTGTCATAGTTTCTTCCGTTTTTTCATACAATCTAGTAAGTGAAAAACCGGGAGGAAGAAATGATGCGCAAACATCCATTAAAAGCAATGATGATCCAGCATATGAAAGAACGCTCGTCGCTCTACCTGTTTGTTTTTGTATTGTTTTTGATGGGGGTTATTTTCGGGGCGGTCATCGTCAACAGCATGAACTTTACTCAAAAGGAAGATTTGTATTTTTATTTAAGCCGCTTTTTCGGACAAGTTTCTGAAGGGAAAGTGGCAAGCTCGGTGGAAATGCTGCAGCAGAGTTTTTTTCATAATCTGAAATATTTGGGCCTGATGTGGGTGCTCGGCATTTCAATCATAGGTTTGCCGGTAATTCTGATTATGTTATTCTTAAAGGGAATTGTCGTTGGCTTTACTGTCGGTTTTCTGGTCAATCAAATGGGCTGGCAGGGCTTTTTGCTTTCATTTGTTTCGGTTATGCCGCAGAATATGATTTTAATACCGGCATTTATTATTATGGGTACGACAGCCATCTCGTTTTCTCTTAAAATTGTAAAGCAGCTCTTGAATAAAAAATCAAATTTGTCAGAGTCGCCGTTTTCGATGTTCGCGCGGTACGCAGCATTCTTTGTAGGTATTGCTGTGCTGACTGCCGCCGCATCAGGGCTTGAGGCATATGCGTCGCCTGTATTAATGAAAAATGTCATTGAGATTGTATCTAAATAGAATGATTTTTATCTAATAATCATTTTATTTATTAGATTGGAATGATTTTCGTTGGACACATCCCTTTCTTTTGATATAATGGATGAGGAACGCGGCGAGGGAGGAATGTGTGTATGGAAAGCAGAATTGAGCGGATAAAAAAGCAGTTGCATTCATCCAGCTACAAGCTGACTCCTCAGCGCGAAGCTACTGTCAGAGTACTGCTTGAGCGCGAAGAAGATCACTTGAGTGCTGAAGATGTTTACCTCCTCGTTAAGGAAAAAGCGCCAGAGATTGGTTTAGCAACTGTTTATCGTACGTTGGAGCTACTTACAGAACTTAAAATTGTCGATAAAATAAACTTTGGAGACGGCGTATCGCGCTATGATTTGAGAAAAGAAGGCGCAGCGCACTTTCATCATCATCTTGTCTGCATTGATTGCGGCGCGGTCGCTGAAATAGAAGAAGATCTTCTTGAGGATGTAGAACAGATTGTTGAGCGGGACTTTCAATTTAAAATTAAAGATCACCGTCTGACCTTTCACGGCATTTGCCGCCGGTGTCAGGAGAAAGAACAGAAGGATGAAGAGCAGGAGTAAACCTTTCCTAATTATTGGAGAGGTTTTTTTGCGTTTTTTCGTATAAAGTTTGTCCTTTTTGGCATATGTTTAGGTAAGATGCCGGGTTCTTAAGGAGGCAATGCGAGTGAGAGCAGCACGGACCATGTTTGATATGATCAAAGTGTTTATTTTGTTTACCGGATTTACGATTCTTTTCTATTATGCTATCATTTGGGTTAACTTAGAGTATGAAGAAATGCACCGTTATGACCAGCCCGAGGGTGCAGCGCTTAAGGTCACCAAGATGGTGGCCGATGAAGAGGAGCACTGGCTGAACAGGCTGCTTTTCTTTTACTTAAACGGGGAGTAGAGGAAATTGAAAGATCAAATTCAGGATTTCATGCATTACCTGGTGGTGGAGCGGGGGCTTTCCCACAATACCATTGTTTCGTATGAACGTGATTTAAAAAGCTACCATCACTATTTGACTGAAAAAGAAGAGCTTTCGTCTTTTCAGGACGTGACGCGACTTTCAATTATCCATTTCTTAAAATCCTTAAAGGAAGCGGGAAAATCAAGCAAAACGATCGCCCGGCACACTGCTTCCATCCGCAGCTTTCACCAGTTTCTTTTAAGAGAAAAGGCCGCAGACCACGATCCAACTGTACATATTGAATCTCCCCAGGTCGAACGGACCCTTCCTAAAGTGCTTTCACTGACAGAAGTTGAAAAACTGCTTGATACGCCAAAACTTACTTCGCCGTTTGGCTACAGGGATAAAGCCATGCTTGAGCTGCTTTACGCGACAGGCATACGGGTGAGTGAGATGATTAACCTTGATATAACTGATGTGCATCTAACGATGGGCTTTGTCCGCTGCATCGGAAAAGGCAATAAAGAGCGGATTGTTCCGATTGGAAGAACCGCTGCAGAAGCGCTTGAGACGTACATCGACAGGGGAAGAACAAAGCTTGCATCGAAGAAAAACCAGACAGATGCCCTGTTTTTAAACCATCACGGAAACAGAATGACACGCCAGGGCTACTGGAAGAATCTGAAGAAGCTTGCTCTTGAAGCAGGCATCAGCAAAGAGCTTACGCCGCATACTCTCCGCCATTCGTTTGCAACGCATCTTCTAGAAAATGGAGCAGATCTCCGGGCAGTGCAGGAAATGCTTGGCCATGCAGATATCTCCACAACTCAAATTTACACACACGTTTCAAAGACGAGACTGAAAGACGTCTACAGACAATATCATCCAAGAGCATAAGCCATCCTGAGGGGTGGCTTTTTATCATTTTTTTGCCAAAAAGGTTTTCGAACAAATAAAACAAGGAAAAAGAAAGATAATGATTGTCAGAATCCGTGAAAACGGTTTATACTTTAGATGTCAGACTTCTGACCAATGAAAACGCGTAAATCAATCTTCATCGATTTGGAAATGGTAGTAAAGAGCAACTTTAAGTCATAAGGAGGATCTACATGTCTGATTATACATATAAAAGAGTTTTTCTGATCGTCATGGATTCAGTCGGCATCGGGGAAGCACCGGATGCAGCTGATTTTGGCGACAAAGGCTCCCACACACTCGGCCACATTGCAGAGCATATGAAAGGCCTTAACATGCCGAACATGGCAAAGCTTGGACTGAGCAACATAGAAGAAATCGAAGGAATTCCTGCTCAGGAAAAACCGCAGGCATTCTATACAAAAATGAAGGAAGCTTCAAACGGCAAGGATACGATGACTGGTCACTGGGAAATCATGGGCCTTCGTATTGATACACCGTTTAAAGTGTTTCCGGACGGTTTTCCTGATGAACTGATTTCTGCTATAGAAGAAAAAACAGGCAGAAAAGTGATTGGAAACAAGCCTGCATCGGGAACGGAGATTCTGGATGAACTCGGTGAAGAGCATATGAAAACCGGAGCGCTGATTGTCTACACATCTGCGGATTCAGTTCTTCAGATTGCGGCTCATGAGGACATCATACCGATTGAAGAGCAGCTAAAAATCTGTGAAATGGCACGCGAGATGACCCTTGATGAAAAGTATATGGTCGGACGCGTCATTGCCCGTCCTTTTGTCGGAAATCCGGGGGATTTCAAGCGTACGGCAAACCGCCACGACTATGCGCTGAAGCCATTTGAGCGCACAGTTATGAATGAGCTTCAGGACGGCGGGCTCGACGTCATTGCCATCGGCAAAATTTCGGATATTTATGACGGTGAAGGCATTACAGATGCGCTCCGCACGAAATCCAATATGGACGGAATGGATAAAATCGTTCAGACGGCAGACCGTGATTTTACTGGCTTAAGCTTTGTAAACCTTGTTGATTTTGATGCGCTGTTCGGGCACAGAAGAGATCCTGAGGGATATGGACGTGCACTTGAAGAATATGATGCACGCCTGCCTGAATTAATGTCCAAATTAAATGAAGATGACCTGCTCATCATTACGGCTGACCACGGAAATGACCCTGTTCATCATGGGACAGACCATACACGTGAATATGTTCCGCTTTTGGTGTACAGCCCGCGAATGAAGCAGGGCACGGAACTGCCTGTCCGCGAAACATTTGCTGATATCGGCGCAACGATTGCCGACAATTTTAAAGTGACTATGCCAAAGCATGGAAAAAGCTTTTTGAGCGAATTGAAAAACTAAGGGGGAACGTGACATGCTGCAAGAAATCAAACAGTCTGCAGAATTCATGAAGGAAAAAGTAAAAAATCTTCCTGAGATCGGTCTGATTCTTGGATCTGGTCTTGGTGTTCTGGCGGATGAAATCGAAAATCCGGTTAAAATTCCATATGAGGACATTCCAAACTTTCCGGTATCCACTGTTGAGGGTCATGCCGGACAGCTTGTATTCGGAACGCTCAAAGGAGCAAACGTTGCTGCTATGCAGGGCCGTTTCCACTTTTACGAAGGCTATGACATGAAAAAAGTGACGTTCCCTGTTCGTGTTTTAAAGGAAATGGGCGTAAAAACGATTATCGTCACTAATGCAGCAGGCGGGGTAAATGAATCGTTTCAACCCGGTGATTTAATGATTATCTCTGATCATATCAATAATATGGGGACTAGCCCGTTAATCGGACCAAATGATTCAGACCTTGGCGTGCGTTTCCCTGACATGTCCCAGGCCTATAGCCGCAAACTGAGAACTCTTGCTAAAGATGCTGCCGCAGAGCTTGGGATCAAAGTACAGGAAGGCGTGTATGTTGGAAATACCGGACCTGCTTATGAAACACCTGCAGAAGTTCGTCTGGCGAGAGTGCTTGGCGGCGATGCGGTCGGCATGTCTACTGTGCCTGAAGTTATTGTAGCGAACCATGCAGGCATGAACGTGCTTGGCATTTCCTGTATTTCAAACATGGCTGCCGGTATTCTGGACCAGCCGCTTTCACATGACGAAGTAATGGAAACAACAGAAATGGTAAAAGCGAATTTCCTGGATTTAGTGAAGAAGATCGTTTCAGATATTCACAGCGAGGTGGAGAAAAAATGAGAATTGTTGACTTAATTGAAAAAAAACGTGACGGAAAAGAACTGACAAAAGAAGAAATCAGCTTTATCATCAAAGGCTATACAAACGGTGACATTCCTGACTATCAAATGAGTGCTCTTACAATGGCGATCTTTTTTAAAGGCATGACAAAAGAAGAGCGCGCAAACTTAACGATGGAAATGGTTCATTCAGGCGACACGATCGACCTCAGCAAGATTGAAGGCATCAAGGTTGATAAGCACAGCACAGGCGGAGTAGGCGATACAACGACACTTGTTCTTGGACCTCTTGTCGCTGCAGTCGGCGTGCCGGTTGCGAAAATGTCAGGACGCGGTCTTGGCCACACTGGCGGAACGATTGATAAACTTGAAGCCGTACCTGGATTCCACGTTGAAATTGAAAACGAAGAGTTCATTAAGCTTGTAAACCAAAACAAAATCGCGGTTATCGGCCAGAGCGGCAACTTAACTCCTGCTGATAAAAAGCTTTACGCTCTTCGTGACGTAACAGCTACCGTTGACAGCATTCCGCTGATTGCAAGCTCCATTATGAGCAAAAAAATTGCAGCAGGCGCAGATGCAATTGTTCTTGATGTAAAAACAGGCGCAGGCGCATTTATGAAAGACCTTGATGATGCAAGAGAGCTTGCACAGGCAATGGTTGAGATCGGAAATGCAGTCGGACGCAAAACGATGGCCGTTATTTCTGATATGAGCCAGCCGCTTGGCTACGCAATCGGAAATGCCCTTGAAATCAAAGAAGCGATTGATACGTTAAAAGGAGAAGGTCCGGAAGATCTTCACGAGCTGTGCTTAACGCTTGGAAGCTACATGGTATTCCTTGCAGAAAAAGCGTCATCACTTGAAGAAGCGCGCAGCATGCTTGAAGAAGTGATTCAAAACGGAAAAGCTCTTGAAACGCTCAAAGTTTTCCTTGAAGCACAGGGGGGAGACGGTTCAGTTGTTGATGACCCGAGCAAAATGCCGCAGGCAAAATACAAGGTTGAACTTCCTGCAAAAGAAGACGGCTATGTATCTGAAATCGTAGCAGATTCTGTAGGGGTTGCTGCGATGTGGCTTGGAGCCGGACGCGCTACGAAAGAATCTGAAATCGACCTTGCAGTCGGTCTGATGCTGAACAAAAAAATTGGAGAGGCCGTCAAAAAAGGCGATTCTCTAGTGACTATTTACAGCAACCAGGAAGATGTGGAGCAAGTAAAAGCAAAGCTTTATGAGAGCATCAAAGTGTCACAGCAGTCAGTGGAAGCACCGCCGCTTGTGCATGATACAGTAAAAGAATAAGAACAGCCAGAGCCGGGATGAACTCCCGGCTTTTTGCATGCAAAAATTTTGGTGTCCATAAGTATATTTTTTCATCACATGGAAAAAATGGGAAGTATATGAATGGAGGGCTTGGAGATGAAACGTCTACTATCAACCGCAGTGCTCAGCACCATGATATTGACCATTGCAACACCTGCTTTTGCAGAAGAAGGCTCAGTCCAGCTTGCGGATAAAGCAAAATCGGCTGTGCTGATCGAACGCGACACCGGCAACATTCTCTATGATAAAAACAGTGATGAAAAGCTTCCTCCGGCGAGCATGACAAAAATTATGACCATGCTGCTGATTATGGAAGAGATCGATAAAGGGCAGCTGAAAATGGACGAAAAAGTCCGCACAAGCGAATACGCCGCTTCCATGGGCGGATCCCAGATTTTTCTTGAACCGGGAGAAGAGATGACTGTTCATGAAATGCTTAAAGGAATTGCTATTGCATCCGGAAATGATGCGTCTGTTGCCATGGCCGAGCGCATTTCCGGCTCAGAAGATGCATTTGTAGAAAAAATGAACAAACGCGTGAAAGCGCTTGGACTGAAGAATACAGCTTTTCAAAATCCAACAGGCCTGCCTGAAAAAGGCCATTACAGCACAGCACATGACATGGCCGTGATGGCGAAAGAACTGCTGAAGTTTGAAAAAATCACACAATACACCGGATCTTATGAAGACTACCTTCGCGAAGATACCGATAAAAAATTCTGGCTCGTCAACACGAACCGCCTTGTAAAGTTTTATAAAGGCGTCGACGGTGTGAAAACAGGCTTTACAAATGAAGCAAAATACTGCCTGACTGCCACTGCCAAAAAAGACAACATGCGTGTCATTGCCGTTGTTATGGGAGCACCGACTCCAAAAGACAGAAATGCACAAGTGACAAAAATGCTTGATTACGCATTCAGCCAATATGAAACGCACCCTCTGTTCAAACGGAACGAAGTCGTTGCAAAAATGAAGATCAGCAAAGGAAACAGCAAAACGCTAAATCTTGTCACATCTGAACCGATTTCAGTACTGACGAAAAAAGGCGGAAGTGTAAAAGATGTCACTCAGGAAGTTGTCATGAAACAAAATCTTCAGGCGCCGCTTAAAAAAGGCGATGAGCTTGGAAAATTGATTCTGAAAAAAGACAGCAAAACCGTTGTTGAAAGCCCTCTTGTAGCAGAAGGCGATATCGAGCAGGCCGGCTGGTGGACACTCTTTAAACGAGTTCTTTCAGACTTTACGAAATCAGGCTGAAAACAGAAACTGGCTAATGTTGGCGAATAGGCACTAGTTTTGTCACAGGGCAGGAAAAAAGCGTCAAAACCTCGAAACTGACTATATCCGGAATTTAGGGAGGAATAGGGATGAGTCTAGCAGTAGAGCTTGATGTCAAACAATCTGTCCTGTGCATTCGTCTGATCGGTGAACTCGATCATCATACCGCGGAAGAACTGCGCCAGAAAGTGACAGACATTCTTGCATCTGAAAATGTTCAGCATATCGTACTGAACCTTGAGCACCTGTCTTTTATGGACAGTTCAGGGCTTGGCGTCATTTTGGGAAGATACAAACAAGTGAAGCAAATCGGCGGGGAAATGGTCGTCTGTGCCATATCGCCGGCAGTCAAACGCCTGTTTGATATGTCAGGCCTGTTTAAAATCATCCGCCTGGAATCGTCTGAAGAAAGAGCGCTCGTCACACTGGGGGTGGCATCATGAGAAATGAGATGAACCTTCAATTTTCCGCGCTCAGCCAGAACGAATCCTTTGCACGGGTGACAGTTGCGGCATTTATTGCCCAGCTTGACCCGACACTTGATGAACTGACTGAAATCAAAACGGTCGTATCTGAGGCGGTCACAAACGCCATCATTCACGGCTATGACAACGACCCAAGCGGAATTGTCTATATTTCTGTCACACTGGAAGACAGCATTGTCAAACTGTCCATCCGCGATGAGGGTATGGGAATCAGCGATGTAGAAGAAGCAAGGCAGCCTCTTTATACAACTAAGCCGGAACTTGAACGGTCAGGAATGGGCTTTACCATCATGGAAAACTTCATGGATGAAGTGGAAATTGAATCGTCAAAATCCCGCGGAACATCGGTAAAGCTTACAAAACACTTATCGAAAAGCAAAGCTTTAGTAAACTAAGGAGACTTGCTATGGATGTGGAGGTCAAGAACGATATCTCGAAAACTCAGCTTAAGGACCATGAAGTAAAGGAACTGATCAAACGCAGCCAGGAAGGCGACCAGACGGCAAGAGATACGATTGTTGAAAAAAACATGCGCTTAGTGTGGTCTGTCGTTCAAAGATTCCTGAACAGGGGCTATGAAGCAGATGACCTGTTTCAAATTGGCTGCATCGGCCTTTTAAAATCGGTTGATAAATTTGACCTGTCCTACGACGTTAAATTTTCAACCTATGCGGTTCCGATGATTATCGGCGAAATTCAGCGCTTTATCCGGGATGACGGCACAGTAAAGGTGAGCCGCTCTCTAAAAGAACTGGGCAACAAAATCAGAAGAGCAAAAGATGATTTATCAAAATCGCTCGGCAAAATGCCGACTGTCTCTGAGATCGCAGACTACCTTGAGATCACACCTGAAGAAGTCGTTCTTGCACAGGAAGCCGTACGCGCGCCATCCTCCATCCACGAAACCGTCTACGAAAACGATGGCGACCCGATCACCCTTCTCGATCAAATCGCTGACTCGGGCGAGACGAAGTGGTTTGACAAAATCGTCCTGAAAGATGCCATAAAAGAACTCGATGAGCGGGAAAAGCTGATCGTGTATCTCAGATACTACAAAGACCAGACCCAATCAGAAGTGGCCGAACGCCTCGGCATCTCACAGGTGCAGGTATCCCGGCTCGAAAAAAAGATCCTCCAGCAGATGAAAGACCGGATGGATCAATAATTTTTCAAAAAGACATATCATGCGATGTGTCTTTTTTGAGTTTTCGAAAATACTAAGGGAGATGGATTGAGGTTGAGGTGGCAGCAGGCTGTGAACGATACCCGGATTTTGAGAGTTGGTAGTAAAACCTGAAAAGTTGGTAGTAATTCAACGAATGTTGGTAATTGCAGCTGAGTAGTTGGCAGTAAATCAGGAGAAGCTGGTAGTAAATGCGGAAATCTGATTGCTGACGGGGCGCTTGCGGCACAGAATCGGACATTGAATTGATTGCCGACTGCAGGAACCGCAAAATCGGAAGATAATCGGAAATCTGCAGCCGTATTATTGCCGATCTGCTTCAAAATTTTAAAGGTTGGTTGTAAAAATCGGAAAGTTGGCTGTATTTCACGAAAGTTGGTAGTTGCAGCAGAGAAGTTGGTAGTAAATCAGGAGAAGCTGGTAGTAAATGCGGAAACCTGATTGCTGTCAGACTGCCGACAGCACACAATCGTGCAATTGATCGCTTATTTGAAGCTGTATTTCAAATCTAATTCGAATTTTCCTTTAATCGCATCACCATTTCCCCCTCCAGCCGCATTTTCGCGCACAGCCCCGAGTACTCCCTTAATAAAAACTCCTTTGGTAATTAATGGCCCGCTGCAAGTTGCATGATATAAATTCTTCCAATGCATACTACAGGTACAATCCTATTTTCAGGAAGTGAATGTGATGGAAAAAACGGTATACATCCGGCTGCGTCACAGAGTGCAGGTCCGCCCTGACGATTGTATTACCGTCTCAAAAATTGCTCAGATTGTGGCTGAAGAGGAGCTCCGGACCCGGATATCATCTCTTGTTGTTCACAGGGTAGAGCCGAGTGATAAGAATATCGTCGTGATTGATGTCATGCGGGTGCTTGCAGAGGTACATAAGACAGACCCGGATATTGATGTTCAGGCTGTTGGGCCTGCGCAGACAATTGTTGAGATTGTGTTTCAGAAAAAATCATATTCGCCTGTTTTGTTCGCGCTTGTCTGGATTCTGCTCTTTGTTGGAGCTGCGCTTGCGATTATGAATTTTCATGAAGATGTCAGCATGCAGCTTGTGCATAAACGGCTGTATACGATTATTACCGGAAAAACGTCTGAGCATCCGCTTCTTCTGCAAATCCCATATTCGATCGGACTCGGTCTTGGGATGATTCTGTTTTTCAATCATCTCTTTAAAAAGAGAATTAATGAAGAGCCCAGTCCGCTTGAGGTCGAGATGTTCAATTATCAGCTCGACATGGATATGTATGTGTCCATGAAAGAAAACAAAGAAAGCATGAAAAAAATCGATGATCATTAACCTTCTGATCACGATGCTGATCGGGCTTGCAGGGGGTCTTGCTGTAGGGTCGGGGTTTGTCGCATTTTTAGCGGTTCTCGGGATCATTCCCCGTCTCACCCAGCTGACGAAAACCGTCGATATGATTCAGGCGTACGAGTGGGCCATTGTAGCCGGGGCCATTACAGGGGGATGGGTCAGCTTAAGGGATTCGAAACTGTTCTTGCCGGAGTTTTTTCTTTTGCCCGTCGGCTTAATCAACGGGATCTTTATCGGCATGCTTGCCGCAGCGCTCACTGAAGTACTGAATGTTTTTCCGATTCTCGCAAAAAGAATCGGAATTGCCGACAAGATTGTCATTCTCTTAATGGCGATTGTGTTTGGAAAAGTGGCAGGGTCCCTGTTTCACTGGATCTATTTCGTCTATCAATAATTCCGGGAGGAGAAAACATGGCAAATTTAAAGGACGATTACAAAAACAAGGTAAAGACGTATCAGCCGAAGCCGCCGTATTTTTTGAACTGCCTGAAGGCTTTTTTAGTGGGAGGTCTGATCTGCACGCTTGGCCAGGCCATATCAAACATGTATATTCACTTCTTTAATTTTACGGAAAAAACCGCCGGAAACCCTACGGTCGCAACACTTATATTAATTTCAGCTCTCCTTACGGGTTTTGGCATCTACGACAGGATCGGCCAGTTTGCAGGAGCCGGTTCAGCCGTGCCTGTTACCGGCTTTGCCAATTCTATGACAAGTGCGGCCCTTGAGCACAGAAGTGAAGGGATTGTGCTCGGAGTTGCGACAAACATGTTTAAGCTTGCCGGGTCGGTCATTGTTTTCGGTGTTGTGGCAGCGTACGTGGTAGGGATTATCAGATATGTTTACGGACTGGCATTTTAAAAAGAAGGAGGGGCTATAAAAAATGAGATTAACCGGTAAGCAGACGTGGGTTTTTGAAAATCCTGTTTATGTTCAGTCAAGCGGAACGGCTGTCGGGCCAAAAGAAGCAGATGGACCGCTCGGCAGCGGATTTGATAAAACATATGACAATCTCCACTGCAATGAGGACAACTGGGAACTTGCGGAACGGCGGCTGATGGAGGATGCGATCGATTTTGCCCTGAAGAAAGGAAATTTCACAAAGGAAGACATTGATTTTTTCCTTGCAGGAGATCTCCTCAATCAGAACGTGACAGCAAACTATACAGCAAGGCATAACAAGATCCCTTTTCTCTGCATGTTTGGAGCATGCTCAACCTCCATGGAAACACTGGCTGTGAGTTCGGCGCTAGTTGACGGGGGATTTGCAAACAGGGTGTTAGCCGCTACGAGCAGCCATAACGCAACAGCAGAGCGGCAGTTCAGGTACCCTACCGAATATGGCGGTCAAAAGCCGAAAACAGCCCAGTCCACCATTTCAGGTTCAGGAGCCGTCATTGTCAGCCGCGACGAGAGTGACATCAGAATTACGTCAGCGACCATCGGCAGTGTGGCAGACCTTGGAATAACGGATCCCTTTGATATGGGATCTGCGATGGCACCAGCGGCTGCGGATACCATTGCGCAGCACTTTAAAGACTTAAACGTATCTCCAGCCGAGTACGATTTGATTGCAACGGGCGATCTGGCTTCTGTTGGCAGCCCGATCTTGAAGGATCTTTTAAAAGAAGAAGGATTTGACGTCTATGCCAATCATAACGACTGCGGCATTATGATTTACCGGCCTGACCAGAACGTGTTTGCAGGGGGCAGCGGCTGCGGATGTTCGGCTGTTGTCACGTATAGCCATCTTTTTAACGAAATGAGAAACGGCAATTTGAAAAAAGTGATGGTGGTCGCAACGGGCGCTCTCTTAAGCCCGACGATGATTCAGCAAAAAGAATCCATTCCGACAATTGCTCATGCAGTTGTTTTCGAGAGAGTGGACAGGGGTGGGAACAATACATGGAATACTTAATTGCGTTTGCAGTAGGCGGGGCCATATGTGTCATCGGCCAGATTCTCCTTGATTTTGCAAAGCTTACACCGGCACATGTTATGAGTACGTTCGTCGTGTCAGGTGCGATTCTTGACGGCTTCGGCATTTATGATAATTTTATAAAATTTGCAGGAGCAGGCGCCACCGTTCCGATTACAAGCTTCGGCCATTCCCTTTTGCACGGGGCAATGAAGCAGGCGGAGGAACACGGCATTATCGGGATCGGAATCGGTATTTTCGAACTGACATCTGCAGGGATCTCAGCTGCTATTGTGTTTGCTTTTTTCGTGGCACTTATTTTTAAGCCGAAAGGATAAGATCATCCTATGACAGAGACAAGAAGGGTCATTATCGTGACAGATGGAGATGTGTATGCGGCCAAAACGATTGCTTATGCGGCAAAGAAAGTCGGCGGCAGATGCATTTCCCAGTCTAAAGGAAATCCCACTTTTTTGACAGGTCCGGAGATTGTGAAGCTAATCTTAAAAACCCCATATGACCCTGTCTTTGTCATGTTTGATGATTGCGGTCTTTTAGAAGAAGGTCCAGGTGAAAGAGCGCTTATACATGTGGCGGAGCATCCTCAAATTGAAGTGCTTGGGGTCATTGCCGTTGCAGCGAAAACGCACGGATCTGAATGGACGAATATTGATGTATCCATCGACCGGGACGGACAGATTTCCGAATATGGGGTCGATAAAAGCGGCATAAGAGAATTTGAAGTTGGAAAAATGACGGGAGACACCGTTTATTGCCTGGACAGACTGAATGTGCCGATTATCGTCGGAATCGGCGACATTGGAAAAATGTCCCGAAAAGACAGCGTTGACCGCGGTTCTCCAATCACCATGAAAGCAGTTGAATTAATCCTGGAAAGGAGCGGTATGGCAGATGAGCGAAAAAAAAGCAGAACAGAAGACGAAAATTTCATCTAAACTATCCGTCAATGAAAACTATTTTAAAAACCATGTCGGGTTAAATCAAAGCTTTGACCTCGGTGTCCGGAAAATTTTTGTCCTGGGCGTAGAGGTCAATATGTACTACGTGACAGGCCTTTGCGATACTTCTTTTCTGATTCCGATTTTAAAAGAACTCGTCGAAATCAATGACTTTGAGTTTGAACGGATGAAAGTCAATGAAATTATCGAAAACAGGCTTGCCCATCAGCAGGTGCAAAAGCTTAAAACGATGGATGAAGCAGTCGATCAGGTCCTTTCCGGATTAGTTGTCTTCATGATTGAAGGCTTTGATTACGGAATTGTCGTTGATGTGCGGAGCTATCCCGGCAGAAACCCTGAAGAACCGGATACAGAAAAAGTGGTCCGGGGTTCAAGAGACGGTTTTGTTGAAAACATCATTGTGAACACTGCTTTGATGCGCAGAAGAATCCGGGATGAAGGCTTGCGGTTTTCGATGATGAAGATCGGTGAACGCTCGAAAACGGATGTATGCCTGTGCTACATAGAAGATGTTGCAGACCCTGATATGGTTGAAGTGGTAAAAAAAGAGCTTGAGACCATTAAGATAGACGGACTTACGATGTCAGATAAAACGGTGGAAGAATTCCTGGTGAAACAGGGATATAATCCGTTTCCTCTTGTCAGATACACAGAGCGGGCTGATGTTGCGGCCAATCATTTGCTTGAAGGGCATGTATTAATTATTGTTGATACATCTCCAAGTGTGATCATTACGCCAACCACGTACTTTCATCATGTTCAGCACGCGGAAGAATACCGCCAGGCCCCTGCTGTCGGAACGTTTTTAAGATGGGTGAGGTTTCTCGGCATCATAGGATCGATTTTTATCGTCCCTCTATGGTTTGCTTATGTGCTTGAACCATCGCTTTTGCCAGAAGCAATCAATTACATTGGTCCTAATGAAAAGAAAAATATTCCGATAGTCGTACAGTTGTTTCTCGCTGATCTGGGAATCGAATTTTTAAGGATGGCGGCCATTCATACTCCGACCGCATTATCCGTTGCGATGGGCTTGATTGCGGCAGCTCTGATCGGGCAGATTGCCATTGATGTCGGACTTTTTGTTCCCGAGGTCATTCTCTACGTTGCCATCGCTGCCATCGGGACTTTTGCAACACCGAGCTATGAGCTCAGCATTGCCAATAAAATGGTGAGGCTGGTACTCCTTGTGGCGGTTGCACTGTTTCACGCAGAAGGACTTGTCGTCGGGACTACCTTGATTTTCTTATACTTAGCGAGCATCAGATCGTTGAACACGCCATATCTATGGCCGTTCCTTCCATTTAACGCCAAAGCTCTGTGGCAGGTTTTCATCCGTACATCGGTGCCAGGGGCAAAGGTCAGACCAAGCATCGTACACCCCCAGAATATCAGGAAACAGCCGCGCTAAAAGGATTGAAAGTGCAGGGATTTTGTGATATTGTAAGCTTAATTTACCTGAAGGACCAGAAGTGCGGAACAGCTGTTCACCCAAAAGGTAGCAGCTGTTCTTTTGTCCTTTTACGGAATGAAAGAGGGATGCTAAATTGTTCTTACACGGAAGCAGCAAAGTCAACGAGCAGAATCACCTTGAAATCGGGGGAGTAGATGCAACTGAACTTGCATCTAAATATGGTACACCTCTTTATATTTACGATGTCGCGCTTATTCGCGAACGTGCGAGAAGCTTTAAACATACATTTGAAAAACTTGGCGTGAAGGCGCAGGTTGCCTATGCAAGCAAAGCGTTTTCATCCGTTGCCATGTTTCAGCTGGTCGAAGAAGAAGGACTTTCCCTTGATGTCGTATCAGGAGGAGAGCTTTATACAGCTGTAACAGCAGGCTTTCCGGCAGACAGAATTCATTTCCACGGCAATAATAAAAGCAGAGAAGAGCTGGAAATGGCGATCAAGCTGAACATAGGCTGCGTTGTTGTTGACAATTTCAGAGAAATCGAGCTTATCAAAGAGATTGCCGCTGGTGAAAAAACGACTGTTCCGGTTCTATTGAGGGTAACTCCAGGTGTTGAAGCGCATACACATGACTACATTACGACCGGACAGGAAGATTCAAAATTTGGCTTTGACCTTCAAAACGGCCAGGTAGAACGCGCGATGGAAAGTGTTCTTTCATCAGATGCATTCGATCTTCTCGGCTATCACTGCCATATTGGTTCACAGATCTTCGATGCAACGGGCTTCGTTCTGGCTGCTGAAAAAATCTTCACTAAAGTGACGTACTGGAAAGAAACGTTTCAGTATGAACCGAAAGTGGTCAATCTAGGCGGCGGATTCGGCATCCGCTATACAGAAGAAGATGAGCCGATGCCGGCAACGTATTATGTTGAAAAAATCGTTGAAAGCATCAAGCAGCAGGTGAAGGAAAGCGGGATTGCCATGCCTGAAATCTGGATTGAACCGGGCCGTTCGCTTGTAGGTGACGCCGGCACAACCATTTATTCCATCGGCTCAGAAAAAGTGGTGCCGAATGTCCGCAAATATGTCTCTGTCGACGGCGGCATGAGCGACAACATCCGTCCTGCCCTTTATCAGGCAAAATACGAAGCAGCCCTTGCGAACCGGATGAATGATCCAAAGGATGACTCTGTTTCCATCGCCGGCAAATGCTGCGAGAGCGGGGACATGCTTATTTGGGATCTTCCTCTGCCGCAAGCAAACCCAGATGATCTGCTGGCAGTCTTCTGCACAGGTGCATACGGATACTCCATGGCAAACAACTATAACCGCATTCCGCGTCCTCCGGTTGTTTTTGCAGAAAATGGAGAAGCACAGCTTGTCATTAAAAGAGAAACGTATCAGGATCTGGTCGCACTGGATCTGCCGTTAAAATCAAAAGTGTCTCAATGCTGATAGATTGAAAAAGCCGCTTCCGGTTGGGGGCGGCTATTTTGTTTTTGGGGAAGGGGTAAAAGGCTGGCTATTACAGTGGATGCATCCCTATAGAATTGAGCAGGTGAAATATGGGGTAGGAAATGCATCCCTATAAAATGGGGCGGGTGAGATATGGGGTAGGAAAAGAAGAAAATGCATCCTTATAAAATTGGGATGCGGAAATATAGGAGAGGAAAAGAGTGGAATGCATCCCTATAAAATGGGGCGGGTGAGATATGGGGTAGCAAAAGAAAAAACTGCTACCCTATAAATCGGAGCTGCGGAAATATAGGGTATCAAAAAGGGAAAATGTAACCCTATAAAAAGGAGCGGGTGAAATATAGGGTAGCAAAAGAAAAAACTGCATCCCTATAAATTGGAGCTGCGGAAATATAGGGTAGCAAAAGAAGAAACTGCATTCCTATAAAACGGAGCTGCGGAAATATAGGGTAGCAAAAGAAGAAACTGCATCCTCATCCCTATAAATCGGAGCTGCGGAAATATAGGGTAGTAAAAGACAAAAGTGCATCCCTATAAAATGGAGCTTCGGAATTATAAGGTTCCAATAAGAAAAACGCAACCTCTATATATACACCGTATTAAAAATGCGTAATAATAGCCCATTCCGCATATCCGGAATATTCCGATATCCCGGAATGAAATGAGGTGCATTTCCGAAATTGCGGAAGATATCATCCTTTTAAAAATGAATTTTAAATCTTATAGAAACTAACAAGCCAAGCGGTCACTGAATTTAAGTCAATTTTCCGAATTTTTTATAAAGAAAGGCTATGTTGGCACGCATCTTGCAAGTTATTACTGTGAGCTGGTCATTTGGATGGGTAGCGCAAGCGGGCAGGGGTACCTAATTTGTAAGCGCTTTCCGTTAAATGGGCTGCTAATGCAGAAGAACACTTAGGCTAAGGGGGATGTTTGTGGAAATCATTATTATTTTATTGTCGCTGAGTTTATTGATGTTTGTGGCATACCGGGGATTTTCGGTTATTTTGTTTGCTCCGATCTGTGCACTGTTTGCTGTGCTGCTGACAGATCCGAGTTATGTCCTGCCGTTTTTCTCCAATGTGTTTATGGAAAAAATGGTCGGGTTCATTAAACTTTACTTTCCTGTGTTCCTGCTTGGGGCCATTTTTGGGAAAGTTGTTGAAATGTCTGGCCTTGCTGAATCGATTGCCAAGACGATTGTCAAACTTGTCGGTGCAAAGAGAGCCATTCTTGCCATCGTTCTGATGGGTGCGATTTTAACGTACAGCGGCGTCAGTCTGTTTGTTGTTGTGTTTGCCGTCTATCCATTTGCGAAGAACCTTTTCATCCAGGCAGACATTCCAAAACGCCTGATTCCGGGAACGATTGCTCTCGGTGCGTTTACCTTTACAATGGATGCCCTTCCAGGTACTCCGCAGATTCAAAACGTAATCCCGACTACTTTCTTCAAAACAGATATCTATGCAGCGCCTGTTCTTGGAATCATTGGTGCGATCTTCGTCCTCTCAATTGGGATGTGGTATCTGGAATCAAGACGCAAAAAAGCTGAGAAAGCCGGAGAAGGATATGCCGGATTTCATTCAGAGACGGCTGCCGGGCTTGATCCTGAGATCGTCCGCGAAAAGGAAGAGGCGACATTATCGGCTGGAACTGAACCGAGTGTGGCGCGCCAGATTTTGGCTTTTGTGCCGCTGATTCTTGTTGGAGTCATGAATAAGTTTTTCACAGTTTCGTTTCCAAAATGGTATCCAAACGGATTTGATTTTTCAGCCATCGGGCTTGAAGCGTTCGGAAAGATCGAACTGCCGTCCGTTGTAGCCATCTGGTCTGTTGAACTTGCGCTGCTGATTGGAATCATCGCGACGATTGCTTTTGACTGGAAAGCTGTAACCGCCAACATTAAAGAAGGTCTGAATGCCGGTATCGGCGGTGCCCTGCTTGCAGCTATGAATACAGGCGCTGAGTACGGGTTCGGCGGCGTTATTGCTGCATTGCCTGGATTTAAAGCAGTAAGCAACGGAATTTCTTCTACTTTCACAGATCCGCTCGTAAACGGTGCGGTTACGACGACGACACTTGCAGGTATTACCGGCTCTGCATCAGGCGGTATGGGAATTGCGCTTAGCGCGATGTCTGATAAGTACCTTGAGGCGATTGAAAAGTTCAATATTCCTCCTGAGGTTATGCACAGGGTCATTTCGATGGCTTCCGGCGGTATGGATACGCTTCCTCACAATGGAGCGGTTATCACGCTTCTTGCTGTTACCGGATTGACTCACAGACAATCCTACCGTGATATTTTTGCCATTACGATTATTAAAACAGTTGCCGTGTTTGTCATCATCGGAATTTACAGTCTATTCGGTCTAGTATAAAAAAACATCGGGGAAAGAGAGGGAACAGTGATGGGAAAAGGGAAAGTGCTCGATTCATTTGAACAGGCAATAGAAAAAATAGAAGACGGTGCAACATTGGTCGTTGGAGGCTTCGGCCTCTGCGGCATTCCGGAAAAAGCGATTCTGGCATTAAGAGATAAAGGGGTAAAAGACCTGACAGTTGTCAGCAATAACTGCGGAGTGGATGATTGGGGTCTCGGCCTTCTTCTCGCCAACAAACAAATTAAGAAAATGATGTCCTCTTATGTAGGGGAAAACAAAATTTTTGAACGACAGTATTTAAGCGGCGAATTGGAAGTGGAACTGATTCCGCAGGGAACGCTCGCCGAGAGAATGAGAGCGGGCGGTGCAGGCATTCCGGGTTTTTATACAGCCACAGGGGTGGGAACAAAGGTCGCAGAAGGAAAAGAACATAAGAATTTTGACGGCAGGACCTATATTCTTGAAAGAGGGATTGTCGGTGATTTTGCCCTCGTAAAAGCGTGGAAAGCAGATACCCTCGGCAATTTGGTCTTCCGGAAAACATCAAGGAATTTTAACCCGGTAGCTGCAATGGCAGGGAAAATAACGATTGCAGAAGTGGAAGAAATTGTAGAAGCAGGCGAACTGGATCCGGACGAAATTCATACACCGGGCATCTATGTCCAGCATGTATTGCTTGGATCAAACTATGAAAAGCGCATTGAACGCCTGACTGTGCGCCAGGCATAAGGGGGAGGCAAAAACATGAATGACAGCAGACGGAAAATGGTGCAGAGAGCAGTAAAAGAAATTCAGGACGGAATGAACGTGAATCTCGGAATCGGAATGCCGACGCTTGTGGCTAACGAAATTCCGGATGATTACAATGTTCTTTTGCAATCAGAGAATGGCCTCCTTGGGATCGGTCCTTACCCGGTTTCTGGAACAGAAGATCCAGACCTGATCAACGCAGGGAAAGAAACGGTAACAAGTGTGCCTGGAGCTTCCTACTTCGACAGTGCCGAATCCTTCGCCATGATCCGCGGAGGGCATATTGATCTTGCTATTCTTGGGGGCATGGAGGTATCTGAAGAGGGGGACCTTGCCAACTGGATGATCCCGGGGAAAATGGTAAAAGGAATGGGTGGTGCCATGGATCTTGTAAACGGCGCCAAAAGAATCATTGTTATTATGGAGCATGTGAATAAATACGGCGAATCCAAGGTGAAGAAGGAATGCAGCCTTCCGCTGACAGGGAAGCATGTAGTCAACCGCCTCATTACAGATCTTGCCGTCTTTGATTTTGCGGATGGTGCGATGGAGCTTGTCGAACTGCAGGACGGAGTGACCATTGAAGAGGTAAAAGAGAAAACAGAGGCCGCGTTTACGGTCAACCAATCATTGATGACCGCCCATTAAGGCGAGCTACAGACAGAAAGGAACATGGCGATGAACCAATTACTCAGCGGAAAAACAGCGCTGATCACAGGCGCTGCAGGCGGGATCGGCTTTGAAATAGCAAAAGAGTATGCAAGAGAAGGTGCTGCGGTCGTAATTTCAGATATTAATAGAGAAGCAGCAGAAGCAGCGGCATCAAAGCTGAAGGATGAAGGATTTGAATCCATTGCGGCAGCGTGCGATGTAACAAAGGAAGACGAGATGATTGGAGCAATCGAAACCGTCCAAAAGCAATATGGACGACTGGATATTCTGGTCAACAATGCAGGACTGCAGCACGTTTCTCCAATTGACGAATTTCCGACTGACCGGTTTGAATTTCTGATTAAAGTCATGCTGACAGCTCCGTTTGTCGCAACAAAACATGCTTTCCCGATTATGAAAAAACAAAAATTCGGCAGAATCATCAACATGGCATCCATAAACGGAGTCATCGGTTTTGCTGGAAAAGCGGCATATAACAGCGCCAAGCATGGTGTCATCGGATTAACAAAAGTAGCGGCGCTTGAAGGGGCAGAACATGGCATTACCGTTAACGCACTTTGTCCAGGTTACGTGGATACACCGCTTGTGCGCAATCAGCTCGCAGACCTTGCAAAAACAAGAAATGTAGAGCTCGAACGCGTGCTCGAGCAGGTCATCTATCCGCTCGTTCCGCAAAAGAGACTGCTCGCTGTTCAGGAAATTGCGGATTATGCCGTCTTCCTTGCAAGCGACAAAGCGAAAGGAATAACTGGTCAGGCAGCGATTCTTGACGGCGGGTATACGGTTCAATAAGAGTGAAAAAAAGACAGCGTGCCATGCTGTCTTTTTTATGTGCTGAATCTCTTAATCTATTGATTTTTGTCAATGCGTCCGTGTAAGATGAACATAAAATGTAAACGGTTTATAGAAAGGAAAGAGGTGGAGAGAATGAAAGGGCTCATGGAAAAGCTTCCTGCAGACTGGATCGAAGAGGTCGTCAACTTAGCAGCTGAATGCATGGTAGTAGTGGATCATGAGGGGACAGTTCTTTATCTCA
Source organism: Bacillus sp. FSL H8-0547 (assembly GCA_038002745.1). Lineage (NCBI taxonomy): Bacteria > Bacillati > Bacillota > Bacilli > Caryophanales > Bacillaceae > Bacillus > Bacillus sp. FSL H8-0547. The sequence goes on from JBBODD010000001.1 coordinate 3,393,825, forward strand.
ATTCTGCCTATTGTGAGTTCTTACATGTGAATGCGGAAGAATCAATCGGAAAGCCTGTTCAGGATGTGATTGAAAACACGAGAATGCAGATTGTGGCCAAAACCGGACAGGCCGAGGTGGCGTCCATTCATCCTATTAAGGGCAGCGAGATGATTGCAAACCGCTATCCCCTATACGTAAAAGGAGAGCTCGTTGGCGCTGTGGGAACGGTCATGTTCCGCAATGCACAGGAATGGATCGACTACTCAAAGAAAATCCAGCCAATCATGGAAGAGTTAAACTATTATAAAAGAAAATTTGAAAAAGAGCTCTTCAGCAAATATCATTTCGGGGATCTTGTGGGAAACAGTCCGAAATTCACGGAAGCAAAGCGGCTCGCAGAAAGAGTTTCAGACAGTCAGTCAGCCGTGCTCCTCCTTGGAGCGTCCGGAACCGGAAAAGAACTGTTTGCGCACGCCATCCATCAGACAAGCGGCAGAAAATTTGCCCCTTTCATGAGAGTCAACTGCGCATCCATCCCCGAGCACCTTTTTGAATCGGAAATCTTCGGGTATGAAGAAGGCTCCTTTACCGGTGCTAAAAGAGGAGGGAAAAAAGGGAAATTTGAGCTCGCGCACGGGGGCACGATTTTTCTCGACGAGATAGGTGACCTTCCCCTGCAGATGCAAAGCAAGCTGCTTCGCGTACTGCAGGAAAAAGAGATTGAACGCATCGGCGGCAGGGGGCCTGTTCAAATTGATGTCAGGGTCATTGCCGCTACCCACAGGAATCTGGAGAAGATGGTTTTGGACGGAGAATTCAGAGAGGACCTCTACTACAGGCTGAATGTCATAAAAATTGAGATTCCCTCCCTTGCAGACAGAAAGGAAGACATTGTTCCAATCTCAAGAGTTCTTTTGAAAAAACTTGAGACGAAATTTCACAGATATGGTCTGGATCTATCTGAAGAAGCGATGCTTGATCTTGAAAGGCATTCATGGCCCGGAAACATCCGGGAACTTGAAAACGTGCTCGAACGGGCTGTGAATGTGCTCGACGGACAAATCATCTTCCCTGAACATCTGCCTCTTTATCTTCAGAAAGAAGAACACAGCCAGAGCATGCCATACACTGCCGGCTTGCCGCTGCAGCCAGTAAACAGAAACACGTTCGAAGGTCCTGTGAAACCGCTAAAGAGCATTGTAGCTGATGCTGAGAAGGGAGCCATTCTCCATGCTTTATCAGAAGCAAAAGGAAACAAATTGGAGGCGGCAAAGCTTCTTGGCATTGGGAAAACAAGCTTTTATGAAAAATGCAGAGAATATGAAATCAGATAAAAAACAGCCTGCAGAAATAGTTTCTGCAGGCTGTTTGCTTCAGGCATTATCTTTATTGCTGAAAATAGCGATGATCGCATCCCAAAGAGCAATAAAAAACTCTTTCAGTTGATCAAGGAAGTTTTGGCCTTCCTCTGAATCTATGAATTTTGAAATCTTGTCTTTTGCTTGATCAAGCTGCTGTCCTACTTGATTCCAGTCGATGTTGACGTCTTTCATTTTATTGAACAGGTCTACAAGGCTGTTGATTTCTTCTTCAGACAGTGTAATGCCAAGGTCGTTTGCTGATGTTTCAATCAGTTCGCGGAACTCGGCATCTGTCTCTGGAACTCCGTTGTTCGCGATTTCTTCTTTAATTTTAGCCATGAGTGCACTGGCGTTTTCCTGTCCAACTTTGTCGCCTAGCTCAGCTGTTTTGACAAGTTCTTCGTTCGCCACCTGTTTCACATCTTCCGGAATGGCCTCATCTGAACTTACTTCATAAGCTTTCAGCAAACCTGTCAAAGCTGCTGTGCCGGATACCTCAAATGGCGCTGAAACCTGGATGGAAGCATCTTTTACACCCGCTGTCATCAGGGCGTTCAAATACATTTCATCTGTTACCCAATTGACATTTTTCGTATTAACTTCAAGGCCTGCGCCGCTCTCTTCAATCGTAATGGCTGAAGAGGAAATCGCTCTCGTCCCAATTTGCGCCTTCGGAATATAGTTTCCGAGATATTTATGTTCTTCTTCGTTTGTCACTTCTATGACTTGAGCACTGTCATCCGCTCCCATTTCAGAAAGCATGGAATCCTTCTGTGCTTCTGTTAAGTTCTTTCCAAGTGTAATAATTTTGTCTCCGGGTGCTGCATCGGCAAGTCCCATTGACGGAAAAGCAAGCAGTGCCAGTGAGAATGCAGTAATCATTATCTTTTTCAAAAAAAAGACCTCCTTCTTTATGACAGCAATCTTCATTATAATCTGTTTATCGGTTTGGCGACAGGTTTTTTCAGGAAAACAGCGAACTGTTTGGCTTTATGAAACGTTATATAGTAGAATGAATAACGTTCAGTCTATTAGACGAAAAAAAGATGCAGGAGGTTTCATACATATGAAAAAAGGTCAAATCACAATGGAAAACGGCGATCAAATGGTGATCGAATTTTATCCTGAAGCAGCACCTAAAACAGTAGAAAACTTTGAAAAGCTTGCTAAAGAAGGCTTCTACAACGGCGTAACATTCCACCGCGTTATCCCTGGCTTCGTTGCACAAGGCGGAGATCCAACTGGAACTGGCGCAGGCGGCCCTGGCTACTCAATCAAATGTGAAACAGCAGGAAACCCTCACAAGCACGTTGCCGGAGCTCTTTCAATGGCGCATGCAGGAAAAGACACAGGCGGAAGCCAATTCTTCATCGTTCACGAGCCTCAGCCTCATTTGAACGGCGTCCATACTGTATTCGGACAAGTTGTTGAAGGACTAGACAACGTCTACAAAATCAAACAGGGCGATGCAATGAAAGAAGTTAAAGTCTGGGAAGAATAAGATAGATGGAAAGCTGTCCTTATAGGGGCGGCTTTTTTTGTGCGAAAATTTGATTTTCGTAATTTGCCGGAATCTGCCTCCTGTAATACGATTTTGAAAAGGAGGAATGCATGTGAAAGATCTGCGAGAATCAAAAGAACTGCTAATGTACCGGAAGCTGAATGCCCGAAAGGCTTTGGATGCAGAAGAAGCAGCCCATTATCTTAACCTTGAAAAAGGATTTGATGGGGAGAAGGAGTTCGAGGTGTGGCTTAAACTTCATCAAGGGAACGGAATCATTCTGAGTGATCTGCTGCTTGAAACCAATCAAACAACTTATCAGGTTGATTCTTTGTACATCTCGCCGCAAAAAATCTATTTGTTTGAAGTAAAGAACTTAGAAGGAGATTACCACCTGGACAAAGATAAGTGGCTCTCTCCGGCTAAAAAAGAAGTCAAAAACCCCTTGCTGCAGCTGAGCAGAAACGAAACTCTGTTTCGAATCCTGCTGCAGGAACACCACTTTCAGCTACCCGTAGAAGCCATCCTGGTTTTTATCAATCCCCGTTTTCATCTCTATCAAGCATCATCCTCACACCCCATCGTTTTCCATTCCCAGCTGGACCGATTTGCAAAAACACTAAAAAAGAATTGTGTCTCCCCTCTAAAAGCCATTCACTCGAAGCTTGCGGAGAAGCTTTTGACACTTCATCAGGAGGATTCCCGTTTTGCGCGGCTGCCTGAGTATGGGTATGACGAGCTTGAGAAGGGGGTGGGGTGCGGGTTTTGCGGGTCAATCTACTCTACTTTCCAAAACTCCAAGTTTCATTGCTCCAATTGTGAATTCGCGGAATCTCATTTTCCAGCCATCCTGCGTGCGATAGAAGAATTTCAGTTTCTCTTTCCTGAAAGAAAGCTTACTGTTGAGCAGGTTTGGGAATGGTGTCATTTGGTAAAATCGAAAAAGACCATCAGGAAGATCTTAAACAATCATTTTTTACAGACAGGTAATGGCAGAGCAATTCATTATGTGCCACGTGAAAAAGTGTAAATTTAGTTAAATCCTCCTCCGCAAAGCGGAAAAAACAGGTGAGCTGGGTAAGCAAAGGGAGGAATCTTACCCAGCAAAGAGGAAAAAGCGGGCGAGCTGGGTAAGCAAAGGGAGGAATCTTACCCAGCAAAGCGGAAAAAACGGGTCAACTGGGTAATCAAAGGGAAGAATCTTACCCCGCAAAGAGAAAAAAGCGGGCGAGCTGGGTAAGCAAAGGGAGGAATCTTACCCAGCAAAGCGGAAAAAACGGGTGAGCTGGGTAATCAAAGGGAAGAATCTTACCCCGCAAAGAGAAAAAAGCGGGCGAGCAGGGTAAGCAAAGGGAGGAATCTTACCCAGCAAAGCGGAAAAAACGGGTAAGCAGGGTAAGCAAAGGGAGGAATCTTACCCAGCAAAGCGAAAAAAACGGGTAAGCAGGGTAAGCAAAGAGAGGAATCTTACCCAGCAAAGCGGAAAAAACGGGTCAACTGGGTAAGCAAAGGGAGGAATCTTACCCCGCAAAGCGGAAAAAACGGGTGAGCAGGGTAAGCAAAGGGAGGAATCTTACCCAGCAAAGCGGAAAAAACGGGTGAGCAGGGTAAGTAAACGCATAAAACGTACTCTCAAAAAACCAGTATCCTTTTCTAAGCTGAAAATTCAATCTCCAATCAGAAAACCCCGGAATTAAATCGTTGCAATCTTCCGCATATCCGGATAAGATGATAGAAAGGAACAATTTCATACTCATTGTTTTCCTTCGGGGCAGGGTGAAATTCCCAACCGGCGGTGATAAAGCAGATGCTTTTCAGTCCGTGACCCGGCTGCACATGGTGCAGGCGGTGGATCCAGTGAAATTCTGGAGCCGACAGTATAGTCTGGATGGGAGAAGGAACACAGTGTTGACGTGCGGGTATTATTTTTCTGAAAAAACAGAGGAATGGTACTCTTGTTTGGCATGCGAATGTGACCAATAATCCCTGACAAGCCCCCAGGTATCAAACCTGCGGGCTTTTTTGCATTCTAAAAGAAAGGGGATATGGTTTTGGAAGATCGCGAGTATATGATGACGGCTCTTCGCCTGGCAGAACAGGGAATCGGGCAGACGTCGCCCAATCCTCATGTTGGTGCGGCTGTGGTGAAAGACGGCAGGATTGTCGGTCTTGGTGCACATCTTAAAGCGGGTGAGCCGCACGCGGAAGTTCATGCGATCAGGATGGCGGGTGCTGAGGCTGAAGGGTCGACTGTTTATGTCACGCTTGAGCCCTGCAGTCATCACGGGAAGACTCCGCCATGTGCGGATCTGCTTATTCAGTCCAAAGTGAAAAGAGTGGTTGTGGCTGTTGAAGACCCGAATCCCGCAGTTGCCGGCAGAGGAATAAGGAAACTCCGTGATGCCGGAATTGAAGTGGAGCTTGGCGTCTTGAAAGAAGAAGCTGAAGAGCTGAACAAAATATTTTTCCATTATATTCAAAATAAACGTCCGTTTGTTACGCTGAAGTGGGCTGGGAGTCTTGACGGCAAAACAGCCACTGTAACGGGAGAGAGCAAATGGATCACCGGGGAAGAGGCAAGGAAAGATGTCCACTCCTACAGAGATAGGCATGATGCCATCCTTACCGGTATTGAAACAGTTATAAAAGATAATCCGTCTTTAACATGCAGGACGGAACATGCTAAAAAGCAGCCTGTCCGAATTGTGCTTGATACGCATCTGAGAATTCCGGAAACAGCCGCCGTGCTGAATGACGGTCTTGCGGAAACGTGGCTGATCGCCGGCAGCGGTGCATCTGCTGAAAAGATAAGCCTGCTTGAAAAGAAAGCCAAAGTGATAAAAATGAACACGCCGTCCATAAGAATTGAGGAATTGCTGCAGACCCTCGGTGAGATGGGAGTGACGTCATTATTTGTTGAAGGCGGCGCAACGGTACATGGAAGTTTTATTGAAAGCGGCATGTTCAATGAAGTCATCAGCTATACGGCTCCCGTTCTGATTGGAGGGGAAGGTGCCCCGTCTCTTGCAGGAGGAACAGGGATTAAGGAAATTAATAAAGCGGTCCGACTGAAAATTCAGTCAGCTGAGCTGATTGGAGAAGATTTGAAGCTTGTCTGCGTGAAAAAGGAGGGGTAAAGCGAAATGTTTACAGGAATTATTGAAGAAATCGGCACGATCGGCAGCATGAGCGGAAGCGATAAAGCCATTGAAATGACCATACATGCATCAAAAGTTTTGGAAGATGTGAGGCTTGGGGACAGTATATCAGTGAACGGCGTGTGCCTGACGGTAACAAAGTTCACATTCACCTCCTTTACAGTGGATGTAATGCCTGAAACCGTGAAAGCTACCTCGCTGAATGCCCTGAAACAGGGATCAAACGTAAATCTTGAGCGGGCGATGGCGGCAGGAGGAAGGTTCGGCGGGCATTTTGTCACCGGACATGTGGATGGAACAGGTACGATTATCCGCAAACGGCCGTCTGCAAATGCGGTTTATTACGATATAAAAACGAGCAGGGACCTGACTTCATCACTTGTGATGAAAGGCTCAATCGCCATTGATGGAATCAGCCTGACGATTTTCGGCCTTGAGAATGAACAAGTAACTGTGTCCATCATCCCGCATACTCTCTCTGAAACCGTTCTTGGAGGCAAAGAGGCAGGGGACGTTGTTAACATCGAATGTGACATGCTCGGCAAGTATGTGAAGAAATTCATCGATCAGTCACAGGGATCTTCATCGATTACACCTGATTTTTTAAAAGAAAACGGATTTTACTAGAATGGAGGATACACCATGGCATTTCATTCCATAAGTGAGGCAATTGAGGATTTGAAAAACGGCAGGGTTGTGATTGTCGTAGATGATGAAGACCGTGAAAACGAAGGCGATTTTGTAGCCCTTGCAGACCATGCTACTCCTGAAGTGATCAATTTCATGATTAAACACGGCAGAGGACTTGTCTGTGTGCCGCTGTCAGCAGAATACGCGGAAAAGTTTCAGTTTCATCCGATGGTCAGCGACAATACGGACCCGCATGGAACGGCGTTTACAGTGAGTATTGACTATAAAACCACTAAAACAGGGATAAGCGCTTCTGAACGATCAGATACGATAAAAGCGATTTTAAATGAAGATGCCGTTCCATCCGACTTTAAACGTCCGGGTCATATTTTTCCGCTTGTAGCGAAGCAGGGAGGCGTGCTGAGACGGGCAGGACATACAGAAGCTGCTGTTGATCTTGCGAGGCTCTCTGGTGCAAGCCCGGCAGGCGTCATCTGTGAAATTATTAAAGAAGACGGAGAAATGGCACGGGTTCCGGATTTAATGGAAATTGCCGAGCACCACGGTTTAAAAATGATCACCATTAAAGATTTGATTCACTACCGCAATGTGTCTGATGCTCTTGTAAAAAGAGAAGCGGATATTAAGCTTCCAACTGAGTTCGGCATGTTCAGAGCGGTCGGATATTCAAACGTTCTTGACGGCAAAGAGCATATCGCTCTTGTAAAAGGAGAAATTTCTCCTGATCAGCCAACTCTTGTGCGCGTCCATTCAGAATGTCTGACAGGTGATGTGTTCGGGTCAAACCGCTGCGACTGCGGACCCCAGCTCCATGCAGCGCTTGCCCAGATTGAAGAAGCCGGAAGCGGGATTCTTTTATATATGAGACAGGAAGGCAGAGGAATCGGTCTTTTAAATAAGATGAAAGCCTATGCCCTTCAGGAAGAAGGCTATGATACAGTCGAAGCCAATCATAAGCTTGGATTTGCCGATGATCTGAGGGATTACGGAATTGGTGCCCAGATTTTAAAAGATCTTGGCGTGGCAGAGATGAAGCTTCTGACGAACAATCCGAGAAAAATCGCAGGGCTTGAAGGGTACGGACTGACAGTTGTGGACCGTATACCGATTCAAATGCCTTCTAAAGAAGAAAATGAAGGCTATATGCAAACGAAAAAAGGAAAGCTTGGACATTTACTTAACCTATAATATTGGAGGAAACAGTCATGAAAACATACGAAGGTAATTTAGTCGGATCAGGATTAAAAGTAGCGGTTATCGTAGGGAGATTTAATGAATTCATTACAAGCAAGCTTTTGAGCGGGGCAACAGACGCACTGAAGCGCCACGGCGTAGAGGAAGAGAACGTTGAAATCGCATGGGTGCCTGGCGCATTTGAAATTCCGCTGGTTGCCAAAAAAATGGCCGCTTCAAACAAATATGATGCAGTGATCACACTTGGAACGGTCATAAGAGGATCTACGACTCATTATGACTATGTCTGCAATGAGGCGGCTAAAGGAGTGTCGCAGGCATCCATGTCGACAGGCGTTCCAGTGATTTTCGGTGTCCTGACGACTGAATCGATTGAACAGGCGATTGAGCGTGCCGGCACAAAAGCTGGGAATAAAGGCTATGAAGCAGCTGTTGCGGCCATCGAAATGGCGAATTTAATGCGCACATTGGATTAATTTCGCTGAAAAGTGTTTAAAAAGCCCGGAAAACTGTTTATAATGTTCTGAGAGTGATTCTTGCCTGATTCGGGATCTGCTTAGGTGAACGGAAGAAACATGGACCGAACATCAGTCTGATGACAGGCTTTCATTTTTTGTTTTTGCTTTCTCTAATCGGAAGGTTATTTCGTTAATGAGGGGTTCATATGTTAATTCGCTATAAGAAAAGCTTTGAAAAAATTGCCATGGGTCTTTTGTCTTTTATGCCAAATGAAAAAGATTTAAAGCATTTGCAGCAGACAATGAAACAGTATGAAACAGATGAATTCTGGCAGCTGTTTCTATGGAAAGAAGACGATGATATCATCGGCACAATCGGAGTCGTGCATGAGGACGATGACCGCGTGAAGATTCAGCATGTAAGTGTGAACCCTTCTCACCGTCATCAGGGAATCGGCAGAAAAATGGTGGCGGCATTAAAAGAACAGTACAAAACAAAAACAGTGGTTCCGGATGAACGGACAAAAGCTTTTTTCGAAAAGTGCACGGAACCGGACTGCTAGCTGCAGACTTTCAGGACGTTGGGCAGGGACAGTATTAGTACCTGCTTTTAAAAAAACAGATGAAGCATATGCTTCATCTGTTTTTTTTCTTTAGCAGAAGACTTCTGTTCCGTTCTGCAATAACATCCGATCTGTCCCTCGTGGAATGTCTGTGAACGAGGGAGGCATCGGTAAGATTGCTTGGGTTTCCCCACGTCATGCCGTTTTCTTTACAGTGTGACTTCGCCTGCTTCAGAAGCTCTTCATCAGAAACCGGAAGACTGATGCTTTCATATGGCCGCTTTTGTTCGATTGCGAGAGATGTTTTTCTCATCAGCTCAAGAAGAGATTCGGGGTGCAGACCGAGTGAAGCAACCGCATCTTTTTCCTGCGAACAAATGGAAATGGCATTTTTAATCATCCGCTCTGCCCCGTTCCAGTTTTCCCTTCTGTAATGATAAAGCCCGACCGCAAGCTGAATGAGTCCGACCCAGTATGCCTTGCGCTTTCCGGGAGGATCTTCCTTCCAGTGTTCTTCAAGCACTTCATGGCATTCAAAATAGTCGCGGTCTCCGTGGAAGTGAACTAAATAATCTAAATAGGCTTCAGGATACAGATAACATCACCCTCACATCAGAAAATATGTATCTTCAGTTTAGCATAAAGGGGCATCTTCCATGAAGAAATGAAACACAAAAGGTGCTCATTAGCCTGAGCACCAGAATGTTGCGGTCTTTAATAGGCGCTGATTAGTACAGCCAAGCAGCTCCAACGATAATTAACAAAATGAACAATACAACGATCAGCGCAAATCCAGAACCGTAGCCAAAACCTTTATCTCCCATTACTAATTCCTCCTTAAGAACTTTCGAATTTACATTGGTATCTTATGCAGGGCGCATTGATGTGTATGGGCGAATATCCCGGTTCTGGACTTTTTTCTCATTGTTCTCTGAATCACCTAAAATAGTAATGGAGATTGATCACATTATGTTCTATACTAAAGGGTAGTCTGCTTAAGCGGTACAGAATGAAGTGGTGGGATGAACGTGCAGTACAAAGTGAAAATCGATGCATTTGAAGGGCCGCTGGATCTTCTCCTGCATTTAATCAATACACTTGAGATTGATATTTATGATATACCGGTTGCTGAAATAACCGAGCAGTATATGCTCTATATACATACAATGAAAGAACTTCAGCTTGATGTGGCGTCTGAGTATCTGGTAATGGCAGCAACGCTTTTGTCCATTAAAAGCGGAATGCTTCTTCCAAAACATGAAGAAGAGCTTGAAGAGGATGACTTTGGGTTTGAACCTGAAGAAGATCCGCGCGACGAACTGATGAGAAGACTGATTGAATACCGTAAGTACAAAGAAGCTGCAGATGATTTAAGACACATGGAAGAAGAACGGTCAAAGGTTTTTACAAAGCCGCCCAGTGACCTTAGCGCATATGCCGCTGAGCCTGCTGCAGGATCAGATCCGGTGAATGTCACCATTTATGATATGCTAGGGGCTTTCCAGAAGATGATGCGCAGAAAAAAATTGCAGAAGCCACTGCAGACGAAAATCGCCAGACAGGAAATTCCGATTGAGAAGCGGATGGATGAGATACTTGATGAATTCAGGCGAAATCCCCGCAGACGCAAATTTACCGAGCTGTTTCCCTCAGACCAGAAGGATCATCTAGTGGTAACCTTTCTAGCCATCTTGGAATTGATGAAAAACAACAGCATCATGATCGAACAGGAAGAAAATTTTTCAGATATTTATATTCTGGGGAGGGTTTAAAGCCTTGGAGAAATGGAAATCCATTATGGAAGCCCTGCTGTTTGCTGCAGGTGATGAGGGGCTTTCAAAGAAACAGCTCACAGCCGTGCTTGAGATTGAAGAAGAGGTTGTAGCAGAAGCAATAGAAGAACTTCAAAAAGAGTATAAGAAAAAGCAGCGGGGCATTGAATTGATTGAAGTCGCAGGTGTTTATCAGCTGACAACGAAGAAAAAGCATGCCGCTTATTTAAAGAAACTGGTTGAAACACCAAACCACAGCTCCCTGTCACAGGCAGCCCTTGAAATTCTTGCAATCGTAGCCTACAGACAGCCGATTACAAGAGCTGAAATTGAAGAGATAAGAGGAGTCAAGTCCGAGCGGCCCCTTCAGACACTCACAGCCAAGGTTCTTGTGAAAGAAGTCGGACGGGCGGAAGGAACAGGACGGGCCATTCTCTATGGAACGACCAAGGAATTTCTCGAGCATTTCGGCCTGAAGAACATTAAGGAGCTTCCTCCACTTCCCGAAAAAGAAGACGACGAGGCCTTCGGAGAAGAAGCAGATCTCTTTTTTGAAAATTTCAATCAGACATTTGAAGAAATCAAATAATTTACACAATTGAAGCAGAACCTGTGGTAAAATAGGGTACAACGGAACAAAGGACACTCTTTGTTCCTTTTTTTGAATCTAAATCAGGAGGGCAATCAGGTGTACATAACCATGTGCAGAGGCTATGAGTTAGAAAAAGAGATGCCGAATACATCCGAGGATTTTTTTAACCGCTCTGAAATCACGATTGTCACAGGTAAAACCGAAAAAACGTTTCACGTCCTGTATGTCAGGTACTTTGAAGAGGTGTTTGCCGGTCAAAACCCTGCCCTTTTCAAAGATGCAACAATAAAGGATGTGTTGGCGTTAATTTGCATTATTCAAAATGAATCGCTCTTAAAGCGGAAACGATTTTATGTAAATGAGCAGGATGTTTTCCTCAAGTACTTGGATGGAATCAATCTTCAGCAGGCCCTGGAGATTCCGGCTCACGTAAAAGAGCATGGCAGGATCAGCCTCTTGGATGCTGCTGAAAAAATAAAAATGACAGTACATAAAGAAATCTAAACAAACGGAAGGGAAGTGTCTCAAGTGGGAAATGCCATTGTAAAAGCACAAACAGAACAAGTGGAACGTTTTTTGGGGAATGTCGTAAATGAGCTGAATACGTTTTTAAACCATGCGACAATCTCATCCTTTTTAAACGAGGAAGCGGGAGGAGAAGAGGAGTATTATGAAGATCTTTTCCGCAATCTGAGAAGGCTGTCCGTTTACTGCGAGGAAGGGCTTGAAGCGTGCAGAATTGTGCTTCAGAATGAGCCTTTCAGGAAGCCTGCTGCCGAAAAGGCGCTTTATAAAATATATCATCAGTGCATTGAAGAGTTTTATAATCCGAAAAATGATGTGTGGTATGAAGACAGCAGGTCCGCCTATACAGGCAAAAACGCCATCAAATACCGCCATGCTGCACCGGCAACCCTTCAAACGATGATTGCTTCACTCGAAAGCGGCTTTCAGGAAATCCGCGAAGAGCTTGAATACTACGAAACCGATTACCGTACAAAAATGATTCAATCCAAATAAACGATGTGAACAGCTGTCCAGTGGGCAGCTGTTTTTTTGGTTTGCGGTATTGTTATGAGGTGCGGGCACGGTAATCGCACCCTCGGAAACCGAAAAACGATTTGGGAGGGTAAGCAACGTGGCAAATCGTACCCTCGGAAACCGAAAAACGATTTGAGAGGGTAAGCAACGTCCTGAATCGTACCCTCGGTAACTGAGAAACGATCTGCGAGGGTAAGCAACGTCGTGAATTGTACCCTCGGAAACCGAAAAACGATTTGAGAGGGTAAGCAATGTGGCGACTCGTACCCTCCCAAGCTGTAATTCGATTTCAGAGGACAAGCATCAAACTTCAGAATCACAACACTTTTCATCCAAAAGAAGAAATTATTCCTTCATAACCTTTGTCCACCTGCATAAACTTGTACAAAACGATCAAAGGACGTGGGGGCTGTGCGGCAATGGAAACAGATCGCAGTGACCGCACTTGTTTGCCTTTTGCTTATTTCGGGTCTGCCGCATAAGGCTGATGCGATGGGCGTCAGTGCAAGAAGTGCTGTACTGCTTGAACAGGAATCAGGAAGAATCCTTTTTGAAAAAGATGCCCATACAAAACGGAGGATTGCGAGCATTACTAAAATTATGACGGCCATTCTTGCGATTGAATCCGGGAAGATGGATGAAAAAGCAACGGTCAGCAATCGAGCGATACATACTGAAGGGTCGGCGGTCTACCTTCAGGAGGGTGAGAAGATTAAGCTTGAGGACCTTGTGTACGGCCTGATGCTCCGTTCCGGAAATGATGCGGCTGTCGCCATAGCAGAGCATGTCGGGGGAAGTGTTGAAGGGTTTGTCCATATGATGAACCAGAAGGCAGCGGAAATCGGCATGATGAATACGGAGTTTGCGAATCCGCATGGTCTGGATGATCATGAAAATCATTATTCAACTGCCTATGATATGGCGATCCTGACAAGGTATGCCATGGAAAACCCGATGTATCAGAAAATATCAGGAACTAAGGTGCACCGTGCCCCTAATCCGAATGAGCAGTGGGACCGGGTGTGGAGAAATAAAAATAAACTGCTGACAAGTCTTTATGAGTACAGCACCGGCGGGAAAACGGGGTATACGAAACGGGCGAAGCGGACGCTTGTGTCAACTGCTTCTAAAGAGGGCATGAACCTTGTGGCTGTTACGATTGATGCTTCTGATGACTGGAATGATCATATTGCCATGTTCAATATGGCATACAGAGATTATGATCTTTTTAAAGTGAAAGAGTCTGGAACGCTGAAAGATATTCAGGAGAAAATCTATAAGAACCGGCTGTTCATCAAAAGAGATGTGTACTATCCGCTGAACGATGAGGAGGAGGATGAAATCAGAATCGACATCACGCTCATCAAACCGGATAAAAAATGGGATAAGCCGGAAGATGTGCCGAATGTCGTCGGGAAAATGTCCGTTATTGTAGAAGATGAACGTGTCGATGAGGTGCCCATTTACTATGATAATGGCCTGACCAACAAACCGAATGCCCCTCTTTGGGAAAAATTCCGGAAGCTATTCTTTATCGGAGCGGGCTACAGCGGACATGATTAACATCATATGGGTGGGGCTGACCGTCATCGGAATAGTGTTTGCCATGGTGAACGGCACGATGGAAGAAGTGAACGCTGCGGTTTTTAAAGGGGCAAAAGACGCTGTTACCATCAGCATCGGCTTGATCAGTGTGCTTGTGTTCTGGCTTGGTCTGATGAAGGTGGCGGAAAAAGCCGGACTGCTTGAAAAATTGAGCAATTTGTTTAAGCCGCTTGTTAAAAGACTCTTTCCGGAGATTCCTCCTGAACACCCGGCAATGGGCTACATTCTGTCGAACATGATGGCGAACCTTTTCGGACTCGGCAATGCAGCCACACCTCTTGGCATTAAAGCGATGGAACAGATGAAAAAGCTGAATGGGAATAAACCTGATGCAAGCAGGTCGATGATTACGTTTCTCGCGCTGAACACATCAAGCATTACGCTGATTCCAACGACTGTCATTGCGGTGAGGATGACATACGGGTCAAAGTCACCCACTGATATTGTTGGGCCGACACTGCTTGCAACCATTATTTCCGCCATTGGCGCCATTCTGATAGACCGCTATTTCTACCATAGAAGAATGCGGAAGGAGAGGAGATAGGAATGGGGCTTGTCAGCATCATATCTCTATGGATGATTCCCCTGATGATCGGGTTCATTCTTGTTTACGGCACGTTTAAGAAAGTGCCGACCTATGAAACGTTTGTTGAAGGCGGCAAGGAAGGAATTGAAATTGCCTTTTCTATTATTCCTTATTTAGTGGGAATGCTCGTAGCCATCACCATTTTTCGCGCATCTGGTGCGCTTGAATTTTTCGTCGGGATGATGAAACCCGCACTGGATGCAATCGGTGTGCCGAGTGAAATTGTACCGCTCGCTTTTATCCGGCCGATTTCAGGGACTGCCGCTCTTGGCATGACGACAGATTTGATTGCAGCCTACGGACCGGATTCTTTTATCGGAAGGCTGGCTGCCGTCATGCAGGGAAGCACGGATACAACGCTCTACATCCTGACGGTTTACTTCGGGGCGGTCGGTGTGAAAAAAATGGGGGATGCGCTGAAAGTGGGGCTCCTCGCAGACTTGCTGGGGATTGCGGCTGCTATCTTTATTGTGATGCTTGCTTTTTAATGGCATAGAATACAAGTCTTCCTCATCCGGAAGGCTTTTTTATATGCCTGTTTCGGCAGTTATGAAGATTTTTGAGCAGGCGCATCATTTTTGTGAGATAATAAGGCTTCGTGCATGCCACGAGAACTTGTCTAATCAAATTTTTAGCAGTAAGATGTTAACGAGGTGAAAAGAATGGAACGTTTGCAAAAAGTGATAGCTCACGCAGGCCTTGCATCAAGAAGGAAAGCGGAAGAGCTTATATTAGAAGGAAAAGTTACAGTGAATGGCAAAACCGTCCGGGAGCTTGGGATAAAAGTATCCGGAAATGACCGTGTTGAGGTTGCCGGAGTTCCTGTTGAAAAAGAAGAACCTGTGTATTTTATTCTTTACAAACCGCGCGGAGTGGTCTCGACTGCTTCTGACGATAAAGGAAGAAAAACGGTGACAGATTTCTTCCAGCATATTAAAGAGCGCATCTATCCCGTTGGAAGGCTTGATTATGATACGTCCGGCCTTGTCATCATGACTAATGACGGCGAATTTGCCAATTTGATGATGCACCCCAAGAGCGAAGTTGAAAAAACCTATGTGGCAAAAATCAAAGGCATTCCTCCGCGTGAAACGCTGAGATCGCTTGAAAAAGGAATCATGCTTGAAGACGGGAAAACGGCCCCTGCAAAGGTGAAGTTTGTATCTCTTGATAAAAAGAAGCAGACAAGCATTGTGGAACTGACCATCCATGAAGGCAGAAACAGACAGGTGCGCCGCATGTTTGAAGCGATCGGACACCCTGTTCTAAAGCTTAAGCGCGAAACATACGGCTTCCTTGACCTGAAGGGACTGAAAACAGGCGATGCCCGCGAGCTTTCCCCGCATGAGGTGAAACAGCTCAGATCCCTTGCCAAATTTGGAAAGTAAGCGCCTTAATTTTCACATAAACTTCAAATTATCAGGAAAATGTTCCAAAAAAACAGTGATATAATGAGTTGAAATGTATGAGGATATGGGAGAGTTTTCAATGAAGAAAAAAAGACGTCTGATCATGAGATCCATTATCCTCGCCCTGCTTGCCGGGGCGCTGGGATATACGTTATACACAAATTTTTTCTCAAGCAAAGAAAAGGTGAAGGTTGGCAGCGAGGCGCCTGATTTCGTATTAACAGACCTGAAAGGGGAAAAGCACCAGCTTTCTGATTACAAAGGAAAAGGTGTTTTTCTGAATTTCTGGGGAACATGGTGCGAGCCGTGCAAACGCGAGATGCCCTATATGCAGAACCAGTATGATTATTATTCAGACCAGGGCGTTGAAATTCTCGCAGTGAACATTGAAGAATCAAACGTTGCCGTGCAGAGCTTTATGGAAACATATGATTTATCTTTTCCCGTAGTCCTTGATAAAGACTCACAGGTGCTTGAGGCATATGGAGTTGTCCCGCTTCCGACTACATTTCTCATTGACAAAAATGGAGTAGTGAAAGAAATTATCACTGGCCAGATGAATGAGCGGATGGTCAGGGATTATATGGAATCAATCAAGCCGTAAACGGGGAGTTTTCATCATGAATGAAGTGAAATGCTTATGCGGCCACAGCAATCCGCATGGAACGGTTCTCTGCGAATCCTGCGGCCGTCCTATTCAGGAAAAGGAGAACGGAAGCAAGCTGCTTGATATGAAGTATGACGGCAGTGCAAGACGGTCCCAGACCTATAAAAGAACCCCGGTCGACAAGATCTGGAATTTCTTTTCTTCCGTAAAAGTCGGGATTTGGATTATCGTCCTGATTTTAATAGCGTCAGCGATCGGCACCATTCTTCCTCAAGTGATGTACATACCGCCGAATGTGACGCCTAAAGATTTCTACCGGGAAGAATATGGCGTAATCGGCCAGCTTTATTATCAGCTTGGATTTCATGAACTTTTCAGCTCGTGGTGGTATATTGTCCTGATCGGGGCACTGGCAGCTTCGCTTGTCATTGCAAGCCTTGACAGATTCGTACCGCTTTACAGGGCGCTGAAAAAGCAGGGCGTCACACGCCATGAAAGTTTTATGAGAAGACAGCGCCTGTTCAGCGAGACACCGTCTGTCACAGACGCAGATGCGCAGCTGAAAATGGTGAAAGAAAAGCTTGAGAGAAAACGCTATCATGTCAGAGAAGAGAACGGCAGCCTTCTGGCTGAAAAAAACCGTTTTTCAAGATGGGGACCCTATGTCAACCACATCGGTCTGATCATCTTTTTGTTTGGAGCAATGCTCAGGTTCGTGCCGGGCATGTATGTGGATGATGTCTTGTGGATTCGCGAAGGAGAAACAAAGGTCATCCCTGGAACAGACGGCAAGTATTTTCTGAAAAGCGATCAGTTCATTATGGAAACCTACCAGAAAGAAAGCGAAGATGAAGTATTTGAAAACGCGATTACTAGAGTAGGAGACGGCAGTGTAGCCAAAAACTATCAGACAAACGTCACCTTATTTGAACGAAAAGGGGAAGCGCTCGTTGGCGCAGATCCTGAGCTTGAGAAAGTAAAGGATGAGCAGATTAAAGTAAATCAGCCGTTAAAGCATGATTCGTATGCTCTTTATCAAGTTGACTTCAAACTGAACGAATTAAACAAGATGAAATTCAGTCTGATAGACAAAGAGACGGAAGAAAGCTACGGTGAGCTTGCCATTGATCTGCTGGATCCGAAAAAACAGTACGACCTTGGAAATGGCTATAAAGTTGAAGTCGCAAGCTACCTTCCTGATTTTTATTTCAACAGCGAGGGAGAGCCGGCAACGAAAACAAGAATACCGGATAACCCGGCATTTGTTTTTAAAATGATTTCTCCTGATAAACCTGAGGGCGAAACGAGTTTTGTTGCGATTCAGCAGACAATTGAGCCGAGTGAAGATAATCAGATGAAGATGAAGTTTGAAGGAGTCGAAACGAAAAACCTTTCTGCTCTTACGGTAAGAAAAGACAATACCCTCTGGTTCCTTGGACTTGGCGGAGCCATTTTCATGATCGGTGTCACTCAGGGCATGTACTGGAATCACCGCCGCATTTGGATCAGGCGGAACGGGGATGCCATTCTCCTTGCAGGCCATACCAATAAAAACTGGTACGGCATTAAAAAGGAAATGGAAGCTGTGCTTGAAGGAACAGTGATTGAAAAGCCGGCTGACCAGTCAGATGAGAAATAAAGCGATGAGGAGGAAAAGGTGTGGCGGCTTTAAGCAGTAATTTGCTATTTGCAGCATTCTTTCTATACCTGGCTGCAACCTTTCTTTTTGCAGGAGCAATCCGCGACAAGAGAAAAGAATATAAAAAGCCCACGAAATGGGCGGCTGCAGGCATTGGGGTAACAATCGCCGGGTTTGCAGCACAGACCGGCTATTTTATCACAAGATGGATGGCTTCCGGGCATGCTCCTGTCAGCAATCTTTTTGAGTTTACAACGTTTTTCGGCATGATGCTTGTTCTGGCATTTATTGTCCTCTATTTTATTTATAAAGTATCGGTTCTTGGATTGTTTACACTACCTGTTGCTTTACTTCTGATTGCCTATGCAAGCATGTTTCCAACAGACATATCTCCGCTGATTCCGGCTTTGCAGAGCAGCTGGCTTCACATCCATGTGACCACTGCAGCTCTTGGACAGGCAATCCTTGCGATCAGTTTTATTGCGGGAGTCATTTATCTGATTCGTACAGTCGATCAGTCCGTGAGATCCAAAAAGACATTCTGGCTTGAAGCGGTCATGTATGCGCTTGTTGCCACGATTGCGTTTATAGCGATTACCAGCACATTCAGATTCATGGATTATGAGGCTGTTTATAAGTGGACGGATAAGAACGAACAGGAAGCAGAAATGGTCTATAACCTTCCTGCTTTAGTAGGTCCCCATAAAGGCGAACTGCTGACAGAAGGAAAAATGGAAGCTGCTGTTGAAGTTCCGGCCCTGATTTCAGCACGAAAACTGAATACAGTGATCTGGTCGCTTGGAACAGGATTGCTGCTGTACGGTGCGCTGCGCCTGATTTTAAGAAAGCGGATATCCGCCTTTTTGCAGCCGCTGACGAAAAACGTCAACCTGGACCTTGTCGATGAAATTGGCTACCGTTCTGTGACAATCGGTTTTCCGGTCTTCACATTAGGCGCTCTGATTTTCGCCATGATCTGGGCGCAGATTGCATGGACCCGTTTCTGGGGCTGGGATCCAAAAGAGGTCTGGGCACTGATTACGTGGCTGTTTTATGCGGCATATCTCCATCTGCGGCTTTCAAAAGGCTGGCAGGGAGAAAAATCAGCCTGGCTTGCTGTAATCGGTTTTGCTATTATTATGTTTAACTTGATTTTTGTGAACCTTGTCATTGCCGGATTGCATTCTTACGCTTAAAATACGTTTAAAAAGAGCCTTCACTCCTATAAAGTGAAGGTTTTTTGGTAAAATAGGAAGTAATCATTCTTTCGGTGCCTATGATTCCGAATAAGAGAGGAAAATGCACAATGGAAACCAATCCAAATTATAAAATACTTGTTGTAGATGATGAAGACAGGATCAGAAGACTGCTGAAGATGTACCTTGAACGTGAAAACTATCAAATAGAAGAAGCCGACAACGGAAGCGACGCGCTGGAAATGGCGCTTGCAGAAGAATATGATCTGATACTGCTTGATTTAATGATGCCGGGCATTGACGGCATTGAGGTATGCAGACAGCTGCGCCTGAAAAAAGCGACCCCGATCATCATGCTGACGGCAAAAGGGGAAGAAGTGAACAGAGTTCAGGGCTTTGAGGTCGGAACGGATGACTATATCGTAAAGCCATTTAGCCCGAGAGAGGTTGTTTTGAGAGTGAAAGCTCTGCTGAGACGCTCTTCGACGACTTCTTTCCTTAAAACAGAGACAAAGGCCAAAAATGTGATTGTCTTCCCGCATCTTTCCATTGACCATGATGCCCATCGTGTTCTTGCTGATGGAAAAGAAGTCAGCTTAACGCCTAAAGAGTATGAGCTGCTTTATTTTCTTGCGAAAACGCCTGACAAAGTGTATGACCGTGAGAAGCTTTTGAAAGAAGTGTGGCAGTATGAGTTTTTCGGAGACTTGAGAACGGTTGATACACATGTTAAGCGTCTTAGAGAGAAACTCAGCAAAGTTTCACCCGATGCTGCCTCGATGATAGTTACGGTCTGGGGTGTCGGCTACAAGTTTGAGGCAGGCAGTGAATGATGTTCTGGAAAAGCGTAGTCGGTAAACTTTGGTTTACCATTCTGCTTCTTGTATCATTCGTCTTGTTTGTCCTGACCGTTCTGCTGCTCCAGTTTATTGAAAGCTTTCATGTTGATGAAGCTGAAAATGAACTGACGCAGCTGGCCAATAAAGTGTCTGTTATTTTGGAAAACCATGAAGACCAGGAGCTAGCAAGGTCCATCACCTGGGAGCTTGCGGATGAACTGACAAGCATTGTGATAGCCGAGAACGTAAATGAATACTGGTTTTCACCAAAAAAGTATGATAACACACCAACCTTCAGCATGGAGGACATCCGCGCTGACAGAGAGCTGTCAAAGGTGTTTCAAGATCAGAAAAATGTAAGCAAGCTCACCCGGCTGCCTGAAGAACAGCAAAAAAACTCCGGAAACAAGGAGGAAGTGCTTGTAGTCGGTGTTCCCTATAAAACAAGCGACGGCAAAGACGGAGCCGTTTTTATGTCACAGTCCCTGCAGGCCGTTCAAAAGACGACCGAGCACACGACAAAATATATTCTTCTTGCAGCAGGTATAGCCATCATTCTGACAACGGTTTTTGCCTTCTTCCTGTCTACTAGAATTACCTATCCATTGAGAAAAATGAGAGAGGCGACACAAGAGCTGACTCGCGGCAATTTTGATACAAAAGTTCCGATTTTGAGCCACGATGAAATCGGGGAGCTTGCCATTGCGTTCAATCAGATGGGCAGACAGCTGAAGTTTAACATCAACGCTCTCAATCAGGAGAAAGAGCACTTAACGAGCATTTTAAGCAGTATGGCAGACGGGGTTATCACACTTAATATTGATGGAACGATTCTCGTGACCAATCCTCCTGCAGAACGCTTCCTGCAGTCATGGTACTATGAACAGAAAATGCAGATTAATGAAGGGGAAGAAATTCCTCCGGAAGCAAAAGAATTGTTCCAGCGGGTTGTCAATACAGAAAGAGAGCATATCGTTGAAGTAACTCTTCAGGGAAGAAGCTGGGTGCTTGTCATGAGCCCTCTTTACAATCAGTCTTACGTCCGGGGGGCGGTAGCCGTGCTTCGGGACATGACAGAAGAGCGCCGCCTTGATAAATTGCGCAAAGACTTTATCGCAAACGTCAGCCATGAACTGAGAACGCCGATTGCCATGCTCCAGGGGTATTCTGAAGCAATTGTGGACGATATTGCAAGCTCGGATGAGGAGAAAAAAGAGATTGCCCAGGTTATTTACGATGAATCGCTCAGAATGGGCCGGCTTGTCAATGATCTGCTCGATCTTGCCCGGATGGAAGCGGGGCATATCACCCTCAATCTTGAGAGCATTTCCATTTATGAATTTATTGAAAAAATCAACCGCAAGTTCCAGGGACTTGCGAGGGAAAAAGATATTACGCTCACCTCCAGTTTTGCACTCGACGAACCTGAGTTTGTTCTGGATCCGGATAAAATTGAACAGGTTCTGACGAATCTTGTGGATAACGCAATCAGGCATACTCTTGAGGGCGGTACAGTCGAAATGGCCGTGCAGTCCGTTGCGGGCGGGATAAAGGTTGATGTGAAGGATACAGGCACAGGAATTGTCGAAGAAGATCTGCCGTTTGTTTTTGAACGCTTCTATAAAGCAGATAAGGCGAGGACGAGAGGCCGCTCCGGAACAGGCCTTGGTCTTGCGATTGCCAAGAACATTGTCGATGCTCATTCAGGTTCGATTAATGTGCACAGCAAAGTAAATGAAGGAACCACATTCAGTTTCTATCTGCCTCGAAAAAACGTTTTTCCTGATAGAATGTGACGAATATTCTTGTTTCATACGAAACACCTGTTGATGCCGCATGTCGTTTTAGGTACAATAAAAGCTGGATATAAAAGTGAATACGAAAAGAAACTGGTGCAAACTTTGCTTAATAGGGAATCAGGTGAGATGCCTGAACTGTCCCCGCAACTGTAAGTGCAGACAATACCTGCTTTTAGACCACTGTCAGAATGACTGATTCAGACGGGAAGGTGCAGGCTTGAGGATGAAGCACGAGTCAGTAGACCTGCCGGGTTCTTTCAAACGTTACTATTCTTCGGGGATTTGAGCATAGAAACGGCACAGTTATGGCACCAGTGCCTGCAGTTTCTTCTATGCCGTTTTTAAAAGCCCATCTTCTAACAGATGGGCTTTTTGCTATTCCAATACATACACGACAACAAGAGGAGAGATGGATCATGAACAAATTTTACAGCTTTCTCGCAGTGCTTCTTCTTGCACTGATGAGCGCCTGCGGAAATGCGGCAGAGGAAAATAAAACAGAAGAAGCAAAACCTGCTGCTGAAAGCGAAGAGCAGGCGGAGGAACTGAAAGCCTCTGTCACGCTGACTAAAAATGAGATGGCGGAGAAAGTAGAATCGAAAGAAGTAGTTTTTGAAGAAGGCCAGAGCCTTATGGATGCAATGAAGAGCCAGTTTGAAGTAGAAGAGTCAGGCGGCTTTATCAGCGGAATCGACGGCATTAAGGCGAGTGAATCCGACAAAACGTACTGGCATTTAATTGTGAATGGGGAAGATGCCATGACAGGAGCAAATGACATTAAGCTGAAAGACGGCGATAAGATTGAATTTGATCTGCGAAATTATGAATAAGTGTGAGAAACAATGACAACGAGAAGAATCAGTCTTCTGTCTTTGCTTATTGCCTTGTCCGTTGTAGGCAGGCTGACTTTTCAGTTCATTCCGAATGTGCAGCCGATGACTGCTGTCATACTTATAACCGCCATCCTTCTCGGTCCGGTAAATGGAATGATTGTCGCCGTCCTGGGCTGTTTTCTCAGCAACCTTTTACTTGGCATGGGCATGTGGACAATCTGGCAGATGCTTGCCTGGGGGACCTTGGCTCTAATCTTCGGCCTGCTTGGAAAAGCGGTTAAAAGAAACAGACTTCTCGTTTTTACCCCGGCAGCCGTTCTTGCGGGATATCTTTTTGGATTCATCGTTTCTCTGAATATGTTTGTCCTGACAGAAAATGGACTTGCCTACTATCTTGCAGGAATCCCGTTTGATACGATGCATGCAGCAGGAAACGGCATTTTCTTTCTCGTGCTGTACCCGGTCATGCAAAAAACGTTTCAGTATTATCTCTATAAAAACGATTATGGCGTTACACTTCAATAAAATAATGGCAGAATAAGAGAGAGACTTTCTTTTTAGCTTAGGCAAGACAGTCTGAGAACAAAGGACAGGAGCTGCTGAATATGAATTTGTATACTAGAACCGGCGATAAAGGGAAAACAAGCATTATTGGAGGCCGGGTCGATAAGGATGATCTGAGGGTAGAAGCCTACGGAACAATCGATGAGGTAAACTCTTTTACCGGTCTTGCCATGACATGGATGAACGATGAAAACCTAAAAGACATGAAACAGGAATTTGAAAAAATCCAGCATGAACTTTTTGACTGCGGAAGCGATCTTGCTGTCATCCACGGCAAACAAAAGCATCCCTATAAAACAACACCTGACATGATTGAGTTTCTGGAAACGCGCATTGATGCGTACACTGCAGAATCCCCTCCGCTCGAGCGGTTCATTCTTCCAGGAGGGACAGAGGCTGCTGCTGCCATCCATGTGGCAAGGACCGTAGCAAGAAGGGCTGAGCGGTGTATTGTTTCGCTCAAAAAAGAAACGGAAATCAATGAGCATGTTTTAACGTACATGAACAGACTTTCCGATTATTTCTTTGCGGCAGCGAGAGCGGCAAATGCCAGACTCGGTTCAAAAGATGTGGAGTATGAAAGAAGTGCCATCGTATTTACTAAAAAGAAAGAGTCATAATTTCTTTAAAAAGGAAGGCGGAAACTGCCTTCCTTTTTCTATGCAATCCCGATATAGTAAAAGATGTGTAACTTTTTATTCTTCATTCCGACTAATGTATTGATTGGAGGTTCGTTCATGGAAGAGGCCTTTCAAAGGATTTATGAAAAATATCACAACGATCTTTTCCAGTTCTTGTTTTATATGGTGAAGAATCGTGAACAGGCCGAGGACCTCGTTCAGGAAGTGTATATACGAATATTGAAATCACACAGCAGTTTTGAAGGACGGAGCAGTGAAAAAACCTGGATCCTCTCCATTGCAAGACATGTTGCCATCGATTATTTCCGCAAACAGAAAACACTCAAACAGCGCATCTTTGAAGCGTTTGACTGGGACCGTGAGCAAATACGGGATCAGCAGCCGCTTCCGGAGGAAATTGCTGCGTTAAATGAAGAGATGCAGATGGTTTACCGGACGCTTGATGCATGCACAGTCGATCAGAAGGCTGTCATTATCTTAAGGTATATTCAGGGAATGTCCATTGCGGATACCGCAGCAGCCCTCGGATTTACAGAAAGCAAAGTGAAAACGACCCAGCACAGAGCGCTGAAAGCTCTGAAAAATAAATTGTCTGAACACTCGATTAGGAAGGAGGGAATAGTAAAGGGATGAATCAATCAAAATGGAACGATGAGCAGATTACAGACAAACTTCAAGCAATGCCGGATATCAAAGACCGGCGCTCGCAGCAGCAAATATACACCCGTTTGCAGGAACGTATGCACAAAAAGCAAGTTCAGTGGAAAACGCCGGCTCTTGCAAGCTTTGCCGCCCTTTTTATTCTTTTAATCCTTTCACCCTTTTTCCTTCAAAACTTCCAAATGAGTGAAAGCAAACTTGAAGACAGTGCGGATAAAGCAGCCGAAAGCGGCCAGGCGGCAAAAGAGAACGCAGACATGAAATTAGAAGCAAAGTCTTCACCAGAGACTGAGAAAAAGTCATTTGTAGCAAGGACAAAGGGCAATCAGACGATTGTAACGGTTGCCTATCCCGATCTTCAGGTTCAAAACACGATACCGCTCAGCTTTCAGTTCGATTCCTCTGACTCCTACATGACTCTTTTTGAAACGGCGTTGTCTTCATTTGACCCGGGGAGCGCTGGACTGAGTCCTTCTGCGCTATCAGGAACAAAGCTCTCGTATGAGACAGGAGAAGACCGGATGTCTGTTGATATAAAAGGCAATGCATATGCTGCTTCCAGCTCAGAAACGGAAAACAGACTCTTTACCGAGGGACTTGAAGAATCTTTCCGCTGGCAGGATGCCATGCAGGCTGACTATTTCACCGGCAGTGAAAAGGGAGCGGAAATCGGAGCGTATGGCTATCAGGATAAGCTGACATTCACAAAGTTCAAAAAGAAAGCCTATTTCCTGTATCAGGAGAGCCTTGACTCACCTAAACTCCTGGCGCCTTCCCTTCTATCCTTTAACAAGCTGACAGATGCCCTGACGGCTATGAAGGAAAAAGGAACACTCGGGTTAAAACCGGTGATCGAAGAAACAGTTGTCATCGATGAAATAATAGAATCAGATAATGGAGTAACCATTGAATTTACAGACGCCTCAACAATTGATGATAACGAAACAGACACACTGATGCTCGAAGCGATATTGATGACCGCTAAAGATTTCGGCTACGAGAGTGTAAAATTCGAAGGAATCGAAGCCGGCAGGATTGGTGAAATGGACGTAACACAGGCCGTGCCCGTTCCGTTCTCGCCAAACCCCGTTGATCTTGAAGAATAGAAGGAAAAACCCGCAGCATGATGCTTGCGGGTTTTTTGCCGTTATGAAAAGAAGCAGGAGGGTGCTGTGATTTTATTTATGGCTTTAGATTTATCTGGATGGCAGATGGGATATTTGTGATATTATTGTAAATATTGGTTATTTCGTTAAAGGAGTTAATTTAAATATTGTCAAATAACAAAGGAACAAAAAAGTGAGGATTTTATCATGATGTCTAAAGAGATGTATATAAAAGTATGTGACTTTTTAATGTTTGCTAACTTGTTTGGAGAAAAAAAGGGGAAACCAACCGTTGTTATGGATGCCGGGTATGGGGATTATTCAAAAGGGTGGAATGCCATAATTTCCGAAGTTTCTTTGCTGACAGAAGTTATTGTATTTGATAGAGCAGGTCTAGGCAGAAGCGAACCAAGTACTAATCCCAGGAATAGCAGAGAGATGGTAAAGGAACTGAAAGAACTTTTAGATAAACTTAATATAATTCCTCCATATATACTTGTAGGACACTCTTTTGGGGGAGTAAATGCACGGTTATTTGCGAGTAAATACCCTGAAAATGTATGTGGGCTGCTTCTAGTAGACTCTACTCCGGAGGATTACCGAGAAAGATTTCTTCCAACGATGTCCGAAGATTTTCAAGAAGCATACAATAAGCAATTTGTTCACGAAGGTAATTATGAAGAATTTATGCAAAGTTTAAATCAATTAAAAGAAGACCAAAAGAAATTAAACATTCCTTTAATAGTCCTTTCTGCCGGCAAAAAAAATCACTATACACCCAAGTCACAAGAATTATGGAATACAATGCAAGAAGAACTTCTTCAAATATCTTCTATCAGTGAATTTATGATTGCTGAAGATAGTACACATTATATACAAAATGATGAACCTGTATTAGTAGTAGATGCCATTAAAAGACTAATTGAAAATCTTAAGGCAGGAGTGATGTAGTAAATGTAATTTGATTTAGGTAAAGGAGTATTAAATATGTTTTTTAAACAGAAAAATACGGCTTCTGAAGATGATGTAAATAGAAAGTACAAAGTGAGATTTATTAGAATTTCAATAGTTGGATTATTGGTAATGGCTTTTTTAGGATATGGAGTTTACTGGGCCTTTTATGATATGAACAGGCTGCCGACAGGATCATATCTTACTGAAGTTAAATCACCGGATGGGAAGTACACCTTAAAAGCATATATCACAAATGGAGGAGCAACCACTTCTTATTCACTTCGAGGTGAATTAGTATTTAATAAAGAAAACAAATCTAAAAATATATATTGGAATTATCGTGAAAACTCTGCAAATATTACTTGGACAGACAATGATACTGTAGTAATAAACGGTCATACATTAAAGGTTCCCAGTGGCAAATATGATTTTAGACATCAATAGATTGCCGCACATAAGTACATACCTCTTTTACGAAAGATTATATTTATTGAAGCAATAAAAAGGATTTGGTTATAGATGACAAAGATGTTTTCAACAGATGCGTTCTCTTATTTCGAATTTATATTAAAAGAAGTGGAATATCGTTTACCAAGCATATGTGTAGACTTAGAAGTTCATAATCGGGGATTTACAGCATCTTTACCAAATGTCTGGATTGAATTATCAAGCATTGAAAAATTTTTGGGTGAAAGCAAAGATCTTTCTTTTATAGATACATTTCAGCATACTTTTACAAGTATGAGCCCTGAAGAAGTGATTATTGATGCGAATAAGGTAAGTCCTTCGATTTGCCATATCAGATATACATTAAATAAAACGTATTATTCAAGTGATCTTAATCCGGTTCTTGAATCTATACAACAAAAAGGTTCATTTGAACTGGAAGTATATAAAATAGAAGAATCAAGAAAAGCCCTCTTAGAAATTAGTGACCTATTTCATTAAATTCATTTTTTGATATTTAACAATCGGAGGCGATTTCTGCACAATGTGATCGCCTCTTCATAGTAAGGAATCGGAAGGGATTGAGTAGTATGGGGGGGTTTAGGAATATGAAGAAATTCATTGTGATTATAGCTCTAAGCATAATAATAGTATTTGTTGGGCTTTATTCTTTTCTCAAAATCAATTCTCCATTGGTCGGTGGGACAGTTGGTTCAACACAAGATAATAAAGCAGTTGTTGTTGCAATAGGGAATGAGGGGTTTGGAAAGCTGAAGATTAATGAAGTTCTAGTAAATAATTACAACGAACCTATAAAGCTTAAAATACAGGTCACGAATCCCCTTAAAGGTTTTGTTATATCTAATACATTTGACGAAAAGGAATTTGGCATTAGTAATATCGAAACTATCGACATTGAGTCCGACACATCTCCAATAACCCAACTAGAAAAGATGAATGATGGAACGGCAACTAAAAATGATAAAAGTTATGGAATAAGTGTTGTACATAATGAACCCATAGAAAGTTTGCATATAACATATAGTTACTTTGGATTGAAGTTTGAAGAAACGGTATCTGTTGATAATCCTTAAATGGCTGGATTGTTACCTCCTGATGCCTATGCTATGGATATGGATGGTGTGACTATGATTTATTTTAAAGATGCTCCTGATACAATGGTCATCACAACAAAAGAAATAATAGATGGAACAAAACCTGTATTGTATGTGTCGCACGATAAAGAAGATGGTATGTGGCAATTTTTTGATGGGTCAATGAAATTTGATATAGACTGCGCAAGAATAGTTTCTCTTGAAGAAATGCTGGAGATTGATAATTCCCTTGCTTCAATTGGGGATTTACCTCTTGGTTGGATAGCGGAGAGAGACAATAGAAAGGCATTTTGGAAAAGGGTTGAAAAAGAATAAAACTATTTACATTCTTAAGCTATCGAAGGCTCCAATTGAATAACTAATGAACTCAGTTCAAAAATGAACTGAGTTTTTATACTGCAAAAACCTCAGCTAAATGCGGTGCAAATCTTGATTTACTCTAGATTGTCCCAAGTACTTAACCATTGGAACCGTCACAGTTTATATATCAAGGTTTTTAAACTATATATTCCTGACTGAAGTAGAATCACCACTCACCAGTGGACTGAAGCGGAAGGCACTTGACTCCTGCGGGATGAAGAGGGCACGGGAGACCCCGCAGGCTGGCCGAGTTATCATGAACGAAACTAGCTCCTTATTCGTAACATCGTAGGTTAATCTGGTTAGAATGTTTACTGGAAAAAAACATACCAAATCAGAGCTGCATTACGGAAGGAGCTAGTTATTATGAAGGATGCCATGAAATACGTAGGTTTAGACGTATCGAAAGAAAAAATTGCGGTCGCGATTGCAGAAGAGGGACGCGAAGCCCCACGTTACTGGGGAGTGATCGACCACACACCTGAGGCCATAAAAAAGCTAATGAAAAAGTTGGGGGAGGCAAAAACTCTTCGCGTCTGTTATGAAGCTGGTCCTACAGGTTATGCCTTATACAGACTATTGTCTGATATGGGGATTCACTGTGAGGTAATTGCTCCATCCCTTATTCCTCAAAAGCCTGGAGAGCGAATTAAAACAGATCGCAGGGATGCCATTCGGCTAGCACAATTACATCGTGCAGCCGAATTAACATCTATTTACATTCCAACTCCAGATGATGAAGCATTGCGAGACCTTGTCCGCTGTAGAGAAGATGCGAAAGAAGATGAGTTAAGAGCTAAACACCGATTGAGTAAATTTCTTCTTCGAAACGATATAAAACCACCGACCGGGATTAATAAATGGACAGTGAAATATTATCGTTGGCTGGATACGCTTCAGTTTGAAAATGTTCACCTTCGCGTTGTTTTTCAAGAATATTACTACCAGCTAAAAGAATTAAAACAGCGTATTCTGCGATTAGAGGAAGAAATAAACATTCACGCAAAAGAAGGTGTCCACGCAGAAAAAGTTCAAGCTCTTCAAGCATTAAGAGGGATAGCGCTTGTGACAGCGACAAGCATCGTAGCTGAGATTGGTTCATTTAAACGTTTTTCGACCCCTCGACAGTTTATGTCATACGTTGGATTGATTCCAAGCGAATATTCAAGTGGAGAAAAACGAAAACAAGGCAATATTACGAAAACAGGAAATCGTCATGTTCGGCGCTTGCTTGTAGAATCGGCATGGAGTTATCGCTATCAGCCAGCTGTGAAGGGAGATCTTGAAAGGCGCATAAAAGGTCAATCACCGGCTATTCAATCGATTTCATGGAAAGCACAAAATCGTCTTCACAAGAAATACTACCGGCTGTTGTCCAAAGGGAAAAATGGAGGGAAAGCTGTAACCGCAGTTGCCAGGGAATTAGCCGGCTTTATTTGGGCGGTGATGCAAGAAGTAGAAGAGATGCCTAGCACAAATTGAGATTGTATCTACCAGTTAGAAACAAACGTATCGAGAATGGAAGAATGAGAATAGGGCTCGAAGGCAAAGAGAAAAACCGGAAAGGAAAACCCACGTGCCTCCTCTGTGCTAAGTCGAAAATGATGAATGCACGCGCCGAGTTAGTGGAACAGTCCTTTACACGGAAAGATAAAATGTGAAAACCCACGAATATCAGAGTGCTAACCGCAGTTGAAATTTTTGCCTTCGTGCCGTGTTCTTACCTTTCATTTTTAGCAGGCTACGTTCGTACTTGTTTCCTGAATATAAGTTTAAACACCAGTGGACTGAAGCGGAAGGCACTTGACTCCTGCGGGATGAAGAGTGCACGGGAGACCCCGCAAACGAAGTGAGGAGGCTCCCGGGGCTCCCCGCGGAAAGCAAGTGACTGGAGCGCAAGGGAACGGGTACGATTTAGAATCTACAATGATCATAAAAACAGCCTGCCATTAAAAAAGAGAGGAAAATGGGTTCACATCTTCTTTAGCTTGAGAAGAATCTCATCTCTCTGGTTAGCCATCAAGGAAAGCACTTGACCGCTAACCAGAGAGATGAGCAGCGGTAGGTAAGCTAAAGAAGGAGATCAGCTAGCCACTATGGCTTTAACTTTTACATGAAAAGAAGCTGAAAATCGCTTCTCTTATTAAAGGCGTTCAAAAATCGGTGTGGGTTAGGAGCCTTGACAGTTTCGTTCATATCAGGAGGCTCCCGGCACTCCCCGCGGAAAGCAAGTGACTGGAGCGCAAGGAAACGGGTATCACTTCAAACCAACAATCATCACAAAGTCAGGCTCCCTTTAAAGATTAGAGAAGAATAATTAGGCCTTATCTAACAGAATGCTGTAAGAATAACCCTCACCCAAAACCCCCCTCTTCACACAACTTTAACGTATGAATTGGCAAAGACTGCATAATACTAGTATTGGTCATTTTTTGACAAATGAACAAACTAGGGGGAACTCATGTTAGATTTGCTGAGAAGGTTATCCATTGCTCTGATTGTCGGAATTTGCGTCATGCTGCTCTTTGTCGGAGGAACATTGGCAAAAGCAGAAAGTCCAGCTGAAGACAAAAGCTGGATTCATCCCGTCAAGGGCACAATAACAGACACATTTGGAACAAGAAGCGGAAAACATAAAGGTATTGATATTGCAGCACCTGAAGGAACGGCCATTTCCGCTGTACAGTCAGGAACAGTGACAAAATCCTATCTTTCGAATACATATGGCCATGTCGTCTTTATTTCTCACCCTGAAGGATATGAAACGGTCTATGCCCATCTGAGCAAAAGGACCGTTTCAGAGGGGGTAAAAGTAGCAAGGGGCCAAAAAATCGGTGTGATCGGCAACACGGGTGTATCCAGAGGGACTCACCTGCATTTTGAAGTACATAAAGGAAAATGGACATACGACAAAAAACAGGCTGTAGATCCATTTATCATGGTGGCAGCCCACTCTATTGAAGCCGTTCCCGCGACTGCACAGCCTGCTGCCGAAGATGGATCTGTCACTGTCCAAAAAGGGGACACGCTGTGGGGGATTGCCAAAAGAAATGGACTGAGCGTAGATGGACTGAAGAAAATAAACGGCCTTGTATCTGACCGTCTATACGCAGGACAGAAGCTGATGATTGAGCAAAGAACGGCTTCCGTCAGCCAGTACACCGTTAAAAAAGGGGACACCCTGTATTCGATAGCAGAACAGCTTCAAATCACTGTTCAGCAGCTGAAGCAAGAAAATGACCTGTCATCTGAAGCTATTTTTCCTGCACAAACCTTAAAAATCACACATTCTTCAGCTTCTTCTAAATAAACTGAAAATACATTGTCACACTTTCCAAAAAGCGATATAATAGGACAAAACTTCGCGGAGGGAGCAGACAATGCGCACCGACTATCACAATCATCTCGAAAGAGGCACTCTGACGCTTGATTATTTAAAGGAATTTACAGATGAAGCTGCCGCTAAAGGCATACAGCATTTCGGCATTTCCGAACATGCCTATCATTTTTATCAGACAAAAAACATTTTGAGCAACCCATGGGTAGACGAGAGGCGCTACTATGATATGAAGGACTACGTGTCTCTTTTTCACGAAGCATGGAATCAGGGAATTGATGTGAAAATGTCAATTGAAATGGACTATACACCAGGCAGGCATGCTGAAATGAAATCGTTTATTGATACATATGATTTTGATTATGTGATCGGTTCCATCCACTGGGTGGATGACTTTGGAATTGACCTGAAGGAATATTTGCATGAATGGGACAAGCGTGATGTAAAAGAAGTGTATGAGCACTATTTCAATCAGGTCGTAACCCTTGCCCAGTCGAATCTGTTTGATATCGTCGGCCACCTGGACCTTGTCAAAATTTTTAAATATGTCCCAGATGACGAAGAGTTTCTAATGAAGCAGTATGACCGGGCGACAGATGCTCTTGCCCAGTCCAAGACATGCGTTGAGATCAGCACTGCAGGGCTCAGAAAGCCTGTCGGCGAACTGTATCCTGATGAAAGGCTGTTAAAGCTATGCCATCAAAAGCAAATTCCAATCGTCCTGTCTTCGGATGCACATGTCCCGGGTGATGTCGGTGCCGATTATGACCAGGCTGTGGCTCTTGCAAAGAGAGTTGGATACACATCGCTGATGACATTTTCAAAAGGCGAGCGCAAAGAAGTTACATTAGATTGAAGAAGGAGACTGCAGGCTGATGCCCGCGGTCTTTTTTACTTGAAAAAACATGTCTGATTTAAAAATTTCAGCCGATGCCTATCCCTTTTCCCGGATTTAGTAGTAAAATGGAAGTCTACATCTTAATTTTCGGGAGACATACATGTCAAAAATGAAAAAGGTTTTATATTTCTATGTTTTACTAAGCGTCGTGTGGGTATTTGGCACAGACCACTTGATTGCACTGCTTGATTATGACATATACACGTTTATTGTGATTTCAAAAATAAAAGCTGTTTTTTTTATTGCAGCCACTTTTATCTTCATAAAATACCTGATCAGCAAGAATGAACAGTTTCAAGAGCTTGAGCGGGAAAAAGAAAAGCTACTGTCGCTTATTAATTCAATGGTGGACTTTGTAAACTTTAAAGACGGAGAAGGCCGCTGGATTGAGGTAAATACGTTCGGGCTGAATCTGTTTGACCTGCAGGGAGTGGACTACAAGGGAAAGCGGGACAGGGATCTTGCTGAATACACGGAATTCTACAGAGACGCGCTGCTTTATTGCGAGGAATCGGACGAGCAGACCTGGATGAGCGGATCGGTCAGCAGAAGTGAAGAACAGATTCCGCAGCCGGACGGAAGCTTTAAAACCTTCGATACGATTAAGGTTCCGCTGTTCAATGATGACGGTTCGAGAAAGGCCCTTGTCGTCATCGGACGGGACATCACCCAGATGAAAGAAGCGGAGAACCGCCTTCAAAAAGCAGAAAAGCTGAGTGTCGTCGGTGGCCTCGCCGCAAGCGTTGCACACGAGATAAGAAATCCGCTCACCTCTTTAAAAGGATTTGTTCAGCTGATGAACAAAAACGACAGTGTGAATAAACTGTACTATGAGATTATGGAAAATGAGCTAGACCGAATCAATGAGATTGTCGGAGAGCTCCTTGTTCTCGCAAAGCCTCAAAACATCCGCTTTACGAAAACAAATGTAGGCAAGCTGATGTGCAGTGTCATTTCTCTGCTTGAATCACAGGCGAATATGTACGGGGTGAATATTGTGTTTCAGTCAGACGCCGGGATGAAGGAAATTGACTGCGAACCGAATCAGCTGAAGCAGGTTTTTATCAATATTATAAAAAACTCTATTGAAGCAGGATCAAAAACGATTTCCATCTCTCTTTTTGAAGAAGGCGGATCAGCGCGCATCATGATTGAAGATGACGGGGAAGGCATGGAAGAGGAGAGGCTGAAACGCCTTGGAGAGCCGTTTTATTCCGTTAAAGAAAAAGGAACAGGGCTCGGCCTTACGGTCAGCTACAGAATCATCCAGTCGCATGGCGGCACCATCACGTATTCAAGCAAGGTGGGAGAGGGCACTAAAGTTGTCATTGACCTGCCTGTAAAAAGAACGTAAAACGAGCAAGCAGATGATCTGCTTGCTCGTTTTTTCTTAATCCTACAGTTCAATAGGTTTTATGGATACAATGTCGTCGATGTCAGAAAGGGTTTTAATAAGGGAATCATCAAGCTTGCGGTCGAACGACAGCATCATGATGGCTTCTCCGCCTGCATTTTTCCTGCCCACCTGCATCGTTGCGATGTTGACTTCGTGATCTCCTAGAATTCTTCCGACCCGTCCGATGACTCCGGGCTTATCTGTATGCTGAATATAAATAAGATGACCTGCCGGATAGAAATCAATGTTAAAGGAATTGATGCCGACAATCCGTTCGCCGTAATGCGGAATATGTGTTCCTTTTATTTCAAACGTAGTCTGGTCCCCGTGAATGGATACCGTAATACAGTTTTCGTATCCTGACTGATTCGAAGTGATTTTTTCGCTGAAGCTGATGCCGCGCTCTTTGGCGATTATGCCTGCGTTTACTGCGTTTACATTTGATGCAACGCGCGGAGTCAGGAATCCTGCAATCAGGCTTTTTGTCACAAACGACGTTTCAAGCTCTGCAACAGACCCTTCGTATTTAATGGAAATATCATGAACAGGCTCTTTCATGCACTGGGAAACGATATTGCCCATATTCTTGGCGAGCCTGTAAAATGGCTGGATTTTTTCGAATACTTCCTTAGTCAGAGCCGGAAGGTTTACTGATGTTGTAACGATTTTTCCATCAAGGAAATGGAGCACATCCTGTGCAACCTGAGCGGCTACATTCAGCTGCGCTTCTTTTGTTGAGGCTCCCAGATGAGGTGTGGCAATGACATTGTCAAATTTCAAAAGCGGATGGTTTTCCGGAGGCTCTGTTTCAAATACATCCAGGGCAACACCGGCAATATGGCCGTTTTCAAGATAAGGGATGATTGCTTTCTCGTCTATAATTCCGCCACGTGCACAATTGAGCAAATAAACGCCTTTTTTTGTTTTCGGCAGAGATTCAGCACCAATCAGGCCTCTTGTCTCTTTAGTAAGCGGTGTATGTACGGTGATAATGTCCGCCTGTGTCAGAACTTCATCCAATGTGGCGCTTTTAACAGATATTTTGGCTGCGCGGTCGCGGGTTAAAAACGGATCAAATACAATCACATTTACCCCGAAGGCCTGTGCACGCTTGGCAATTTCAGTTCCGATTCTGCCAAGTCCCACGATCCCGAGCGTTTTTCCGAAAAGCTCCGTGCCGACAAATGCATTCCGGTTCCATTCATTGGATTTAACAGATACAGTTGCCTGAGGAATATGACGAAGGAGAGATGTCATCATGGCAAATGTATGTTCAGCTGTCGAGATGGTATTTCCGTCCGGTGCATTAATGACGACAACACCGTGCTTTGTAGCAGCATCAAGATCTATGTTATCGATTCCAACACCGGCCCTGGCAATAATTTTAAGAGAGGTCATTTTTCCAATTAGTTCGTCTGTGACTTTTGTGGCACTGCGCACCAGTAAAGCATGAAATGTATGAAGCTCATCTTCTGCTTCGGCAGCTTTTTTCTGGACAACTTCGACGTGTTCTGCTTCGAGTAAAGGCTGCAGACCGTCTGCACTCATTGAATCTGAAACAAGAATTCGGTACATGTTTATCCCCCTAAGTACATCTAGTAAATATCAGATAATTTATCATATTACGATTATTGTGTCAATAACATTAACGCGGTACAACGATAAAGACATTTGCTGGAAGATGTTTCGTAAGCAAATGTATTCACAAATTGAAACAGATGCAGTATACTTATCTCGAAAACAAAATAATATGATCTATCTTCGGGGCAGGGTGAAATTCCCGACCGGCGGTAAGGAAAGAGTTAGTTTCCAAAGCCCGCGAGCCGTCCTTGTGATGGCAGGATCTGGTGAGATTCCAGAGCCGACAGTAAAGTCTGGATGGGAGAAGATGGAGGTTCTGGCGTTTAAAATGAAGATTTTAACCGTTTATTTGACCTTGATTAAATTCTCCCCATAGTGAATCGTCACTTGGGGTTTTCTATTAGTCAGGGAAAAACAGGACGTATCCTTTCTTTCCGGATGGATCGAAAAAGGAGAGAAGCAGAAATGCAGCAAAGTAAAGTCAAAAAGCAGGTATCGATTGCGATGCTTGCCAGTGTAGGGTTTGTGTTAATGATTTTTAATTTCCCGATTGGTTTTTCAAGCTTTCTGGAGCTTGATTTTGGGGACGTGCCGGCCATTATTGCAGCCATTCTTTACGGACCTGGCGCAGGGATTATGGTCGAGGCGCTGAAGAACGTTCTTCACTATATTATTATGGGAAATGCAGCTGGAGTGCCTGTCGGGCAGCTGGCTAACTTCACCGCCGGTGTTCTTTATATTCTGCCGGCATCCTATCTGTACAGAAGAATGAACAGCATGAAAGGTCTTGCAATCGGTCTTTCAGCAGGAACTGTCCTCATGGCAGGTGCTATGAGCGTCCTGAACTATTACTTGTTTATTCCTGCCTACACGTGGTTCCTGAATGCACCGGCTATGGCAGCGCCTGAGCTTAAAGCGCTGATTGTAAGTGGTATTCTGCCGTTTAACTTAATTAAAGGAATTGTGATGGGCTTTGTGTTTATGGCGATATTCGCCAAGCTGAAAACATGGGTTCATGCTCAAAATGACTATAAACGGGCTGCTTAAGCCCATTAAAAAACCCTCCGCATTTGCGGAGGGTTTTCGTATGCTATTCAAATTTCAATGCGTCGCCGTCAAATGACTCGTCAGCAATTTTAATGGAATCAGTCGGGCAGCCCTCATATGCATCCATCATGTCTTCTTCAAGAATTTCAGGAACTTCAACAATTCCCTGGTTATCATCAAGGGTTACAAATGCAATCCCCTCATCATCATAATCATAAATGTCCGGTGCAGCAGCTCCGCAAGCACCGCAAGCAATGCACGTATCTTTGTCAACAATTGTATACTTTGCCATCAAAAAAACCTCCTCTGAATTGGTTACACTCTATGATATGGTACTGTCATTCATTTGTCAGTGCATAAGAAATGAAAGTCTGAACGAGTGCGTACCTCTTTATATTTATACATTGTAAATCTGTTTATAAAACTTTTCAATAGTAAAGTACATTGAGAATGCTTATCATATAAGGGTTTCTAGTATATAAGGTACCCTTTGAACGCAACTTTAAACGCCTTTTTTTATACAGAATCTGTTACAATGAACATATATCGAATCGTGTCAAAAAGTGCAGGGTGATGACCATGACAGATACTTATATGGAGTGTATTTACTTGGAATGTCTTGATGGGTTCAGAGGCGAACGGACTGCATCTGCGGTCTTTCATCTGCTGAAAGGGAAAAAATCTTCCCAGACCATTCAGGACAGCAAGCTTTTCGGTTTGTCCCGCCTCTTCGGAATGTTTCCCGATCTTTCAAGAAAA
This sequence comes from Bacillus sp. FSL H8-0547, assembly GCA_038002745.1. Taxonomy (NCBI): domain Bacteria; kingdom Bacillati; phylum Bacillota; class Bacilli; order Caryophanales; family Bacillaceae; genus Bacillus; species Bacillus sp. FSL H8-0547. The sequence goes on from JBBODD010000001.1 coordinate 3,431,476, forward strand.
GAATTTGATGCAGCCATCGTGGGACTAGTAAAGAAAGGGTGGCTGCTTCCCGGTGAAGGCGATGTCTGCCGGCCGAATCCTGATGCCGTCATTCATAAAGAAAATAGGTTAAAGGAAAAGCCGCTTCCTGAAGATTTGGACGGCACCCTCTATTCGCAGGCAGGTGTGCATTTTTGGAAGCGGACCGTCCTTCTTGCGCAGGTGCTTTCTCATGCAGCAGCCGGGAGCGCGCGCTATCTGCCTGTGATAAAAGACGAGAAAGTGCAGCGATGGGTGAAATCCTATCTTAAAGGGATGCCATTCTCAAAAGAAGAGCTTGCCTTCAGCATGTATCAGGAGATGCAGGCATTTCTGAAGCAGGCTGACAATACAGCGGCCGCTATGTGGGTGTATCAATTAAGTTCCAAAAGCAGAATCGGCTTCACCTACCAGCAGCTTGCCGAGAAGTTTAATGACGATGAAGTTTACATCAGGCTCAAGTTCTGGGGGCTTGTTCACCGTTTTTTAAAGGAATCAACGAAAAATGTTCACGCCTATCCGATACTGCATGCCGTTTCAAAAGATTTGACAAAAAGCGATTCTCTGACTGAATCTGCTTCCAAAACACTTCATTTGATCCGCTCAGGAAAGTCGGTTGAAACGATTTCTGACATCAGGCGTTTAAAAAGAAGCACGATAGAAGACCACATTGTCGAGATTTCATTAAATGACCCAGGTTTTGATATCTCAATGTTTCTTGAAGAAGAGGGGCTTGCTCTGATTACACGCAAGATTCATGACCTGAATACCCATCAGCTGAGAATCGTAAAAGAGGCTTTAGATAACCGGTTCAGCTATTTTCAGATCAGGCTTGCCTACACAAGGACCTAGGAGGATGCTATGAACGTTCAGCAGGCATTGTCCCGCTATTTTGGATATGATCACTTTCGGGAAGGGCAGGAAACGATCGTACGGGATGTGCTCTCACGCCGGGATGTCCTTGCCATGCTTCCGACCGGAGGGGGAAAGTCGCTGTGCTATCAGCTTCCAGGCTATCTTCTTGAGGGGACCGTTCTGATTATTTCCCCCTTGCTCTCGCTTATGGAAGACCAGGTGCAGCAAATCCGCCTGCGGGGTGAAAAAAGAGTGATTGGTCTAAATGGCTCTCTCCCATATCTTGAAAGGCAGAGGGCTCTTTCTCATTTAAATCAGTACAGGTTTATCTTTGCTTCACCGGAAATCCTTCAGTCTGAAGCGGTTCTTTCCGCACTAACTGAAGTCAAAATATCCTTATTTGCTGTCGATGAAGCACACTGCATCTCCCAGTGGGGCCATGATTTCAGGCCGGACTACTCGAAATTGGGCGAACTTAGAGAACGCCTCGGCAATCCCCCTTGTCTTGCCCTGACGGCGACGGCAACAAAAGAGGTTTTAGCAGACATTGAACAATCATTGAACATGACAAAACCAATCAGGCACGTCTATTCAGTCAACAGAAGCAACATCAGCATCAAAATTGAGGAATACTCATCTCTGGAAGATAAACTTCAGCGGGTTCTTGAGCTGGTGCGGACCCTTGAGGGACCCGGAATTATTTATTGTGCAAGCAGAAAGTGGACAGAAAGCATATCGCTGTTTTTACAGGCTGAAGGCATTAAAAACACAGCTTTCTATCACGGAGGCATGGACCCGGAACAGCGGACGCTGATTCAGCATCAGTTTTTATACGGACAGCTGGATGCTGTATGCTGTACGAACGCATTCGGGATGGGAGTAAACAAAGCGGATGTGCGGTATGTGATTCATTTTCATTTTCCGGCTCAAATGGAATCCTATGTTCAGGAAATCGGCAGGGCGGGAAGAGACGGACTGCCAAGTGCTGCCGTCGCACTGATTGGAAAAGGAGACCGCGATCTCCCTTTATCCATGATTGATTCTGAGTTTTGCACCTACAGCCAGCTCCATGAATGCATGTATGCCATGTCATCCGGAATGGCCCCCGAAGATGCGTTTAACAGGGCGGGGATCAATGAAATTCAGGGCAGGTTTATCCTGCATCATTTACCATCATTTGAAAATGGGATTCACGGTTCTGAACAGAAAGCTGTCGACTGGATTATTTCCCGCATTGAAAACCGGCGCCGATTGAAACTGGAAAAGCTTGACGGCGTCTTGCACTGGCTGTCTTCACCGGAGTGCAGAAGAAAAGGGATATTGGCATACTTCGGGGAAGAAACGTTTCAAAAACAGGAATTCTGCTGTGACAGATGCGGTGTGAGCCTGTCTTTTCTAAAACAGGAACAGTCAAAGAAAAGGACGGATGACCAGCTGCCTGACTGGGAAACAGAATTAAAGGCTGTATTTGGCCAGAACGAGTGATAGCATGGTAAAGCGTCAAAATGATCTTGTTAAAAGCATGAGTGACAGTCAGCTGCTTAAGCAGCTTTACTTTACTCAAATTTTACTACTTACAATTTCCGCTGTTTTGAGTATGATATTATTTAACGGCGTGTCAGATTTTGCGGGCTTGTGGAAGCCTGACACCGGCCAGATCCTCCTTATTGGGGGACTGACAGCAGGAGCTGTTCTTATATTTGACTGGATCATCATGAAGACGATGCCTGAAGATATGTATGATGACGGCGGAATCAATGAAAAAATGTTCAGGAACCGCTCTGTTCCCCACATCATTTTTCTGTGCCTGCTGATTTCTTTTACAGAAGAAGTGCTTTTCAGAGGAATTCTGCAGACACATTTCGGGTTTTGGGCAGCGAGCCTCATTTTTGCAGTTCTCCATTTCAGATACTTGTCAAAATGGCTGCTTTTTTGCATGGTGGTGCTGATCAGCCTGCTGCTCGGATACGTGTATGAGCAGACTGGGAACTTATTTGTAACGGTATTTGCCCATTTTTTAATAGATTTAGTGTTTGCCATTCAAATTCGCTTGAATCACATAAGACGGAGGTGACAAGATGAGCAGAATGGAAAGAGCGGCTTTAGCCAAAAAAGCAAAAATTGAAGACGTGAAATCCCGGACCGGGAGCTACCCTTCACGAAGCGAGATTCACAAAAAGAAAGAGAAAAAAAAGTCACCCTATAAATATCCGGCAGTCAGTTTGCTTGCCATTTTCTTTTTTCTTCTTCCCATCGGGTTTTACTACACCATTTCGTATTTTGATGAACGCAGCAAAACGGTTGATGGTGAAAATATTTCCGATTATGAAGACGTGCTGATAAAATACGGCGATGATGAAGAGCAGGAAGCAGAGGACCAATCAAGCCTGGCCCCTGATGAAAGCGATTCTGCTGCCGGCTCAGAGGATCAAACCGAAAAAACAGATACAATGACAGCCTCCGCAGATCTTTCTGCCGGCAAAGACCTTCAGGAGAAAGAGCCTGATAAAAAGCCGGAACCTCAGCCAAAAAAAGAGCCAAAGCCGGAGCCGGCAGCCGCATCTGAACCAAATGAGAACTACAGGATTGTTGAACATACCGTTGGACCTGAGGATAACCTGTACCGCATATCCGTTAAATACTACGGGGGACGATCTGGAGAGGACCTGATCAAACAATGGAATCAATTAAGCGGAGACAGTGTGTACGAAGGACAAGTCCTGAAAATACCGCTTAAACAGTAAAACGCATGCAAAAAAACGCATGTGTTTTTTTGTACATGCATTTCATAAGGAGGCGGACAACATCATATAGTTTAATAGACAATTTGTTCGATCGGGAGATGTGATGCATGTGGAAAAGCAAATACTGGAGCTTGGCGGGTCGACAGATCAGGCAACAAGGGAAATGCTGCAGAGCGTGCTGAATAAAAAAAGAAAGTACGACAGGTATAAAAAGAACTGTTTTAAATGGCAGATGTTTACACTATTTGGCGGTTTAGTGTATTTCCTGTATTTTTATCAGTTTATTGTCGTTCCCAATGGAAGCAATATCGGGTATATGCTTGGAGAGCTGGTCGGCAGTGTTCTGCATTTTTTCATCGTGCTGCTGCTTGGGTCAGGCTATGCAACAGCCCGTTATTATAAGAAAAAAGAAGAAAAATATGAAAAGGAATACCATGGCCTCCGCACAGAAATCATCCGCAAAAGTTCAGAGCTATGGCCGCAGCCGTATCATTGGAAAAAAAGAGGAGAGGTTTATGACATGATGAAGAAGCATTATGACATCAATCTTTATTTCGAAAGCAAATAATTGCATGAATCATAAAGGAATTTGACAGATAAAAGCGAATGTATGCTAAAACGTTAATGGGGTGATGCGATGTTTGTCAAAAGCACAATGATACCGAAAAACCGGACGGTACATGCAGAAGCAGGCGATTCATTAAAAACAGTTCTTGAAAAATTGGAGCATCATAAGATTGACGGTGTTCCTGTCCTAAAAGGGGCAGCATACATAGGCATTGTCACGAGATTTCATCTTTATGAAGAGTTTTTCCAGTCAGAATTGAAAAAAGAAGCCTTTCTTTCTGAAAAAAAGGCTGAGGACATTGCTGTACACACTGACGTTTATCTTGAAGGCGAAGAAATTTTTGAAAATACGCTCCTGCAGCTGAAGGATTATCCCCTGATTGCTGTAGTCGGCGAGGAAAAAGAATTCCTCGGAATCGTGACGCGTTATGATGTGCTTGAACAATTTCAAAGTGCTTTTGGAATGAACAAAAAGGGTGTAAGAATTGCTTTTACATCTGTGGAAACAGAAGGCAGGATTGCGAGGCTGACTGAACTTGCGAGACAATTTCATGAAGATATTATTTCTCTGGTTACGTTTGATGAAACAGAGAGCATGGTCAGAAGAATCGTCATGAAAATTGAGAAAAAGGACAATATAGACAGGTTCATTGAACGAATTGAAAAAGCCGGCTTCCGGATACTGGACATTCACGAAGATGAATAAAGCTCCCTTCCCTGCATATAAAGATGTGGGGGAGGGGTTTTTTTGTTCAGTTTGCTGCTGCGCCTTATCGCAGGCTTTGCTGCCGGGAGTGTGTCCTGCTTCTTTCTTCCGGTTCGTCTGCCTTTTCATTTTCCTGAATTCATTATGGGGCTTGCCCTGTTTCCGGGCAGATCCTTTTTGGGCATGGTTTTTTTTACGGTCTCCTTTATTCTTCACGCATCCTTGCTTAAAGAAGCTGTTATGAATGGAAGGAAGCTAGTAAAATCGGCAGTTTCCTTTTGTGTTTTTTTGAATTTTGCCCTATTAGCCCAAATTGGCATCTGGCAAACAGCCGGAATAGCCTGTGTTACCGCCATCTACAGTCTCTCATCCTATTTCCTGCACAGACAGCACCCGAAAAGAGCGCATTGAAAGAAACCTGCCCCGTTATATCAGAAAATACCAGAAAACAGACTATTCAACTGTTATACAAAGTTTACACAAGGTGTTTAATCCTATATACTTTGATTACAGTGATTTTTGTAATTGGAGGATTTGATATGTCCAGTCAAGAAGGCAAATACAACATAAAGGCAGTCTCCAAAATGCTTGGAATCCAGCCGGGAACCCTTAGAGCCTGGGAAAGACGCTATAACATGATTGCACCGGTCAGAAATGATTCCGGCCACCGCTTATATACAGAAGAACACATAAAAATTTTAAAATGGCTGATCACAAAGGTGAATAAAGGGTTTACGATCAGCCAGGCTGTCAATCTTCTTGAACACAGCGAACTGCCTTCAGAAGACCCTGTCAGCGTCTCAGCTGCACCTGATGTCGACCGGTCGATGGATTTAACGGAGGAGCTTCTGACTGCGCTGCTGTCTTTTGATGAGAACACCGCCCATGAGCTGCTTAACAGAGCCTTCAGCCTTTACTCGATTGATAAAGTGCTTATCGATATCCTCGGAACGCTGCTTGTTAAAATAGGAGATCTGTGGGAGAACGGGAAAATTACATCTGCCCATGAGCATTTTGCTTCCTCTTTTCTCAGATCAAGAATCGGCATCATCCTTCATACTCTTCCGGTAAACGGACTGCTTCCCAAAGTGGTATCCGTGTGCGGACCGGGTGAATGGCATGAACTTGGCCTGTTGATTTTCACCCTCTATCTGCGGAGAAAAGGGTTTGAGGTCATTTATTTAGGGACAAGCATTGCAGACGGAGATATAGATATTGTTCTGGGTGAAGTGAACCCGAAATTTCTTTTCTACTCCTGCACCCTGCAGGAAAATGTTGAAAAGACAATTGCATCTGCAGATGAACTCAGAGGAAAGCATGAACATCTGATTATTGGACTTGGAGGAAACGGCTTTAATAAGGTTTCAAGAGATGTCATGAAGCCATATGAGAGCATGTTTGTCGGCAATACAAAACAAGAGTGGGACACCTGGCTGAAAGAACGGCTGTCTGTCTGAAACATTTTGCTTGTCTAAACCTGTCCGGCAGGTGTAAACTTGCTGAAAATCAGGCGAACCATCCCGCCTGCAATTCATATGATAAAGAAAAAAGTACGTTCTGACGGCAGGAGGGTAAGGGATGCGGCTAGAGCGATTGAACTATAACAAGATCAAAATCTTCTTAACCATAGATGATTTAATGGACAGAGGACTGACAAAAGAAGACTTGTGGAAAGACTCTCTGAAAGTGCATCAGCTTTTCAGGGAAATGATGGACGAAGCAAGTGAGGAGCTTGGATTTGAAGCGAGCGGCCCAATTGCCGTAGAGGTTTATTCTCTTCAGGCGCAAGGCATGGTGATCATCGTCACCAAAAACCATGAAGAAGAAGAATCAGATGAAGATTATGCGGATGACTATATTGAAATGCAGGTGAAGCTGGATCAGAATTGCGACATTGTGTATGAATTTAATGATTTTGAAGACATTATCCAGCTGACAAATGCTCTTTATTCACAGGGTCTGAAGGAAGGAACAGTCTACTCATACCAAAACCGTTTTTTTCTTATACTCGATGAACACCAGCCAATACATGTCGATACGCTTGTATCCATTATCGCAGAATACGGCAATCCGTCGATGATTTCCATCCATTACTTACATGAGTACGGCAAGTGCCTGCTTGAAGACTTCGCTGTAGAAAAGCTGTATTCCTATTACTGGAAGAAAAACCCGCAGTCTTAATTAGACTTCGGGTTCTTCTTTAAATAAAAATGTCTTACTATTCAAAGCTTTCGAACTTTATTTATGTGTTTAAACCCTGTTTTATCCATATCCGCCACTTCATTGAAATCGCTTACAAAAATACGTTTTCTTTTCGCTATTTCTACTTTGCAGAAAAGGGCCAAAGGTGTATACTATGTCATGAAAGGTGGACATTCCACCCATCCTGAAGAGACAGTAGGAGGTTTACTGCGATGGTAGCCGAAAAGAGCACCAATCATAAACGAGAAAAGCATGATGTGCTGAAATCAACACAAACGGTGATACATAAAGCCCTTGAGAAACTGGGTTATCCTGAAGAAGTGTATGAATTACTAAAAGAACCGATGAGAATGATGACGGTAAAAATACCTGTTCGAATGGATGATGGTTCAGTTAAAATTTTTACTGGCTATCGCGCGCAGCATAATGATGCAGTAGGGCCTACAAAGGGCGGAATCCGTTTCCATCCTGGCGTAACCGAAACTGAAGTTAAAGCGCTGTCAATCTGGATGAGTCTGAAGTGCGGAATTGTTGACTTGCCATACGGCGGAGGAAAAGGCGGAATCGTCTGCGATCCCCGTGATATGTCATTCCGTGAACTCGAGCGGCTCAGCCGCGGCTATGTAAGAGCAATCAGCCAGATTGTCGGTCCGACAAAAGATATTCCGGCACCGGATGTTTTTACTAATTCACAGATTATGGCCTGGATGATGGATGAATACAGCCGCATCGATGAATTTAACTCTCCGGGATTTATTACAGGAAAACCTCTTGTACTTGGCGGTTCGCACGGACGTGAATCAGCTACAGCTAAAGGTGTTACGATCTGTATTCATGAAGCTGCAAAGAAGAAGGGCATTGAGCTGAAAGGGGCGCGGGTTGTCGTTCAGGGCTTCGGCAATGCGGGAAGCTACCTTGCGAAATTCATGCATGATGCAGGAGCCAAAGTCATTGGAATCTCCGATGCGTACGGCGGTCTTCACGATCCTGATGGTCTTGATATCGACTACCTTCTTGACCGCAGAGACAGTTTTGGTACAGTGACAAAGTTATTTAATGATACGATTACAAATAAAGAGCTGCTTGAGCTGGATTGCGACATTCTTGTACCTGCAGCGATTGAAAACCAGATTACAGAAGAAAACGCCCATCTCATCCGCGCAAGCATCGTTGTTGAGGCGGCAAACGGACCAACAACGATTGAAGGTACTCAAATTCTGACTGACCGCGGCATTCTGCTCGTTCCTGATGTGCTTGCAAGTGCTGGCGGAGTTACGGTTTCATACTTTGAGTGGGTTCAGAATAATCAGGGCTACTACTGGACGGAAGAAGAAGTTGAGGAAAAGCTCGAAAAAGTTATGGTCAAATCCTTCAATAATATCTACGAAGCGTCACAGACAAGACGGGTCGATATGCGCCTTGCTGCCTACATGGTGGGTGTCCGCAAAATGGCGGAAGCATCAAGGTTCAGAGGCTGGATTTAAGTTAATTGTTTGCAACTGTTCAAAAAATCTCCTATCATTACCGGTAGGAGATTTTTTTGCATGTAGAAAAAGTAGAAATTCAGAAATTCAGGAGTGAACATGGTGAAAAAAGAAGAGGTCATCATTATCGGAGGAGGTCCATGCGGACTTGCGGCGGCACTTGCTTTAAAAGAAAAAGGGATTGATGCCCTTATTATAGAAAAAGGAAATATTGTCAATTCCATTTATCATTATCCTACTCACCAGACTTTTTTCAGTACAGCCGAGAAGCTGGAAATAGGAGACATTCCGTTTATTACTGAAAACAGGAAGCCGTACAGAATTCAGGCGCTTGCCTATTACCGTGATGTAGTAAGGCGCAGCAGTCTGAGAATTCATGCTTTTGAAAAGGTGACAGGCGTCACGAAGGAAGGTCAGTCCTTTATTGTTTCAACATCAAAGGATACATACAATGCAGATTACGTCATTGTCGCAACGGGATATTATGATCATCCTAACTATATGAACATTGAGGGTGAGGACCTTCCAAAGGTGTTTCATTACTTTAAAGAGGGTCATCCTTTTTTTGATAAGGATGTCGTTGTTGTGGGCGGAAAAAACTCAAGCGTCGATGCGGCGCTTGAACTGGTGCACTCAGGGGCGAGAGTCACGGTTATTTACAGGGGCCAAACGTATTCGCCGAGTGTTAAGCCTTGGATTCTACCTGAATTTGAAGCGCTTGTCAGAAACGGAACCATTAAAATGGAATTTCATTCACTCTTAAAGCGGATAACAGAGGATGCAGTTGTCTATGAAAAAGACTGCAAAGAAGAAGTGACGATCCGAAATGATTTTGTCTTTGCGATGACAGGCTATCATCCGGATCATTCTTTCTTGACCAAAATGGGTGTGGACATTGATCCCGCTACAGGACGTCCTGCTTTTTCAGAAGATACAATGGAAACAAATGAAGCTGGCATTTATATTGCGGGCGTCATCGCTGCAGGCAATAACGCGAATGAAATTTTTATAGAAAACGGCCGTTTCCATGGCGGACTGATTGCAGAGGATATCGCAGCAAAAAAAGACATCACTTGATGAGGTGATGTCTTTTTTTTGCATCTTATTTTAGAAAGAGAAAATCTCCTGAATTTCACTTGCATCCTGTGTCGTTTCAAGAGCGATCATGAGTTTCAGGCGGGCTTTTTGCCCGTTAAGGCCGTTGCTGAAGATGATTCCTGCTTCTTTCAGTGTTTTTCCTCCGCCTTCGTAAGAATATATGTCCTGTACGATTCCGTTAAAGCATCTTGAAACAATGACGATTTTAACGCCTGCCTTCATCAGCATGGCAAGTGAAGGCATCAAGGTTGGCGGCAGGTTGCCCTGTCCGAGCGCCTCAATGACAAGACCGTCAGGCTTCACTTCGGCAATTGCCTTCAGGATGGTGTCGTCCATTCCTGCATAAGCTTTGAGAAGCATAACCTGTTTCGTGAGATGATCGGCTTTAAGATGAGTGCGGTTTACGGGTTTATGATGAAAGGATACTCCGCGCTTGTTGACAATTCCAATCGGTCCGTACTGGGGACTTTGGAAGGTGGCTACATTGCTGGTATGGGTCTTGGTCGCATTTTTTGCTGAGTGCACCTCATCATTCATCACCACAAGCACGCCCATATCTGCAGCTTCAGTGCTTGCAGCAACTTGAATAGATGACACGAGATTATAAAGCCCGTCCGATCCCAGCTCATTGCTGGATCGCATAGCGCCTGTTATGACAACGGGGATCTTCACATTCAGGGTCAGGTCAAGAAAGTATGCGGTTTCTTCCAGTGTATCCGTTCCGTGTGTAATGACAATTCCATCTATTTGATCTTTTTGGCATGCTTTTTCGATCGTTTCCTTAAGTTCGAGCATTTCTTTTGGCGTGATGTGCGGTGACGGCAGATAAAAAAGTTCCTTTGAAGTTATCACAATATCGTTAAACGTAAGCAAATGCTTAAGCAGCGGATTGGATTCGCCCTGCTTTACCTCGCCGGTTGTTTCATCCTCGCTCATCGAAATGGTTCCGCCTGTATGGATGACAAAAATATGTTTCATAAGCCCCTCCGGTTGTTCAATATCTTTTCTCTCAATTCATTTTCAATTTTACGATAACATGATACCATTATAAATAGAAGAATTTTGAAGAAAGAAGGCCTGCGGATGATTGCCATTATTTCTGCCGGCATAGCCCCTGGCTTAGCCATTTTAAGTTACTTTTATTTAAAAGACCAATATGAAGCAGAGCCCATTTATATGGTGTTCCGGTCATTTGCATTCGGGGCGCTGCTTGTTTTTCCGATCATGTTTATTCAGTATGTGCTTGAGACGGAACAGATCATTGATTCTAAGGTGCTCCTGGCTTTTTTCTCGAGCGGACTTCTGGAAGAATTTTTCAAATGGTTTATTTTGTTTGTCACCATCTATCCGCACGTTCATTTTGATGAACATTACGACGGCATTGTGTACGGGGTCGCTTCATCACTGGGCTTTGCTACACTTGAAAATATTTTATACTTAATCGGAAACGGACTTGAATTTGCCGTCGGCCGCGCGCTTCTGCCGGTTTCCAGCCATGCATTATTTGGAGTGATTATGGGCTATTACATGGGAAAAGGAAAGTTTTCCGAGCTCTCGGAAAAAAGAAAGTGGATTCTTTTTTCGTTAATGGTTCCCGTCATTTTGCATGGATTGTATGACTATATCCTTGTTGCACACAAGCTCTGGCCGCTTTATATGGTGCCATTTATGCTTTGTCTCTGGTGGTTTTCCCTTCATAAAGCAAAAAAAGCGAGAATGATTAAACATAACAAGTATGCAGTCGCTTTAAAACAATAAAATACGGATCCGAAAAAGCAATCCTGCGGCAGGATTGCTTTTTTTGCGCATTGCGCCACCTGCGGAAAGTGCGGTTCAGCTTCAGGATTACAGCTGAACTGCCGTTTCCATTTTTCCTCCAAATGAACAGAACTTTTAAACATGCTGTATAAAATACCAATTAGTACAAAAAATACGTTGTAAGGAAATTCATCAATCATGAGGAGGCAGCAGCATGCAGAAAAAACGTTTCATTTGGATGACGGCGGGTGCAGTGATGATTGCCCTTGTTTTTCAATTAACGATTTTCAATCAAAATGAAGCCCATGCGTTTTCGGATCAAGTGATTCAAAAAGGCGCTGTTGGCGATGATGTTGTGGAACTGCAGGCAAGATTGCAGTACAACGGCTATTATAACGGTTCAATTGACGGGGTGTATGGGTGGAGCACATACTGGGCGGTGCGCAATTTTCAATATGAATTTGGACTGAAAGAGATTGATGGTCTGGTCGGAGAAGCAACGAAGCATAAATTGTCACAGACTACAAAATACTACCGTGATTTTGTCCACAGACAGCTGAACAAAGGTAAAGATTTCACTCATTATGGCGGCGTGCCGCTCGACAGACAGGTTGCTCCTTCAAAAGAATATAAGGCGAAGCTTAAAGCGACCTACGGAAAAAAAGGCGGCCAAAAAGCGCCTGCAGGCCAGGCGCAGCAAAAGCAGCAGCCAAAAGCGCAGGCACCTCAGCAGAAGCAGCAGGCACAGCCAAAGAAGCAGGCTCAGCCTAAATCACAAAGCAAAGCAAAAACAACGGCAGTCAATATGCCGGAAGGATTTTCACAAAATGATATTCAGCTGATGGCTAATGCAGTATACGGGGAAGCGCGCGGCGAACCTTATATCGGACAGGTTGCGGTTGCAGCGGTTATCATCAACCGTGTTGACAGTGCAACCTTCCCGAATACCGTGTCCGGTGTTATTTTTGAACCGCGGGCGTTCACAGCTGTAGCTGACGGCCAGATTTGGCTGACCCCAAACGACACAGCTAAAAAAGCAGTCATGGATGCGATCAACGGATGGGATCCGACTGAAGGGGCCATTTACTACTTTAACCCTGATACAGCTACAAGCGGATGGATTTGGGGACGTCCTCAAATTAAACAGATTGGAAAGCACATATTCTGTAATTAAGAGGTGAACAAAATGATCAGAGGGATTTTGATCGCAATACTTACAATTGGTGTCGTCGGAACGGCTTATTGGGGTTATAAAGAGCATCAGGAGAAAAATGCCGTGCTGATACATGCAGAAAACAATTATCAGAGGGCTTTCCATGACCTGACCTATCAAGTGGATCAGCTGCATGATAAAATCGGCGCAACTCTTGCCATGAATTCAAGAAAGTCACTTTCTCCCGGTCTTGTTGAAGTCTGGAGAATCACATCAGAAGCACATTCAGACGTTGGCCAGCTTCCGCTGACTCTGCTGCCGTTCAATAAAACAGAAGAATTTCTGGCAAGCATTTCTGACTTCAGCTACCGCACAGCTGTCAGAGACCTTGACAAAGAACCGCTTTCAGATCAGGAATACGCAACTTTAAAGCAGCTGTATGCGAAATCAGAAGATATTCAAAAAGAGCTGCGGAACGTTCAGCATATGGTTATTGATAATAATCTGCGCTGGATGGATGTAGAGCTGGCACTTGCTGCAGGCGAAGAAAAGCAGGATAACACGATTATTAACGGATTCAAAACGGTTGAAAAAAATGTGAATGCGTACTCAAGCACAGACTTTGATCCATCTTTTACTTCGGTAAAAAAAGAAGAGGAAGGCTTTAATCATTTAAAAGGTAAAGTCATTACTGAAAAAGAAGTTCCGGGAATTGTCGAAAAATTTGTTCCCGGCTCTACGGGAGATATGAAAGTTACTCCAAACGGAAAAGGATCTCCCCTTGAATTTTACAGTGTATCGGTCAATGACCCTAATAAGAAATCGGAGATCTATCTTGATATCACGAAAAAAGGCGGATATCCTATCTGGCTCCTTCAGAACCGCCAAGTCGCAGAACCGAAAATCAGCCTCAATGAGGCATCAAATAATGCGGCCAAATTTTTGAAAGATCAGGGTTTTTCAGATCTTATTCTTTACGAAAGCGCACAGTTTGAGAACATCGGAATCTTTTCCTTTGTTTCCGTCTATGAAAACGTAAGGCTGTACCCGGATGCAATCCGCATGAAAGTGGCGCTTGATGACGGCAAAGTAATCGGTTTTTCCGCAAGGGATTATCTTGCCTCTCACAGAAAACGAGACATTCCAAAGGCAAAGCTAAGCACAGAGCAGGCTAAAGGCTTTGTGAATCCGAACCTGATGATTCAGGAAGACAGACTCGCCATCATCACAAATGAGCTTGGTGAAGAAGTTCTCTGCTATGAGTTTTTGGGAACGATGGAGAATGACACGTACCGGATCTTTGTGAACGCTGAAGATGGTTCAGAAGAAAAGGTTGAAAAACTGGATAACTCCGAACCGATTTATCAGGAAATTTAGGAGAACTTTTTTCAGAAGGAAAAGCAGAATAAGGCTTTTCCTTTTTTTTATTACATGATTTAATAAAAGAAGAGAGAATGAAAGAGTGTGATCATGTGCTGGCAATTGGAGATACACTGTATATTGAAGTGCAGGGCGGGGATACGGCAAGATTAAGATGCCGGGTAGTCGATCTAAAGGACCGGGTCTTATATACCGATTATCCGATTAACGATCAAACAGGCAAAACGTCCTTTCTTTTAAATGGAACAGAAATAAACGCCTTTTTTTCTCAGCATGGGCAGGCGTATTTGTTTCAGTCTGTTCTGCTTCACAGAAAAAAAGAAACGATTCCTATGCTTGCTTTTACTCTTCCTGAACAGAATGACTTTACAAAAGTGCAAAGACGAGAATATGTAAGAGTTGAAACAGATGCCGATGCCGCTATTCACTCTGTATCTGATGCTTTTAAGCCTTTTACAGGTTCAACCGTGGATTTAAGTGCAGGCGGAGCCGCCGTGAAGGTGCCTGCAAATGCAGGGCTTAATGAAAATGATCAAGTATGGATGTGGCTTTCTCTCCATTTCCAAAACGGCAGTATCCAATACGCGAAAGTTCAGGCGAAAGTAAAAAATGCCGGCAAATCCGGAATAGCGGCCCTGGAATTTACTGACCTGACAGAAACTGACCGGAAACAGCTGCTGCAGTATTGCTTCGACCAGGAGCTTCTTTTGAAGAAAAAGAAGGCCGCAGCCGAATAAGACCCGCGCTCCTGCACCATACTAATGGTAAAAACGGAGTTTGATAAGCAGATGAAACGGGCAGAGAGAATACTCTTTAAATTAATCATGATCCACCTGATATTGCTCCTATGCGCGCAGGCTGCCCTGACAAATCCTGGTTTGCAGCCTCACATCTCGCGTGTGGTACAATATGAAGGTGTAAACAAACTGACAATCAGCGAATGGCTTGAAACGTTCAAACAATCCAGTGTGCAGGACAAGTAAACCTGCATTCTTTTTTGTTTGTTCTAAAAAGCCTGCCAGATCGGCTTAAGCTCAGAATCTGGCAAACTACCCGAGGAGGAACTATGGAACGTACTATTTCTATTGCAATTGACGGCCCTGCTGCTGCGGGCAAAAGTACAGTTGCGAAAATTTTGGCAGAAGATTATTCATATTTATATATTGATACGGGAGCTATGTACAGAGCACTCACATATAAGGTTCTTATGAAAAATGAAGACCTTGAAGATGAAGCAGCTGTTAAAGAAATTCTTTCAGATGCACATATTGAACTAGTTCCAAGTGAAAGCGGCCAGCTTGTATATGTGAATGGGGAAAATGTCACAGAGCAAATCCGTTCACATGAAGTGACTAATTCTGTATCCATTGCGGCCAAGCATGCATCTGTGCGCGAAGAAATGGTGAAACGCCAGCAGGATATGGCTAAAAACGGAAGAGTTGTCATGGACGGCAGGGATATCGGGACGCACGTGCTGCCGAATGCGGAAGTGAAAATTTTCCTTCGCGCTTCTGTTACAGAGCGCGCAAAAAGAAGGCATGAAGAAAATCTTTCTAAAGGCTTTACCTCGGATCTTGCGCAGCTCGAACTTGAAATCGAAAGAAGAGACAAGCTTGATTCAGAAAGAGAAGTAGCTCCGCTGAAAAAAGCAGAGGATGCAGTTGAAATCGATACTACCTCTCTCTCAATTCAGGGAGTTGTAGATGAAATCAAAAAAATTGTCCAAGAGAGGCTTTGATGCGGATGAGTTTTTATCAATTTGCCAAGGGTGTTGTCGCGTCGGTTTTTTTTCCGCTTTACAGGATTGAAATTCACGGGAAAGAACACTTTCCAAAAGACGGCGCTGTCCTTCTCTGTTCAAACCATATTGACAATCTTGATCCCCCAACCGTTGGAATCTGCGCGCCGAGACAGGTGCATTTTATGGCAAAAGAAGAATTGTTTCAGGTGCCGGTTCTTGGGGGTATAGTTAGGAAAGTCGGCTCTTTTCCAGTTAAAAGAGGAATGAGCGACAGGGAAGCCATCAGGAAAGGGCTGAATGTCCTGAAAGACGGCGGAGTGCTCGGCCTGTTTCCGGAAGGAACGCGGAGCAAGGACGGCAAGCTTGGAAAAGGACTGGCCGGAGCAGGTTTCTTTGCGCTGAAATCAGACGCCAGCATTGTCCCGTGTGCCATTATCGGCACCTACAAGCCTTTTCAGAAAGTAAGGGTTTATTTCGGTCCTCCGATCGATTTTGCTCCGCTCCGTGAGAAGAAAACGTCCGCAGATGAGGCTACAGAACTGATTATGTCGAAAATTGCTGAATTGCTCGAAAAACATCAATCTTAAGAGTCTAACTACTTGACAAAATGTAGCATTTATTAGAAGTTAGTAAAAAGAGTATTTTCACTTTATTCTAAAAAGTGATTTCATACATATCCAACTAAGTCGTGGGTTGTGACCAAGGAGGTAATTGGAATGGTTGAAGACATGAATGATGTAGAAGTAAAAACACCGGAAGTCGGTGATGTCCTGAAAGGGATCGTTACCAAAGTAGAAGACAAACAGGTAATTGTTGAAATTGACGGCGTAAAGCATACAGGCATAATTCCAATCAGTGAATTGTCCAGTCTGCACGTTGAAAAAGCTTCCGATGTTGTAAGTGAAAATGAGGAATTGCAGCTGAAAGTAACAAAAGTCGAGGATGAAGCCCTCATCCTTTCAAAAAGAGCGATAGATGCAGATCTTGCCTGGGATCAGCTTCAGGCTAAATTTGAATCAAAAGAAGTGTTTGACGCGGAAGTGAAAGACGTTGTCAAAGGCGGTCTTGTTGTAGACCTCGGCGTCAGAGGATTCATACCGGCGTCTTTAGTGGAATCACATTTTGTTGAAGATTTTTCTGATTACAGAGGCAAAACGCTTTCTCTTATGGTCGTTGAAATTGACCGTGAGAAAAACCGCGTCATTCTGTCTCACCGTGCGGTCGTAGAAAAAGAGCAGGGTGAGAAAAAACAGCAGCGCCTTGACATGATCAAAGCGGGAGAAGTGCTGGAAGGCACTGTTCAGCGCCTGACTGATTTCGGTGCTTTCGTTGATATCGGCGGAATTGACGGCCTTGTTCACATTTCACAGCTTTCGCACAATCACGTTGACAAGCCTTCTGAAGTTGTTGAAGAAGGGCAGAAGGTCCAAGTTAAAGTCCTGTCTGTCGACCGTGACAACGAGCGGATTTCTCTTTCCATCAAAGAAACCCTGCCGGGACCTTGGGAAAATATCACAAGCCAGGTGAAAGCGGGAGACGTTGTTGAGGGTACAGTAAAACGTCTTGTTTCTTTTGGAGCTTTCGTTGAAATTCTTCCTGGGGTAGAAGGCCTTGTCCATATCTCCCAGATCTCAAACAAGCACATCGGCACACCTCATGAAGTGCTGTCTGAAAACGAGAGCGTTCAGGTCAAAGTGCTTGATGTCAACGAGAACGAACAGCGCATTTCCCTCAGCATCCGGGAGCTTGAGGAACCTGAAAAAGCGGACGAAGAAGACTACCGCAATTATCAGGCAAAGGAAGAATCATCCGGCTTCCAGCTTGGTGAAATGATCGGTGATCAATTAAACAAACTAAAAAAGTAAACGGTGATGACTGTGAGCAGAGCTAAGCGAAAGATTGACCATATTCAACATGCTTTAAAAACAGGGCAAAAACGTGATAATGGATTCAGCGACATCCTGTTTCTTCATCAAAGCTTGCCTGATACAGCTGTTCATCACATTGATATGCATACTGAAATTGGCGGACTTGTCTTAAGTTCGCCAATTTTTATCAATGCGATGACAGGCGGAGGCGGTTCTGAAACAGTTAAGATCAATGAAGCATTATCATCTGCAGCTGCTGAATGCAGGATACCGGTTGCAGTCGGATCGCAAATGTCGGCGATAAGGAATCCTTCTGAGCGGGAATCTTATGAAATTGTCCGCAAGGTGAACCAAAAAGGCATCCTGTTTGCTAACCTCGGCAGCGAGGCAACGCCTGACCAGGCAAAAACAGCGATTGACATGATTGAAGCAAATGCTCTTCAAATCCATCTTAACGTTGTCCAGGAACTTGTGATGCCAGAAGGAGACCGTGACTTTTCAGGGGCTTTAACCCGTATCGCTGCTATTGCAGATGCTGTGGATGTACCCGTCTTCGTAAAAGAAGTGGGCTTCGGCATAAACCGTGAAGCAGCTTCAAGACTTGCGGATGCAGGTGTCAAAGCCATTGATGTTGGCGGCTATGGCGGAACGAACTTTGCCAGAATCGAAAATGAGCGGAGAAGCAGGCTTCTTGAAAGCTTTAATGATTGGGGCATTCCAACGGCGGCGTCAATCGCAGAGATTGCGTCATCTGTGAAAGGTGTTTCCATCATTGGTTCAGGAGGCATTCAGGATGCGATGGATATCGCTAAAGCTGTCGCTCTCGGTGCCTCTGGAGCCGGCATGGCAGGCTTCTTTTTAAAGATCCTGATTGAAGACGGCTATGAAGCACTCGTTCATGAAATTAAAAATGTTCAGGAAGAATTGAGAATGATCATGGCTGCCCTTGGTGCTGAAAGCGTCAAACAGCTACAGGAAGCGCCGGTCATTATATCCGGGTTTACCCACCATTACCTTTCCGAACGGAATGTAGATACAAAAGCATGGAGCAATCGAATGATCAGGAAATAAAGTAATCCGCATCTCTAAGCAGAGATGCGGATTTTTTGTTGGTAAGGAAATTTTTACGAATATAAGGATTTGATAATATAACAAGTTTATCCACGTCTAGCTCCAGCGCCTAGATCCTCTGTCAGAACAAATCCGTCAAAAAAGGCGGGACCCGGACTTTTCCGCCGGATTCTTATCTGCCTATCGGAGCGGGCCTTGGCGCTTCCGCTTTTGAAGATTATTTATTCCGAGCTCTCGATTCTTCCGGACTTTCAAGTGATGTAGCGCCTTTATAAGTTAACGATTGATCTCTGTCAGATTCCACTCGTCTGCTTTGCTTCAGTTTCTTTTCCTGTCTGTCGCGTCCCATGTTTTTCCCTCCTTTTATGGCTTAGTATGACTCAATGCCGCTTGCTTCATCAGCAAAATTTTTGCCGGTATTTTGGATTAAAGAATTAAGAATGCAGCCATACTGGTAGAAATAGGAGTGAGAAGAGTGGAGAACGTATTTTACTATTGGATTTTGTGGGGAGCATGGATCATAGCGGTGTTTTTAATGAAAAAATCTGCAAATCGCACCCTTCTTTCATTTTTGATGCTGACATTCATCATAACAGGAGAAATGACTGCACAGGTCGCTCCATTTACGGTCAGTGTGCCGTTCGTTCTGACCTTACTGTCGGGGTATTATCTTATATCGAAGTCACCTAGAAAGCTCTATTCTTTTTTGTCAGTGATGACGATGTCTGCGGCTTATGCAGCTGTTCACTTAGTGGAACTGTTTGATCCGGTCTGGTTTGCGGTGGACAGGTTTTATGTCGTGACCGGTCTTTTAAGTATATTAGCGATTTATCTTGGGAAAAGTATCCATGAACGTTTAGGCTTCTTATTTGTGGCAATGGCTCATGGAGATGTCCTGTTCTTTGGGATCTTAAGCAGGTTTTACAGCGGCCTTGCCATTGGATCCTATGACTACATGAATATGGCGGCTGTCAGTCTGCTGGCTGTCTGCGCGTGGACATACGTGGAAGCGGCAATGGCTGCCTTGAATCAAACTCTGCAGAAAGCAGCAAGGGGGAAGCAGGCATAGGATGAATGAATATACGTTACCAATCATTTTTGGTGTAGCATTTGGGGTTTTTACAAGACTGTATATGCTTCGGACTGATTACAGGCAGTATCCCACCTATCTTCACGGAAAAATCATTCATGTGGCGCTTGGAGTCATAGCAGCGGGCCTTGGCACAATTGCGATTCCGGCAATCATGGAAGAAGAATTTACCGCCATCACGTTTTTAACCCTTGCAGCTTCACAGTTCAGGGAAGTAAGAAACATGGAGCGAAATACATTAACAGAGCTTGACGGCTATGAACTTGTGCCGCGCGGTGCTACTTATATTGAAGGAATTGCCGTCGCATTTGAAAGCCGGAATTATCTTGTGATTTTTACATCTCTTCTTGTAACGCTTTTCTACATAGTGCTCAATGTATGGGCAGCAATTGCAGCTGGAGTGGTTTGTCTGCTTGTCTCAAAAAAACTGATGGCAGGAAGCAAGCTTAAAGACATTGTGGACATTGTATATGTAGCGCCTCACTTTGAAGGGGCAGGACTTTATGTAGATAACATTTATATTATGAACATCGGGGTTCCAGACAAACAGGAAGCTGTCTTAAAATACGGCATGGGCTTTGTGCTGACTCCAAAAAATTACAACGCACGAAATACAATTGCCAATCTGGGTCAGAGGCAGGCAATCCTTCATGATGTGTCTACAGCCCTCGGCGTCCATCGCGATTCCGGAGAGCCTTCACTTGTTCCGCTGGCGAAAAGAGACCTTGATGACGGCCGTCTTGGCGTTTTTGTCCTTCCGCAGGGCGGAGACAGAGAGCTTGCAAAAACCGTCATTGGCGAGGTACCTACCCTTGAGAATGCCATTCGCATGCCAAGTGAGTCAAAAGCAAATAATGAAGGCAGGTCGGTCAAGTGAACACAGCTCTTGAAAAGTATATACTCGCTGCAGTGACGACCAACCCGGCGAAGGTAGCAGGAGGGACGGCTGTCTTTATTGTGAAAGACAAAGAAGAAATGGATTTTTTCGCAAAGAATCTTGAAGCCATCCTGGATGGCATTGCCCATGGAATCGGCGAGGATCTTTACATAATTGTCAAGCATTGAGTTGTACAACATGCTAATCTCTGCTAATATATAAAAGTTAAGCCCTTCCTAAAAGAGAAGGGTTTCTTTCATGAAGGCTCTTCCCCGAGTCTTGTTATCATGGTCAGAAAGGCTGCAATGTACAGCCTGAGTTTTTTGAAAAAGCTTATTGTACAGAAAATGAGACTGATGCTGCCTGTTTAACATAAATACGTAAATTGTAAGCTGAAAGGAAAGATCGCTATGGCTAAACCCGTAATTGCAATTGTCGGACGCCCGAACGTCGGCAAATCAACGATTTTTAACCGGATTGTCGGAGAACGTGTATCTATCGTTGAAGACATCCCAGGAGTAACACGTGACAGAATTTACAGTTCAGGAGAATGGCTGAACTACCAGTTTAATGTGATTGATACAGGCGGTATTGACATTGGCGACGAACCGTTTCTGGCACAGATCCGCCAGCAGGCTGAAATCGCGATTGATGAAGCTGACGTCATCATCTTTATGACGAACGGCCGCGAAGGTGTTACAGCTGCAGATGAAGAAGTCGCAAAAATTCTTTACCGCAGCAAAAAACCTGTCGTTCTTGCTGTAAACAAAGTTGATAACCCTGATATGAGAGCGAGTGTTTATGACTTTTATGCGCTTGGATTCGGCGAGCCGTTTCCGATCTCAGGATCTCACGGCCTGGGCCTGGGTGATTTGCTTGATGCCGTGGCAGAGCATTTCAAAAACCTTGTTACAGAAGAATATGATGAGGAAACAATTAAGTTTTCCCTTATCGGGCGCCCGAATGTCGGGAAGTCTTCCCTTGTCAATGCCCTGCTTGGTGAAGAGCGCGTTATCGTCAGCAACATTGCCGGCACTACGCGTGATGCGGTCGATACAAGCTACCGCTACGAAGGACAGGACTTCGTAATCATCGACACAGCTGGAATGAGGAAAAAAGGGAAAGTATATGAATCAACGGAAAAATACAGCGTGCTTCGCGCCCTTAAGGCCATTGACCGCTCGGATGTCGTTCTTGTCGTCATAGACGGAGAAGAGGGCATTATCGAGCAGGATAAGCGCATTGCGGGCTATGCTCATGAAGCAGGCCGTGCCGTTGTCATTGTAGTAAACAAATGGGATGCTGTTGAGAAAGATGAAAAAACGATGAAGGACTTTGAAGTGAAGATCAGAGATCACTTCCAGTTCCTTGATTATGCTCCGATTGTTTTTCTTTCGGCGAAAACAACACGCCGCATTCATACACTGCTTCCGCAAATTGTGCGTGCAAGTGAAAACCACGCTCTGCGCGTTCAGACCACTGTATTGAACGATGTCATCATGGATGCAGTCGCCATGAACCCGGCGCCGACAGATAAAGGCAAGCGACTGAAAATTTACTACGCTACTCAGGTTGCGGTCAAGCCGCCTGCGTTTGCTATTTTTGTCAATGAACCCGAATTGATGCATTTTTCTTATGAGCGCTTCCTTCAGAACCGCATCAGGGATGCATTTGGATTTGAAGGCACACCGATCAAGATCTTTACACGGGCCAGAAAATAATAGAGGTGAATGAAGATGCAGCGAATTGCCGTTCTTGGCGCGGGAAGCTGGGGCACTGCTCTAAGCCTTGTTCTCGCAGACAATCAGCACGATGTAAGATTATGGGGTCACCGCAAGGAGTTAATTCAGGAAATTAATGAAACGCATAAAAATCAAAAGTATCTACCTGATATAGAGCTTTCAGATAACATCAAGGGCTGCACTGATTTAAGAGAAACCCTTCAGGATGTGCAGATTGCCGTTCTCGCCGTTCCTACAAAAGCCATACGGGAAGTTCTTCAGGATGTCATCAAAGTAATCAGCCATAAGCTGACAATCGTTCACGTAAGCAAGGGAATAGAGCCTGACAGTCTTCTGCGTATTTCTGAGATTATTAAAGAAGAAGTTCCTGAAGATCTCCTTCAGGACGTCGTCGTTCTGTCCGGGCCAAGCCATGCTGAAGAAGTCGGGCTAAGGCAGCCGACGACTGTTACATCTTCATCTGATAACCTTGCAGCTGCCGAGCTTGTACAGGACCTGTTTATGAACCAGCATTTCAGAGTGTACACGAACCCTGATGTCATCGGGGTGGAAATCGGCGGTGCGCTTAAAAATATTATTGCTCTTGCAGCAGGCATTACAGACGGACTTGGATATGGGGATAACGCAAAAGCGGCTCTTATCACAAGAGGGCTTGCTGAGATCGCCCGCCTCGGAAGCATCATGGGAGGCAATCCTCTTACGTTTTCAGGACTGACAGGGATCGGGGATCTGATTGTAACATGCACAAGCGTTCATTCGAGAAACTGGAGAGCGGGGAATCTGCTCGGCAAAGGCCAGAAGCTTGAAGATGTTCTTGAAAACATGGGCATGGTCGTAGAAGGCGTGCGCACAACAAAAGCGGCTTACCAGCTGGCTCAAAAATTTGATGTGAAAATGCCGATCACAGAAGCGCTCTATGCCGTTCTTTTTAACGGGAAAGAAGTGAAGGACGCTGTGGACTCGCTGATGGCGAGAGTGAAAACACATGAAATGGAAGATCTTGTGAATATCAGCGAAAATCGCTGCTGACCTTGTGGCACATGGGTTTGGGGCTGCATACTATACCTTGAGTTTGTGAAGCCTATTCATCAACCTCATGAAAACGGACCACTAGGTGCAATTACGTGAAACATGAAAGCATTGAACTGTATACTTACGTATCCTTTTTGGCGAATTTCTCAGTGAAATTAGGCATTAGAGGATGCAAATGCTCTGATATTCGCATAAAATGCATCGTAGTAAATCATGAGTTGTTCTAAACAATGGGTACCGATTAGTCAGGTGCAAACGCATGACCGAAGTAGAGCTGCCCCCTCTTTACTTCGGTTTTTTTGCGTTCTGAATAGTTTGAAGGCTGAATGAATCCGCCTGAAGCAATTGCCTTTGAACCAGGCAATTCCGCTTTTTGAAATATATGCTATAATATGTTCGAAACGATAGGGAGGTAAAACAAGAAATGAGTCCAGCGTTAATGAAAATGTGGATTGCGCTTGCATCGATGGGATTTATGTTTATCGCCATTCTCGCAATCTATTTAAGCAGATTTAAAATGAAAGGGTTTTTAAAAGGCGCATTTGCCGCAATCGCCTACTTTTTTATGATTCTTGCAGGACTTCTGATCTTTTTTGTTGTGTTCAGCGGACCCGTTAATGAATAAGGAATTCACTACATAAAGGAAGATTTTCATGAAAAAGCCTGTTATTTTTGCAACCGTTTTTACCATGCTTATGCTATTATCCGGCTGTCTTTATCCTGAGGAGCAGCTGAATCAGAATCAGGTCCCATATGAGGATCAGATTGCAGCCGTGCAGAATTCAGTCGACCGGTTCAGAGAAGATTCAGGAGGCCTTCTTCCCATCAAAACGCGTGATATGACAACGCCAGTCTATCAAAAATACCCTGTAGACTTCAGCCAGATTGCTCCCAAATATATGGCTGAACCGCCGGGAACTTCTTATGAAAACGGCGGCGTGTACTTGTATGTGCTTGTTGATGTAGAGGACAATCCGACTGTTAAGCTGATTGATCTCAGAATGTCAGAGACGATCCGTGATATTAAAACAAGGCTGAATGTGTATAAAGCTTCAAACGGATATCCTCCATATAAGGATGTAGTCGCTGAAAACGTGTTCACTCTGGATTATAAGAAACTCGGCTACAAAGAAGCACCTCAAGCTGTCAGCCCGTATTCAGGAGAGTCACTGCCGTTTGTGATTGACAATAAAGGCGAAGTATATGCTGATTACCGGATTGACCTGTACAAAAAGCTGAACGAAGGCAATGAAGAATACAAAGCTGGAGAAGATATCCGGAATGTCCTTGTGAACGACTCTCCGTTTGTTCCTGCTTTTTCATTGCCTTATACAGTTAATGAAAAAAATGAACCTGTCTTTTTGAATAATTAAGTCATGAACCCTTCTTTCGGGAAATAAACTCTGAAAGAAGGGTTTTTCATTTATAAAAAAACCTGTTCATAAAATGAACCAAGAAAAAAATTTCAGATCACTGTCATAAAGAAATAGGACAACGTCATAAATATATAGTGTCCTAAACACGAAAAAGCAGACGGTCAATAACCCAAGAAGCCTATGATCGGGAGGGGATCACTTGGAAAAGGTAGATATTTTCAAAGATATCGCAGAGCGCACAGGCGGCGATATTTATCTTGGAGTAGTAGGAGCAGTAAGAACAGGCAAATCTACATTTATCAAAAAATTCATGGAGCAGGTTGTGCTTCCGAATATTGATAACGAGTCAGACCGGGCACGCGCGCAGGATGAGCTGCCGCAAAGTGCTGCAGGCAAAACCATCATGACAACAGAGCCTAAATTTGTCCCTAATCAAGCGGTTTCGATCCATGTTGAAGAGGGGCTTGACGTTAATATCAGACTGGTGGACTGTGTCGGGTACACGGTTCCCGGAGCAAAAGGATATGAAGATGAAAACGGCCCGAGAATGATCAATACGCCTTGGTACGAAGAACCGATTCCGTTTCATGAAGCAGCTGAAATCGGAACAAGAAAAGTGATTCAGGAGCACTCCACAATTGGCGTCGTTATTACAACAGACGGTTCAATCGGAGAGATTCCAAGAAGAGATTATGTAGAAGCAGAAGAACGTGTGATTGAAGAGCTGAAAGAAGTAGGCAAACCGTTCATTATGATCATCAACACGGTCCAGCCGTATCATCCTGAGTCGGAAACGCTCCGGAGACAGCTCAGTGAGAAGTATGATATTCCTGTGCTGGCCATGAGTGTGGAGAGCATCCGCGAAACAGATGTCATGAACGTTCTCCGCGAAGCGCTTTATGAATTCCCTGTGCTTGAGGTGAATGTCAATCTCCCGAGCTGGGTAATGGTTCTGCGCGACAACCACTGGCTGCGCGAAAGCTACCAGGAGGCTGTAAAAGATACCGTTCAGGATATTAAAAGACTGAGAGATGTGGACAGAGTCGTCGGCTATTTCAGTGAATACGACTTTATCGACCGCGCAAGCCTTGCCGGAATTGAGATGGGTCAGGGAATTGCTGAAATTGACCTCTATGCTCCGGATGATTTATATGATCAGATTTTAAAAGAGGTCGTGGGTGTTGAAATAAGAGGGAAGGATCATCTCCTTCAGCTCATGCAGGATTTTGCCTATGCAAAAGCTGAATACGATCAAGTCGCAGATGCTCTCAGAATGGTAAAACAGACCGGCTACGGCATAGCTGCACCGGCTCTCAGCGACATGAGCCTTGATGAGCCTGAAATCATCAGGCAGGGTGCAAGGTTTGGAGTGCGCCTGAAAGCAGTTGCCCCTTCCATCCATATGATTAAGGTGGATGTTGAGTCTGAATTTGCGCCGATTATCGGTACAGAGAAGCAGAGTGAGGAATTAGTCCGGTACTTGATGCAGGACTTCGAAGACAATCCGCTGTCGATCTGGAACTCTGATATCTTCGGACGCAGCCTGAGCTCTATCGTAAGAGAAGGCATCCAGGCAAAGCTGTCACTCATGCCTGAGAATGCAAGATACAAACTGAAAGAGACGCTTGAACGCATCATTAACGAGGGATCAGGCGGTTTGATTGCGATTATCCTATAAGCTTTCCCAAAATGACGGCCACTTTCGGTGGCTGTCTTTTTGTCTTTAATAATAGTTTTCAGCCAGATGACAAAGTGGTTACAAAAATGTATTTCAGTAAAATATTCGCTTTCGTACCCCCTTATATGCAATCATGTTCGGCGTATGTTGTTACATATTTTAAAATAGTATTTGCTTCTCCTATCATTTTTTTGTAAAATAGAGTCCCGGCAAGAATGCACGTTCGCCTGGGGTGGCCTCAATGCCTGATTTATAAAGGTTTTCTTGAGGTTTCTCCTTGCTTAGCGAAACCTGATGTGTTAATCTACTATCAGAAATTATTTTCTGCATTGGTGCAATCTTCCTGGAAACCCACTATTCATGCGGAAAAACATTGAATTTCAGGCGTTAATCGGATAAGATTAGCGTGTTCACAGTAAAATGCGTTTCTATCATGTATAGATTTCGCAGAATCTGTGAAGAAATGAATTTAACAGAATGGATTTATGCTGAATCTGACAACAAACTTTGGGAGGAGGTGAAAGGCATGAATAAAACAGAACTAATCAACGCGGTAGCAGAAGCTAGCGAACTGTCTAAGAAAGATGCAACGAAAGCGGTTGATGCTGTTTTCGATACACTTTTGGATGCACTTAAAAACGGTGATAAAGTACAATTGATCGGTTTTGGTAACTTCGAAGTACGTGAGCGCGCGGCTCGTAAAGGACGCAACCCTCAAACTGGAGAAGAGATCGAAATCGCAGCAAGCAAAGTGCCTGCGTTCAAACCAGGTAAAGCTCTTAAAGATGCTGTAGCCGGTAAATAATGTGCTCTTACCCGTGTATGATGCATAAAATACATACACAACAAATGGACAGCCCCTTTTATAGGGGCTTTTCCTTTGTGCTGAGAAAGATGAAGAAGCCTGCAGAAAGTTTATGCTGACAGAGCAAACGTGCATCATTCTTTGCTTTTAATCTTTCACCTGTGCTAGAATCTGTATCAAATAACTTGTTACCGGGAGGAAAAGTATGGGGCAAATCAACACACAGCAGATTGAAGAGGCGGTCAGGCTGATCCTTGAAGCAATAGGTGAGGATCCTAACCGCGAAGGGCTGCTTGATACTCCGAAACGAGTCGCAAAAATGTACTCGGAAGTATTTTCAGGACTTAACGAGGATCCAAAGGAACATTTTAAAACCGTGTTCGGAGAGGATCATGAAGAACTCGTTTTAGTAAAAGATATCCCTTTTCACTCCATGTGCGAGCATCATCTCGTCCCTTTCTTCGGAAAAGCGCATATCGCATACATACCCAAAGGCGGAAAAGTAACCGGTCTGAGCAAGCTTGCAAGAGCAGTTGAAGCCGTTTGCAGAAGACCTCAGCTGCAGGAGAGAATCACGTCAACTATTGCGGAAAGCATCGTCGATTCCCTTGAGCCGCACGGCGTTATGGTTGTCGTCGAAGCAGAACATATGTGCATGACAATGAGAGGCGTCAAAAAGCCGGGGAGCAAAACGATCACATCAGCTGTCAGAGGCGTCTTTACAAATGATGCTGCTGCCAGAGCAGAAGTTCTTTCATTTATAAAAGAATAAGCAACTACATAAAAACGGGGGTGAACCTGCTTGAAAGAAAATACAAATGATTTCCTTGTGATTAAAGCAATCGAAGACGGAGTAAACGTAATCGGGCTTACGCGGGGGTCGGATACCCGCTTTCATCATTCTGAAAAACTTGATAAAGGCGAAGTGATGATTGCGCAATTTACAGAACACACATCTGCCATTAAAATCAGGGGCAAAGCGCTTATTCAGACAGGCCACGGAGAAATAGAGAGCGATTCCAGAAGATAATACTCCGCCCGGCGCACTTATGGTATAATAATCAGTACTAAGCATGACGAACGTTGTTGCTATTGCTGGCTTTCCGAAAAAATTTCTTACGTGGGGACAAGGGTGATTCATTTGCAAGACATCTATGTACAATTAGCTAAAATCAAAGACGCATTACATGTAAAACTCACTCATCCATTTTTAGCGAAATATATACCTTCTCCAATGATTGATGAAGATAAATTGCTTCTCTTTTATGCTCTGTTTGATCAGACGGATCTTCCGGAGGAAAAGAAAGAAAATTACATCATTACTGCGATGCTTGTGCAAATTGCCCTTGATACTCATGATGAAGTCTCAACGTCTGCTCATCTCAGGCAGGAAGAGTTCAAGCAAAGACAGCTTATTGTTCTTGCAGGGGATTATTTCAGCGGACTCTATTACGCGCTTCTTTCTGAAATGCAGGATATCGGAATGATTCGGACGTTAGCAACGGCAATAAAAGAAATCAATGAACACAAAATCCGTCTTTACGAACAATCGGCGGCTGATTTTGATTCATTCACAGCAAGCCTGCTTAAAGTGGAAACCTCCCTGTTTGAGCATGTGTCAGACTATATTCAGGCCGGCATATTCTCAAGGCTTACGACTGCGTTTCTTTCATACAAACGGCTCCTGCTTGAAAAAAGCAAATACAGCTCAGAATCTCATCACCGCACAGGTGATTCTGCCAAAAAGAAAAAGAATGCCGGTGCCATTGAATGGACGGGTGTCTATTTAAAAGAGTTCTGCAACCGTTATTTTGAAGAAACGGCAGCCTTGATCGAAAGCAGTTTTCAGCAGCCGTCTTCTCTTCAGAAGGTTCTCTTGGCGAGGCTGCAGTCTTTTAAGTATAATCAGGAGATGAGATACACTACGCTTGCGGAAGAAGGGTTATAACATGCAGCAGTCAAAAGAGGAAAGAGTACACTCTGTATTTGAGAAAATCTACAAGAACTATGACAAAATGAATTCCGTTATCAGCTTTCAGCGCCATATAGCTTGGCGCAGGGAAACGATGAAGCGAATGAACGTAAAAAGGGGAGCGGCAGCCCTTGATGTATGCTGCGGGACGGCAGACTGGACGATTGCCATGGCAGATGCTGTCGGTCCTGAAGGCAGGTCGGTCGGTCTTGATTTCAGCAACAATATGCTGAAGATCGGAAGAGAAAAAATCAAAGCCCATTCAAACATTGAACTGATTCATGGAAACGCGATGGAGCTGCCTTTTGCTGACAATACCTTTGATTATGTCACAATCGGATTTGGCCTCAGAAACGTTCCTGACTATATGACAGTCCTCAAAGAAATGCACCGTGTAGTCAAGCCGGGCGGGAAAGTCGTCTGCCTGGAAACCTCACAGCCGACGATGATAGGCTTTAAACAGGCATATTACGCTTACTTCAGGTTTGTCATGCCGCTGTTTGGAAAGCTGTTTGCCAAAAGCTATGATGAGTACTCATGGCTTCAGGAGTCTGCAAGAGACTTCCCGGGCATGAAGGAGCTTGCCCGGATGTTCAGGGATGCTGGCTTTAATGACGTGGAAGTAAAACCTTATACAGGCGGAGTTGCAGCGATGCATCTCGGTGTAAAGTAGAAAAGGACGAGTACTTATGCGGCCTGTAACACGGGTCTCACAGGAATTGCACTTATTTTTTTTCAGCACGCTCAGGTTCATCCGGATTTAAAAATGCGAGTATTTAGGTGAATTGAATGAAATTTAAAATGGCGTATTCGTTTCTAAATGCAGATCTCGATCTGATCGAACAGGAACTTGAAAAAACGGTTAGCTCCACAGAGCCTCTGCTAAGCGAGGCAGGGCTGCATCTTCTTCAAGCAGGGGGAAAGCGGATTCGCCCTGTTTTTGTATTGCTTTCGGCCATGTTTGGCGAATATGATATTGAAAAAGTGAAAAAAGTGGCCATTGCACTTGAAATTATACATATGGCATCACTTGTGCACGATGACGTCATCGATGATGCTGAACTCAGACGCGGAAAACCTACGATTAAAGCGAAATGGGACAACCGCATTGCCATGTACACCGGAGATTATTTGTTTGCAAGATCACTTGAAATTATGACATCCCTCGAGAACGTTGCCGCCCACCAGATTCTCTCCAAAACCATTGTAGAAGTTTCGCTTGGCGAAATTGAGCAGATCAAAGACAAATATGACTATGAACAGAACCTGCGGGTCTACTTGAGACGCATTAAGCGGAAGACGGCTCTTTTGATTGCTGCAAGCTGCCAGCTAGGGGCGATCGCAGGAGGAGTGCCGGAATCTGTTCACAGAAAACTGTTTCTGTTTGGCTATTATGTCGGCATGTCTTTTCAGATTACAGATGACATCCTTGATTTTACTTCTACAGAAGAGGAACTCGGAAAACCGGTAGGGGGAGATCTGCTTCAGGGGAATATTACGCTCCCGGTTCTTTATGCAATGGAAGATGACGAACTGAAACGGAAAATCAGCAAGGTGCACAGCAGAACGACGAAAGAGGAGATGGATGAAGTCATCCGTGCCATCATAGCGTCTGATGCGATCAGCCGGTCTATAAAGGTCAGCGATATGTATCTTGAGAAGGGTTTCAAAATCCTGAGCGAGCTCCCAAGAAACAGAGCGAGATCAGCTCTTTCAAGCATTGCAAAATATATTGGAAAAAGAAAATTTTAATTTCATCCGCTCCATGCGATTGCGAAAATAGTGAAATAATGGTACGATTTCCATGGGCCATGAAAGCCCATACATAACAATCGCGGGGTGGAGAAATTAACATGGAAAAAACATTTATGATGGTCAAGCCTGATGGCGTTCAGCGTCAGCTTATCGGTAAAATCGTTTCCAGATTTGAAAGTAAGGGTTTACATTTGGTCGGGGCAAAATTGATGCAGATCCCTGTATCTCTTGCTGAACAGCACTACGGGGAACATAACGGCAAGCCATTCTTCGGTGAATTAGTTGAATTCATCACATCCGGACCAGTTTTCGCAATGGTTTGGGAAGGGGAAAATGTGATTGAAATCTCACGCACGATGATGGGGAAAACCAAACCAGCCGAAGCATTGCCGGGTACAATCAGAGGCGACTATGGTTTATTTGTCGGAAAGAACATCATTCACGGATCTGACTCTCCTGAGAGCGCAGAGCGCGAAATCGGCTTATTCTTCAAAGCTGAAGAGCTTGTAGAATACGATAAAGATATTCATACCTGGATCTACTGATCCGCATGAAAAGCCAGCAGAGATGCTGGCTTTTATTTATTTTCGACTAGAGCAAGCAGATAGAACCTCTTTCTGCTGCAGGACATTCCCTTTGGTGAATGGTTAAAAGGGGCTGAATCGTTCCATTTAAAACTGTAAAACGATATCGGAGGGTAAGCAACGGTCAGAATCGTACCATGCAAAACCGAAAAACGATAACGGAGGGTAAGCAACGGTCAGAATCGTACCCTGCAAAACCGAAAAACGATGTCGGAGGGTTAGCAAAGTCCCGAATCGTACCCTGCAAAACTGTAAAACGATATCGGAGGGTAAGCAACGGTCAGAATCGTACCCTGCAAAACCGAAAAACGATAACGGAGGGTAAGCAACGGTCAGAATCGTACCCTGCAAAACCGAAAAACGATGTCGGAGGGTTAGCAAAGTCCCGAATCGTACCCTGCAAAACCGAAAAATGATAACGGAGGGTAAGCAACGGTCAGAATCGCACCCTGCAAAACCGTAAAACGATAACGGAGGGTAAGCAACGGTCAGAATCGTACCCTGCAAAACCGTAAAACGATATCGGAAGGTAAGCAACGGTCAGAATCGTACCCTGCAAAACTGTAAAACGATATATGAGGGTAAGCAAGCCCGCGCCCTCCCACTCCCCCCAGACAGCCAGTGAAAAGGAGCTGAGTACGCTTGAAACATCCATCCACCCTGATTTTTCAGATTTTTTAAAACTCATTTCACAAGTCGTTCTCCAAATCCGATATACTATACATAATGCATGTACAGAGGAGAAACGTTAATGGAATACGAGCAGTTTATAAACGAAATTAAAAGGATGACGGGGATTGATCTGTCGCTCTACAAGGAAGCACAGATGAAAAGAAGGTTAATTTCCCTCTACATAAAAAGAGGATGCAGCGGGTTTTGGGACTACAGTGAACGTCTGCGGAAAGAGCCGGAGCTGCTGGCCGAGCTGCTTGACAAAATGACGATAAACGTCACGGAATTTTACAGGAATAAAAAACAGTGGGAAATGCTTGAAACGAAGCTTCTTCCGGACATGATCAAAAAGCCCGGGACGCTGAAGGTGTGGAGTGCGGCCTGCTCAACCGGCGAAGAGCCCTATACGCTTGCCATGATTTTGTCAAAGTACGCTGCCCTGTCAGACATCCGCATTCTGGCAACAGATTTGGATGAAACGGTACTAAAAAGAGCGGAAGCGGGGGTTTTTCCTGAAAGAAGCCTGTCAGAGCTGCCTGACGGAATGAGGGGCAAATACTTTTCAGGAGATGGGACAGGCTATAAAATTAAGAATGACCTGAAAAAATCGGTGCAGTTCAGAAAGCATAATCTTCTCTCAGACCGTTATGAAAGCGGCTTTGATTTGATAATTTGCCGCAACGTTCTGATTTATTTTACAGAAGCGGCGAAAGAAACCATTTATGAAAAGTTCTCAAATGCGCTGAAACCGGGGGGAATCCTGTTTGTTGGAAGCACAGAGCAGATTTTTCATGCCCATACATATGGTCTGGAATCGGCAGGCACTTTTTTCTACAGAAAAAAACAACTGTAAATCTTTCTATTCATCCTTAGGAGGATATGATATAGTGTTACTTAAAAGCGTTAGTGCGATGAAGGGAGAGCTTTAGATGAGATACTTAACAGCAGGAGAATCACATGGTCCTCAGTTAACTGCAATTGTGGAAGGAGTGCCGGCAGGTCTTGCTATTACTGCCGAGGACATCAACCGCGATCTTGCGCGCAGACAAAAAGGACATGGCAGAGGAAGAAGAATGCAGATAGAAAAAGATGAGGTGCAGATAACAAGCGGAATCCGCCACGGAAAAGCGCTTGGCTCTCCAATTGCACTCGTTGTTGAAAATAATGATTGGAAGCATTGGACAAAGATTATGGGGATCGAGCCTTTAGAAGAAGGCGAGGAAAAGGAGATCAAGCGTCAGATCAGCCGCCCCCGTCCCGGTCATGCTGATTTGAACGGTGCCATTAAATACGGACACCGCGATATACGCAATGTGCTTGAGCGGTCTTCAGCCCGTGAAACAACGGTCAGAGTAGCTGTAGGCGCAGTCGCTAAAAGACTGCTTGCAGAACTTGGGATCAAAGTGGCAGGTCATGTTGTGGAAATCGGTTCTGTAAAAGCAGAAAAGACAGAATACTCTTCAATTGAAGAACTGCAGCGTGTAACAGAGGATTCGCCGGTTAGATGCCTCGATGAGGATGCTGCCGTTAAAATGATGCAGGCGATTGATGATGCCAAGAGCAACGGAGACTCAATCGGAGGCATTGTTGAAGTGATTGTTGAAGGGATGCCTGCAGGAGTAGGCAGCTACGTCCATTATGACCGCAAGCTTGATTCGAAAATTGCGGGTGCTATCATCAGCATCAATGCTTTCAAAGGCGTTGAGTTTGGAATGGGCTTTGAGGCTGCACGAAAATTCGGAAGCGAAGTGCATGATGAAATTACTTGGTCAAAAGAACAGGGCTACTCCCGCAAAACGAACCGTCTCGGAGGATTTGAAGGCGGAATGTCAACGGGCATGCCGATTGTGGTCAGAGGAGTCATGAAGCCGATTCCTACCCTTTACAAACCGCTGCAAAGTGTTGATATTGAAACAAAAGAGCCGTTTTCTGCAAGTATTGAACGTTCGGACAGCTGTGCAGTTCCTGCTGCAAGTGTTGTGGCTGAAGCGGTTGTCGCATGGGAAATTGCATCAGCCATAGTAGAACAATTCGGCTCTGACCGTATAGACGCCCTGCAAAAAGAAATTCAGGAAATTCGCGAGTACGCGAGGGAATTCTAATGAAACAGCTTGTTGTTGAAACCTCTGCAAGTTCCTACCCTGTTATTGTCGGGGCAGGTGTGATTGAAACAGAACTAATGAAACAGCTGGAGCGGTTAAACCCAAGCAGAATCCTGGTTATTGCCGATTCAGCTGTTCAGAATCTATACGGGGATAAGCTGATGCGGGCAGTCAGCTCATTCCCGTCCGATGCTTATGCCGTTCCGAGCGGAGAGGAAAGCAAGTCATTTCAAATGTATTATGACATTCAAACGTTTGCCCTGAAGCAAGGACTTGACAGAAAATCTCTCATTCTCGCATTCGGCGGAGGCGTTATTGGCGACCTTGCCGGCTTTGTCGCTGCTACCTATATGAGGGGCATTCCTTTTATCCAGCTTCCTACAACGCTGCTTGCCCATGACAGCGCTGTTGGCGGTAAAGTGGCCGTCAATCATCCGGAAGGGAAAAATATGATTGGTGCCTTTTATCAGCCTGAAGCTGTCATTTATGATCTTGATTTCCTTGAATCCCTGCCTGAAAGCGAACTGCGGTCAGGTTTTGCAGAAGTCATCAAGCATGGGCTGATAGGAAATGAAGAGTTATACAGATGGCTGAGTCGTGAGATACATGATGTGCGCAGAATCAATGATTCCATGCTGCAGCGGATGATCCTGCAAGGCATTTCTGTAAAGGCTGCTGTCGTTAAAGAAGATGAAAAGGAATCAGGAGTGAGGGCGCATCTGAATTTTGGCCACACCCTCGGCCATGCAATCGAATCAGGAGCAGGATACGGGAAGATCAGCCACGGCGACGCAGTCGCAGCAGGCATGCTGTTTGCTGTATGGCTGAGTAATCTCACTCTCGGCGCGGATCTTCCGTACGAAGAGATTAAATCGTGGTTTGGTGAGCTCGGGTTTCCAACAGCAGTTCCGAGCCATCTTGATACAGACCTGCTCATTAGCAAAATGATGAAAGATAAAAAAGCCAGCTCGGGAACCATCACAATGGTGCTTCTTCAGTCTATTGGTGAATGCAGAACGCAAGCCTTTGAAAAAGACCGTTTAAGATCCCTGCTGGAAAACTGGAGACAGGAGGGAACTGTATGATTCGGGGAATAAGAGGAGCTGCAACCGTTCAGCAAAACAATGAGCAGGAAATAATACAGGCAACAGAAGCGCTGCTTCTTGAGATGATCGATCTCAATCATGTGAAGGCTGAAGATGTGACGTCCGTCCTGTTTTCAACAACAGCGGATTTGACCACAGTGTTCCCTGCTAAAGCGTTACGGAATTTTGATGGCTGGGAATATGTTCCTGTTATGTGCATGCAGGAAATTCCGGTTGAAGGAAGCCTTGAGAAGTGCATCAGGGTCATGATGACGGCTGAAACACCGCTTAGCCAAAAGGAAGTCAAACATGTTTATCAGGGAAAAGCGACGGTTTTAAGGCCGGACCTTTCAGGAAAATAAACGTCACAGCTGGGAAGTCTTTCGTTGACACTATTCAAAAGCTGTATTAACATAGTTCACAAGAATAGAAATTAGAAGAGAGCTTCTAATATGTTCCAGTGCGTTAGCTGAGTTTAGAGATCAGGAAATACAAGAGACACGATACATTTAGCAAGAGTTTAGTTTAGGGTAGCCGAGAATGAGTCAGTTTAGCTGAGGTATTTTTATATTTACGCTGCGGCATACGTCTACCCAAAAACAGGTTATCCTTGTTTTTGGGTTTTTCTGTTTACCGCGGGCAACCTTCTATAACCTCCTAAATACTTATTCTCCACACTGCTGGAGGAGTGAGTACAATGTTTCATACTGATTTTGCCTCATTTAAAGAGGACAGCGGACAGTTTCGGACGATCCCCGTCATCAAATCCTTTCAAGTTGACACCTTTACGCCAATACAGCTCTTTAAGGTGTTTGAGGATGAAGCAGTCTATCTGCTTGAAAGCAAAGACGCGGAATCATCCTGGTCACGCTATTCCTTTATCGGATTAAATCCATTTTTATTTATTGAAGAAGAAAAGAACCGTTACTGTATCCGTTCCAAACAGCGGCAGACGCTGCATGAATCATCCTCTCTTAAAGAGATTTTCAAGTGGATGGACGCGTATTTAAAAGTGAAGGTCCCGGAACTCGATATCCCTTTTGCCGGCGGAGCAGTCGGATATATCGGATATGATTCTGTCACGATGTTTGAACGGGTTCCGCAGCACAAACATCAGGATCTTTCCTTTAAAAAATGCCTGCTGTTTGTCTGTTCGACCATGATTGCCTATGATCATCAGGATAAGAAGCTTTCATTTATCCAATATGAACGTCTTACCGGCAAGGAATCGGAAGAGGGAATACGCGCTGTCTACGGAATGGCAGAAGCGAAAATCAGCCAGCTGATCTCAAAGCTTGGCGAGAAAAGGGATTTTCACGACCTGATGCTTTCTCCGACGGATCAGGCATCCGTTTCTTTTGAGGGTGTCACTTCAAACTTCGAAAAAGCAGACTTCCTTGAAGCTGTTGAAAAAATCAAAGAATATATCCGCTCAGGCGATATTTTTCAGGGCGTTCTTTCTCAGCGGTTTGAAATCCCGGTAACGGCAGGAGGATTTGATCTCTACCGCATGCTCAGGGTCGTGAACCCTTCCCCTTATATGTTCTATATTAAGTTTGACGGCACAGAGCTGATCGGAAGTTCTCCTGAACGGCTGATCTACGTACAGAACGGATATTTGGAAATCCATCCGATTGCAGGCACAAGGAAGCGCGGGAAAACCGAGGAAGAAGATTTGCTTCTTGAAGAAGACCTTCGACAGGATGAAAAAGAAAAAGCAGAGCATTACATGCTGGTGGACCTTGCAAGAAACGATATAGGCAGAGTGGCCGAATACGGATCAGTTAAAACGCCTGTTCTAATGGAGCTTGGACGCTTTTCACATGTGATGCACCTGATATCAAAAGTAACCGGCCAGCTGAAAAGCAGCACACATCCGATTGATGCCCTGCTTTCTTCCTTTCCCGCCGGCACAGTGTCCGGTGCTCCCAAGGTTCGTGCCATGCAGATTCTGCAGGAGCTTGAGCCAACAGCGAGAAATGCATACGCCGGCTGCATAGCCTACATTGGATTTGACGGAAATATCGATTCCTGCATCACAATCAGAACAATCGCTCTTCAGGGAGGTAAGGCTTATGTACAGGCAGGAGCCGGAATTGTTGCCGACTCAAAGCCTGAGCTTGAGTGGAAGGAAACGAGAAACAAAGCAAGTGCGCTTATTAAAACGATCGAGCTTGCTGAAAAAGTGTTCGGACAGAAGGAGGGTGACGGGAATGAAAGCTTTGCTGAACAAATGCATTGAAGGCCACACGCTGTCTGAACAGGAAGCGATGAGTGCCATGAATCAGGTCATGGAAGGAAAAGCAACTCCTAGTCAGATAGCAAGCTTTATTTCCATTCTCAGATTCCGCGGGGAAACGGTCGATGAACTTGTCGGGTTTGCTAAAGCAATGAAGCAGCATATGACGCGGATTGAATATAAAGAAGATGTGATTGATACGTGCGGAACAGGCGGAGACGGCGCCTCAACCTTCAACATTTCAACTGCATCCGCCATTTTGGCATCCTCAATGGGCGTAAAAGTGGCAAAGCATGGGAACCGTGCTGTTTCGTCAAAGAGCGGCAGTGCAGATGTGCTTGAACAGCTCGGAATCATGATTCAAACCTCACCTGAGGAAGCGAAAAGAGCCCTCCATGAATATGATATGAGCTTTTTGTTCGCGCCGATCTATCACGCATCCATGAAGCATGCGGTAAATCCCCGGAAGGAAATCGGATTCAGGACGGTTTTTAACCTTCTTGGTCCTCTTGCCAATCCTGCAAATGCAAGACGGCAGGTGATGGGTGTCTTTTCGGCGGAATATGCTGAGAAAATTGCTCATGCCCTCAGGGAGCTTGGTTCTGAGCACGTTCTTCTTGTGACCGGGAGAGACGGTCTTGATGAATGCAGCATTACTGGCATAACAGATGTCGTAGAACTGAAAAACGGAAACATCACGCGTTATGAAATCACACCTGAAGAAATGGGTCTTGAAAAAGGGGAACTAAAAGACATTCAAGTGGAAAGCCCTTCTGAAAGCGCCGAATTAATTCTTTCCGTTTTCCAAGGCAGGAAAAAAGGGGCTGCAGCCAATATTGTTGCACTGAATGCGGGAGCTGCCCTTTACGTTGCAGGTAAGGCAGACAGTCTGAGAGAAGGAGCTGCGGCTGCTAAACAGGCGATTGAAAATGGTACGGCATACCGTCAGCTTGCACGGCTTCAGCGCAAAAAGGAGGAACAGTATGCTTAATCAGATTCTTGAGAAAAAACGGGAAGAAGTTCAATCCCTGAATATACCTGAAAGAAAGCACGTTTCAGAGAGGTCTTTTTACAGTGCCCTCAGACAATCTGCAAGAAAGCCAGCTCTGATAGCAGAAGTTAAGAAGGCTTCTCCCTCTAAAGGGATCATCAAAGAATCGTTTCATCCTGTTGAAATCGCAAAGGCATATGAAGCCGGAAAAGCAGACTGCCTGTCGGTATTGACGGATGAAACGTTCTTTCAGGGGCACAGAGATTATATCGCCCAAATAAAAGAGAAAGTCAGCCTTCCTGTATTGAGAAAAGATTTTATCATTGATCATAAACAAATCATTGAGTCCAGCCATATTGGCGCAGATGCTGTCCTGCTGATCGGTGAAGCGCTGGACCCGATTTTGCTTCATGAGCTTTATGTTCATGCGGGTGAACTGAATCTTGACGTCCTTGTGGAAGTGCATTCGCTGCCAGTGCTTGAAAAACTGCTGCCGCATTTCACGCCAAAGATTCTGGGAGTCAACAACAGGGATCTTACGACCTTTCAAACCGATATCCGTCAAATTGAAAAAATCAGTGAGGCAGTGCCTAAAGAGACGCTGCTCGTGAGCGAGAGCGGCATTTTCACGTTCAGCGACGTAGAAACCGTTAAAAGCAGGGGCGCTGACGCCATTCTGGTCGGAGAATCCCTGATGAGGGAAGAGAATCAGACGTCGGCCATTCAAAGGCTTTACGGTGAAACAGAATGAACAAGCCGCTCATTAAGATTTGCGGGAATCGCTCTCTTCACGATTTATCACTGACCGCGGCTTCATCCGCTGACTATCTGGGTCTGATTTTTGCAAAAAGCAAGAGGCGGGTTCAGACGGAGCAGGTAAAGGAGTGGCTGCAAAAGGTGGACCTGAGAGGGAAAAAGCTCGCAGCAGTGTTTGTAAATGCGCCAAATGAAGAAATTGAGAGCGTTCTGAGAGAACTTCCGATTGACGTTATCCAGCTCCACGGAAGCGAAACCCCTGATCAAGCAGGCGAAATCAAGCGCAGGTTCGGGGCGGAAGTCTGGAAGGCCCTTCCCCATAAAGAGGATACTCTCTCCCTTATGAGAGACTATGAAGATCCAGCCGATGGTTTTGTTATAGATTCAAAAGTTAAAGAGACGTTTGGCGGAACAGGGGAAACCTTCGACTGGTCGAGTGTCCCTGCCTATATAAAAGCAGCAGAAGAAATGAACAGGAAGATATTTATTGCAGGAGGAATCGGTCCTGACAACATTGACGGCCTGCTGGCATTGACGCCTGGTGGAATCGATCTGTCGAGCGGTATTGAACAGAATGAGAGAAAAGACGAGCTATTACTCAGAAGATTTGAAGAAAGGGTGAATCAGCATGTATCAATTTCCGGATGAGTTTGGCAGATATGGAGAATTCGGAGGAAAGTATGTTCCTGAAACGCTAATGCAGCCGCTGGCTGAACTTCAGGAGGCATTTGAGGAAGCCATTGCAGACAGCGGGTTTATGAACGAATACCGCCGCCTGCTTTCGGAATATTCCGGACGCCCGACGGCTTTGACCTATGCAGAAAACGTGTCGGAAAAGCTTGGCGGAGCAAAAATCTTCTTGAAAAGAGAGGATTTGAATCATACAGGCGCCCACAAAATCAATAACGCAATCGGCCAGGCGCTGCTTGCAAAAAAAATGGGGAAAACGAAGATCATAGCTGAAACAGGAGCAGGCCAGCACGGTGTTGCGGCTGCAACGGTAGCGGCAAAGTTTGGCCTCGAATGCAAAGTATTCATGGGACAGGAGGATGTCAGCAGACAGGAGCTGAACGTATTCCGGATGAAGCTGCTTGGCGCAGAGGTCATTCCTGTCCACAGCGGAAACAAAACGCTGAAGGATGCCACGAATGAATCGATCCGCTACTGGGTGCAGCATTGCGAAGACCATTTTTATATGATCGGATCCGTTGTCGGTCCACACCCGTACCCGCAAATGGTCAGAGAGTTTCAGAGAGTTATAGGAGACGAGGCAAAAGAGCAGCTTCAAAGCAGGCTGAATACTCTTCCGGACAAAGTTGTGGCATGTGTCGGAGGGGGAAGCAATGCGATTGGCATGTTCGCTGCCTTTATTGATGAAGAAGTTGACCTTGTAGGTGTAGAGGCTGCAGGTAAAGGAACTGATACTGACCTTCACGCAGCAACGATTGCTAAAGGAACGAAGGGTGTCATCCACGGCTCTCTGACGTATCTGCTTCAGGATGAACACGGCCAGATTACGGAGCCGTATTCCATTTCGGCCGGGCTTGACTATCCGGGAATCGGTCCTGAGCATGCCCATCTTTCGTTAACAGGCCGTGTTTCCTATGAAAGTGTAACAGACGATGAAGCAATGTCAGCATTAACGTTCCTTGCGCAGGAGGAGGGAATTCTTCCTGCCATCGAAACAGCCCATGCGCTGGCAAAGGCGTTTGACCTTGCAAAGCAGATGAAACGGGATGAAACACTGATGATTTGTTTATCCGGACGCGGCGATAAGGACGTCCACACATTAATGGATTCTTTTGAAGGGGGCGGCAAGCATGAAGACACACCTGCAGAACCTGCTTTCACAAAATAAGAAGCTTTTCGTTCCGTTCATTACAGCGGGAGATCCAAACGGTGAGGCGACCATCGGACTTGCACTTGCCCTGCAGAAAGCCGGCGCCTCGGCTATTGAGCTTGGCATTCCCTATTCAGATCCGCTTGCAGACGGACCTGTTATTCAGCGGGCATCTCAAAGAGCTCTCGCAGAAGGAATGAATATTGTAAAAGCAATGGAACTCGTTCCGGTGATGAGAGAAAATGGTCTGACTATTCCAATCATTCTTTTTACGTATTATAATCCTGTGTTACAATTAGGAAAAGAATCCTTTTTTGCTTTAGCGGAGAAAAATACAATCGACGGACTGCTGATTCCGGACCTTCCTTTTGAAGAAAGCGGAGATTTGAGGGAATCATGCAGACAGCATGGGGTGACGTTCATTTCCATGGTGGCCCCGACTTCAAGCGGCCGGCTGAAAAAAATCGTCTCAAGTGCGGAAGGCTTCCTGTACTGCGTATCATCGCTCGGTGTAACGGGCTCGCGCAAAACCTTCGACAAGCGCATCTTTGATTTCCTTGAAGAAGTAAAACAGGAGGCGGATGTCCCTGTCCTAGTCGGCTTTGGCGTTTCCACGAGGCAGCATGTGGAAGAACTGACCAAAACGTGCGACGGAGTCGTTGTAGGCAGCGCCCTGATCGAAGAAGTGGAACGATTATCGCAAAAGCTCAAAGACCCGGATGCGCGGATTGCTGCTTTTGAAGAGTTTCAGAAGAAAGCCGCTTCCTTTGTATTGCCCGCTGAAGTTGAAATCGGATCATAGAGCAGTATGCGAAGGCTTCCTTCGCGTTCAAAACAGAAGAGGTGTCTACTTATGCAAATTAAAGATCAGCTTACAAATCTAAAACCCTACCAGCCGGGCAAGCCTATTGAAGAAGTGAAGAGAGAATACAATCTGACTCATATCGTCAAGCTTGCTTCTAATGAAAATCCATACGGCAGCTCCGAAGCTGCCAAGGCAGCCATCCAGAATGAACTGAATCAGCTTGCCATCTATCCGGATGGCTACAGCGCCATGCTGCGCGAAAAGCTTGCTTCATTCCTGAACGTCAGCGAGTCTGAGCTGATTTTCGGAAATGGTTCAGATGAAATCGTTCAGATCATTTGCCGTGCGTTCTTGAAGCCGGGGACAAATACCGTTATGGCTACGCCAACTTTTCCCCAGTACCGTCATAATGCGGTGATTGAAGGAGCAGAGATCAGAGAAATTCCACTTGTGGACGGATACCATGATCTTGATGCGATGCTTGCGGCGATCGACCCGGAAACAAAGGTTGTCTGGCTGTGCTCGCCGAATAATCCGACGGGAACTTACATCAATGAACCGTCTCTTTCGGCTTTTCTTGAAAAAGTGCCGCAGCACGTGCTTGTCATTCTTGATGAAGCCTACTATGAATATGTGACAGCGGAGGATTTTCCGGAAACACTTCCGCTCATTAGAGAATTCAAAAATGTCATGATTCTCCGCACGTTTTCAAAAGCGTACGGACTTGCCGCCCTCCGCGTCGGGTATGGTGCAGCCAATCGTGAGCTGATTAAAAGCATTGAGCCTGCAAGAGAGCCGTTCAATACAAACCGCCTCGGACAGGCAGCCGCTCTTCATGCTTTGGATGACCAGGAATTTATTCTTCAGTGCAGAGAAAAGAATAAACAGGGACTAGAGCAATTCTA
The DNA here is from genome assembly GCA_038002745.1 of Bacillus sp. FSL H8-0547. NCBI lineage: Bacteria > Bacillati > Bacillota > Bacilli > Caryophanales > Bacillaceae > Bacillus > Bacillus sp. FSL H8-0547. The sequence continues at coordinate 3,474,427 of JBBODD010000001.1, forward strand.
TCAGTTCAGCGAAGAGCATGGGCTCAGCTACTATCCTTCAGAGGGCAATTTCATTCTGATCGATTTTAACAGAGACTCTGACGAAGTGTTTCAGGCTCTTCTTGAAAAAGGATACATTGTCCGTTCCGGCAAAGCGCTCGGATTTCCGACTTCTATCCGCATTACTGTCGGCACAAAAGAACAAAACGCGGAAATCATCAGCATCCTTGCCGAATTGATTTCTTAACCTAAAGAGGTGATGCTGTCACCTCTTTCTTCATACATAAAATCCGTAGGTGATAACAATGGATCAGCCAATAAAAAGAATACATCTGATCGGACTCGGTTTAATTGGAGGATCGATTGCGCTATCAGTAAAAAAGGAATTTCCTGATGCCTGGATTACCGGGTATGATATTAATCAAAGCCAGCTTGAGATTGCCAAAACACTTACCGTAATAGACGAGGCAGCCCGCAGCCAGTTTGAAGACATTGAAACAGCGGATTTAATCATTCTTGCGGCACCGGTGGAACAAACTCTTTCAATGATAGATACGTTAAGCGGCATGGAGCTGAAGAAGGACGTCATCATCACGGATGTGGGAAGCACCAAGCAGAAGATCACGGCCTGTGCAGCAGCAGCCTTTAAAGGCGATGTCCATTTTATCGGCGGACATCCGATGGCAGGCTCTCATAAATCAGGTGTCACTGCCGCACGAGCGCATCTTTTTGAGAATGCGTTTTATATTCTGACTCCCGCCAAAACAACGAGTGAGGACTCCATAAATAAACTGAAGAACATTCTAAAAGGAACAAATGCGCATTTTATTGAAATGACACCGGAAGTCCATGATGAAGTAACAGGAGTGATCAGCCACTTTCCTCATATCGTCGCAGCAAGCCTCGTTCATCAGGCTGGACGGTTTGAAGACACTCATCCTGTCATTAAAAGACTTGCAGCAGGAGGCTTCAGGGACATTACGAGAATCGCTTCAAGCAGCCCCGCTATGTGGAGGGACATTCTCCTGCATAATAAGGAGAAGCTCCTCACTCTGTTTGAAGACTGGGAACGGGAAATGAGCCGTGTGAAGCATATGGTGGAAGACCTGGACAGTTTCGCTCTCTTCTCTTATTTTAAAGATGCAAAGGACTACAGAGACGGACTTCCCGAAAGAGAAAAAGGCGCAATTCCTTCTTTTTATGATTTATATGTCGATGTTCCTGATTATCCAGGGGTTATCTCTGAGATTACCGGGTACCTTGCAATGGAGGAAATCAGCATTACGAATATCCGGATCATCGAAACACGCGAAGAAATTTACGGTGTCCTGAGACTGAGTTTTCAAACGGACATCGACCGTGAGCGAGCACAGAAGTGCATAGAAAAATATACAGATTACAAAACTTTTTTCAGTTAAGAGGTGCTGGTATGAAAAGCGAGAGAAAACTGCAGAAAGCAGAAGGCCTCAAGGGCTCGATAGCTATTCCCGGAGATAAATCCATTTCACACAGAGCGGTGATGTTCGGCGCGCTGGCAGAAGGGGAAACGGTGATCGACAACTTCCTGGCGGGGGCGGACTGTCTGTCTACAATCGCCTGCTTCAGGCAAATGGGCGTTGAAATTCAGCAAAATGGAACTCATGTCAGGGTAAACGGCAAGGGAATGGATGCTCTTAAGGAGCCTTCAGGCATTCTGGATGTGGGCAATTCCGGAACAACTACCCGGTTAATGCTTGGCATTCTTGCAGGACGGCCTTTCCATTCCTGCATCATTGGAGATGAATCTATTGCAAAACGGCCCATGACACGGGTGACGAATCCGCTCAGAGAAATGGGCGCTTCCATTGACGGCAGGGAGGAAGGCAATTATACGCCGATTTCCATCCGCGGAGGCAAACTGAAGGGGCTGAAGTATACGTCTCCTGTAGCAAGCGCACAGGTGAAATCAGCTATCCTGCTTGCAGGGCTTCAGGCGGATCAGGAAGTGACAAGCGTAACAGAGCCGCATAAATCACGTGACCACACAGAACGGATGCTTCGTGCGTTCGGTGCAGAGGTGCGGGAAGATGGACTGACTGCTGAGATTGTAGGCGGCCAGACATTAAAAGCTGCAAAAGTGGACGTGCCGGGAGATATTTCATCCGCAGCGTTTTTCCTGGCGGCGGGGGCAATTGTTCCAAACAGCAGGATTACTCTTGAAAATGTAGGAATTAATCCAACGAGAACAGGTATAATCGATGTTTTAAATAAAATGGGTGCAGATCTGACAATTGAAGAAAAAGGTTCAAGCACCCATGAGCCTGTCGCGGATTTAACTATCTCAACTTCCTCATTAAAAGGAACGGTGATTTCAGGGGACCTGATCCCGCGTCTGATTGATGAAATCCCGATCATTGCCCTGCTTGCCACACAGGCAGAAGGCGAAACCATTATTAAAGATGCCAGTGAGCTGAAAGTGAAAGAAACGAACCGGATTGATACAGTCGTTCAGGAGCTTGGCAGGCTTGGAGCTGAAGTGATCCCGACAGATGACGGAATGATTATCCGCGGCAAACAAAAGCTGTCAGCTGAGAAAGCATCCGTTTCAAGCCATGGTGATCACAGAATCGGCATGATGCTTGCTGTTGCAGCCATGATAACAGAGGGTGAAGTCAGCCTTTCCGGACATGAAGCGATTGATGTTTCGTATCCTTCATTTTTTGAGCATGTGAATGAACTCTCAGGAAACTCTGCGGTTTAATCCACATACAGCCTGCGGAGAATCTCCGCAGGCATTTTTCATCGCTAAGGAAAGACTATTGATATCATGACAAAGTTATCCACGGCTAGCGTAAGCGCCTAGATCCTCTGTCAGAACAAATCCGACAAAAAAGTCGGGACCCGGACTTTTCCGTCGGATTCTTATCTGCCTATCGGATCTGATCAAAGCGCTTCCGCTTTTGTTAGCATATTTCCCTCTATATCCTCATAGCTTGTCTTAAGAAGATGACAAGGGAGGGATAATCGGAAGTGGCCTATATAATTGAAGATGCAGTCATTATTAAGCATGCAGCAGCTGAAAAAACGTCCATTCTCGTACGGAACAACAAAATGGATTATATCCATTCTTCAGTTAAAAATATGGCCTATATGAAAATGGACGCTTCTCCGTATGTGATGACACCCGGGCACGTTATGCTTGATTTCTCCATAAACGGTCCTTATTCGGAAGCCAAACCCATTTTTAAGGACAAGCTCATAGCAGCCGGGTGTACAGCCGTCATAACGGTTGCCCGCGCCGAATATGAACGTGAATTATCAGATGCAGTCAGGAAAAAAAGACAAAGGATGATTAATTCCCCAATTGATTACTGCATCGGTGCAGCCATTCCGCTCAAAAGACTGACTCCATCCCTGCTGATTGCCTGCAAACGCCAGAAGATTCCTTTGCTTGTACTTGAGATTCAGCCCCAGGATGATCTTACAGGATTCCCGTGGGAGTGGATCCGCAGCAGCATCTACCAATTCCCGATGACGTTTCTGCCAAAATGGCCAGAACGTGCCTTGCAGGACAAGCAGCAAAAAACGTTCGAAGCTCTGATGAAAAAACACCGCTTCTCAGCAAGTGTTGCCTGCCCGCCAGAGCATACCATTCTTGATAAAAACCTTCTGATGAAAATCGGCCTGTTTCCTGATAAAGGAGATATCCGCATCGGCGGCGAAGTTGACTATAACCTGTATGAGGGAAATGCATTCAATTCAGTTGAAGATTTGTCCTCAAGCGGGTATCATAGTCATATTCCTAAATTTACGGTTCATAAAGGACAGCTGCTGAAAGCCGGTGAAACGATTTTTATAAAGCCGGGGTTTGGAGAAGAGCGCACCGTTGCCATGTCCGGCAGGTTTGCTGCTCAGGCTGTTCCGTAACTGGAATGGAAAGGGCGTTAAAGGTGAACAACACATTATCTGAAGCAATTGAACTGGTTGAATCGGGACAGGTTGAGGAAGGGCTTAAAAGGCTTTCCGGTCTCGAAAACAAACTGCACGATGAAGAAAAATTTCTGCTCGCAGAAAAATACTATCAGTGGGGGAATACAGATCAGGCACTCTCCATTATGGAGGATATGCATCTTCTCTATCCTGAAGAGTCTGAAGTAACCGTATTTCTTGCAGAAATCTATATCGACATGGATCAGGAAGAAAAAGCAATCGACCTCCTGAATACCATTCCGGAGACAGATCCTGCTTATGTACAGGCATTGATTCTCTCAGCAGACCTTTACCAGATGCAGGGTCTGAACGAAGTAAGCGAACAAAAGCTTCAAGCAGCAAAAAAATTAGTGCCTGATGAGCCGATTATCGATTTTGCACTCGGAGAGCTTTATTTTCATCAGGGGCATTACCATAAAGCCATTCCTTTTTTCAAAGACGTGCTTAAGGAACACAGTACCGTCACAGGTGTAAACGTTTATCAGAGATTGGCAGAATCCATCAGCGCAAGCGGCGAATTTGAAGAGGCTCTGCCTTTTTACGAAAAAGCAGCAGTTGAGCAGGTTGATCTGCACACGCTGTTTGGCTACGGGTTTACGGCCCTGCAGGCAAATTATCCGAAGACAGCGATTGAGCAGTTTCTGAAGCTGAAAGAACTGGATCACGAATATACATCGCTCTATCTTTTCCTTGCAAAGGCTTATGAGGCTGAAGGAATGCTCGGGGAAAGCCTTGATGCTGTTAAAGATGGACTTAAAGTAGACGAATACAATAAAGAGCTGTATGTATACGGCGGAAAAACTGCACTTAAAAACAATCAGCCGGATGAAGCTAAAGCATTGCTTCAGCAGGCGATTGCCATTGATCCGGGTCATGTGGAAGCGACCATCACCCTGACGAATATCTACATGCAGGAACAGCTTTATGAAGAGGTCATCGACTGTCTGAAAGAAGTCATGAGGTACGGCGAAGAAGATCCTGAATATGACCGCAAGCTTGCACGCGCCTATCATGAAACAGAACAATATTCGGATGCATTAAACCATTACCAGCGAGCATATAATTTCTTCAAGGAAGAACCAGACTTTTTAATGGAGTACGGGTATTATCTGCTTGAGGACGGAAACCGGACAGCTGCAAGGGAGATGTTCAGCAGGGCTTTAAAGCATGATCCTGCGAATGTCGAAATCGAAGAGATTTTGATGCAATTAGAAGATGATTTTTAACACTCGGCCGGAAGGAATTCACCTGGGATCTGTTGAACTTTTAAAGTAAGAATCTACAGTTAGCAGAGGAGGGAAATGCATATGATGGCCCCTGTATCTGTCATTGAGAAGAAGGATTTTATCAGGTGGTTTTTAAATCATTATCAGCTGAAAAGACGAGAATGTGTATGGATTCTGAATTATTTGATGAGTCATGATACTCTGATGGAAAAAGTTCATTTTGTCGAGCAGGCACAGTATTGTCCCCGCGGAATTATCATGTCAACCCACTGTGTAGAGGAAGTGCCGTTTCGTTTTTACAAAGAAAATGTCATGACTACGGATGCCGAAAAATCGTTCCATGACATTCGGTTAAATAAAGACGAGGATCTGTATATCCAGCTCAATTTCCGCTCATCTTATCAGTCTCCGAATTACGCAGCCGTGCTTGAGGCAAACCCGTTTATGCCGAAGCACCTCAATATTAATGAAAAAGACCGTGTAGTAGCTGAGAGAATTCTTGAAGAATCCATTCAGACGTTCCAAAAAGAAAAACTCCTTCAAATGATTGATGATGCGCTTGACCGACAGGATAAAGAAGCATTCAACCATTTGACAGACAAATTGAAATGCCTCAGATAAGCTTGCCTGCTGCCGGAACTGCAGCTTTTGAGAAGAAACCTTCAGAAAAGGAGGTTTCTTTTTTTAGGCTTTTCAGCTTATTTTTATTCAGAATTTTCAATTGATTTTTCGGTCGAACCGTGACAAAATAAGGATGTTGATGAAATCGTTTACATAGGCAGGCATTGGTCTCGAGTGCATCCGATTTCTTTATATGCCAAAGGGGGAAATGGAATGAGAAACAAATGGGGGAGATGGACAACGGCTATAGCCATACTGGTCCTTCTCGCGAGCAGTGTGCTTGGAACGTGGCAGGGATTTGCCGCTTCGGCACCGGATGCAATAAAGGTTGACGGAAGCGGAGAAGACTGGTCTGAAATGCAACCGCTTGCATCATCTGGAACACCGGGATACGAGGGGTTTCAGATTGGGGATGTGCATATAACGAACGACAGCCGGTACCTCTATTTTTGGACAGAAGCAAAGAATGTTCCAAATTGGGGAAGCGACGGAATGTTTTTAAACCTTGCACTGAATGTGAATGAAGAAGATTCAAAAATAGAAGGCAATCCATGGGGAGCTCCTTTTCACTTTGGAGGCACAGAAGCCAAGCCGCAGTTTCATATTACTGTCAGAATAAAAAATGACAATGAACTTGCCGGAGCTGCTCTATACAGCTCGGAGGATCTGACGGCTCCAAAACTGTCAACCTGGGAAAACAGCAAAGGGGCACAATTTGCTGCTGATCGCACGAAAGGCTTTGAAGGGAAAATTCCGCTCAGTGAGCTTGGCCTGAAAAATGATGACTCGATCAGGGCCATTGCCGTTTTAAGCGGAAACAATCCGGCGGAGCATGGTGCATTTGATGTAAGTCCCGAAGCTGATGGGAATGTTCTTGCCGGCAGCTGGAATGAAGCAGGAAATCCAAACAGCCAGGCAGTATACAGCAGCAGCTACACAATAGGTGGAGTGGAGGAAGCTTCTCAGCTGGAAGTTCTGTCTTCAACGCCTGCTGAAGGGGAAGCTGATTTTAAACCTGAAGCCCCGCTGATTGTTACGTTCAATGAAAATGTGGCTGCCCAAAAGCAGGATGCTATAACACTATCAGAAAAAGACGGCAGCAATGTACAAGCAGCCGTAAAAACAGAAGGAAATCAGCTCAGCATCACAGCAGAGCAGCTAAAAAAAGGACAGTCCTACACGCTGTCAGTAAAGAAAGATGCTGTAAAGGGACAGTCCACGAATACGTATCTTCAGGAGGATTTTGTTCTTTCTTTTACAACCTCAAACATGATTGAACCTGCTAAAAGATCTATTCAATTTACCTATGTCAGGGAAGATGCAGACTACGCTGACTGGAACATCTGGACCTGGCAGACCGGACTGCAGGACGGTGAAAAGCTGTTTTCTGACATAACAGAACAAGGCGCCGTCTCGAAATTTGAGATCAGTTCAGATGCAACGGCTGTCGGTTTTGTCATCAGAAAAGGCCAGGACTGGGCTGTTAAAGATCCATTTGATGGGGACAGATACATCACTGCAGAAGCGGGACAAGCTCTCACAAAGGTAGTTGTTGAAAGCGGAAAAGGGGACTTTCATACCGTTCCGGCCGTAAAAGGCCCTGTTCTGTCAGAAGGAAAAGCGACCTTCTTTTACAGAGATCCCGAGCTGTTTGCGGATAATGCAATGGATACGGTTGAAAAAGTGAGCCTTAAAGTTGCAGGGAAGCAATATGAGATGACCTATGACGAAAAAAATGAGTACTTTTCCCATACAGTAGCCCTCCCTGGGGAAGGTACCTATGACTACAGTTATTTGGTCACTGTCAATGGGACAGAAACAGAAGTAAGAGACCCGTATTTTGAAAAATCATCTGTAGACTACATTGTGCCGGATGTATCCATGAATGTGTCTGTTTCGCCGAAGGCCGTAACCTCAAATCAAAATGCTGTGCTGAGCCTTGATGTTGAAACAGATCAGGAGGTCAAATTTACCGAGCTGACAGCTGACGTTTCCGCACTTGGCGGACCACAGGCGATGAAAATTGATCTGCAGCTGATGGAAGCAACACTCTCAGTTGCGGATACCGTGACGGCAGGTGAAAAACAAATTCCTGTGACTGCTGTTGACCAATACGGGAATAAACATACTAAGACTGCATCCATCACAGTTAAACCGCGTGTTTCTAAAGGAGAAGGGGACTTTGACTGGGATGAAGCAAGAATCTATTTTATGCTGACAGACCGTTTTAATGACGGGGACAAAACAAACAACGATCCAAACGGGGAAGGCTATGACACGAGCCATTTAGAAACGTATCATGGCGGTGATTTTAAAGGAATTACAAACAAACTAGATTACCTTGAAGACCTTGGCATCAACACGATCTGGATCACTCCTGTCGTTGACAACATTGACTGGGACCTGCGCCATGACAAGAACGGGCATCAGTATGGCTATCATGGGTACTGGGCAAAGGACTTTTCAAAGCTTGATGAACATCTGGGCTCAATGGATGACCTGAATGAATTGCTTGATAAAGCACATGAAAAAAACATCAAAATTATGGTGGATGTTGTTCTTAACCATACAGGTTACGGTTTAAAAGAGACGGATGCAGGAAATGCGGGAATTTCAAACTATCCGACAGATGAGGACAGAAGCCGTTTCAGCGGTATGATCCGCAGCGGGGGAACGGACGTCATCAAAGGCGAGCTCGCCGGTTTGCCGGATCTGATGACAGAAGACCCTGCTGTCCGCAAACAAATAATAGACTGGCAGACGGCATGGGCTGCTCACCGGACTGAAAAGGGCAACGCCATTGACTACTTCCGTGTAGATACAGTCAAGCATGTCGAGGATACAACGTGGAAAATGTTTAAAAATGAACTGACGAAAATAAATCCTGATTTTAAACTGATCGGTGAATATTACGGAGGCAGCATCGGCAACACCGGGGGCTACCTAAACAGCGGCCAGATGGACTCTCTGCTTGATTTTAACTTTAAGTACGATGCGAGAGACTTCATCAACGGTGATGTAGAAGCAGTAGAAGCAAGACTCGAAGAACGCAATGGAAACCTGACAAGCTCTGCCACAATGGGACAATTTCTCAGCAGCCACGATGAGGATGGATTCCTTCTGACTCATGCAGGCGGTGACATCAGCAAGCAGAAAATTGCTGCAGCCCTTCAGATTACGGCAAAAGGACAGCCGGTCATCTATTACGGGGAGGAAATTGGACAGACGGGCAAGCATGCCGGAGACATGGACAAAGGCGAATATAATGAAAACCGGTACGATTTTGCCTGGGACAAAACAGAGAATAATGACCTGTTAACGCACTATCAGAAGCTGCTGAACATCCGTAAAGACTACTCAAAGGTCTTTTCAAAAGGAACCCGCGCAAAAATCGGGGGCAGCAACGATGAAGGCTACCTCGTGTTCACCAGATCATACGGCAAACAATCTGTTGCAGTCGGACTGAATACAACAGAAAAGGCTCAAAAAGTGACCGTATCTGTTCCGTTTAAAAAGAACACGAAAGTGATTGATCTTTACAGCGGAAAGGAATACAAAGTTTCTGCAGGCGGAAAAGTGACAGCAGACCTGCCTGAAAGGGAAGCGGGAGGCACCTTTATTCTGGCTGAAAAAAACAGTCAGCCAAAACCTCCTGGAAAAGACGAAAAACCTGACGGCGCCGTTCAGCCTGATGATAAGGATGGACAAGGAACCCCTCCGGCTAAAGGAGGAGATGCTGGCGGCGGAAACGGCTCATCAGGCAGCACGTCATCTCCCGGTGCAGGAAAAGGACTTCCTGAAACAGCCACAGCGTCCTACAGCATCATGCTGATTGGAATCGTGCTGCTTGCAGCCGGCTTCAGCGGCTGGGTGCTGAAAAGGCGCATTGTAAAACGTGCTGTTTAATAGAGTGCCGACGTGAATGAAAGGTGTCCCTGATTTGATGCAGGGGCACTTTTTTTATAAGTGGCTGGAGGCGGTAAATGTGCATCACCAAGTGCCTTACTTGCCACAAATAGCAAAATACATGCAAGAATTCCTCTTTTACTTGAAAAAACAGATCCGTTACTTGCTGGAAACGGGTGTTTACTAGAAAGGTTCCAGCTGCCTCCTGACTGGCAGTGTGCATTCACCATATATCTGCTGCCTGCTTGAAGATTAAAGGTCTCAAAGAAACGTAGAGATTTCAAATCTTCTTTTCCGATTCCTGCAAAACCTATATAATGAAAAGCAACACAACTTGAAGGAGCTGAAATGAATGAAATGGACAGCCGGGGACGCAGCGTCCTATCTGGAGTCGGCAGATTATGTGGATACGGCAGTCGTGCCGCTCATCCAGGCCAATTTCGGAACAGGCCTGAAGCATGCTGCTGCAGAGGGTGAATACGCTTTGCTGATTGCTGAAGACCTTGAAAGGCAGCTTAAAGGAAGAGTTTTCCTCATGCCGCCGATCTCTTATCTCAAAGAGACAGCCGAACATGCAGAAAATACGGTGCAGCAATGGTACAGTGAGCTTGAAAAGAGTTTCAGCCATATCTTTTTTTTGACAAGTGATCCTCATTGGAAAACCAAAGAAGCTTTTTCAAACGGAAAAGTCATTTACCTTCCTCAGGTACCTATGGAGCATATGGATGAATCACTGAAGAGAAAGATGGTTGAGGATCAGGTCGGTCAAATTATGAACATTTTCTTACAATTTTGGAGAGGGAAATAAAAACCCTTACATATTTATTAAGTTCCAAAAAAGGATAATATTGACCTTACTGGAAGATTGATATATCATGAGATTGTCCTAGTTTTATATGGTTTTATCGTATGTCCTGACGGACTTCAGCTTAAGATAGAGGGGGGAAAATGATGAGCGAGAAAAAACATCGGGTATCAAGACGGCAATTTCTCAACTATACACTTACTGGTGTAGGCGGTTTCATGGCTGCGGGTATGCTAATGCCTATGGTACGTTTTGCGCTGGATCCGGTACTTGGCAAGGTCGAAGATCAGGATCTGGTTCAGGTTGTCAGTGTAGATGAAATTACAAATGAACCAACCCGTTTTAACTTTAAAATTAAACAGGTTGATGCTTGGTACAAATCTGAAGAGCCTAGGGCCGCCTGGGTTTACAAAAACGATAATGGGGATATTATAGCGCTTTCTCCTGTCTGCAAGCATTTGGGATGTACAGTTAACTGGAACAGTGATCCATCGAATCCAAACAAATTCTTCTGTCCATGCCACTACGGCCTGTATGATAAAGATGGCACGAATGTTCCTGGTACACCGCCGCTTGCTCCGCTTGATGTATACAAGAGTGAAGTGAAGGATGGATTCCTGTATCTTGGTTCGGCTAAACCGCGAAAGGAGGCGTAATAAGTGTTAAACAAAATTTATGACTGGGTTGATGAACGGCTTGATATTACGCCTATGTGGAGAGACATTGCTGACCATGAAGTGCCTGAGCACGTAAATCCGGCTCACCATTTTTCAGCTTTCGTATACTGCTTTGGCGGACTGACGTTCTTTGTAACGGTTATTCAGGTATTATCAGGCATGTTCCTGACAATGTATTATGTTCCCGACATTAAAAATGCATGGGAATCTGTTTATTATCTTCAAAATGAAGTCGCTTTCGGGCAAATCGTCCGCGGCATGCATCACTGGGGAGCAAGTCTAGTTATCGTCATGATGTTCCTACATACTCTCCGCGTATTCTTCCAGGGTGCATATAAGAAACCGCGCGAACTTAACTGGGTTGTCGGCGTACTGATTTTCTTCGTCATGCTTGGTCTTGGATTTACGGGCTATTTATTGCCTTGGGATATGAAAGCGCTATTTGCGACGAAAGTTGGTCTTCAAATCGCTGAAGCAACGCCGCTGATTGGTACTCAGGTCAAAACATTGCTTGCCGGCCATCCGGAAATCGTCGGTGCACAGACACTGACCCGTTTCTTTGCGATTCACGTGTTCTTCCTTCCAGCAGCGCTGTTTGGCTTAATGGGGGCTCACTTTATCATGATCCGCAAACAGGGTATATCCGGACCTCTGTAAAATACAAATGATGATCAGCCGCATAAGTATGCGGAACTGCCAAAGAAGGAGGGGAAATCATGCATCGCGGAAAAGGGATGAAATTTGTTGGAGACTCTCGTGTTCCAGCTGAAAGAAAACCGAATATTCCAAAAGACTATTCAGAATTCCCGGGTAAAACGGAAGCGTTCTGGCCGAACTTCTTATTGAAAGAATGGCTGGTTGGAGCTGTGTTCCTGATTGGGTTCCTGTGTTTGACTGTGGCGCATCCGTCGCCGCTTGAACGTGTTGCAGATCCGACGGACACTGGTTACATTCCATTGCCTGACTGGTATTTCTTATTCTTATACCAATTGCTCAAGTACACGTATGCTGCAGGTCCATACACAGTGATCGGCGCATTTATCATGCCGGGTCTTGCATTTGGTGCATTGCTTCTTGCACCGTTTATTGACCGCGGGCCTGAGCGCAGACCTGCAAAACGCCCTGTTGCAGTCGGAATGATGCTTCTAGGCGTAGCGGCAACGATTTTCCTGACTTGGGAATCTGTTGCAACTCACGACTGGGAAGCAGCTGCTGAACAAGGAAAAATTAAAGCAGAAGCTGAGATTGACAAAGAATCAGATGGCTACAAAATCTTCACTGAACAAACATGTGTTTCCTGTCACGGCGACAATTTAGCCGGCGGCGCAGCCGGTCCTTCACTGGTCGATACTGGCTTAAGTCCTGAAGAGGTTGCCAAGATCGCAGTAGAAGGTCAGGGCGGCATGCCTGCTGGCATCTTCAAAGGAACAGATGAAGAATTGAAAGTGCTTTCTGAGTTTGTCTCCAGTGTTACTGCAAAATAATCAGAAAAAGCTGACGAAATGTCAGCTTTTTTCTGCGTTGTGAACTACATATAAAGGAAGTTGAAACCATTATGAAATGGATGCACTATCTGCTTGTAAGACAGCCTTTTCTTTTTCTGATGTTTACGGTCAACTTATTTGGAACCATCTACGGGTATTACTGGTACAGATATCAGCTGTACGAAACGCCGGCCATTTTCCTGCCGTTTGTGCCGGACAGCCCGACGGCAAGTCTTTTTTTTACGATTGTCATGCTCGGCTTTCTTTTTAAGAGGAATCTCCCTTTAATTGAAGCCCTTGCCATTATTACGCTGTTTAAGTATGGAATATGGGCAGTTGTCATGAATTTGCTCGTATTGAATGAAACAGGGGTATTGGACACTGTCGGCTACATGCTGATATTGTCCCATCTTGGCATGGCCGTTCAGGGGCTGCTTTATGCACCGTTTTACAGGTTTAAAGCCTGGCATCTTGCGGCAGCAGCTGTCTGGACACTGCATAATGAAATCATTGATTATGTGTTTGGGCAAATGCCGAAGTACAGTGTTTTGATGAACTATTTGCCTGAGATCGGGTATTTTACTTTCTGGCTTAGTCTTTTCTCTATTTTTCTGGCTTATTATTTTGTGGTCAGAAAAGATTCGTATAAGCTGGACCTCCTGAAATAGATTTTCTTTTATCAAAAAAGAAGGTCTATCCTTGTCCACTTTTTCATAGTTTTAAGTAGAAGCTGTGGGAGGGACAAGGATGAAAAAACGAATAGCCGCATTGGCAGTTTTTATGATCATGGCGATGGCTCTGCCGTTTTATTCTCTGGCTGATCATCGTGCAGGGCACATGGAAAGCAGCTGGGAAGATTTAAATAAACTCACGGATACAGCACTTCAGCTGACGAAACAAAACAGATTTGAAGAATCGCTTCAGCTTGTCAATTATTTTGGCAGAGAATTCGAGAAAACCATAAAAGGTAATAACGAAGTTTCAGCAAACGAGATCCGGACGATTTCGGCTTCTCAGCAGACGGCAGTTGACAAGCTGCAGGAAACAGCTTCCTCGCCTGATCAAAAAGTAAGAGCCCTGATCCGGCTCAGGCTCGTTGTCGATGCAGCTGCATCGGAGCATCAGCCTCTGTGGAGTTCAATGGAAGCGCCTGTTATGAGTGCCTTCACACAAGTGAAAGATGATGTGCAGGACGGAAATAATCAGGCTTTTGAACAGAACTGGGAGGAATTTGTCTCTCTTTATGAAACGGTTTATCCCAGCATGCTGATGGATCTTGATTCTGAGCAGCTTAAGAGAATTGAAGCCCACAAGTCAGTGGTGGAAGATTCATTTTTTGCAGAAATTCCTGTAGAATCACAAGTCAATCAGCTGACATTAATGGAGGAAGACTTGCAGAGCTTATTTGAACGAGTAAAAGAAGATGAAGCGGATCCGTCTCTCTGGTGGGTCATGATATCTACCGGAAGCATTATCTTTATGGCGCTTTCCTATACAGGGTGGAGAAAGTACAAAGGCGAAAAAGACAAAATGAATAGAGAACGTGACTTTAACAAGTAAGAGGCCTCGTGAACGAGGCCTCTTACTTGTTTTATATGAAGTTGGCGGGGCGATTCCGCTTTTCTTGTTGGCCAGCTCCATCGCCCAACTCCTCTGTCAGAACGGAACTGTCCGCAAAGGCAAAAAGCGCCTTCACCGCCATTTCCTTATCTGACCCCCGGAGCTAAACGGGCGATTCCGCTTTTCTAGCGCTGTATAGGATTCTTATCCGCATCGAGCGTGAATCCTTCTCCGAGGACGTCGTGGACGTCGCTGACGGCTACGAATGCGTGGGGATCGACGGATGTGATGACGGCTTTGAGGCGGACGATTTCATTTTTTGCAACGACACAGTAAAGGATGTTCCGGTCCATTTTTGTATAGGATCCCATGCCTTTTAGAGTCGTGACGCCGCGGTCCATCTCCTGCATGATCTTTTCTGCGATTTCTTCGTTTTTCTCCGAGATGATTGTCGCTCCTTTTGCTGCATAGGCCCCTTCCTGCATAAAGTCGATCACTCTTGCGCCAATAAAGACTGCCACAAGGGTATACATTGCTTCTTTATAGGATAAGTAGGTAATGAGGGAAAGTGTAATGACGACAAAGTCAAAGATGAACATCGTTTTTCCCATGCTGATGCCTTTGTATTTATGTACCAGTCTTGCAATAATATCAACACCGCCGGTTGTGCCGCCGTATCTGAAAATGATGCCGAGGCCGACTCCGATAAAAACACCTGCAAATAATGAAGCAAGGGTCAAGTCATCTTTAAGCGGCATGAAGATCTGAAATCGTTGGAAGAGCCAAAGGAAGACAGACAGTGCAACCGTACCGATAATGGTATAGAGAAAGGTCGTCCTGCCGAGCAATTTCCAACCGATGAAAAAGATCGGGATGTTCAGCACCAGGTTGGATATCGAGGGGTCAATGTTAAAAAGAAAGTATAAAAGAAGGGTTATTCCGGTAAATCCGCCTTCAGCAAGATTGTTCTGCATGTTAAAATGAACTAGTCCGAATGCAAAAATCGCTGAACCGAGTAAAATAAAGAAAATATTCCGTATTTTCAATTGAAGAAACATGATGTCGATCATCCTCTTTTCTATGTACTTTGCGATAATAGTATAGATGATGGAAACAAAAGGTGCAATCACGCCTTTTGTACAAGCCGGAAAATTTGTCAAAATGTCCTGAACCCGCTAACATGAAGAAGAATGAAGAGGTGATTCTATGAGCCAAAAGACAATGAAAGACCTTCAAAAAGAAGTAGATGAGTACATCGGCCAGTTTAAAGAGGGATATTTCAGCCCGCTTGCGATGATGGCAAGGCTGACCGAAGAAATGGGAGAGCTTGCAAGGGAAATAAACCATACATACGGCGAAAAGCCGAAAAAGGATACAGAAAAAGAAAAGAAGATTGAAGAGGAAGCGGGAGATATTCTGTTTGTGCTGATCTGCCTTGCTAATTCTCTTCAAATCGATCTTGAAGAAGCGCATGATCTTGTCATGAAAAAATTCACAACAAGAGATAAAGACCGCTGGACAAAAAAAGAGTCATAAGGAGAAACAGCTATGGAACAGATTAAAGTTGTCATTGCAGGACCAAGAGGAAGAATGGGGAGAGAAGCGGTTAAGCTTGCTGAAGAAACGCCGCATTTTACTCTGGTAGGGGCAGTTGATCATAAATTCGGAGGTCAAACGCTTAAAGAAGCCGGTGATTTCAAAAGCGAAGCCCTTATTTATACGGATATAGAAGCATGCTTTCAGGAAACAAAGCCTGATGTGCTTATTGATTTAACCACACCTGAGATCGGGAAGATTCATACGAAGAAAGCTCTTGAATACGGGGTAAGGCCTGTAGTCGGCACAACGGGTTTTTCGGATGCTGACCTGAAAGAACTCGAGCAGCTGACAGAAGAAAAAGGCATCGGCGCCATTATTGCCCCAAACTTTGCAATCGGCGCAATCTTAATGATGAAATTTTCACAAATGGCCGCCAAGTATTTTGCGGATGTAGAAATTCTTGAGATGCACCACGATCAAAAGCTGGATGCACCTTCCGGGACGGGTTTGAAAACGGCAGAAATGATTTCTGCTGTCAGAGAAGAGAAAGAACAGGGCCATCCGGATGAGAAAGAGATATTAGATGGAGCCCGCGGTGCCAACTATAAAGGGATTCACGTGCACAGCATCCGTCTTCCGGGGCTTGTTGCCCATCAGGAAGTTCTGTTCGGGGGAGACGGACAGACACTTTCGATCCGCCACGATTCATTTAACCGCGCATCATTTATGTCGGGGGTAAAACTGTGCGTGGAACAGGTAATGAAGCTGGATCTTCTTGTATACGGCCTTGAAAATTTAATCGACTAAAGGGGAATGTCTGATGAATATCGCACTCATAGCTCATGATAAGAAAAAAAATGACCTTATTCAGTTTGCACTGGCCTACAAAGGCATCCTTGGAAAACATAAACTCTATGCGACCGGAACTACAGGTTTAAAAGTAACAGAGGCGACGGGCCTTGAAATACACAGATTCCAGTCCGGGCCGCTTGGCGGTGATCAGGAAATTGGCGCATGCATCGCAAACAATGCAATGGACATGGTCATTTTCTTCCGTGATCCCCTGACTGCCCAGCCTCATGAGCCTGATGTGTCCGCTTTAATCCGTCTGTGTGATGTTTATGCAGTTCCGCTTGCGACGAATATGGGAACAGCGGAAATTCTGATTCATGGACTGGAGCGCGGTGATTTGAAATGGAGAGCAATAGTAAATGACAAAGAAATTGAAGATGACTATGGAAAAGAATAACCTTGATATCCTTGCATTCGGAGCTCATCCCGATGATGCCGAAATCGGGATGGGGGGAACTCTCGCTAAATACGCAGAGCAGGGGTACAGAGTGGGAATCTGCGATTTAACGGAGGCAGAACTTTCTTCAAACGGAACAGTTGCCCTCAGGAAAAAAGAAGCGCAGCTTGCTTCAGACATACTGGGTCTGCAGGAACGGATTTTCCTGGACCTCCCTGACAGGGGACTTTATATGAACCAACAATACATAGATAAGATCATAACGGTTATCAGGCAGTATAAACCTAAGCTCGTATTTGCACCCTGGTTTCAGGACCGTCATCCGGATCACGGGAATTGTGCAAAGCTTGTAGAGGAAGCAAGCTTTTCTGCAGGTGTAAAAAATGTCCGTGATTCAAAATCACAGGCTCATCACAGAGTAAGCCGCGTCTATTTTTATATGATCAACGGTTTTCACAAACCTGATTTTGTCGTTGATGTGACCGGTACGATGGAGAAAAAGCGATTGAGTCTGAATGCGTACGAAAGCCAGTTCGTTAAAGGGGAATCATCCGTTGATACTCCTCTTACGAACGGATACATAGAAAGTGTCGAGAGCCGTGAGCGGCTGTTTGGGAAAGAAGCGGGAGTTACTTATGCAGAGGGATTTTTCTCAAGGTCACCTCTATTGCTTGATAAGGACCTGCTCGGTGAACACCTATGAAAAAGTTGAAAATCGGCATTACCTGCTATCCGTCTGTCGGCGGTTCAGGGGTAGTGGCAACCGAACTTGGAAAAAAACTGGCGGAAAAAGGACACAGTATTCATTTTGTCACAACCAGCAGGCCCTTCAGGCTTGATAAAATGTATCCCAATATCTTTTTTCATGAGGTGGAAGTGAATCAATACTCTGTCTTCAAGCACCCTCCTTATGATCTTGCGCTCGCAAGCAAGATGGCTGAAGTGGCGAAAAGGGAAGAGCTGGACTTGTTTCATGTTCATTATGCGGTGCCGCACGCGATTTGCGCCCATCTCGCAAAACAGATGACAGGTGACCATCTGAAAATCGTTACAACTCTGCACGGAACCGATATTACCGTCCTTGGCCATGATCTGTCCCTGTCCAATATGATCAAGTTCGGCATAGAAGCCTCAGATGCAGTGACGGCTGTGTCAAAGGCACTTGCTGATCAGACGTATGAGCTTCTTCATCCCGAGAAAGACATACAGACCGTTTACAACTTTATCGATGAACGCATTTACAAAAAGAAAGATGTGAATCATCTAAAAGCGGAATATGGCATTGCGGAGGATGAAAAAGTACTGATTCACGTTTCAAACTTCAGGCAGGTAAAAAGGGTGCAGGATGTGGTCAGGGTATTTGCACGCGTTTCCAAAGAAGTAAAGTCAAAGCTTCTTCTTGTCGGAGACGGACCGGAGATGACGTCTGTCTGCAAACTCGTGAAGGAACTCGGCATCAGTGAAAACGTTCTGTTTCTTGGAAAGCAGAATCACCTTGAAGAACTTTATTCCTTAAGTGATGTGAAGCTGCTCCTTTCACAGAAAGAAAGTTTTGGACTTGTCCTTCTTGAAGCGATGGCATGCGGGGTTCCCTGTGTGGCAGCCAATATTGGAGGTATTCCTGAAGTCGTTCAGGACGGCGTTTCCGGATACCTGTGCGATGTAGGTGATATTTCAGCTATAGCAGAAAAAACGATTTCGCTGTTAACGGATCATGAACTACATGAGCGAATGTCAAAGGAATCCGTTAAAATCGCACAAGTAACCTTTCATTCTGCCCATATTGTCAAACAGTATGAAACACTTTACTATCAACTGCTGGAATCAGGTGAGAAGGGTGAATAGAGAATTTCAGGAGGCGCTTCCTGTTCTTTCAAAGCTGAAAAAACACGGCTTTGAGGCTTATTTTGTCGGTGGCTCTGTCCGCGACCAGCTCCTCGGCAAACCGATTAAAGATGTCGATATCGCCTCATCCGCGACACCGGATCAGGTACAGCAGCTCTTTCACAAAACTATTGATATCGGCTCAGAGCACGGCACGGTAATCGTGATTGAAAACGGGATTCACTACGAAATCACAACGTTCCGGACAGAATCGGCGTATGAAGATAACCGCAGGCCAAGCGGAGTGACGTTTGTTTCCTCATTAAAAGAAGATTTAAAACGCCGTGATTTTACGATCAATGCTATGGCGATGGACGAGAACGGCAGCATCATCGATTATTTTAACGGCAGGGAAGACGCTGAAAAAAAACGGATATCCACAGTGGGCAGTCCTGCCGAACGATTTTCAGAAGACGCGCTAAGGATGATGAGAGCTGTCCGCTTTGTCAGTCAGCTCGGATTTTCTCTAAGCGGAGGTACACATGATGCCATTGTCAGTCATATATCCCTGCTTCAGCATATATCGGCAGAACGCAAAACAGCCGAATTTGAAAAAACGATGGCAGGCTCTGGATGCAGCGAAGGCATGAGGCTGATTGCAGAGACGGGAATGAGTGACTACCTTCCTGGCTTAAAAGAAAAGAAGCAGCAGATTCTTCAAGCGGCCGAACTCCCTTTTTACTGCCTGAGTTCGAATGAAGAGCGCTGGACCGCCTTCCTGGACGTCATTGGAATAAACAGCATTGAAGCTTTTTTAAAAAAATGGAAGCTTTCCAACAGGCAAATTGGGTCCATCAGGCAGAATCTTCTCTTCTTGGAGGAGCGCAGGCAGTCTGACTGGCCAAAGGTTAATCTGTACAGGGCAGGCCTGCAGTGTGCGCTGCAGACGGAAGCTGTATTCTGTCTGCTGAGCGATCTGCCGTTCAGTGAATCAAAGATCCGCGAGATCAAAGAGCGTTATCATTCACTTCCTGTCCATTCAAAGAGGGAGCTTGCAGTGAACGGGAATGATTTGATGGCTATTGAAGGCCGGAATCCCGGACCGTGGCTGAGTGAGTATATGGAAAAAATAGAACTTGCCGTAGTTAATGGTCAGGTAGAAAACAGCAAGGAAGCGATTAAGGAGATGTTGAAATCGTGCAATCTGAATTAAGAACGCGATTGCTTCAGGCTTTTTCAGAAGCCGAGGGAGAATTTTTATCCGGACAGAAACTGAGTGAGACACTCGGATGCTCAAGAACGGCTGTCTGGAAGCATATTGAGGACTTGAGAAGCGAGGGATATCAGCTTGAAGCGGTCCGAAAACGCGGCTACAGAATTACCCGCAAGCCGGACAAAATTACCGGGAATGAAATACAGCTCGGGCTGAAAACGGAATTCATGGGCAGGCATATTCATTTCGAGGAAGTGGTGGCTTCTACACAAAAGATTGCCCATACTCTGGCAGGCGACGGCGCATTAGAAGGGACTCTTGTAGTAGCCGACCAGCAGACAGAAGGCAGGGGCCGGCTTGCTAGAGCGTGGTATTCCCCGAAACAGACCGGCGTTTGGATGAGCATGATTCTGAAGCCTGAAATTCCGATCAATAAAACCCCGCAGCTGACACTGCTGACGGCGGTTGCGCTGATTCAGGCCATTGAAGATGTCACGGGACTGACTCCTGAAATTAAATGGCCGAATGATATCCTTATTAATGGCAGAAAAGCCGTCGGAATATTGACAGAGCTGCAGGCTGAAGCTGACAGGGTCCATTCTGTCATTATCGGGGTCGGCATCAATGTGAATCATACAAAGGAGCAATTTCCGGAAGAACTTCAGCATATTGCTACATCTTTAGCTGAAGAGACAGGGCAGCAGATTGACAGGGCAAAGCTGATACAGTCTGTCATGATCCGCTTTGAAAAGCTGTATAAGAGCTATCTCTCGCACGGATTTAAACCTGTCAAGCTTCTTTGGGAAAGCTACGCCATCAGCCTGAATAAAAATTTGATTGCAAGAACTCTGCAGGGAACCCTGCGCGGCAGGGCTGCAGGAATCGATGATGAGGGCGTTCTTCTTCTTGAAACAGATGAAGGTAAGCTTGAAAAGATCTATTCTGCTGATATCGAAATCCAGTCATAAATACTTGGTATCCCCTTTTACTTTCTGGTATAATTCAAGGCGGGCAGTATCCTTTTTAAGGAATTGCACCTGCGGGCAATGAAAACCAGATTTTAATAGTTCTGCCTTGATCCGGAATTCGGACTGGGACAGAGGGATATCCAGCCAGATATGATGAGACCATCAATCCTTCTTCCTATTGGAGAAGGTTTTTTTGCGGTCAGCCATTTGCTGGTTACGAAATTCCTCTGCATTACATGGGAGGGAAAAAAATGAAAACGAGACTTGATTTTGTCAAAATGAAGCAGGGAAATGAACCGATCGTCATGCTCACTGCTTACGATTATCCTTCAGCCAGGCTTGCAGAAGAATCAGGTGTGGACATGATTTTAGTCGGTGACTCACTCGGCATGGTCGTGCTCGGATACGATTCAACTGTGCCTGTTACTGTCGCGGATATGATTCATCACACGAAAGCTGTCAAAAGAGGGGCGCCTTCCACGTTTATCGTGACTGACATGCCGTTTATGTCTTATCATGTCTCAAAAGAACAGACCCTTAAATATGCAGCGGAGATTATGCAGCAAAGCGGGGCACATGCTCTAAAGCTAGAAGGGGCAGATGGGGTGCTTCAAAATATTGAAGCGCTTACATGCGCGGGAGTGCCGGTGGTTGCCCATCTTGGCCTTACACCGCAGTCAGTAGGAGTGCTTGGAGGATATAAAGTTCAGGCAAAAGATGCAGAAAGTGCGAAAAAATTAATGCATGATGCAAAGCAGTGCGAGGAAGCGGGTGCGATTGCGCTTGTGCTTGAATGTGTACCGCGCCAGCTTGCATCAGAAATTTCAAATACATTATCCATTCCTGTCATCGGAATTGGGGCAGGAGCCTCAACCGACGGACAGGTCCTTGTCTACCACGATGTTCTTGGCTACGGTGTTGACCGGGTGCCAAAGTTTGTAAAACAGTACACTTCTGCCGGCAGCGAGATGAAGTCCGCTCTGACTGCTTATGTGCAGGAAGTGAAAAAGAGAGAATTTCCTGAAGAAAAACATACATTCACGATGAAAGACGAAGAACTTCAGGCGCTGTACGGGGGTACTGCTGCAAAATGAAAACTGTCACAACCATAAAAGAACTAAAGCAGATTATAAAAAATCATAAAAAAGAAAACCGGACCATTGGCTTCGTTCCAACGATGGGCTATCTTCACGAGGGCCACTTAAGCCTGATGAAAAAAGCACGGGAAGACAATGATCTGCTTGTCGTCAGCATTTTTGTCAATCCACTGCAGTTTGGAGAAAATGAGGATTTTGATTCGTATCCCCGGGATATGGAACGGGATTCTAATCTGACAAAAGGTGAGGGTGCAGACTATTTGTTTGCCCCCTCTGCAGCAGAAATGTATCCTGATGAACCATCTGTCGCAATGAAGGTCGTTAAGCGCACGAATGTCCTCTGCGGGAAATCAAGACCAGGTCATTTTGACGGTGTGGCTGAAATCCTGACCAGACTGTTTCATCTTGTTCAGCCGGACAGGGCATATTTTGGAATGAAGGATGCTCAGCAGGTTGCGGTGATCAGCGGACTGATTGAAGATTTTCATTTTCCTGTTGAGCTTGTTCAGGTTCAAACGGTCAGAGAACCGGACGGACTAGCCAAAAGTTCCCGCAATGTTAATTTGCTTGGAGAAGAAAGAGAACAGGCGCCTGAACTGTATAAAGCCTTGAACGAAGGTGCCGGGCTGCTTGCTTTAGGCCATTCTCCGGAACATGCGGCTGATTTGGTGAAAAAGAGGATTGAAGAAAGAACAGCCGGCGAGATTGACTATGTCGAGGTTTATTCCTATCCGGAACTGCAGCCTTTGCAGGAAGCAAAAGGAACCATCATTCTTGCAGCAGCTGTCAAATTCAGCAAGGCAAGATTGATCGATAATATTACGTTACAGCTATAGAGAAAGATTCAGGAGGAGATAGTGATGTTCCGCACCATGATGAAGGGAAAAATACACCGTGCAAGGGTGACAGAAGCCAATTTGAATTATGTAGGCAGCATTACGATCGATGAAGATCTGCTCGATGCAGTGGATATGCTTCCAAATGAGAAAGTCCAAATTGTAAATAACAATAATGGAGCCCGCTTTGAAACCTACATCATACCCGGGAAAAGAGGTTCCGGCACAGTTTGTCTGAACGGCGCTGCAGCGAGACTTGTTCAAGAAGGTGATGTTGTGATTATTTTAACTTATGCCATGATGTCAGAAGAAGAAGTCCGCACACACAAGCCGAAGGTTGCCATCATGAATGAAAACAATGAAATCGTGGAGATGCTGGGCCAGGAGCCGGCCTCAACCATCATGTAATGAACAAATAGCACCGATTTCAAAAAAATCCCCCAAAATCTTGGGGGATTTTGCATTATAAGTGGTAAAATAACGATATTGGTTTTTTGGATAGGGCTTTTATGAGCCCTGGTTAATTGAGGTGTAGCAAAGATGAAACAAAGATTTGTTGTAGTTGACGTGGAAACAACAGGTAATTCTCCGAAAAAGGGAGACCGGATTATACAGCTTGCTGCCGTTGTCATTGAAGAAGGAAAGATCATTGACCGCTTCTCAAGCTTTGTGAATCCGAAGAAAAAGATTCCCTCATTTATTGAACAGCTGACAGGCATTACGACAGAAATGGTGGAACATGCCCCTGCATTTAAAGAGATTGCAGATAAAGTGTCATCGCTTTTGAACGATGCTTATTTTGTTGCACATAATGTTCATTTTGATCTTTCTTTCATTCAGGAGGAATTGAACCGGTGCGGAATCCAAATGTTTACAGGGCCGATTTTAGATACAGTTGAGCTTTCCCGGATTGTTTTTCCGAGTGCTGACAGCTACAAGCTTTCCGAGCTGTGCCGAGACCTTGGGATCCAGCACATGAATCCGCACAGGGCGGACAGCGATGCTGAAGTAACGGGAGAACTGCTTATACATATTCTTTCCAGGCTTTCAAGCTTGCCGTCTGTTACTCTTCATTCCCTCAAAAGATTATCAGCATCTTTTATCAGCGATGCAGAGGAAATGCTTGAGGAGCTTCAAACAATGAGTGAGCTGAGGCTGAAAGAGGCGGGGGATATCGAGGTTTACCGGTCCGTTGCTGTCAGAAAAATGGCCGATATCGAGCAGAATCCGGATCAGTCCGGGACTGAAAAACTTCCTTTCAATGCGTTTGCAGAGAAGCTTATGAATGAAAATGGCTCTGTCGCAGCCCACTTTGTGCAATATGAAAAGCGCAGTGAACAGGTAAACATGATGAAAACGATTTATAAGTCATTTTCAAGCCATCAGCACAGTCTGATCGAAGCAGGGACAGGGACGGGGAAAACACTGGGCTATCTTGTTCCCGCTGTCTATTATGCTATGACTGAAAAGAAGAGGGTGCTCATCAGCACATATACGACAGCCCTTCAGCAGCAGGTGATGGAAAAAGAATATCCGCTTTTAAAACAGGCAGCCGGGGTGCCGTTTTCGATGGCTGTTCTTAAAGGGAAATCTCATTACCTTTGCTTAAGGAAATTTGAAAAGTACCTCCATGAAGAAGATATGAATTATGATAATCTTTTGACGAAAGCGCAGCTGCTTATTTGGCTGACCGAGACGGAAACAGGCGATGTGGATGAACTGAACCTGCCTTCAGGCGGGAAACTCCTATGGCAAAGGCTCCACTACGATCCTAAGCTGTCGGGTTCTCCCTCCAATCCTTGGAAGGAACGCTGTTTCTATACAAGAGCCTATAAGCGGGCAAATCAGGCTGATGTGATCATGACGAATCATTCGCTTTTGCTCTCAGCTGTTTCTTCTTCTTCAGACATGCTTGAAGGCATCGAGGAAGTCGTCATTGATGAGGCCCATCATTTTGAGCGGACAGCAAGTGAGCATTTAGGGAAAAGAATTCATTACCTGACTCTCCAATCCCTGACAAATCAGCTGGGCAACCTATACACAGACGGTCTGCTCCGCAAAACGCAGCAGCTTTCTAACAAAAAGAAATGGAGTGAACCATTTCTTGAAATCGACACGATTCTAAAGCAGCTGACAGAAGACAATCAGCTCCTGTTTACAACCCTTCACAGCTATGTGCTGCAGAATGAAAAGGACTCTTCATCAAACAGGATCTCCTGCCGCTTCAGGCATGATGAGAAAAAAAGCAGAAAGTGGCTGGCCATTTTAGAGCTTGCTGCCAGAGTGAAATTTCAGCTGCATGATGTGATGTCCATTATGAATAAACAGAAGAATGTTTTCAGCAAACTGGAAGAAAAAGAAGAATCGTTCGATCTTTATGAATACTGGGAAGTGATTGACCGGTTTAAGGCTGCATATAACAGCCTGGATTCCCTCTTCTTTAAGGACAGCCCGGGAGAAGTGAAGTGGATTGAGATTGAATCAAGGGGAGCGAGAAATGCAGTAAGTGTGTATTCACAGCCTGTTTCTGTGTCTGATCAGCTGGCTGACGGATTTTTTGCGAGTATGAAAAGCGCTGTTCTTACATCAGCCACTCTCACTGTAAACGGTACGTTTGATTATATGATTTCTGAGCTTGGGCTGAGTGATTTCTATCCTTCTGTCCACAAAATTGACTCACCTTTTGATTATAAGAAGCAGGCAATGCTGATGATTCCAACAGATTTCCCGTCTGTCCAGCATGTTACGCTTGATGAGTATACGGAAGCAATCGCCGGCAGGGTTTCTGAAATAGCCAAAGCGGCGTCAGGAAAGCTCCTTATCTTATTCAATGCCTATGATATGCTTAAAAAAACGCAGCAGCTGCTTAAAAATGATCAGAGCCTGGATGATTTTGTCATCATGGGGCAGGGGGGCGGCAGTATCACGAAGCTGACTAAAAACTTCCGTCAGTTTGAAAAGGCCATTCTTCTCGGAACCAGCACGTTTTGGGAAGGAATGGACTTTCCGGGCGATGAGCTGACAACGCTTGTGATTGTCAGGCTGCCGTTTTCTCCGCCTGATGATCCGAGAACAGCAGCCAAATGCGAACAGCTGACGAAAGAAGGAAAGAATGCCTTTTATCATTATTCGCTTCCGGAAGCGGTCCTGAAGTTTAAGCAGGGATTTGGACGCCTGATCCGGACAGAAAACGACAAAGGCCTTCTGTTTGTCTTTGACAAAAGAATTATTGAAGCCAAGTACGGCAGGCATTTCATTGATTCTTTGCCCGACATTGAAGTCGCAGTTGAGCCGATGAACCGTCTGCACAGAAAAATGGCAGACTGGAAAAACAGCAGAACGTAAAAAAGCCTGTGTGAGCGCACAGGCAATGGTGTGGGTAGGAGAAAATTTATTTTCACTAAATGATCATGATGCTGTTATAATGGGTACATAAAACAACATGTCGTTGTCTGTACTTTTATTGTGGCCGTTTGCGGCTGTGATATAAGTTACAATTTTTGTTTTTGCACTGGAGGTATAGACCATGGAAAGCAAGATTGAAATTCTGTCTACTGTAACCGTGGAGCATTCGGATGATCTCTATAAAATTGTCGACGGGCTGAACCGGACGCTGAAAAGAGAAAATCTGATGTTTGGGCTCGCTCTTGATCAGGAAGACAAAAATAAAGCTGTTTTCACGATATACAGAACGTAAGGATTTGAAACAATGGGGAGAAAAATAGCGATTGCATCCATTTCTGCAGGAATTCTGCTGCTTATTGCCGCGGCTGTTTTTATGAATGTCTACAACACGGCTATGGCTCAGAAGAAGGATGGCCATGCAGAAGCCATTCAGAGAGCCGAACAAGAAACGGAGCTGAAAAAGGCAGAGAGTGCTGAAACTTTTAACGGCCTGGAACAATACATCGTCATTACAGGATCTGATGAGAGCGGAAAGCCCGTTTATGTATTTGTTCCTTCAGACAAAAAGAAAAAGCCTGTACTGAAGCTTGTGTCAGACGGCATTTCAGAAAAGGAAGCACTTGAAGCTGTCAGATCGGAACAAAATCCGCAAAAGCTGATTAGCGTGCAGCTTGGCATGGAGCGAAACGTTCCTGTCTGGGAAGTAAAGTATATTGATGATCAGAACAGGTATACATATGATCTTGTGCAATTTACAGACGGAGAAATCAGAAAGCATATTGCCATCAGGAAATAGGGGGACTATTAGTCATGAAACTAGCTGACAGAGTATCTGCATTAACACCATCAACCACTTTGGCCATTACTGCAAAAGCAAAAGAACTTAAAGCTGCAGGACATGACGTGATTGGCCTCGGTGCAGGCGAGCCTGATTTTAATACGCCGCAGCACATAATGGACGCTGCCGTAAACGCAATGAATGCCGGCCAGACAAAGTATACACCTGCAGGCGGCCTGGCCGAGCTGAAAAAAGAAATCATCAGCAAGTTTGAACGTGACCAGGGAATTGCCTATAAACCGGGAGAAGTGATTGTGTGCAGCGGCGCAAAGCATGCTCTGTACACCCTGTTTCAGGTTCTTTTAAATGAAGGTGATGAAGTCATCATCCCTGCACCATACTGGGTCAGCTACCCTGAGCAGGTTAAACTTGCCGACGGAGTGCCGGTTTATGTAGAGGCATCTGAAGAGAACCAATTTAAATTAACTCCTGAACAGCTGAGAGAAGCGATTACCGAGAAGACAAAAGCTGTCATCATTAACTCTCCGAGCAATCCGACGGGGATGCTCTATACGAAGGAAGAACTGGAAGCGATTGGACAAATTTGCCTGGAGCATGATGTTCTGATTGTTTCCGATGAGATTTATGAAAAACTCATTTATGGAACTCATAAGCATGTTTCCATCGCTGAATTGTCAGAAGAGCTGAAAAATCAGACAATCATCATCAACGGTGTTTCCAAATCGCATTCGATGACAGGATGGAGAATCGGGTATGCAGCAGGCAATGAACAGATCATCAAAGCGATGACGAATCTTGCGAGCCACAGCACTTCTAACCCGACTTCCATTGCTCAATATGCCTCGATTGCTGCATACGCGGGATCACAGGAGCCTGTTGAGGAAATGCGGAAGGCGTTTGAAGAGAGGCTTAACATTATCTATGATAAACTCGTTGCCATCCCGGGTATTTCATGCCTGAAGCCTCAAGGTGCTTTCTATTTATTCCCGAATGCAAGGCAGGCAGCTGAAATGACAGGCTTTGCATCAGTGGATGAATTTGTAGAAGCGTTGCTTGAAAAAGAAAAAGTTGCCATTGTTCCAGGGTCAGGTTTCGGATCTCCGGAAAATGTGAGACTTTCTTATGCGACGTCTCTTGACATCATTGAAGCGGCACTTGAGAGAATCGAACGGTTTGTAAAAGAAAACAGTTCAAACTAATGGGCAGATGGGCCGTCAATTGACGGTCCGCTCTTTTGTTTGGAGATGCCATAAGGTATAATAGGAAGCATGTACATATATTTTGATCTGCGGTTTTTTTGGAGGGACATAACGTGAAAACAACGATTAAAGAAGTAAGCAAATTTGTAGATAAAGAAGTAACAATCGGCGCATGGATCGCCAATAAGCGTTCTAGCGGCAAAATCGCTTTTCTGCAGCTGCGTGACGGAACTGGTTTCATTCAGGGCGTTGTCGTAAAGGCAGAAGTGGACGAGGCTGTGTTCCAGACAGCCAAATCAATTACACAGGAATCATCTATCTTTGTAACCGGAGTTGTGCGGGTGGACGAGCGCTCACCGTTCGGTTATGAGCTTGGGGTAACAGGCATTGAAGTCATTCATGAATCTGTTAATTATCCGATCACACCTAAAGAACACGGCACTGAGTTCCTGATGGACCACCGTCATTTATGGCTGAGATCAAAACGCCAGCATGCTGTGATGAAAATCAGAAACGAAATTATCCGTGCAACTTATGAATTTTTCAACAAAGAAGGATTTACAAAAGTAGATCCTCCAATCCTTACAGGAAGCGCGCCCGAGGGTACATCAGAGCTGTTTGCAACAAAATACTTTGATGAAGATGCCTACCTTTCACAAAGCGGCCAGCTGTATATGGAAGCAGCTGCAATGGCTCTTGGAAAAGTGTTCTCTTTCGGCCCGACATTCCGTGCAGAAAAATCAAAAACAAGACGCCACCTGATTGAATTCTGGATGATTGAGCCTGAGATGGCATTCTATGATTTTGAAGACAACCTTGTGGTTCAGGAAAACTACGTGTCATACGTTGTTCAGAGTGTCCTTGAAAACTGCAGTCTTGAACTGACGGTTCTTGGGCGCGATACTGAAAAGCTTCAGCAAATTAAAGCACCGTTCCCGCGCATTTCATACGATGATGCGATCAAATTCCTGAACGAAAAAGGCTTTGACGATATCAAGTGGGGTGATGATTTCGGCGCGCCGCATGAGACTGCCATTGCTGAAAGCTTTGATAAGCCGGTATTTATTACACATTACCCGACAGGCATTAAACCGTTCTACATGCAGCCTGCTCCGGACCGCGACGACGTTGTCCTTTGTGCAGACCTGATTGCACCTGAAGGATACGGTGAAATCATCGGAGGATCACAGCGTATTCATGATCATGAGCTGCTGAAACAGCGTATTGAAGAACATGATCTTTCACCAGAAGCGTATCAGTGGTACCTGCAGCTCCGTGAATTCGGATCAGTGCCGCATTCAGGCTTCGGGCTTGGGCTTGAGCGAACAGTAGCATGGATCAGCGGCGTTGAGCATGTACGTGAAACCATTCCGTTCCCTCGTCTGTTAAACAGACTTTACCCTTAATCAGCAAAACGGGCGAACATGAGTCTCTATAGAGGCTCATGTTTTGTTTTCCTGCCAGTATTGAATCCGGCGCTTTGCAGCTGCTCTTTCCTTCCGGTCCTGTCTGGAAATTGGTTTAAAAGACCATCGCCGTTTTACAGACCGGCCGTGTTATACTAAGTGAGGTGAGGTGACCCGTGATGAATAAAGAACAATTTACAGCCATGCAGGAACAGGGCTATTTGACTGTGCCTTCAGCGCTTATATCCAATTACTTCCGGTTAGGCCTCAAAGAAGAGGAGCTGGTTTTGCTTCTGCAGGTAAATCTGCATCTTCAAAACGGAAATCAGTTTCCTACACCGGACGAATTATCAAATTCCATGACCATCCAGACATCTGCCTGCACGTCTCTTTTAAGAAGTCTGCTGCAGAGAGGGTTTATTGATATTGAAGAATATGAGCAGGCTTCCATAAAATATGAACGTTATTCCCTAAAACCGCTTTGGGGCAAATTGTATGATGATTTGCTGAAAAAAGAGGAGGTTCAATCTGAGGAAAAGCAGGAACAGGAAAATATAAACCTGTATCCTGTATTTGAACGTGAATTTGGAAGGCCCCTGTCTCCATTTGAAGTCGAAACGCTGTCTATTTGGATGGATCAGGATTATCATGATCCCGTTATTATTAAAGCAGCCCTTAAAGAAGCGGTGATTTCGGGCAAACTGAACTTCAGATACATTGACAGGATTCTTTTTGAATGGAAAAAGAACGGCATCAGAACGATTGAACAGGCAAGAAGCTACGGGAAACGGTTCAGGCAGCATCAAGTGCAGCCGCAAAAACAGCCGGAGTCTGAAGAAGAGTACAAACGGAAAGTGCCTTTTTACAACTGGCTGGAAAGTTAAATGAAAATGAACAGGTGATGTTATGCTGAACAAGAAACAAATCAGAGAAGCACTGGATACGATCGGAGACATGTTTCCGGACGCCCACTGCGAATTAAATCACAGCAATCCATTTGAGCTTGTCATAGCAGTTGCTCTTTCTGCCCAGTGTACAGATGTCCTTGTAAACAAAGTGACGAAGAGCCTGTTTGAAAAATATAAGACACCGGAAGATTATCTTGCAGTTCCCATTGAAGAACTCCAAAATGACATCCGGTCCATCGGACTTTACAGAAATAAAGCTAAAAACATTCAAAAGTTGTGCACGCTGCTTATCAATGAGTATGGCGGAAAAGTTCCTGAAGACCGCGATGAACTGACCAAGCTTCCCGGTGTAGGGAGGAAGACGGCAAATGTAGTCGTTTCCGTAGCTTTTGGCATACCTGCCATTGCTGTTGATACTCATGTAGAAAGGGTGAGCAAAAGGCTTGCGATCTGCAGGTGGAAAGATTCTGTTCTGGAAGTTGAAAAAACCCTGATGCGGAAAGTGCCTGAGGAAGAATGGTCTCTGACCCACCACAGACTGATCTTTTTCGGCAGATATCACTGCAGGGCCCAGGCGCCAAAATGCTCACAATGTCCGCTTTTACATATGTGCAGGGAAGGGCAGAAGCGCATCAAAAAAGGGACGGTCAGAAATGTATAGCGGCAGTGTGCCCCGGGATTTTCTCCATGAGCCGTTCGGTCCTTTTGAAGAAGCTTTTCATAGTGAATTGGAACATGTGCTGGCCATTAATCCCTTTTACTATGACATCTGCCTGAAAGCAGGAGAGCAGGTGCTGTGGAGACCCTGGGAGCATGCAGATCAATCGGTTTCCGCCATTATGAAAAGGTGGGATGCACTTAAGGAAACAATTGCATCCGGCTTCCGTTCCAGTCAGAAAAAAGCCTCAAGGAAAGACATGATTGACGGGGTCTCCCTATTCATTTGCTGTCTTTACTGGAGCAGCGGCAAACCGGTCGGGCATTTAGATCTCAGGAACACAGACTGGAATTCTTTTGACGTACAGCCAATGAATGTACATGAAAGACTGAACTATATCCTTATAAGGCCAGAACAGTATCATTCTTTTGTTCAGCTTGATCAGCTCTTTCAGGAGTGCGAAAAGCAGTTTTCAAAAATAATGACACTAAAAAAATACAAACAAAAAAACGCAGGAAAATCGGAATGATTTTCCTGCGTTTTTTGTTTTAGGTAGACCTGCATGTGCAGGTCTACTGTTTAACAGACGCTTGTGCTTTTCTTATCAATCATCATCATCATCATTATTTCCATTGTTTCCATTATTGCCATTTCCGTTCCCGTTGCCAGGCGGAAGCGGGATCAGAGGTTCAGCGGGCTCCTGAGGTGTTTCGCCTTCACCAGGAGGTGTTTCACCATCTCCAGGTCCGCCTTCACCAGGAGGCTGTTCCCCTTCGCCAGGAGGCTGCTCGCCTTCACCAGGCTCACCTTCACCCGGAAGTTCACCGCCAGGGAATTCTTCCTCAGGAGGCTGTTCACCTTCATCTGGCTCTTCTTCCGGCTCTTCCGGTTCTGCAGGCTCCTCTATGACTGCTTCAGGAATTTGTATTGCTGCTGCGGCAGAGTCGCTTCGGTTAGAACCGTCGTCATCGCTGACCGCTGCAATCTGGAATTTATACGTTGATCCAGGAACCGGGTTAGGGATGGCCATGCCGGTGTCTTTCGTCTGATTGATCACCTGGGCAGGACCTCCGTCAACGGACTGGCTGATCTCAAAGGTGACAGAGTCTTTCAGATCCTCTTTGTAATCCCAGCTCAGCACAATCTGATTGGCTGTCTGATCATATTCCACTTTAAATCCTGATGGTTTAGCAAGACGCTTATACTGCTCGGAAACCTTTGTCGGCTCTGTGCCTTTTACAAAGTATTCACTGATTTTCCTGCTGTCAGGAGTATAGTCACTTGCAAGCTTCGGCGGGTTAGAGCCGTTTTCAACTGTAACTTTAACAACTGAGTTCGGTTTTTTGAAATCTTTGCCGTTTCCGCTTGATACTTCTGAGATCACTTCTTTAAAAAGTTTCTTCGCAATTTGCTGATCCGTTTTATTCAGATGCATTTTTTCATCATTTTTTGAATAACCGGTCCATACTGCAGCAGCGTATTCTGGAGTGTAGCCGACAAACCAGCTGTCTTTCGCACCGCCGGATGGAACGTTGTATCTTTCTTTATCCTCTTCAGAGAAGTTTGTCGTTCCTGTTTTTCCTGCAACTGTAACGCCGGGAACTCTTGCTGCTGTACCTGTTCCTTCTTCAACAACAGAAATCATCATGCTTGTTGTCATATAAGCGGTGTAATCACTCATTGCAGCTTCAGCTTCAGGAGAAAGATCAAATTCTGTTCCGTCGCTTAAGACAACTTTTGTTACGGCATGAGGCTCTGTGTAAATGCCGTTATTGCCGAACGCTGCAAATGCTCCGGCCATATGAAGAGGGGATACTCCCGTGTCAAATCCTCCAATAGAGTATGCTTCCGGGATTTCTTCTTCAAGCGGAATGCCAAGTCCTGCGGCAAAGTCACGGGCTTTGTCAATTCCGACTTCCTGCATAGCTTTCAGAGCAGGGATGTTACGCGATTGTGCCAGGGCGTCGCGGATGGACATCTGTCCTTTGTAGCTGCGGTCAAAGTTATTGATTTTGACGCCGTTTGAATAGGTATATGGTTCATCCTTAATTTGTTCATATGTGGACCACTTCAGATATTCAATGGCCGGACCGTAATCCAGGACAGGTTTAATAGTCGAACCCGGCTGTCTTCTCGTATCAATTGCGTAGTTGAAGTCTCCGACATTCTGGTTGCGTCCGCCGCCGATTGCGCGGATTTCGCCGGACTCTGTATCAATGAGCGTGATGCCTGCCTGGAAGTTGTCATCAGGGAAGCCGACATCATTTCCATTAAGAAGATCTTCTACGTATTTTTGTGCATCTGTATCAATTGTCGTATAGATTTTCGCACCTGCCGAGCTTACATCGATATCCGTTTTCTCTTTCACTTCTTCAATGACCTGCTCGACATACGCACTGTATGGATTTGATTTTTCTTTTTCAGGAACAACGGTAGACTGAACAGGAACTTTTTTCGCTTCTTCTGCTTCCTGCTCTGTAATAAAGCCTTGTTTCACCATCATATTCAGGACGATGTTTCGTCTTTTTTCAGCTGACTCGGGATTTTTTCTCGGGTCAAAGTTTGTCGGGCTCTGAGGGATCCCGGCAAGCATGGCTGCCTCGTGTAGCTCAAGGTCTTTCAGTTCTTTGCCGTAAAAGCCTTCAGCGGCTTTCCCGACTCCGTAATATTGAGGATGATAGTAAATTTTATTTAAATACATCTCAAGAATTTCATGCTTTGAGTACTTTTGCTCAAGCTGAAAAGCAAGCCATAGCTCCTGAACCTTGCGGGTAATCGTTTTTTCATGAGTGAAGAAAGAGTTTTTAATAACCTGCTGGGTGATCGTGCTTCCGCCCTGGGAACCGAATCCCTGTGTAACGTTGGCCACGACTGCACCGCCAAGGCGGATCACATCTACGCCGCTGTGTTCATAAAAGCGGGCATCCTCCGTTGCAAGAACAGCTTCTTCAAGTACTTTAGGAATGTCATTGTAGGAAATATAGGTTCGCTTTTGAGCGCCTACTTCCGTAATTTCATTGCCTTCTTTATCGTAAATGGTGGATGAGTAGGAATCCTTCAGTTTCTTCTCATCAAGCTTCGGGGCTCCCGCTGCGATAACCGCAAACGTTACGCCGCCTGCAATCATGCCGATCAGTCCGATCGATATCAGGATAAACAGGATGCGTTTCCATAAGGACCCGCCGCCGGGTTTGTTCGGTTTTTTCGAATTGCTTTTGCTTGTTTTACTTGTTTGCGCAAGGGCCCTGCGGCGCTCCTCGCGGCTTTTATATTGATCTGACATTGCGTTTTTCCAACCTTTCATTACAAGATCCGCGCTGCGGCGAATTAATGGAAATAAAGCTTTTCTAATACTTTAATATAATCAATTCTGGGCTGATAGCCAAGCGGTATCAAGTGGGACGATGCTTCAATTTCTTTTTTTGAGATGGACTTTCTGCCTCCGTTTTCTCTTCTTTCCCAAAAGGCAAATAGAACGGCTGCTTCCATCAAGTACACACTTCCGAAGGCAGACAGAATCACAAACGAAATGCCTCCATGGTCAATGACCATTTTCATATGGCGGATCTGATGCTCATGGAAATTCTTCAGCGGAAAAGACGTATCGCTCTGCGTTTCCTTCGCTTCAAAATCAATGTACTTTCCTTTATAGACCCCGTTATAGTCTGTCGTAGAGGATTGTTTAAAATAGGCCTCACGGATAACCGCTGCGCTCCTTTTCGGAAAATCAACATTTACAATCTGCACAGGAGTCGGCTTTTTATGAATGACGGCAATCGCTCTGTTTAGATAGAACTGATTGGTTTCATTCAAATCCTCTTCAAGAGTCATCCCTCTATTACTGTAGGATTCCTTAGCCTCACGCTTTTTAGCCGGAACAGCACCAGGATTGTACGTTTTTCCGTTAGGATAACGAAAAATCATTTCTTCCCTCCTCAGGTAAAACTACTACCTATCATATCAAAAAAATGAAAAAAGACATGGTGAAAAAGTTTCGATTTTGTTAACAGCCGCCGCGCGTAGTTCCGGATTCCCTGGGCAAGCTTAAAACAGGGAGGCGAATGCTGATGACAGGCGGCAGCCATATAGATGAAAAGAATATTATAGCACTTATAAAGAATACGGTGCGCAAAAAAAATTACGACAACATTTCGCGCACACAAAGCTATCAGGACTTTTTTCTCCGTCACCCCGAAATCAGATGGTCCTTTCTTGCAAGCATGGTCTCTCGGAATGCAGGCTACTGTATGACGGATTTGAAGGGCGTTTGGTTTCAAAAATTATTGGACGAGAAAACAAGGAAAGCCCTCTTTCTGACCTATGAGGATGCCAACTGGCTGATTTTTTCGGATGCGTATCCGCAGCTGATGATTTATGAATGGTCAAAAACAGCAGGGAAACCCCTGTTCCACCTTCTTGATGCGTTTTATGTTTCTGCCTTTATGAAAAAAGAATGGAACTTGTTTTGGGAAAGAGGGGACAGGGAGCGGCTGCTCACTTCTCTCATCATAAATGAACAGCATCTTATCCAGAAACCCGTTATAGAGGGACCTGTCTTTAAACGAAAAGTATTCGGAACACCGTTTTTTCTTTTTCAGGATCTGTTTCACTTCAGCACGGTCATTTTTCCCGGAGAGGGCGGCAGACTTTACGGATTCTCCGTACATGATTTCAGAAAGCTGAAAAGCAGAATCCGGCTCGGACGTTCCCTTGCATGGCTTCTTTTTCATCCTGATTATTACGGTGAGTTTTTGACTTTCGCAGCAAGGACAATCCATACCGGCTCAAGAGCAGATTATGAGCCGATGAGCAGGCAGCGGATGACCCCGTATTTAAGAACGGCCTTTCCTTTCGTTTCCCATCAATTAGACGAAAAGAAACGAAAATGGTTTCATGGCCAGCAGCTTGCCAGGTGGTACAGACCGATACCGGAGCCTCAAACGATCGATCTGACAGACTGGCTTGTAAAAAAGGAGAATCAGCTGCACGCTCTGGCCCTGGCTAATGAGTATGTAAAGGCGAAGAGAAAGAAGACATAAAAAAATCCCCTATGCAAAGGGGATTTTTGATTTCATACATTTTGCAGGACCGAACAGTCGGCTCCGCTTTTCGCATTGTCTAGCTCCATCGCCTAACTCCTCGGCCAGAACAGCTCCGCCGTAAAAAGCAAACCCGGCTTTTTCCGTCGCATCCTTTTCTGTCCTTCGGAGCTGAGCAAGGCGATTCCGCTTTTCGAATTGTCCAGCTTCGCCTCCTAGTCCTTCCCTCAGAACAAAATCACCGGAAAAGTCAAACCCGGACTTTTCCGGTGATTTCTTATCTGCCTGTCAGGCCTGAACAGTCGGCTCCGCATTTCGCATTGTCTAGCTCCATCGCCTAACTCCTCGGACAGAACGGCTCCGCCGCAAAAAGCAAACCCGGCTTTTTCCGTCGGATCCTTTTCTGTCCTTCGGAGCTGAGCAAGGCGATTCCGCTTTTCGATTTACGTCGAAGGCCTGTTTGGCCCACCCAGCTTTTTGTCGAGGTCATTTTTTGACGGGGCTTGCTGCTGCTCTTTTTGTGTGTTCTTTTTGTTTTCTTTTGCCATGTTAGACACCTCCTGAGTGTAGTGTTTGCATGGGAATCGATTTCATGCAGCTTGTCGCGGGGAGATGTCGAAAAAACAGTAATATCCAATCATTTCTTCTTTCTTTGCCGAAAGTGAACTAGTTTTGTCATCCATGAAGGGAGGAGCGTTTTGGCCCGCGAATAATACGAGTAGATTGAAAGGAGGAGTTAGGATGGAACACCTCGTGCCGAAAATGGTTGTGGAAAGACTTTTAATGGAACTCGATGAAGAGATGACGAAATTAGAACTTGCCATACAAAAGAGAGTATCGGAAACCATTTTGCAGAGCGAAGAAGATCTTCAGCGCAGCATAAAGAGCATTTCAGTGAAGACGGAAGAAACGGTTTTGCAGGCAAATGGAGAAGAAAGCAGGGAAGATCCCACATCCCGGGTAAAACCAAGCTACCGGCTCAGTTATTAGCAGGAATCTGGCTTTTCATGCTTATGTCTGGTAAGATACCCCAGAGAGGGGTTACAGCATGAAAACGAAAATTCTTGAAAATTCCGAAAAGCTTCTATATATAACGGACGAATGTGTCCGCCGTTTTGAGAATGACAGTAAAAAGAAAGAGGACGTTGATTTTTTTCACGAAGTAAAGCCTGCTTTTGAGGATGCGATGAAAGTAATGAGCGAGTGGAAAAGAGACGTGCTTGCATGGAGAGATGAAGCAAAACCAAAATATTTGTTTCCGGCTCAAATTGATTCAGCTGAAGAAAATTTTGAGCAGCTTGTGCTTCAGTCGTTTTACAAAGATTCCAAAGCCATCCGATTTAAGAACATGAAACAGTCCATTGACTATACAATTGAATCTGTTATGGACCGCCTGGAGGCACACAGCTCCTTACAATGAGGGGCTTTTTATTTTGCCTTAAGACCTCAGGCTGCAGATACACAGACAGGATCATGGCAGAATTTTTCTCGGGTGAAAAGGGTGTCCGGAATATTCCGGACACCCTTAATGACGTTTATTCGTCTATTTCACGCGCTTCCTGAAACGTTACAGCGCGGTCTCCTTCGCTTGCGACAGGTTCAATTGCATATTCAACATCTTTTGAATGTTTTGCAGCGGCAGGCTGTCCTTTTTTAGACAGTGTTAAATCCTGTCCTTTTTTCTTATGGTTGAAATGATTGCCTCTTCCCATCATAATGACCTCCATAATCGAAATGGTGAATCCTTCTTAATATGTTTCAGGTGGGGTGCTGCTATGTATGGAAAATAACACAATAAAAAGAGAGGGTGTCCCCTCCCAATCATCAATTGCTTATCTTTTCTAATTCTGACGCTTCAAGGTACATGACAGCAGTCCTGTATTCGCTGATGGTCATCTCACCCTTGATATAAAGCGTTTTGATAAAATTCATTAATTCGCTGATGCTGGTCGGTTCATACTTCTTTGTTTCTAAAAAAGCGGATTGTATGCTCTGCAGATTCATCGTGTATCTCCTCCCATTCCCTTGCCTTAATGGTATCACGGGAAATTTTTATCTCGATTTTTCAAATAATTTAAACTTCCGACAAGAGTTGACAATTTCTTTTAGACACGCACAGCAGCCTTTTCTTCTGCATATGTATGAAATAGCCCATTATGCTGAAAGGAGTTCTGTTATGTATTCTCAAGAAATGAGTTCGTTTAAAAACCGCAGAAGAAAAAAAGAAGAGAGAATCAGCTATTACTATCCATATGAGGGCTATACACCATATGAAAATCCTGCATATTTGCCTCAAAGTCAGCATACCTATCAGCAAGTGCAGCAAAATCAAGCCTTCTATCAGCAGTCCCAGATGCCGTCATACGGCTATCAGACACAGGGGTTTATGATGCAGCAGCCCCAGCAGAACATGATGCCGCAGGCAATGTATGCAAATCCATACCCAAAACCGGTACCTGCTGCTAAAAATCAGCAGGGAGGCATTTCTACAGTGATGTCCCAGTTTAAAAAGCCGGATGGACAGATGGATTTCAACAAAGTAATGGATACGGCAGGGCAGATGATGGGAGCTGTTAATCAGATGAGTTCTCTTGTAAAAGGGGTCACATCAATGTTTAAAGTTTAGGCTGCATGAAAGCTGATAAACGAGGTGGATAAGCATGGTTACTGCAGCGCTCTCAGGTCTGTTTGATCAGATTAATGTTCATCCCCAGCTCGTGATTGTCGTTCCGGCCCTCATGATTTTAGGGTATGCTTTAAAACGAACTCCTAATGTGCAGGACTGGATGATTGTTTGGATCCTGCTCGGAGCTGGCATTATCGCAAGTATTTTCACACTGGGTTTTTCAGTCAGCAGCATTGCCAACGGATTTATCGCGGCAGGAGCGGCCATCACCACTCATCAGGCGTATAAACAATCTGTTCTCGAACGAAATGGGGACGGCGAAAACAAAGACGCATAACCTTATGCGTCTTTGCCTGCTGTTCACTTCTTTTCATTTAGTCTTTCTGCCAGCCTCTTTTTAACTTCAGAATAGGACAAGCCTGAAGCGGCATTAAGTTTTTTAACTTCCTCTGCATTCGTAGTGCTGAATGATTGAAGTCCGGTATCTTTTCTCATTACAGCAGTTCCTCATAAACGTCATTCAGCTGATTCATCCTGACATAGTCCTGCTCACCCATCGCATGCTTTATTTCATACGGGAGCATTTTATTTAAGAACATCTGCTCTTTTTCAGAAAGCATTCTGATGAATTGCTTTTCGTCAGTAAATGATTCCCTGGAGAGCTTGAAATAAATATGCCTGCTTATTTCATGCTCCTCCAGATAATTGGAAAGGGCCTCTCTTAAATAAGACAGTGACTGTTCCATCAGGACGGATCCTCAAAGAATTCTTTCACTTTTCTTGGATCACTGCCGTAAGCGTATGGATTTTCCGCGGCAGCACCTTCATCCAGATTTGTTTTTATGACAAGCATCGGAGACCCGGATGGCTCTGCGCTGATTCTTTTTTCATGTTGCTTCATAAAAGCACCTCCTGTTAGTAGTTTTCATAAGCAGGGGGGATTTTATGGTGTTAAAATCTGGTCAGCTGAGCGGAAAGGATATGAGCAGGCATCCGTTATGAAAAGAGGCATCCACTTCATCCATCGTCGGCGCCTTAGGCAATAGAATGGTTTTTGTCACTTGTTTCCTCGTCTGCGAATAAGCAGATCCATTTATATGACTGAGATTTAATTCTTCCTTGTGGCTGACGGTCAGGGTCAGGCACAGGTCATGAAATTCAATTGTGATCTGCTCTTTTTTCATGCCGGGAAGCTCGGCTTTTACAAAATAGCGGTTATCCTCTTCCCATGAAGATATTTTCATATAAGCCGTATTTATCTGCTCCTGAAATACTTTCTCAAACTCCAGTACGTTCTGTTTGAATGAACTGTCTCCGAAGAACTGCTCCGCAAGTTCATATAATGGGTTGTGCTTTTTTTCACTCATCTGCCGTGTCTCCTTTTGAATGAGGATAGTGACTGCTTTTAGGCTAAAATATGCATGGCGCTGTAAATTGGTTGCTTGATTCAGGCGTTTTATGGTTAAATGATGATAATTATAAAGGGACGGGTGAAGTGAGAAGCGTTTAATTTCAGGGAGACAGGGGTATTTCTAAAGTAGAATTCAATGCAGAAAAGGAGCAATAGCCATGCTTAAAAAACTATTCGGCAGTAAAAAAACGGAAAAACAGACAGAAGAAACGGTATATGCACCATTAACAGGAAAGCTTTTGCAATTGGAAGAAGTTCCGGATCCTGTTTTCTCCCAGAAAATGATGGGCGACGGAATGGCGATCGAACCTTCAGAAGGCATCCTGGTGTCACCTGTTGAGGGAGAGATCATTCAGCTCTTCCACACAAAACATGCGATTGGCATCAGAAGCCAGACGGGAATGGAAATTCTTCTTCACATCGGCCTTGAAACAGTGGCGATGAACGGAGAAGGTTTTGAAGCGTTTGTCAAAGAAGGAGACAGCGTCAAGCCGGGTGATAAACTGATTTCGTTTGATCTTGATCTGATCAAAGAAAAAGCAGCAAGCACGATCACTCCAATCATCATCACAAATGGCGATATTGTAGAAAGCGTCCAGAAAGCGCCTGCAGGTCAGGTGAACCGCGGGAAAGATAAAGTATTTGATATTAAGGTTAAATAAGTACTGAACAAAGCAGGCATTGAGCCTGCTTTTTTTATGTTGTCGTCTGTTTTACTTAAAATCGAACATCTATTCTGTTAAAATGGAGAAAGAGGTGATCAGAGTGCGAAGAAAGCAGTCACTGTCAGAAATTATTGATTTTTTAAAACGCGATGAAGAATTTAAAGAGCAGATTGTACATGCTCATACGATAGAACCAAGAGAAGCAAGAACAGCCGCTATGCCGTCTTCTGTTGACATCAGATTAAGAGAGGCGCTTGCAGCAAGAGGCATAGGGTCTCTTTATACCCATCAGGCTACAGCCTATGAGCTTGCACGCAGCAGAAAAAGCTTTGTTGCCGTCACTCCGACTGCTTCAGGAAAAACGCTCTGCTACAATCTTCCGGTTTTGCAGCAGAT
The DNA here is from genome assembly GCA_038002745.1 of Bacillus sp. FSL H8-0547. NCBI lineage: Bacteria > Bacillati > Bacillota > Bacilli > Caryophanales > Bacillaceae > Bacillus > Bacillus sp. FSL H8-0547. Next base: position 3,515,892 of record JBBODD010000001.1, read on the forward strand.
CGTTCAAGATGAAAGCAGCAGGGCGCTTTATTTGTTTCCTACCAAAGCACTTGCCCAGGACCAGAAAAGCGAATTGAATGAGCTGATTACAGAGCTTGGAGTTCCAATCAATTCATACACTTACGATGGAGACACTGCTCCGACAATCCGGAATGTCATCCGGAAGGCGGGTCACATTGTCATGACAAATCCTGATATGCTTCACTCAGCAATCTTGCCCCATCATACAAAATGGGTTTCCCTTTTTGAAAACTTGAAGTATATCATTATTGATGAACTTCATATTTACAGGGGAATATTCGGCAGCCATGTCGCAAATGTGATCCGCAGGCTAAAACGCATTTGCCGTTTTTACGGTAGCAATCCGGTCTTTATCTGCACATCAGCAACGATTGCCAATCCAAAGGAGCTTGCAGAAGAGCTGCTTGGGGAAGACGTAGTGCTCGTTGATGATAACGGTGCCCCCTCGGGGAAAAAGCACTTTCTTTTTTACAATCCTCCAATCGTCAACAAGCCGCTGAATATCCGGAAAAGCGCTACACTGGAAGTAAGAAAGATAGCATCCGAACTTCTTAAAAATAAAATTCAGACAATCGTATTTGCAAGGAGCAGGGTGCGTGTGGAGATTATTTTGACGTACTTGCAGGAGCTGATCAAAGGGGAGCTTGGAAAGAAGACGATACGCGGCTACAGGGGAGGATACCTGCCTAAACAAAGGCGCGAGATTGAAAAAGGGCTGAGGAACGGAGAGATCCTTGGCGTTGTCAGCACAAATGCCCTAGAACTAGGGGTTGATATCGGACAGCTTCAGGTCTGCATTATGACAGGCTATCCGGGAACCATCGCGAGTGCCTGGCAGCAGGCGGGCCGTGCCGGCAGAAGAAGCGGGGAAGCCCTGATTGTAATGGTGGCGGGATCGACCCCAATTGATCAGTACATCATTCAGCACCCGGATTATTTTTTCAGGCAGAATCCGGAAACGGCCATTATTAATCCTGACAATCTTATTGTTCTTGTGGATCATATTAAATGTGCAGCGTTTGAACTGCCTTTCAAAAAGGATGAATCATTCGGACAATTGGATATCGAGGAGATTCTGGAATTTCTGACAGAAGAGAAAGTTCTCTATTTTAATAGAGACAAATATCACTGGATGAACGATTCTTTCCCGGCCCACAACATCAGTCTGCGCTCGGCTTCGCAGGAAAATGTTATCATCATTGACCAGTCGGATGTTGCAAACGTCAAAGTCATCGGGGAGATGGACAGATTCAGCGCCATGACCCTGCTTCATGATGAGGCGATCTACCTTCATCAGGGCATTCAGTATCAGGTGGAGATGCTCGACTGGGAAGAGAAAAAAGCCTTTGTAAGAGAAGTGGATGTCGATTATTTTACAGATGCAAATCTTGCCGTGCAGCTGAAAGTGCTTGAAGAAGACAAAACGAGAACAAAAGATACCCACCATCTAGGATACGGGGATGTTACGGTTCAGGCTATGGCGACCATTTTTAAAAAAATCAAGTTTGACACACATGAGAATATCGGATCGGGCCCCATCCACCTTCCGGAAGAAGAATTGCACACAAATGCTGCGTGGATCAGTCTTTCGGATGAACTTGCCGGAATGCTGAAGAAAGACAGGCTTGAAGAAGCCCTTCTCGGTCTGGCGCATGCCTTGAAGCATATTGTGCCGATCAGCGTCATGTGTGACCCGTCTGATATAAGCGTTGTTCCGCAAATGAAGGCGACGCATAATGACCAGCCTACCGTTTTTCTCTATGACAAATATCCCGGAGGAGTCGGTCTTGCGGGGAAAGTATTTGAAACAATGGAAATCGTGCTCGGTGAAACGAATGCCATGATCAGCGGATGCCCCTGTGAAACAGGCTGTCCGTCGTGCACGGGCCTGGAAGGATCCGACCATCAAAAGAAGGATACCCTTTACTTATTAAACGGTCTTAAAGGAGCAGAAGATTCTTGTCGTTAAAAGGAAAGCTAAACCGGTTAAAATCACATATGTCACTGGAAGAGAAACCAGAGACTGTCAAAAGGGAGCCTGAAGGAGAAGTGCCGCACCTTTCAAAGTGGGAGTCACTTGATACAAAACCGTTCTGGTTTGATGGTGAGTACTGTCTTGTAAGGGAAAGGACATATGATCTTTCTTTTCAGCACGGCCTCTATCAGCTTGGTGAATTTCATAGAGCGGTTTCCCTATGGAATGAGAGAGACAGCCTTCATCCGCTTTCTTCTAAAGAGCATCAATCGCAGGATCTCTTTTTCTTTGACACAGAAACGACAGGTCTTGGGGGCGGGGCGGGAAATACGATCTTTCTGCTTGGCCATGCGCAGGTGTTTGAGGATAAAGTTAAAGTCGTTCAGCATTTTCTGCCGAAACCGGGAAATGAAGTGGCGCTTTATCAAAGTTTTCTGAGCCGGGTCAATACGAAAACCCTTGTCACTTATAACGGTAAAGCCTTTGACTGGCCTCAGGTGAAAACGCGGCATACGCTGATTAAAGATCAGGTGCCGAAGCTACCGTCCTTCGGCCATTTCGATCTTTTTCATGCTGCCAGAAGGCTTTGGAAAACGAGGCTTGAGTCGGTTAAATTGAGTCATGTCGAGAAGGAGATTCTTGGAATCGAGAGGGAGCATGATGTTCCGGGCTATCTTGCTCCCATGCTGTATTTCAGCTATGTTCAGTCAGAGGATCCAGATCACATCAGCGGTGTGCTGACTCATAATGAAATGGATATTCTTTCACTCATCACTCTCTACACGCATCTCACACACAGAATTTTGTTTCCCTCTGTCGAAGCAACCGGCATTGAGCAATATGAAGTCGCGCGCTGGCTGCTGTCGGCAGGCGAAAAGGCGGCAGCCTTCGACACATTTAAATCTGCAGCAGAATCAGGCTCAGAGAGGGAATTTGAAGCGAAATTCGAGATGGCGATGCAGCTGAAAAAGAACAATAAGATGGAAGAAGCACTGCCGATATTCCTCTCTTGTGCGGAAGGCGGAAGCTTGAAATATAAGATAAAGGCATCAGTTGAAGCGGCAAAGTATTATGAGCACAAGGCGAAAGATGCAAAAAAGGCCCTTTCATTTGCCACATCCGCATATCTTGCAGTAAAGGAAAAGGATCAGGCGCTGAAAACCGATTCACAAAAAGAGAAGGCAGAGCTTTTAAAAAGAATGAAACGGCTGGGGAATAAAATGGGGTAATTATTCCCCGGGGAACCGCATAATCCGCTCTTTTTCGCATAAAATTTGTCGATATTGTGAAATTTTTAAGATGGGCATTCAAGTAATTGTAGAACGGTGAAGATGCGTGTAAAATTAGGGACTGTAAACATTAATAACCGGGGTGAGCACGAACATGTACAAAGGCATCTTCTACTTGTTTTTCATCGTCTTATTTGCAACAGTCTTCATCTTTTCAAACTTCAAAGACAGTTTCTATGCATTCTTGTAAAAAATAGGTTATTGCATCAGTACATGTACACTCCTTGCTTCATAGACTATCACTGTAAGACAGATAAGAAATGAAGGAAAGGAGACAAACAAACATGATGCCAAATAACAACATGCCTCCGAATATGGTGGGCGGCGCTCAAATGGGGCCGAACATGCCGAATATGGTAGGCGGCGCTCAAATGAACATGCCAGCTCCAAATATGGTGGCAGGTGCACAAATGGGACCTAACATGCCAGCTCCAAATATGGTGGCCGGTGCTCAAATGCCGATGATGCCGATGGGACCTGTCAAAATGTGTCCGCCGATTGTTCATCCGACAAAGTGCTGCGTGCAGCATACTTTCTCTACAACAGTTGTTCCTCATATCCACCCGACTCACACAACTGTCGTTAACCACCAGAACATTCAGCACAAGCATTTTTTCCCTCAAACAAATTCTATGGTAAACTCTGTTTCAAACCAACAATTCAACTGCGGCGGCGGAAGACCTCCTATGAGTCCTTACGGCCGTTAATACCTCACCTTAGGAGCTGATGAAACATGTCAGCTCCTATCTTCTTTGAAGGGAGACATACAAAATGAAGGTCATCACGGTATCCGGATACAAACCTTTTGAACTCGGCATCTTTAAAAATGATGACCCGGGAGTCGCCTACATAAAAAAAGCCATTGAAAAATCATTGCGGCCCCTTGCAGAAGAAGGACTCGAGTGGGTGCTGATCAGCGGCCAGCTCGGAATAGAGCTCTGGGCTGCAGAGGTTGTCTTTGATTTGCAGGTAGAGTATGATGAACTAAAGCTCGGCATTCTGACTCCATTTTTGGAGCAGGAAGAAAAATGGAATGAAGACAATAAAGAATATTACGAATACATTGTGTCATCGGCCGACTTTGTTGACAGCATCACAAAAAGAAAATATGATAATCCAAATCAGTTCAGACTGAAAAATGAATTTTTTGTTTCAAAAAGTGAAGGACTCCTGCTGGTTTATGACGAAGAAAACCCTGGGTCTCCAAAATATTTGCTCGAGACGGCCAGAAAAAAGGCAGAGTCCCGCGAATACTCCATCATGACGATTTCTTTTGCAGATCTGCAGCTCATTGTGGAAGAAGAGCAAAGCAAGGATCATTTTTGGACAGGCGAATAACTGAAGAAAATTGACAACTGCATCAGAACTATGAAAAAATATGAAAAGATGATTTCAGTGTGACGAGGTGAAAGAGATGCTTTCCGATAAAATTAAATTAACAGCGAAAGAAATCTTAGAAAAAGAATTTAAACAGGGAATGCGCGGCTACAAACAGGAAGACGTGGATAAGTTTCTTGATTTGATCATCAAGGATTATGAAACATTCCATCAGGAAATTGAAGAGCTTCAGCAGGAAAACCTGCGTCTGACAAAACAGCTTGAAGACTCATTCAACCGCAAGCAAGTTCAGCCTGTACAGACAAACACGACAAACTTTGATATTCTGAAACGTTTATCGAACCTTGAGAAGCACGTATTCGGAAGCAAGCTTTACGATTGATTTCCATTATTTGCTCTTGCAATCCTGTCTGTAATTAACTATACTAGTATTTGCTCTTAACAAATAATAACGTTCAGGTAATCGCTGCAGTCTTTAGGGCTGTAGAGGAAAGTCCATGCTCGCACGGTGCTGAGATGCCCGTAGTGTTCGTGCCTAGCGAAGTCATAAGCTAGGGCAGCCGGGTGATCCGGCTGACGGCAGGGAAGGGGCCTAAGTCTTCGGATATGGCTCTGCTACCTTGAAAGTGCCACAGTGACGTAGTCCTCAGGGAAACCTGAGGAGTGGAACGCGGTAAACCCCTCGAGCGAGAAACCCAAATATAGGTAGGGGCACCTTCTCTTAGGAACTGAACAAGGAGAAGGCCGGAAGCTTTAAGCTTCCGTAGATAGATGATTACCACCGGAGTACGAGGTGATACCGGCCGTTTGCAGTACAAAGGGACAAAACATGGCTTACAGAACGTTATTTCAGGTAAACTTAACATGTTTAAAACAGGCTCTCTTCAAATGTGATGAGAGCTTTTCATTTATTTACATATAGAAAAGTGGAATCGCCTTGTTCAGCTCCGAAGGACAGAAAAGGATCCGCCGGAAAAAGCCGGGTTTGCTTTTTTTGGCGGAGCCGTTCTGGCCGAGGAGTTAGGCGATGGAACTGGACAATGAGAAAAGCGGAATCGCCCGTTCAGCTCCGACAGGCAGAAAAGAAATCACCCGAAAAGTACGCTTTTGACTTTTGGGGGGATTTTGTTCTGACGGAGGAGTTGGGCGGTGGAGCTGGACAATGAGAAAAGCGGAATCGCCCGCACGGTTACTGGAAGTTTGAGCTGCGTATACTATGCACAAAATAGAATGAAATAAAAATGGATCTGCAGGCTTATCCTGCAGTCTGATTTAGAAGGTGATGCAAATGAGTAAGGTGACATTAATTGCAACAGCTGCCATGGGACTTGAGGCGCTTGTTGCCAAAGAAGTGCGGGATCTTGGATATGAATGCACGACCGACAACGGCAAAGTGACATTTGAGGCGGATCCAAAAGATATTCCCCGACTGAATTTATGGCTTCGCACAGCTGACCGCGTAAAGCTGAAAGTGGGCGAGTTTAAAGCCTACTCTTTTGACGATCTGTTTGAAAAAACAAAGGCTCTTGACTGGGGAGCAATTATTCCCCGCCAGGCAGAATTCCCAGTCACGGGAAAATCGGTAAAATCAAAGCTTTACAGTGTGCCTGACTGTCAGCGTATCGTGAAAAAGGCAATTGCCGAAAAATTGAAGCAGCAGTACAAGATTGCTTCAGAGTGGTACGAAGAATCAGGTCCGCTTTATAAAGTGGAAATTGCTCTACTAAAAGATACGGCGACATTGACGATTGATACAAGCGGCGCAGGGCTTCACAAGCGCGGCTTCAGGCTTGACCAGGGAGGGGCGCCACTTAAGGAAACACTGGCTGCTGCTCTGGTGATGCTCACAAACTGGACGCCTGACCGTCCGTTTGTAGACCCTTTCTGCGGATCGGGCACGATTCCGATAGAAGCGGCATTAATCGGACAGAACATTGCCCCTGGTTTTAACCGGGAGTTTGTTTCCGAACAATGGGATATCATCGGCAAAAGTCATTGGGACCAAGCACGCACAGAAGCAGAAGATCTTGCAAACTATGATCTGGAGCTCGATATTTCGGGCTATGACATTGACCACCGCATGATTTCGATTGCAGAGGAAAATGCGGATGAGGCTGGTCTTGGCGGCATTATTCAATTTAAACAAATGCAGGTCAGTGATTTCACGACCCGCAAAGAATACGGCGTTATAGTCGGAAACCCTCCATACGGCGAACGTCTGGGAGAAAAAGAAGAAGTTGAGCAATTGTATAAAGGCATGGGACGGGCTCTGCTCCCTCATGAAACTTGGTCTGTCTACATGCTGACCTCCCATAAAGGCTTTGAAGATTTTTACGGCAGGCAGGCTACGAAAAAACGCAAGCTCTTTAACGGGTTTATCGAAACTGATTATTATCAGTATTGGGGAAAACGCCCGCCGAGAGAACGAAAAGAGGTATAGAAGTCTCGCTCCTTGAATACACTGAAAACAGTATTGATTTCTTTTCAAGGAGTGAGTGATTCTGGGCGGAAACAATGATTTTAATCTCATATCAAAGGCGCTGTCATCTACTTATTTGTCTCTAATTGAAAACGGAGATGAAGCGGCTGCGCATGCATCACTGAGCAGTGCAAGAGCTGATTTTCTAAAAGCAGTGGCACATGCTTCTGCGATTGACCAAAAGGTAATGATTGATACGCTGTACGACCGCTGAGATAGGCTTTCATATTATGAAAGCCTGTCTTTTTTCATGGCTCCTTAATTCAGGGGCATAGTCAGCTCACAGCAGTTGACGAACAGAATGACAAATGAGAAAATAGTTGTTTGAGTATAAATGATTGCGGGGGATCTGATACATGCCGACGTCACGTCTGCCATTTGCTGTTTCCAAAAATGAAACCTTCTATGAAGGGCTGAATAATTGGATCGGAGATGTATTTTACGATATTTTGCCTGAAAAAGGCTTTGAACTTAGAGATGAACAAATTTTTATGGCGTTTCAGCTTGAACGTGCATTCCGTGAAAAGAGTGTCATGTTTGCAGAAGCTGGCGTAGGAACGGGAAAAACACTGGTGTATCTGCTCTATGCGATCAGCTATGCACGCTACACCGGAAAACCGGCTGTTATTGCATGTGCGGATGAAACATTGATTGAACAGCTTGTTAAAAATGAAGGGGATATTGCAAAGCTCAGAAAACATCTGGATCTAACCATTGATGTGAGACTCGGAAAATCCCAGGATCAGTATTTGTGCCTGAAAAAACTGGATCAGACGATTCAGCGTACAGGTGAAGACCTGTATCTTGATCTATTTGAATCGCTTCCGGGCTTTGTCCATGAAAAAGCAGGTATGCAGTCTTTCTATCATTACGGAGACCGGAAAGAATATCCTAACCTGACAGATGAAGAGTGGAGCAATGTCAATTATGATTCTTTCCAGGACTGTCTGTCATGTGACCAAAGGCATCGCTGCGGGCTGACGCTTTCACGCGAGCACTACCGGAAAGCAACCGACCTGATTGTCTGCTCGCATGATTTCTACATGGAGCATATCTGGACATACGACTCAAGAAAGCGTGAAGGACAGCTGCCATTGCTGCCTGAGCACAGTTCGGTTGTTTTTGATGAAGGACATCTTCTTGAATATGCAGCCCAAAAAGCCCTTACCTACAGAGTGAAAAGCAGCACGCTTGCCATTTTGCTTGAAAGACTGCTTCAGAATGACATCAGAGAAGAATTTGCCCATTTAGTTGAAGACACGCTCGTCATCAACGAGGAATTTTTCGACAGCCTGCTTGAAGCATCGGAAGAAGTAAAAGGCTCACACCGCTCTAAGATTGTGATGAACGATACGCTGCGGAAACAGGGGCTTGAACTGCACAGGATGCTGGCTGAAATTGGAGAGGCCCTTGTATTTGAAGGGGAAATGTATACCATTGATTCCTACGAACTGAAGATTGTCGAGGAATATTTGGACAGCATGGAATTTTCCATTTCCCTTTTTAATAAACAAAAAGGTGCCATCCACTGGATTGAAAACGGGGAGCAGGATTTCTCCCTGATCATAATGCCAAGAACAGTGGAAGAAGTGTTGAGAGAGAAAGTATTTTCTCAGAAAAAGCCGTATATCTTCTCATCAGCGACACTGTCCAACCATGGATCGTTCGACTTTATTGCAGGCAGTCTTGGAATTAAAGACTATTTGTCATTGAACGTCGAATCGCCGTTTGATTATGAAGAAAACATGAAGATCTCACTGCTCGACGTGTCAGCGTCAGTTTCCCTCAATGAAGTAAAATGTGCGGAAACAATGAAAAGAATTGAACAATCAGGAGGCCGCGCGCTCGTCCTGTTTAACACGAGAGATGAACTTGACGTATTTAAACGTTATGCATCAGCCCACAAGGCAAACTATCGCTTCTTATTTGAAGGAGACCAGGAAATAAGCAAGCTTGTTTCTGAGTTCCAGAATAATGAGACATCTGTATTATGCGCCGTGCATCTGTGGGAAGGACTAGACATTCCAGGGGCATCCCTGTCGAACGTGATCATCTGGTCACTGCCGTTCCCTCCAAATGACCCGGTGTTTGAATCAAAACGGAGCAGCTCGGCCAATCCGTTCGCTGATGTGGATATGCCATATATGATGCTGAGACTGAAACAGGGCATTGGCCGCCTGATCAGAACCAGCACTGACAGCGGGGAGATTTCAATCTACCTCTCCACAAAGCAGGATCTGAGCGTACTTGAAGAAGTAAAATCCGTATTGCCTGTAACAGCTGAAGAACTGTAAGAGCGAGGGGAGAAGTCCCTTCGCTTTTTTTGTATGGAAAATGAGTCTGGAGAGCCCGAATCGTACCCTCGGAAACCGAGAAACGATTCGGGAGGGTAAGCAAACGCGCGAATCGTACCCCAGGAAACCGAGAAACGATTCGGGAGGGTAAGCAAGCGAGCGAATCGTACCCTCGGAAACTGAAAAACGGTTTGGGAGGGTAAACAAGCGAGCGAATCGTACCCTCGGAAACCGAGAAACGATTCGGGAGGGTAAGCAAACGCGCGAATCGTACCCCCGGAAACCGAGAAACGATTTGAGAGGGTAAGCAAACGCGTGAATCGTACCCTCGGAAACCGAGAAACGATTTGAGAGGGTAAGCAAACGCGTGAATCGTACCCTCGGAAACCGCAAAACGATGTGGGAGGGTAAGTAAACGCGTGAATCGTACCCCCGGAAACTGAAAAACGATGTGGGAGGGTAAGCAAACGCGTGAATCGTACCCTCGGAAACCGAGAAACGATTTGAGAGGGTAAGTAAACGCGTGAATCGTACCCCCGGAAACTGAAAAACGATGTGGGAGGGTAAGCAAACGCGCGAATCGTACCCCCGGAAACCGAGAAACGATGTGGGAGGGTAAGCAAGCCCAGGAATCGTACCCCCGGAAACCGCAAAACGATGTGGGAGGGTAAGCAAGCGAGCGAATCGCATCCTCGGAAACCGCAAAACGATTTGAGAGGGTAAGCAAAAACCGGAATCACCCATCCAATAACAAAATTAAAACCGACCCGTCAGTTTATAAAATCATTGACAAAGACCTTTTCTTTCCTTTAATCTAAAAATGTTAGAAAATTACTACTATTTTACATACCTAAATAAGGGGTGATCAGATTGACCATTCAATCCGTTGAAACGTCATTTTTAGAGTACCTGCAAAAGATGAAAAGCTATAATGAAGCCATTTCGCTCATGTTCTGGGATCTGCGCACAGGTGCACCGAAAAAAGCGATTGAACAGCGTTCACAGGCAATTGGCATTCTATCTACGGAAGTATTTCAAATGCAGACTTCTGATGAAATGAAATCCTATATTGATCAGATTCTGAGCGCGAAGGATGAGGTTTCGGAAATCACCTTCAAAGCAGCTCTTGAAAGTGAGAAAGAATACAAACTAAGCAAAGTGATTCCGCAGGAAGAATACAAAGAATACGTTATTCTTCAGTCCAAAGCAGAGTCTGTGTGGGAAGAAGCGAAGGAAAAATCGGATTTCAGCCTGTTTGCACCGTACTTGAAGAAGCTAGTTGACACCAACAAAAAGTTTCTGGAGTACTGGGGCTACAAAGAAAATAAATATGACACGTTCCTTGACCAGTATGAGCCGGGTGTAACCGTTGAGGTGCTTGACCGGGTTTTCGGTGAACTGAGAAGCCGCATTGTGCCGTTAGTAAAAAGCATTACGGAGTCACAGAACCAGCCGGAAACTCACTTTTTGTATGAGCCGATTTCAAAAGACAAGCAGCGCCAGATCTCAGAGTTTTTCCTTAAAGAGCTCGGCTACGATTTTGAAGCGGGGCGCCTTGATGAGACGGTCCATCCATTTGCGATCAGTCTAAACCGCGGGGATGTGCGTGTTACAACAAAATATGCTGAAAAAGACTTCCGTACAGCGCTTTTCGGTACGATTCATGAATGCGGTCACGCGCTGTATGAGCAGAACATTTCAGAGGATCTTGAAGGAACCCTGCTGTGCGACGGTACATCCATGGGGATTCATGAGTCGCAGTCTCTTTTCTATGAGAAATTCATCGGCAAAAATCCTGGATTCTGGAACCGTTACTATGATTCGCTTAAGCAGTATGCTGACGGGCAGTTTGATGATGTAGCGCTCCATGACTTCTACCGTGCAGTCAACGAATCCAAGCCGTCACTTATCCGCATCGAGGCAGATGAACTGACGTATCCGCTTCACATCATGATCCGCTATGAAATTGAGAAGGGTTTATTTAATGATGAAATTGAAGTAGAGGATCTTCCGCGCATCTGGAATGAAAAATATACAGAGTACCTTGGCGTAACGCCATCAAATGACGCAGAAGGCGTGCTTCAGGACGTTCACTGGTCCGGCGGCATGTTCGGCTATTTCCCGTCCTATGCGCTTGGTTATATGTATGCCGCGCAATTTAAACATGCGATGCTGAAAGACTTGCCTGACTTTGACCAGCTTGTTGAAAACGGTGAGTTCGGCACAATTAAAAACTGGCTGACAGAAAAGATTCATCAGCACGGAAAAATGAAGCAGCCGCTTGAGATCCTCCATGATGTAACAGGAGAAGGCCTGAACGCCAAGTATTTAATTGATCATCTTGAGGCGAAGTACTCGAAACTGTATCAGCTTGAGCCAGCAAAATAATTAAGGGAACCGCACGAATTTCCGTGCGGTTTTTTACATGAAAGTTTTTAGAGAAATACGAATAATCCAAAATGAAAATCATCTCATTATTCGCTTTTTATGCGAAATACTCTTCCCATAACGAATAAACCCTGTTATAATGCTACTATTCTAATAAAACGTGCACACTCATATAATCGCGGGGATATGGCCTGCAAGTTTCTACCGGATGACCGTTAATCATCTGACTATGAGTGAGCAGTGCTTTGTTTTGCAGCCTGCTTCTTTTAAGCGATCTTCTAAACGGCATTGTCTCACTCTATGAGACGATGCCGTTTTTTTATAGCTGGAGGGAAATAGGATGATTATGCTGCAGGAAAAAATCAAACGTGAAGGAAAGGTGCTTTCAGATCAGGTATTGAAAGTAGACTCCTTTTTAAATCATCAAATTGATCCATTTTTAATGAGAGAAGTAGGAAAAGAGTTTGCAGGAAGATTTAAAAACGAAGGCATTACGAAAATTCTTACCCTTGAATCCTCAGGAATTGCGCCATCGGTAATGACAGGGCTCGAGCTGAACGTGCCGGTTGTTTTTGCAAGGAAGCGCAGCTCTCTTACGTTAAAGGGCAAGCTTCTCACAGCAGCTGTTTATTCGTTTACGAAGCAGGAAGAAAACACGATCGCTGTTTCAGGCGAACATCTGAAAGAAACAGACCGTGTGCTCATCATTGACGATTTTCTGGCAAATGGCCAGGCTGCACTGGGACTTGCCGAAATTGTTAAGCAGTCCGGAGCAAAAATCGAGGGCATGGGTATTGTGATCGAAAAATCATTCCAGGACGGCGGGAAATTGCTTCGTGAAAAAGGCTTTCGCGTGGAATCTCTTGCACGAATCGAGTCTCTTGAAAACGGAACTGTGCAATTTCTTGAAGAAACGGAGGCAGTGCGATGAATAACAATTCCTTTAAAGTGTTCTCACTCGGCATTCAGCACGTTCTTGCCATGTACGCAGGTGCGATTATCGTGCCTCTGATTGTAGGCGGAGCCCTCGGATTAACGCCTGAACAGCTGACTTATCTTGTTTCCATTGATATATTTATGTGCGGTCTTGCAACCCTTCTGCAGGTGTGGAAAAACAAGTTTTTCGGCATCGGCCTTCCTGTTGTGCTTGGCTGCACGTTTACAGCAGTTGGTCCAATGATCGCCATTGGGACGGAATACGGAATATCTTCTGTCTATGGTGCGATTTTAGTTTCAGGAATTTTCGTCATTCTGATTTCAACCGTGTTTGGCAAGCTGGCTGTATTCTTTCCGCCTGTTGTAACAGGATCTGTCGTCACGATTATCGGAATCACCCTGATTCCGGTTGCCATGAATAATATGGCGGGCGGACAGGGGGCCGCTGATTTTGGATCTCCGTCGAATCTTGCGCTTGCTTTTGGTGTTCTGCTGTTTATTATTCTGCTTTACAGATTTTTCACTGGTTTCATCCGCGCTGTTTCCATCCTGATCGGACTGATCGCTGGAACGGCAGCGGCTGCGTTTATGGGAAAGGTAGATTTGCAGCCTGTCTCTGAAGCAGGATGGTTTCAGATCGGCAAGCCGTTTTACTTTGGAACGCCGACGTTTGAGATTGCTCCGATTTTGACCATGATCCTTGTCGCAATCGTCAGTTTGGTAGAGTCAACCGGGGTTTACTATGCACTTGGAGATCTCACGAAAAAGAACATCACAAAAGAGGATCTTGCGAAAGGGTACCGCGCAGAAGGCGTGGCTTACTTGTTTGGAGCAATCTTTAATGCTTTTCCTTATACAGCCTATTCTCAAAATGTAGGATTGATTTCTCTTTCGGGCGTTAAATCAAGGAATGTCATTTATACAGCAGCAGGAATGCTCATGGTGCTTGGACTTGTACCGAAAATTGCGGCCTTCACAACCATTATTCCTGAAGCCGTTCTTGGCGGGGCCATGATCGCCATGTTTGGAATGGTCATTGCTTACGGCATCAAGATGCTGAGCAAGGTAGAGTTTGCTTCACAGGAAAATTTGCTGATTATCGCGTGCTCTGTAGGAATGGGACTTGGAGTGACTGCCGTGCCTGATATGTTCGCCACTCTTCCCGAGTCTGTTAAAATCCTGACCAACAATGGCATTGTGGCAGGAAGCCTGACAGCCATTCTGCTGAATATTGTATTCAATGTTGTACGAAAAGAAGAAAAAAGCGAAGCCGTTCGTCTGAACGAAAAACATGCATCTTAATTCTTCTGATGCAAGATAATGTCCAAAAGAAAAGCCGTACCCTGAACATCTTCAGGGTATGGCTTTTTTAATACATACTTAGAGCTTTTTTTGTAGCCGGGCCGACTATGCCGTCTGATGACAGCTTTTTGCTTTTTTGAAAAGACCTCACTGCTTTATCGGTATTGTTTCCGAAAATCCCGTCAATGCCGCGGGTGTTGAACCCTTTGGAGGTGAGAAGCTGCTGGAGATGTTTGACTTCGCTTCCCCGGCTTCCTTTTTTCAGATTTTGTCCCGTAAATCCGGATGGTTTAGATGATACGGCTTTGCTGCCGCTCACTTTAAATCCTTTTGATGAGGCAATGGCATCAAACGAACTGCCGGAAGATGTTATGATAACAGGTGTATTCATTTTCACCTGGCTGTACAGCCATTCCACTTCATTATCATACATTCTGATGCATCCGTTGCTGATGTACTGCCCGATGGAGCTTGGATTGTTGTTACCGTGTATGGCATACGTTGTGCCCCACGTGCCTCTGGCGTTGATGCCGAGCCAGCGGTTTCCAAGAGGGTTGCGCGAGTCACCGCCTGGAATGCCGAGCTTGTAGTAAGGTCTGTTCATAATCTTACTGACAACTTTAAAGGTTCCTTCAGGAGTGTAGGAGGGCTTTTTGCCGGTCGCCACTTTAAACACGCTGCTGAGCTTGCTGTTCTGATAAAATGCGAGCTGATTTTTAGACTTGTTAATAATAATAAAGTCACTTCCTGCTGCCTCTGTTTTGCTGATGCCTGCGCCGAAAAAAATAAATAGCGCGGCGGTGAAAATAACGAATAGTTTCTTCATGTGTCTCTCCTTTGATGTTAGTAATTGAAAGCAATTACTACATGATATGATGAGAGAAATCTATATATTTCCAGAAGGGGAAATTAAATCAATGGAGGGTTTACAATGAAAAAATGGGCATTTGTATCCGATTTTGACGGGACGATCTCTAAAAAAGATTTTTATCACCTTGTGATAGAGGAATTTTTCCCTGAAGGAGAAGCGCTGTTCAAGCAGTGGAAGCGGGGGGAGATGCTGGATATTGACTTTTTAAGCCGTGTCTTTTCCTCGATTCACCTTGAAGAGGAAGAGCTGATTAAAACCATTCTGACCTTGCCGCTTGACGATTATATCGGACCATTTATTGAGCGTGTCCAACAAAACGGCGGTGACTTTTATATTTTAAGTGCAGGAACAGATTATTATATTAAGCACATTTTTGACGCGCTTGGCGCCGAAAACGTTGAGATCATCTCAAATAAGGGTCATTTTAAAAGCAAAAACATCCATCTGGAAATTGATAAAAATGACTGGAGCTATTCCGAAAGATACGGAATTGATAAATCAAAAGTCATTCAGAAGCTGAAAGAAACTTATGATACGGTTTACTTTTACGGAGACAGCGAACCTGATTCCCATCCTGCAGCCTTTGCAGATGTAACCTTCGCAAAGGACGCGCTGTGCGGGCTCCTTGACAAAAAGGGAGTTGCCTACATTGAAGCAGACACGTTTTTAGATGTAGAAACGTATTTGCGCGGACGCGGAGTACTTGTCATTTGAAAAATCGGGAAACAGCCTGTATAATGTGTTACTTCTTGAGCGCAGAGATATACTAACGTCAAGGAGCTGAACTTCAATGATTACTCAAGATAACAAAAGGGTTTTTACTGCAAAAAATGGAGAAGAGGTTACATTGAGGCCTGTAAGGGAAGAGGATGCAGCTGACATTATCGAATCCGTACAGAGCATCATTGACTCGGGAACGTACATACAAAAAGAAAATCCGCGTTCCCTTGCAGAAGAAAAAGCCTTTATTCAAGAAATGAAAGAGAAAGATAACTTTTACCTCGGTGTTGAAATGCAGGGGAAGGTTGTCGGCATCGCAAGAGTTCTGCGGGGAGAGCTTCAAATGAAAAGACATACCGGTCTGTTCCGGACATGGATTTCAGATTCTGCACAGGGCCTTGGCATCGGCAAGGAAGTCATGAGTGCAACACTTGACTGGTGCAGAAAGAATAACCTTCACAAACTCTGTCTGACGGTTTTTGCTTCCAATGAAGTAGCGGTAAAGCTTTATGAAAAATACGGCTTTACAATAGAGGGAGTACAGCGTGAACAGGCCGTTCTGAACGGGAAGTATGATGATGAGATTCATATGGCCTACTTCTTTTAAAAATTTCCATCCAATCATGTCTGTTCAAACCAGCTTTTCGCGATATAATAAAAGAGCACAACAACAACTCCTTTAAAACGTTGCTTTTCCCTGATCAGGGAAGAGCTTTTTTTTATCCGTTTTTACATAAATACCACCTTATT
This sequence comes from Bacillus sp. FSL H8-0547, assembly GCA_038002745.1. Taxonomy (NCBI): domain Bacteria; kingdom Bacillati; phylum Bacillota; class Bacilli; order Caryophanales; family Bacillaceae; genus Bacillus; species Bacillus sp. FSL H8-0547. The sequence continues at coordinate 3,532,255 of JBBODD010000001.1, forward strand.
TGGAAAAAGTAACCTTTAACAGAAAAAAATGAGGTGGATGGGATGGCCTATCTTTTATCAGTCGGCAAGAGCATACCGGAAAACAGGATGCAGCAGGACGCGACTGTAGAATTTGCAAAAGAACTCTTTGAAGGGACGTTTAAAGATATTAACCGGCTGCTGCCTGCTTTTAAAAATGGTGACATAGAGTCACGGCAATTTGTTAAAGACATGAGCTGGTACAGGACTCAGCACACTTTTCAGGAAAAAAACAATACATACATTGAGGCGGCTGTAGCTCTTGGAACGGAGGCGATTATAAGCTGCCTGCAAAACCCCGTCTGTTTAAAAAGAGAGATTGGCTGTGAAGAAATTGACGCGATTTTCTTTGTATCGAGTACCGGAATTTCTACTCCGAGCATAGATGCCAAAATCATCAACAATCTCCCGTTTAAAGAGTCAGTGAAACGAGTGCCGATCTGGGGGCTCGGGTGTGCAGGCGGCGCATCAGGTCTGTCGAGGGCTCATGACTACTGCAAGGCTTATCCGGACGCGAAAGTCATTGTTGTCTGTGTCGAGCTCTGCAGCCTGACCTTTCAGCATGACGATCTGTCCAAAAGCAATTTTATCGGCACATCGCTGTTTGCAGACGGCGTTGCATGTACTCTTCTTGCGGGAGAAAACGCTGATATGGCTCATTTATCTGCTCTCTCTGTCCTTCCGAAAACACGGTCGACACGATCAGTGTTTATGAGAGATTCTGAAGATGTGATGGGGTGGGAAATTAAAAACAACGGATTCTATGTGATTTTTTCAAGAGATATTCCGTCTATTATCAGAAACTGGCTGAAGGGTACGGTGGAGAATTACCTTGCTGATGAGGGGGTTTCACTCAAAAGCATTCAGCATTTCCTCGCACATCCCGGAGGAAAGAAAGTGCTTGATGCGTATCAGGCAAGTCTCGGGTTCACCGAGGAGCAGCTGTCCGTCTCAAAAAATGTTTTAAGGCAGCACGGAAATATGTCGTCTGCAACGGTTATGTATGTGATTGATGAGTACATGACAAGCAGCCGCGTCAACCCGGGGGATCTTGGCATCATCGCAGCGCTTGGCCCTGGATTTTGTGCAGAGCTGCTTTTAGCGGAATGGGAGCGGGTATCATGATCTTCGCCTTTTTCCTGATGATTATTATTCTTCAGCGACTGAGTGAGCTTGTGATGGCAAAGCGAAACGAAAAACGCTTGCTGGATCTGGGAGGGCAAGAACATGGCAGAAGTCACTATCCGTGGATTGTAGCGCTGCATAGCCTGTTTTTGCTCTCGTTCCTTCTTGAAGTGCTGCTTTTTAATAAACAGCTCTCCCCGCTATGGATGGTCATTCTTCCGATTATCGTGCTCACGCAGATTATCCGTTATTGGGCTGTGTTCAGTCTTGGGCCGTACTGGAATACGAAAATCATCATCGTCCCAGATCTTGAGGTTGTGGCAAAAGGACCGTACAAGTATATGAGGCATCCTAATTATCTGGTTGTTGCTGTTGAAATCCTGTTTCTGCCGATTCTATTTCAGGCATATGCTACAGCTGTAATATTTACCCTGCTCAACGCAGTCATTCTGTCTATCAGAATCCCCGCTGAGGAAAAAGCGCTTGCCGAACATACGGCAGATTACGCTTCATCTTTTTCATGGAAAAAGAGATTTGTCCCCCGAAAACGGGAGGAATAACAGTTTTAGTCGGGCATAATCTAAGCATAGATGCCGCAAATAGAATGAATGAACATCATCATTTTAAATCGTGTACATAAATCCCTGTTGAAAATGATTTTCATTCGTGGTAGAGTGAAGGTAATAATCATTCTCAGTGAAAAGGTTGTGTGAGACGATGGAAATGACACTCGTATTAGGAACGGTTTTGGCCTACAGCACACTGATTGGCTACATATTGAAAAAAGTGAATACTGCTTCTTAACCTCATGCTGCCTGATTCGGCAGTTTTTTTATGTCTTTTTTTCATACCTGCGATACGCTTTCAGCGAAGTTTTAAGAGAGGAATAGGCTCCTACAGCAGCACTTCCGTAAAAGAATCCCATAAACAGCCCTGTTGAAAAGTGGCTGGGATGGCTGATGAACAGACCGATAAACAGCCCGGTGAGTCCCGCAGCAGAAGGGACAAATGGCGGAGGAATCTTAAAGATCAGCTTAACGATTTGCGTAATAACCACAACAGCAGGAACGGCAATGACCGCATCCCAGAAATTTGTATGGATAATCGGAAATTCTGTCATTTCTCTCCATCCTTTCTTTTTTTAGTATGAGAGAATGCGGCAAATAATATTTCTGTAAGCTTTATGTTTGACAAAATTCGCCGGATTCGATATTATTATCTCGAATTGAAGATATTCAATTTAGAGATTCTTAAATTATTGTTTTAATCACATGGATTTAAACAATAATAAAACGGGATCAAACTTTTAAAAAGGAAAGGTGACTAACATGTCAAAAGTTTTATACATCACTGCGCATCCGCACGACGATACAGCGTCTTTCAGTATGGCAGCAGGAAAAGCATTTCTAGATGAGTACAAAAAAGCAAATTCAGGCGATGAGGTTGTTCACATTGATCTTTATAAAGAAAACATTCCGCATATCGATGCAGATGTTTTCAGCGGCTGGGGAAAACTGCAGACGGGAAAAGGCTTTGAAGAACTTTCAGCTGAAGAAAAAGCAAAGGTCGGACGCCTGTCTGAGCTGAGCGAACAATTCATTTCAGCTGACAAATATGTTTTCGTAACACCTCTTTGGAACTTCTCTTTCCCTCCTGTTATGAAAGCTTATCTTGACTCTGTGGCTGTTGCAGGCAAATCGTTCAAATATACAGAGCAGGGACCTGTCGGATTACTGACAGACAAAAAGGCTCTTCACATTCAGGCGCGCGGAGGCATCTACTCAACAGGCCCTGCTGCTGAGATGGAAATGGGCCACCGCTACCTCGGCATCATGATGCAGTTCTTCGGTGTTCCTTCATTTGAAGGCCTGTTCATTGAAGGACATGCAGCAATGCCTGACAAAGCACAGCAAATCAAAGAAGACGGGATCGCACGCGCGAAAGATCTTGCACATACATTCTAAGACAGTAAAAAGAATCTCCAGCCGGGGGTTCTTTTTTTTATTAGAAAAGATTGACAGCAAACAGGAAATACCATTATTATATTATTAATAGATATATCATTAAACGATATATTGATACATGATATAAAGAGGTGATACATTGCCGAGGAATGCGATGATGGAAATGGAACAGCTTACAGATCCAGCTTATTACATTGTTTTATCTTTGCTTGAAGAAAAGCACGGATATCTCATTATGAAACATATCGAAGAACTGACAGACGGAGAATTTATAATAGGCCCTGCCACGCTTTATACGCTGACTAAAAAGCTGCTTGATGCTGAAATTATTTCGCTTTCTGCCAGTCAGAACGACAGACGGAAAGTTTACAAAGCAACGGAAAAGGGCCGGAAACTCCTGGAGCTCGAGATAGGCCGCAGACAGAGGATGGCTGCACATGGACTCCATGCTTTTAAGAAAAATAAGGAGGTCTGATCGATGGAAAAAAGAAGATATATGCCTTCAGCAGGTCTGGCTTTTGCAGAAGAACGGGAAATGAAAAAACTCAGTAAAATGGCCCAAAAGGGCTGGGTGCTTGAAAAATTCTCCTTTATGGGCTATACGCTTAAAAAATCCAATCCTCAGCATCTGATATACAGTCTTGACTATCAGAATGTAAAGGAAGATGAAGCTGAGGAGTATTATAACGTTTTCAGGGCTGCGGGCTGGGAGCCTGTTACATCAAGTGGAAGCGTCCATGTTTTTTCAGCAGAAGAGGGAACTCCGCCTATTCATACAGAGGATGAATCTAAAGCAGAAAAATATGCCGTGATGAAAAACTGGTTTGGATCGATTGCCTGTTTCCTCTCGCTGCTTGCCATTGCGTCTGTCTTTTTAATGCAGGAGTCAGTCATTATCCAGCGGTTTATCTTTCCGGCATCACTTGCTCTGGCTGTTCCTGCAGCCCTGACGTTTATTACTCTGCAAATTCGGTATGCATCTGTTAGAAAGAACCTGTAAATCTGTGTTTGTGTGAGCTAAAAGAATGATTTTCCACATAAGTCCTCCAAGCAGGGCTTTTTTGTATTAGAATGTAGGGATGAACGTTAAAGGAGAGAAAGTACAGCATGGATGGAACATCACATATGGCGATAGGAGCGGCAGCAGGTTTCGGGGCTGCGAGTGCAGTCGGAGCAGATCTGGAAGCGACGCTCATTTTATCTGCGCTCGGAGGACTCACAGCCTTAATGCCTGATGCTGATATTGACGGCAAGCTTAGAAACAGACTGACATTTTCACATCATTTTATCCGCAGTGTCGCGCAGGTCGCGGGATTTCTAATGATTATGTACAGTTTTTTTCAAGGAAAGGGAAATGAGATCTGGACTGGCATGGGAGCAGGAGCGGCAATTATCGTGCTGTCTGCTTTTATCAGGCAGAGGCATATGCTGACGATGACAGGGGCGGGAATTGCTGCAGGAGGTTTCTCCCTGCAGGAAACATGGGTCATTCTGCTTGGCGTCTTTATGATCATAGCTTCTTTTGTCCCTCACAGAAGCTATACGCACAGTATTGCCGGGCTTTTGTTTTTCGCAGTTATAGCCTCACAATTTGAACAGGCAACAGGGCTTCAGGGAGCTTTTTACGCAGGTACTGCAGGGTATGCGAGTCATCTGATTGCAGATATGAAAATGCTGCCTTTTAACAGGCGCGGAGTTAAATTTTTTCTGCCGTTCTCATCGAAGGAGTTTTAAAGAACAAAAGCGCAAGCGCCAAGGCCCGCTCCGATAGGCAGATAAGAATCCGTCGGAAGAGTCCGGGTCCCGCCTTTTTTGACGGATTTGTTCTGACAGAGGATTTAGGCGCTTCCGCTTGCCGAGGATTAATTTGCTATTATTTATATTTTTTGTGACATTGAAAAAATGCAGTCCGCATCCGGACTGCATTTCTGATTTTAAAAGGTTCAGCCTGGCTGAATAATGACTTCATCGTGGTCAACGCTGCTGATGCCGTCAGTAAAGATTAGACGGGTAATAAATTTATAGGAAATATGGCTGTCTGTCGGCAGCAGGGAAGGAGGGAGCTCAAAAGAAAAATTCATTGTTTTTTCTTCCTGTGCTGAAATGACCGCGGATGAAAAAATGGTCTTTGTGTTGATTACCCGTTCCGTATCATTCTCTGCGTGTGTCTGCACGAGATCTGACTCCACTCTTTTAAGGCGCTGTTCAGCAACCCCGCCTTTTATAATGTATTCACCTTTAATCATATCGCCAATGCAGTATGTATCTTTTCTAAGGACAAGATCGATTTTGGCAGATCCTACACCAAATTTGCACAGCACTTTTCCAAGTAACAAGAAAATACCCACCTTCCGGCCGAGCGGCCATCTGTTATCATTGATTATTTTACGTATTTATTGTAATTTTTCAACCATAATTTCAATAAAAGTTTGTCTTTTTTACGTCTCCGCAAGAGAAAAGTTTCAAAAACGGCTGTAACTGTTTAAAGATTCTTATAATAGGATGGGAAAAAGGGAAAAAATCAAGTAAAATAGCAATATACGCCAGACAAAGGGGTTTAGGGAATGAGTACGAAAACGTTAAAACAGCATCTGCTTCCCAGAACAGCTGCTGTATGGAACAAAATACAGGATGAACCTGAAACAGCCGATAAACTGATCGAGCTGTTCTATAAAATTCAAAAGAATACGAAGCACATTGCTTTTACAGGCCATTTTTCAGCAGGAAAATCAACGATGATCAACACGCTGCTCGGCGAAGAGGTTCTGCCGACAAGCCCGATTCCGACAAGTGCAAATGTCGTGCTGCTTCAAAAGGGTGAAAAATCTGTCATCCTGCATGACACGAAAGGAAACCTGATCAAGCTGAAGGGATCCTACTCCATTCAGCAAGTGAAGGACTACTGCAGGCAGGGCAGTGAGGTCTTAAAAATCGAGATAAAAGATGAGTATTTGTCCCTTCAGGAAAACGTTGTGATCATGGACACGCCTGGAATTGATTCCACGGACGCCGCTCACCGCATGGCGACTGAATCTGCTCTGCATCTCGCAGATTTAGTGTTTTATGTGACAGATTACAATCACGTTCAATCCGAAGAAAATGTGGCATTTGTCCACGAAATGATACATAAAGGCAAACAGATTTATTTAATTGTGAATCAAGTTGATAAACACAGGGAAGAGGAAGTAGCCTTCTCTGCATTCAGGGCTCAGATTGAAATGACGTTCGAAGCTGCGGGATTGCCTTCAGACCATGTTTTCTATACGTCACTTACGGCTTTAGACCATGAGCATAATCAGCTTTCTTCCGTAAAAAATCTCATCAGCCAAATGATCATTAATGAGGGTCTTGTACAAGAGAATGCCCAAAACACACTGATCTCATTAACTTCAGACTATCTCGGCCAGAAGGAAGAAGATCTTCAAATGAAGGATATTTCAGCAGATGAACTGCTCTCGCAAATCAGCAGTGTTCAAAAAGGACTGGACGCATCCCAAGCTGCATTTAAGACGCTTTCTGACAGCATCAGCTCTGTTTCAGCAGACTTGCGTGATCAGCTGGATTATATCCTTAAAAATGCCAATCTGATTCCATTTGAGACAAGATCAAAGGCTGAAAGGTTTATTGAAGCGTCACTGCCGGGATTTAAAGTGGGGCTGTTCTTCTCAAAAGCGAAAACAGCAGAAGAACAGAAAAAACGGGAAACGGAACTGTTTGAGGACATTTCAGGCCATTTGCAGTCTCAAATTGCCTGGCACGTGAATGAACTGCTGAAGAAAAAAGCAGCAGAGCATGAGATCAGCAGCCCTGATTTTCTGCAGAAGCTTCAGGATTTTTCAATCACAACAGATGCTGCCCTTTTGCACAGTTCCGTTCAAAAAGGGGCTACGGCCAACGCGCAGTATACGCTCACCTACTCCAATGATTTAAGTGAATCGGTAAAAAAAGAGACAAAAAAACAGGTGCTGCCTTTGATCGAACAGATGGAACAGCATGTGAAAGATCAAAACGATGCTCAGCTTCAAGCATTATTCTCAGACGTATCGAAACGAAAAGAGAAACTTGAAGCATTAAACGAACTGTACCGCAGACTGATTGGGTTTGAACAGCTGAAAAATGACGTGATGGAGCTTGCCTCACAGGAAAAGCTTCCTGAACTCGACCTTGCCGAGTGGATAAGGGAGCATCCGGAAAAAGCTGCCTCAGAAGGAACGCTTGAGCAAAAGAACGCAGTTAACCGGAAGGTTGAGAAGGTATCTGCTGAAAAGACACATGTTCAGGATCAAAAGGCTGATCAGGCATTTTTTGCAGACCAGATCGCTGCAGCATCAAATGTACTGACCGGTATTCCGGGCTTTCAGCAGCTTTCAGCCTCCTTAAGGGCAAAAGCAGAGTCCCTTCAGAACAAGTCGTTTACTGTTGCCCTGTTTGGAGCATTCAGTGCAGGAAAATCTTCTTTTGCAAATGCGCTGCTTGGTGAAAAGCTTTTGCCTTCATCGCCAACACCGACAACGGCTGCAATTAATAAAATCAAACCTGTTACAAAGGATAAACCGCACGGGATGATTGAAGTGACATTTAAGACTGAACGTGCATTTCTGGAGGAGATTGCGGATGTTTTCTCTATAGAGGCAGTTTCAGCCGAGGATGCCCGCAAGAAACTTGCTGTTATGAAAGGGGACAGCGAGAGACTTAAGTCGCTTTTGCCCCTCTATCAAAAGGCATTGTCTGTGATCGGTACAATCAGCGGCAAAACGATTGCCGTAAACAGGGAAGAATATAAAGACTATGTGTCAAATGAGGAAAAAGCATGCACGGTTGAAGAAGTTGTCATTTATTTTGACAGCCCCCTGACGCAAAGCGGAATTACGATCGTCGATACTCCTGGAGCGGATTCGTTTAATTCAAGGCACACCGAAGTCGCATTCGATTACATTAAAAATGCGGACGCCATCTTGTTTGTCACCTATTATAATCATCCGTTTTCAAAAGGAGACAGAGAGTTTCTGAAGCAGCTTGGAAGGGTGAAAGACACCTTCTCGATGGATAAAATGTTTTTTATCATCAATGCCATTGACCTTGCAGGAAGCAAAGAAGAAATTGATCTGGTGAAAGACTATATCCGTGACCAGCTTTTGACTCACGAAATCAGGCGTCCCCGCCTTTACGGAATATCAAGCATGCAGGAGCTTGCTAAAACGGCAGATCCTCTCCAATCTGAATTCGGGGTGATGAAAGAGGAATTCCATCACTTTATGAACCATGATCTTTCAGCTTCCATGATTCAGTCTGCAAAGCTTGAGCTTTCGATTGCAAAGCAGCAGCTGCAGTCGGTCCTTGATGCAGCAGACAGCAATCAGGAGAAAAGAGAACGGGAAATAAAGACGCTGACAGCTCAAAGAGAAAAGGTGCTGTCCATGCTGAATGCAGAAACGCAAAATCTCAGGGAGAAACAGCTGGAGCAGGAAGTGAAAGAGCAGCTGTTCTATGTGAAGCAGCGGACGATGCTCAGGTTTCCGGATCTGTTCAAAGAAGCCTTTCATCCGGGAGCATTTGGCGGTTCCAAATCCCCGAAAGAAGTATTGGACGAGTGCTATCAGGATCTTCTTGCTTCCCTTCAGTTTTATGTTCTGCAGGAATTGCAGGCCGTTACTCTGAGACTTGAGAAGTACGTGCACGGTCTTTTATCTGATGCATTTAAACAGGCGGCAAGAGAAATGCTGATGCACAACGGACAGCTCCGGACTTCCATGCCTGATTTACAAAAGATTGAAACGCCTAAAATCAGAACGTCTTTGAAAGAACATGTAACAAATGAAGAAAAACAGCCGCTGAAGAAATTTAAAAATACGAAGGCTTTTTTTGAGAAAAACGAGAAAAAGCAAATAAGTGAAGAGCTTCAGGAAAAGCTTGCTCATCCTGTTTCAATTCAGCTGACGGAGAGCGAAAATCAGTTTAAGGCTTATTATGGAGAAAAGCTGAGAGAAGCAAGCAAGGAGCTTACCGGGAATCTTGTCCTCCAGACAGAGTCATTTTATGAAGCGCTTCTGTCAGCATACACGCTTGAAGATGTCTCGGCCTATGAGCGGAGTAATGAGGTGCTTGAGAAGATTCTTTCTGCAGCAGGTGTCAAGTCATGAAGTCACCCTATCAGGTATGCGCAGCCTGCATACATTTTCAAAGCCTCAAGGCTGAAGGGCGGATGATTTACCGCTGCAGCCGGCTCGGATTTGAAACGAAACCTGATTATTCCTTTGACTGCTGGAGTCCAAAGGAATCAGTAAAAAAACTAATGGAAAAAAGAGGAGATCAACAAGATGAGCAACGTACATGAAGCCATTACGGCACACAGCAAAAAGCAAAATGCCATCGTTACAAAGTTTGCAGCATTAGAGGAGAAAAGAGAGGCGCTGATTGAGAAAGCGGTTCTGCAGTGCAGACAATCCGAGCCTTTTTCAGTGAATGGAATAAATGAAGTCACAGCTGAAATCAATGAACTTGCTAAAGGGGGCATTATTCCAACGAGACAGCACGTTACAGAGGAAATGGTCAAAGAATATGTGCAAAGAAAGTTCGGCCAGGACAGCCAATAACTTCTTCGTGTCAGGCAGCTGCTCCCTGAAGATACTAAAGCTAACCTAACTGAAAAGAGGTGTCAGCTTTGGGAAAAACGAAAAAAGGGAATGCCAACGCACAGCGCAACAACAATGCCAAGGGCTATAATGAAGAATTCGCTTCATACGCAGAAACTGAAGTGAAAAAAATGAACAGCAAAAAAGAGAAATAACCAAATCCGGGAAATCTGAACAGAAATAAATTAGGGTGAATTTGAGTTAAAACTACTCAAATTCACCCTTTTTCATTCATGCTCTTTCGTACGGTATAATCAACAGCCGGTCCTCAAATGGAATAGGAAAGACGCTCTTTCGTACGTTATAATCAGCAGCCGGTTCTCAAATGGAATAGGAAAGACGCTCTTTCGTACGTTATAATCAGCAGCCAGTCCTCAAATGGAATAGGAAAGACGCTCTTTCGTACGGTATAATCAACGGCCGGTCCTCAAATGGAATAGGAAAGACGCTCTTTCGTAAGTTATAATCAGCAGCCGGTGCTCAAATGGAATAAGAAAGACGCTCTTTTGTACGGTATAATCAGCGGCCGGTTCTCAAATGGAATAAGAAAGACGCTCTTTTGTACGGTATAATCAGCAGCCGATCCTCAAGTGGAATAAGAAAGACGCTCTTTCGTAAGGTATAATCAGCAGCCGGTCCTCAAATGGAATAGGAAAGACGCTCTTTCGTACGTTATAATCATCGGCCGGTTCTCAAATGGAATAAGAAAGACGCTCTTTCGTAAGGTATAATCAGCGGCCGGTTCTCAAATGGAATAAGAAACATGCTCTTCAGTAGGGTATAATGAGCAGCCAATGTTCAGATAGCTTAAGATACAAGTGTTTCCTGCGGAATAACCTCTGCGCTAATGTTTTGTACCATCCTCTTTTCATGTTTTTCCCTTTCTTCCCACGAACATAATTATGGTATGATAGAGACAGCGTATTTTTTAGGAATAGGAGTTTGATCTCTATATGAATAATAAAAAAGAACATTTGCTGATCGTCGACGGCATGGCTCTCTTATTCAGAGCATTCTACGCCACAAGCGTTTACGGCAACTTTATGATAAACAGCAAGGGCGTGCCGACAAATGCAGTAAACGGCTTCCTGAAGCATCTGCTCGCATCCGTTAAACATTTTCAGCCGACGCATGTCATCTGCTGCTGGGATATGGGCAGCAAAACATACAGATCAGAGCTATTTGATCACTATAAAGCCAACCGTCCGGAAGCTCCTGTTGAAATGCTTCCGCAATTTGACCTTGCAAAAAAGGCTGCAGAAGCTTTTAACATTCCGAATGTCGGTCTTGCCGGGTATGAAGCGGATGACTGCATCGGGACCATTGCAAAGCTTTATTCTGCTGAAATGAATATATCCATTCTGACTGGCGACCGTGATCTTCTTCAGCTGCTTGATGAAAATATACAGGTCGTTCTAATGCAGAAAGGAATTGGCCAATATAAAGTGTATACGCCGGATTTCTTTACAGAAGAAACAGGCATACTTCCAGCTCATCTTGTGGATGTAAAAGGACTGATGGGCGACAGCAGCGATAACTATCCCGGAGTTAAAGGCATCGGAGAGAAAACGGCCTACAAGCTGATTGCCAAATACAAGTCAATTGATGTTCTGCTTGAGCGGCTTGAAGAGCTGACGAACGCACAGCGATCAAAAATTGAGCAGGATTTGGACATGCTGCATCTCTCAAGACGGCTTGCAGAAATAGCGTGCGATGTACCTGTTGAATGCAGCCTTGAAGAAGCTTTATTTGATGCAGAGCACAGCCGTGCTGCACGTTTAATTGAAGAAATGGAGCTTAGAGGACTGCATGGCTTTTTATCAGATGCATTGAATTCCAGAGAGGCAATGTGACCTCTCTTCTCTTTTACATAACCGGCCCCAAAACGGGAGCAAGCCCTTTGCTTTTGAACCCGTTTCCTTTATGATCCGAAGAAGATTGGAGTGACAAATCATGAAGAAAGCAATGATTGTCGGGGCAAGCGGCCTCATCGGCACGGAGCTGCTCGAGCTGCTGCTCTCATCAAAGCATTATTCAGAAGTGAAGACGGTTACAAGGAAAGCATTGGACCGCAAACATGATAAGCATAAGAACATTGTTGTTGACTTTGATCATCTTTCAGCCAGCAAACGTGAATTTAAGGTGGATGACCTCTTCTTATGTCTTGGCACAACCATGAAAAAAGCAAAATCAAAAGAAGCTTTCTATAAAGTTGATTTCGAATATTCAGTGGAGGCGGCAAAGCTTGCAAAACAGCAGGGAGTGAAACGGGTTCTGGCTGTCTCTGCAATAGGTGCTGACAGAGATTCGCTCTTTTACTATAACCGCGTAAAAGGACAAATGGAGGATGCACTCAGAAACCTCGGCCTCCCGTCAGTTATTCTGTTCAGGCCGTCCCTTCTGCTTGGAGACAGACAGGAATTCCGGATGGGGGAAAAACTGGGTGAGTGGCTTTTTAAACTTTTCGGTTTTGTCTTTATAGGCAAACTAAAATCGATGAAGCCTATACATGCGAAAACGGTTGCAAAAGCTATGCTGAAAGAAGCACAGAATAAAGATCCTCTGGTTATCACATTTCAATCTGATGAAATTAAGGATATTGGCTATTAGAACATGCTAAGGCGGGGTATGCTTGCTACATACGATACAATCAGTGACAGATTATTTGCAGCATTTACAGGATAAGGGGTTTCACTTTAAAGAAGATGCCCTCGGATTTATCGAATTCGGAAAGCACTATACAGGCGCAGAAGATAAGCTGGTCATAGCTGCAATCGAGCTGACATTAAAAGCGCAAAAAGAATTTGACGGCGCCTTTTTCGTCTCTCTTCTTGAAAGACTGACAAAAGAAAAGGCAAGAAACCGCAGCCAGGCGATGCGGGTAGCAAGGGAACTGAACATTTTAAACTGAAAAATCCCGGAGATCTCCGGGATTTTTTCAATGGGAAGCAATCGATTCTTTTTTTCGCGCAGGCTTCCATTCTGCCATCAGCATCGCAGAAAGAATGAGCACACAGCCGAAGATACCGGCTGAAGAGAGGCGCTCACCTGCGAAGAAATAGGCAGTAAGCGCTGCAAATACAGGCTCTGATGCGTATATGAGGGCAACTCTGGATGCTGTCGTATACTGCTGAAGCTTTGTCTGAACAAAAAAAGCAAAAGCTGTTGCAAAAAAGGCTGTAATGAACAGGGCTAAAAGCACGTCCGCAGTCAGCATTTTTCCCGCATCCGGAACACTTTCAAAAAGGCCGGACGCTGAAAAACTCAGAACAGAAACAGTAAACAATTGGACGATGGTCAAAAGCCAGGCATCGTGCTGACCAGAGAACTTTCCCGTAAACAGAATATGCAGAGCAAAAGCAAGGGCGCAGCAGAAAACGAGCAAATCACCCTGGTTGAACGATGAAAAGCCGCTGAATGTCAGAAAATACAGACCTGCTGTGCCAACCGCCGCTGCGGCATAAACCGTTTTCCTTGCCGTTTCCTTAAGAATCCAGATGGAAAGCAGGGGAACAATCATTACGCTCAGACCCGTGATAAATCCTGCTTTAGAAGAAGTCGTATACAAAAGGCCGACTGTCTGGAAAGCGTAGCCGAGAAAGAGTAACACTCCCAATGTGACACCGGCGGCAACTGAACGTTTCGAAGGGACCAGACGCGTCATTTTCCTGCCAATTAGAGCAACAAGCACGGCAGCAAGGAAAAACCGGACGCCGTTAAAAAAATGAGGGGGCATAAACTGAATCGCTTTTTGAACAATGACAAAAGTAGACCCCCATATGCATGCCACAAGAAGCAGGCTGATGTCGGCTGTGAGAGATGATTTAAGCTTCATCCGTCATCGCTTCCGTTCATCCGGATCGCTTTTCTCGCCAGCTCATCAGCAACCGTGTTCTGCTTACTTGGAATCCATTTAATGAAAAAGAGATCAAATCCTTTTTTTAGCTCTAGAACTCTCTCAAGCAGCGGAACAAAAGAAGGATTCTTCACATACTCTTTTTCTACAGCCCGCTCAACAAGCTGGGAGTCAGTTCTTACGGAAATGATGGAAAAACCTTTCTCCAGGCAAATTTCAAGGCTTTTTATCAATGCATGATACTCAGCTTCATGATTTGTCATTTTTCCAAGAGGCACTGCAAACTGCTCGCCCTTGCCATGTCCTTTTATGAAGATCCCAGCTCCGGAAGGGCCCGGGTCTCCGGCACTGGCACCATCCACATAAACTTCAATCATTTCTTCCTCTCCTCATTCAGCAGGTTTTATTCTTTTGGCCAGATAAGCAAATGGTGTATCAATAATAGCAACGACAAATTTAATCAGATAAGTCGTAATAAAAATCTGAATCCAGATATCAAACGGATAGACGCCCAAAAAGGCGATTGACGTGAAGATGAGGGTGTCCAGAAGCTGGCTGATCATTGTGCTCCCATTGTTTCTGATCCACAGCAGCCTGTCAGATGGAAACTTTCGTCTGAGCCATGAGTAGATCGCCACATCTGCATACTGGCTGATAATAAAGGCTGCAAGGCTGCCGATGGCAATACGGGGAATCATATCAAAAATCGTCTTTAATGCCCCTTGTGCAATGTCCGTTTCATCAGGCTGGAACATGAGTACACCCTGCATAATAACAGTAAGGGAAATTAATGTTGCAAAACCCAGCCAGACGGCTTTTTTTGCTTCTTTTTCACCGTATTTTTCATTGATGATATCTGTTACTAAAAAGGCAGTACCATACATGATATTCCCCATCGTAGCCGTTAATCCGAAGATCTCGATCGTTTTGACTACCTGAAGGTTGGCTGCAACGGTCGAAAAACCGATCCAGACAAATAATCCGCTTTTGCCGAAAAGTTTATAAAATAGCAGAACAATGATAAAATTAATGAATGCAAATCCGATCCACAGTAATTCGTTTGGCATATAAAATCTCCTTGCTGATATAATTTAGGAAGGTTTTTTTTGGCTGTTTAGAAAATTATTACTGCGTCCAGCTCCAGCGCCTAAATCCTCTGTCAGAACAAATCCGTCAAAAAAGTCAAACCCGGACTTTTCCGCCGGATTCTTATCTGCCTATCTGATCTGACCAAGGCGCTTCCGCTTTTGTATTAAGCCGAATATGATTATAGCATATTGAATACAATTGCCGGTACAAGCAAGACTACTTATAACAAGGAACCATGAAGTCAGGAGTGAAAATGGTGAAATATCACATTCAATGGATGTATAAAACCCCGAAAAAGCAGAGCGTCCTGTTCAGCTCGGATGAAACGGATCTTGAGACTGCCATCAGCATAGGAGAAGATGCCGAAAAAACAGGGAGAGCCCAGACACTTGAATTTATTGATTCCAGAGGCACTTCATGGACACTCAAAGAACTTAAGAAACTTAAACTCGAAGTTGTGCATGAGCCAACTGATGTAGAAGCTTTTTTTGACGGAAATTATAATAAGCTGTCAAAAGAAGCGGGACTCGGCGCCGTGATTTACTATACAATAAACGGAAAACGATCAAGAATGAGATACAGCGAAAAAGCGGAAGCTCTTTCTAACAATGAAGCAGAATACATGGCCTTTTACTTCCTGGTCCAAAAGCTTGAAGAGCTTGGCGTGCAGCATCAGGACGTCACATTTAAAGGAGACTCCCAGGTCGTTCTCAATCAGCTTTCAGGAGAGTGGCCCTGCTATGAAGAAGCATACTCCCGCTGGCTTGATAAAATAGAAAAAGCACTCAAAAAGAGAAATATACGCCCAATCTGCGTTCCGGTCGCCAGAAAAGACAATGCCGAGGCAGACAAACTTGCAGGACAGGGGCTGGGCGGCATAAAGGTTGCAAGTGAATGGACGGCTGGTGATCAAGATGAATGAGAGAGACAAAAAACAAATCGTCCATGATATAGATGAGCTGAATGATACATACTGCTCAGACTGTCTTCTCAAAAAGCTCTTCAGAAAAGAACGCGGGAAAAAAGCGGCCCATGCATTTTGCATCGGAGAATGCACAGTAGGGCAAAAGATGAAGGAGTACGGCAAAAAACTTGTATAGAAAAACAGAGAAAAATCCGCTGAATTCAGCGGATTTTTTTATTTTTTCGCTTCATTGAGCTGATGCTCGCATTGCAGCAAAAGCTCTTGCTGATTGCTTAAAAACGGCTGATCAACGCCTGTCTCTCCGGCTGTCTGGTAAATGGCTTTTGCATCCTGCAAAGCTTTTTCTGCGTTCTGGATAGCTTCCGGATCCATGCTCATCGTTGCAGAGCCCGTCATTTTCTGTGCAGCAGCAACTGCCATTTCAAGCTGCTTTAAGTTGTTGAAACCGCTGATAAGACCTGTGTGATTAATTTGATCCAAGTCCTCACCTCCACATCTTTATCGTTCGACAACCTTCTTAAAATATACATCGAAAAAATAGGACGAAAGAAACTGGAAGAAATTTCTCTAAAATAAAAATTCGTTAAAAAGAAGGAATTTGTTCTTTATTGAAGAATAACTGTAGATTAGGATGAACCTTTTTGACTATGCCGCAGGGGAGGGTGACAGCAATGAAGACAACAATCAAAATCAATGATGATATAAAGCAGGCTTTTTACGAAATATATGGCGATTTAGATATGCTTTTGTTCATGGCAAAAAACGGCAGCGTGTTTAATCAGTTTGAGGTAAAAAGAATCGAAGGGAAGCTGAAGCAAAACTTAAAGGCTGTGGAATTTTTAATTGTCAGCCAGGATTTAACGAAAGAAAGAGGCTGAGATATCTCAGCCTCTTTCTTGCATTCGTATATGATCAATTATAATGTACGTTTGTAATTATAGTTTCACTACGTTAGCAGCTTGTGGTCCACGGTTGCCTTCAACGATTTCGAAAGAAACTTCCTGTCCTTCTTCAAGAGACTTGTAGCCGTCTCCCTCGATAGCTGAGAAATGTACAAATACATCGTCTCCGCCTTCAACTTCGATAAAACCGAAACCTTTTTCGTTGTTGAACCATTTAACTTTACCGTTTTGCATAGTACTTTATCCTCCTAATACTGTAGCACAGGTGTTGCTACCTGGAAATATTTTATCAATCAGCGAATATGTATGCGCAAACAAAGTTTGGAAAAACGATGTTTCACTAACTATTAGCTAAATGATGCTTTTAATATACACTATTGGAAATTTGTCGTCAAGTTGCCTATAGATTTTTACGGAAATTTCAGATATTTTATTTATAGGTGGAATAACTTGTAAAGGGATGTGGGAAACGTGTACAAAACAAACATTGGAAACATGCAGGTTATTTTTAAAAAAGACCGAAAAATGAGCGATGACCGTTTTCTGCAGGCATGCAGCCAGCTCGAGACGCTTGAATCACTGCTTGACTTCGAGCATGAAAGACTGATTCTCATTAAAGATGCCCTTCAGAACACCATCATCGTGGAAAAAAAGAACACGCAAATCTGCACCATTTATCTGCACAGCTACATTACCAATGAAGAAATCATTAAGCTTGCTTAAAAAACAGTTCCCTTTTGGTCAAAAATGATTATAATATTTCTTTGTAGAATGAGGAGAGGGGAAAGAAAGATGCAGCAGAAGAAATTTGAAATTACAAGCGAGTCAGGCATACATGCACGTCCTGCAACATCTCTTGTCAATGCAGTCAACTCTTTTACAGCAGATGTGAACCTGGAAGCGAACGGACGCAAGGTTAACTTAAAATCAATTATGGGTGTTATGTCACTCGGCATTGGAAAAGGAACAACCATTACCGTATCAGCCGAAGGCGACGACGAAAAAGAAGCCATCGAAGCAGTAGAGCGTGTCATCATTGCAGAACAGCTTGGCGCCTGATCATGAAAATCTCCTGGAAACAGGAGATTTTTTTAATGGCAGGAGATACTATACCTGAATGGAGGCGAAATAGATGAAGGATAAAAAATACCCATCTTACCTTGGAAGTGAAGAACCAACACGCGCCAATGACGGCATCAATGAAGCATTCTATGACAACGGGGACAAAATGCAAGTCCCGCTCTATATGAACAATGAAACAGCGGCTATTACGATTGACAGAGGGAGAAATGAGCAGGCTGAT
Organism: Bacillus sp. FSL H8-0547; assembly: GCA_038002745.1. Taxonomy (NCBI): domain Bacteria; kingdom Bacillati; phylum Bacillota; class Bacilli; order Caryophanales; family Bacillaceae; genus Bacillus; species Bacillus sp. FSL H8-0547. The sequence goes on from JBBODD010000001.1 coordinate 3,550,069, forward strand.
CCTGAAAAGTAAAGTTGCATATAAATTAAATTGGTTTCAGCAAAAGAGAGGCGTCGCTCGGGTGAGTGGTGCCTCCAAATGGTTTTAACATGAAGAAAAGTGGCATCACTCCGGTGAGTGACGCCACAAACAGGTTCCATGCGAGAAGGAAAGTGGCATCACTCCGGTGAGTGACGTCACAAACAGGTTCCATGCGAGAAGGAAAGTGGCATCACTCCAGTGAGTGACGCCACAAACAGGCTCCATGCAAGAAGGAAAGTGGCATCACTCCGGTGAGTGACGCCTCAAACAGGTTCCATGCGAGAAGAAAAGTGGCATCACACCGGTGAGTAGCGCCACAAACAGGTTCCATAAGAGAAGAAAAGTGGCATCACGCCTGTGAAAAGCGCCATAAAATAGAGTATGCAGAAAGAAAACCAGCTGCCGCGGCAGCTGGTTTCATCATCCTTATTTCCCGGAAGTCTTTGATTTCTGGTCTTTGTTGCGTTTGTTTCCCTTGCTGTTGTCTCCTGAAATGATTTCCTGGCCGAATTCTTCCTGGAAGTGTCCTTTTTCAGGGGAGTTGCCGTTTGCGCTGCCTTGTTTGTTGTATTTTTTTGTCATTGTGTTTTCCTCCTAAAATAGTGGAAGTGCGTCAAGGTTATTTGCTTTGCTGTTGTCAGGGTTGCTTCGGATGTATGTGCCTCCGCCTTTTCCTTTAAAGGTGCTGACACCTTCAATCTTGCCGCTTCCTGCTTCAGCAAGCGCCTGTTCGTAGGAAAGAATTCTGCCGCCAGAGGTTTTAAAAGCGGACAGGTCGCCTTCGCTGTTTTTCTGAACAGCAATAAATGTTTCCTTCTCCATTGTAAGCACTCCTTTCACATGCAGAGAGAGATCTGCTTTTATTAGTCTTTATTCTTTGGTGACTTTTATTCGGCAGAGAGGAATTTGGCTGATTTCCTAGAAATGTATAAGGAATGCTGATAACTGGAGCTGATTCAAGTGGTAAATACATATGACTGGGAAAAAGAAGCAGAAAAGAAGTGGGACGAACGGGCTGCATTCTGGAATAAGAGCAGCAAGGATATGTGGGATACCGGAAGCAGGAGCAAGGTTATCCCTTTTTTCAAAAAGTATGTACCAGAAGGATCGACTGTGATCGATATCGGCTGCGGGGACGGATATGGGTCGTTCCTTTTAATGCAGGAGGGCATGAAGGTGACAGGAGCTGATTTGTCCCCTGAAATGATCAGGCTTGCAAAGCAGCATGAAAAAGAAGGCAGGCTTGTCTTCGAACAGGCAAACATCATGTCGCTGCCATTCAGTGACGGACAGGCCGATGCGCTGCTGACGATTAATTGTCTTGAATGGACAGCAGATCCGCTTGCCGGATTACAGGAATTAAAGAGGGTCGTTAAAAAGGAAGGCTATTTGTGCATTGCGGTTCTTGGACCGACAGCGCATCCGAGAGAAAACAGCTACGAGAGGCTATATGGAAAAGATGTCATCTGCAACACTATGATGCCGTGGGAATTTGAAAGGCTGGCGCTTGAAAATGGCTGGGAATTGATTGACAGTCAGGGTGTATACAAACGGGGAGTGACAGAGGATATGGTCCATAAACTTTCTGCGGAATTAAAGCAGTCACTTTCATTTTTATGGCTGTTTATGCTTCAGAAAAAGGGAGAGGATAAGCGATGAACAGATACAGCATTCAAGAATTTGTGGAGAAAACAGAGCAGCAGGACAAAGGGCAGGGACTGTTCGAGCTTGAGACGGAGAGGCTGCTTGAGATCAATTTGAATGGCCAAGTCTGGACAAAAGCCGGAGCAATGGTCTCCTACCGCGGTCAGATCAAATATGAACGTGAAGGAATTCTTGAGCACGGCCTTGGGAAAATGTTTAAAAAGGCGCTTACAGGCGAGGGCACGGCTCTTATGAAAGCGACTGGAGCAGGAAAGCTGTATGTAGCTGACCAGGGAAAAAAGATTTCCATTATAAATCTGCAGGGAGAATCCATTTTTGTGAACGGCAATGACCTGCTTGCGTTTGAACCTTCCATCTCATGGGATATCAAAATGATGAGGAAGATTGCGGGCATGCTTTCAGGGGGACTTTTTAACGTGCGGCTTGAAGGCAGGGGAATGCTTGCGATTACCTCTCACTATGAACCGCTGACACTGATTGTCAAGCCGGGTGATCCGGTTTATACCGACCCGAATGCAACTGTCGCCTGGTCAGGGAGTTTGACTCCGGAGTTCGTTACCGATATCTCGCTGAAAACCTTATTCGGTAGAGGAAGCGGAGAGTCTATACAGATGAAGTTCGAAGGAGAAGGCTTTGTTGTGGTTCAGCCATTTGAAGAGGTCTATTACAGTCAAACGACATCAGGCTGACGCGGCCAAAATAATATAAAACAAACCCCCGGAATTCCGGGGGTTTTATCATGCGTCGAGACCTGCCGCCCCTGAGGAGTTCTGGGGAAGGAGGGTTTTATGCAGCTTTCCTGTCTGATGAATCCACCCTGTTTGTGATGAGAGGATCGCTCCGTTCCGGGCCAACAGGCAGACAGCCATGTAGGGATAATGATTTTTCGTCCGGAAACGGAGGTCAAAAAAGCGGACTTCATATCCGGATGGATTAGGAATGACAATACTGTGCACATGTTTTGAGTTTTTCAGGAAGTGCTGCACGTTTTGATCTTTTTCAGCAGCTGATATAAGCTCATGCTTTGTTTTTTCGAACGAATGAACCGGCCTGACCTGACCTGAGCGCAGTTCACCTGAGGTAAAGCCTGTTTCTGTTTCGGACACAAATTGCCATACTGACCAGCGGATTGTAGGGACGACAGTCAAAACAGAAGACTCACGGAGTTCGCTTCTGATTCGTGCAAGAGCCCTTCTGGAACTGAAGAATCGTTCAATGACATAAACAAATATGATTGTGTAAATAACAGAAAAAGTAAGACCAGGGCTCTCTCCAGCGGCCCATAATGAAAAGCCGGCAATATGCAAAAAGACAATCAGCGGGTCAAACAGCGGGATGAAATTCAGAGACAGCCATCTTTTTGTGAATGGCCGTGCTGCCTGAGTGCCGTATGCGTTAAAAAGATCAAATAAGACGTGAACCAGCACCGCAGCGAACGTCCAGCCGGCAAGGTGCATCCAGTCCTGCCCCGATAAGGAAGGTGAAAAAATGAGAATAATGGCAGTGAGCAGAAAACTCCAAATAAACCATGCGGGCACAGAGTGAGATAACCCGCGGTGATGCTCGGTGTACATTCCTTTACCTTTAAAAACTCTGACCGCGTAATCAAAATCCGGTGCATTTGATCCAAGAACGGTGCCGGCCATTACAGCCGCAGCAAGTTCGGGATTCTGTCCGACAGCAGGGTCGATGTATGCGAGTCCTGCAAGGCCGAAACCCATGATGATGTGCGTGCTTGTATCCATTTTTTTAGCCTCCGGGGGTGTATTCCCCTTCATCCGGAAGGTCTTATTGAGCCTTAATAAATTTGTTCTCTTTAAAAAGAGAAGCTTCTCTGAGTATATCTTCCATAATGGTTAAGGATGAGTTCGGATGGTGCAGACGCTTTATGTTGCGTTTCATTCTCTTAAGTTTCTTGTCGTCTTTCAACAGGCTGCTGACAGTTTCATACACTTCTTCTGAGCGGTTGACTACAACAGCTGCCTCGTTTTCTTCAAAAAAGAGTGCATTTTCCTTTTCCTGTCCGGGAACAGGTTTGAAAAGAATAACGGGAACACCGACAGCTGCGGCCTCGCTTAACGTGATTCCGCCTGGTTTTGTTACCATGCAGGATGCGACTCTGAACAGCTCATCGACCCTTTCGACGTAGCCAAGAAGCTTTAGGTTTCTTACATTTTTGCCGGTTATCGTTTCAAGGTTTTCTTTCAAAACCGCATTGTTTCCGCAAACGACGACCGTCTGCAGATCCTGGTCTTCAAGAAACGACTCGCACAGTTCTTTTACGTTTTTAAGAACACCGTGGGCGCCTGCCATGACAAGCAGAATTTTTTTATTGGGGTCAAGCCCGTATTTGCGGCAGATTTCATTTTTATCAAGATTTTCTTCAAACACGGAACGGATCGGGATGCCTGTCACCTTGACGGAAGCAGGATGAATGCCGAGGCTCATGACCTTTTCTTTCACCCGTTTGCTTGCCACATAATATTTATCGATGTTCTGGTGAACCCAGATTTTGTGAAGGCAGAAGTCAGTGAGCACATTAAAGGTTGGTATAATATGGCCAGTGCGTCTTCTGTACTCAGGCACGACGATAATCGGGAATGTATTGATGATCAGGTCGGGCTGCTCTTTTTCAATCAGTTCAAAAAGCCGTTTATTTCCGAGCTTGAAGTACAGCGTCAGCAGTTTCTTGTTGTAAATTTTATCGACGCCGTAATAAAACATACGGTAAAACTGTTTGCCGATTGTGAAGCTTTTTAAATAAAGGTATTGGGTGATTTCTGTAAAAACAGGGTTCGATTCAGCGTACAGATCAGAAACAACCACTTCCTCAATTCCCATGTCCTTGCATTGCTTAACAAGTGTTTTTGAGACTTGAACATGTCCGTTCCCGTATTTTGCGGTTAAAATTAACACTTTCGGTTTTTTTAACAATGCATTCACCTCAACTATAATCATAAACAGGACGCTTATGTCCTGCTTTTAAAAGCGTATCACAGGAATATTTACAAAATATAAAGATTAGATAAAAATTAAATTAAATTCACCTTAATTTTAACAAATAAAGCCAATTCGTGTGATGTTTTTTTTCCATTGCTAAGGAATAAAAGGCTGTGGATAACATAACAAAGTTATCATCGGCAAGCTCCAGCGCCTAGATCCTCTGTCAGAACAAATCCGTCAAAAAAGGCAGGAACCGGACTTTTCCGACGGATTCTTATCTGCCTATCGGAGCGGGCCTTGGAGCTTGCGCTTTTGTTCTTTCTCATTCCCACTCGTAAGGCGTTTCCTGATACACGCAGTAGTTCAGCCAGTTCGCAAAAAGGAGATGGGCATGGGATTTCCACTTTTGAACAGGTTTTTCAGACGGATCGTTATTTGGAAAATAAGAGGCCGGAACTCCCGTCTGGAGTCCTTTAGCCCGGTCCCGCTCATATTCCTGTTTCAGGGTTAGGAGATCATATTCCGGGTGGCCGGTCAAAAAGACGTGCTTTGCATCCTTTGACGCTACAAGACATACGCCTGCTTCTTTCGATTCGCTTATAATGTCTAGTTCTTCAACTGCCGCAATATCTTGTCTCTTTATATCCGTATGCCGGGAATGCGGCACATAGTAGTGATCATCGAATCCGCGGACAATTTTTACAGAATCATTACAAATGACATGTTCAAATACACCGAAGCATTTTTCTTCCAGACTATATTTATTTACGCCGTAGTGATAGTAAAGTCCTGCCTGAGCACCCCAGCATATATGAAGAGTGGACGTGACATGCTTGTTTGTCCATTCAAAGATTTCCTTCAGTTCGTCCCAGTAGGAAACCTCTTCAAAAGGAAGGTGCTCGATCGGGGCGCCTGTTACAATCATTCCGTCAAACTTTTTGTGGCGGATCTTTGAAAAAGTCGTGTAAAACTGCTGCAGATGCTCTTCCTTCGTTGTTTTGGATGTATGGGTTTCAGGCCTCATAAATGTAATGTTCAGCTGAAGAGGGGAATTTCCGAGAAGCCTCAGCAGCTGTACTTCTGTTTTCTGTTTTTCGGGCATAATATTCAGGATCACAATGTTCAGCGGTCTGATATCCTGCTGATACGCTCGCTTATCGTCCATGACGAAGATGTTTTCTTTTTCAAGAATTTCTTTTGCGGGAAGGTCAGATGGAATATTTATAGGCATGAATGAACCTCAACTTTCTGTACATTTCAGAGTTTTCTCTATTATAGAAAGTTTGGAATAATAATTCAATTTGCTTTTGTGTTACAATTGTGCGTGAAATCAATCTATTAAGCAGAAAGTAGGGCGCTGTGTGCTAAAAATGAAACATAAATCAGACATCGAAATCGCTCAGGAAGCTGCGATAAAACCAATACAGGAAATTGCGGGAAAACTTGATATTTTAGAAGATGAACTGGAGCAATACGGAAAATATAAAGCGAAACTGTCACTTGACCTTCTTAAAAGAAAGCAGGATGCTCCGGACGGGAAAATCATCCTTGTTACCGCCATTAATCCGACACCTGCCGGAGAAGGCAAATCGACGGTAACAGTGGGCCTTGGCCAGGCGCTGAATCTGCTTGGGAAAAAAGCAGTTATTGCCATGAGAGAGCCTTCACTCGGTCCGACGATGGGAATTAAGGGGGGAGCTGCAGGCGGGGGCTATTCACAAGTAATTCCGATGGAGGACATCAACCTGCATTTCACTGGAGACCTTCATGCCATTACAACGGCAAACAATGCTTTGTCAGCTTTACTTGACAATCATATTCATCAGGGAAATGAAAAAGGGATTGATCCAAGAAGGATTACGTGGAAGCGGGTCATGGATTTGAATGACCGGGCACTCCGAAATGTCATTGTCGGGCTTGGAGGCCCTGTTAACGGAACTCCGAGAGAAGATCATTTTGACATAACGGTCGCATCGGAAATTATGGCCATTCTCTGTCTTGCATCAGGCCTTGGCGATTTAAAGAAAAGACTTGCTGAGATCGTTGTAGGATTTACATACAGCAAGGAGCCGGTCACAGTCGGAGAGCTTGGATTCGAGGGAGCGCTTGCGCTCTTGCTGAAAGACGCCCTGAAGCCTAACCTCGTTCAGACGCTTGAACATACGCCCGCGATCATTCACGGCGGCCCGTTTGCAAATATCGCCCACGGCTGCAACAGCCTTCTCGGAACAAAAATGGCTGCCAAGCTTGGCGATTATGTTGTAACAGAAGCTGGATTTGGAGCAGATCTCGGCGCAGAGAAGTTTCTCCACATTAAAACACGGGCAGGAGGATTTGAACCTGCCGCAGTAGTCATCGTAGCGACCGTCCGGGCTCTTAAAATGCACGGCGGAGTAAATAAGGACCAGCTTCAGGAGCCTGATAAAGAAGCGATGCTTGCAGGAGCATCGAATCTTGCAAAACATATTGAATCCATCCAGCAGTTTGGGCTGCCATATACGGTTGCCATTAACCGTTTTACATCCGATGCCGATGAAGAAATCGATGCGCTCCTTACCTGGTGCGCAGACCATTCCCATCCTGCAGCTCTTTCCGAAGTATGGGAAAAAGGCGGCGCAGGGGGAATTGAACTTGCTGAAAAAGTCATTCAGACGATTGCAGAAAACAAAAATCAGTTTTCGCATTTGTATGAGCTTGCCGACAGTATTGAAGCCAAAGTTGAAAAAGTGGCAAAAACCGTTTACGGGGCAAAAGCGGTGGAATTTTCGTCAAAAGCCAAAAAGCAGCTTAAGGAGTTTGACGGGTACGGCTGGTCCCATCTCCCTGTTTGTATGGCAAAAACCCAGTATTCACTTTCTGATCAGCCTGAACTGATCGGAAGGCCGGAAGATTTCACGCTTACGATTAGAGAGCTGAAGCCTTCAATTGGAGCGGGGTTCATCGTATGCTTAACAGGGGATATTATGACAATGCCCGGACTCCCGAAAAAGCCTGCGGCACTCGGCATGTCGGTAGATGCAGACGGGAAAGCGGCAGGGCTGTTCTGATGTTTGATCCGACTGCATTTGATAACTTAAAAACGGTTCTTGAAGGTGCTGTTTACGACGCGGATCTTGACGGCAGCATTTCAGTCACAGGCAGAAAGGATCTTGTAGACCTTGCGGCGATGTCAAGGGTGTATGAGATTCAATTTCAGCTGAAAGAATCAAAGGGTGCAGCTGCGGTATTCAGGCTCGCCATGAGCCTCCCGGAGCTTTCTGGGGAGCTGATGAAAACCAATGATGTACATTCGTGCGAGATTGGCCTCACTTTTCATGAAACAGCAGCAGAAGAGTATACGTTTGCTAAACGAATGATTGAAGAAGACTGGGGGGTCAACTTTAAAGTGCGTCATCAGGTGATGTATGATGTACCGTTTAAAGAGTACAGCCATGCTTATCACGTTCAGTTCGGGCGGAGCATAAGCGAGGATCATGTGGATGATCTGATGGCAATGACAGAGCATGCTATCACAACCCTCGAAAAAATAGTTGAAGGAGGAAGTTGATTTTGAGTATTTATGATCTTCATGTAAAAACAATTGGCGGCGATGATAAATCAATGGATGCATTCCGCGGAAAAGTGCTTGTGATTGTGAATACGGCGAGCAAATGCGGATTCACTCCGCAGTACAAAGCGCTGCAGGAACTTTACGAACGGTATCAGCCGGAGGGGCTTGAAATCCTTGGCTTTCCGTGCAATCAGTTTATGAGCCAGGAACCTGGGACAGAAGAAGACATTAAAAGCTTTTGCGAATTGAACTATGGCGTTTCTTTTCCAATGTTCGCTAAAGTCGATGTAAATGGCCCGAAGGCTCATCCGCTGTTTACCCATCTGACAAATGAAGCACCGGGCCTGCTCGGTTCAAAGGCTGTGAAATGGAATTTTACTAAGTTTCTCGTAGATCGTAACGGAAAAGCTGTTGAACGCTTTTCTCCCAATACAGACCCAAAAGAAATGGAAGAAACGATTCAGAAGCTGCTGCAGCAGTAAATTCGCCGGAAAGAAGCCAATAGAGGCTTCTTTTCGTTTATAAAGGAGGAATGAGCAGTGAAAATCATTGATGCCCATATGCACATTTCAGAGATTCAAAGCTTCAGGCAAACAGGGGATGACGTTTCTTTTGTGGATTATTCCCTGAAAGGGCTGCAGAAAGAATATGAAGATGCCGGAGTTGTAGCTGCCATTGCCATGGGTGTGACAGAAACAGCCGGCGGAGCTTTTCCGGATAAAGCTGCACAAACACCAATGGGAGTCGACCTTGAAGGAAGTGTGCCCAAGAATTTTTTCGTCTGTCAGGGCATTAATCCGTATAAGCTCAGCGAAGAAAACCTGCTGATGCTCGAGAAATCCCTCCAGCACCACCAGACGGCCGGGATTAAAATTTATCTGGGATACTATCCTTTTTATGCCTATGACAAAGTGTACGGACCAGTTTATGAGCTTGCAGAAGCATTCAGCCTTCCGGTTGTTTTTCATACGGGCGATACCTATTCAGAGAGAAGTCTTCTCAAATACAGCCACCCCCTCACTCTTGATGAAGTGGCAGTGGAACACCGGAATATCCAATTCATGATGGCGCATCTCGGAGACCCATGGGTGCTTGATGGTGCTGAGGTCATTAACAAAAACCACAATATGCATGCTGATTTATCCGGACTGCTTGTCGGAACGGACAAGACCATTGCCGCCAAAAAGAATACGAGGTTCTTTGATCACCTCATTCATGCGCTTTCCTACTGCGATCACTACGACAGACTTTTATTTGGGACAGACTGGCCGCTAATAGGAATTAAGCCATACATTGACCTGTTCAGCGAACTGATTCCGGAGGAACATCACGGGCTCTTCTTCTACGATAACGCCCTGCGTCTATTTCCAAAATTAAATGAGTTTTTAAAAGAGGAATCCTAAACTCTTTCGACTAATACTAAGAATAGGGGTTTGAAAGCTTAAAGAGAAAGGGGAATACGATGATGGGGAGAAAAATTGCATGGGTAACAGACAGCACGGCAAGCATTGATCAGGAAATCAGGGATCACCCCGACATATACTGGGTGCCTCTCCTTGTATGCATCAATGGAGAAGACTACTTGGACGGTGTGACTCTTGCACCGGAAGAATTATATCCGCTTCTTAAAAAACCTGAAAATGCCATTACCACATCACAGCCGCCGCCTGGCGCTTTTGCAGAGCTTTACAGGAAGCTTGCAGAAGACTATGACGAAGTGATTTCCATCCACCTGTCAAGTCTTCTCAGCGGTACCTACTCTTCTGCTGTTCAGGCAGCAGGCGAAGCAGATATACCGGTGACGGTCATTGATTCTCTTATTTTGACAGAACCTCTGACTAGGATTGTGAAAGCGGGCGTTCTCATGCAAGAAAAAGGCATGGAGACGGAACAAATTGTTACAGAACTTGAGAGTCTGAAGGAGAAACACCATACATACGTGCTGATCGGGGACCTTACAAGACTTCACAAGAGCGGAAGAATGACCGGAACTCAATATTATCTTGGAAGTCTTTTAAACATTCAGCCAATCATCCGCATTAAGTCAGGGTCGCTTTCTACCGAAGAAAAAGTCAGGTCTGAAAAGAAAGCGTTTCAGTATATAGCAGGTCAAATCAAAAAAGGCAGTCAAACACATTCAATCCGCGAAATTGCGGTGATGTTCACCTCAAAACGCGACAAGGCCGACCGCCTGCATGACACGCTTGTGAAAGAATTCCCCAAAATTCCGGTCAAGCTTGTGCCGCTTTGCACAACAATCGGTGTTCATACAGGCGAAGACGTAGCCGGCGTATCCTGGTTCCAAGAATAGGAAGTGTCTTAAATTGAAAGAAATTATTGAAAACATCGAACGCACCGTAAAGGATCGCCTGAAAAAAGAAGGCACAGGCCACGACTGGCACCATATTGAAAGAGTAAGAAGGACGGCTGTTAATCTAGCGAAAAAATACGCGTGCAGCCAATCTGTTGTTGAACTTTCTGCTCTCCTTCATGATGTGATTGACGAAAAGCTGTCAGATGATATCCGGATGAGTACCGAAGAAGTCGCAGCCCTGCTTGAAAGGGAAGGACTCGATCAGTCGTCTATCAGTGACATTCTGGCAGTTATTACTTCCATTTCATTTAAGGGGGGCAACAGGGAAAAGGTTTCTTCCATTGAAGCGCAGATCGTCCAGGATGCCGACAGGCTTGATGCTATGGGGGCAATAGGAATAGCAAGAGTCTTTTCCTACGGAGGATCAAAAGGCAGCCTCATTCATGATCCGGACATGCCTGTCAGGAGCAGCATGACTGAAAAAGAATACCGCTCGGATCGTTCTACGTCCATCAATCATTTTTACGAAAAACTCCTGAAGCTGAAAGATCTCATGAATACAGAGGAAGGAAGGGTTCTGGCCCTTCAGCGCCATCAATTTATGGTTGCCTATCTCAAGCAATTTTACCTTGAATGGGAAGGGCCCGGAAGGAACTCGTGACGTGCGGTTTCTCTAAATGGCAAGAGCAATTACAGCTATGTTAGAATGGATGCAGACACGAAACAAGGAGTGACATGGCTTGAATATTAAATCAATTGAACCGACACCGAGCCCAAATACGATGAAAGTCATTTTGGATGAGGAGCTGCCGGGCGGGAAAAGCAGCAATTATAAGCCTGAAACAGCTGAAGGTGCACCCGGCGTCATCCAGGAGATCCTCAAAGTGGAAGGCGTTAAAGGCGTATATCACGTGGCGGATTTCCTGGCAGTAGAACGCAATGCCAAATTCGACTGGAAAGAGATTCTTCCCAAAGTCCGTGCTGCATTCGGCGAAGAGACGGAAGATAAAGCTGATTCCAGCTCAAAAATCAATGATCATTTCGGCGAGGTCAATGTCCACGTTCAGATGTTCAGCGGCATCCCGATGCAGGTAAAGCTTTCTGACGGCGAGACAGAAAAGAGGTTCGGACTTCCCGAGCGTTTTCAAAAAGCTGTTCTTGCTGCGCAGCAGAACGCTGACAATGTTGTGCTTGAAAGAAAGTGGAAGGAACAGGGAGTAAGGTATGGCGACTTTGATGAAATTGGAAAAGACGTCACTGAAGAGCTGCAGGCAGCCTATACAGAAGAGCGGCTGACAAAGCTTACAGAAGCTCTTTTGAAAAAGGACAAGTCTGAACCGGTTCCAGCCCGCAAATCATACACGGTGACAGAGGACATGCTCGAGGATCCGGAATGGACAGTGCGCTATGCGCATCTTGAGCAAATGGATCCAAAGGAGAGCGATCTCCCTGTTTTAAATAAAGCATTATCAGATGAAAAGGCCTCAATCCGGAGACTTGCTGCTGTATATCTCGGCATGATCGAGGAGCCTTCTGTGCTTCCTTACCTGTATAAAGCCCTGAAAGACAAATCGGTTACCGTTCGCAGAACCGCCGGCGACTGCCTATCAGACATCGGTGACCCTGCAGCGATGGAAGAAATGATGCTTGCCCTTAAAGACAAAAACAAGCTCGTCAGATGGCGTGCAGCCATGTTCCTATATGAAGTCGGCGATGAGCGCTCATTGAGCGCACTAAAAGAGGCCGAAAACGATCCTGAATTCGAGGTCAGTCTTCAAGTGAAAATGGCCATTGAACGAATTGAAGGCGGAGAAGAGGCAAAAGGCTCCGTCTGGAAACAGATGACAGAAAGCAGACAGCAATAAGACGGCTGAAAGACTAAATCACTTAGTGGATTTAGTCTTTTTGCAGAGTTTTTTTCTAAAATGGAAAGACCCATTCTAAGACTTTGGCCATATTATTTTAGCGAGGTTTCTTAGCGATTGATGAAAAAACGATGGGGGAAAATCTCATATGCCGAATAAGACAAAAGAAGCATTTGACCGACTTGCAAGGATCTATGAAACCGAAACGGACAGTCTTTATAATACAGATTATGAAAGGCCTGCTATGATGGCTAATATTCCTGAAAACCTGAACGGCTCGAGTATTCTTGATGCCGGCTGTTCTGCCGGCTGGTATTCGGATCAGCTGCAAAAAAGAGGAGCGCAGGTGACGGGCGTTGATATCAGCCCCAATATGATTGAAGCGGCCATCAGGAAAACGGGAGGGCGTGCAAAAATGATCTGTCACGACCTCTCAGAGACTCTTCCTTTTGCTGATGCCTCATTTGACGGCATTGTGAGTTCACTTACGCTTCATTACTGTAAAGACTGGAAGCCTGTATTAAGCGAATTTTCCAGAGTTCTAAAACCATCAGGCTGGCTTCTTTTTTCCACTCACCATCCATTTATGGACTGGAAACTGTTTGAGTGCAAGAACTATTTCAGCGAAGAACTTTTGCATGATACCTGGAAAAAGTCAGGTCAGACATTTGATGTGAGTTTTTACAGAAAACCTCTGGAAAAAATCGTCACGGAAACGAGCCGTTTTTTTTCAATAGATGAACTGATTGAACCTAAGCCTGCTGAAAGTTTCTATGAAAAAAATCCTGCAAACTATGAATATTTGACGAATAACCCTCATTTTATAATGATTAGGGCAACTGCAAGATCATAAGAAGAGGACCAATTCCAAGAGGAGACGTTCGATGATTATTTTAAAAAGCGAAAGAGAAATCAGCCGGATGCACGAAGCAGGGAAGCTGCTTGCTTCGTGCCATAAAGAGGTTTCAAAGCTTTTGAAACCCGGTGTAACGACACTTGAGATTGATTCCTTCGTGGATAAGTACCTTGCCGACCACGGAGCGGTGCCTGAGCAGAAAGGCTATAAAGGCTACGAGTTTGCCACGTGTGCATCGATTAATGATGAAATCTGCCACGGCTTCCCGAGAAATCAGGCTTTAAAAGACGGTGATATTGTAACGGTCGATTTTGTCGTGAATGTAAACGGTGCTCTAGCAGACTCGGCGTGGACACATGCAGTAGGAAATGTATCTGATCAGGCGCTGAAATTAATGGATGTTACAAAAACGGCCATGTATAAAGGGATTGAGCAGGCAGTGATCGGCAACAGGCTTGGTGATATCGGCCACGCCATTCAAACATATGCAGAAGGTGAATCCTTTTCAGTGGTGAGAGATTTCACTGGTCACGGCATTGGACCGGCGATGCATGAGGAACCGACCGTGCTGCATTACGGAATGCCCGGAAAAGGCCTCAGACTCAGGGAAGGAATGGTCATTACCATTGAACCGATGGTGAATGAAGGAACATGGTATTCAAAAATGGACGACAACGGGTGGACTGCCCGGACAGTGGACGGAAAACTTTCAGCCCAATATGAGCATACTGTGGCCATTACGAAAGATGGGCCACTTATTTTGACAGAACATTAAGCGATTTCCAGATGGAGATCGTTATTTTTTTGCCTCTTAGAAAATCTGTTTGAAGCAATTTTTAATAAATACAGATACTTGAAGTTATTGTGCTCTGTTTAGTGCCTTTTAGATTCTGAGGGGAATAAAGCAGAGAGGTAATGACCCTTCATGAAGATCAGCATGTTCTGAAGGGAACAAACCAAAGCGTTAGAACTTCTGGAATACAGTCTCAAGGGCATTACCATCTATCTAAGCTAAGGCACCCTTCCCTCAAATCACATCACGTTATGGATCTGAAAAAACTTCAAGCTATTTTATTTTTGTAAATTATTCGAATATTGTTGAAATACGGCAGAATTCGGACTATAGTATATAACAATACCAATTTAACGGGGTGATGTAAGTGAGCAAAAAAGATTTGAGAATCAAGAGTAAAGTAATCAGCGACGATATGAAACGAATGCCGAATCGTGCCATGCTTCGTGCGGTTGGGTTGAAAGATGAAGATTTCCAGAAACCGATGATCGGCATCGCCTCTACATGGAGCGAAGTAACTCCATGTAATATACATATTGATAAACTTGCCCAGCTGGCTAAAAAAGGCGTAAACACTGCAGGCGGCGCAGGCATGATTTTCGGCACAATTACGGTTTCTGACGGCATTTCAATGGGAACAGAAGGCATGCGCTATTCACTGCCGAGCCGCGACGTGATTGCGGACTCTATTGAAACGGTAGTCGGAGCTGAAAATCTCGATGCATTTGTTGCCATCGGGGGCTGTGATAAAAACATGCCCGGATGCATGATTGCCATCGCACGCGCTGAAGTGCCGGCGGTATTCGTATATGGGGGCACGATTAAACCGGGCCGCTTAAATGATAAAGATATTGACATTGTATCTGCGTTTGAAGGCGTCGGAAAATTCAACAACGGAGACATCGACAAAGACGGTCTGCACCAAATCGAATGTCATGCATGCCCTGGCGCAGGTTCTTGCGGAGGCATGTACACGGCGAATACGATGGCATCTGCAATCGAAGCGATGGGAATGAGTCTGCCGGGCAGCTCTTCAAACCCGGCTGAAACAGAAATGAAGCAAAATGACTGCTATGAGGCTGGACAGGCCGTATACCGGATGCTTGAGCAGGATATTTACCCGAAAGACATCATGACGAAAAAAGCATTTGAAAATGCGATTACGGTCGTGATGGCGCTTGGAGGATCAACAAATGCCATTCTTCATCTCATGGCCATTGCCCATTCAATCAATGTAGAACTATCGCTTGAGGATTTTGAGCGTCTGCAGCGCAAAGTGCCTCATATCGCAGATCTGAAGCCGAGCGGAAAATATGTCATGCAGGATCTGCACGAAGCAGGCGGAGTACCTGCTGTTATGAAGCTTCTACTTGAAGAAGGGCTTCTGCACGGCGACTGTCTGACAGTTACAGGAAAAACAGTAGAAGAAAACCTGCGCGAAATGGAAGGCCTGAGAGAAGGACAGGACGTCATCTATCCTCTGGAGCAGGCATTGAGAAAAGACGGGCCGCTTGTGATTCTGAAAGGGAACTTATCGCCAAGCGGGGCGGTTGCAAAAGTTTCCGGCCTGAAAGTAACGAAAATGACAGGGCCTGCAAAGGTATTTGATACAGAGATTGAAGCGACAGAAGCTGTGATGTCAAACGAAGTGACCGCAGGTGATGTGCTGATTATCCGCTATGAGGGCCCTAAAGGGGGACCGGGTATGCCTGAGATGCTGTCCCTGTCATCCATCATTGTCGGCAAAGGCCTTGGAGAGAGCGTAGCACTGCTGACAGATGGCCGCTTTTCCGGCGGGACTCATGGTCTTGTAGTCGGGCACATTACGCCTGAAGCACAGGTCGGCGGACCGATTGCCCTTGTGAAAAATGGTGATCTTATTACGGTTGACAGCGATAAGCGTGAACTTCATCTGCATGTGTCGGATGAAGAGCTTGCTGAAAGAAAAGGTTCATGGAGCGCTCCTCCTCTCAGAAACCGCGGTGTCCTCGGCAAATATGCAAGAACCGTTTCCTGTGCATCACAGGGTGCGGTGACAGATGCATTTGAAGAGGCAAAAGAACCTGCCAAAACCCGCTGAGGGCCCGTCTGTTGAATTGTCATTCCACCTGTAGTATTCTTTTACTACATGCGAAGGCTTAGGAGGAATGACAAATGTCAATGGCATATGAAGAATACATGCGTCAAATGGTGAAACCAATGCGTGCAGAGCTGACAAATGCAGGGTTTCAGGAATTAACGGCTGAAGAAGATGTGAAAGCGTTTATGGAGAAGGCACAAGGCACGACTCTTGTAGTAGTCAACTCTGTCTGCGGCTGTGCAGCAGGACTTGCAAGACCGGCTGCAACTCAGGCGGTTATGCAGGCTGAAAATGCGCCGGACCACCTTGTGACGGTGTTTGCAGGGCAGGACAAAGAAGCTACGGCTGCAATGAGAGGCTACTTTGAAGGGTACGAACCATCTTCTCCCTCAATGGCGCTTTTAAAGGGAGATAAAGTTGTTCACTTTATCCCTCGTCATGAAATCGAAGGAAATACGATCGAGAACATTATGGAAAATCTTATCAGTGCCTTTGACTCAGCTAAATAAGGATTATCGGGATGCCTGGAAGCAGGCATCCCTTTGTCATGACTTGAAAATGGCGCATCTGCAATCCAAGGGGTCCTGTCCAGAAGAAACGGGCCGCCGCGCTTTAAATGGGAGGTGAAAGCCTGTGATTGTCACAACCGCCGGAAGGACGAATCCTTCGATGATCCGGCTTGCAGAAGGAATAGCAAATGACCTGAAGGCAGCTTATATCAGCCGGAAGAAACAGTCCGTACAGACGCTGTCAGAAGAGCACGGAGATGTGCTCGTGGTCGGAAAGAACAGGCTGGAATGGCATAAAAGAGGAGGAGCGGAGCCGTTTTTCTTTCATCCCAATTCAGCCATGTTCAGACTCAAGAGGCTTCAAAAAGGAGAGCATGATCCCCTTATTGTAGCAGCTGACCTGAAACCGGGTGACACGTTTTTGGATTGCACGCTTGGTCTTGGCTCTGACAGCATCACAGCAAGCTATGCAGTCGGATCAAAAGGGAACGTAACAGCAGCAGAAGCGAATCCGCTCGTAGCATATCTCGTAGAAAAAGGACTTGAAACGTGGGAAACGGGAGTGGATGAGTTTGATGACTGCATGCGGAGAATACAAGTCAAAAGCGGGAATCATCTTGATCTGCTGAAGGGACTGGATGCAAATTCTTTCGATGTCGTTTACTTCGATCCCATGTTTGAAGAAGCAATCACAGAATCTGATGGGATCGGACGATTGAGGTCGCTGAGCGAGTATTCTCCAATTACGGAAGACACGATAAAGGAAGCCAAACGGGTTGCCGCAAATAGGGTTGTTTTAAAGGATCATTGGAAAAGCCCGTCATTTGACGAGCTCGGCTTTCGTGTTTTTAAAAGAAAATCAGCTAAATTTCATTATGGTGTGATAGAAACAAAAGATCTGTGAAAAATAGGATGAGGAGGTGCTCATCCAATGTCAAAACATAAAAGCGATCCATCTAAATCACAGCTTGGTTCAACTGAAACTGAAGGACAGGGAACAACGGCTTCAGAAGCAGGAAGAAAACAATCTTCTGCATCCAAAAAGCAAAAGCGTTAAAACGAAAAAGCTCATGGCAGATGCCATGAGCTTTTTTCAGTCCGTAATTTCAGTGAAAATAAAATAAGCCAGTGTCACGAATGATGCAATAATAAAGACGGATTCCATTCTGATTCACTCCAAACACTCTAGGTTTTTATTTCCAGCTTCTCCTTTAGTTTAAACGTTTTCATTTGGATTTAAAACCATTAGAAGGTCGCTTTTTCAAAAAAATTCTATAAATAAAGAATTTATTTATGATAGAATAATAGTATTATAGGAAGACTTGGAGGAAGACACGGCATGATGAACAAATGGATGCGTAAAACGCTTGTCATCTTATTCACTATTGCAACCTTCGGAATGGTTGCGCCTCCGGCAGCCCTGACAGTTGAGGACCGCTCATCTGAAGATTCTTCCGTTAAATTAAATGCACCGCCAAAACCCGTATATGCTGATGAAACCGCTTACTGGCAGGTTCCGTCCAAAGAAGAGTACATTTCCTCTTTTTTAGAAGCGGCGGAAAACCAGTCTTTTCAGAAATTCGGAGACAAAATCGGAATGAAAATCGAGGATGAATTCAGGCAGATCATTCTTCCGAAAATGGAAGAAGCCATCAGGGAGTATGCTGAAGACTATTCGGATGAGGACATCAGGGATTTAGTGATTTCCAAAAAACCTGCTGATGGAAAAGGCGAAAAAATCTTTCACCTGTATAACAAAGAAACCGGTGAGGACATCTTAAGATTTCACGTTCGCCGCGACCACCCTCCAAAGCAGGGATACTGGTTTAACTTTCATTACCACACGCACCATGATTCTTTTCAGAAGCATCACGAACTTGGAAGCATCTACTGGAATCAGAATATGCCTCCAAACTGGATGACACATTAAAGGGGTGCAATGTCTAGTGGGCAAATACACGATTGATGAAATGGTGAAAACAACAAAAGAAATGCTGTATGACAGGGGCGTGGCGCTGACGGATATCGCAGAGATCGTCATGACGCTGCAGAAGAAATATATCCCTGATATTACACTTGAAGATTGTGTTGAAAACGTAGAGAGAGTTCTGAACAAGAGGGAAATTGTCCATGCCGTCCTCACGGGGCTGGCGCTGGATCAGCTGGCGGAGCAGAATCTGCTGCCGCAGCCGCTTCAGCATCTTGTTGAAACGGACGAACCGCTCTACGGCATCGATGAAATCATTCCGCTTTCCATCGTGAATGTGTACGGCTCCATAGGCTTGACCAATTTCGGATATCTGGACAAAGAAAAGTTCGGCATTATTAAAGCGCTTGATGAACATGGCGGAAACCGCGTCAATACCTTTCTCGATGATCTTGTGGCCGCACTTGCCGCAGCCGCAGCAAGCCGGATGGCTCATAGAGCACGGGACATAGCGGACGGCCGCGATGCAAAAGCCACAGTATAAAAAATGTGCACCTCTTAGGTGCATATTTTTTTTGAAACCTTTTCCGGGCTCATCCGTATTAAGTTAGGCAGACTGCTTAAAAGTGTCTTTTTCATGAAGAAAGGTGAAAATACTTAACAAGCAATCTATTTTTCAGTATAATGAAAAAGTTAATGTGAAGTTTAGGAGGAAATGGTAGATGTCAATTTTGCAAGCAATGCTTGACACGTACGCACTTTTTTTTGATTGGGAAATGTGGGGCAAAGTACTTACAGATCCAGTTTCCTGGGGACTTATTGGAACACTGGTCATTCTCGAAGGTCTATTATCAGCAGATAACGCATTAGTACTAGCAGTTATGGTTAGACATTTGCCTGAAGAACAGCGCAAAAAAGCTTTATTTTACGGTTTGCTTGGAGCATACGTCTTCCGCTTCATCGCCATTGGCGTCGGGGTATTCCTGATCAAACTATGGTGGGTAAAAATATTAGGTGCGGCCTATCTTGCATGGCTTGCAGTTAAATATTTCTTGGATAAACGAAAAGAAAATGCCGAAGGTGATGAAGAGCACGGCGGCATCAACAAAAACGGCATTCTTATCCGTCTTTTCGGTACGTTCTGGGGTACAGTTGTGGCAGTAGAATTAATGGATATTGCGTTTTCTGTAGACAGCGTTCTTGCGGCATTCGGCGTCAGCGAACAACCATGGGTTCTTCTTCTCGGAGGAATTTTTGGCGTACTTATGATGCGAGGAGTTGCTGGCGTATTCCTGAAACTGATTGACAAAGTACCTGAGCTTGAAACAACAGCCTACATTCTTATTGCTCTGATTGCAGTTAAAATGGGTCTGGCTGTAGCACATATTCATATCGAGCACTCTGTATTCTTCGTTATCATCCTTGTGATGTTTGCAGGTACATTCGCTCTAAACTATTTCCGCAAAAAATCAAGCCACAGCAACAGCACTGGCTTATAATCTTCAAAGTGAAAAGCTGCATTCGTGCGGCTTTTTTATTTGGTTTTTATCCCAAAAAGAGCATTGAAAACAGCGCAATCAATCCAATCGAAGTAAGACCGTCAAGGACCATGTAGCTCTTTAACGTCATGACTTCAATGACTTCTTCTGTCAGCTGCTGCCTTTCTCTGTATGGAATTCTCCGGTTTATTAGCATCCTCATCAAGATCACCTAATTTCCATGATAATTTCCATCATATGGCGGAATTGCCGTAAAAGTGACAGGACAGAGAATATGGGAAGGGTGTATTCAATATGTTACTATTTTCATAAGGATATAGAACGGATAAAGGAGGTATACATATGTGATGAAACGATATCTTATTTTGGCAAGCCTCTCCATTACAGCAGCGTTTGCCTTCTATTCCTATCCATCCGTAAGTATCCCCTCCGGTCAGCTTCTGAAAGAACATCCTCTTATTCTGGAAACATCAGCGATACCTGCAGGCTCCCCGCTGAACGAAATGGTCTATTTGCCGGAACAAAGCATCAAGGAGCAGGAAGCAGAAAAGATGCTGAAAAACCTTCATCATATCCATCCTGCCATTCTCAATGCTGCAAAGGAGCAAGGTGTGGTCATTAAGCTGTTCGAAGGGAAATTGACCGAAGAAAAAGGGCTTAAGCATCTGGATGGATTAACGCCAAAGGGGCGCAGTGAAGAAACAGGCTGGGAAAGTGTTCCGGGCATGACAGAGGATAACAGAGTGTACGTGAAGATCGGCATGAGCGAATACGGTATGGGACATGGATCGGTGTCACTTGAACTGCACGAATTTGCCCATGCTGCAGATCTCAACGTTTTCTCCCGGGTCAGAAGCAATCCGCTTTATTTGAATATATGGAAAAAAGAAGCCGGCATGCTGTTTTCTGACCAAACCTATTTCACAAGGTTTCCGGAAGAATATTTTGCCGAGATCTTTGCGATGTATTATCACAGCAGGGAGACAAGAATAAAGCTGAAAGAAATGGCGCCGCTTTCTCATCAGTTTATCGCAAATCTTTATAAATCAACGGTAGAAAACGGGACAGACTTCCGATACAATTATCACTAGTATGAAAACGAAGGAAGTGTCTTTAAATGAAGCAATATTTGGATTTATGCAAGCATGTTCTTTCAAATGGAACGGTGAAAGAAGACCGGACAGGCACCGGAACAATCAGTACGTTCGGTTACCAAATGAGATTCGACCTAAGCGAAGGATTCCCTCTTCTGACAACGAAAAAGCTTCACTTAAAATCCATTATTCACGAATTGATCTGGTTTTTGAGGGGAGATACGAACGTAAAGTATCTTCAGGATAACGGAGTGCGCATCTGGAACGAGTGGGCTGATGAAAATGGCGAACTCGGCCCTGTTTACGGACGCCAATGGCGCTCGTGGGAAGGTGCAGACGGGGAAACAGTGGATCAGATTGCAAAGCTGATTGATCAGATTAAAACCAACCCTGATTCAAGACGGCTGATCGTGAGCGCGTGGAACCCGGCAGATGTCGACAAGATGGCACTGCCGCCATGCCACTGTTTTTTTCAGTTTTATGTAAACGACGGAAAGCTATCGTGCCAGCTTTATCAGCGGTCAGCTGATGTCTTCCTCGGCGTACCGTTCAACATTGCCTCATACGCGCTGCTGACGATGATGGTGGCCCATGTGACGGACCTGGAGCTGGGTGAATTTGTTCATACCTTCGGGGATGTTCATATCTACAAAAATCACCTTGAACAGGTCGATCTGCAGCTGACGCGCGATGTCAGAAAGCTGCCGAAAATGAAGCTCAATCCGGACGTGAAATCGATCTTTGATTTTACATTTGAAGATTTCACACTTCAAGACTATGAACCTCATCCGCATATTAAAGGGGCTGTCAGCGTATGATTTCGATGATTGTCGCAATGGATGAAAATCATCTCATCGGACGCAACAATGATCTGCCGTGGCGAATACCCGCAGACCTCGCCTACTTTAAAAAGGTGACGCTCGGACATCCGGTCCTGATGGGGCGGAAAACCTTTGAATCAATCGGCAAACCTCTTCCGGGAAGAGAAAATATCATTCTGACACGGAATAGACAGTATTCTCAGGAAGGCACAAAGGTCATTCATGAGCTGGGTGATGTGCTAGGTGATCAGTCACTTAATGAGAAGAATCTGTTCATCATCGGCGGAGCAGAAATCTTCAAAGAATGCCTGCACCTTGCAGACAGGCTGTATATAACGAAGATTCATGATACGTTTGAAGGCGATACATTTTTCCCGGAATTTAAAGAAGAAAATTACCGTGTCATCAGCCGTGAAAAAGGGCCAAAAGACGAGAAGAATCCGTATGATTATGAATTTATTATTTATGAAACATCAAAAGCGTAAGCGCCAAGGCCCGCTCCGATAGGCAGATAAGAATCCGGCGGAAAAGTCCGGGTTTGACTTTTTTGACGGATTTGTTCTGACAGAGGATCTAGGCGCTGGAGCAGGACGAAGATAACTTTGTTGTTGTTATACACAGACTTTAATTCGTTATAATTTCAATAACAGTGAAAAAAGCCTCCCGTATAATAGGGAGGCTTCTTATTGGGACATCAGGAGGAACAATCAAATGATCAGAATGTTAGTGACGGTTTTGTACGGGATTGGCTATCTAATCTGCAGCCTGCCGGAACTCAGCCGTGTGAAAAAGCTTGACCCGCGCCTTTCCGTCGAAAAAAGAGACGAAGCGGCGCACACACTCCCTAAAAACTGGGCAGCATCGTTAATCAGATCTTCAGGTTCTAAGGTGAAGGTAGAAGGAGAACATAACATGCCCGACGGTCCCGTCCTCATTGTGAGCAACCATCAAAGCAATTTTGATATACCGGTTTTAATGAGTTCGCTTAAAAAACCGGCAGGATTTCTCTCGAAAACAGAGGTGAAAAAACTGCCCCTTCTTCCAAAATGGATGGAAGTCATGAACTGTATTTTTGTTGACCGCAAAAATAAACGCCAGGCTCTGCTGTCTTTGAAAGAAGGAAGCGAAAAACTGAAAGAGGGCCACTCCCTGATTATTTTTCCGGAGGGAACAAGAAGCAAAGGGGACGATCTGGCCGAATTTAAAACAGGTGCTCTCCGAATGGCTGCAGGAGCGGGGGTTCCGATTGTGCCGGTTGCGATTGACGGAACGTATGACATTATGGAAAAACAGGGCGGATGGAGATTTAAGCCGTCCCAAGTCAAAGTCATTGTCTGCAAGCCGGTTCAGGCCGAGGACTATACAGGCCGTGACTTAAAAACAACGGCTGAAGAACTAAGGCAGACCATTGCAAAAACACTCAGGAATCCCTCCTGAGTGTTTTTTTTGAACGGAAATTTAAATGAACGGTACATCTGTGACATAAAACAAAACACAGAAGAACATAGCGGCACTGCCTGCAAGAACAAATCCGTGCCAGATTGCATGGTGGTAGGGGATCTTCCTCCATACGTAGAAGACAGCGCCGATTGTATAGAGCAGACCTCCTGCCAGCAGCAGTCCGAAGCCTTCAGGGCTTAAATAGGCATATAAAGGCTTAATCGCAACAATGATCAGCCAGCCCATCAGAATGTATGCAAGTGTTGAAAGGATGATAAATCGCTTTACAAAAAAGATCTTCAGCACGATGCCTGCAATCGCAAGACCCCATACAATGCCGAGCAGCGTAAATCCAAGCGCTCCACGGAGAGGAACAAGAAGAAACGGAGTATACGTTCCGGCGATCAGCAGATAGATGGCCGAGTGATCCAGTATTTCAAAGACATCCTTTGCCTTTCTGTGCGGAATGGCATGGAGAAGGGTAGAGAACAAGTAAAGCAGGATCATCGTTGCCCCAAAAATGGAAAAGCTGACAACGTGCCACGCATCTCCGTATTTAGCGGCAAAGATAATCAGGTAAACGAGAGCCGGGATGCTTAGAAGCACACCGATTCCATGGGTGATCGCATTTGCAATTTCTTCTTTAATCGAGTATTCCATCTTTAGCTGCCTCCTTTTGAATCGTTTCAAGGTTCTGACTCAGTGACTGAAGAAAATCAAGGCCTTCAAGCGTTATTTTAGTGCCCGCGCGCCCGCGGCCCTTTGTCACATACTCATTTCTTTCAAGAAAATCCAGTCTGTGCCTGACCTGCTGAGGTGTAAGCGGGTTTTTTGTCTGTTTGCTGCTGTCGGAGATGGTTCTCCTGCTGGCAGGGTCCCCGTCTTCATTTGAATCCCGGATCGACTCGAGAATAAACAGGTATTCCTGCTTATCCATCATCGTTAAGGGCTTATCTTTTGTCTTCTTGGGTTCTTTTTTGCTTTCCGTCTCCTTTGAAAGAAAGGGATCCTTCGGAAGATCATGCAGCTGAATGGATCTGCCGTCGCAAACCGTAAGCAAGTAGTCCATCGTGTTTCTGAGTTCAAGAATATTGCCGGGCCATGAATAACCCAAAAGAATTTCACTGACCGTCTTATCAATGCGCACCTCATGCCCTCTTTCCTTTATAAAAAATGCAGAGAGAAGCGGGATGTCCGTCTTTCGCTCGCTTAATGGAGGAAGCGTCAGTCTGAGCACATTCACATGATAATAAAAATCCTGACGAAGAGTTCCATTTTCTACAAGAGCTTTTAAATCCTGAGAAGAAGAAACAATGATCCGCATGTCTGACGGAACGGAAGGTGAAGACCCTGTTCTTTTTGTTTGCTTTGTCTGAAGGACTCTCAGAAGCTGAGCCTGAAGGTCCAGGCTTAAACCTGAGATTTCATGAAGGAAAACAGTTCCTCCATCTGCAGATTCGATCAGACCGCTCCTTTGATCTGAGCCGAAAAGCTCTTCATAAAGAGCAGCTTCAGAATATGTACTGCAGTTAACAGAAGCGAAAGGGCGGGCAGATCTTTCAGAAGCCAGGTGAATTGCGTGTGCAAATGTTTGCTTGCCGCTTCCTACGGGGCCTTCAAGCATGACAGGCAGATCAGCCGCAGCCATTTTTTTGGCAAGTGATTTTTTTTCAATAAACAGGGGGTGTTCGCCGATTAATTTTTCAAGTGTCATATGTTTGCTCCTCGAATGTTCTAATTGGTTTCATTATAACACCCAAATGCAACTAAATGGAACCAATAAAAACATCTTTACAGAATATTAATAAAAATGCAAGCTATTGCTCCAGCGTTTTAAGATTTTCAAGCATGTATGTAAACTGCTTCGGATTTTCAAATTGAGATTCCGTCCAGTTCAGCCTGATCCACTCTTTCAGTTCCTGCACGGAGTTAAATACTTCCCCGCTCGTATCCTCTTTCCGGATCATATACCGGCCGTTATCTGCGTCTGCTGTGACCAGGCAGGGAATGGCACTGCCTGCTGATTTCAGTTCAAATTCCATCATAAACCCTCCAATGTTAAATAATTGTGTGAATTTTTTAATAATAACTTTTAATTTTGAATATTCATGATATAATATTTCAATTAAACTCCAGATGCAGAAAGGATTTTCCGAATGAAACAAATGATGAATCTTGAACCCGCACTTCATGTGGCTGACATCCTAAAGGCGCACCATTTGTTAAAGGATGTAATCGTCCACACGCCTCTCCAAAAAGACGAGCGTCTTTCTGAAAAATATGAGTGCAGCGTTTATTTGAAAAGAGAAGACCTTCAGATTGTCCGATCATTTAAATTAAGAGGGGCATACAACAAGATCAAGCAGCTCTCAGAACAGGAAACGGCTAACGGTATTGTTTGTGCAAGCGCCGGGAATCATGCACAGGGCGTTGCCTATTCCTGCAAACAGCTGAACATTCACGGCAAAATCTTTATGCCGTCAACCACGCCGAGGCAGAAGGTTTCACAGGTGGAGCTTTTTGGCCGCGGGCACATTGAAATCATTCTCACAGGCGACACGTTTGATGATTCTTACAAAAAAGCGAGAGAGTGCAGCGAGGCCGAAGGAAGATCCTTCATCCATCCGTTTGACGATCTCGACGTGATAGCAGGACAGGGTACGATTGCCCTTGAAATTTTGAATGACGCAGATGCTGAGATGGACTACGTGTTTGCGAGCATCGGGGGCGGCGGCCTGATCTCAGGCGTCGGCAGTTATTTTAAGCAGGTTTCCCCAGGCACGAAGATCATCGGCGTTGAGCCGGAGGGAGCTCCGTCATATGCGGAATCCATTTCAGCCGGCAAAGTGGTTGAGCTTGATAAAATTGATAAATTTGTAGACGGAGCTGCAGTAAAAAGAGTAGGAGACAGCAATTTTTCCATCTGCAGGTCCGTTGTGGATGACACGGTTCTTGTTCCGGAAGGCAAAGTGTGCACGACCATTCTCAGCCTCTACAATGAAAATGCGATCGTAGCGGAGCCTGCCGGTGCCCTGCCGATTGCCGCCCTGGACTTCTGCCGTGACCAGATTAAAGGAAAAAACATTGTCTGCATCGTAAGCGGAGGGAACAACGACATTGGACGGATGCAGGAAATGAAAGAGCGGTCGCTTATGTACGAAGGCCTGCAGCATTATTTTATTGTCAACTTCCCGCAGCGTGCAGGCGCACTCAGAGAATTTCTGGATGAAGTCCTCGGCCCGGATGATGACATTTCAAGATTTGAATATACAAAGAAAAACAACCGTGACAGCGGCCCTGCATTTGTAGGGATTGAACTGAAAAAAAGGGAAGATTACAGCGGCCTTATCGAAAGAATGAACCGCAAAGGATTCCCGTACACAGAAGTGAAAAAAGACAGCAGCCTGTTCCATCTTTTCATCTGAAAAATTTCATCCTTCCTGACACAATTAGACAGATTTCTTAAAGCCGTTGGGGTATAATATAAGAAACGGGTGAAAAAGAGGATTGATAACTTGTTATTCAAAAGCCTAGAGTTCAAGCTGTTAAATGGACATAAGGTAAAGATCACAGATATTCCAGTATTGGAGGAAGATAATCAATACCGATTTCTCGTTCAAAGCCGTCTGCAGTCCTTCCTGACAAAGATTACTGCAAAACCGAAACCAAACGCTGTTTACTCATTTAAAGACTACTTAAAAAGAACCGTCAAATGGACCGATTATGAAGCCATCTATCAGCCAGTCACATTAAAGCATAATGCATAGCACAAGAGCGCATGCCCCGGGCATGCGCTCTTTCATTTTGCCTGGGGGGAAGAGGAGTGTGCCATGCGATGCTGTTCTTTTGGCATGCAAGCTAGTGAATCTTCCCCTGCGAAACCGAGAAGCGATTTGAGAGAGTAAGTAAATGCTCGAATCGTACCCTCGTGTATCGAATCTCGATCTGGGAAGGTAAGCAAATGCTGGAATCGTGCCCTGGGATATCGAATCTCGATTTAAGAGGGTAAGCAAATGCCCGAATCGTACCCTGGGATATCGAATCTCGATCTGGGAGGGTAAGCAAATGAGTGAATCGTACCCTGGGATATCGAATCTCGATCTGGGAGGGTAAGCAAATGAGTAAATCGTACCCTGGGATATCGAATCTCGATCTGGGAGGGTAAGCAAATGCCTGAATCGTACCCTGGGATATCGAATCTCGATCTGGGAGGGTAAGCAAATGCCCGAATCGTACCCTCGGATATCGAATCGCGATCTGGGAGGGTAAGCAAATGCCCGAATCGTACCCTCGGATATCGAATCGCGATCTGGGAGGGTAAGCAAATGCCCGAATCGTACCCTGGGATATCGAATCTCGATCTGGGAGGGTAAGCAAATGAGTGAATCGTACCCTGGGATAACGAATCTCGATTTGGGAGGGTAAGCAAATGCCCGAATCGTACCCTGGGATATCGAATCTCGATCTGGGAGGGTAAGCAAATGCCCGAATCGTACCCTCGGATATCGAATCTCGATCTGGGAGGGTAAGCAAATGCCCGAATCTTACCCTCGGATAACGAATCTCGATTTGAGAGGGTAAGCTACGGAGAAAATCGTACCCTCGCAAACCGTAAAACAATCTGGGAAGGTAATCAACCCTCTGGACCTGCCTATGGAATCGCGCTGCGAGAGTTCATTTTATACAGATATTTGTCAGAAAAAACAAAGACTGGTATGATGAAAAAACAGTCTTTTGTGTACAGTAAAAAGTCTGAAGCCTGCAAAGTTGGCAGTTTCCATAAGTTTGTATGCGATTTCGATTGAAACATCTTTATTTGAATGTATAATACAAGGTAGCAAGAATAATAGGGAAGTGATACCGTTGACAAAAGTGAAAATTGTGACTGATTCAACCGGAGATTTGAGTCAGGACATTCTTGAGAAATATGAGATTAACGTTGTTCCGCTGACGATTGTGATAGATGGAAAATCGTACCTTGACCGTGTAGATATTCAGCCTGCTGAATTTATTGAAAAGATGAAAAAAGCGGACGAGCTCCCAAAAAGCTCGCAGCCGCCTGCAGGGAAGTTTGTGGAGATGTACGACAAGCTTGCATCTGACGGAAGCAGCATCATCTCTATTCACATGACAGGCGGTATGAGCGGGACTGTCCGTTCTGCAGAGAGTGCAGCCGGAATGACGGATGCAGATGTGACCGTTGTTGATTCTATGTTCATTTCAAGAGCGCTAAGCTTCCAGGTCATTGAAGCTGCTAAGATGGCACAGAACGGGGCTTCTAAAGAAGAAATTCTTGAGCGGTTGGAGGAAATCCGCCGCAACACAAGCCTATTTGTAACGGTTGACACGCTTGAGAACCTTGTAAAAGGAGGCCGTATCGGCAGAGGAAAAGCCATGATTGGATCCCTGCTGAACATCAAGCCGATTGCCTCTCTGGCAGATGGTGTATACACACCGGTTACAAAAGTGCGAAGCCATTCACAAATTGTTAAGTATCTTGCAAAACAATTTGCAGAGGATGTAAAAAACAAAACGGTTAAAGCTGTCGGAATCGTGCACGCGGATTCTCTGACACTTGCGACCAATTTAAAAAATGCCCTGCATGAAATGAACGCAGACTATCCAATTGATGTCCATTACACAACGCCGGTTATCTCAACTCACACCGGTCCAGGAGCTATTGGTTTTATGTACTATGCTGAATAGATAAAGAGAAAAGGCGCATGAGCAATCATACGCCTTTTTTGAAGATTCTGAAACTTTAACTCCGGACATCCGTATTAGTATTAATCTAATGAAAGAAGGTGAATCAAATATGCTTTGGCTGCTGATTCTTTCCCCGGTTTTAATCCTGTCGGCTCTTGCCATTTATTTCAGCAGAAGGTCCGGAATGACACTTCCTGAGGATTCTAAACAGGATGAGCAATCCGGGTTTCTGTCCGGTTCAGGCTCAACTATGAATTCTTACGGTCCTCCAAATTAGGTTCCGCAACCCCAAAAAGACCCGGGAATATCACGATTCCCGGGTCTTGTCTCACATATGAGCTGCCTCTGCTTATACTCCGGGCAGTTTAGTATCCGTAGGCTCAGCATACCCTTCCTTATATTGCTCATCAATCATTTGCCGCACTTCTTTTACAGAGGTGCCTTTTTCGCGTTCGATAATGGCTTTGGCGGCAATCTCCAGGCACACACCGCATTTTGTGCCGTGGTCGTCCCAGACAATAGTGCCGTCTTCTTTCCGTTCATTAATAAAGCAGTCCCCGTTATCTTTGTGCCCGGCGGATTCGCCGCAGCCGCAATAGCATGGCATATAACTCAGCAGATCCTCATGTCTGGCTGCCGCTGCATAAAGAGTTTTGATTTCGTCAGGCTGCTTATCCAGAAATGCAGGGAGAACTTCCGCTGAAGGCGTTTCCTCGCGGATGTCTCCGCTGTTTTTAAATGATGAATGACTGCTGTGGTCTTCGTGGTTTTCGTTGCCGGCAGATTCCTGACAGCCTGAGAGAATAAGAGAACATGACAGAAAAGCGGTCATGAAGAATGGGATTTTCTTTTTCATTTCGGTCACCTGCTTTACTTGATTATCTTTACTCTAACACACTTCAGAAGAGGCGGTACTTCTAAACTTTTGAACAAATATTGAATTTCTTCTCATACAGTAAGAAAAAGGGGGGAAGAGATGGGAACGAAGAAGGTGCTGTTTTTTGGCGATTTTGGAGTGGACGATATCACGGCGCTGATGTTCAGTTATTTTGATGACGATACAGATATCATCGGCATTGTGGCAGACTACGGGAACGTTTCCAAGCAGACGGCTTTAAAAACAGCGCAATACTTGGCAAAGCTGTCAAAAACGGAAAACATTCCGCTTATTGGAGGCGCAGCAAGGCCCCTTACCGGAGAAATTCCTGTCTACTATCCGGAGATCCATGGCGAACAGGGGCTGGGACCCATCATACCGGAAGGAGAATTTCCGGTTGGCAATTTTGAAAACTTTGAAATGATCCGATCATTGATCACTCAATATAACTATGATGTCACAATCGTAAATGTAGGACGCCTTACGTCGCTGGCAACGGCATTTGTTTTATTTCCGAACATTGTCGGAAGGGTGAAAGATATCATTATTATGGGCGGCGCCTTTTTATATCCCGGCAATGTAACACCTGTTGCAGAAGCAAACTTCTACGGCGATCCTTCAGCAGCCAATCTTGTTTTGACCCTTGCGAATAAGGTCTCGATTTTCCCGCTGAATGTTACAAATTACGCAATCATTCCGGATGAGGTTATTCAGGAACTGGATCAATTCTACAAAGACACAAATAATCAGTTTGGCCAGATCTTGAAACCGATGATTGATTACTATACGAATTTTTATAAAACAAACAATCCGGATATCGCAGGCGGCCCGCTTCACGATCTTCTGGCATTCTGGGGCGCAGTCAGGGAAGATAAAATTACCTATGTTGAAAAACCGGTGAAGGTAATCGTAGAATCCGAGTATGCCAGGGGCCAGAGCATCGCTGATTTCAGGCCGTATAAAATGCTCGCAGACTACCCGGTGCACAGAATTGCCGTTAAATTTGATTACGGGGCATTTGTGTCTGATTTTCAAAAGATTATGAGAAAGGAATGAAATCCTTTTCATGCCAGGCATGTTTTGATACACTTTCCTTATTGAAAGATAAGGAAAGGTGAACCCGTGATGAAAAAATGGCTGTGTCTTATAGTATCTCTTACTCTCTTAACCGGGTGCGGATCCGGAGGCATTAAGGGGGCGCTCAATTATGAAATTGAAGATTTCTCCTATACAAATCAGGACGGGAAAAAAGTTGGACTGAGTGACCTGAAAGGTGACGTCTGGGTAGCGAATTTTATCTTTACAAGCTGTGACACCGTTTGTCCTCCAATGACTGCCCATATGACAGAACTCCAGAAACAGCTGAAAGCGGAGGGCCTTGATGACGTGAGGCTTGTTTCCTTCAGTGTTGATCCCGAAGTGGACACCCCTGAAAAACTGAAGGAATATGCAGGCAGGTACCCGCTGTCATTAGATAACTGGGATTTCCTTACCGGATATAACCAGAGCGACATAGACGCTTTTGCGAAAAACAGCTTTAAAACGATTGTTCAGAAGCCTGAAGGACAAGATCAGGTGATACATGGAACGGTGTTTTATTTAGTAGACCAAAACGGAAAAGTGATGAAGGACTATGACGGCGTGGAGAATGTGCCGTATGAGGAAATCATCGGGGATGCTAAAAAAATTCATGACTGATGCCCGCGCGAATGCGGGTATTTTTCATTTGCAGGGCATGTTGTACAGATTTCCACGCTGTAACTGTAAGCAAAAGCATGGTATAATCATAGGCTAAAAGAACGAGGAAAGGGGGATAACAACATGCGGAAATCGTTTTTAGTGCTGACAGGATTGTGTCTCATGCTTGCCGGATGTGACGTATTTTCTGCAAAGCCTGCTAATATGGCTATGAAACCTGAAGCAGCCGAGGACCCATTCATGAAGAAACCTATCCCCTCTGACTTTATCGAAAGCAATTTAAACGTGGTGGCAGTGGGAGACTCACTGACAGCAGGCGTTGGGGATGCAGATAATAACGGTGGATATGTCGGTGATGTCAGCGATCTTCTGCAGCTTGAAGAAGAGGTTTCTTCAGTAGATGTATCCAACTTCGGCGTCAGGGGACATAAAACAACGGATTTGTTAAAAGTACTTGGCAAACGGGATGTCATTGAAAAGCTGAGAGAAGCAGACATCATTCTGATGACAATCGGCGGAAATGATATCATGAAAGTTACCCGCAATCATATTATGGATCTACAGCTGGAGCCGTACAGAGAAGAACAGCCGCGTTTTGAGAAGCGGTTTGAAAAAATTTTAAAAACAATCCGCAGCGCAAATCCGGATGCCGTTATTGTATACACGGGACTTTACAACCCATTCAAATTCATGCTCCCTGAACTGAGCGAGATTGATACGATTATCGAGGAATGGAATCAGGCGTCAAGCAAGATGATTATGGCGGACGGAAATGCTATATTTGTTCCGACAGAAGATTTGTTTGCAACCAGGTCTTTTGGCAAACTGCTGTATATAGATGAGTTTCACCCCAGTGAAACAGGGTATTCATTAATTGCAGACAGAGTTTATTCAAGTTTGTCTGAACAGAAAGAATAAGATTGGATGATGAACATGGGAAAATGGAAACTCGCATTTATCGTACTGCTCACATTAAATCTGGTATTTCTGCTGTTTTTGGCCGTATCTCCGTTTTTGCCCGCAGAACAGCCGAAAACAGAAACAGCAGATTTCAATGCCGGGGATACGATTCCTCTTACCGTCAGTTCTTCAAAGAACGACCTGAACCGCCTGATTAACTATTATCTGGTGAAAGAAGCAAAAGCAGAGGAACTGAATTACAAGGTTCTGCTTGAAGATAAAGTAAACCTGTATGGCTCGGTAAAGGCTTTTGGAAAAGATGTTGATTTAACGCTCTCATTTGAGCCGCAGGTGAATGAGAACGGCAACATGCTGTTAAAGGTTGAACGTCTTTCTATCGGCAGGCTTCCCATTCCGGTGCCTTATGTTATGAGCTATATTAAAAAGACATATCCGCTGCCTGAGTATGTTTACATTGATCCTAAACAGGAAAGTGTTACTGTCCAGATTACTGAATTGAAGTTAAAAAACAATCTCAAGGCCAAGGCAGAATCATTTAATCTGAAAAATGATGATATCCGGTTCAAGCTGTTTGTGCCGGCGGACTTCGAAAAGTAGCACTGTATCCTCAAGCGGATACGGTGCTTTTTATTTTGAAAAAAATGAGTCAATTGACACCGGTCAGGCTGAGCTTCGGTCAACCGCATCAGTGATAGAAAGAATATACGGGGAGGAAGCTGTCCCACGTACCTTGTTATTAGGAAAATAGGCCTGCAATCATAAAGCTTCGACGCACGGACGAAAGTAGAGCGAAAAGAGCGAACCATGTATACTTAATAGAGATCCAGTCGAAATAAGGCGTCTGTACTCAGAAAAGGAGGCCGGACATGGAGTGTCATTATTGCGGTGAAAAAGAAATAGATCTACTTTCGAATTATTGTCCATATTGCGGAAAAAAAGTATTTATGAATGAGCAGGAATGGAAGCATTACCGGATATCCAAGCGTGCCCTGATTATTCTTCCAGCTGCAAGCATCGGGCTTGTTTGGATGCTTCTTACGGCAGCGGATAAGCATGAGGCTTCGATTAATGAAAAAGTGATCGCCTATCAGCAAAAAGCTGAAGATACAGCCCTTGCAGGTGAGTATGAGAAAGCACTTGTTTTTGCAGATAAAGGACTTGCCCTCAGAGAAGACTACCGGATTCTCGAACAGGAAAAAGAATTGATTCTCGGGGTTCTTCAGCATAAAGAAGACCTCCATCAGATCAATGCTCATATCCAAAAAGGAAATCTGGATCAGGCGGCAAAGCAAATAGCCGTGCTGTCAAAAACGTTCAGCGGACATTCATCCCCTCTGTATGCAAAACTTAAATCTGAGCTTGAACAGGCAGACAGAAATGTGACAGTGGCCGAAGTGAAAAAAGAAATAGAAACGGTTCACACGATTGAGGAGCTTTCTGAAAAGCTCAAGGAAGTGACTGTTTTAGATGCAGCTGAAGCAGGTAAAGTGAAAGAACAGATAAAGGCCAAAATGGTTCTGATCGGTTCATCAGCTGCAGAAGAAAATCTTGAAGAAAAGCAATTTAATGCAGCCATTGTGTCTGTAGATAAGGCCCTGCAATATGACGGGGACAATGAAAAACTTCTTTCCTTAAAGGAGAAGATTCTTTCTGAGCGGACCCATTTTGAACAGGCTGAACAGAACAGGCTGAAACAAATAGCCATGGCAGCAAATGAGGAGAAGGAACGGACAGACAAAGTCCTGAAAACGTCGAATCCCGCAGTGGAAGAAGACGAATTTGGTGATGCACATATTACCGGGAAAGTGAAAAACATTTCAGCTGCTCCAGTCCAGTCCATTACGATTTATTTTACTGTAAGGAATGAAGAAGGAACTCTTATTGAAAAGGGGAAAACAAATGTGTTTCCAAATGAACTTAAGCCTGGTGAAGAAGCTGATTACTCACATATCTCATATGGAGTGAAAGAAAAGGTTTCGTTTGCAATTGAACGCATGACATGGCATGCAGGCCAAAACACGATATCTAAGCACCAGTAAGAAAGGAACGTATATGAAAAAGAATTGGATTATCAGCATTTCGCTGTCACTCCTTATCTTTTCAGCAGGGGCAGCAGGATATGTTCATATTAAAAGTGATGCTGCAGAAAAAATCTTTTCTGAACCTTCTATTCTGCGTGAATCAAAAAAGGAAGAAATGCAGCTTGATTTAAAGGAAATTATCAGGGAAACGCAGAAAAAAACAGTAATGGTTGAGCTTGAAGATGGAACAGTTGGGTCAGGATTTCTTTTCAACAAGGAAGGCGACATTCTCACAAATGCGCATGTGGTTGCCGGAACAGACGAAGTCAAAGTGAGAACGACGGATGCGAAAGGCTACGACGGGAAGGTTATTGGCATCAGCACTGAAACAGATGTTGCATTAGTAAGAGTGGAGGGGCTAAAAGGGCAAGAGCCGGTACGCATAGCAGAAAAATTTGATGCTGAACTGGGACAGGAAATTCTGGCTCTTGGAAGTCCCTTAGGGTTTCAAAACACGGTAACAACGGGTATTATCAGCGGAACAAACAGAGATTTTGATCTTCCTCCATACACGTATAAAGGCGTACATCAAATATCGGCACCTATTGCCCCGGGAAACAGCGGAGGGCCTCTTATTGACCGTAAAACCGGACATGTTATCGGCATGAACTCTGCGAGAATGGAAGAAGGGGAAATTGGCTTCAGCATACCGATTGAGGATATTTTGCCGCTCGCAAAAACATGGGCGCAAAATCCGATGCAGTCATTGCCTGCATATACAGGTCTTGACGATTCAGGGGAAATGAGTGAAAATAAAAAGTCAGAAACGGCCGATTATCTGGTCAGCTATTACATAGAGAGTCTTGACTTCCACGACTATGTAACGGCGTATTCTCTGCTTGGAAGCGAACTGCAGTCAGAATTGACCTATGAAGTATTTAAAGAGCAGTTTAACCGTTTTTCATCTATGTCAATTGAGACAATCACAACAGAAACATCCGGTGAGGAAATTATCGTGCATGCAGACATATCTGTGCAGCCAAAAACTGGCGGAAAGCCTTCGGAACAGATGTTAAAAGCTTCCTATACAGTGGCCTACGAAAACGAACAGGCCAAAATTATTGACCAGGAGATAAAAGAGGATAAGAGGTGAAAAGGTTGAAGGATCTTTTTTTGATGATCAGCGCAGCGGGGCTGATGATTTCTATGTATTTCGGGGGAATGGCGTACTTTGCCTATGCAGAGGAAAAGTACAATGAAGTTTTTATGAACGTATCGTACTGTGCTGTATTCCTAAGTGCTTCGGTTTATACACTTCATTTAAAGGATGAAAAAAAGAAAGCTCAGAAAAATAATTAACGGACAAAGAGGAGGCTGTGAGCCTCCTTTTTGCTTATCGTAAAATTATTGTCCTTCTTCTTCAGTGCTTTCTTCCTCTTCAGGTGCTTCTTCAGTTGTTTCTTCCTCAGTTGTTTCTTCTTCAGTACCCTCTTCAGTAGTTGTTTCCTCTTCCGTGCCTTCTGTTTCTTCCATGTTGTCTTCTTCAGGTGCGTCCGTTTCTGTGTCGTTACAAGCAGTCATTAATGAGATAGCCAATAAAGAAGCCCCAACTTTTAATAGCATGTCTTTCTTCATTTTCTTTTTCCTCCCTTGTAACCTATCTGAATGAGATTTTTAACCTGCATTCCTGCTGGTCAACCTCATCATAATCGATTTGGGGAGGGAAAATAGAGATTTTACAGAAAATGAACATGCTTTTTACATTGGCTTATCATCTTTACATGACGTTAAACATTTTTATCCAATTGCAGCAAGTGCTTCGAGCTCAGGTGTCCCATTTGCAAAGCCAACGGCAAATATCGTATAGGCTGTATCATTTTTAAGCTGTACTTTTGGAACCGTCAGCACGACATTGTCTGTCCCGGCAACACGCACTTCAAGATCGTATTTTCCCTGAGGAACTTTCACGTTTTTGGTTGCCTGCGTAAATTGAACATTTTTAAAGAGGATATCCCCGTTTTTAACGGCAATATCAACGGCAGGTGCATCAGGTGAAAGATGGACAAATTTCACGCTTGCTTCACCAGCAGGCACAAACGTTTTATCCACAAATGGAAGCTGCCTGATGGAGTTCAGGTTTCCGGCGGCAGCGATTGTATACGTTATGCCTGGCAGGAGCATATACATTTCACTCAGAACCGGGCCGTTCGTCGTTCCTGCCTGGTAAACATCAACGCGGTACTGGCCGGTCGGAAGCTTCAGGTAGTCGCTGATTTCCTTGTACTTTACATTTTGAAGGGTCAGTTTGCCATTCACATAAATATCAACTGCCGGGGCATCAGGTGAAGCATGGATGACTCTTACCCGTGACATCCCAGGCTCAAGCTGGCCTCCCTGCGGAACTCGCGAGGCTGCCTGATATTGCATGCTGTACATCCATTTCTGCATCGCGTTCAAATGTTTCTGATAATACATGACATGCTTCTGCGGGTCTGTATATTTATAGTAGCAGGCAAGCAGGTCATACATCATGGCTTTTTCGGCATACTTATTCGGTTCGTTCATTAGCGCGCACTCCCATCTATTCATTCGTCATTAACATATGAAAGGAGATGGGTGATTGTCACAAAAAAGGGATGTGAATGTGGTTTTAATTTAATCTTTGAAGGGAAAATATAGGGTTGATGTCTAAATCCGGAGGTAGAATCGTATGGCAAATTATGAACAGAATATCGGAGACGTATCTTTATCTTATTCAGATGATGGCGAGGGCCATTGCATCGTGCTGCTTCACGGATTTTGCGGAAGCAGGGAATATTTTAACAAAATCATACCGGATATCTCGGAGAAGTACAGAGTCATCGCTTGTGACTTAAGAGGACACGGACATTCAAGCACAGTGAAGGATGAATTCAGCATCACGTCAATGGCGGATGATCTGGCCAAATTGTTTGACGTCCTTGAAATCGAGAAAGTCACAATGATTGGACATTCGCTTGGAGGATATATCACACTTGCATTTGTTGAAAAATATGCGCACATGCTCCATTCATACGGGCTATTGCATTCAACGGCGCTCCCGGATGATGAAAACGGGAAAGCGGGCCGGGAAAAAGGCATTGCGAGAATTGAACAAGAGGGAATAAAAGGGTTTATTGATGATTTAGTGCCGAAGCTGTTTGCTTCAGAAAATCAGGAGCCGTTCCATGCAGAAATGGAGACGGTGAGGCAGATTGGATATAAAACACCTGAAACCGGGGCAGCAGGCGCGCTGCACGCGATGAAAAACCGTCCTGACAGGCAAAAGGTCCTTCATAATGAAGACTTGCCTGTCCTGCTTATTGCCGGCAAAAAAGATCAGATTGTACCGCCTGAAAAAACCTTTTTGCATAGGGGGAACCATCTAACAGAAGTCATTCTTGAAAATAGCGGACACATGGGAATGATAGAGGAACCTGAAAAGGTGGTAAAAGTCATAGAGGAGTTTATTGAGAAGTCTGTTATAAAGGAGAGAAATGCATGAAATATACAGTCATTACAGGTGCCAGTTCAGGAATTGGGTACGAAGCGGCACTTGCGTTTGCCAGAAGAGGAAAACATCTGATTGTTGCTGCAAGAAGAGAGGATCAGCTTCTAGAATTAAAAAATCAGATACACAAAATAAACCCTGAGCTTGAAACAGTGATAAGACCTGTAGATTTATCTGTTCCGGAACATGCACGGTCTTTTTACGACAGTTTAAAGGAATATGACCTTGAAACATGGGTCAACAACGCAGGCTTTGGAAACTTTGCCTCTGTAGGGGAGCAGAACCTGGAAAAAATAGAGACCATGCTGCAGCTTAATATTCAGGCTCTGACGATTTTATCCACCCTGTTTGCAAGAGACTACTCATCCAGCGAGGGAGCTCAGCTTCTGAATATATCATCTGCAGGCGGCTATACCATTGTAGAAGGTGCTGTGACTTATTGCGCGACAAAATTTTATGTGAGTGCCTTTACTGAAGGAATGGCTCAGGAATTGAAAGGAAAAGGCGCAAAGATGCAGGCTAAAGTACTTGCCCCGGCAGCAACAGAAACAGAATTTGCAAAGCGCTCCATGGACCTTGAGGACTTCAGCTACAGTCAATCCATGCCGAAATTCCATACGGCACAGGAAATGGCTCAATTTCTCCTTGATTTATATGACAGCAGCAAAACAGTAGGTATTGTGGATGGAGAAAGCTATGAGTTTACGCTCAGAGATCCAATATTTTCTTATGCACAGAGAAAACAAAATGATTAAATGCACAAAAAAAACGCTTATTTCTAAGCGTTTTTTTTAGTTCTGGTTTAATTCGGCAAGCTTTACAAACGTCAGTTCATCTTCAATCAGTCCGCATACACCGCATTGTACTTTATAATGCGGCCCTCTATAGGCGAGATGGAACGGATCAAGGGCTTCCTGAGAAAATTCCTGAATGACATCGCCTGTCTGCGGATCCAGC
Source organism: Bacillus sp. FSL H8-0547 (assembly GCA_038002745.1). Taxonomy (NCBI): domain Bacteria; kingdom Bacillati; phylum Bacillota; class Bacilli; order Caryophanales; family Bacillaceae; genus Bacillus; species Bacillus sp. FSL H8-0547. The sequence goes on from JBBODD010000001.1 coordinate 3,589,155, forward strand.
TTAACAGACTTTGGCGTCTGTTCAATTAAATTAAAGCGCGTGCGGTTTGTTTTGCAGTTCGGGCATAAGTATGGTGCAGTCATAAAAGGACCTCCTTCTGTCGGTGAAGTTATTTTTTCCAGAAGGAGGCAGGACTATGTATCACGGTTTTGTCCGGTCGAGTTTTCCGAAAAGCTGAATCAGATTTTGCAGTTCATCATCGGTAAAACAGTCGAATCTTTCGGAAAAATACTCTGTCTTCTTTTTTTCCAGTTCACTTAAAACGGTCTGCCCGTCTTCGGTCAAATCGATCAGCGTAATTCTCCGGTCATTAGGGGACCTTTTCCGTGTAATTAACGCTTTCGAAAGCAGGGAGTCTGTTACCGCCGTTATATGGCTTGCGGAAACATCAAGCTCTTTTGCCAGGTTGGACGCATTTTGAGGACCATTTTCTTTTAATGACTTTAAAATAATAAATTCATTCCTTGAAAGAACGCTGCCGAGGACAACGTTTATCTCATTCCGCAGCTGGCGGAAAATGCTTCTCATGAGCGACTCTAAATCATACATTTTTTCTTCGCGTTTTTTCACTGCAAAACCTCCGGGGGAAACAGTTGAAATCAGACTGTTCATCTGCTTAAATAATTTTAATGTAAAGAAACGTGTCTGTCTTGTCAAGGAAAACCCGTGTCAGAGAGCAGAATTCTGGGATTATGAAATGGAAATGATATAATGATACTAAATAACGGACAATCCCGGCCTTAACCGCAGTTCTGACTGCGTGGCCGGTGAAGTGACGGAACAGTGCAGGAGGAGGAAACAGGATGACTGAAAAAACATACGAACTCGCTACCTTTGCAGGAGGATGCTTCTGGTGCATGGTGCAGCCGTTTGATGAGCTGCCGGGCATTGAAAAAATCGTTTCCGGCTATACAGGAGGCCATAAAGAAAATCCAACTTATGAAGAAGTCTGCAGTGAAACTACAGGCCACTATGAAGCTGTGCAGATCACATTTAATCCTGACATCTTTCCATATGAGCGCCTGCTTGAATTATACTGGCAGCAAATTGATCCGACAGATGCCGGAGGCCAATTCTTTGATCGCGGGGATTCCTACCGCACAGCTATTTTCTTCCATAATGAAAGGCAGCAGCAGCTTGCTGAAGAATCAAAACAAAAACTCGAAGCAAGCGGCCGCTTCAAAAAGCCCATTGTCACGGAAATATTGCCGGCAAAGCCTTTCTATGAAGCAGAGGAATACCACCAGGACTATTACCAAAAAAGCCCGGTTCGCTATAATCAGTACCGCAAAGGCTCAGGCCGCGATGCGTATATTAAAGAACACTGGAATAAAAGCAGCCTGAAAGAAAAACTCACGCCGATCCAGTACGAAGTTACCCAGAACAACGGAACTGAGCGTCCTTTTCAGAATGAATACTACGACAATGAACAAGATGGCATTTACGTGGACATCGTCTCTGGAAAACCTCTTTTCAGTTCAACAGACAAATACGATGCAGGATGCGGCTGGCCGAGTTTTACGCGCCCGCTGTCAGATTATGAAATTGTCGAGAAAAAGGATTTTTCTCACTTTATGATCCGTACGGAAGTAAGAAGCAAATCTGCGGATTCTCATTTAGGACATGTGTTTAACGATGGGCCGGGTCCAAACGGCTTAAGATACTGCATAAATTCAGCTGCTCTCAGATTTGTTCCAAAGGAAGAACTTGAAAAAGAAGGGTACGGAAAATTTTTAGGGCTTTTCCAGTAAGGGAAGCTTTGCAGTAAAGTGCTTTAGAGTCACGAAAACCATCAGCAGCCGGAGCTGTCATTCTCCGGTCCTGATGGTTTTTTTTGCGTCTTCAAAAGTCAGTTATGCATATAGAAGCAAAGGAAGCAGTTCTTCTATGAACGGAGCTGCAGCTATTTCATCATGAACAGCATAAAACGGCCGGTAGACAACATGAGATTCGAGAGGAACGAGCTTTCCGTTTTCTACTTCATCTTTGACCATCGAATGGGAAAGGAACGCCGCGCCAAGCCCTCTTACTGCCAGCTGTTTAATGAGATAGTGGCTGCCTGCCTCAATAACTTCAACAGGATCGATTCTCTCAGACAGAAGAAATTGATCAGCGTATTCTCTTGTGCCTGAACCTCTCTCTCTGAGGAGGAGAGGAGAAGTCCTGATTGAAATGTGATGACTGGCATAAAACCTCAGTTCATCCCTGCTGATAACGTTCACTTTAAATGGCTCAAGTCCTCGTTTTCCTTCAACGAGGGCAAGGTCAAGCTTGTGCTGCTTAAGCCCGTCAACAATCTGTTCATGATTTTTGATGGTGAGCTGAAGGCGCACATGCGGATAGATGGTTTTAATTTTTTTAACAAAATCAGGCAGCAGGACGTCACTGACTGTATGCGTTGCTCCCAGTTTTAACAAAACCTCGTTGTTTTTCTCTTTTATCCGCTCGATGGTCATGCTGATCTCAAGCATTTTTTTCCCCTCTTCAAAAACGTGCCTTCCCGCATCCGTTAATTCAAATGGCCGGTTTGGTGCCGATCTTTTTATTAAACTTGTTCCGACGAAGTCCTCCAGTTTCTTCAGGTGAATACTGATAGTAGGCTGTGAAAGATTAAGAAATTCACTTGTCTTTGTGAAGTGTCGAAGCTGTACAAGCGTTACATAGGTTCGAATCCAGTCTAGCTGCATGGTACCCTCCGTTAATTATAAAACGTAATAAACTGCATTGTATTTATTTATTTCTATTATAAAGATGAGAGAGATACAATGAAAGAGAAAGGTTGTGACGTGAAATGGAAACCATTTTATTTCTCGCAGGGGGAGCAGCAATTGGTATCATGTCTGGATTTTTCGGTATTGGAGGAGGAATTATTCTTACACCGGTACTGTTAATCCTTGGGTATGATCCAAGTCAAGCCGTCATTTTGTCTCTCATGCTGACAATGGGTTCAACGATAACTGGAACGATTACGCATTTCCGTCTTAAACATATACATGTCTCTTTAGCGGCAAGGCTTGGACTGTTCGGTATGATTGGGGCAGTTTCCACAGCCCCGGCAGTCCGCCTGCTCGAGGAGGTTCATTCAGCCTCAGCTGTCATTTCACTTGCTTATATCGGGATTTTAGGATGGTTTTCGTATCAATTTTTAAGGAGGGTGAAAGAGGTAAAGAAGCCGAAGAAGGGATCAGTTCCAATGATCGGACTTCTTACCGGTGCCGTTTCTTCACTGATGGGAGTCAGCGGAGGATTTGTTATGACTCCTCTGTTAAAGAATTTTAGAGATATTCAACTGAATAAGGCGATTGGAACAAGCATTGCGGCAGCCTCCATTATTGTCCTGTCAGGAATAGGCTCTTATTTATTCAGCGGAGCGGAACTGGATTACACACATGGCGCGCTGCTTATTGCAGGTGCTATGATCGGTACGCCGGCCGGTTCCATGCAGCTAAGAAAATTCCCTGAAGCTTATGTGAAAAAAATGCTCGGCCTTCTTTATCTGGTTGTTGCCGGAAGTGTTATCTTCACATTTATGTCAGTCCCTGCTGTTTCACTGGCCCTGATCGGCACAGCATGCATGATCTTTTTTGTCTTGTTGGTTTTTAAGTCTGCAAGGAGGGTTTTGGCTGCTGAGTAAAAGGAAGGGTATATGAATAGAAGATGGAAGACATTTTAACGTTTCTCAGGACACTTTTTAATTTGAAAAGATAGATTTGTTTGAAAAGAATTGACAGAATGAAAGGTATCGGCGCCACAAACGAAGTGAAGACATGAAGAAAAGTGGCAGCACTCTTGGCAGTGGTGCCACAAATGAAGTGCAGTCATGCAAAAAGTGGCAGCATTCTGTGTAGTAGCGCCACAAACAAAGTAAAGACATGAAGAAAAGTGGCAGCACTCTGGATAGTGATGCCACAAATGAAGTGCAGTCATGCGAAAAGTCGCAGCATTCTGAGTAGTGGCGCCACAAACGAAGTAAAGACATAAAGAAAAGTGGCAGCACTATGTGTAGTACCGCCACAAATGAAGCTGAAATACAGAGAAAACCCGAACTGATCAATGAGTTCGGGTTTTCGTACAGACGTTAATTATGCAAGTTCATACTTTATAACTCTAGCTTTCTTCTTTTAAAACCCCAGTCACAACCAGCCTCTCCAAATGCGTCTTCTTCTTCCGGTCAAATTCGCCTGTGCATGTAATCAGATTCAGCTTTCTCTGCTGACTGAACCCGAAAATAGCGGGAAGAGGAGCATCATCATACGGATACGAATTGATTTCCTGGACAACAAATGTCAGCGCTTCGCCATTCTCTCCGGAGACGATGATTTCATCTCCAGTGTTGATCTCTTTGAGATTAAAAAACACTGACGGGCCAGTTTTGTTGTCTACATGCCCTGCAATTACAGCGTTTCCCTGCTCGCCTGGCATTGCGCCGTTTTCGTACCATGCTGTGATTTCGTCATCTGAAGGAAGTTCCATAATCCCGCCTTCAGTCAGACCGGCAGATTCTACGCCTGCACTAATATTAAGGGAAGGGATAGAAATACGGTTTGGGCTGATTCCTTCGGTTTTAGTTTGCTGGACGGGTTTGGGCTTTGCCTCTGAAGTCTCAGCTGAAACGGAGACGGCAGAGGCTTGTTCTGTACGTGTTTCTTTTTTATCCGGTGAGGCGTTTTCGCCAGTCTGTGCACATCCGGCCAAAAGGAGAATCAGGGCTGCCGATTTAATGGCTGCTTGCTTTTTTCTTAATTCCATATGCCATCAAAGCACCTAATCCAAGGATAGCTGCTGCTGCGACTGGCAGGTAGTTTGTCTCAGCTTCAGATGTTCCGCCCATTCCTGTTTTCGGCATTTCAGAAGGCATCATCGCCGGATCAGCAAGAACAAGTGCTTCAAGAGCAGGCTCTCCGCCGGCAAGTCCAACTGCAATGACCGTGTAAGACATATTGGCCTTCAATTCAGTTCCTGCAAGGTCAAGGACTACATCTTCTGTTCCAGCGCCTCTTACTTCAAGATCATATGAGCCAGGGTCTACTTCCAAGTAATCTGTTACACCTTTAAATTCAGCTCCAGGGAAAAGGACGTCTCCGCCTTTAACAGCTACATCAACTGCAGGTGCATCAGGTGAAAAGTGGGCGACGCGCACTTTTGATTTTCCTTCTGTTACATTCAAATCGTCGTTAAGGACTTTTAGTTCAAGAGAATCAAGTGTGTTAATCGCTGCAGCTGTATAGGCTTTGCCTGCTTCAACTGTTAAGTCTGCTGAGATAACAGGCTCGCCGTCAGCAACTGTGCCAGCTGCGAAGACTTCAACCTTGTGGTCGCCTGCAGGAAGCATCATGTAGTCGGTTGCTGCTTTAAACTCAGCACCTTCAACAACTGTTTTGCCGTCGACAACAACATCAACTGCAGGAGCATCAGGAGAAGCGTGAACGATTCTGACCATTGCGTCATTCTCTGCTGCAGAAGCACCTGCTCCAAATGCCAATAATAAAACCATTGCTGCTACTACTGAAAAAATCTTTCTCATTTTTCCACTCCTCTTTTTTGTTTTTTTTTTTTTTTTGGACGTATGTCCTGAATTAAATATAAACAAAACTTATACAAAATGTATACAGTTTTGATGCGCTGAATGTGCTGAGGAAGTTTTTCCCGGTTTTTCTGATGCTGAATGTACAGAAAATCAAAGGAATTTAGCAGAAGATTTGGTATAATCGAAACATCATCTGAGAATAGGAGTGAATCACTTTGGCAGTCAAAGGATTTGAACATGTGGGAATACAAGTAAGAGATATTGAGAAATCGATTGAATTTTATCAGCAGGTTGCAGGTCTGCAGCTGATTGACCGCTTTTTACATACAGATGGAAATATGAAACTGGCATTTTTAGGAGTGGAGGGGTCCATCATTGTTGAACTGATCGAAGGGTATAACCCTGATCTTCCTGCAGAAGGAAAGGTTCATCATGTTGCCCTTAAGGTAAGCGGAATTGAAGGAGAAGAGGAAAGGCTGAAGGAATTAGGAGCAGAGCTGATCTATGATGAAATAACAACTCTGCCGAATGGAGCGAAATATCTGTTCTTCAAAGGGCCAGACGGGGAATGGATTGAATATTTCGAACCGATGAATGAATAAGGCCGTCAATTTTGAAAAGGTGCTTGATGCCGCAGAAGATGAGTATTTGCAATTGTTCTGCAAGGTCAAAAAAACGGCCCTTTACAAAGCATATACAGACGATGCATTAAAAGCCATGTACAGTCATCATTTTGCCAAAATGACGACACCCTATCACCCGATTCTGTTAAAAGAAGTGCTTGAACACTCCAAATCAGCCCTGAACAGGAGTTTTGTCCATGTAAAGCTGCCGTTTAACAGCAGGGTAGACAAAAGGACCCGGTCTTATCTACATGAAGAAGAATATTACTGCGATCTGGACTTGTATTATTTTCATACGCTTGAAGAAATTGAATCATGTTCAAGGGTCATGACAAAGCTCGGAGAAGGAGATGTGCTGCAGGATGCATGTTTCGCTATGGAGCTGTACGATGCCCGCCATATAAGTGCTTCATTTGCAAAATCCAAGCTCCAGCGCAAAAAGCCGTACTATATGGAAAAGACTGTGCGTCTTTACGTCTGCTATGAAAAAGGCGTTCCAATCGGAAGTGCTGAATTGTATCTTTCGCCTATAACAGGTCTTGCAAAGATTGAGGAAGTAGCCATTCTTGATGAATATCAGCGGATGGGCTATGGTTCTTCCTTCATGAAGTGCCTGCTGCAGGAGGCGGCGCAGCTCGGGGCAGAGTCTGCCTATCTTGTCACCATGAACGATGAGGGATCAAAAGCCTTTTATGAAAAGCTTGGTTTTGTGAAGGTGCTTGAACAGGAGAATGTTTTCAAAAATTTACTTTAAAAGCTTTTTAATAAAAATGGGCGAATGCACATACAGGACAGCCACCTACCTCATAATGTAAGGATGTAAAGAAAAACAAAATGAAGAGGTGTTTGATTCATGTACGGTTATGACTGCGGATGTTCATATCCTTCTTATCCGGTTCATTGCGGAGGCGGACTAGGAAGCAGCTTTGTATTGATTGTTGTTCTATTCATTTTGCTTATCATCGTCGGTTCTGCTTATATTTGCTAGTACCTGAAAAAGCCTCTGGAATGAGGCTTTTTCTCATTTATTGAACACTTTCAATCAATAAATCAATGAAAAAAGCAGAAAATATTTTCTGCTTTCCATACATCAGCTATTCAGCACTTTTTCCATCACGCTGCGCGTTTTAGGGCCATAGATTCCGTCATCGGCCAGATCAGGGAAGCGCTGCTGGAATTTCAGGACGGCGGCTTTTGTTTTTTCTCCGTAAATGCCGTCTTCAGTCAGTTCTGAACCGATATCATTCAATCCCTGCTGAAGTTTCAGGACGTCGCTGCCTTTGCTTCCCAGCTTGAGGACAGTATTCGGCAGTCCGAAGGTATTGACGTCAATGGACAATGCTTTGTGAGTGTCCGGACCATACACGCCATCTGCCTTCAGGCCTTTTGCTTTCTGGTAGAAGAATACGGTATTGGTTGTTTTCGGTCCGAAAACGCCGTCTACAGTTAGTGAAGCTTCTGCTGCTTCGTTCAAGCCGCGCTGCATAATTTTTACATTTTCTCCTCTAGCTCCTTCTTTCATAATACCTGATTCAGGTAGTGTGAAGATGTACGGCACATTTTCCTGTGCGCTTGCCTGAGGCACTGACATCCATAGAGCTGAGGCGGTTACGACTGATGCTGATAAGACTTTCCATTTTTTCATTCTTTCTCTCCCCTTTATTTCGCTTGACATGCATGAGACGAAGGGAAGAGAATCATTGTTTCATATAATTGTAAAAAAGAAGGAAATTAATAAAAACAAACCGCCGGTCGGTCAAATTCTGAGCTTTATCTTCAAAAATCATCAAATCTGTGCGGAATATGTGCGCTCCACTTTTATCGTGGAGCGTTTTTTACTGTTCCGAGCATGTCCAATTCCGTTCATATCTGCCGGAAAACATGAATAGAATGTCAAGGAGACTGCATGTAAGAGTTTAGGAGGAAGGAGACACTGCACTTGATCGATACCATTTTTATCAGTCATGCGCACCGTGATGAGGCATATGTCAGAGAGCTTGTAAATCTGCTGACAATGATCAAGGTGCCGAATATTGTCTGCAGTTCGTATCCCGGCTATCACATTCCTAACGATGAGGATATTTATGATTATCTTCATCAAAAACTGAGCGGAAATTCGTGGGTTATCTATGTGCTGTCTGACCATTATTACAAGAGCCCTGCCTGCCTGAATGAAATGGGAGCCTGCTGGATCTTAAACAAAAAGTACACGGCAATCCTGACGCCTTCATTCGATTACAAAGAGATGAAGGGCGCAATCAATCCAAACCAGATTTCGTTCAAATTGAACGACCTGGACAGGCTTTATGAGTTTCTTGAAAACGCGAGAGATGTTTTTAAAATAGAAAAACAAACCGGCACATTTCTGGTGAAAATATGCGAGCAGGCAGTCAGTCACGTGAATCAGCTTGCTGATGATGAACGCAGAAACAGGAAAATGGCCGGCTGCAGACTTGAGGGCATCCGCCTGGATCCAGAAGACGGAAGGAAATTTCAGTTCAGGCTGAGACTTTCAAATCCTGAAGAATTTGATATCCGGGTCGATGTCATAAAAATTGAGGCAGCGGATGAAAACGGGGAAACCTTTTCGCAGACATTGCAGCCTGCGAATCTGAAGCTTTACAGCAAGGAAAATAAAATTGTTTTTCTTTCTGCGGAGATCGGTGATTCAAACTATGAGCCATACATCCATCAGAGAGAAACGGTTGATTTGAAGTTCAGCAGAGATGTCTGGTAGAGGGCTGCTGCTAGATAGGAGGGTAATGGATGAAAATAGAATTAAGTGCCGAACAGTCAGAGCTGAAAAACAGGATTCAATCTAAGCTTGAGGAAATCCTTCACTTTCTTTCGCTGTCAAGAGAAGAAAGACAGGTTCAGTCGTACCGTCATATTGAGCAGGTTTATGACGAAATGGGAATAGCCGCCCACTCTCTTTATCTCTCCCTGAATCCAAAACCAAAACATTTGAAAAAAACAGTACGGCTGCGCAAAATGACACCGGGAGATCCCCAGTTTTACCAGCACATCCGGCCTGTTCAGGAACTCCTGAATTATTTAAATAATCAGCAGGCGAATGATGAACCGTGTGATCAGACACTGGGCGAGACGTTTTATCTAAATGTGTTCACCCGCAAATGGGGCAAAAGCGACAAGTATACTCTGATCCGTAATGAGGAGGGATGGCTTGTCAGGCACTCATCCCAAACAGAACAGGGAGGAAGGGATGCTGAGCCGATCCTGAGCTACGTTCTCAGATATGATCAGGTTTCTTATCCGCGGAATTTGAGCACCATCATGGAGGATATCTGGTACCGTGCAGCCGAAGAAGGACTGCCGCGGGAAAAGGTTCAGGCAATGCTTCAGGAAGTCGCCGACTGGATTACGATGACAGAGCAGAACTATCCAAGTCATATCGCACTGGAAAATGAGGAAAAAGGGTATTTCTCGTAACCGGGAAAGGGGTAAACATGGGATATTTTATACAGACGGATGATGCTGTCAAGATCTTCGTTGAAGATGTGGGGCCAAGTGATGGCCAGGTGCTTTTTTTGATCCACGGCTGGCCTGTTGATCACAGGATGTACGAATATCAGCTGGATCAGCTTCCTAAGCTTGGTTTCAGGTGCGTTCTCATCGACCTGCGTGGATTTGGAAAATCAGACAAACCCTATACCGGTTATTCCTATGACCGGCTATCTGATGACGTTAAGGCCGTCATTGAAATCCTCCAGCTGAAAGACATTGCACTGGGCGGTTTTTCAATGGGCGGTGCCATTGCCATCAGGTATATGGCGAGGCATTCAGGTTACAGGGTCAGGAAGCTTGCCCTTTTTGGGGCAGCGGCTCCTTCCTTTACCAAGCGGCCTGACTATCCGCATGGAATGGCCAGATCTGAAGTCACCAAACTGATTCAGCAGACCTATACTGACAGACCGGACATGCTGACAGGATTCGGGCAGATTTTCTTCGCCAAGTACATTTCAGAAAGTTTTAAAAACTGGTTCCAGAGCCTTGGACTTGATGCGTCCGGACATGGGACGGCACAGACAGCCGAGTCTCTCCGTGATGAGGATTTGAGAGAGGATTTAGGGAAAATCACTGTTCCGGCAGCTATTTTCCACGGCATGAAAGATCAAATCTGCCCGTTTATATTCGCAGAGCTGATGCATAAAGGCATACTTGATTCTGAACTCATTCCGTTTAAATACAGCGGTCATGGCCTTTTCTATGATGAACTGGAAAAGTTCAACCGGGAACTCATTCGATTTTTGGAATAAATGCTATTGCTTCCCTTTCCGTCACACTTTATGATAAAGCTAGTGTACATAAAGGGGAGGCACAATGTTGAAACAGCACATCATTTTTTATACGGTTATCTTTCTCGGATGCTTTTCACTTGGATTTTTTGAAGCACCTATTTACCTGATTGGATTACTGCTTACTCTGTCAATGGGTTGGTACATGTATGTTCAGATAAGTCCGGTCCTGTTTTCAAAGGATATCCGGAAGTCTGAATCCTATATTCTCAAGCATCAGAGTAATCCAATGTATCAGTTTTATTATGCTATCGCGAACAACCTGGATGCTGAAGCCGAAGAGGCAATGGAAAAATTCCAGTCAAAATATAAAAACTCAGAGCGCCGGGCGTTGATTCAAACGACTTATGCCTTATATAAACAGGAGCCGTCCGAAGCGAAAAAACACGTCCATTTGATTAAATCTCCGGCATACAGGACCTATTATGAGGGACTGATTGCAGCTGAAAGCAGAAATTTCAAAGAAGCCAAAGAACATGCAGACAGGCTGCCGGAGGGCTGGATGAAAAACAGCATTCTTGCAGAAATGGCAGAAAAACACGGGAAAAAGAGCGAAGCCAAAGAGCGCGCCGCAATCGCATTCGAGCAGACAAGAGGGCTTCAGCGGTATATCCTTTATAAAAATTTTGAAACGCATCTGGCTTCCTAGCCGGAAAAAACGACGCAGAAATGCGTCTTTTTTAATTTAAAAAAAGGAGAAAAAGCAGGGGCGCAGGAGAAATCTGCAAAATCCGGGAGAGTGGAATAAGATGAAAAACGAATATTCAGGGGGATGGGAATGCAAAGAGTAAGGAAAACGTTGGCCATAGAACCATGGACAAACATGCCTGAAACATGAAAAATTGGCATCACTGATCAGAGATTTTTCACATAAACTAAAAAAACAGTTGAAATCATTTTCGTCACATTGTAAAATCATGTTAATTTAGAAAACGTGATGAAAAGGACACGAGCCATTTTTACCGGTTGCCAGAGAGGGGAGGACTGCTGGAAACTTCCCAACACGGAAAATGTGCTTACCGCCTTTGAACCGCACGGAGGAAATGCCGTGCCGCAGCCGCTGCGTTAAAGCTCTGGAGCCGTTGTTTAGGAAAGTTTGGGTAAAGGTTTGCACATCGATGCGGGCACTTACGCTTTTCTAATTCGGGAATCTGGGTGGAACCACGGGCAAAGCGCGCTCGTCCCTGTCATAGGGATGAGTGCGCTTTTTATATTTTATAGGTTTTGACAAGGACACGAGGCATGAACACCGCGCAACAGAGAGGGAAGGATGGCTGAGAACTTTCCGGCGCAGGAGCATGAACTTACCGCCTTTGAATAACCGTACGGAGGAAATGCCGTGCCGCAGCCGCTGCGTTAAAGCGCTGGAGCTGTTTTTAGAAAAGTATGGGTAAATGATCTAGCATCTTTGTCCAGCATCAGTGCCCAACTCCTCTGCCAGAACAAAATCCGCCAAAATGGCGGGAACCGGACTTTTCGCCGGATTTCGTATCTGTCTTTCGGAGCTGAACGGGTACTTACGCTTTTCTAATTCGGAAATCTGGGTGGAACCACGGGCAAAGCGCGCTCGTCCCTGCTATAGGGATGAGTGCGCTTTTTTATATTTCTGCGAAAGAAGGGATTATGATGGGAAATCAGAAAAAGGAAAAAAATCAGGAGGACATCAATTATTCTAGTGCACAGCTTCTCGCAAGGGCAGTCAGCAGACTGTATCCGGGAGCGGTCCTTGGAGGCGAGGCTTCTCATCAGCACGGTTTTTATGCAGAGCTTCTGCTTCCGCAAAGCATAAAAGAAAAAGAACTGAAAGACATTGAAGCGGAAATGGAGCGCATCTTAGGACAGGGTGAAAAGTGGGAGCATATTTCGTTATCCCGTGAAGAAGCCATCGCTTTATTTTCAGAAAAGGGAGAGTATTTAAAAGCAGAGCAGCTGTGTGAGATGGACGAGGAAAGTGTGATAGTTTGCAGACACGGGGAGTATATGAACATATCGAATGAACCCCTCTCCATCTCTGCCATTAAAGCTTTTAAACTTCATGCAGTTGCAGGCGCCTACTGGAAGGGTGACAAGTCAGGACATGTGCTTCAGCGGATAAGCGGTACAGCATTTGCAAGCAGAAAAGAAATGGTTTTGTTTGAAAAAGAACAGGAGGAACTAAAAAAACGGGATCACCGCAAGATTGGAAAAGAGATGGAGCTTTTCCTGTTTTCTGAAGAAGCACCCGGCATGCCCTTTTTCCTGCCAAACGGTCAAATTATGCGCAACGAGCTGCAGTCGCTGCTCCGGGAGGTTCAGGGTGCAGCAGGCTATCAGGAGGTTTCTTCCCCGTTTATGATGAATGAGCGGCTATGGAGACAATCCGGCCACTGGGATCATTATCACGAAAATATGTATTTTTCAGATGTTGATGAAGAAACATTTGCGCTTAAGCCGATGAACTGTCCGGGACACATGATCATGTTTAACCAGCAGCTTTTTTCCTACAGAGATCTGCCGGTCAGATATGCAGAATTCGGACAGGTGCACCGGCATGAGTACAGCGGCGCCCTGAATGGCCTGCTTAGAGTCCGGACTTTTTGTCAGGATGATGCTCATTTGTTCGTGCGTCCGGATCAAATACAGGATGAAGTAAAAAGTGTTCTTGGGATGATTGATTATGTCTACCGTACTCTGGGATTTGACTATTCGGTCGAGCTTTCAACTAGACCGGAAAATTCAATGGGAGAGGATGAACTATGGCAGGATGCGGAAGCGGCACTGCAGGGAGTGCTGGACGAGATGGGGATGCCTTACCGTATAAATGAAGGAGACGGAGCTTTTTACGGACCGAAGATTGATTTCCACATACAGGATGCCATGAAGAGAAGTCATCAATGTGCGACAGTACAGCTTGATTTTCAGATGCCTGTGAAGTTTGACTGCAGTTATATCAGCGAGAAAAATGAAAAAGAGCGGCCAGTCGTCATTCACCGCGCCATTGCAGGCTCTCTTGACAGATTTCTTGGAATTCTTATCGAACACTTTGCCGGTGTGTTTCCATTGTGGCTTGCCCCTGTTCAGGCTGTGATTCTTCCAGTTGCAGAAGTGCACCGCGGCTATGCAGAAGAAGTCAAAAATAAGCTTGCAGCAAAAGGCATTCGCGTTCAAATGGATGTAAGCGGAGAAAAGCTTGGTTATAAAATCAGAAAGGCGCAAAAAAGCAGGGTGCCTTACATGTTGATACTTGGTGATCAGGAAATGAGTGCTGGCCATGTTAATGTCAGGAAACACGGGGAGAAACAGTCTCTGACAATGGAGATTGAAGAGCTGGTGGATCATCTCAGGGAGAAGATTGAGAAGCGGGAATTGAGCTGAAATGATGATGCTTAAGCGGAAGCCGGCTGGCAGTGAATGCAATGAAGTTGGCAGTTATTCTGTCAAAGTCGGCAGTAAATGAATGAAAGTTGGCAGTAATTTAACCAAAGTTGGCAGTAAAACCGTGGTAGTTGGAAGTAAACCATGTTAGTAAGTGTTTTTCTTAAAGAGTTCTTCTTCACAAAAAGAAAAGAGAGCAATTTTGCTCTCTTTCTTACTTATCTTCAAGTTTTGCACTGATTAACCCAAGAACCACACCTAAAATACCTCCGCCAACAACTTCAAGAGGCTGGTGTCCCAGCACTTCTTTCAGTTCTTCTTCGCGTTTAATGTGTCCAAGTCCGGGAAGGTGCTCTGAAATAACGGCCATCTCTCCGTCAATGTCATTGATCAGTTTGGCAATTTCACCTGTATGCCGTCTGATACCCTGTGCATCGTACATCACAATGATGCCGAAAATCACGGCAATCGCCGTTTCAATGGAAGTTGTCCCGTTTTTAGCTGCAACATAAGTGGAAAGAGCAGCAACGCCTGCTGAGTGGGAGCTCGGCATTCCGCCTGTCGTGACAATTTGCTTCACATCCCATTTTCCTGAAAGACGTTTGTAGGTGAATATTTTTAATCCCTGAGCAATGGCAATAGCACCAACTGCTGTTATGATTCCTCGATTCATGCTCATCTTTTTGTCGTCACCTCTTGAATTAGTAGTCGGAAGCATTGATGTAGCATAAATACCCCTCGGGTGCTTTTCTAAACGTTAGTATCCGCAAATGGAGGAGAAATATTGCAAGCTCTCCCGGGAAAAATCAGCCATATCAGAGGCGCTGAAATAAAAAAGGCACACCAGTAACGGTGCGCTGATCAGTCTTTGACGATTTTAGACGGATTGTTGATTTTGTAAGGAACGGAAACGTCGAGCAGCATAGATTCATCTTCTACGTCTTTTCCTTTAGGCAATGTTTTTTTGACGATCTTCCCGTTAAAGTTCAGGATGTCGCCAGCTGCAAGCTCATATTTTTTCAGGGTTTTGCTGTGGGAGCACCAGGCTAGTCCGACTTCAAGGGCATCGTCACCCACAATCGCGACATCTTCGAGGATCACTACTTCGTCGTTTTCTTCATTAAAATGATTCCAGCTGAGCGCCAGCTGCTTCACTTTTGCCGTAAAATGCACCTTGTCATCAGGCAGGGCAAGCTTTGGCTGCTTAGCTTTTTTAGCGGCAGGCTTTTTGGGTTCTTCAGAGAGTTCAACTTGCTTGACGGCAGGAGCTTCGACTGGTTCTGAAGGAGACTCTAATGCAGTTTCATCTGTAATCTTAGAAGCGGCAGCATCAGGAGCAGGCTCTTTTATTTCCTTGCCGAAGTTTCCCGACTGCATTTCTTTCAAGTAAGCCGGATGAATGCACGACAGATTACCGTCTTGAAACTCGATGACAAGCGTTGTATGTGATGCACCGAAAGTCTGGTATCCTTTAATCGCAACAAGTCTCTGGTGTGTACGTTCTTTATACCAGTACTCCTTTTTTACGCGCAGTCCCCATTCTTTTACTTTTTCTTCATAGTCCGTTTCATTTTCAAATGTTTCATAAACTCCAGCAGGAGGGATATAGCCCGTTGTGTTGGCATCTTCAATATGCGGCAGAACGACAGCCATTTTAGCACATCCTTTCTTGCTCTATTGTACCTTCTCTTTTGTTTGAAAAAAAGGTATTGAAACTGTGCATTAAGAATCAGCAAGGTTCGTTTGAAAAAAATACTAAAATTTGGAGAAGATTCACAATTGAAGGAAAAAACAACTGATGAAAAGTGGTACGATATCATTACATAATTCTTCTATACGGGGTGGGTTAATGAATGCATGGAAAGTGCCGTCTCTGCTGATTACAGGAATCGGCATATCAAATTTGGGCAGCTGGATCTACCTGATTGCCATCAATTTATCTGTCTTAAACTTAACAGGCTCGGCAGCAGCGGTCGCAGGACTGTATATGATCAGGCCAATTGCCATGCTGATTACAAACACATGGGCAGGCAGTGTCATTGACCGGATGGATAAAAAGAAGCTGATGATTTTCACAGATGTTTTCAGAGGCGGTATGGTGGCTGTCATCCCTTTTTTGGATTCACTTTGGTTTATTTATCTGGCTGTTCTGCTTATTAATATGGCAGGTTCTTTTTTTGGTCCAAGTTCTTCTGTATACATAACGAAAATGATTCCTTCTGAAAAGAGAAAGAGATTTAATTCCGTTATGGGGATGGCTAGTTCCGGAGCTTTTTTGACCGGTCCTGCTGTTGCAGGGTTTCTGATTATGCATTTTGGAACAGACATTTGCATTTTTATCAATGCTGTATCCTTTATTGCCTGCGGATTAATTCTTTGTTTCCTGCCGAAGCTAGAGGAAGAGCCGTATCAATCGAATATACGCGGCAAATTTCAAACGATTGTCGATGATTGGAAAACTGTCTTTCAATTTGGGAAAAAGGCATCTTACTTTATGGCGGTATACGTTTTCTTTCAGGCAGCCATGCTGATTGGCTTTGCCCTTGATTCTCAGGAGGCAACCTTTATTAAGCAGCATCTTGAGCTTTCTGACAGGGATTATGGAATGATCGTCAGTCTGACAGGACTCGGTGCGCTCGCCGGCGCTGCCGCATCAGCAGCACTTGCTTCCAAAATGAAGCTTGGCTTCTATATGGGAACAGGCATGCTGATGACTTCTGCCGGGTATTTGTTTTTTTACAGCTCAAACGGATTTATGACAGCTACTCTGTCTTTTGTCTTTCTAGGCTTTTTTATGGCGTTCGCCAATTCGGGCTATGCGACTTTCTTTCAGATGAATGTTCCTGTCGCCATTATGGGCCGGTTTGGGAGCGCTGCTGATATGCTTCAGGGAATCGTACAGATTGTGCTGACGCTTATTTTAGGATTATCAGCAGAATGGTTCACCCTGCAGACAGTCTGTCTCGTCTTTTCAGGTGCAAGCGTCCTGTTTGCAGCTGGTCTGCTTGTGGCAGTAATGATGCCTTCTAAGGCTTCTTATTTTGATGAAAAATCAAATCGCACAATCAATGCTTAATGGAAGCGGGCTCTGACACGTCAAAAACAATTTCTTATTCTGCTAAAGAGGTTTTTTCAAAAAAGGAACGATATCTTTCGTTTTCACTTCAAATTCCGCATGGTCACCCTGTGCATGGCTTACTCCAATGCTGATGCCTAAGGAATCTTCTGTCCAATAGCTGAAAACATCAGACTGATCGTTTTCTCCGATACGTTCAAGCTGATCTGCAGTTTGAAGTTTAGTAAGCAGGTCCTGATTCGATAATCCCTCAAGGTAACCCTGCAGGGCAGGGGATAGTGCCTTGCTTTTTTTCTTAAGCGTTTCAGCAAAAGCTTCGTTAAGGATTACGAGCTGATTTAATTTTACCCGCCTTCCATCAGTCAGCAGGTAGGTTGATGTATAAAAATGATGAGAGGGATGGGCTGTGCCTGATACATTGCCGAGTCCATCATACTGTATACTCAGCAGTTCACGGTCCATTCTTTTTATTGTGTATTTGATGTCTAAAGTAAGTCCATCCGTCAGGACTCCATCCGGGTAATAGTGAAGGACCGTTAAGGCATCTTCTTTGATTTTCCTATTCAATGTTGCTTGGACCGCTGGGTTTTTCATACCGGATAGCTGGGGGTAGGAAATGGCAGTCTGGTCTTGATGATAGAAAATTTCTGTTAATTGATAATACTCATGAGTATTCGAAGAAACGGACTGTAAAGAATGTAGATCACTTGCAATCGGTTGGGGCAAAACAAAACATGCAAAAAGAGTGTAAAAGATAATCATGAGCTGCTCCTTCTCTATTAGTTGTTTTTTTCCTTATTTTTCTCTGTGGAGATGTGTTTATTCATAAGCTTCGTCCTGTAAAACAGCTGCTTTCTTTATCAAGGAGGCTGGCTGTTTTTTAGTTTTAACAACAAAAATTTATTGATTTACAATAAATTAAGGAGTAATATATAGGAAAACATTGGAATGAGGTGCTAAATGCAAAACGGATTTATCCTTATCTTAAAAGCCTCTGTGCTCCTGATAGGCGGGGGTGTTTTTGGTTTAAGTGTTTTGTGGCTTCCGGGGCTTGCTGAGTTGTCTGCTGAGCAATTTCCGGAGTTTGCCTATACAAAAGGAATTGTACTTGCTGGAATTTATTTGACTGTCATCCCTTTTGCATTCGCTTTAAAGCAGACTGTGCATTTACTTTCGCTTATAGAGAAAAGGAAGGCTTTTTCAGAAGCGGCTTTAACATCTCTCCACAGAATTAAAGGATGCGCTTGGATAATTGCCTTTATATATGCGGGAGGGATACTGCTGTTTATGATCATTGGCATTCTTCATCCTAGTTTAGCCTTAATGGGGGGCACTATTTTTCTCGCTTCACTCTCAATTGGCTTTTTTGCAGACGTACTTAATGCTCAGTTAGTCCATGCTCTCCAATATAAATACGAAAATGAAATGACGGTTTGAGGTCCTGTGCAATGACACTGATTATAGGTTTAGTTTTGATTATTTTGTTAGTATCAGGAATCCGCAAATGGAAGAAAAACACACTGGCCGCACTATTGCTGTTCAGTCCCATATTCATCTGCATCCTATTTGTCAGTTTCTTTCTTTATCATTCCGTTGATCGGGTAAAGCCAGATTCTCTTATTTTTGAAACATCCGCAGAAAACGGCAGGGTGCATATAAGCGGAAGCTGGTCAGAAAGGCTTGATTACTACCGTTTTCCAACTGATTATCTTATCTTCTATATTCCTGAAAATAAGAGTGCGGGCTCTGTTTCCCGCAGCCGGGCGGATTTGCATACCCAGATGGACTGGAAATACCTCGTTGAAGATGTTGAACATGCGATTAAAAGAGAAGGTTTTTCAGACCTGGAGCCTCAGATCTATGATGTGGAAACAGCGGAAGACTTTCACTTTTCATTTACTTTGCCTGATGGTGTTAAGCCGGAGGAATTGGAGATCTATTACGCGCACGTGAGGGAGGAGCCAATGGAGGCGCTGGAGTATTGGTTTAAGAAGGTGCCGATCCAATAAACGGAACATCAGGTCTGCAATGTATACTTGTATAACGGTTTGTACAGCTCATGTTTAATGAGCTGTTTTTTTATGGGGAATTTCAAATCCTGCAGCCGGTGCATAAAGGACTGCAGGATGAATTCCATTCTTGGGAATTACTAAGAAGATTGTAAGTAGCCTGTATATTTGAATGTAACTTATTTATATGATAAACTAATATTAAGTAACATTGGAGAGTGATAAAATGGAAACGGTAAGTGCAATCAGAAACGTAAATGACATTCAGGCAATAAAAGATTATCTTATACAGCAATCCGAAAGAGACTATCTTTTATTCGTTTTTGGCATTAATACAGGTTTAAAGGTGTCAGAATTGACTGCAGTAAAAAAGGATGATCTGCTGGATGAAAACGGAAATGTTGCAGAATTTTATCATTACTCCGATTTAGACGAAAGGAGGAGATCTGTTTATATTAATAAAAAACTCAGATTGGCAATCACCGAGTATCTGAAGAAGGCGAATTCCGATATGTGCTACTTGTTTCAATCCCGCAAATTCAAAAAGCCCATTACTAGGCAGCAGGCATACAGAATCATCCATGACGCTGCCGTTCATGCCGGGGTGAATGAGAAAATCGGAACCAATTCCCTGGCCAAAACGTTTGGCTACCACGCATACAAAAAAGGGGTCTCACTTGCCCTTCTACAAAAGCATTTCCATCATGCAACACCGGCTGAAACCCTTAAGTTTTTAGGAATAAAAAAAGATGAACAGATTGTCACGCAAATCGATGTGAATCTTTAAAAATGGTCAGGAGGAATCCAGATGAAAATCAGAGAAAGCGAACTTCCCGGAATTGGATGCAAATTTGAGGTCATCACAAAAAATCAGGAAAAAGCGGTAATCGTCATCCATGATGACGGAAGAAGAGAAATCTATCATTTTGACGAAGATCATGAGGAAGTTGTTTCAACGATTGTATTCAGTGACTCAGAAGCAAGACAGATCGCGGCTATTCTTGGCGGCATGGCCTACAAGCCAAAAGCTCTTGAAACAATTGAAATGGCCTTTTCAGGACTTGTCATTGAATGGTTCAAAATCGAACCCGGGGCAGCTGCCGAAGGGAAAAGCATCGGCGAACTTGATATCCGCAACCACTTCAGTGTCACTGTGATATCCATTTTGAAAAACAACATGAAAGAACTGCTGAATGCTGGCCCTGATGAGATTCTTGAAAAAGGGGACACGCTTGTCATTTCAGGGAAGAGAGAGGAAGTTAAACGTGTAATCAGCGAACTATTAACAAACCGGGGTGATTAAATGGATCATTTAGTATTTGAAGTTGGAACCGCATTACTGATTGTTGCAGCAGCCGCCCTGCTTGCAAATAAATTTAAGTTTTCTATTATTCCCTTTTTAATTGTGTTCGGCATGGTTGTAGGACCGCATGCCCCTCATATAGGAGTAATTGATCTGAGATTTATTGAAAGTGAAGCGATTATCTCGTTTCTTGGAAGAATCGGTGTCCTGTTTTTGCTGTTTTATCTGGGGCTTGAGTTCTCTGTTAAGAAGCTGATCAAATCAGGAAGATCGATCGTAACCGGCGGTACCATTTATATTGGCATCAATTTTACATTGGGCCTTCTATACGGCTTTATCAATGGGTTTACTCCGGTTGAAGTTTTGGTGTTTGCCGGAGTGATAACAATTTCCTCAAGTGCCATCGTGGCAAAAGTCCTTGTGGATTTAAGGCGGACAGGAAATAATGAGACAGAGCTGATTCTGGGAATTATTATGTTTGAAGATATTTTCCTCGCTGTGTATCTTTCTGTTGTTTCAGGTCTTGTACTGGGGGATGCTACATCGTTCAGCGGAGCGCTTATTTCCATTCTCACTGCACTTGGCTACATGCTTCTTTTCTTCATTGCAGCCAGAAAAGGTGCACCTCTGATCAACAAACTGATCAGTATTTCCTCTGATGAAGTATTCATCATCGTCATTTTCGCCTCCCTGTTCTTCGTGGCCGGTTTTTCAGAACTGATTCACGTAGCAGAAGCCATTGGCGCTCTTTTACTGGGACTTGTATTTTCTGAGACGGAGCACAGTGACAGAATTGAGCACCTGGTCGTTCCTTTCAGGGATTTCTTCGGCGCCATTTTCTTCTTCAGCTTTGGATTGAGTATTGATCCATTCTCCCTCGGCGGCGCTGTATGGCTTGCACTTGGTGCGGTCCTATTGACCATACTCGGAAACTTTATTGCCGGAATGATTGCCGGAAGGAGAGCGGGCTTGTCACATAAAGCGTCCACAAACATTGGTCTGACTATTGTATCAAGAGGCGAGTTTTCCATTATTGTAGCGAATCTCGGCATAGCCGGAGGTCTTACTCCGATGCTGAAGCCATTCTCAGCACTGTATGTTCTGATTCTGGCGATTATTGGACCTTTAATGACAAAAGAGTCAAAAAGAATTTACTTGTTCCTTAACAAAATCTTTAAGTGGGATAAAAAGAAGAAAGTGAATCATATGTAAAGGCGGAGAGACGGTAATTGGATGATTATCGTCTTTTTGTTGCTCACCAATGTTTTTTGAAATAGATTCCCTTAAAGGGAGGCAATCTCTATTCCCCGCCGCTTGAATAGCGATTGTCGCCCATTGTAACGTTTTTTTCCTCACCGGGGTTGTGAGATACGGTTTTTCTGTTCGTTCTTTTCCGGTCAATCAAGTAAGCCAGCCCTAATGTTCCAGCCAGCAAGCCAATGATCCATCCCACTTTCATTCCTCCTTTAATCCTGGTCCCAATTTTCTTTGCCCCACACATGCATGTGCTGAAGAATCGGCATCAATGTATGTCCTTTGGATGTCATGGTATATTCTACTTTCGGAGGCATCGTATCATATTGCCTGCGTTCGATAAACCCATCTTCTTCAAGTTCTTTTAACTGCCGGCTTAATACCTTGTGGGTTACTCCTGTCAACAGCCTTCTGATTTCACTGTATCTAAGCGTCCCATCAGTCCCGAGATGCCAGAGGACAACCGTTTTCCATTTTCCCCCTATTTTATTTAGTGTATATTCAATGGAGCACTTTAATTTTCCTTCATTTGAGTTCAATTTGCTGCTTCCTTTCTTACTTCTATGATAGTAACTGACAAAAAAGTGCATACTTACATCATTGGAAATGATTCGTTACACTAATTCTGTAAGGAACTCTATCGTACAATTGAGGAGGAATATAATCAATGCTGACGTATCCAAGATCGTTTTCACATATCGGACTTTCTGTTCCTGACCTGGACCAGGCAGTCAAATTTTATACAGAGGTTTTCGGATGGTATGTCCTTATGGAACCGTCTAAAGTAGAAAACGATGACTCTGCAATCGGGCAAATGTGCAGGGACGTTTTCGGAAATGAGTGGGAAACATTCCGCATAGCCCATCTATCGACCGGAGACAAAATCGGAATTGAACTGTTTGAGTTTCCACACAATGAAAAACCTGAGAACAATTTTGAATACTGGAAAACAGGTATCTTTCATTTTTGCATCCAGGATCCTGATATCGAGGGCATGGTGCAGAAAATCATTGAACATGGCGGGAAGCAGCGCATGCCGATCCGGGAATATTATCCTAGTGAAAAGCCGTTCAAAATGGTTTATGTGGAAGATCCGTTCGGAAACATTTTTGAAATTTATACACACAGCTATGAGCTCACCTACTCAGAAGGAGCTTATTAACAAGCACTGAGGCACATCATTTAATATGATGTGTCTTTTTTTAAGATTGTATGGGTATTTATGTTAAAATTGGAAGTGTTAAGCGGAATTGGAGAGGGAACTGGAATGAGCGACTACATACAAACAATGCGAAATTTAATCGGCCATCAAACGTTATTAACTGTGGGCTGCGGAGCCATTATTGAAGATGAAAATGGCAGAATCCTTCTGCAGCAACGAACAGACCGCCAAGAATGGGGAATTCCCGGGGGATTGCTTGAACTCGGAGAGACCTTTGAAGAAACTGTCAAAAGAGAAGTGTACGAGGAAACAGGGTTATCTGTGGAAGACCTGAATTTATTTGGCATTTATTCAGGGAAAAAGGGATTTGCAGAATACGAAAATGGAGACAGGGTTTACAGCGTGCAAGTCATCTTTGTCACAAAGAAGTTCTCGGGACAAATAAAACAAAATGAAGAGAGTAAGAGAGTAGTTTTTTTAGAGAAACACAACTTGCCAAATAAATTTAATCCGCATCAGCTTCCGTTTATCAAAGATTGGATACAAGGTGCAAAGGCACCGGTCATAAAATGAGTTAAAATAGCTGATCAGCATAATAATGTTGAAGTTTAGTATTGGAAGGAGCTAAGAGGGCTTTGAATTCAATTGCCTCAGCAGGATGTTTTTCAATCATTAAAAATAACGAAGGGAACATTCTATTAGTAAAACGCCGCGATTATCCAATCTGGGATCTGCCAGGGGGCAGGGCTGATCCGGGCGAACTCCTGGAGGAATGTGCGGTTAGAGAGGCAGAAGAGGAAACAGGGTGCTGCATTAAGATTGCAGCTAAAATAGGTGAATATCATTTGGCTGATGAAAATGATATACAGCATATCTATTCAGCTGAGCCAATAGGCGGAAAGTTGTTTACAAAAGGACCTGAAACAGCTCAGACGGGATGGTTTGATCCGAAAAAACTGCCGCTGCTTATGGTACCTAACCGAAAACGGCAAATCAGAAACTATCTGTCTGCAGAAGGCATGGTTAAGGAAACGGTAAAAACGATTTACATAGTAAGATTTTTAAGAGCAGTTGTACGCAAACAATGATGAATCTATTAACATCTTATTGCAAGGATAAATGCCTTTATAAAAACGCACATTCGAGGAGAGATTGGTCATGAACCCTAAGAAAGATAACGGATCCCAAAAACGCAAGAAACTTAAAACAATTTCTTTTGCAGCGGCAGGAATCATTCTTTTAGTTTGTATCATGGGATCAATTTATGAATGGTATGGGTATAACCAGGCAAAAAACAATTATCCTTCGAATGGACAAATGATTAAAATCGGGGATCGGTCCATACATACAGTGATCAGGGGAGAAAAATCTGATCTGCCGGCGATTGTCATTGAAACAGGTGCCGGACAGTGGTCATATGACTGGGATAACATTCAAGAGGAGCTGTCTAAATATACCCAAGTTCTTACCTACGACCGGGCAGGATACGGATATAGCGATTCTCCAGAGGATGGTTTTTCAGTCGAAACCACTATTCAGGATTTATATACTGTCTTGGAAGGAACAGAAATAAAGGGACCCATATTGTTAATTGGACATTCAGCAGGAGGCATTTATTCACGGCACTTCGCAGAAAAATATCCGGAAAAAGTAGCGGGCATGGTACTGGTAGATGCCAGAAATGAGTTTTTTGCCAAGCAGGCTGAGGCTTACAACGCTGTATTCTTCGAAACTCAAGACCAAACAGTGAATGGCCTTCTCGCTCGGATAGGGCTTGTCAGACTGTTAGGCGAGAAAATCTTTTCAGATAAAGCACCAGAATTTCTTTCTCCTGAGAAATATGTTCAAGTACACTGGGATGCTCCTTTCTTCAGTGTGATGAATGAAGAAATAAAGCAAATGAATATCCTTGAAAGAAAGCTTGCTGAGACAAGTCATCTAAGAGATAAACCTCTGGCAGTCATTACACCTGAAAAGCCAGATATGCAGGCAAAGGCGATGGGATTTACAGAACTGGAGGAAAATAAATTTGAGGAAAAATGGCTGGAAGCGCAGCAAATGCTAACTTCTCTATCCAATAACAGCGAACTCATATTAATCTCTGACAGCAGCCATTCCATCATGCATGATCAGCCTGAAATTCTGGCTGCAGCCATATTGTCGGTTGCTGAAAAAATTAAAAATTAGTGCTTCAGCGAAGGCCGACCGATTGATAAAATCGGTCTTTTTTCAATCCAAATGTATAAGTTTTGGCTTGGTATATGTTTTTCAAAAACAGATATCCAACATTTCAAGAACCGCTTATTCATCTGTCTTATCTTAAGAATTCTTAAGAATTTCCCCGGGTAAAGGTTAAGGTTTGGTCTCTATCATAGAGATCATACTACTTGAACACGGAGTGATAACGATGAATTCTTTAGCCTTTTTATTAGAATATATAAATAAGCCCAGATCTACAGGTGCTCTGCTGCCTAGTTCCCCAAAGCTTGCAGAACACATGACAGCAGCTATTGATTTTCAGACAGCTGAGTATATTATAGAATATGGTCCTGGTACAGGCGTTTTTACAGAAAAGCTGATTCATAAAAGAAGAAATGGAACCCGTATTCTTTTAATTGAACAAAATGAAGTGTTTTGCAGGCTTCTTAAGGATAAATACGGCGATGTGAAAGATCTAGTCATTGTAAATGGATCTGCTGAGAACACTTCTTATTATATGAAGAAGTATGGGTTTAAAAGGGCAGACTATATCCTGTCAGGACTCCCTTTTGCGAGTATTCCGAGTGATGCAGCAGATTTGATCTTATCAGAAACGGCATCCATTCTTGGTGCCGAAGGGGAATTTATCACGTTTCAGTATACGCTGTTTAAAAAAGCTCTTTTTAAGAGGTATTTTTCTGCCATACGCGTATCGAGAGAATATCAGAACTTGCCGCCTGCCTATGTACTGGCGTGCACGAATGGCGAAAGGAATGAAAGCTTTGCCTTCAAACGTATTAGTCGTTGATGATGACAGAGAAATAAGAAAACTGATTACGATTTATCTTGAAAATGAGGGAATTCGTGCTGCAGGGGCGGAAACTGCTTCGGAAGCTATTACTATGCTTGAAAAAGAATCATTTGATTTAGTGATATTGGACATTATGATGCCGGAAATGAATGGAATTGAGGCATGCATGAGAATCCGCGAAGAAAGAAACATGCCCATCATTATGGTATCAGCAAAGTCTGCGGATATGGATAAAATTCAGGGGCTTGCTTCCGGTGCAGATGATTATGTGACAAAGCCGTTTAATCCCCTTGAGCTGATGGCCAGAGTCAAGTCGCAGCTTAGAAGATTTACAAAATACAATGATCAGCAAAAGTCTGACGCACCTGTAATTGAACTTGACGGTCTAAATATCAATACAGACACACGGCAGGTCATGGCCAGAGGACGGGAGATAAGGCTGACTCCGAAAGAATTTGATATCCTCTCTTTGCTTGCCAGAAATAAAGGAACGGTCATGAGCATCAGGCAGATCTATGAATCTGTCTGGAATGAAGACTTTTTCAAATCAGACAGTACGGTAATGGTTCATATTACGAAAATCAGAGAAAAAATTGAGTTGGATCCTAAACAGCCAATTTATATAAAGACGATTTGGGGAGTTGGCTATAAGATATGATCCGGTTTTGGAATAAACTCAGTGTGAAGCTGTTTTTTGCTGTGGCTGTCAGTTTTATCGTCTCACTTGCAGGGATATCAGTCCTTTCGAATATCCTTGTAAGGTTTGTACTCGCTGAACCTATAGAAGAAATGAACATTCTTCTTTACAACGTTCTGGTTATCGTCATTTTTTCAAGTGCTATCATTCTTTTTATCATCAGCTTATGGCTGTTTATTAAGAAAAAAATAATCTTCCTGAATGAAATATCTGATGGGGTCCAGTCGATAGCCGGCGGAAACCTCAGTCATGTTATTGAAGTTAAGGGCAGGGATGAACTTGCAAGACTTGGAGAAAATATCAATCAGATGTCCAAAGAGCTTGAAGCGAGATTTCTTCGTGAGCGGGAGCTTGAAAAGAATAAAAATGAACTGATCACGAACATTTCGCATGATCTCCGAACACCTTTAACCTCAATAATTGGTTATCTTGATCTTCTGGAGAACAGGGGGAATTTGACTGAGCAGCAGGCAGCGGAATACCTGGCCATTCTCCGGTTTAAATCCCAGCGCCTCAAGCATTTACTGGACGAATTGTTTACGTATAACAAACTGACAAGTCCTGATATTCAGGTGAAGAAATATGAGGTGAATCTTGCAGGGATTATTAGACAGCTTGCCGGTGAATATATTCCGATTCTGGAGGACCGAAGCCTTAAAATGGAGGTAGACATTCCGGAAGAAGAAGTGACAGCCCCAGTTGATGTTGAACAGATCATCAGGGTTTTTGAAAACCTGCTGTCAAATGCAGTTAATTACAGTCTTAAACCGTCTGTCATACAACTGAGTCTTAAAACAAGAGGTCATCAGGCAGTATTCACTTTGGCAAACCGTGTAAACTCAAAGCCCGAAGGAAGCCTTGATACTCTATTTGAACGTTTTTACAGAGGAGATCAATCAAGAAAAGAGGATGGGGGAACAGGCCTAGGTTTAGCCATTGCAAGGCGAATTGCTGAACTGCATGGGGGACATTTAGAAGCGGACTATGAGGAAGGATGGCTGATATTTACATTGTCGCTTCCTCTAACTGGAGAACATGCATGAATAGACAAGGGTTTCTGCTTCAAGCAGAAACCCTTTTGCTGTTTTATGTGTTTTTTTCATGATAGGAAGAAATGCTCTCAATTGCTTTTTCAATGCTTGCGTCAAAATCAATGGCATCAAGCAGTGCAATTCCTTCAACTGTGACAAGAGTCAGGGCTGCCAGCCGTTCTTTTTGTTCCTCATTTTCCGCATCGAGAAGAAGAGCAAAGTAGTTTTGAAAGCCTTCACCTATTATTCTTGCTACAGAGAAGTACGGATTTTCTTTTTTGGATGCAAGCGCAATTAATTCCAGCCATAGTCTCATAAATGGTTTTACTTCCGGTTCCTTCATCAAATGGTACATATGTGGAACGAGCTTGCTGAACGGCATAGGATCTGCCGGCGATTTTTTTAGAATCGTAATCAGATTGTCGGATATGAGCGTCAGAACCTCTGTGAGAAGCTGTTCTTTATCGTGAAAATAATGGAGCAGCATTCTGTCGCTTGTCTCTGCTGCCTCTGCCAGATTTCGCAGGCTTGCTGAATGAAGCCCGTGATGAAGGATATATTCTGCCATTTTCGTCTTAAACGTTTGCTTGCGAAGTTCACCTTTTTTCATTGTATGTTCCTCATTGCTTTTATTGTGTAGTATATGCTACATAATTTGATTCGGGGGGAAGAATAGTATGGGATTAAAAACAGAAAATAGTGAATTGAAGCGTTTATTCAGTAAACAGCAAACTGCCGTTTTGGTCGTGCTGGGTATGGCTTTTTGGTTTTGCGGAGCCATGGCCGTCAGATTTGGTTCGGACGTCGGTATGTTTGGAAAAACAGGGAGCGTATTTTCGTTTCTTATAGCATTGCCGGTATCCTGGATTTCTGTCTTGCTCATTATGAAAGCTGCAAAATTAAAGGCTGATCAAATCATACCCGGTGTAAGTCTTGGTCTTTTGACAGCCACATTTTTAGATGGAATTGTTCTAACGTGGGGAACGCAGTTGTACGGTACAGATGCTGGTCTGATCGGGCTTGATGCAGCCTGGATTTTATGGGGAGCATTCACATTCCTTGCTTTTGCCTTTATTGAAGCTTGGCGCAGAGGCTTAAAGCTCGTTTAGCAGCTGAAAAAATGATCTGTCTCTTACACGGATAGGTCATTTTTTTATGACGGTTATAGGAAAAGATACTGACTTAATATAATCAGAAGTTTTTTGACAGTTTCTTGAATAGTTATTAAAATGGTTTTAATAACTATTTTAATAAAAGGAGACGACAATGTTTACATTAGAAATAAAAGACGGTCAATGGCTTAATGCTCCAGCAGAGTTTGAAATCATCAATCATAGCCTGACGTTTACTTCCAGCCGTATACGGATTTCTGGCAGCGCACAAATTACGGCTACCGGACAGATAACGGGCATGCGTACCTGTTTTCTACAGAAAAAAAGGAGTTTTCTTTTACGGCAAAAGTTCAGTTCAATGGCAGAGCACTATATGACCAGAGCGGGATTATGGTATTCATGGATTCAGAAAATTGGCTGAAAGCTTCTGTTGAAAAAGGTAAATCAGGAGAATGGCTGCTTGGGTCAGCAGTGACAAATCATGGGTATTCTGACTGGGCAATTTCTCAGGAAGAAAAAGATGAGGATCCTGTTATGTGGTACAGACTGACAAGAAAACATAACGATTTTCTCACAGAAGTTTCACGTGACGGGAATACGTTCAGACAAATTCGAATGTCCCATTTATTCAAAGCTTCTGATGAAATCCAATTTGGATTATATGCCTGCAGCCCGAAAGATTCTTCATTCCAGACAGTGTTCTCATGCATGAAGCTCGAGCCATCCGTATGGTCAGGAGAGAACTATATATGACTCAAAGGGAAAAGAAGATACATCCAAGTCAGGTACTGATCCAAAACGCACAGCCAAAACCTGCTTTATTGTTTTTGATGCTCCTTTATCTTGCATTTATAGCACTTGGCCTCCCTGATACCGGGCTTGGGGTGGCGTGGAACCAAATGAGGAAGGACTTTGGTGTGCCTCTTGAGTACGCAGGTTTTATTACGATGACAATCACCGTTTGTTCGGCCATTTCAGGGTTTGTAAACGGTGCGCTGCTGAATCGGTACGGCACAGGCAGGGTGACCGCTGTATCCTGTACAATGACAGCTCTTGCGATCCTTGGCTTTGCGGTAAGCGAATCCTACTGGCTGATTCTTCTTCTTGCGGTGCCGCTTGGGCTGGGTGCGGGGGCAGTTGATGCAGGTCTTAACAGCTATGCAGCTGAAAATCTTTCATCTAAACATATGAACTGGCTTCACAGTTCATGGGGCATCGGTGCCACCTTAAGCCCCATCATTCTAACAGTTGGCATATCGAACTTTGGAAGCTGGAAGGTTGGGTATGGCTTTATAGGAGTGGTCATTCTTTGTTTATCCATGTCTTTCTTTATGACCCTGTCCTTTTGGAAGCAGACAAAGCAGGGCGGTGCAATAGAGGAAGAAAGAGAGGAGAAACCATGGATTGGAGGGATTGCCCCGTATTTGTCTGTTTTGGCTTACATCTTTTATGTTGCCGTTGAGGGCGGACTGGGTCTGTGGCTTAGCGCTTTGCTTGTTGAAAGCAGGGGGCTTGATCTATCTGATGCCGGTTTTTTGACAGGAGGCTTTTTTGGAAGCATCATGATTGGCCGGTTTCTAATGGGGTTTATTGCTGACCGCCTGGGCAACCGTAAGCTGATTGTCCTCGGTTTGGTGATTTCTGCCCTTGGCTCAGCTGCTTTTTTCTCTCAGGAACACGCATTTATTTATGGAACGGGAATCTTTCTTTTAGGTCTCGGCTTTGCTCCGCTCTATCCGGCAATGATGCATGAAACATCAAAGCGCTACGGGAGCGGGCAGGCGAAAAAAGTCATTGGTTATCAGGTGGCTTTTTCCTATATCAGCCTGCTGACATTTGTTCCGCTGATTGGATATATCGCAAGCCGCACGACTCTTGAATTTATACCGGTGTTTACTGCAATCAGCGTAGCAGCCCTTGCTCTCGTTATCAAAACATTAAATCAATTAACTTAAGAGGTGAAACGATGCCATCGCACGATTCAGCGCATCTCATAAAACGGGCAAATGAACAGCTAATTTTGAAAGAACTTGTTCGGCAGGAAACGTTTATTAAAAAAAATCTGGCTGCACAGCTCGGTCTAAGTTTTCCTACCGTAAGCAAAATGCTGGATGATCTTGAAGAAAAAAACGTGATTATGCATACAGGCATGGCTTCATCAAGCAACGGAAGGCGGGCTTCTATTTACGGAATTAACCCTGCTTATGGATCCATCCTTGTCCTGTATATTCAGTATTCACGCTTTTGGATTCTAGTCGCTAATGCCAAAAAAGACGTTCTTTTAAAAGAGGAGCGGACACTCGGGCAGGATTACCTGTCAACGATAAAAGCCATTATAAAAGAAATGAAAGCAAGGTTCACAGATTTGAACGTCATCTCCATCGGTGTTCCGGCAGGGGTGATGGACGGTGAAATCAAATATATGAACTACTACGATGATCTGCAGGGACTTCATTTGAAAAAGATTCTGGAAGAAAAATTCCGCGTGCAGGTTACAGTGGAACGTGATGTGAATGCCATGCTGCAGGGCTGGGTGCTTGGAGCTGACGGCGAGAAAACTAAAAATGTATCGCTTTTAATCTTCACGGATGACGGTCCAGGTGCTGCTTCTCTTATTAATGGGAGAATCCTGAGGGGCTTTTCTGCTTTCGCAGGCGAAGTCGGATTTCTTCCAATTGGAGAGGGGAATACGCTGCAGGATAAAATGACACAGCCTCAAACACAAGAAGAATCTGTATACCATGCAGCCCACCTCATTTCGGTTATCAGCATCATGCTGAATCCAGAAACACTTATATTATCCGGAGATGATTCAGTCCGAAAACTCATTCCGGACATTGTTGACGCATGCAAACAAAGGGTTCCCGAAGTAGCTGTGCCAAAGATCCAGTTTTCCGCAGACTATCACCAGCTCTACAGCGAAGGATTGCTTGAAGCGGGTAGAAACGCTCTGCTCGGAATTGAAACAGATCTATAATCGGATGATAGAAAGAACGGAGACAGGGATGAAATCAGAACAATTTTGATGAATTCCTTGTAAGATAAAAAACAAGAACATGGTAACGGGTTTCCATATGAGATGCAAGCAACCAATTCACAGGGTAAATCACACTATTTCTCACATCAAAAAGGCTTAGAGGTTTTTTTCCTCTAAGCCATTTTCTTTATTTCAATGAACCAGTGAAGTATATAAGGATAAATAATGAGCCGATAAGTCATTATTTTTTATCCTTCAGTTCTAAAAGTACAGGTGCAATATTCAGCAAGATCGAAGAAACTGTCAAAAACCATAATGCTTTTTCCATACCTGGCACTACATCCAATAAAGCTGACCAATCTTCGACTTTTACCCACCGGGACACTGCACTGTATTCAGCACAAAGTGTGAATGCTGTGAATGATAATCCTGCAGCCATAGCAAGTTTATAATCTTTTCCTGTCTTATACATATAAAGATTTGAAAAAGTTGCTGCAATGGTAATAAGTCCTAATAGTAACCACATCATGATGCCTCCACTGTATTTTTATTTAAATTGATGAAATCCTGTCCGTTTTAATGACTGGTGATAAGTATCTGCTCTATCTGTATATTAACATATTCTTCTAGTTCCCTATGAGAAATACAGTGCGTTTTGAATGGTTTTATACTTATTTTCACCTCTTAAAAAAACCCGTCATGAACATACCACTGGTTTCTTTTATATGAAAATTTTCTGAAAATAAAGTGGGAATAAATGCTATAATGAAAAAAAATAAGTCTTTTATAAAAGTGCTGGGGGAATGTGACATGAACAAACGAGGTGCCGGTGTTTCTTTTTTGGCTATTTCCGCTTTTTTGCTGGCTGCAAAGTATATCAGCGCGGCCATGTTCGGGTCAGGGGTAACCACATGGGATGAAAAAATCTTTGATGCAATGATTAAAAGCGTCGGATTTACACTGAACACATTCAGCATCCTGGCATTGATTGCAGGAATTCTGTATTTGCTTGCAGCTGAAAAAGAAGACTTAAACAAAAAAGCATAGGGAGTATACATATGACAGCTGTGATTTTTGACATGGACGGAACACTATTTCAAACCGATCTTATTTTGGAATGGGCTCTCGAAGAAACGTTTGTACAGCTTAGAGAGCTTGGAAAATGGGAGAAAGAGACTCCCATTACTCTTTACAGAAAGATCATGGGTGTGCCTCTTCCAGTTGTATGGGAGACATTATTGCCGGATCATACGCAGGAAGACCGTGATTTTGCAGACAGCTATTTTCTCGATAAGCTGATTCTGGCCATACAAACTGATCGAGGTGCGCTATATCCAAACGCGAAGGAATTGCTGGAGAAGCTTACTTGTTCCGGATTTCAGCTGTTTATTGCAAGCAACGGGCTGACAGGTTACCTTAAGACGATCGTTGATCACTATGGTCTATCAGAATGGATCACAGAAACCTTCAGCATCCAGCAGATTGATTCCCAAAACAAATCAGACCTCGTAAGGTCAATCCTGCATAAATACAATCTGAATGCTGGCGCTGTTGTCGGCGACAGATTGTCAGATATTCTTGCTGCGAAAGACAATCACCTAAAAGCAATCGGATGCAGGTTTGACTTTTCCAACAGTGAAGAATTAGAGCAGGCTGATTTTGTGGTGGACGATTTAATGGAAGCAGATCAGATTTTAAATCGTTTATTTGTCAGAAATAACTGATAGTATAAGTCTGGGGAAATTTAACTGTTCAGAACGCATGACATAAAGTGTTATGCGTTTTTTAAACTGGATGAAAATGATAACGCTTAAATGGGGGGATTGGGAGTGAAGACCGCTGATTATAAAACCCGATGGAATCTAGATACACTTCTTACTGGGCCAGACCTGGAAAAGGTAAGCCTGTACGTCAATAATATAGAAGAAACAGTATCGCTTCTGGAATCAGTTTCTAAATCGGAACGTGTGAATGAAAACACACTTACCGATTTTTCGAACAGCATCCGTCAAATTGAATCATTGGAATCATTTTATTATTGTCTGACAACAGAGAAAGTTGAGCCTTCTATGTTAGCCGCTGTAAACGGCAGAATTTCAGCGCTGAAAACGAGACTTCTTCATATCCGATTTCTTCTGGAAGAAATCTTTTTGGACATGCCAGAGAAGCCGGATCATATGACTGAAAAAGATTCTTTAATCAATCAATTAAGGCGGAGAAAGGTCAATAGAGAAGAAGATAAGAATATTCTTCTTGCCAGTGAATCATTGAGACGGCTTCAAAACGACTATGAACAGCTGAGAAATCATATAAAAATAAACATAAATCCTGGTACTGGAGAAGAAACATTGACTTTTGGGGAAGCCATCCAAATGGCTATGTCCAATTCAGATTTGAAATTGAAAACCAAGGCATTTAAAAGACTGAATGAAACACTGGAAAACCAGTCAGAAGAATTTTCGGCAATCTATGGCCAAATGGCTGAAATAAGATTGAAGGAATATGGGCTGAAACAGATCCATTTCCTTGAACAATCTCTCAAACAGAATGGAATATCGAACCGCTCACTGGGTGCAATGTGGACTGCGATCGATGACTGTTCAGCTGAACTTTCAGAGTATTTACTGGTAAAGGCGGAGGAAGCTAAAAAGGAGAAGCTCACGTGGCATGAGGTGATGACTTCAACTCATGATGTACAGCTTGTATTTACTGTTTCTGACGCTGTAGATGCTATTTCGAAGTCTCTAGAAAGGATTGACCGTGATATTCCTGATTTCATCCATCATGTGACCACCAATGGGTGGATGGATTTGGAACAGCGAAAGGAAAAGCCGCCGGGGGGATTTTGTGCTCCGTTTCTCTCAGAAGGTGTGTCAAGAATCTCTCTCACGTTTGACAACAGCTTAGAAAGTGCGAGAAGACTCTCTCATGAATTAGGCCATGCCTGGCATTTCAAGCAGATGAAAGCTGCTCCAACCCTGTATTTTGCCGACGAAACGTTTGAGATGACTTCTGCCGAAACGGCTTCCATCTTTTTTGAAACCGTATTTATTGATTACGTTATTGAAAACTCAAAAGATAGTCGAACAAAAAAAGCCATTCTCGGCTGGAAAATTGAGCGCAATTTAAATTATCTGATGTCAATCAGAGGGGCTTTTCTATTCGAAAAAAGCTATTACGAGCTCAGTAAGACTGAAGACGTTAGTGCAGCGAAAGTGGAGCATCTTTCTTTGCAGTGCCAGGAAAAAGCGTATGGCAGTGCTTTGAGTGAATACGAACCTTTTGTGTGGATAAAATATGGTCAGTTTTATCAGGCAGATGTTCCTTTTTACAATTATCCTTATTCATTTGGTTTCTTATTGAGTGCGGGTCTATTGGAGAAATCAAAAACAGATGAGGATTTTGATGAAAAATTTCTGAAGTTTCTTGGTGAAACGGGAACACTTCCGCTTGAGCAGCTGGTAAAAAAACATTTTAAGATTGATCTTACAGAGCCAGAATTTTGGAAGAAATCGATGAAGAGTATGACAAATGATATTCATCTTTATAAGGAATTAAATAAGGAATAAATGAGTAAGGATCTCACCGTTTACGCTTTCAAAAATTTGGGTAAAGTTGATGGAATGAACACAAAATGCGCTGTTTTTTAGCGCCATCAGGAAATGGTTGTTCAGCAGACCTAGGAGGAAAACATGAACGTAAATAAATATAGGATTGAAGGCAATAAACAATTAAAATTAAGAGATTACTCTCCGAGCGAGGAGCATGATTTCTCAGAAAAAGAACTGCTGGAGAAGCTTATTCCTGAAAGCATAGACAGGCTGAAGGAACTGCACTGGCGCCTTCATGCGGAAGAGAAGAAAGGCATAATCGTTGTCCTGCAGGCCATGGATGCTGCAGGAAAAGATGAAGCCATCAGCTACATTTTTTCTAACTTAACCGCCCAGGGACTGAAAACGACTTCTTTTCAAAAGCCGTCGGACTCAGAGCAAAAGCATGACTATCTCTGGAGAATTCATAAGGCACTTCCTGCGAGAGGACAAATCGGGATTCTGAACCGTTCCCATTATGAAGAGGTTATAGCACCAAGAGTTCATGATCTGCTTGAGGAGGAGGCAGTGCCGGATGAAAAAGAGAAAGAAGAAACATGGGCAGTCCGCTACAGACAAATCAATGACTTTGAGCGCTATTTAACGGAGAACGGCTTTGAAGTGGTGAAATTCTTCTTTCATATGTCAAAAGAAGAACAGAGGAACAGACTCCTCGAGCGGATGAAAAACCCGAAGAAGAACTGGGAATTCTCATTCAGCGATGTGGAGGAGCGAAAGCATTGGGACAGCTACCAGGACATTTTCGAAGACATGCTGAACCATACGTCAACGGAATACGCGCCTTGGCACATACTCCCTGCAGATGATGAATGGTATTCGCGCTACATCATTTCTGAAGTCATGATAAAATGCCTGGAAAAAATAGATCCGCAGTTCCCTGAAATTTCACAGGAGAACAGGGAGAAGCTGGAGCATTATATTGAGGTACTTGAAAATGAAAAAGAATGAATGTTAGTCAGGAATAGCTCGTCATCCATGTGACGGGCTTTTTTATGTTTTTCGTAGACTGTTTTTTGAAAATTGTTGTTGTTTTGATTTTAATAACAAATAACAAGTGGTAAAATAAGTAAGATTTACGATAAGATTTATTCCTTAAAGGGGGATGGTTATGAGAAAGTCAGGCATTATATCAATTACCGCTTTTTTAATTTCTTTGATCCTGTACGCATCTTGGTTTTTTAACGAAGATTTATTCTCAAATTCTGCAATGATTATAGCAGGTGTACTGCCGATAATAGGAATCATTACTGCCTTACTTACTCAGATAACATCTCTTAAAATAGCGGGGCTGGTTGGGAATTCGTTTGTGCTTTTATGGGTTGTTGTAATCCCAATTGCTTCTACTTTATTTTGGAATACACCATGAAACGATAGAGTCACTTTTATTAAAGTGGCTTTTTATTATGCGTTTTTTACCATCTCAACAGTTGTAAATTACTTAAGACCATTCTTTCTATTAAGGATTGTTCACGACGCCAATATCTGAAATAATTGGAAAAAACAAATGGTTTTGTTCAACAATGGGAAACTGAGAAACTGGGAGACTTATGAAATGAATACATCCACAGAGCAAAGTATGAAGAACTTATTGATGCTTTTTGCCATCGTCATTTTTGGAGGTTCAGCATTGACAACCCTGACAAATCCTCTTCCTGCAAATGAACGAATTGAATTTTTGTTGTTTTTAGGAATTAGTGCCGGGATATATTTTCTCTTTCTTGTTCTTTATTTTCTCGGCGGATTATGGCGCAGGCTGTTTTTTATCTTCTTACTCATCGCAGGCATAATGAGTGTGATTATGAGTTTTTATCTCGCAGTTTATTCATTAAACTGAATGGAAGGCATATAGGGGAGGGATCACTTTTTATGAATGGTTCATTTATGAAATTTGAAGAGAGGGATTCAAATCTGCCAAAATGGCGGGAAGAATTGATGGCTAAAATAGAGCAGGATCTTCTTCTCGATGATAGCGTGTCAGGAGTATTTTACGGGGGATCAATAGGAGCCGGAAATACAGATCTCTATTCAGATATCGACCTTCGTATTGTGGTTAAAGATGACGTGTTTGAGCAGTACCGGCAAAATAAAAAGAATAGGGCAGAAAGATGGGGACATGTTTTGTTTTATGAAGATTTTCCGCAGGCAACTTACAGTATTGCTCACTTTGACTGTTTTATTAAAGTTGATTCCTTTTATTACAAGAGCAGTGACTTATCTCCTTCTGTGTGGTTAAGGGATATTGAAATAGTTAAAGATCATGAGGGTTTCCTGGAAGATCTTCGCAGCCATTCAAAACCGCTAAGTTATAAGGCAAGTGAGGCTGAATTTGACATCTGGAGAAATAAGTTTTTTGCCTATGCACATGAAGCTTACCGGAGATGTATGAGGAATGAATTTTACTATGCTTTACACTGTTTGGACATGATGAGATGGTCGATTGCTGCCGGCTGGTATATGGAAATGGGATATCCTCCAAATAATCCCGGAGACTGGGCAAAAATAGAAGGGGCAAGGAGTAAGCTGACGGAAAATCAGCAGTCGCTTTTAAATGGGTGGTACAGCGGGAAAGAAAAAAAGCAAATTCTTTGTGTGCTTCAAGAAATGATGCCTGAATTCATGGCTGTTCATAAAAGGCTGTGTGATCAGATGAAGATGGATGAAAAAAGAGAATCCGTTTCACGCATCCTTGCTCTGATCCAATTTTAGTGTCTATTTTTTCAACCGGCTGTCCCAAGTAGTCATATGCACTGTCAAACCCCTGTAATGGACATACATTAATAAGAATTAAGTTTGATAGATTCGGGGGAACCAGCGTGACAGATAATCGGATTGTAAACGGCAATTTTAAAACAGGCGGCCTTTCACCATGGACAGGATTTCATGCGGTCATTGCCAAAAGCAGCGGAGTCTATGCTGTCCGTTTGCTTGGCGGGGAGCTAAACAGTTTTATTACTCAATATGTAAAAGCTTTTCCGGGAGAAAGTTTTGAACTGAATGCAGCTTTGTTAAATGGCGGAGCCTTCAGCAGCCCGCAGATCAGCATATCCATTGCTTACTATAATGCAGCATACAAGCTGCTCGGACACGGGTTAATCAGAACGATTCCTGCAGGAAGACTGACAGACGGCAGAAGCAGGGATTGGGTTTGGATTGCTTCACCTGCACCTCCAGGAACAACACAGGCATTGGTGATGATCAATAAAATGCCTCAAATTGGAGCGCCTGATGTGATTGTCGAACATCTGGAGCTCTATCCGATTGGCAAAGGAGGGACAGAAAGCCTCAGAAAAGGAAACACAACGTTTATCAACCTGTACAAGGAAATTCAAAGAAGAAGTCAAAAATAGCATGATCCAGTTTTATTCATCATACGAATGAGCGTCTCCACATGGAGCGCTTTTTTTGTTGAATTCACCCATAGAAGCATACCTTTTGACTTTAAAAATCAAATCGTTTATAGTAATTGATAGGTCAATGATTGACTTATCAATTATAAAGGGTGGAGGATGCGATTGCCTCATTTCTGCAAGGAAGAAGAAGAGATCCTGTACCGGGTTTTTGAGATTACAAAACAGACGATGAGCAAGTTTGAACGCTGTACAGGCATCAGCCAGGCCCGTCTCGATCTTCTCCATCAGCTATATGAAGTGGATGAGATCAGTCAGAGGGCTCTGCAAAAGCTTGTTCATATTGATCATGCAGCTGTGACAAGACACCTTAAGCAGCTTGAGGAAAAGGGAATGGTTGTCCGCAAGAAAAACCCTGACGATCAGCGTTTCACTTATGTGAGTCTTTCAGAAGAAGGAAGATCGAAAATTGTTGCATACCGCTCAGAAAAACAGCGGTTTATCTCAAATGTGCTCGCAGACTTTTCAGAAGAAGAACGAAAAGTCCTGCTGGGAATGCTTTCCCGCATAAAAGAGAATGTTGAAAAAATAAATGAATAGCATCAGGGAGGAAAAACATCATGAATCAAACACTTATAAATGATTACCAGCAAATTGTAAGAGGCCGCAGATCCATCAGAAATTATGATCCGTCCGTTAAAATCAGCAGAGAGGAAATGGCTGAAATTCTTGAAGAAGCAGCACTTGCGCCGTCATCAGTTAACCTTCAGCCATGGCGCTTTGTTGTGATTGATACGAAGGAAGGAAAAGAAACGCTCGCGCCGCTTGCTAAATTCAATCAGAGACAAGTTGAAACGTCAGCCGCTGTGATCGCGGTTTTTGCAGATATGAAAAGTAATGAATACTTGGAAGAAATCTACAGCACAGCTGTAGAAAAAGGCTTTATGCCGGCAGAGGTCCGCGATCAGCAAGTCGCAGCCATTAAAGGCTTCTTTGAAGTGATGACATTCGATCAGCTTAAGGAAATGAACTTAATTGATGCAGGACTTGTTTCTATGCAGCTTATGCTGACAGCAAGAGCTCACGGCTATGATACAAATCCGATCGGCGGCTTTGAAAAAGACCAGATTGCAGAAGCATATGGACTTGATAAAGAGCGCTATTATCCGGTTATGCTTCTCTCAATCGGAAAAGCAGCAGATGCAGGCTACCAGTCGGTAAGATTGCCTGTCGAAAAAATTACAGAGTGGAAGTAACCGAAAGGATGATGGAAAAATGATTATTATACATGCAGGTTTTAAAGTGTTAACTGAAAAAGAAGCTGACTTTCTAAACGAAATTCGTCCGCTTGTTGCAGCTTCAAGAGAAGAAGAAGGCAATATTGCATACGATCTGATGAAGGACACTGAAACAGATGGCGCGTACAAAATGATCGAGCTGTGGAAGGATGCAGAAGCAGTTGAACTGCACAACAGCAGCGAGCATTTTAAGGCATTTTCAGGAAAAGCGATGCAGTTTTTTGCTGCACCGCCTGAGGTTAAAGTTTTCAATGGAGAAGAAATGAAAAAATAATGAAGAAGTGCCCATTTCAGTCAAGTACTGAAGTGGGCTTTTTTAATATAAACGCCTAATACCTATCAATCTCTGAAAAACAATTGATTACAGTGCAGCTGACTTTTGTGAAAGCTGTGCAAAAAAAGAGTTGTAAACCGCTTTCAAAAAGTGTATACTTTCACTAAACCGATTTACTAAACCGATTTATTAAAAGGCTAGGAGGCTGACCGTTACTTGATTATCGTTCCAATGAATGTTTTTGACAGAAAAGAAGTTTTAGAAAAAGGACAGCTGAATTTCATCCGGATAGCAGCTGAAGCAGGAGCAGACGGAATTGAAATACGCAAAGAGCTGCTTTCAGAACGTGACTCATTAACCTATCTGAAAGAAGAACTGGAGCGCCTTTCCATGTTTACGGTCTATTCTGCTCCGGCAGAGGTATGGGGTGAGGGTGGAATCTTACATTCTTCTGAACTAGTAAAAGTGTTCGGAGAGGCTCTCGCAGTTGGCGCAAAATGGCTGAAACTTTCTCTCGGTCAATATTTACAAGGAGTTTCCGATCTTACAGAACTGGATCTGTTTTTAAAGGATTATAAAGGGATGCAGCTTCTTATCGAAAATGATCAGACACCTCACGGAGGCAAAGTTGAGCGTCTGTCGGGCTTTTTTGAAAGCGCTTCGAATATGAGGATTCCAGTCAGGATGACATTTGACATCGGAAACTGGCACTTTACGGGTGAGGAGCCTGAATTAGCTTTCAGCAGATTACAAGAGCACATTTCCTATTTGCATCTAAAAGAAGTGGCATTAAGAGGGGGCGAGCTTCATCCATCCGAACTGTCAGCAGCAGAGCAGGCCGGGTGGAGGATGTTTCAAAACAGGACGGGGAAATCTGTCCCGGCTGCACTGGAATTTCCAATACATCCCCATGAAAGATTAAAAGAATTGATCGGTTTAGCAAAAGAAAATCAGATGGAAGGGTGGGAGGGCATGAAACCAATGGATGTTGTGACGTTTGGTGAAGCGATGGCGCTGTTCATGGCTGATGAGCCGGGACCGCTTGATGAAGTAAAACATTTTACCCGTGAGCTTGCAGGCGCAGAAACGAATGTTGCAATCGGACTTGCCAGGCTGGGTCTCAATGCCGGATGGGCAAGTAAGGTCGGGGAAGATGCATTTGGCACCTACATTATGAAAAGGCTTGCAGAGGAAAAAGTGGATGTCGAGCATGTGTTGAAAGATTCACGGTATCCGACAGGGTTTCAGCTGAAGGAAAAAGTTCTGTCGGGTGACCCTTTCGTTCAGTCTTTCAGAAAGGGCTCGGCAGCAAGCTATATGAACGAAGAAGACTTCAGGCCTGAGTATTTCAGCCGTGCGGCACATTTACATATGACGGGCATTCCGCTTGCTGTTTCTTCCCATACCCGGTCATTTGCTGAAAAAACGCTGAAGCACATGAAAACACTTGGAAAAAGCATAACATTTGATCCGAATCTGCGGCCGGCATTATGGGCTTCCGAAGAGGAAATGATTGAAACCGTGAACAGAATGGCTGTTCAGTCAGATTATGTTCTTCCCGGTTTAGCGGAAGGAAAGCTTTTAACCGGTTTGAACAGCCCTGAGGAAATTGCGGCGTTTTATTTGAATGAAGGCGTAAAAGCAGTTGTCATCAAGCTTGGAGAAGACGGAGCCTATTATAAATCCTTTAAAGAAGAAGGGGTTGTCAGCCCCTTCCAGGTGGAAACCGTTGTCGATACCGTTGGGGCGGGAGACGGATTTGCAGTCGGGCTCATCAGCGGTCTGCTCGAAAACCTCAGCCTGCACAACGCTGTTCTGCGGGGAAATGCGATTGGAGCACTTGCTGTTCAGTCCCAGGGAGACAATGATGGCTACCCTGACAGACATGCTTTATTTGACTATATGAATCAGACAATTTGAGGAGGACATTCCTATGAACCAGCCGCTTGCAAAGCAAAGATGGATCCGCTTAATACCTGTAGTCTTTATTACTTACAGCCTTGCTTACCTGGACAGGGCGAATTACGCTTTCGGGGCAGCGGGAGGCCTTGCAGAAGATCTGCAGATTACACCTGCCATTTCCTCCCTGCTTGGATCACTGTTTTTCCTGGGATACTTTTTCTTTCAGGTGCCCGGTGCACATTATGCGGAAAAAAAGAGTGCCAAGGTACTGATCTTCTGGTCGCTTATCGGGTGGGGAATACTTGCCACTCTGACCGGAATGGTGTCTAATGTCAACTACTTGTTCGCTATTCGTTTTTTGCTCGGAGTAGTTGAAAGTGCCGTTATGCCTGCGATGCTGGTCTTTTTAAGTCACTGGTTTACAAAAGCAGAGCGTT
This sequence comes from Bacillus sp. FSL H8-0547, assembly GCA_038002745.1. Lineage (NCBI taxonomy): Bacteria > Bacillati > Bacillota > Bacilli > Caryophanales > Bacillaceae > Bacillus > Bacillus sp. FSL H8-0547. The sequence goes on from JBBODD010000001.1 coordinate 3,631,475, forward strand.
CAAGAGCCAATACGTTCCTGATTCTTGGAAATCCTGTGACGGTGCTGTGGATGTCAATTGTTTCAGGTTACCTTCTTGAAGCATACGGATGGAGATGGATGTTTATTATCGAAGGCCTTCCTGCTGTCATTTGGGCGTTTCTTTGGTGGAAACTCGTATTTGATCATCCTAAAGATGCGAAATGGCTGAGTGCGAAAGAAAAAGCGGATCTTCAGTATGCTTTGGAGCAAGAGCAGCAGGGCATTAAACCGGTTAAAAATTATAAAGAAGCGTTTAAATCAAAAGTTGTCATCTTACTTGCGGCACAATATGCTCTTTGGAGCGTCGGACTATATGGTTTTGTTATGTGGCTTCCTTCCATCATAAAAGCAGCTCCGAATATGAGCATTGTCCAAACAGGATGGCTTTCGGCTGTTCCTTATGTGCTGGCCGTAGCTCTGATGCTGCTTGCTTCCCATTACTCAGATAAGCTTCAGAAACGGAAAGAGTTCGTCTGGCCATTTCTTTTCGTTGGTGCCATTGCCTTTTACGCATCGTATTTAATCGGCCCTGATCATTTCTGGCTAAGTTTCGGTCTGCTTGTTCTGGCGGGCGGTGCCATGTACGCTCCGTACGGTCCGTTTTTTGCCATTATTCCGGAGATTCTCCCGAGGAATGTTGCCGGCGGCGCCATGGCCCTGATCAATTCCATGGGAGCACTGGGGTCATTTGTAGGTTCATATGTTGTGGGCTATTTGAACGGTTCTACAGGAGGATTTGGAGCTTCTTATCTATTTATGGCAGGGTCGCTGCTCATTTCAGCCATCTTAACCATTCTGGCAACAAAACAGTCCAGTAAAAAACAGATGAAGAACGGTGCATTAAACGTTTCATAATAAAAGGAGGCTACTGAAATGGGAGCAGCAGAAATCAGAAAACGCGGAGTTGTAGCAGTCATCAGAGGGGCTACGCCCGAATCGATTCTATCAATCGGAAAGGCTTTGAAAGCAGGAGGGGTAACGGCGCTTGAGATTACGATGGAAACACCTAAAGCTAGCAGTGTGATTGAGGCGGCAGCATCTCATTTTGGAAGTGATGTGCTTGTGGGAGCAGGAACCGTTCTGGATCCTGAAACAGCGCGCGCAGCCATTATGTCAGGGGCAAAATTCATCTTTTCCCCAACTGTCAAAAAAGAAACAATTGCCATGGCGAAAAGGTACGGAGTCATCAGCGTGCCCGGGGCCTTTACACCAACCGAAATTTTGACGGCATTTGAATACGGAGCTGACCTGATTAAAGTGTTTCCAGCAGATTCAGTCGGACCAGGCTACTTGAAAAATATTGCCGGACCGCTTCCGCACATTCCGCTAATGCCGACAGGAGGGGTGGATCTCCACAACACAGGGGATTACATCAAAGCTGGCGCAATTGCAGTAGGAGCAGGCAGCACACTTGTCAATACAAAAGCCGAGCTTACTGATCAGGTTCTTTTTCAGATGACAGAGAAAGCTGCAGCCTTTATTGAAGAGGTGAACAAAGCCCGCAATACGGATAAATACGCGCAAGTCAGGGGAGGCTGAAACGTCTAAAGCAGTGGATTCCCCTTCTTCTATCAGATAGAATGAAGGGGAAGACATGTTTGAAAGAGTGATGACAATGGCACGTATAACAATGGCGGATGTTGCCAGAGAAGCTGGAGTGTCCAAAAGCACGGTCTCCCAGTTTATCAACAAGCGTTATGAATATATGGGAGAAGACACAAAAAAGAAAATAGAAGCAGCGATTAAGGACCTTGGCTATCAGCCGAATTATCTGGCCAGAAGCCTGAAGCAAAAACGCACGTCCATGATCGGCATTATCGTGGGAAACATTATGCACCGGCTGTCGACTGAAGTCAGCCGTTCGATTGAAGACTATTGCCATAAACATGATATACACGCTATTCTCTGCAATGCAGACGATGATCCGGAGAAAGAGCGGCAGTACATTGAAGTGCTCCATGCCAAGCAGGTGGATGGCCTGATCATTTTTCCGACAGGCAGAAATCTGGATTTGTATCAAAAATTGATCAAAGAGAACTATCCGGTCGTATTTATGGACCGCAGAGTGGAAGGGTTGGAAGCAAACTACGTGCTGGCAGCAAATGAAGCTGCAGCTGCTGAGTCCATCAGGCATCTGCTGGCCGGCGGGCACAAGGAAATCGCCATAGCAACCCAGCCGCTTGTCATCAGTCCGAGGATCGACAGACTAAACGGATACAAAGAAGCTCTTCGCGAGGCAGGCATTCCGCTTAAACAGGAATATATGATTCATGCAGAAAGAGAGCAGATGAAGACAGAACTTAAAAAGCTGTTTTCACTAAAGGATCCGCCAACCGCGCTGTTTGCCGGAAACGACTTGGTCTTTATGGAAACTCTTGAATTTTTCAAAGACAATCAGCTGAAAATCGGAAAGGATGCGGCACTGGTCGTATTTGATAATATTCCGCTTGCCCATTTGGCTGAAACAGGAGTGACGACGATCGACCAGCCCGGTTACAGAATGGGACAGAGAGCTGCAGAACTGCTCCTGAAAAAAATCAATGGTGAACATGTTGCTCCTGCAGAAGAAGTGTTTGACTGCGAATTAATTATAAGAGAATCTTCCTGATGATTCTCTTTTTTTAAACGGAGCAACTAAACCGGTTTAGGAGGACGAAAAATGAAGATACAGCTCGCGCTGGACCGAATGACGATAGAAGAAGCGATAGAAACGGCATCCAAAGCTGCACCATATGTCGATATTCTTGAGACCGGAACGTCCCTTATAAAGGAATTTGGAATGACCAGCGTTCAAAAATTGAAAGAAGCTTTTCCGGACAAGCAGGTAACAGCGGATATGAAAACCATGGACAACGCGGTATACGAGTGCGGTCTGTGCTTTGATGCGGGAGCTGACATAATGACAGTGATGGGGGCAAGTCCCATTCAAACAGTGGAAGCATGCGTAAAAGAAGCTGAAAAAAGAGGGAAACAGGTAATGATTGACCTGTTGAACACAACGGCAGAACAGCGGGAAGAACTTGCTGTATTTAAACATGCGGTTTTCTGCGAGCATGTGAGCAAGGATGAACAGGAACTGACGGGAGCAAGACTTACCTTTACTGAAGGAAGGCTTAATACAGCTGCAGCAGGCGGACTGACTCCGGAATCCATCAGCAGGATGAATGAGCTTCCTGACATTCTCATAATAGGGTCGGCCATTACAAAAGCAGAAAACCCTGGTCTTGCAGCTGCAAACCTGAGAACCCTGATCCTTGAAAAGGAGGCAATGAAATGAGCGGAACGGACACGATTTTAAAAGAGATAGAGACCGTATTAGGCAAAATAGACGATGGTCAGCTGATCGCCATCTCAGAGGAATTAAACAAAAACAGGCGGATTTTTGTCACAGGAGAAGGTCGCTCGGGACTAATGGCAAAATCGTTTGCCATGCGCCTGATGCATCTGGGTGCAGAGGTGTATGCTGTCGGAGAAACGATCACACCAGGCATGTCGGATGATGATATGCTTGTTGCCGTATCCGGTTCAGGAAAAACGAAAAGTGTTCTGTGGACAGCTGAAAAAGCAAAGGAATTAGGCTGCTCCGTTCTGGCAGTCACAGCTGATTCTGAAGGTCCGCTTGCAGAAACAGCTTCCATGGTTCTCCATGCACCGGCAGCCACTAAGTACCGCAAAGAAGGCGAACAGCCGACGGTTCAGCCTCTGGGTTCGTTATTCGATCAGTGTGTCCATCTTCTTTTTGACGCAATATGCCTGAAATACGCTGAACTTAAAAAGGTTTCGAATGAGCAGGCTTTTTTAAAGCACAGTAATGTGGAGTAAAAAAACGTAGATATTCATTTATGGGATCTTAATGTGAACCTGACGATAAATTATCGTCAGGTTCTTTCTGTATGATAAGTCTTATTTAATCAAAGTAACAAAATAAAAAGTAAAAACATTTAGTTATTTTATATAAGTTTACTTTACTTTTATAAAAACCAAGTTTACAATTTGACTTAAGAGGTGTTGATGATGAAGAAAGATTTTGGAGATTCCATATCCAACAAGGTTTACGAGTACCGTGTACTAGCAAGAATGTCTCAGCAAGAATTGGCAGAGAAAGTCGGAGTTTCCAAACAAACCATTTTTGTAATGGAAAAAGGAAATTATGTACCCACAATGCTTTTGGCTTTCCGGATTGCCGATTTTTTTGATGTTGATGTAAACGAAATTTTTACTTATGAGAAAGGGAATGATGGAAATGATGTTTGATTATGTAACAAATACACTTTTTTCCCCACTAAAAGCATGGGTGGAACAATCAACTGCTAACTGGAACATGCTGATTGTTATTGGTTTTATACTTGTTTTTGTAGGTATAGGGCTTATATTCATCCTTCGAAACAAAATAGGTAAGGAGGACGAAAGAACAAATCAAATATATTTAAAAAGTTCTCTTATCATGTTAAGTGGAATCATTTTGTGCGATATGTTTTTCCCGAAAGATTATATGTGGCAAATTTTCTTCTTATTTAAATATTCAATCGCCTTCATTGCTGCAGCTATATATCTTGCCATTCGATATGTAAAAGATTTTTCAAACTGATGAACAATATAGGGGGATGGTAAAATGCATATTGATGCAATTACTAAGAAATACAAGGACGCTGTCGTTTTAAATGGGTTGTCTTTTTATTTCAAACAAGGGGAAATCGTCGGTTTAGTTGGCAATAATGGCGCTGGAAAAAGTACGCTGATGAAGATAATCGCTCAAACAATTCAGAAATTTGATGGATCAGTTAAAGACAATGATCACGTTGGATACTTGATTGAGGAACCTAAGCTATTTAGTAATAAGACTGGATTAGCACATTTATCTTATTTTTCAAAAATTTACGGGAACAAATTTAAACTTAGTGAATACGAAGAGCTTTTAAAGAGTTTACATATATTTGATGTATTGAATAAAAAAGTAAAGGAATATTCCTTGGGAATGAAGCAAAAGTTAGGAATAGTTATAAGTCTATTGAACAATCCGAAGTATGTTGTACTAGATGAGCCGACAAATGGTATGGATATCGAAACATCCATCCAAGTATTGCAACAATTGAAAAAAATGGCTAAGGAGCGGAGAATTGGTGTTTTGATATCCAGCCATAAGTTAGAAGATATTGAGAGCGTCTGTAATCGTGTCTTGTTTTTAGAAAATGGGAACATTCTTGAAGAAGAGCTATTAAATGACAAGAGCCAGTGCATATTAAAACTAGTTTTCGATCATCCTAGTGAATTAGCCGCTTTTATTGAACATCAAAAGTTTGGTAGTATCATTTATTCGAGTGAAAAAACAATTGAAATTGAAACAACTTCAGAAAACGCTGATATTTTCCGTTTCTTAAATAAATTGGGGATAAAATTAGTTGATTTTACTAGTGAAAAGAAGACGCTTCGTAATGTCTATATGAAAAAACTTGGAGGTGAAGATCGTGGTATTGGATATTAAAAATTATGTTAATGAGAATTTAAGTGATTTATTAAAGAGGGGACATTTGATTGTCGGATTACTGGGAGCATTAGGCCCGGCAATACTCATAAGTTATCTCATCCTAATAGGAACTGCTGCATCGTTTAACATTAAGCATGTCTCGAACTTTTATTGTATGTTGGGAATGCTCGCTGCTGTATTACACCCCCTTTATTTTGTTAATAGAGACTATTTATCTAAGACAGTCTCATTGATTAACAACTCAAAACAAAACAGAAAAAACTATGTACTAGCAAATGTCGTAATTGCACTATGGGTCAGTTTCATATATGTGACAGTAGGGATTGCCTTACTTTTAGTTACAAAACAACTTGGGGTGTCTGGAGAGTTGAAGATTTCCTTCCTTCTGGGATTTTCTGCTAACGTGTTCCTTCTAGTGCTAACTTTTTTCTTGTTCGGATATTTTTTATTATTATATGGTGTCGTAAGTGGAGCAGTTTATGGTATTTTGACAGCGTCCCTGTTCTTTTTTCACAATATTTTGTCAAATTTGTTGGAGAGCATTGATAACGTATTTATTTCAAACTTAGTTGAAAATTTCCCTGGTTATTTCTATCCAGTCATGGTTGCCTCAAATCCACTTTCTTCTCTGCAGTACTTGATTGGATGCTTGACATTGATTGTACTTTTCGTGCTAGTCCTTAAAAAAAGTGAAAAAATAGAAATTTAATTTAAATAAAGGACTGTGACATAACTATCTTCTAATAATCAAACCAGGAATCTTTATTCTTGATAGCACTTATCGGGGAGAAAGGAACCGCCAAACGAGGAATCACTGTTCTTGATGGCACTTAACAGGCATAAATGAACCATCAAACCAGGAATCTCTTTTGTTGATGGCACTTATCAGGCAGGAATGAACCATCAAACCTGGAATCTCTGCTGTTGATGGCACTTATCAGGCAGAAATGAACCATCAAACCAGGAATCTCTGTTGTTGATGGCACTTATCAGGCAGAAATGAACCATCAAACCTGGAATCTCTGTTGTTGATGGCACTTATCAGGCAGAAATGAACCATCAAACCTGGAATCTCTGTTGTTGATGGCACTTATCAGGCAGATAGGAATCATCAAACTCGCTATATCTGTTGTTGATGGCACTTATCAGGCAGATAGGAATCATCAAACGAGGAATCTCTGTTATTGATGGCACTTAACAGGCAGAAATGAACCATCAAACTCGCTATATCTGTTGTTGATGGCACTTAACAGGCAGTAATGAACCATCAAACCTGGAATCTCTGTTGTTGATGGCACTTATCAGGCAGAAAGGAACCGCCAAACCTGGAATCTCTGTTGTTGATGGCACTTATCAGGCAGAAAGGAACCATCAAACTCGCTATATCTGTTGTTGATGGCACTTATCAGGCAGAAAGGAACCGCCAAACCAGTAATCTCTTTTGTTAATGGCACTTATCAAGCAGGAAGGAACTGCCATTACACTTAAGAATAGGTTTAGCTTGTGAAAATAGTAAACTGATAAAGGAGAGGGAAATAGTGAGTCCAGCATTCCAAATGAAAAGTCCGACCCCTATTTTTCGCATATTTGATGAAGAAAAAGCCAGAGAGTTCTATCTATCATTTCTGGAATTTAAAGTGGACTGGGAGCACCGTTTTGAAGAAGAACTGCCCCTCTATATGCAAATATCCTTGGGTGCTTGTATTCTTCATCTTTCAGAAAACTACGGGGACTGCTGTCCGGGGGCAGCGGTGAGAATTGAAGTCTCAGATATAGAGGCGCTTCATGCCAGCCTGACAGCCAAACAGTATAAATACGCAAGGCCTGGGATTGAAGAGATGCCATGGAATACCCGTGAAGTTCGTGTTGGGGATCCATTCGGAAACCGGATTGTGTTTTATGAGACTATGTAAAAAAACTGACTCCTGAGAGTCAGTTTTTTCTAGTTGTTTTCGTCTTCGCGGTCAAACCAGAGGAGCTCTTGATCTTCTTCATCGCCGTTGTAGTTTATGAGTATTTCTTCTCCGGCTTTGATGTCTTTGTAGGCGCTGAAAATAAACACGTGTTTTTCAAAGCTGATGTCATACGTGGCATTCGGTGTATAGGAGTGGTTGAAGAGCATTCCGTAGCCAAGGAGAATGCAGGTGTGGTTTTTGCCGTACTCGAATGCATAATCAGCTAATGTTGTTTTTTCAATGTGGGCATGCTCTGCGTTAGGGTAGGGGATTACCGGTGCTTCGTGGATAACCTCGCCTTTTTTAATGTCACGCGTTGCGAAAACGCCTCTATTAAATTCCCCGTCACTAAGGGAGGATGTTTTGATTTCAATCATTCTGTCACCTATTTCTCTTTCCTGCTGCGTTTTTGTACCTATCCTAGCTTGACAGTTAACTGGTAAAAAAGCAACTGTTTTAAGGAAATTCTTTTATCGTGTGAAGCGTGCATTTGGATTGTTAGTGTACATGTCCGGATTGTAAGAGAGAGTATTGGGACTGTCAAAAAACACATCTGGACTGTTAATCTGTTTGTAAGGAAAAAGTGCGCTATTCCTTGAATAAATTTTAAAAAAGCAATGGGAGGGATTCGAGATGAAAAACGTACATATGTTTTCAGGCTGGCTCTACCAAAAAATCGGCTGGAAAACCGTGCTTGCTGCATTAGCTGTCTTCATACTCTTTATGATTTTTGTCCTGCCGAATGCTGCAGAATCGAGCAAGGCGGCAACAGGCACAGGAGAATCGCCGGACGGGTCATACCTTTATTCCGCTCAAACTCTTTATGAAATAGCTGAAAGCTATGGTGAGAAGGGGAGGGACCATTACATTAAAGCAAGGTTCACGTTTGATGTCATCTGGCCTCTTGTTTATTTGTTTTTTCTTGCATCCGTTATCACTTTTTTCCTGCACGGCCTCAAACCGCAGCTGTTAAAATTGGCTAATCTTCTTCCGTTTGGAGGAGCGCTCTTTGACTTTCTCGAAAACATCAGTGCTTCAGCTGTTATGGCAAGGTATCCTGCCAAAACGCCCGTTGCAGCAGAACTCACGCCTGTTTTTTCCTTTATAAAGTGGTCGCTTATTTATGCAAGTTTTGGCTGTGTGTTTTTAAGCCTCATGATCTGGCTGTTTTTAAAAGCCAGAAAAAAACCGGACGCATGACGCGTCCGGTTTGGGCAATCAGCCAGTATTTCTAAGTCCTGCGGCAATGCCGTTAATTGTGAGCAGCACTTCGCTTAACAATTCTCCGGCATCTGATTCTTCATCCGTTTTGCGAAGCTTTGAAATGACATCCACCTGCAAAAAGCTCAGCGGGTCGACATAAGGGTTGCGGAGTCTGACAGATTCCTGGATGTTAGGAATGTGATCCATCAGTTCATTCTGGCCTGTAATCGCAAGAAGCGCATTTTTTGTCTGCACATACTCCGTTTCGATATCGTTGAAGATGCGTTCAGCAGCCTGTTTATTTTCTACCATCGCCAAGTATTCTCTTGCAGCCATCAAATCTGCTTTCAAAAGGGCCATTTGAAGATTATCAATGGTCGAACGGAAGAACGGCCATTTTTTGTACATTTGTTTTAAGTTATCAAGATTTCCTTCAGACAGTCCGGTGCCGGCTGCATACCAGGCAGGGAGAAGCTGTCTGCTTTGAGTCCAGGCAAATACCCATGGAATTGCGCGAAGATCTTCAAACCGTTCGCTGCCTTTTCTGCTCATTGGACGTGAGCCGATATTGAGGGCCCCAAGTTCCGGAAGCGGTGTTGCCTCTTTGAAATAGGTCAGGAAGTCAGGATCTTTAAAGACCAGCTCCTGATATTTGCTCAGGGATACAGATGAAATTTCATCCATTTCTTTTTCCCATTCCCCGGTCCGGACGTTGGACTGTTCGGCTTCTGATGAGACATGTGCTGCAGCTGTTATCAGTGTGGATGCCGCCTGTTCAAGACTGCGGTAGGCAATATCATACAAGCCGTAGCGGGAGGATAGAACTTCACCCTGCTCTGTAATTTTCACCCCGTCACCCAGTGTTTCAGCAGGCTGAGAAAGAAGACTTCTATTAAGCGGACCGCCGCCGCGTCCGAGTGAGCCGCCGCGTCCATGGAAAAATTTCAGCCTCACATTGTAATGCTTAGCCATGTCATGAATTTCCTGCTGCGCTTTGTAAAGCTTCCAGTTCGCGGTCAGCGTTCCGCCGTCTTTGCTGCCGTCTGAATACCCGAGCATGATTTCCTGCAGATTATTCTGTTCACTCAGGTGCTTTTGGTAAAAATCAAGCTGAAACAGCTGTTCCATAATTTTCGGTCCTGCCACCAGGTCGTCAATCGTCTCAAGCAGGGGAGCGACGTTCAGCCTGCTTTCGATTCTTCCATCCGGATGAAGCCTGTAGATGCCCGCTTCTTTTGCAAGCACCATCACTTCAAGAAGATCGCTTGCAGACTGGGTCATGCTGATTAAGTAAACTTCAATGGAACGTTTGCCGAATTCTTTATGGGCACGTCTGATCATATGGAAAACGTCCAGAACGTCCTGAGTTTCTTTTGTATAGTTCTCTTTAAACGAAACTAGAGGCCTCGGATCCTGAAGCACGTCCTGCAGCAGCTTCATTTTTTCCTCTTCTGTGAGACTTGAATAGTCTTCTGCAAGGTTAACAGAATGGAAAATCTCTTTGATGGCAGCCTCATGCTCTCCGCTGTGATTTCGGATATCAAGCGTTGCAAGGTGAAAACCGAACAGCTCCACTTGCCTGATCAGTTTTTGCAGGCTTTTCAGTTCGTACCCTTTCGGATGATGAAGCAAAACGCTCTGCTGAATCATTTTCAAATCTTTCAGCAGCTGATCAGAACTCCTGTAGCAGAAGGCCTGCTGCTGATCAAGTTTTTTCAGCATGATGGTCAGCTTGCAGCGGTAGATTTCATGCTCCACCTGCCATCTTTCTCCTTTGCTTAAAAGAGGCGTTTCCCCCTGCACGGACGCAAGCAGTTCATCGCTGACAGCAACCCGTTTGGTCGACTGGCTAAGGCGTTTTCTGAGGATTTTCAGCGATTCTCTGTACTTTCTGAGCGCGAGCGCTCTCTGTTTCGTCAAGGTTTTCCACGTAATCTCAGGTGTTACGTTAGGATTTCCGTCTCGGTCTCCGCCAATCCATGAACCAAAGCGGAGGAAATTAGGAACATGCCATTCCTGCCCAGGATAATTTTTAGACAGGCAAAGCTCCAGCTCCTGGTGAATTTGCGGAAGCACTTCAAAGAGCGTTTCATCGAAATAGTAAAGTCCGTTTGCGACTTCATCCATTACAGTAGGTTTACGGTCACGCAGTTCATCCGTCTGCCACAGAATAACCACTTCATTGAACAGTCTGTCCTCAAGTTCTGCACGCTCGCGTTCTGTGTGAATCGGCTGGTCAAGACTGTGCAGCAGGCCGGCAATGCGTTTATGAATTTCAAGAACACTGCGGCGTGTCGCTTCAGTCGGGTGGGCGGTAATAATCAATTCAAGGGAAAGAGTTTTCAAAAGCTGCTGAATCACTTCTGATGAAACCCCGTTTTCCTTCATCGAAGCTACAGCATGTTCAAGGGAGCCCGGCTGTTTGCCTGAGTCTTCCTGAAATTGATACTCGCGTCTTCTCCGGATGCGGTGATTTTGTTCTGCGATGTTCACCAGATGAAAATAAACAGCAAAAGCCCTGATCACCTGTTTTCTGAGCTCCGGGTCGAGTGTCGAAATCTCAGCTTTTAAGTCTGCGTATATGCTTTCATCCGCATGGCAGCGAAGTGATTTTGTCATTTCTCTAATCTTTTCTACCATTTCAAGCAACGGATGACCGCCCTGATGAACAAGGACATCTCCAAGCATATTCCCTAAAAACTTCACATCGCGCCTCAAAGCAGCGTGATGATCGCGTTCCTTGATCGTTTCTGTTTTAGCTGTCATATTTAGCACCTCTTTACTGGAATGGATTCCATCTCTGATTAAAGATGTTTTTTGAAAATTAAAATAATGATAAGTTTACCATAAAACGTATAAAGATGCATAGTGTGAGGTTATCTGCCAATTCAATTTACTGAAAAAACTCGTCGCAGGTGGCTGGGAAATGTCTAAAAATAGACCGGAATCTGAGCTGATTTTTCATAATATGCCAAAAGTGACTATTAACCATGCCGGAAATATGCTATAAATTTCTAGTAATCGTTTTTTTTTGACAGGGGGAAATAGAATGCATCACGTTCGTATAGTAGAAGGCTTAACAGAACCCTCTGCTTACTTTGGAAAATTGAAAGAAGCTGAAGCCATTAAAGGATTTTACGCAAGATTTGCAGCCTTGATTGTGCTTAGCGTGCTTCTTGCAGCAGCAAGTGCGTACCTCGGTGTACATACTGAGGCCATTACTGCTTATCTTGATCTGATAAAAAGGGAGAAATTTGAGTTTGCCAAGCTGTTATTCGGCATCGGCGGCATCGTTGCTTCAATTACTGCTCCTCTTGTTATGGTTCTCTTTTTCACCTTCGTATTTAAAGTGTTTTATAGAGATATAGAGTGGGACAAGCTGATCACGCTTCAGCTGTTTCCGTTGTTTTTAATGACGATGGAAAAACTGCTGAACTTTCCGTTCTTTCATTTACTTGGCGTTCAGCGCGATTCCTCCCCATTTGGATTTGGCGTTCTGATTCAGCTTTTGACAGATCAGACCTTCGCCGTAACGTTAGTAAGCTTCATAACGGTGTTCCTTATATGGAGCGCATATGTGCAGATGATTGGACTGAAAATGCTTTCGGATAAATCATGGAAGCGTGCTGCAGGAACCGTAATCTTCTCAAACCTTCTCTACATTCTGCTTGTAGCTGTCTTTACAGTACTTGTGCAGGATATCGGGATTTCGCTTCAGGGGGACGTATGAAAAAACAAGCAGTGATCGGAATCATTTCTTTAGCCGTTGTATTTATGGCTGTTAATACAGCCGTTATTTTCACATCAGACAAAATCGAGAGATCGAAATCAATCAGTCAGTTTACAAAAGCGGAAACGGGGGACCTGCAGAAACTTCTTTTCACAAAAGGGGTGGTTGTTCCTGCTTCAGATTATAAGGTCATGTACAGCAAAGACCTTGGAACGCTACAGGAAGTACTTGTCAGCAAAGGTGATGCCGTAGTGACAGGAGATCCTCTCATCACTTATGAAACCGGCCACCTGGACGCTGAAATGGAAGAACTGCAGGATCAAAATACGGATCTTAAGTCCAGAATTTCCTCTGCAGAATCAGACCTGTCCGATTTGCAGGACGACTTAGATGAGGCAAGCGTCCCTGTTGAAGTGGAAGAAGGCGTCTATCTGGATGATTCCGCAGGCAAGAAAGCCATAAGCAGTCAAATTGGCGACAAGCAGGATCAAATTGACTACCTGAATCAGCAGATTGACAGTAACGAGCAGAAGATTACAAGACTGCAAGCTCAAAAAGAAGCTTATAATGTGACGAGCAAAATGGACGGGATTGTAACAGCCGTCAATCCTTTTCCTCAAAGCCCCGAAGATCCGATGATCGTCATTCAATCCAGTGAGCCCTTTCTAATAGAAGGCAAACTGTCCGAAAAAGACGCTGTGCAAGTAAAAGAGGGTCAAAAGGCGACTGCCGAAGCAGAAGCCCTTCCAAATACAGAAAAAGAAGCGATAATCAGGGAAGTGACGATGACGCCAATCGATAAGCCTTCTGTTGATCAGAACGAGAGTTATTATCCGTTTCTCGCTGAACTGATTGAACCCTCTGAAAACTGGCATCACGGATTTCATGTCGGCATGGACATCGTGCTTGAAGAGCGGAGCGGGGTCATCGTCATCGACGACACAGTGATGAAAAAACAAAAGGGTAACCAATACATTTATGTGCTGAAAAAAGGGAAACTCGAAAAAAGGAAGCTGGATCTCGGCCTGAAAATAAACAGCCGAAATGAAGTCCTTCAGGGTCTTGAAAAAGGCGAACGCATCGTCACAAAGCCATCTCCAGACCTTAAAAACAACATGAACGTATTTATCCCGATGAATCATCACTACCTTGAAAAGAAAACGCTGAAATCATTTACAAACGAACAGAAAATCAGGCTGATTATCAGCGGAATGGTGAAATGAAGGTGCTTTTGAAGCACTTTCTTTTTTTGGCGTCATTCTTTAACGCAACTTATTAAATCCTTTATCTGCCGTTAACAATTGATCATTACACTGGAAAGTGAATCTGATGAAGGAGATGAACATACGATGAAAAGATGGACAAAAACAGCACTTGCAGCCATGCTTTTAACCTCTGCAGGTGTTATGCCAGAGAGCAGTGCCTCGGCAGCGGACAGAGAGTTTGATCTCCAGGCTCACCGCGGGGGAATGGGACTGACAGTAGAATCGACCATTGCGTCATTTTCACACGCCTTAGAACTTGGCGTGAATACGCTGGAGCTCGATGTGCAAATCACAGAGGATCAACAGGCCGTTGTGACTCATGACCGAAAAATATCAGGCGGAAACTGCCGCGATACTGAACCTGCTTTTCCCGGTGATCCGGAATTTCCGTATGTGGGAAAATACATAAAAGATCTGACACTTGAACAAATACGGACAATGGACTGCGGCTCAGTGACCAAACCGCAATATCCGGGTCAACAAACAAGTCCCGGAGCGAAAATGCCGCTGCTTACTGAAGTGTTTGATTTAGTAGATTCCTATAAAGCAAAAAAAGTAAAAATGAACATTGAAACAAAAGTAGAGGCAGGAGCTCCTCATGAAACCGCTCCAAGAGAAGAATTTGTGCAGATTGTGGCAAAACAGGTCCGCGAGGCGGATATGCTGGACAGAGTGACGATTCAAAGCTTTGACTGGGGCTCCCTCATGAGAATGCGCGAGGTAGAGCCAAGCCTGCCGATCGTGGCTCTGACAAACGGCCCTCAATTTCTGCAGCCCGGACAGCCTGGGGCTTCGCCGTGGCTCGGCGGCATTGACATCGATGATTTTGACGGAGACCTTGTAGCCGCAGCCAAATCATTTGGAGCAGACGCCATCTCGCCTGTGCACGGCTTTCCGCAGAACGGAGCTGTTACAGAGGATGGGTATGAACCCTATGTGACAAAAGAAATGGTGGATCGTGCACACAATGCAGGAATGCAGGTTATTCCTTGGACAGTAAATGACTTTCCCACAATGAACAAACTCATTGAAGACGGTGTGGACGGGATGATTACAGACTATCCTGACCGTTTGCGGAGCGTCATGGAAGATCGCGGGTACAAGCTTCCGAAATCGTATAAGACGCCAAAAAATGAATGATGCACATTCGGCAGTCCTGAAGAATTGGGTTGCTTTTTTCTGCGGTGTTTTGGGAAAGCAAGGGCAGGGAGGTGTGATTGTGTAAACCTTTGCAAGCCGCAGTATACAGATTGTAGGGAGGCGCGATTCTCGGGAATGACATTTTTTTCGTAGATTCGTTGATAAATACCTCTTTTTCTAGCAAGGTCCTGGGCATTCGTCAGTTAATTTGCGGTCCTGGACTATGTAAGTCAACTAAATCCGTAACGGCACGGATGCGCTTATCCTGGCGGGGTTCGTTACTACCGACAATCCGGCGAATACATCCAGCTTCAATCGAATTACAACCAACAATTCTTGCGCTACAACCAACTTTCCTTTTTTTACTACCACCTCCCCATTTAACACACAAATACCTCTTTTTCTAGCAAGATCCTGAGCATTCGTCAGTTGATTTACGGTCCTCGACTATATAAGTCAACTAAATCCGTGACGGCACGGATCCGCTCATCCGGTCAGGGTGTGTTACTACCGACAATCCGAAGAATACATCCAGCTTCATTCGGTTTACTACCAACAATCCATGCGTTACAACCAACTTTCCTTGTTTTACTACCAACCCCCTTTTTAAGACATAAATACCTCTTTTTCTAGCAAGATCCTGAGCATTTGTCAGTTAATTTGCGGTCCTGGATTATGTAAGTCAACTAAATTCGTGACGGCACGAATCCGCACATCCGGGCAGGGTGCGTTACTACCGGTAATCCGACGAATACATCCAGCTTCATTCGATTTACTACGAACAATCATTGCATAACTACCAACTTTCCTAATATTACTACCAACCCCTCTTTTCAGTATTAGAGGGCAGTGAAAATGCATCCCTATAAAACAGAGTTCGTGAATTACAGGTGAAAAAAGTCACAAGAAGTCCATGTAACATGAAAAAGCAACCAGTTAAGGGAAATTATACAGATACTCTTTTTCATCTGCTGAGATTATACTATTCTAGTTGATCTCATACTATTTTACTAGGACTGGGGAAGAAGCCATGAAACTCATATTATCGTTCTTATTGACTATAGCTGCAAGCTTTTTTCTGGTGCCGGCAGGAGCATTTGCGATAGAACCGGATGAACCTGATTTCGAAGCGCATTTGAAAGAGATCGGATGGGAGAAAAAGGACTACTTAAACTATCTTGAAGGCAAAGGGTGGTCATTTGCTGATTTTGAATCGGCTGATGAATTGGGGACACCTCTTACTGTAGAATCAATTTTGGAAATGATGGATACATATGAATTGACCCGCGGGCAGCTGAACGAGCTGCTTAGTGAAAACGGTGACATCGAAGAGGGGCAGGATGTTCTGGAAGGGACGTATCTTATTTTTGCTGAAGATGTGGACATGTATGTTGATTTTTACATGAATGGATGGGAAGGAACGCCTATAGATGAGAAGAATCTGGCAGAACTTCTGGGCGTTTACGGATTCCAATCAAGAGAAGAACTTGAGCAGTTTTTAAGAGAACATGATGACTCAATCGAACACTATGAGTACATTGAAGATCTTGATTATTCGCTTGATTTTTATATTAACGGTTCCGAAGCGGAGGATGCCATTTCGGATCTGTTTTCTGAAATAGGGTTGACCCATGAAGAGATAGAAGCGATTTTCAACTTTCTTTCTACGTTGGAACTTGATGATCCTGTGATTGAAGAGGAAATGATTGAGCTCAGCGAGAGAATGATGGAATTTGAAGAGTTTGAGTCATTGAACGATCTGTCGGCTGAGCAAATGGCGGAGCTTCTGGACATTTTTAAAAGCATGCTTGATCTTCTGCAGATCAATACAGATTATTATATAGTGAAGGACGGCAACATGAAGCCGGTATCTTTAAAAAGCATTCTTACAGTTAATGTAGAGAAAGGCTCCCGTCTGCTTATTAAACTTTCAAACCTGCAGGAGGAGTTACTGGCAGATATTCTTGTAACGGCTGAAATGTTTGGTTCAGATTTGATTCAGGAAACAGGGGGAGATTTAATGAAAGCCAATCAAATCGTAAATGAACATCCAGCATATTCAAAACCTGTCAGTGAAAACAAGCCAATAAGCAAGACCGTAAAAGGCGGAGAGCTCCCTGAAACCTCAACCGGTGCTGCAGGATACGTACTTGCAGGTATGGTGCTGATTCTTGCAGGAAGCTGGTTTTTACGCAAATACAACATGCAATCCAGGCAGTCATGAAAAAAAGAAATCTCTTCCTGCTTGTTTCTGCTCTTCTAATAAGCAGCGGAATATGGCTTATGACAACAAATGCCGGCACCATGGCAAAGGGGTATTTTCTTTATAGAACCAGTTTAGAACCAAAGGCAGAGAATTTCCCGAAAAACAAAGCTGAAAAACAGACAGCTGCAGCTGAGGATCTTCTCTATCCCAAAAGACCTGAAGCAGGCGAGCAAATAGGTAATCTTTCCATTCCAAAGCTTGAAGCAAACCTCCCCATTTACCACGGAACGGCTGAAGAAGAATTAGAACAGGGAGTCGGTCACTACGCCGGAAGTGTACTGCCTGGTGAAAAGGACAACTCTGTTCTATCCGGCCACAGGGACACTGTCTTTCGAAATCTCGGAGAATTTGGAAAAGGGGATCTTCTCATTGTGACCACATCTGCAGGAGAATTCACTTATAAAGTGAGGCAGGTCCGGATTGTTGACAAAGATGACCGCACCGTCATTGTGCCGAAACCAAAAGCAGTCCTTACGCTTTCAACCTGCTATCCGTTTGCCTTCGCGGGGCCAGCACCTGAGCGTTATATCCTTATTTCAGACCTGCTTGCTGCAAAATAACATGTGAATGGCGCGCCTCCACGAAAAGGCGCGTCTTTTTTGCATTCCAACTGACCATAAAAGCTGAATGTATGGTATTGTTTAGGAGAATAAGGAGCAAAGGAGAATCCTCATGCTTACTATAAAAAAAATTCTCCGTTACTTAAAGGGCTCTGGGAGAGGGCGCTGACGAACGTCACCCGGAACTATGGAAATAAGAATTATATATTTTCTGCCTGCTAATTTGTAACGATATCCTTCTTAAAAACGTCATATGTTTAAGGGGGATTTTTATGAAGAAACTCTTATTGGCAATTGTTTTAATTCTATCCGGCTGTTCTATGGAGCCAAAATATCTGAGCGAATTTTATTCAGGTACACTGGATGAAGTAACAAAAGCCGTCATCACGGACGGCAGTTCAGGATATAGAAAAACAATCAGCGATCAAAAAGAGATAAAAGAATTGATGAACAGGATGCAAAATGTCACCTTCATTCAAGAAGAGAATCAGGAGGACCGCTCAGGATTCAGGTATGCCATTGCATTCTTTGAAGGCGAAACACAAACGTTTCATTTCTCTTTAAATGAAGTAGATGGAACCTATTATCAAACAGAGCCTGATCTCTATCCTCTTATTGATGATTTTTATAAAAAGCTTCCAGAAGAAGAGGAAGCTATTTTCCAATAGAACTTCAGAATTAGGGTGAAGATTGCCCGTTCGGCACACTCCAAAGACCAACATCTGCGCTTCCGGTCTCAACAAAGTGTTGTTGTCTGCCTGCTCAAGAATATGGGCAGTCCAGCCGGTCATCCGGGCAGCAGTGAAGACCGGCGTAAAAAGGTCAGCGCTCATGTTCATGGATTTCATGATGGCTGCAGCATAAAATTCAACATTTGTATATAACGCTCTTCCTGGTTTCAGCTCCGACAGAATGTTTATCGATGCTTCCTCCACTTTCAAAGAAAGATTCAGCCATTCATCATCTCCCGCTTCTGAAAGCAAAACCGCTTTCAGTGCTTTTGCCCGGGGATCCCGGGTTTTATAGCCTCTGTGCCCAAACCCCATTAACCGTTCTCCTCTGCACACTTTCTGCCTGATTAATTCTTCAATATCGCTGCTATTTGCCGCTTCAGCCAAAAAGGATAGAACCTCAGAAGGCGCTCCTCCGTGAAGAGGCCCTTTCATCGTGCCGATTGCAGATGTTACGGCTGAATGGAAGTCTGACATCGTTGATGCCGTGACCCTGGCAGAGAAAGCTGATGCGTGTTTCAGCTGCCGTTACTCCTTTTAAACCATGATAAATCATGAATATCTCCCCGCTGTTTATCAGGAGGGTATCCTCAAGCTTAACTGATATACTTCACACCTTTCACTTGCGATATCTCCCTTGATTGCAGATACGATTCTGCCGTTTGTATTAAAAAGATATACTTCCACGTATCCACAGGTCGAAATTTCCGTTAAAATAGTAGAATCGGCAGAAATTGAACATGCAGTGCTGAGTGAGAGCGCAGATCTTGGCCTGTTCTGCATGGACAGCTATCACAGTGAAATCACTTCGCAGATCCTTTACAGAGACAGGGTTATTCTTGCAGCTCCTCATGACGGTGCGGATTCAGAGAATGCGCTGCCGCTTGACCCGGAAGAGCTCTTGACATCAAATTACCTTCTCACACATAATCATCCTGTATACTAGGATTCTCTGTGCCGAGCCGTTAACATGATATTTCCCGGAGTACGGATGATGGAAGTCACTCAGATCCACATCACAAAACGTTTTATCGCAGAAGGGCTTGGCGTTTCCTTTCTTCCTGCCTCAACGGTGCGCAGAGAATTGCTTGAAGGAAGACTGCTTGAAGTGGACTGTCCATTTCTTCCATTGCCTGAAGCTTGTACATATGCCATTATGAAAGACGTTCATAAAAAACAAAAAGAATTTCTAGCTTTTTTAGCGCAATTCAGAATTTGAAGGAGGGCTTACGCCTGATGAAAAAAACGATTGTCTTTACAGGAGGCGGCTCTGCAGGCCACGTGACACCGAATATGGCTATCATTGATGAGCTTGACCGCAGTGCCTGGGACATCCAGTACATTGGTTCAAAAAAAGGAATCGAGAAAGAACTGATTGAAAATATCCAGATTCCGTATCACGGCATTTCGAGCGGGAAATTAAGACGCTACATTGATCTTGAAAACGTGAAGGACATCTTCCGGGTTATGAAGGGCTGCCTTGATGCCAGAAGAGTTTTAAAAAAGCTGAAGCCGTCAGTTGTCTTTTCTAAAGGCGGCTTTGTTACCGTTCCGGTCATTATTGCAGCGAAATCTCTCAACATCCCGGTTTTCATCCACGAAAGTGATATGACCCCCGGACTTGCCAATAAAATTGCCCAGCGCTTTGCGACAAAAATTTTCACATCATTTGAAGAAACACTGGCCTATTTCCCTAAAGAAAAAACCGTTTCAATCGGCTCACCTATCCGCCGCGAAATGTTAAAGGGATCACCAATTAAGGGAAGAGAACTTCTCGGTTTTGATGGAAGAAGACCGGTTCTCACAATTATGGGCGGAAGTCTCGGTGCGAGGAAAATCAATGAAACGGTAAGATCGGCACTGCCGAAGCTGAAAGACTATCAGATCATCCATCTTTGCGGAAAAGGAAACGTGGACGAATCCCTTATCGGCAACAAGGATTACAGACAGTTTGAATATGTTCACGGCGAGCTTTCCCACTATCTTGCAGCCACTGACTACGTCATCACAAGAGGCGGCTCTAACTCAATCTTTGAGTTTTTGGCACTGAAAATACCGATGCTGATCATCCCGCTGACAAGAAGCCAGAGCAGAGGAGACCAGATCATGAACGCCAAATCGTTTGAGAAAAAAGGCTATGCGATGATGCTCGAAGAAGAAAACCTGACAGAGGAATCTCTTCTTACCCATCTGGCCGATCTGAAAACAAACAAAGTGGACATGAAAGATACGATGAACAGACTGAATAAAAAAGATGCGATCGGCATCCTTGTGGAAGAAATCAATAAGATTGGATAGCTAAACAAACACGTCATGTCAAATGGCGTGTTTTTTATCAGGGACGAGGGGGTGTTTTCATGAGTGAAAAAAAGCAAACCGGTGTTGACAAGCACAATCAGCTGGATAAACTCCCATTCAGCTGCAGCAGCACGAAAAACGGCAGCGTGTTTATAAACTATTTTCACAAGCAGGTAAAAACCTTAAAAGGAAAAGAAGCAGAGCAATTCCTGAAAAAGGTGGAGGCTGCAGCAGATGAAAAAGCAAAGCAGCTGATCATGGCTAAAATAACAGGGAATTTTAAACGGGGAAATGAAAAGGGGTAAGCCAAAAAAGGCCAAAGCCGTTTGATTTCAAATATTTTTTGAAAGAGTAATTGAATGCTCAGCGAGGCAGCTGAGCATTTTTTTCGGTTTCAGGCAAATGCGGCTACTATTTTTACATGGTCAAAAACCAACTCGCATCCAAAATCGTCTAAGTAAAGGAAAGGAGGGGGATAAATGGAAGATTGGGCAGCAGATTTCATAGAAGCAAAAGATTATGAAACTCTCATAGATGAAATCATGCATGAATACGGAACTGAAATTCTAAAGCTTGTGTACACTTATGTCCGAAATCAGCAGACAGCTGAAGACCTGACTCAGGACATATTTGTCAAATGCTACAGGTCGCTTCATACATATAACGGAAAATCGAAGCTTAGAACATGGTTATGGAGGATTGCAATCAATAAGTGCAAGGATTATTTAAAGAGCTGGGATTATAAACATATAACTCCGTCAAATGATCACTGGACAGATGCACCTTCAAGTGAGGAAACAGAATACGCCGTCATAAAAAAAGAAGAAGAGTCTGAGCTCTTTTCTGCTGTAATGAACCTTCCTGTAAATTACCGGGAGGTCATCTATCTTTATTATTTTGAAGAGCTTTCCATAGATGAAATCGCCAGGATAACAAGCTGTGCGCCAGGCACGGTAAAAACAAGAATGCGACGTTCAAAACAGCTTTTAAAAGCGGGCCTGAAGGAGGAATTGTAGGTGGAAGAACAATTAAGAAAGCTGAGTAAAAGTTCCGGGAACCAGAATTTTGACAAATTGACGTTTACAGAAAAACACAGAGCAGGCGTATGGAAACGCATCAGCAAACAGGAGAAATCACCATCCTGTCTCCTGAAAGATGTTCTGCAGCTTCTGATTCATGAGAAAACAGGGTATGAACTGAGCGTTCTTCTAAGAGCAAGAGGCAATTCTGTTTTTGATGAAAATGAGGGAGCCATCTACACCTTTCTTCACGAGCTTGAAAAAAAAGAATGGATTCAGGCGTCCTGGCATGGAAACCAATCAAAATTTTATGTGATTACTTCCCGGGGAAAGAAGATATTAAAGCGTGAAGAAAGAAAAGCCGCAGGTACTGAAATTTCCCTCAGTGAACTATTGGAGGGATAAAAATATGATAGAGACAAGGGATTCTTACCTTAGTAAAGTAAAAGAACAAATAAAGTCAAAAGATGCTAGAATGATGGTTGAAATGGAATTAAATGCTCATATAGAAAGCATAAAGGAAGACTGGGTGAAGAATGGTCTCACCGCAGATGAAGCAGAAACAAAAGCAATTGCTCAAATGGGGAATCCTGTAGGAATCGGAAAAGATATGAATAAAATTCACCGGCCAAAAACAGATTGGGTCCTGATTCTTTTATTCACATTTTGTATGGGAGCAGGATTCCTTCCGGTTTTTATTGGAGAGCAGGTTATGCTTATTAATAAAATCCTGATCTCTATAATCGGAGCAATCACTCTATTCGCGTTTATGATGGTCGACTACCGCAGATTGGAAAGGGTTGGCTGGGTTTTTTACATACTGGGAATAGGTTTTTTACTTGTGATACCACCTTTTGCAAACCAAATTATTAATGGGAGTTTATCCATACAGATTGGTTTCTTCAATTTGGAAAGTCTTATAAGCATCCCATTTCTTTTAGTGGGGTGGGCGTCTTTTCTGAATAACCTCAGATTAAAAGTTTGGCAAGCCATTCTTTTGTATATCGTGCCAATACTTCTTTTTGCCCAGCTGCCTGCTGTATCAACCGCTGTATTATATACGGTCATGGTCAGTGCAATGATTTGCTTCAGCAAGTTTTCAAAAAAAGTCATACTATCATTATTGACAGCGGGGAGTGTTCTCGCAGGCCTTTTACTTTTTTCCGTATTTGTCTTCTCATCACCTGAACGAAAAAGTCGTCTTGACGCTTTTCTTAATCCGGAAAAGCATTCACATGAAGGAGGTTTTCCCATCCTTTATATCAGAGACTTGATTCGGGATGCAGGCTGGTTTGGTCAGCCGCAAAATGAATTTCTAATGGGTGATTCACTGACAAATCTTGTCTTTGTTTCCATTACAGCAAGCTTCGGCTGGCTGGTTGCCGGCGCAATTGTCATCCTGCTCTTCCTTTTCAGCTTCCGTCTTGCGGTTTATGTGCCGAGGATGAAACATTCATTTGGAAGATTGCTGTTTGCAGGAGCAATCTCACTTTTTACGATGCAGGTTGCCGTCAATATTGGTATGGCTTTAGGGCTCCTTCCATTGATGACAATGTCTCTTCCGTTTATCAGCTATGGACTGATGCCTGTCCTTTTAAATTCAGCTCTAACCGGCATCGTGCTGAGTGTATATCGGCGAAAAGATCTTATAGGTTTCGAATCCAGGTAATTTAAAGAAAAGAATAAATCGATCGTGCGAAAAAATTCCAGTTGAAGAAACTGGAATTTTTTTATTGGGAAAATATGCATAGCTGCAGTGCGGATTTTTTCAAATTAATATATGTTCTAAAAGCAAATAGAGTGAATTCTATTCAAATTGAAGGCCTGTTACTTTAAATAAACTCTGTTCTAACGAAAACATTCTCTAAAAACTTGAATGCTGATTTAAAACACAAAGTTCAAAATAATGAACTAAAAAAACTATGTTCCAAATAATCATATTAGAAAGAAACAAACTAGTTGCCAAGAAAAGTTAAATCTATCACTTTCAACAAATTGGTTTACATAAGAAGGATACAATCAACAAGGGGATATTTTAATGAATCTCTACCAAGGAGTATGAGCATCATACTCTTTAGAGGGGAGGTGGAGACACATGCCAAACCGCAATGACAATAAGTTCAGAAAGATTGAGTCAGAAAGCCAGAAACAAGGAAAAACGCAGGAAGAATATGCTGCTGAGCTTGACAGCAACCGTGCAAAAAGCCAGCAAAAGAAGAAATAAGCTTTGGAAGGACTGCTGATGGCAGTCTTTTTTTATGGAGCGCTTACGGTTTGTTTTAAAGCGTTGAATGCGCAAAACCTTCTGCGAGGAGTGCACATTTACAGAAAGTGGACTCTTTCTCTTAGGAGGCAGATGGGAATTTTTAAGTAAACATCTGTTTCCGGCAAGGAACGAATTCTCTTTTTCAAGTAAAAGAGGCATTTCTGCAAGCATTCCTCCCTATATGGCAAGTATCGACCCCGGTGCTGCCTACGATCCTCGTTTTCAACCATTCAATGCCCAAAACCTTCTTCGAACAGTGCACCTTTCTATCAAAAAGGCAGCTGGAAGCTTTCTTAAGACAAAACAAAAGAGGCACCCCGGAGGGTCCCTCAATAATTTAGTATGTTATCGCATTTTTCTATCCGAAGCATGGAGAGGCATTGGTTTGAGAATCACTTTTATTGATTTTGGCATTTCGAAGTCTTCCTGTGCCTGTTTAAAATACCTGTACATCGCCTTGCTTCCGGCTGCATTGGCCGAGTGGATGGTAATGCGGTTTGCATAAAGATGATGCCTGACCATGTAATGTACCAGCATGAGCCCGTTTCTGGTCTTGCTGACCAGATCGTGATCAAGGGACAGATGGTCTACGCGATTAGTTTCTAAAAGCGCAATGCATTGGTCTATATCTTCCGCCAAAACATATCCGCTGGGGCAGGTCCGGTAATCATCCATAAAGACACTGATAGTCATGATGATTTCCTCCGATCTCATGTGACCTGACTTCAGTGTAACATACTTGCGTCTATTTAACAGGAGAAGAATTTCCATTCGAGTGAAAGAGACAAAGAAAGTCAAAAAGCCCGCCAATCTGCAGTAAAAGGTGTATTATCACTTTTTTTCGCAAGGGATTTATTCGAAATATATTGAATTATACATTCAAATTATTTAGAATGATAAGAAAGGAGTTGGAAAAAATATGAATCTGTTGAATACTTCATTTGAACGGTCATCATACGGTGTTCAGATTAAAACATCATTGCTGTTTGAAAGTGCTCTTGGCATCGCCATGATTACCTATCCAAAGCTTCATGATCAGCTTGAAATGAAGAGGGTGGAACTGGATGAGCTCAAGAAAAGCCTTTCGATTGAACTGACAGCAGAGCTGGACTACTGCCACGAGCACAACACGTGGAAAATGCTGCTTCAGTTGCTTCATGTTAAGGATTTCTCAAGTCCCGGTGAATTTTATCAGTTTTTAAGGTCACTTTCAGAGAGTGAGCTTAAGTATTACGCACTGCCTTTTGTGGATATCATGCAGGAAAATAACCGTCTCGCAGCTTCTAAAGGGGATAAGGAAGCTGAAAATGATTTGGTTCTGGCCTGCAAGGGACATGCCTTTTTTCCGCAAATGATTCATTTTGTATGCAGCAGCAGGCAAGCTGAACTGCTAAAACATCTTCATGCGCTATTGGATGGGTGGTATAACGAAGTCATTCTCCCTAAAAAAGAATGGACCAGTGGTGTTCTGGAACGGGATGTTTTTGAAAAGAGGCGCATCAGCCAATTGGAAAGTCCTCATAAAACGGTCCTGAAAGCTGCTGGAATTGATTATAAACCCGAACAGGGGATTGCCGATGTGATCTTAATTCCTCACGTGGCTTACAGACCCTGGACGATACAGGCAGACCTGCCTGCTGCAAAAGTTTTTTACTATCCTGTAAGCGACAGCAGTTTGATGAAGAGCACGGATCCTTTTGAACCGTCAGGACAGCTTGTGCAGAAGCTTAAAGCAATTGGGGATGAAAAAAGGCTCAGGATCCTCAAGCTTCTTGTTAAGAAAGAGCTGACTTTAAAAGAAGTGACAGCTCTTGTCGGAATGGGGAAAACGACCGTCCATCATCATTTGACCCTCTTGAAAGCAGCTGGACTTGTTCACGTAAAAGGCAGTGTTTATAAAGCAGCTGAAGACTCAATTAAAGGGATAGAAAAGGAAATCTTCACTTTTCTGCACAAGGAAACATGAAACCGGTCAAGCTGCTTTTTTATAATCAGCTTCTGTCGGTCTATGCAAGTACGTTCGGAACGTTCCTCCTGTCGTGGATTTTATATGAAGAGACCGGTTCAAAGCTTGCGATGGGAACCTTGTGGCTCGTCAGTATTTCGGGCCAGCTGATCGTTCAGTTTATAGCCGGACCCTATATAGACCGGTTTAAAAGAACATCAGTAATGAGAGGCTCAGAGGCGTTGAGAGCTTCCGTATACTTGATGCTTCTGATTTTAATTTCAGCAGGATTCAATGAAGAGGCCCTGCTATATGCGGCTGCTTTCTTAACCTCCATTACTGCATATGATCCTGCTGCTGCAGCCCTTGTTCCAAAGCTTGTGCAAAAGGAGGATTTGGTAAAAGTAAATGCAGGAATTTCAGGCGGCGTGCAATTCATGAGGTTCTTGGCGCTTCCCGCATCAGGGTTTCTGGTATCTGTTTTAAATGATAAAAGTTCTCTTATTCTTGTTGTCAGTGTATTTTCTGTTTCCTTTATCATGATAGGGTTCTTAAGAGAAAAGCCTGCAGAATTTGAGAATAAAGCACCATGGATAAAGAAATTCAAAGAAGGCACGCTCATTTACCGGAAACATAAAATACTCCTGTTCCTCGGAGGGCTTGTTTCCATCACTAGCTTTGGCGTGTTTGCTGCCCAGACCATGTATATTCCATTTGTCGCAGAAGTTCTGGGAGGGTCATCTTTTGAGTATGGCCTGTTTGACGCTTCTTTTCCCCTTGGTTACATAGCCGGCAGTTTTGCGGCGTCCAGGATAAAAGTAAAGGAAACCTCCATCTATCAAATCATGATGCTGGCACTGTTTATCGGAGGCTCTACTTACTTGGCACTTGGTGCTGCAGAGTCACTGGCAGCGGCGATGGTCATTGAAGTCGCAGCAGGTGCAGCTATGCCGTTTTGGAATGTTTACAGCACTACGCTTTATCAAAAGCTTGTGCCGCAGTCCATTCTTGGGCAGGTTTTCTCAGTCAGGTTCCTCCTGACAAAGGCAGCTGCGCCGCTTGGAATTATTTACGGTACGGCATGTGCGTCCCAATTTGGCATAGCGGCACTCTTTCTTTCGATTGGTGCCATCATTTGCACAGTTTCGGGGGGAGGACTTCTTTATCTGGTATTCAGAAGCCGGTCAGCTCCACCACAAACTATAATAAAAGATTAATTATGCAACCGTTTTGTATTTATTTGTTGTAAAAAAACTGTAAACAACGGACAGACATACTTTACAATCTCTCAAAACTTCCTTAAAACTCATCCCATAGACTAGTACTTGTAAACAAAACATTCTATTGGAGGTTTTTTGATTGTTTAATAGGAAGATTGGAAAAATTGCTGTTCCGGTTGCAGTACTTTCAGCTGTAGTTGCGGCAAGTGTCATTGGAAATTTTCCAAATGCTAAGGCAAGTGAAGCGGAAGCTGCTGGAAAAAAACCGAATGAAATAAAAAACGTTATTTTCCTGGTCGGAGACGGAATGGGCGTATCCTATACATCAGCATACCGCTATCTAAAAGACGACCCTTCTACACCGCAGGCTGAGCGTACAGAATTTGATCAGCACCTTGTCGGCAATCAAATGACCTACCCTGAAGATCCTAAGGAAAATGTAACAGATTCAGCATCGGCTGCAACTGCGATGTCAACAGGATACAAGACATTCAACGCTGCAATTGGCGTAGACAATGACGGTACAGAGCTTAAAACCGTTTTAGAATCGGCAAAAGAAAAAGGAAAGGCGACAGGTCTTGTTGCTACGTCGGAAATCACTCATGCTACACCTGCTTCATTCGGTGCACATGATATGAACCGAAAAAACATGAACGCTATTGCAGATGATTATTACGATGAACTGATCAACGGCAAACATAAAGTGGATGTCATGCTGGGCGGAGGCTTAAGCAATTTTGAGCGAGCTGACCGCAATCTTGCAGAAGAATTCCAGAAAGACGGGTACAGCTATGTGACATCCAAAGAAGAAATGATGAAGGATAAAAATCAGCAGGTTCTTGGATTGTTTGCTGATGGAGGCCTTCCAAAAATGATTGACCGCGAAAAAGAAACACCTTCTCTTGAAGACATGACAAGTTCAGCTCTTTCAAGACTGAATCAAGATAAAGACGGGTTTTTCCTGATGGTCGAGGGAAGCCAGGTTGACTGGGCTGGACATGACAACGATATTGTAGGAGCTATGAGTGAAATGCAGGATTTTGAAAAAGCCTACAAAGCAGCGATTGAATTTGCCAAAAAGGACAAGCATACACTTGTTGTGGCTACTGCAGACCATTCAACAGGCGGTTATTCAATAGGAGCTGACGGCGATTACAACTGGTTTGGAGAGCCGATCAAAGCTGCAAAGCGCACACCTGACTTTATGGCAGCCCAAATCGTTGAAGAAGGCGCAGATCCTGAAAAAACGTTAAAGCAGTATATCGATCTTGAATTAACGGCTGAAGAAATCAATTCTGTCAAAGATGCAGCAGAAAAAGGCAAAGCAGACAAAGATAAAGGAATTCTCCGTGTTGATAATGCGATAGAAGCCATCTTTAATAAGCGCTCCAATACTGGCTGGACAACAGACGGACATACAGGTGAAGACGTTCCTGTCTTTGCTTACGGACCAGGGAAAGAATTGTTCGCAGGTCATAAAGACAACACAGATCACGCAGAAATCATCTTTGATATATTAGAAAAAAGCAAAAAGAAATAACCAGGCTGTATCATGACTCTGCTGCGAAAGCGGCGGAGTCTGTGATCATGCCGGCAGATTGGCAAATAGAGAAAGGGGACAACATGATGAAACATGCATGGCTTATGCTATCTTTGACAATCGTACTTTCTGCTTGTTCTGCACAGGCGACAGAACCTGACCAAAATGAGAAGAAACAGGAACAGAAGACTGAAACATCCGCATCATCACCCTCAAATCAAAATGCCACTGAAGACAGCTACGTGCCAAATCCCCAGATAACGGATGACCGTTCACTCCTTGAACCGGGTCAAACCTTGAAAGATGACAAAGGCGCAGCTGAGCTGAAAGCCATCAGCAGCCTGAATCAAACCTACAAAGCAGGGGATGTAGAACTGACGATAAAAGATGTGAAAATGATCGAGCATACACCTGCCTACAGCATGATTGATTTTTTTCACACATTCACCCATGAAGAAACGTTTGACATCATCAAAGCTGAGGTAGAGGTGAAAAACACGTCAGATCAGCCCGTCTACTTCTCTCCTGTTGCTATGCTAGAGACAGACAATGGCCAGCGAATTGACTGGGAATCAGATATTTACCTTGAGGATTTGAACGGAGAACTGGGCGCGAATCAAACAAAAAAGGGTAACATCGGATTTATTCTGGAACATTCCGAAGAGCCTGTTAAAGGTGTCACGCTGCTGACAAGCGATGTGCTGAATGCCGAACAGAAAACAGAGAGCAAAGCTCAGAAAATAACGGTTCCATTCAAATGAGACAATACGATGATGTATTGTCTTTTCTTCTTGAAAAAAATTAATAAATGGTTGGTAAACGCATTCATTGCCTTTAGAACAGGGTTTAAAAAAACGTGCTTAAAAATGCTGAAAAAAGGAACTAGTCAATCAATTTTTTAGCTGTTATACTTTGAACTATTATTTTCATCATAGAACCTTCATTCTAAAGGAGTTTTTGTATGGCAAAGGAATTTTCGTCAAAACAGATCATGTTAATCAGTCTTATGCTCTTTTCCATGTTTTTTGGAGCAGGGAACTTAATCTTCCCGGCTTTTCTCGGACAGGCAGCAGGGGACAATCTCTGGCCTTCTCTTGCAGGCTTTATTCTTTCCGCGGTTGGTCTTCCGATTCTCGGGGTTATCGCGGTTGCTAAAGCAGGGAGCTTTCATGAATTAAATTCAAGGGTCCATCCGGTATTTGCTCTTATTTTTCCGTTTATAATTTACGTTTCGATCGGACCAGGACTCGCGATTCCAAGAGCCGGGAGCCTGGCCTTTGAAATGGGGGCAGCGCCTTTTCTTCCCGCTGAGGCTGCGGGTTCTCCTGCAGCGCTGTTCATTTATACAGCGGTCTTTTTTGGCTTAGTGTATTGGCTCAGCATGTCCCCGTCTAAGCTTGTAGACTTATTCGGCAAACTGCTTACGCCAATTGTGCTTACGCTGATTCTGGTTATTTTTGTGAAGTCTTTGATTACACCAATTGGAGAAAGTGGGCAGGCATCAGGCAATTATGGAACGAGTCCTGCTTTTCAGGGGTTTCTTGATGGATATTTGACGATGGACGCACTTGCAGCGCTTGCTTTCGGAATTGTAATTGCAACTGCTATCAGATCACAGGGTGTAACAAATGAAAAAGCACTGTCCCGTTATATGATGTATGCAGGAATTGGAGCAGGCTTGCTTTTAACCATTATCTACATTCTTCTTGGCACAATGGGTGCAGCGAGCGCATCTCTTGGAACATCTGAAAACGGCGCCCAGATTCTGACGAACATTATGACGAGCCTCTTCGGTACAAGCGGGAGCGTCATCCTTGGGCTTGTCTTTACATTGGCTTGTTTTTGCGTATCCATTGGCCTTGTTATATCGTGCAGCCAGTTTTTTGCAGGGGCTGTGCCTAGAGTGCCGTATAAGGTCTGGGTATTGATTTTATGTCTGGCAAGTACAGCCGTTGCAAATCTTGGACTAACGCAGATTTTGACGGTTTCTGTGCCGATACTGGGCATGATTTACCCAATCGCCATCGTCCTGATTATTCTTGCATTGGTTCATTCTTTCATCCAAAACAGCCCATACATTTATGCAACTTCGGTTCTTTTTACCGGCCTTTTCAGTCTGGCAGATACGATAAATAAAACGTTCCTCAGTGAAGCACTGACACCTGCCCTGAGCTTCCTTCCGCTTTACGGGGAAGGCATCGGCTGGCTTGTTCCGGCATTACTTGGAGCTGCTGCGGGGCTTGCTTTTGGAAAAAGAAAACCATCACGTGTTCCGGCTTAAAAATAATAATAAATCCATTCTGGGGTCTTCATAAATGAACGCTCCCAGGATGGAATTTCTTTTATAATCGCTTCATTCAGCTTCCGGCTGTTTTTTTTATCCTCTTCAATTTCAGCTGAAATGGTCTTGATGACTTCTGTGTCATAGATCAGGCAGCTTGCTTCATCATTTAAATAAAAGCTCCGCGGATCCCAGTTTGCTGTGCTGATATTCGCCGTTTCACCATCAATCAGCATCACTTTCCCATGAAAAAATCCTTTTGTATACAAATAAATATCAACGCCGCGTTTTAATAGTTTTTCCGTTTTTGGATAGCTAGGAGGCTTTGTAAACCATGCATCTGTGTGGTCAGGGACGAGGATCTCAACTTTGACGCCATTTTTCCGCGCATCAATAAGCGCATCCATCATCTCATTGTTTGGTATGAAATAGGGAGTTGCAATAACCAGCCGCTTTCTTGCACTTCTTATTAAAGACAGGAGTTCTTTTTCCCATTCTCCTCCGGTTGAGAAAAACAGCTGATATTCAGAACCGTCCGTTCGCAGAGGCTGATGTTTTTCAGGAAGCCTTTTCTGCCCGGTGTCTTCTTCCCAGTCCTTCAGAAATTGTTCCTCCACTTCATACGCTCCTTCACCGGCAATCCGCAGGTGATAGTCCCGCCAGTATCCAAAGCGTTTATCCTGGCCCAGATACTCTTCTCCCATATTAAATCCGCCTAAATAAGACACCTTGCCGTCAATGATGGCGAGCTTTCTGTGATTCCGGTGATTCATTCTGTAAAAAGGATGAGTGATGCCGTTTTTTCTGCTGAACGTGAAGTGCACACCGCTCGCTTCTAGACGTTTAATGAGTTTTCTTTTGATCTCTTTTCCGCCGATACGGTCGACTGAAAGCATAACATCTGTTCCGCTTTCGGCCTTTTTTTGAAGAAGGGACAAAAAATTCAGGCTGACAGGGTCGTCCCGAATGATAAAGAAATGAATATAAATGTAGTCTTGAGCTTCTTTAATATCTTGAAAGAGTGATTTATATAGGCTGTCACCTTCGGGAAACAGGGTCAAATCCCCGTGGTAGACGGGGGTCTTAATCATGCCGTGTTCATTGGTGTAATCTTTATATCCGCTTTTTACATCCCACTGCAGAACCAAAAGCGTGCAGATCATCAGTGTCATGCATAATCCAAACAAAATGATCATTTTTCTCAGCATAGAAAAACTCCCGGAACGTTATTATCTCTTAGGGTTTGATACTCTCCTGCTAAATAAAGAAGGGAATCTTTGGAATGTTCCTTTCATATCTTCTTCTCGCTTTGTTCATAGTTTATTCATATCTGCCCGTTATACTGGAATGTGTTCAGCAAAAGAAGGAAGAAAAAAAGTCAGGAGTTTTAATGATGAAAAATATACTTGCAAATAAACTTACTTATGCTTTTTTAATGACCGGTCTCCTCAGCGGCGGAATCGGCTGGGCAGTCGGTTCAGCAGAAAATGATGGGGCAGTAGCCAGTGTGAATGGCGAAAAAATCAGTCAGGACAGGCTTTTCGCCCTGCTTGCAGATCAGGGCGGAACGGAGCTTGTAGACTATTTAATTACAGAAGAAATCATTAATCAGGAGTCAGAAAAAAAGAAAATAACAGTATCTGATGCTGATGTTGACAAAGAGTATCAATCAATCGCGGAATCATACGGAGGGGAAGAGGCTTTTATCCAGCAGATCGAGGCTTCCGGCGGTTCAGCTGAGGCAGTCAAAGACGAATTGAAAACAAATTTAAAAATTGAAAAGCTGCTTGAACCTGAGATTGACATTACAGAAGAAGAGATGAAAACCTATTTTGAAGAAAACAAAGAAAGTCTTTCTGAGCCAGAACAGGTTAAAGCCAGTCATATCTTAGTGGAGGATGAGGCGACGGCAAAAGAAGTCAAAGGAAAGCTTGATGGAGGAGCTGATTTTGCAGAGCTTGCCAAAGAATATTCAACAGATACATCTAACAGCGGGAACGGCGGAGAGCTTGGCTACTTTGGAAAAGGTGAGATGACTGCTTCATTTGAAGAAAAAGCGTTCTCAATGAAAGAAGGGGAAATCAGCGATCCCGTAAAAACAGAATTTGGATATCACATTATCAAATTCGAAGATAAAAAAGCTGCAGTTCCGGCTGTATATGCTGAGAAAAAAGAGGAAATCAAGGCAGCTCTTTTTGATCAGAAAATGCAGACAGCCTACACCGGATGGATGGAAGAGAAAAAAGAAGAATATGAAATTGAGACTTCAATGGAGAGCTGAAAGAGAGGGGGGAAACCTCTCTTTTTTATGCATTTTTTATAAGGAAATAAAGCAGTACATGAATAAGCACAGCTGAGGCGATCATGTTTTTCCAATTAATGATGTAGCGGCTCCCTGAGGGCTGAATAACACCCATTGCTGCAATGGTCCAAAACCATTTACTGTCCCGCCATCTTTTTTTAGTCGAAACATCCTGATTCTCATCCATTCGTCTGTTTTCTCTTCTTGCCCACCATAAAACAACCAGGATATCTGCAATTGCTCCAGCTGTAACGGCTATAATGGCTGTTCGATCAGAGACTTCCCAAAGCGGCTTTTCCTCCCGCTTTTTTTCTTCTTCTCTTTTAGCTTCTTGTACCTTGATTTGCTCTGCAAATTCTCCTGCAAAATCAGTCTTCTGTTCTTTGACTGTGGTGAAATTAACGACCATAATAATCAGGCATGCCATCAGAACTGCGTATAGAGCAAAAAAAGCTGCCGTTTTTTTCTTTGGAGTATCCATCATTCTTTTTAGCATGATCTTCTTCCTCCTAATGACTGGCTGTTTTAATCGTACCATTTAAATAAATGTAATAATTTGTATGAGGTGAACTTTTTGAGAACGTTTACACCAATTTGTTAACCTTAATAAAAATAAGTTGACATAAATCCTTGCTATTCTTTACCATGGAAGAGAACGACGAGATGGAGGGAATGCAATGAAATGGTCCGCACTGGCAAATGAAGTCATAAACGGCAAGATATTAACAGAGGAAGAGTCGCTTGAAATCTTAACATGTGATGATGATGAGATTCTAAGTCTTCTTCATGGAGCATTTTTGATCAGAAAGCATTATTACGGGAAAAAAGTAAAACTCAACATGATCGTAAACACGAAATCAGGACTTTGTCCTGAAAACTGCGGCTATTGCTCTCAGTCAAGCATTTCAACCGCCCCTATAGAAAAATACCGGATGATGAACAAAGAAAGCATTTTAGAAGGAGCAGAACGCGCCTATAACCTGAAGGTCGGAACCTATTGCATTGTAGCAAGCGGAAGAGGGCCTTCTGAAAAAGAACTGGACACAGTTGTATCAGCCGTAAAAGACATTAAAGATCAATTCGGTCTGAAGGTGTGTGCGTGCCTAGGGCTGTTGAAACCGGGACAGGCTGAACGGCTCAAAGAAGCCGGAGTCGACCGCTATAACCACAACATAAATACATCAAAAGAGCACCACGAATCGATTACAACATCGCATACATACTATAACCGCGTACAAACCATCGAAGCTGTAAAGGCGTCCGGCATTTCTCCATGTTCGGGCGTAATCATCGGCATGAGAGAAACAAAAAAAGATGTCGTCAATATGGCATTCAGCCTGCGCGCACTTGACGCAGACAGTATCCCTGTAAACTTTCTTCACGCCATTGACGGCACTCCGCTTGAAGGAACGGATGAACTTGATCCAAGGTATTGCCTGAAGGTGCTTGCACTCTTTCGCTACATCAATCCGACTAAAGAAATCCGTATCTCAGGAGGCAGAGAAGTCAATTTAAGATCCCTGCAGCCGCTTGGGCTCTATGCAGCCAACTCAATCTTTGTGGGAGACTATTTAACGACCAGGGGACAAGAAAGCACGAGTGACCATGACATGCTGAAAGACCTCGGTTTTGAAGTGGAATTTGACTTTGGGAATCAGGAGGCTGTGACGGTCTGATTGCTGACTATTGGGCATGGGTGCTGAGAAAGAGCCATTCACGCAGGGCAGAGTGAGCTGAAGGGTAATAAGCAGGCGTGAAATAACCCTTACGCAGGGCAGAGTAAACTTGAAGGGTCATAAACATACAACGCGGGAATCAAAACCCGTTTTCAAATAAAAAAATCCGAACTTCATAACGAAAAGTTCGGATTTTTCTTTTGCATATATTAATAAGTGGATTCCGGAATTTCTTCATATTTTTCAGGATCGAGAGAGTAAACGGTGCCGTCAGTTACGCCGTTAATAACACCCATTAATCCGGTTTCAACTGTTTTGACGAGCATGCCTTTTTGTTTTTGACCAAAGTTCTGTGTTTGGCCTTTGACTTCAAACAGAACGGTTCCGCTTCCGTTTAATGCAAAGGAGCCAAGTGCTGTTCCAGGAAGATCGAGGTCCTGCTGGTAGAGTGAAATGTTTGTAAATACGGAATCTCCTTTTGCCTGCAGGGCATCATAGACGGCAACATTCAGCTGTCTTGAAAAATCATAATCGTACCCATTAGCATATTGGGCATATTTTTCTCCTTCAGGAGTTGCCGGATCTGGTACAAATTGCGCGGAAATGGACATTGTAGCGACTTCACCTGTATCCCCGACATACGGGAAGCCCTGATGATGCATGTCCATAAAGACATCCACTTTTCCGAATTCCGCCATCAGATCTTTATATACGTCTCTGACAGTTTGAGCCTCTGGTGTGATGTACCAGCCGGGTTTGTTGGAAGCTCCGGGAAAGTCTGAAGCAGCAGGTACATAATCTAAATCCGGGTGGAAGTCCCGGTTTACATCGAATCCCGGATTCGCTCCATAGTCATCACCCTGGAGAACCCTTGTATAGTAATTCCAGGAAGGGGCTGCTGAGCTTAATTGCGGGAAGCGCTCCGTCACCTCCGACCAGCTCAGGTCATTTCCGCGGCGGTCGAGCTCAGATGCATCTGCGTTCATCATCGGAATGGCAACAATCGTCATCTCTTCACGTATTTTCTTAGCTGCCTCCGAATTGCTTGAGCCGATTTTTTGAAGGATGTTCAAAAGCGCCACTGTACCGGTCTTTTCATTGCCGTGAATTTCACTTTGAACAAGAAGCACTTTCTCTCCGGTGCCAACCCTGGCTGTGTAGATTTCACGTCCCTGGTTGGTATATCCGGCAACATCAACTGAAATTTTTCCTCCGCTTGTCTGTTTTAACTGTCTCAGTTTTTTCTGGAGCTCTGCATAGCTAATAAATCCTTGTGTCTCAAGCGTTTCTGCTGCAGCTGGTGAAGGCGGTGCAAAACTGCCTGCCTGCGGAAATACGAGTGCAGCCGCCATCAATGCTGTACCTGCTGCTTTAACGAATGTTCTCTTCTTCAAATAAGTTCACCTCTTCATTTTTTTGGTTCAACAATCAGAATTTTCTGCAATAAAAGTGGGGATTCCTTGTTTTTTGACAGAAATGGCGCTATAGGTTCAGAAAAATATTGGATTTAAAAGGGATTGACAACCTTTTGCCTAGATTTGAGAAAGTTCTTTCGGCTTACGAAATAAATAGATGCGTACAAGAAGAAAAGTTTGTCTGAGCAAACTTTTTTAGACATTTGTTACTCTTGTTGAACCGCGAAAAAAGGTTGCTGTAGACTCACTCAAACCTTGACTGGTAAGATGTTCAAGGAATGAAAACGCGGAGGTTCAATAGATGGAACAACAAAAATATGCGGACTTAAAAAAAGGCGAGCGTGGAGCAATCATCAGCATTGCTGCATACCTGTGCTTATCGGCTCTTAAATTGCTTATTGGATATTCAGCGAACTCCGAGGCACTTAAAGCGGACGGGTTTAATAATGCGACAGACATCGTTGCTTCAGTCGCTGTGCTGATAGGGCTGCGGCTGTCACAAAAGCCTGCCGACAAGGATCATCCATACGGCCACTGGAAAGCGGAGACCGTTGCGTCGCTTGTCGCATCCTTCATCATGATGGCTGTCGGACTTCAAGTATTATACGGGGCTGTTTTGTCTGTGTTTGAAGGGAAACAGGAATCACCTGACATGATCTCGGCATGGACCGGTTTATTCTGTGCTGCCGTTATGTATCTTGTTTACCGCTACAATAAACGGCTTGGAGAAAAAATTAACAGCCAGGCAGTGACTGCGGCTGCGAAAGATAATTTGTCAGATGCATGGGTCAGTATCGGCATTGTTGTCGGCATTATCGGCTCGCAATTCTCCCTTCCATGGCTGGATCCGGCTGCAGCCGTCATCGTCGGGTTACTGATCTGCAAAACGGCATGGGATATTTTCAGGGAAGCTTCGCACCATTTAACGGATGGATTTGACGAAGAGGAAATAGAAGCTTTTAAAGAAACGGCCCTCTCTCTGTACGGGGTAAAGGGGGTAAAGGAAATTAAGGCAAGAAATTATGGGAACAATACAGTAGTAGACATTGTGATCCTGGTGAATTCCACCCTTGATATCCGTGATGCCCATGATATTTCAACTAAAGTCGAAACGATTTTAATGAAGAAGCATGAAGTGTACAATGTACATGTACACGTTGAACCTAATTAACTGAAAGGAGGGTGTACAAGTGGATTCTGAACTCATGTCAAATTTTATACGCATAGGCCTTCCGCTTCTGGTGATGGCGGCTTCGGTCTTTCTTACAATGAAACTGCCTTATACCAGAAGATTTATACCGCCTGTGACACTCGCCATTTTAGCAGCTCTTGTATACGTCATTCCAACCTTTTTGCAGGGAAATGACAAAGATTTGAATGATGTGCTGGTGACGCTTTATTTTACAATGACACTTATGCTCAGCTGTGTGCTGAGTCTTATAGCTGCTTTGTTTTTCAAGAAAAAGAAGAAGTAGAAAAAAAGGCTCAGTGCATGCTGGGCCTTTTTCGTATCGGGAAAAATTGGAATTACTGTCCTTTTAAATACCCGTTATTCCTTTGCCAGACTCATCTCATCCGGCCACTTTTTCTTAAGTGAATCAATAAACGTTTTCACAATCTTCTTATCTTCAATGACCGGCGAGTACAAGTAGGAAAGGGTCCTTGTAAACCGCTGATTTTCCATATGAATAATCGAAAGGTCTTTATTGGCAACATCCCGTTCAATGACGCTTTTTGAAAGAAAGGACAGGCCCGTTCCGTTCATGAGCGTTTCTTTTATTCCCTGATTGCTGCTGATGGTAAGCAGTGATTTTACTTTGAGGCCGTTCGTCCGTATAACATGGTTTAAATACTCCCGTGTACCAGAACCGACTTCGCGGGTAACCCACGGCTGATTGTGCAAATCAGCAAAAGTGACCTCTTTCTTTGAAGCGAGCTCATGATCCAGGGAGGCAACGATAAAAAGCTCATCCTGCATAAACGGGTGGACGGAAAGTTCACTCTCGTTCGTTTGACCTTCAATGAGACCAATATCGACACCATGCATGCGCACACTCTGTACAATTTCCTCTGTGTTGCCGATCAGGACCTCCAGTTCAAGTTCCGGATAATCTTTTTGCAGATCAAGCAGCAGGGAAGGGAGGATATACTCTCCAATTGTAAAGCTTGCGCCAATCTTCAATTCCCCGCGGATGGCATTATGGTGTTCGAGAATATCCTGTTTGGATTGTTCATATAAAGAAATCATTCGCTTTGCACGGTCATACAGGATTTCACCGGTTGGGGTAATCTGCAGAAACTTAGGAGACCGAAGAAAAAGCTTTGTCTGAAATTCTTTTTCAAGATTTTTGATATGTAGACTGACGCTCGGCTGGGACATGCGGAGCGTTTCTGCCGTTTTCGTAAAGTTTTTCACCTCAGCAAGAGTGACAAATGTTTTCAAAGCATCATAGTACAAAATAGAAAGCCACCTTATCATTAGAAATCTTAATAATCGTCATAAATTAAATGTATTTTACTAATTTTCTGTTTTCAGGTAAAGTAGAAATAGTATTTTTATCTATAGGTTTATTAAAGCAGAGTCATAAAACCGACTTTGCGTATAGGGTTAATTATATTGGCAGTTCTAAATTCGTTTGCGAGGTGGGTATCGTTGCAACTTCAGGTAAGTAACAGTCCGTTTAATCAGGAGCAGGCAGAGCTTCTTAACCGCCTTCTGCCAACATTATCAGAAACCCAGAAGATCTGGCTGACGGGATATTTGACAGCCGCACAGGCTGCTGGACCTATTGGCGTTCTGGCGCCCAAGGCAGGAGAGGCGGCACCTGTTCAAAGCGCATCCGTTTCAAAAGAAATAACGGTTCTCTATGGCTCACAGACGGGAAATGCTCAGAGTCTTGCTGAAAACGCAGCAAAAACACTGTCCGAACAAGGCTTTCAGATAACCATTTCTTCTATGAACGATTATAAACCGAATCAGCTGAAAAAAGAAAAAAACCTCTTGATTGTCGTCAGCACCCACGGGGAGGGAACACCTCCTGACAATGCTCTCTCATTCTATGAATTTTTACATGGAAGAAGGGCACCTAAGCTTGAGGGCATGAATTTTTCCGTCCTATCCCTGGGTGACAGTTCATATGAATTTTTCTGCCAGACCGGCAAAGATTTTGATCAGAAGCTTGAAGAACTGGGCGGAACGAGAATCTATCCGCGTACCGACTGCGATCTTGATTTTGATGAGCAGGCTGCAGAATGGATCAGCGGTGTGATTACTAGTTTAAAAGAGACGCAGGGGGAAAATGCAGCTCCTGCTGCAGAAGTGTCTGCTGAGTCAGCTCATCCGTCTTCCTACTCGCGCACAAATCCATTCCGTGCTGAAGTCCTTGAAAACATAAATTTAAATGGCCGCGGGTCAAATAAAGAAACCCGCCACCTTGAATTGTCCCTTGAAGGCTCAGGTCTTACATATGAACCGGGAGACAGCCTTGGCATTTTCCCAGAAAATGATCCGGTGCTTGTTGATCTTTTGCTTGAAAAAACAGGATGGGATCCTGAAAGCAGTGTGACGATCAATAAACATGGAGATCGTCTGTCTTTGCGGAACGCCCTTTTGACTCATTTTGAAATTACCGTGCTTTCTAAGCCGCTGTTGGAAAAACTGGCAGGAATATCGGATCACAGCGGGCTTAAGGAACTTGTTTCACCTGGTAAAGAAGATCAGCTGAAAGTGTACATTGAAGGCCGCGACCTTGTTGATCTGATTGAAGAATTTGGCCCTTGGAGTGCTTCGGCAGAGGAGTTTGTTCATAACCTCCGCAAAATGCCGGCGCGCCTTTATTCTATTGCGAGCAGTCTGACGGCAAATCCAGATGAAGTGCACTTGACCATCGGTGCAGTCAGATATGAAACTCACGGACGAAAGCGCAGCGGGGTTTGCTCCATTTTAACAGCCGAGCGGCTTCAGCCCGGCGACACCCTGCCTGTTTACATACAGAAGAACCAGAATTTTAAGCTGCCTGAAAATCCTGACGTTCCAATCATTATGGTTGGACCCGGAACAGGCATCGCCCCGTTCCGCTCATTCATTCAAGAAAGAGAAGAAACAGGAGCAGGCGGGAAGTCATGGCTATTCTTTGGCGATCAGCACTTCGTCACAGACTTCCTTTATCAGACGGAATGGCAGAAGGCCCTTGAGAATGGAAGTTTGACACGGATGGATGTCGCTTTTTCAAGGGATACGGCAGAAAAAGTGTATGTTCAGCACCGTATGCTTGAGCAAAGCAAAGAGCTGTACGAATGGATTAAAGAAGGGGCTTATGTCTACATCTGCGGAGATGAAAAACACATGGCCCATGATGTTCACAGCACGCTTATCAGCATTATTGAAAATGAGGGCGGCATGAGCCGCGCGGCAGCAGAAGAAGTTCTTGCCGGCATGCAGCAGCAAAAACGCTATCAGCGTGACGTCTATTGAGAACGATTGAAAGGGGTATACCATCATGTCAAATAAAGTACTGAGTGCGCCTGAAGGCCCTCCAAGTGATGTAGAAGATATTAAACAGCGAAGCAATTATCTGCGCGGGACACTTTCAGAAGTGATGCAGGAACGCATTTCCGCCGGCATTCCTGACGATGATAATCGCCTGATGAAGCATCACGGCAGTTATCTTCAGGATGACCGCGATCTTCGGAACGAACGCCAGAAGCAAAAGCTTGAGCCTGCCTATCAGTTTATGCTCCGCGTCCGCATGGCAGGGGGAGTTGCAAGGCCGGATCAATGGCTGGTGATGGATGAGCTTGCCCAAAAATACGGAAACGGCACGCTTAAGCTGACAACACGCCAGACATTCCAGATGCACGGGATTCTGAAATGGAACATGAAAAAGACGATTCAGGAAATCCATGCTTCCATGCTGGATACGATTGCAGCCTGCGGAGATGTAAACAGAAACGTCATGTGCAATGTCAACCCTTATCAATCTGATCTTCATGCCGAGGTGTATGAACTTTCAAGAAAACTGAGCGATGATCTTCTGCCGCGCACAAGAGCCTATCATGAGATCTGGCTTGATGAAGAAAAGGTGGCAGGCACACCGGATGCAGAAGAAGTAGAGCCGATGTATGGCCCGCTGTATCTCCCGAGAAAATTTAAAATAGGGATTGCAGTACCGCCGTCAAATGATATTGATGTCTATTCACAGGACCTTGGATTTATCGCGATTGTTGAAGATAATAAGCTCTCAGGCTTCAATGTTGTCATTGGCGGCGGCATGGGGATGTCCCACGGTGATAAGGCAACTTACCCGCAGCTTGGAAAAGTAATAGGTTTTGTTGCACCGGATAGAATTGTTGATGTGGCTGAAAAGATTATTACCATTCAGCGTGATTACGGAAACAGGTCTGTCAGGAAATATGCCCGTTTCAAATATACGGTCGACCGCTTAGGTCTTCAAAATGTAAAAGAAGAACTTGAGAGCCGTCTTGGCTACAGTCTCGGCGCAGCAAAAGATTTCCGTTTTAACAGCAATGGCGACAGCTACGGCTGGGTAAAAGGCGGGAACGGCAAATGGCATTTCACGCTGTTTGTAGAAGGGGGCCGCATCGCAGACTTCAACGGATACCCGCTGATGACGGGCCTGCGCGAAATTGCAAAAGTGCTTAAAGGCGACATTCGTCTGACGCCAAATCAAAACCTGATCATTTCAAACGTTTCATCTCAGCAAAAGAAAAAAATAAATGACCTGATTGAAATGTACAACTTAACAGACGGCAAACACTATTCTGCACTGCGCCGCAGCTCCATTGCCTGCGTTGCCCTTCCAACTTGCGGCCTTGCCATGGCAGAAGCAGAGCGATATTTGCCGAGATTGATTGATAAAATTGAAGAAATCGTGGATGAAAACGGACTGCGCAACGAAGAAATTACGATCCGCATGACAGGCTGCCCAAATGGATGTGCCCGCCATGCCCTCGGTGAAATTGCCTTTATCGGAAAAGCGCCCGGAAAATACAATATGTATCTCGGTGCCGCATTCGACGGCAGCCGCCTGAGCAAATTATACCGGGAAAACATCGGAGAAGAAGAAATTCTCAGCGAGCTTCGCGTCCTGATTGCACAATTTGCAAAAGAGCGGGAGCCGGGAGAACACTTTGGAGACTTTGTTGTCCGGACCGGCGTTGTACGTGCTGTGACAGACGGAACCAATTTTCACGATTGATGAAAAGACAGGGGAGACCCTGTCTTTTTTGCGTGAAAGAGGATGGAGCAGAGAGTTTTGGTGGGGTCATCAAAATGGAAATAGAACCTTATAAATGAGCTGGACGGAAAAACAGGGTAACAAAAAGGGTGAAATGCTGTCTTATAAATGAGCCGGACCAAAATAGAGGGTACCAAAAAGGTGAAATGCTGTCCCATAAATCGACCGGACTGAAATACAGGGAAACAAAAAGAAAAAATGCTGTCTTATAAATCGACCATACCAAACTAAAGGGCACCAAAAGAACATTTCCACAGTTGATCATCCCAAAACCAGCCACCAAAAAAAGCCTTCAGCAGAAGGCTTTTCCCGGACTCAGTCGTCTTTGCGGTCTTTATCGTTCATATCTTCCGGATCTTCAATTGGATCTTCCGGATCCGGATCTGCGTCTTTTTCATCGTCTTTCATCATTGTGTCGTCTTCTTCCATGCCTGGTGCAGGTTCATCTTCGTTGTTTTCATCCATTTGATCCTGCTCTTCTTCCTGCTGGTTTTCTGGCGGTGCCGGATCCTGGTCGTCATTTGCATTGCAGCCTGCCATCATAAACGCTGAAAAAAGGACACCCATGATGAGAATTAGCCATTTATTTTTCATCGTAAACCTCCTGTATTGGTTATTCCCAATTAGATTGCCCCTAAAGCGGAATATTATTAGTGCATTTTAGTAACATAATGTTCACGTTTACAATGGTGCAAATGGCTGCAGCAGTGATACACTAAAAGTATAAAATTGGATGATTTTAGGGAGGAATGGATGATGGCTGCTTTTCACCAGCAATTAAAGCATTACCGCGAACAGAAGAATATGAGTCAGGAGGAGCTTGCTATTAAAGCGAGACTTGGGCGGCAGACCATTGAAAAGTATGAAGCAGGAGAAAAAATCCCTGACACGCAAACCATCTTAAAACTCTCTACCGTGCTGGATGTACCGGCTTCGGAATTAATCAGCAAAGAAGAACTTGCAAAAAAACAAAGCTGAAATACTATGACGGTGTCCTTCAAAATGAAGGACATTTTTTATATTCTGAAAAAAGATATTGTAAAAATTAGGATTAAAGTGTAAAATTACACTAAATACAGGAAGGTGAGGAGAAAAGATTGAAAGCTGCAAAGCTGATTTTGTATTTTGGGCTTATCCCATTTAGTTTATCACTGCTGGTGGTCATTTCTATGATGGCGGGTGTTCACTTCATTTTATATTCGTCCATCGCTTTTTTTTCAATTGGAGGACTCGTCTTTGGGTACAGGTGGTTTAAAAATCGAGTGCAAGGACAAGAATTTCTCGCCTTTGTTCCGCTTGCGTATACAGCTTTGCTTTGGGCAATCTTTATGTGGATCAGCGGAGGCTTTTACGGACATGACAGCTGGGTAATCTATGGGATTTTGCACTTGCCGTATGCACCGGGATTTTTCATGTCAGCTTTTGCTGGTGAACTGAGTACCCTTTTTGGGGCTCCAATTGCATACGGATCGGCATTCAGCATCCCATGCATTCTTTTGATGCTGAGGAATCATCGAAACAATTTGTTTCCTGCTGCAAAAAAAGCATTTACTCTGTTTGCCGTTATTGTAATCAGCTTAAGTACAGGCACTTACATAGATGCTGAAAGAAGCAAAACAGTGCTTCCCACATACGGGTATGAACATGGTGGGGGCTATTCGACTACAGATTTGACGCCTTATGAAGTAACCAATCCATATCACAAGCTGCCGACTTTAAAAGGTGAGTCAACGTTCATCATCGAGAACTCAGATGAAATGCCGGTCATTGACGGAGCTGAGGCAGCTTTTCCGGTTTATTCTGCTTTTGCAAACGCAGTCTACAAAAATGTCAGCAGCGTCATGACATCCAAGAAAGAGGTTGTCAGCTTTACGAACACGATCTATGCATATGAGCGGCTGCTTTCGGGAGAAGCTGATATCTACTTTGGTGCCGAGCCTTCTAAAGAGCAGCAGATGATGGCTGAAAAGGCCGGCAAAGAGCTTGTCATGACACCGATTGGGAAAGAAGCATTTGTTTTCTTTGTTCATCCGGACAATCCGGTGGAAAACCTGGATGTTGAACAAATACAGAAAATCTA
Source organism: Bacillus sp. FSL H8-0547 (assembly GCA_038002745.1). Lineage (NCBI taxonomy): Bacteria > Bacillati > Bacillota > Bacilli > Caryophanales > Bacillaceae > Bacillus > Bacillus sp. FSL H8-0547. The sequence continues at coordinate 3,676,129 of JBBODD010000001.1, forward strand.
CTCAGGTGAAATCAACAATTGGGAAGACGCAGGAGGCAATAAGGAAGAAATCATGCCCTTTCAGCGCCCGAAAAATTCAGGAAGCCAAACGCTGCTTGAGAAAATTATGGGCAACACTCCCATTCGAATACCGCTGAAAGAAGAGGTTGTACAGGGGATGGGGGGAATTATTGAACAAGTGTCAGATTACAGAAATGTTGAAAATGCCATCGGCTTTTCCTTCCGCTATTTTGCCACAGGGATGAGGAAAGATGAAGGTATCAAGCTGCTTGGAGTAAACGGGATCAAGCCGGATCCTGAAAATATCAGCAATGAAACCTATCCATTTACAGCTTCCCTTTATGCCATTACGCTTAAATCCAATCAGAACAAACAGATTGAGCCATTCCTCCAATGGATGCAGGGGCCGCAGGGACAGGAACTGGTTGAAGAGGTTGGGTATGTAAAACTTACGGAACAATAAAGGTCAAAAAAGGGCATCTCCATGCAAAGGAGGTGCCTGCTGTGATATTGGCATCGTTTGCATGTCTCCCGGACAAGGAAAGAACCATTTTACAGCACGGTAAGGACATGTATTTACGATAGTATTGTAAAATTGAGAATTAGAGGTATTTTCTATCGGGGGGATTATTGTGAAGCCGCTAAGTGTCAACATTAAAAATCGTATGGTTGATTATCAGATAACTGGATTAAGCTTGGCATCTATTGATCAGGGCCGTATAAGCAGCACCGAATGTTTCGGTTTGCTTGAAGCCGGAACAGATAAAATGGTCAAAAGGAATACGATTTTCAGTGCTTGTTCAATCAGTAAATTTGTGACATCAATGCTTGCGATGATCCTGACAGAACAAGGCATACTTGATTTAGATGAGGATGTAAATGACAGACTTGCTTCATGGAAAGTTCCTGGAAATAAATTTAATAATAAGAAAAAAGTGACGTTAAGAAATTTACTTTGTCACCAGTCTGGCGTGATTGATCCTCCAGATAGTTTTTCCGAACGAAATTCGATGACAGACTGCCCTGAGACAGCAGAATTATTGGCAGGAAGGACTCCCTATTGTAAAGCTCCAATTGAACTGAAGTATGAACCTTGGAGCGACTTCAGCTATTCGGACGCAGGTTACTGCATTATACAGCTCGTAATAGAGGACGCTGCCGGCATACCTTTCACAAAGCTGGTACATGATTTTATTTTCCGTCCATTAAATATGTCTGACAGCACATTTGATCTACCTGTATCATCCGCAGATAAAGGGAATTTCTCATGCGGTCACAGCAAAAGCGGTGATCTTGTTGATGGGAAATATCCTGTTTATCCTTTTCCTGCAGCTTCAGGGCTGTGGACAACACCTGCAGATTTAGCTCTTTTAGTGATAGAACTAATGAACTCCATTAAAGGTGAAAGCAGCCTTAAGCTTTCTGCAAATAAAGCAATGGAAGTGATTGAATCCCAGGGATGCAAGGAATGGACTGGGCTTGGTGTTTTCCTGGATAAAAACCAAACGGGAATTGAAATCTCATCACTTGGCTGGGGAGCAGGTTTTCAATGTGTGATGGTGGCATATCCGTTACTAGGAAAAGGTTTAGTGATTATGACTAATACGGATACCGGTATACATCAACTGGAAGGGATAATCGGAGAAATCTGCAGGGATTGGGTTGTGAATTTTTAGAAAAATGAAACTTTTAATAAATCCGCTTCGTATATAAAGTCATTCAAAGACTGCGGGGTGCAAAATGAAAAAATACCTGTTTTTTGTTCTGTTGACAGTGATCATCGAGTCTTTATTGATAACCGGCACAATTGTTATATGGAACACCGCTTTTCCTGAAACCATGTTTTTCGGCTCCTTCATATTTCTGTTTATTTCTTTCATCATAAGCTCTTCGGGTGGATTCCTGTCCAATAACGCTGAGTTCTCCGTTTTTACAGCGATGGCAGGAAGCTATCAGCCAAGGCGCGAGGAAAGTTATTTGATTGTCAGCCCGTTCTTAGTAGGTTCTGGCCTGTTCTTTATTAGTTATTTTGTCATTTATTATTTTGTTTATTGAGTCAAAAAAACACCGCAAAAAGCGGTGCAAAGCGTCTTTCTCTTCAAAGGTTTTTAGCTGCACGTGAATAGAAGATTTTTCTCAAACGGCCTTCATTAAAATAACTGTGCATAAACATCCCGGCGATAATCAGTCCGATTCCGGCAAGGGTCATGCCTCCTGGAAATGGACTTGAAAAAAGAACCATTTCACCTGCAAAAACGAAAAGGACCTGGGTTGATTGAGTAGCTTCAACAGATGCAAGCTTGCCTTCATCATGGCGTGACCTGTCCGTTGCAATAAAAAACAGAGTCGTTGCGATCACACCTGAACTGACGGCGACGATAAAGGACTGTACGACCTGAGCGGATGAGGGAGGACCGGTGAAAACATACCCGCATACTGCCAGGATGACCCAAAACGGAGTGCTTGCCAGTGTCATGCCGAGCACTCTCTGAAATGTATCAAGCCTCCCTCCGCATACCTCCATCATCTTCCTGTTCCCGAGCGGATAAGCAAACGCTGCGGCAGCAACCGGAAGAACACCCGCCAAAAGGGCCCAGCTTCCAGCTCCTGATGCATGCTTCATTTGAATGAGAACGACTCCTGAAAAAATGATAACAGAAAAGAACAGGGCAGGCAGAGGGATTTTCCTCCTGTTTTTCACCCCTTCTGAGCTTTCATAAAAAAGCGGGGCAAGCAATGTGCCGGCTACAATGGTCAGCTGCCATGTACCCGCTACAAGCCAGCCGGGCCCGTAAGCAGCGGCAAATGTGATGGGCGCATAAAAAAGGACAAACCCTGTGAAGCTCCAAAGGATCCACTTAGAAGGCTGTGCCTTCATTTCAGAGAAAAGCTGTCTGCTGTTTTTTCGAAGAAAAACAATCAGAGCCAAAAACGGAATCATAAATAAAAACCTCAGCGATGAACTCCAGAGCCAGCTGCCGCCTGCAAGCTCCATGGACCGGTTCAAGATAAACGTTACAGCAAAAAACATGGAGGCAATGATGCCTATTCCAATTTCTTTCATAGCTTCCTCCTATTAAAACGTGTGCCTCTATTATACAAATATCCAGACGGAAAATTCAGTTAATACGAAAGAAATATGTTACGATAGCAAAAACATGCTGAAAGGATGCTTCTCATGATAAATTACAATAACCGCCGTTTTGCGGCTGTATCAAACTCTGATAATGGGGAAGTTTCATCAAAGACGATTTTTATTTACAAGCAGGAAGGAAACATTCTGTCAGGGTCATATGAGGGAGGGGAAATCCTGAAAGGGTCGCTGATGGGGCTGGTAAAGGAAGACGGATCCCTTGAGTTCAGCTATCATCATATTAATGATAAGAATCAGATCAGGGGAGGCCGCTGCTTTTCTGCACCTGAAAAGCTGGCTGACGGAAGAATCCGTCTTATGGAAAGATGGCAGTGGACGGATGAGGAGCGGACTGAGGGAGAGTCTGTCATTGAAGAATTCCTTCCTTGTACACAAAATTTCTGAAAAATACAGTCTGACAATCTGCTTTATTTTCTGATATCCTCAGGCTTGAATCTATTACTGGAAAGGCTGATGACCGTGTTTATTCAATTTACGAAAGAACAGAAGATGATGATGATTGAAGATATTCAGCGTTATTATTATCAGGAAAATGGAGATGAAATTGGTGAACTAGCAGCTGAAAATCTGCTCGAATTCATTAAAGAATCCATCGGTCCCCATTTTTATAATCAGGCTGTCAAAGATGCGAAAAATCTTGTCGAACAGAGAATGCAGTCTATGGAGGAGGATTTGTACGCTCTTGAACGGTCTGTGAAAAGGTAGACGTTCAATCATAAATATTGCGAATTTCATCCTGTAATGCTATCTTTTATAGGATTATAGAAAAAAAGGTGGATTTGCATGAAGAATATTTTTTCACTAAATAAAACAGGCGCCATTTTCGCCATAATGGCATTTGCATTTATGCTTGCCGGCTGCGGCAGTTCTCAGGAGAAACAGGAAGAAAAAACAGCCTGGGACACAATTAAAGAAGAAGGCAAGCTGAAAGTAGCAACTTCCGGCACTCTTTATCCTGCTTCCTATCATGATTCAGAAACAAATGAGCTGACTGGATTTGAAGTGGAAGTGGTCAAAGAAATGGCGAAACGCATGGATCTCGAAGCTGAATTTTCAGAAATGGCGTTTGACGGTATGCTGACGTCTGTTCAAAGCGGCAAAGTTGATCTTGCTGCAAATGATATTACGATGACTGTTGAGCGGAAAGAAAAGTTCGACTTCTCAGTACCTTATAAACACTCATACGGGACAGCTATGGTACGGAAGGATGACCTTTCCGGCATAAAATCGCTAGAGGACCTGAAAGGGAAAAAAGCAGCAGGAGAAGCAACAACAACTTATATGGCTGTAGCCCGCGAGTACGGAGCTGAGGAAGTCATTTATGACAATGCAACAAATGATCAGTACTTGCGTGATGTGTCAACCGGAAGAACGGATGTCATTTTAAATGATTACTATCTTCAGCGATTGGCTGTTGCTGCTTTTCCAGATTTGAACATTACTATTCATCCTGACATCAAATTCAATCCTGTCAGCCAGGGCATCATTATGAAAAAAGACAGTGACGAGCTGAAAAAAGAAATTGATGCGGTACTGAACGAAATGCTTGAGGACGGAACGATCGCCAAAATCTCAAAGCAATTTTTTGATGGAGCAGATGTTTCAAAAGAAACAGATGCTGATTTTAAGTAGCGGCAGGTGACGGCAATGGATGCGATCCAATGGGAATACCTCTTTGACTGGGAGCTTGCCGTCAAGTCCTTTCCTTTTGTTATAAAAGGAATCTGGAACACGTTGCTTATTTCCCTTCTCAGCATGGGCATTGGCTTGGTGCTCGGTTTTTTTCTCGCATTAGCAAGAACGTCCAAGTCTCCTGTCCTAAGCTTGCCTGCGAGAATCTACATTTCATTTATGCGCGGCGTTCCGATTCTGGTGATTCTGTTTATCCTGTATTTCGGATTTCCGATTATCGGAATTGAATTTACAGCGGTAACCGCAGCGCTGATCGGCTTCAGTCTTAACAGTTCTGCCTATATGGCTGAAATCAATCGCTCAGCACTTGCATCTGTGGACAAGGGGCAGTGGGAAGCAGCTAGTTCTCTTGGAATGTCGTACTGGCAGACAATGAGAGGCATCATTCTCCCTCAAGCGTTTAGAATAGCGCTTCCGCCTCTGTCGAATGTGCTCCTCGATTTAACAAAAGCCTCATCTTTAGCAGCTATGATTACGGTGCCTGAGCTGTTCCAGCAGGCAAAAATTGTAGGAGGAAGAGAGCTTGATTATATGACGATGTATATTCTCGTCGCATTCATCTACTGGGGGATTTGCTCCCTGCTTACTCTGTTTCAAAATTATCTTGAGAGAAGATATGAATACCTGCTTTAATCAGAAACCAGATTGCTGCAAATGCGGCATCTGGTTTTTCTTTTTTTTACATTCCTGAAAATGTTGAGCAGAGGTTTTCCATGCTATACTTATCGAAAGAGTCCACATTGTATCCTTTAGGAGGGTTTATTTGAAAACTGGCAAAGATCAATTGAAGTCAGGCTATTCTTCTCTCGGCACTGTCTCAAAAAAAATGTTTGCAATGATTTGTGACCGGCTGAATGTACCTGTTGCTTATGTGACGAAAAGAGGGCATACAGCTATAACCGTCCTTAGCTCCTACAACCATACAGAAGAAATTATTCCAGAAGGATACATTGTAGAATACAGCAGCACCTATTGCAGGCACATTATTGAAAATGGGATGATGACGACATCAAATCTCATGCAATACGGCATGACAAAGGACCTTTCTGTTACTGGGGACCTTAAGATGAAAGGGTTTTTAGGTGTCACCCTGAAAGATGTGAACGGAAACGTATTTGGGACGCTGTGTGTTATGGACAGGAATGAAAAAGAGTTCTCAAAAGAAGATGCTGAATACCTTTCTTCGATGGCTGAATTGCTCTCGCACATCATTGAGCTTGACCGAGCGAAATATGACCTTGGTTTTTTAAGTGTCCCCATTATCCCAATAACAGATGGTGTATCTATTCTCTCCCTCCAGGGAACGGTGGATGAAATCCGCTCAGAAAAAATCATCTCGGATGTGCTTGAAAATGCTTCTATTCACAGCATTTCCTGCTTCATCATTGATTTGTCAAAACTCTTCGTTCAGGACGATTTATTTTCAAATCTTCTTTTTACTCTGACAGAGGCATTAAAGTTAATTGGTACCGACACAATTATAACCGGAGTAACTGCCGATTTTGCAATCGAGCAGTACAGACACAGAAGCTTTGATCAGATCAAAGCTTCATTTGCAAAGGATATTAGCACTGCGCTTGAATCCATCGGGTATCAATTGACAGAAAAATAGGACCCGGCTTGGAATTTAAAAAGTATGGGGGATCGGGATGCAGCCGCCAAAACATATTGTTTCCGCAGCGACTATTGTACTTAATGAAAAGAGAGAAATCTTACTTATAAAAGGTCCGAAAAGAGGGTGGGAGATTCCCGGGGGACAAGTAGAAGAAGGCGAATCACTGAAAGCAGCAGCCATCAGAGAAACACAGGAAGAATCGGGAATCATCATCGAAGTGACGAAATTCTGCGGAATTTTTCAAAATGTAGACCGTTCAATCTGCAATACACTTTTTATGGGTAAGCCGGTTGGAGGAAAGCCCGAGACAAGTCCTGAGAGTTTAGAAGTGGGGTATTTTCCAATTGAGCAGGCCCTTGAAATGGTCACCTGGAAAAATTTCAGGCAGAGAATTGAATATTGTTTAAACGATGAAATACAGCCTTTTTATGTTGAATTTAAAGGAAGCGAGACAGAAGAGCTGATTGGAAAACTATGAGAGTCGGACAGCTGAAAATGACAGGAGATGAAAAAAATGATGGATTTGCATACATACGCGTCCTTCGATGCAACCGGTCTTGCAGAATTGGTTAAAAAAAGAGAGGTTTCCCCTCATGAACTGGCAGATGCTGCATTTAAGCAGATTGAAAATGTCAATCCGCTAGTAAACGGTGTTGTCCGAACCAGGCAGGAGAAAGCACTGAAGGAAATACAGGAGCTGAAAGAGGATTCCCAGCCGTTTGCAGGAGTTCCGATGCTGCTGAAAGACATTTCACAGGCTGTTGAAGGAGAACCTCTGACTGCGGGTTCAAAGCTTTTGACAAACAATACAGCGAAAAGAGATTCCCATTTTGTCGCGCGTTTAAGAAAAGCAGGTTTTACTTTGATCGGCCACACAAACACACCGGAATTCGGTTTGAGAAACATTACGGAACCTGAACTGCACGGTGCGACTAAAAATCCGTGGAACACAAAGTTTTCAGCCGGCGGTTCAAGCGGCGGTTCAGCGGCCGCTGTGGCATCAGGAATGGTGCCGATAGCCGGTGCCAGCGACGGCGGAGGCTCCATCCGGATTCCGGCCTCTTTTACCGGCCTTTTCGGATTAAAACCTACAAGAGGAAGAACTCCAGTCGGGCCAAGTGTGGGCAGGCAATGGCACGGGGCATCCATTGATTTTGTCCTGACAAAATCAGTGCGGGACAGTGCTGCGATGCTTGATCTTCTGCAGGTGATCCAGCCGGAAGCAGCCTTTCATACGCCTTTGTTTGAAGGGAAATATACGGACACTCTTAAATCAGGAATGAAAAAGCCGCTGCGGATTGCTTTTCAGACCCAGTCACCAGTTGGGACAAAAGTAAGCAGCGAAGCAGAAGAGGCCGTTCATCGCATGGCCGGCTGGCTTGAAAGTCAGGGGCACCAAGTAGAGGAACGCGGAAATGGTATAGACGGAGTCAGACTGATGGAGAATTATTATACGATGAACAATGGAGAGATGTCGGCAACGATTCTTGACTTGGAGAAGATGCTTGGGCGGCCGATTGCGGCAAATGACGTGGACATTGTGACCTGGGTTCTGAGTACGGCCGGGCATTCTGTAACAGCGGCCGAATTTTCTAAGAGTCTTGCAGAGTGGGATTTTGCAGCAGCTCAGATGGCAGCTTTCCATGAGACGTTTGATTTGTATCTGACACCTGCGACTGCCTTTGCCGCACCGGAAATTGGAGAATTAATGCAAAAGGAAGAAGAAATTCAGACGCTGCTGAAAATCAGCGAACGCCATAAGGACGAGCATCTTCCATTTGTCTATGACATGTTCCTGAAAAGCTTGACGTACACGCCGTTTACCCAGCTGGCCAATTTGACGGGACAGCCGGCAATGAGTGTCCCAACGCATATGACAAAACAAGGACTCCCGCTTGGAGTTCAGTTTATAGCGCCTAAAGGAAGAGAAGACTTGCTTGTTTCACTTGCAGGAGACATTGAACAAACGCAATTGTGGATGGGGATGGAAGGAAATCCGTTTTTTTGACCAGCAGAACTTAGAAATAGAGAGAAAAAGAAGGATAATTGTAAAAACATGGCGAATAATTTCGTATCAAAGAGACTGCTGTATGTCTGAATGCTGAAAAAACCTTTTAATATCCGCTCTGCCGGCATTTGTGAACAGTTAGAAAATGGAGATGCATCACAGTGGAAACATCATTTCCTGTTATTGAAACAGAGAGATTGCTTTTGAGAAAGGCTGTTCAAGAAGATGCAGCGGACATGCTCCGCTATTTGTCTGATGAAGAAGTTGTCCGGCATATGGGTCTGAATCCATTTACATCTTTACAGGACGTTTACGGCGAATTGGATTGGTACCGGGAAATTTTTCAAGAAGGCACTGGCATCAGATGGGCAATCTCTCTTAAAGAATCAGGCATCATGATTGGAAGCTGCGGCTTCTTAAACAGAAAACCAAACCATTTCCGCGCTGAAATTGGCTATGAATTAAGCCGAGAGTGTTGGAGAAAAGGGATTGCGGCTGAAGCTCTTCAGGCCATTATCAGCTACGGGTTTGATCATTTAAAGCTTGAACGAATCGAAGCCTTAATTGAACCTTCCAATTCACCTTCCATAAAGCTCGCGGAAAGGCAAGGGTTCATCAGGGAAGGCCTGCTTAGACATTATGAATACACTTGCGGGAAATTTGATGATTTGTATATGTATTCACTTTTAAAAATGGATTGGCGCAGTAAAGAAAATAGAACAACAGCCGATAATACCAAGAAAGATATCTAAGCAGGAGGGAAGCATATCCTATGGAAGAACAAAAACATTGTCCTAAATGCAAGTGTGAGCAGCAGCACGAAGACAGCAAGTGTCTGGTGTGCGGACACAGCGTGATGGATTCCATTCTGGCTCTATACCCGGATAAACCCCTTAGAACAAGCAGCCGCAGAAGGCCTGTAAAGTCATCCCTTTTTAAGTGATGGCTTTTTTCTTGCATAAAAACACATAAAACAAGAAAAAGCATATTAGTTGATTTATATATATCTTACTTGTAAGATATATATATCGTACATGTTTTACAAACAGGTGGGACTTATGATCAATCTTTGAAGGAGAGGAATCATTTATGGCCATTACGTTGTTTACATCATGCAGCTGCTCATCCTGCAGAAAGACAAAGCTTTGGATGGAAGAGCACGATATTTTATATACAGAAAGAAATCTTTTAACTGAACCTCTGACAATGAAGGAACTTAAACAGATATTGCGTATGACAGAAGAAGGGACAGATGAAATTCTTTCAACCCGGTCGAAGCAGTTTCAGGAGCTTGACGTTAACCTCGATTCTTTGCACATGCACGAATTGCTTGAGCTTCTTAAGTCTAAACCAGGGTTGCTGCGGTGCCCGATTGTCATGGATGAAAAAAAATTTCTTGTAGGATTTAATGAAGATGAAATCCGCAAGTTTTTGCCAAGAAATATCAGGGCATACTTACTTAGACTGCTTGAAGCAAAAACGATGCTTCCAAATTAACTGGAGGAGTTTATACGGTGGAAGATTTTAAAGTGCCGGAAATGAGTGCAGAGAAGCTTAAGACAATCAAGAGAGAACTCACGCGCTTTATGATGTCCTACAAGTTTGCACTTGAAGAAATGAATACGAAAATAAATATTTTAAAACAGGAATTTCAGTATATTCACGATTACAGCCCTATTGAGCACGTAAGCTCGAGGCTTAAGTCGCCTGAAAGCATCATGAAAAAAATGCATCGTAAAAACTATGTTTTTTCACTGGAAGAAATCAGAAAAAATATGAAAGATATAGCGGGAATTCGTATAACATGCTCGTTTTTATCTGATATTTATCAGATCAGCGATATGATTCAAAACCAGAAAGACATCCATATCGTCGAATGCAAGGATTATATTAAGAACCCAAAGCCGAATGGCTACCAAAGCCTTCATTTATTGGCAGAAATTCCTGTTTTCATGTCTGACAGACAGGAGAATGTGATGGTTGAGGTTCAAATCCGAACGATAGCCATGGATTTCTGGGCAAGTCTTGAACATAAAATTTATTATAAATATAACCAGGCTATACCTGAACATTTGACTGATGAACTCAGAGAAGCGGCATTATCGGCAGCCGAGCTTGACCGGAAGATGGAAAGGCTGCACAATGAGATCACCGATTTGAAAAAAAACGGAGAAGAACAGCATCCTCTTGAGGAACAAATGCTGCTTCCTTTAGAACTGCTCGCCAAGCTTAGGCAGACAAGAGTATAACGCATGCTGGAGATGACCCCTATGAATACGAAAAGAAACGAAAATATCGTCTCCCTGTTTGAGATTTTTGTTTCACTGGAACGCAAATGGATGAATGACTGGAACCATGTGAATCAGGTGGGACTATCCAAAACCCATATTCTGATTCTGCAGATTCTCGAGACAGAAGGGCTCAAGCGTCCTTCGCTGCTTGCAGAGCAGCTTCAGATAACGACGGGCGGAGTCACCGTACTGACAAGCAAGCTGATTAAAGACGGCTTTGTGCAAAAGTGCCAGAGCGAAAGGGATCGCAGAGCTTATAACCTTGAAATAACAGAGACAGGAAAGGAACTGCTCCATTCCGCAAGAAAGCAGATCAACCAGCAGATTGAAAACATGTTCGGCATGCTTTCAGATGAGGAAATTCAAAATTTGCGGGACATTTTCCACAAATGTCTGATGGGTCAATAAACAAAAAGCCGGAAAATTCCGGCTTTTTTGTTTATTATTCTTCCGATGCGCAGGATTCACACAGCCATAACTCTTCTTTTTCTGAAAACGTCAGCTTTTTGTGAAAAGAACACTCATCACAAAGGTCTTCTCTTTCATTTTCGTTAGTCATCCTAAAAGCCTCCTTCATTCAAAGTCCCCATCGGAGCAGAAGCCATATTAATACCTATGATTATGATGGTAAATATACCCCTCCTTAATGGAATGGAAACCTTCCCACATTTGTCCCTGTGCCGCTTTGCAGTGTACTAATAAGTGATGGATAGTAATTCGACAGATGAGATGTAAATGCCTTTCTTCAGAAAAAAATTTTTTTCAATCATCTGGATTGATTAAAAAAAATAGACAGCTTATATAAAAAAAGAACCCATTCAGGTTCTTTAAGTCAGCCGGCATTCCTTTCAGACACTCTTTCTTTGATAACGGAAGGCAAACGTGCCGGAGCGCGCTTTAATTCAAAAAGAATATACCAGAGTGAGAGGCCAAGGGCAATCGATGCAATCACATCATAGATCACATGCTGTTTTACAAATAACGTTGACAGAATAATCAAAACTCCCGTCAGCTGAGAGATAAATGCAACCATTCTGCCAAGCTTGAATTTTGGAAGAACGAGCATAATGATGAAGGTAGTCAGTACATGAATGCTTGGGAAGCAGTTAAACGGCTGGTCGTTCTGATAAATCACCGAAACAAGATGGATAAGGAAACCATCACCCGTGAGTTCGGGTCTTGGAACAGTTGACTGGAAGAAAAAATAAACACCGAAGCAGATTAATTCTCCTGCAGTCAGGGCAATTACAGTTTTCCAGTAAACAGCTGAATCTTTCCACCAGAAAAACAGGAGAAACCCAAACATATACACATACCAGATGATATAAGGAAGAATGAAAACCGGGACAAATGGAATATAAGCATCTGCCGGAGCGGTCATGTCAACCGCATCTGTCTGCCTTTCATTTAAAAATTCATACATCAGTCCGAGAAGGGGGAATACGAGAAACCCGGATAAGTCTCTTATTTTAAGAAAATAGTTTTTTGTCATAAGAAAACGCTCCTGCAATAAGTTTGATAAAAATGTTATACCCGGCCAAACGTCAAGTTAATCTGTCTCTAATTGGAAATCACAATCTTACATTCTGCCAGATTATGAGTATAATGGAAGAAAGACAGAACATTCCTACTATACCTGCTGCGGTGAAAAAAAGGAATCTATTTTTTAAAAAGAGAGAGGGGGGAAACAAAATGAGGCTTCAGCCTGCAGAGGCAGCAATGAAAATTGTTGAAAAAAGGTTTCCTTCATGTTCCGCAGCTGTGCTTGCGGGAAGTGTAGTGAGAGGGGAAGGCACTCATACATCAGACTTGGATCTTGTCATATTTGACTCGAGCATTGAAGAGTCTTACAGAGAATCGTTTGTCGATTTCGGCTGGCCTGTAGAGGCATTTGTACATAATTTTTCATCTTATCGTTATTTTTTTGAGGAAGACTGCAAACGCGGAACACCATCAATGCCGAGAATGACAGCAGAAGGAATTGTGCTGAGGGGTGAGGAACTGCTTGCCCCGATTAAAAAGGAAGCATCAGCTCTGCTTGAAAAGGGTCCTGAGCCCCTGACACAAGAGGAAATTGACAGCAGACGCTATTTCATTACCGATGCTTTGGACGACTTTACCGGCTGTACAATTCGTGCGGAGGGCATTCATGTTGCAGGGAATCTTGCTGAACTCCTCCATCAATTTATTTTGCTTACAAACGGAAGATTTATAGGCAAATCAAAATGGATACATAGATCGTTAAAACAATTTGACGACCAGATGGCTGAATCATTTTTTGACGCATTTGAGGATTACTACCGCCTTGGAGAAAAAGAGAGCGTAATCCGTCTGGCCGAGGACATTTTAAAGCCGTATGGAGGAAGATTTTTTGAAGGGTTTTCATTAGGGAAAAACGAATAAGAAGGGGATGGATCATTTTGAAGACCATCGTAAGGCATCCGGAGAAGAAAGACACAGAAGCATTAATGGGGCTGATGTATGAGTACATTGTAGATTTTTATCAATGTGAAAAACCTGCTGAAGACAAGCTGACAAAGCTCATTGAAACGCTTTTTAAAGGAGAAAGAGGTATTCAGTTTGTTGCAGAAGCAGGAAATAAACTTGTCGGGTTTGCAACCCTTTATTTCACGTACAGCACAACAAGAGCAAGCGAGATTGCAGTAATGAATGATCTATATGTAAAGGAAGAATTCAGGGGGAAAGGTGCTGCTGAACAGCTTTTTAAAAGCTGCCATACATACTCGGTGGAGCATCATTTTGCTGCGATGACGTGGGAGACCGCTGAAAGCAATATAAGGGCTCAGCGTTTTTATGCCAGAATGGGCGGGAAAAAAGGTGAATTCCTGACCTATTCTATATAAAAGTGCAGATAAAAACGCTTGGAGGATTTCCAAGCGTTTATTTGAAAAAATGCCTGCAAAGAGAATGGTAGACCATTCCGAGAAAAGCTGCTGTCATTATGACAAAAAAAGCCGTAACGACGCGTTCCCCTGTCTCCCCGTCTGCAAACAGGACTGATCCGCCTCCAAAATAGGCAAGCAGAATAAACATCGCGAAAAAGAAACCGTGAAACAGCCACTTCAGCACAACCATCACCTGACCCTTCAATAAGATATGGTATGCAGGTGAAAAGAAATTTGTTTATAAACTAATGATAGCGCTTACAAAAAATACAGCCTTCTTTTGTGTGGATACTGAAGGCATCAGGCAGAAACAGGTTTGTCGATGGCTTTGATCGCTAATGAGAAATAACCGCTTTGTCTTCCACATATATATTAATGAGCAAGATACATTAGAAGGTTGGGGTGAATGGCGGGGTGGAGAGGGACTATTTAATCAAACCCATGCTTGATGAGAGCTATAAAATAGTCAGCCATGGACAAGGTGTTTATCTCTTTGATACTGAAGGAAAAAAATACATGGACGCTTCTTCAGGAGCAGTTACATGTTCAATAGGCCACGGGGTACCGGAAATCATTGATGAAATGGGTAAGCAGGCAAATGCCGTTTCTTTTGTATACAGATCCCAGTTTTCAAGCCATGCAGCTGAAGGACTTGCAAAAAAGCTTTCAGAAATCACGCCGGGTGACCTTAACTGGACATTTCTTGTTAACAGCGGGTCAGAGGCAATTGAGACGGCTATGAAGACAGCCATTCAGTATTTTCAGGAGCAGAACCGTCCTCAAAAAACGAGGATCATATCGAGATGGATGAGCTACCACGGAATTACGTTAGGAGCCTTATCCCTTTCAGGCCATCCTGAAAGGCGGTTCCGCTTTCAGCAGCTGCTTGAGTCAAATCCGGAAGTTTCCCCGCCATACTGCTACCGGTGTCCATTTGGCCTAAAGCCCGCATCCTGCAAAGCAAAATGTACAGGCGAACTTGAAACAGCAATCAGAAGGACCGGAGCAGAACATATTGCCGCATTTGTGGCAGAGCCTCTTGTAGGTGCAGCAGGAGCGGCGCTAACTCCCCCTGAAGGCTACTATGAGAAAATCCGAGATATTTGTGACCGGTATGATATCCTCCTGATTGCGGATGAAGTCATGACCGGCATTGGCAGAACAGGGAAAACTCTGGCAATAGAGCATTGGGGAGTATTACCGGATATTGTGGCCCTCGGCAAAGGAATGAGCGCAGGGTATGCCCCGATAGCTGCAACACTTGTAAGCGACAAGGTGATGAGGCCGATTCAGCAGGGATCTAAACTGATCATGAGCGGACATACCTACAGTGCCAATCCACAATCTGCGGCAGCAAGTCTTGCTGTTTTGCATTACATCGAAAAAAACAGCCTGAATGACGCATCGGCGGAAAAAGGGAAAATACTGATGAAACAGCTTCAGAAATTGCAGAAGAAGACTTCCATCATTGGGGATGTCAGAGGGATGGGACTTATGATCGGCATTGAGTTTGTAGCAGACAAAGCGACAAAGAAGCCTTTTTCAAAAGCCTATCACCTGACAAGCCGCATTATTAAGAAAGCCCAGGCAAATGGACTTCTTGTTTATCCCGCTGCCGCAGGAATCGAAGGGGGAGACGGAGACGCCATTTTAATTGCTCCTCCGCTTACGATCAGTGAGGAAGAACTAAACGAGCTGGTCCGGCTATTTTCCAAAACCATTTCGGAGATAGAGGCTGAAGTCCTCCCGGTATAAAGGAGAATGTGTATGATTTCAAACGCTTTTCAGAAGATCAGGCAAATAGACGAAGTACTGTCCAAAGTAAAGGATGGCTGCACTCTCATGGCCGGAGGATTTGGAGGAGTAGGCACTCCCCCTACACTTGTAGATGCCATTCTTGAAAAAGGGGTTCGGGACCTTGAAATCATCTGTAATGATGCCGGTTTCCCCCATATCGGCATTGGAAGAATCGTCTCTTCGGGAAGAGTCCGAAAGCTGATTGCTTCACATATAGGATCAAATCCTATTGCAGGGGCTCTGATGTCAGAAGGGAAGCTGCATGTTGAGTTTTCTCCTCAAGGGACGCTTGCAGAGAGAATCCGCGCAGGAGGGATGGGCCTTGGCGGGATCCTGTGTGACGTGGGCATAGGCAGCGAGATTGCGGAAAGAGGAAAAGAAAAGTTAACCGTAAACGGGAAGACCTATTTGCTTGAAACGGCCCTGACGGCAGATGTAGCGATTATCTGCGGCAGGACAGCGGATGAGTTTGGGAATATTGTCTATGAAAAGAGTGCCCGAAACATGAATCCTTTGATGGCGATGGCAGGCGATTATACGATAGCAGAGGTGGACCAGATTGTAAGCTCCGGAGAACTCGACCCGGAAACGATTATTACGCCGGGCGTTTTTGTTCAGGCAATAGTCCAAAGTGAAGGGGTGAACTGGAAATGGGTATGGGAGCCGAAGTGAGAGAGAAAATTGCCAGAAGGGCTGCACTGGAAATTGAAAACGGCATGATTGTCAACCTCGGAATTGGCATTCCTTCGCTTGTACCAAATTTTTTAACAGGAAAGCCCCAGGTCATGATTCAGGCTGAAAACGGAATACTAGGTATAGGCCCGACACCTGCAGCGGGTGAAGAAGATGGCACTCTGTGCAATGCAGCAGGCTATCCGGTCACTGCAGGCAATTGGGCCTCTTACTTTGATTCTGCAGCGGCATTCGGCATGATCCGCAGGGGCTGCGTGGATATGACGATTTTAGGCTCTCTTCAAGTAAGCGGAAAAGGGGATCTTGCAAACTGGATTGTACCGGGAAAAAGAGTGCCTGGAATGGGAGGAGCCATGGAGCTTGCTGCAAAAGCCAAAAAAGTCATCGTTGTGATGAACCATGTGAATAAAAACGGTGAACCGAAAATCCTTGAAGAGTGTACGCTGCCTCTCACTTCAAAGCGATGTGTCAATATGATCATTACGGACATGGCCGTGCTTGAAGTGCAGCCGGGTGGTCTGAAGCTGCTTGAGGTCATGCCTCCTTTCACAGTGGAGGATGTGATCAAACACACAGGGGTGAAGCTTGAAACCTGAAATTTAGTGAAGAGGTGATGGAATGGAAGACTCACAAAAGCTAGTTTGCGCCTGGATCAATGACAACCGGCACCGCCACGTTAAGCTGCTGAAGAAAATGGTGGAACAGCGGAGTGTTCAGGGGAATGAAGCATCAGCACAGGCTGTCGTCCTTGAGAAGTGCCGGCAGCTCAGCCTGGACATCGATTTATGGGAACCCGGGGGGAAAGCATTAAAGCAGCATCCCCATTTTGTTGCGACAAGAACATCCTTTAAGGACAGCCCGAATATCGTTGGGGTGATGAAAGGAAAGGGCGGCGGCAAGTCTGTTATTTTAAACGGCCATGTAGATGTTGTTCCGGAAGGAGATCTGAAGCAGTGGGAAGTTGATCCGTATCAGGCAGCTGTTAAGGATAACCGTCTTTACGGGAGAGGGTCAACGGATATGAAAGGAGGGAATGTCTGTCTGTTAATGGCAATAGAAGCCATTAAAGCATCAGGCATTTCACTGAAGGGAGATGTGATTTTTCAAAGTGTGATAGAGGAGGAAAGCGGAGGAGCAGGAACACTTGCAGCTATACTGCGGGGCTATAAAGCGGATGCTGCGATTGTTCCGGAGCCTACTAAAATGAAAATCTTTCAAAAACAGCAGGGGTCCATGTGGTTCAGGCTTAAGATTAAAGGCCGCTCAGCACATGGCGGAACAAGATATGAAGGCGTGAGTGCCATTGAGAAGACCAGCCTCGTTGTTCAGCATGTGCTTGAGCTTGAACAAAAAAGAAATAAACGGATTACAGATCCTCTCTATCAGAAAATTCCCATTCCAGTTCCTATTAATATCGGTAAAATAGAAGGAGGCACATGGCCTTCATCGGTAGCTGATCTTGTGACACTTGAAGGCAGATGCGGAATTGCACCGAATGAGAACATTGAGGATGTACAGGCCGAATTTCAAGGATGGATAGATGAATTGTCATCTAAAGATGAATGGTTTAAAGAACATCCTGCTGAGCTTGAATGGTTCGGGGCAAGATGGCTGCCGAATGAAATTGACGGAACGCATCCGCTGACAGAGGCTTTGTCAAAAGCATATGTCGACATTCTGGAAAGAGAGCCTGTGGTTGAAGCATCCCCATGGGGGACGGATGCCGGTCTCCTTTCGCACGCCGGCGGCATACCCTCAATCGTCTTTGGTCCCGGAGAAACAGAAATGGCGCATTTTCCAAATGAATATATCGACATCGATCAGATGATCTCCTGCACAAAAGTGATTGCTGCGTTCTTATTAGACTGGTGCGAAGTGTCTGAGTGATGTTTTCAGGGCTTAGGAGAGGGGAAACAAGTACAGGAAAAGACTTACTAATAGAGGTGACCGGAAATGAAGCAGCATTTGTGGATCAATGGTAAATATGAAGAATCAGAAACATATGTGGAACTGACATCTCCCTACTCAAAAGAGAGGCTTGCAGAAGTCGCCATCGCAGACGGCAGCATGGTGAAAGCAGCCGTGGATGCTGCATCTGAAGCATTTTTTGAAATGAAGGAGCTTCCTGCGCACAAACGGGCAGATATTCTTAAACGAACAGCAGAGCTTCTTGCGGAACGAAAAGAGGAAGCGGCTCAAATCATCGCGAAAGAAGCAGCAAAGCCAATCAAAACGGCCCGGGCAGAGGTAGACCGCACAGTCATGACCTATACATTTGCAGCAGAAGAGGCAAGAAGGCTCGACGGTGAAACGATCAGAATGGATGCAGCACCCGGAGGGGAAAACCGAACAGCCTATACGGTGCGGGAACCTATTGGCGTCATTGGTGCCATCACACCGTTTAACTTCCCAATGAATCTAGTGGCTCACAAGCTGGGTCCTGCATTTGCCTCAGGAAATACGGTTGTTTTAAAACCCGCAACCCAAACCCCTTTAAGTTCCTATTTTATTGGAGAACTTTTTCATGAAGCGGGTCTGCCTGCGGGCGCACTGAACATTGTCACAGGCAAGGGCAGCGAGGTAGGGAAGCATTTTACATCGGATGACCGAATAAAAGCCCTGACATTTACAGGCAGCCCAGAGGTAGGAAAAAAGCTGAAGCAGGAAGCCGGCATGAGAAAAACCCTTCTTGAGCTTGGCTCTAATTCGGCAGTAATCGTAAATGAAGATGCAAATGTTTCTGAAGTGGCAGCAAGATGCGTCACTGGAGCATTTGCATTTGCAGGGCAGGTGTGTATCTCGGTGCAGCGTATTTATGTGCATGAGGACATATTTGATGAATTCGTGTCCCAGGCTGTTGAGCAAACACGGAAATTGAAAGTCGGGAATCCGCTTGATGAGCAGACGGATGTATCCTCACTCATTTCAGGAGATGATGTGGATCGCGCCATCGCCTGGATTGAGGAAGCCGAAGAAGCAGGTGCAACGCGTGCGTGCGGAGGAAAAGAGTCAGAAAATCAGACAATCGAACCGGCCATTTTGCTGAATGTGCCTTCTGACACCAGTCTTTCCTGCCAGGAGGCATTCGCACCTGTTGCCATCATCAATTCCTTTCGGACATTTGATGAAGCCATTGAAGAAGTCAATAACTCCCGGTACGGACTTCAGGCAGGCGTATTTACAAACAGAGTGGACCTTGCATTTAAAGCGGCAAAAGATCTCCATGTCGGCGGGGTGATGATCAATGACATCCCCACGTTCCGCGTTGATCATATGCCGTACGGCGGCGTGAAAGACAGCGGGTTTGGAAGAGAAGGCATCAAATATGCAATGGAAGAACTGACCGAGTTGAAACTGATTTCATTTAATCATGCAAACATGTAATACAGCTGGGAAAAAAGAGTGAGTGCAATTCCTGCACTCTTTTTTTCTGGATTGAACAAAAGGGGGAGGAAAAGTGTGAACGAATATAAAACAGAGGAAAAAGAACTGAAAGGCAGGTCGCACAGGGCGACTGCGGTTTTTGACCATTTTAACAGCCGGATGAGAATTGATGATTACCGGGGAAATATGGAAGAACTACTCGCTGGTGCAGAAAAAGCAGCATTGGACAGCGGTTTCACCAAGCTCATTATTAAGGGGAAAAGCTCGGATATTCATGAGCTTTTAAAAAGACAGTATCAGCTTGAAGCAGTCATTAAAGGGTATTTCCACGGTGATCATGCCTGCTTCTTTACAAAATACTTCAGCGAGGACAGAAGAACGACGACTGAGTGGACGGAGCAGGACAGAATGATCAATGCCATTTATGAGAAAGAAAAAACGGCCTTTCCGGATACTTCAGGTTTTACCTTCCGAAAAGCAGAAAGAACAGATGCAGAAGGGCTTGCGTCTCTTTACAAAAAGGTATTTGAAGTGTATCCGACGCCGCTTCATTCTTCAGATTATATTGTGGAAACGATGAAAGAAGGGACGGTTTACTTTCTGGCTGAAAAAGATCAACAAATCGTCAGTGCAGCATCAGCGGAAATAAATTATTCCTATCATAATGCAGAGCTGACAGACTGTGCAACGCTTCCTGAAGCTAGACAGCACCGGCTGATGAGAACACTTTTGCTGAAGCTTGAAGACGTGCTCAGGAAAGAAGGCATTTACTGTGCCTATTCCATTGCAAGGGCAGCCTCTTTTGGGATGAATGCAGTTCTTTATCAGCTTGATTATGAATATACCGGCAGACTCACAAATAACTGCATCATCAGTACAAATCTTGAAAATATGAATGTCTGGTGCAAAGATTTGTCTGCCGAAAAGTGAGCGTTTGCTGCTGGAAAACCGGCACTAAGGGGGATTGCTATGGCGGACCAAACTAGAGATAAGCTCATCCATCATATTTTAGAGACAATTGATGAAGGCATTCATGCGGTTGATGAAAACGGGATGACGGTGTTCTACAATGAGATTGCAGCTTATCACGACGGACTGAAACCGGAAGAAGTCCTGGGAAAACATTTATTTGACGCCTTTCCATCTCTGTCAGAAGACACAAGCACACTTCTTAAGGCGATCAGGACGAAAAAGCCGATTTACCATCACACGCAGACCTACATAAATGTAAAAGGCGAAAAAATTGAAACGGTGAATACGAGTCTTCCTATTTTATCAGGAAACACTGTCATCGGAGCAGTCGAAATTGCAAAGGATTTTTCTGCCATCAAGCAGCTGACAGAGAGACTTGCAGACCTGCAGTCAAGAATATCGTCACCAGCTAAAGCAAAAGCGGTCAATGGAACCGTCTACAGGCTTGAGGACATTCTCACAGTCAGCAGCAATCTGCTTCATGTGAAAGAGCTGATAAAAAAGGTAGCAAGAACTTCTTCCAATCTGCTGGTCTACGGGGAAACGGGTACAGGGAAAGAACTGGTTGTTCAGGCGGTGCATAACGAATCTGCGAGAAGACAGGCGCCGTTCATTGCCCAAAACTGTGCCGCCCTTCCGGAAGCCCTTCTTGAAAGCCTTCTGTTTGGCACGGTGAAAGGAAGCTATACAGGCGCCGCAGACCGGGCAGGTTTATTTGAACTTTCCCAAGGCGGCACTCTCTTTTTGGATGAACTTCAGTCGATGCCCATTAACCTTCAGGCAAAGCTTCTTCGCGTCATTGACGACGGGGCAATCAGAAGAATCGGCAGCAGCCGGGCGGTAAACGTTGATGTCAGAGTGGTTGCCGCCATGAATATCCCGCCTGAGCAATGTTTAAAAGAACATAAGATAAGAGAAGATCTTTATTTCAGGCTCAATGTGTTCGGGCTCAGCCTTCCTCCTCTCCGGGAAAGACCAGCTGACATCCCGCTCCTTGCGGCTGCTTTTATCAAAAAATACAATCAGGAATTTGGCAAACGGGTAACCGGCCTTTCAAAAGAGACTGAGAGCCTGCTGAGCAGTAAGCGCTGGCGGGGGAATGTGCGGGAACTCAAGCATTGCCTGGAATTTGCCATGAACATGTGTGATGAAGGGCAGATTCTGCCGAGCCACCTTCCTCCGTACTTAATGAATGAGGAAGAATCAGATGAAAGGGGCGGTTCCCTGCAAAGCAGGCTGTCAAAATATGAACGCGAGCTGATCCTTGATGCTATGCAGCAAACAAAAGGAAATGTCCTGAAAGCTGCAAAGCTTCTCAGCATTCCAAGACAAACCCTGCAGTACAAGCTCAAAAAATATCGTACTGACCAATATTCGGCACTGGAGTCAGAAGGATAGGGTGGGATTTGGGGGCGTTTTCGTGAGCGCTCAATAAAATCACTCAAAAAGACGTAACCGGGCCTCCGGTGATTTTTTTCTGTCCTTCGGAGCTGAGCAAGGCGATTCCGCTTTTCGCATTGTCCAGTTCCAGCGCTCAGCTCCTCTGTCAGAACAAAATCCCCGAAAAAGTCAAAACCGGACTTTTCCGGTGATTTCTTATCTGACTGAAAGGGTTGAACAGTCGGCTCCGCTTTTCGAATTGTCTAGCTCCAGCGCTCAACTCCTCTGTCAGAACGGAACTGTCGGTAAAGGCAAAAAGCGCCTTTTCCGCCATTTCCTTATCTGACTCCCGGAGCTAAACGAGCGCTTCCGCTTTTCTGGATTGTCCAGCTCCATCAGCCAACTCCTCTGTCAGAACAAAATCGCCCAAAAAGGCAAACCCGGCCTTTCTGGTCGATTTCTTTTCTGCCTATCGGAGCTAAACGGCTGATTCCGCTTTTCTAGTCACCTTGGCACGCTTTTTGCATGTAATAGTGGTAAAGACCGAAATGGGGGAACTGCTGTGAAATACAACTTGTATAAGCCGAAACGCCATTGGAAAGATATTGAGCTGTGGAAAGATGTGACGGAAGAGCAATGGAATGACTGGCTGTGGCAGCTGACGAACACAATCCGGACACTCGGAGATTTGAAAAAAGTTGTGAACTTGACACCAGATGAAGAAGAAGGCGTCAAAATCTCTACGAAAACCATTCCTTTGAATATAACTCCATACTACGCGTGGCTGATGAACGAAGATGATCCAAGGTGCCCGATCCGCATGCAGTCGGTGCCTATTTCCCAGGAGCTGAATAAAACAAAGTATGACCTGGAAGATCCGCTGCATGAAGATGAAGATTCTCCTGTGCCCGGCCTGACCCACCGCTATCCGGACCGCGTTCTTTTCCTGGTGACAAATCAATGCTCCATGTATTGCCGTTACTGTACAAGAAGACGCTTTTCAGGACAAATCGGCATGGGAGTGCCAAAGAAGCAGCTTGACGATGCCATCGCTTATATTGCTCAAACACCGGAAGTGCGGGATGTCCTCATTTCAGGAGGTGACGGGCTTTTAATCAATGACACCATTTTAGAGTATATTTTAAAAAACTTGAGAGCTATTGATCATGTTGAAATTATCCGGATTGGAACGCGTGCTCCGGTCGTATTTCCGCAGCGCATTACTGAAAATCTCTGCAATATCCTGAAAAAATACCATCCGATCTGGCTGAATACCCATTTCAATACATCCATCGAAATTACAGAAGAGTCCAAAAAGGCCTGTGAGATGCTCGCTAATGCAGGTGTGCCTGTCGGCAATCAGGCAGTTATCCTTGCCGGCATCAATGACAGCGTTCAAATTATGAAAAAACTCATGCACGACCTCGTAAAAATCAGAGTCCGTCCGTATTACATTTACCAGTGTGATCTATCTGAAGGCATCGGCCATTTCCGTGCACCTGTTTCAAAAGGACTCGAAATTATTGAAGGCCTAAGAGGTCATACAAGCGGTTATGCCGTACCGACATTCGTAGTGGATGCACCGGGAGGCGGAGGGAAAATCGCTCTGCAGCCAAACTATCTGATTTCCCAAAGTCCGGGGAAAGTGGTTCTTCGAAATTTCGAGGGTGTGATCACAACGTATCCGGAGCCGGAGAATTATGTCCCGGGACTTGCTGAAGATTATTTCAATGAAATCTATCCGGACTCAGATTCGAAAAAATCATTGTCAGGCATTGCAGGTTTATATGAAGATGCACAGTTTAACCTGATTCCTGAGGGCATCGGACGCATCAGCCGAAGAAAAACGTTTGAAACCAATCCAGAGCATGCAAGCTTAAAGAACAAGCGGGAAAAGCGGGACGAATTAAAAGAGAAGAAATACCGTGCCCAGCTTTTAAAATCCGAAGATAAGAAGGCGGCGGAAAATGAGTGAGCGCTGCGAGTGGTGTGAATCGGAAAATGCCGTAAAAACAAGCAACCTTGTTCACTGGGAGCTGCCGGATGGATCACGCGCCATCGAAATTTCTGAAACGCCCTGTACGGAATGTCCGGATTGCGGCATCAGCTATCAGAGCGAGGATACAATCAATGAAATCGAAAATCAGCTCCTTCTGATAAATGTTAAAGAACTGCCAAACCGAGTGAATTTTGATGAGCTCATGAAATGGAAGCGCCATTTAAAGCGAAATTATTTTGACTTTACGTGAAACCTCAGACGATTCTGAGGTTTTCTTCTTGTCCAATCCGCGTTATAATAGGGGCACTTTACAAACCCAACGGAGGGGACCCGCATGAAATCTTTCTATCACTACCTGATGAAATTCAGGCATCCAAAGCCTCAGGATGACATCAGCCGTTTTGCCAATGATGCTTACGATGATCACAGTTTCCCAAAATCATCCGACGATTACCATGAAATCAGCTCATATCTTGAGCTCAACGGCTCGTACTTGCCGGGTCTTGTCGTATTTGATGATGCCTGGGACTTGTATGAAATGGAAATCTTAAAAAAATCAGCACTTTGAGAGCAGTCCTGGCCAGGGCTGTTTTTTTGTTTTTTTATCTCAGAGAGAGGTGCTTTAACTTATATGCAGTGTAATTAAATATGGCATCTCTTAGCAGCGTATTGCCATATTTAGGTGATAATACGGGCAATAAATGGCGTCACTAAGGAGAGAAACACCACTTCATGATGCTGGCGGGATGGAAAAGTGGCGTCACTAAGGACAGAAGCACCACTTTTTTATGCTGGCGGTGTGAAAAAGTGGCGTCACTAAGGAGAGAAACACCACTTCATGATGCTGGCGGGACGAAAAAGTGGCATCACTCAAGGGAATTCGTTCACAATCGTGCGAGAAATAATAGGGGATGCATCTTTCTCCTTTGCAAGTATGCTTTATTCCTTGACAACTTTTCACCTCCGTCATATAGTTAATAAAGTTAATAGTTAAGTAAGTTAAGTATTAAATTGATTTGGAAAAACGGGAGGGGAACATGAATACACGTCAGGAGCTCACCTACGAATTTCTCTCGAATTACAGAAAGCTGAACAAGATGACCAGGGCACATTTGAATGAAATGCTTGAACCGATGCTGCCTTTTAATGAATTTATGGTGCTTAGGCTCGTGCATGAACAGGATCATCCGAATGTCAGCCGGATTGCAGATCTGCTGAGCGTTTCGTGCAGTCATATTACATCAGTCAGTGAACGGCTGATAAAAAAAGGCTACTTAACACGTGGCAGGGCAAGCGACGACAGACGAGTTGTCCTTCTCCAGCTGACGGAAGAAGGCGAGAGAGTGGCGAAAACAGTAGAGGCGACCATCACAGAATACTTTCACCGGAAACTGGAAAACGTAACCGATGATGAAATGATTGTATTTAATCGCCTTTTAAAAAAATTATTAGAAGAAAACTAGAGGTGGAATCATGGAACATTTAAGTCACAAAGAAAAAATAACCATTATGATTGCCATCATTGCAGCAATGTTTTTTGCGGCAGTTAATCAGACAATTGTAGGGAATGCTCTTCCAAAAATTATTTCAGAACTTGGAGGGCTTGATTATTACAGCTGGGTTTTCACCATCTATATGCTGACAAGTGCGATTACAACCATTCTTGTCGGAAAGCTTTCAGATATGTATGGAAGGAAACCGTTTATTATTATCGGGATCATTATTTTCTCTATTGGAGCCTTTCTTGCAGGTACATCAACTGACATTATTCAGCTGATCAGCTACCGCGGTATCCAGGGCTTTGGAGCAGGTATGATCATGTCGACTGCCTTTACGGCTGTAGGGGATTTATTTGCTCCAAGAGAACGGGGAAAATGGCAGGGAGCCATGAGTGCCGTGTTCGGGGTTTCAAGTGTATTCGGACCGACGCTCGGCGGATACATTGTCGATAACCTTGAATGGAAGTGGGTATTCTGGGTTTTCCTTCCGCTCGGAATTGTCGCGCTCGTACTTATCTGGAAGCTTTTCCCGTCCACGGAGAAAAAGCCTGGCCAAAAAGTTGATTACCTGGGATCGTTATTTCTTTCATCAGCCATTGTTGCAGCGCTTCTCGCGTTCTCCTGGGCAGGAACGAAATATGACTGGGGTTCAGCACAAATCCTTTCTCTTTTCGCGGCTGCAGCTGTGTCAGTGATCATTTTTATTTTAGTTGAAAGAAAAGCTGTTAGCCCGATTCTGCCGCTTGATCTGTTTAAAAACAGCATCTTTACCATTTCAAATATCATAGGGTTTGTCATTGGGGTCTCCATGTTCGGCGGTGTCATGTATGTTCCTTATTTCATTCAGGGTGTGCTCGGCTACTCGGCTACTCATTCAAGCTTCCTGACAATGTCCATGACGCTGGGCCTTGTGTTTGCAAGTGCTCTTGGCGGACAGATTATCTCTAAAACAGGGAAGTACAAATTGCAGGCGATTATCGGACTGTGCATTTCTGCAGCGGGCCTTTATCTGCTGTCAACCATGACGGTAGACACCTCGCAGTATTTGCTCGTATTTTACCTGACACTTGTCGGCTTTGGAATCGGAATCGGCATGACCGTGTTTACACTTACTGTGCAAAATGCAGTAGAACAGAAACTGCTTGGTGTTGCAACCGCATCCTCGCAGCTGTTCCGTTCAGTAGGGGGAACAGTTGGTGTTGCCATCATGGGCACACTTCTTAATTCTCGCATGCAGGATAAGATGGCTTCTATGAGCAGCGCGAGTGACACAAATCAGATGGCTGCATCGCCTGAACTTGCGGGAAAACTGGAATCTCTGCAAAACCCTCAGCTGCTGCTTGATCATGAGAAGATTGACGGCTTAAAGAACACACTTCCTCCTGAAGCGGTGCCTTTCTTTGAAAATGTCATCCGTCAGCTGCAGGATTCACTCAGCTACGCATTATCCGGTGTTTTCATCTTTGTGACGATTACAATGGCGCTTGCGATTCTCTTGACCTTCTTTATTAAAGAAATTCCATTAAGAAGTGCAAAGGATCAGCCTTCAGTAAAAAAGGAAAAAACATTAAAAACCGGAGAACTGCAGGGCAGCGAAAACTAATGTAAACCAAGGTGCATGAGCACCTTGGTTTTTCCTGCGTGAAAAGGCATAAAACAACGCAGTGGACATACATATAGAATTGAACATTCTATGACGTCTGTCCGGGAAGAGTGGTTTTTGCAAAAATCCTACTTTATAATGAAGAAAAAAGCTGATGGAGGAACACCTATGCCTCAAACACCGATTGACCGTTTCAGATTTATGGGATTCATTGAAGGAGCTTCGCTGCTCATCCTTCTGTTTATTGCCATGCCGCTGAAGTACTGGGCGGATATTCCAATGGCCGTTACGATTGTCGGCTCATTGCACGGATTCTTCTTTATTGCCTACCTCCTGATCATTGCATATACAACGTATAAAATCAGATGGTCTTTTGCTTGGGTATTCAGTGCAGTAGCTGTTGCATTTATTCCATTTGGAAATTTGGTACTTGATTCAAGACTTAAAAAAGCCAATTTATAATCAAAAAATAACCCAGTCACGGGTTATTTTTTTTGATCGTTTAGAGTTGCATCTTTCGTCCCATGCCGGGAGATTTCAAAAGGAGTAAACTGAAAATGTTTAGTTTGCAGAAAATTCTAATAAAGGTGTGATTTCGTGAAGAGAAAAATGTTAACGGTTACATTGGCGGCATCACTGCTTGCCCCTGTTGTCCCTGTGACCAGCGAGCATGGAAGAGTGACGGCCGAACAAGAAGTTTCTATTCCTGGTGCACACGATTTAAAAGAGGTTTATTTTGACGGCGTAAATGAACATTTTTTAACAACTAAGAATCCTGTCCAGTATCAGCAGGCCACTCTTTTTGGGAATCTCGGACTGACGCCTTATCTTTGGGGCAGTGCGGCAGAGGAAACAGGCTGGCACCAAATGTACAATCCGGCCCCGGTCACAGGAACTCAGGTTACTGGAGCATTTGAGGATGCGAAGTTTGTGATTCGTATACCCGATAACTGGAACGGGAAACTGGTATCTGCGGGAATTCCGGCAACGCGCAATGAAACCTCGACAGATTTGCTCTTCAGTGATTTTGTATTAGAAAAAGGATACGCTTTTGCGGCCATTGATAAGGGAACTCAAGGGACAGCAGATCCTGCTGATCCATTTGCAAAAGCAAAAAATGCTCTCGTCAAAGAGGATGATTCGGTTGCCGAGTGGCACAAAAGGTACCGGCAGATAACGGCGGCAGCTCAAGCCTACCTCCAAACAAATTATGCGGACAAGCTCATCTCTCCTGAAGACAAGTCAAATGCTGCACATCACCTGATTAGAAAAAATCACCGCGTGCCTACATATGCAATCGGAATTTCAAATGGAGGGTATGTGGTCAGGTACGCGCTTGAGCATGACGGACGGCAGAAAAAAGAAGACAGGCTTTTAGATGGCGGCGTAGACTGGGAAGGCGTACTGTGGACAGAAAAGCAGCCCAACCTGATTTCCTCTTTGACAGCGGTTGTCAACCATGCCGAGCCTGCTATATACGGCAGCGGAAAAGAGAAAGAAAAAGCGGTTAAAGAGCTGTATAAAGCAGGGGTTCCAAAAGGATCCGAAGCATTGTGGAGCTATCATGACCAGGTGTACTGGTTTATTACCGCAAATATTTACCGCGACCACTTTGATCCCAATGCACCTGAACGCATTGACTGGAGAAACTACTTGAATTTTGTAAACGGAATAAGGGACCGCAGCTATGACTCTATTTTTGAAAACTACCGCTATCCTTCCCGCCCGAAAAGTGTAAAGGAAAACATTAAAGAGGTTGCAAATACGGGAGATATAGATGTTCCGCTTATCAGTTTCACGGGTACCCTTGACGCTCTGATTTTCCCTGACATTCATGCAAAGGGTTATGAGAAGCTTGTTAAAAAAGCAGGCAAGGAAAAGCTGCACCGCATGTACTACATCGAAAACGGCAATCACGTGGACAGCCTTGTCTGGAATGGTGCAACGGATCCAGATAAAAACCTCCAGCCGCTCTTGCCGTATGCCCATCAATCCTTTGATTTGCTTGTAGACTGGGTAGAGAATGGTGCAAAGCCTCCAGAAAGCAAGGACATTCAGACACCTGATAATCCAATAAAAGTGATTGATATCAAGACCGGAAAAGAGATAGATCCGTTTTAAAAATGAGAAATCCCGTTTCAGTACGGGATTTTTTTGATTTAATAGATAAGAGGTGAAAACAATGGCGTTTATTTTAGTTAAAGCTGTAATCGAGGATTCGGAAATGCTCCACAGTGGACAAGTCAGTGCTTTCAAACCGCTGCTCGAGAGATACAGGGACTTTGACACAAGCCCTGCGAATGAACCGATCTCTAAAGTTCGAAGCCGAATAAGGGAAGGACACTTTTATAAGGTGATGGCAGACGGCCAGTTTGCAGGAGCCATCAGAATTAAACGTGGTGAAGAAACTGAGAGCCATTGGATCAGCCCGATGTTTATTCTGCCGGAGTGGCAGGGACGCGGATTTGCCGCCAGGACCATTCAGCTTGCAGCAGAAAAATATCCAGAGGCAGGTAAATGGGAACTTGCGACTATTCTTGAGGAAGAGAAGAATTGCCGTGTTTATGAAAAAGCAGGTTTTACGCGAACTGGAGTAAAGAAAAAGCTGAATGATGCAGCCACACTGGTGTACTTTGAAAAAAACGGTGAGCGTGCCTGATTCTTTTTCCGATGTATGAATAGCTGTGGATCATTTCTTTTCGTTCTGAATTTTCTGTCTATAATTTACGGTGCCAAATCAGTATAATCCTGGTGTTGTCTGTGCTATTATTTAGGAATGCGAAATATATTGACAGATACACAGATAACTTAGGAGAGATAAAGTGAGTACATTAGTAAAAGCACCGCTGTGGACAAAGTCGTTTGTGATGCTCATGGTTGGAAATTTGTTTATTTTTATGTCGTTTCAGATGCTGATTCCGACGCTTCCGCCCTACATAAAGTCTCTTGGGGCCTCAGGTCTTGAAATCGGGCTTGTGACTGCACTGTTTTCAATAGGAGCTGTATTAAGCAGGCCGTTTATAGGTTATATGCTCGAATACAGGACACGCAAGCCGCTCGTGCTTGCCGGAGCTTTAGCCCTTCTTGCCATTACCATCGTATATCCGTTATCAAGCATGATTTTCATTTTTCTGCTTTTTCGGTTTGTTCATGGTCTTGCATGGGGGTTTTCTACAACAGTAAACGGTACGGCTGCCGTAGATGTGATTCCGAAATCGCGTCTTGGTGAAGGCATGGGCTATTTTGGCCTGTCCGTTACGCTTGGAATGATTATTGCGCCAAGCCTTGGGATTTATCTTTTTGGTGTCACTTCATTTAACAACTTAATTTACATTTCATGTGCTCTTGGGCTGATTGCGTTTGGGCTGCTTGCAGCAGTCCGGTATCACACGCCCGAGTCGGTAAAAACGACTAAAAAGGAAGACTTGTCTTTTTCATATGTGGGATCTCTAGTTGAAAAGTCTAGCTGGTATCCTGCATTTATTACGATGATTGCAACTTTTGGATATGGTTCAGTTGTCACATTCATCGTGATATTCGGTGAGGAGCGGGGGATAGACCAGATTTTTCTTTTTTACTTGTTTAATGCCATTATGGCATCTGTTTCAAGGCCGGTTTCAGGGAAATGGTTTGATCAGAAGGGACCTAAGGGTTTAATTATTGTATGTTCGGCCTTAACCTTTGCAGGACTCTGGGTTCTGTCACTCTCCCATACAAATGCAGGAATAGCTGCCGCCGGAATTCTGTTTGGAATCGGCTTTGGTTCCCTGCTTCCGACGCTTCAGTCTTGGACGCTCTCCATGACCCCTGACAACAGAAGGGGAGTAGCGAACGGCATGTACTTTTCTGCGATCGATTTTGGAATCGGATTAAGCGGAATTGTCTTCGGAATTCTCGCCCAGTTTGTTGAAACGGCTGTGCTCTTCCAAATTTCGAGCATTTTTCTGCTTATTCCGGTGGTGTTGACGCTTCTTGAAGGAAAACTAAGCAAAAGAGAGCATTTGGTTTTAAAAGAGAATACGTGATAAAAAAGCAGGTCTGAACATCCAATCAGACCTGCTTTTTCGTCGATTATTTTTGCTTCCATTCACGAGCAAGCATTCCGTAAACAGCATGATCCACAAAATGATCATAAAGCCATTCTGCCTCTCGGATGGTGCCTTCATGTTTATAACCGAGGCGTTCTGGAATGCTTCTGCTCTTCGTGTTTTCTGCTGCCGCCCTGATTTCAACTTTGTTCAGTCCGTATTCATTAAAAGCAATCTCTGTCAGTGCTTCGGCGACTTTTGTCATAATGCCGTTTCCTTGAAAATCTTTACCGAGCCAGTATCCGATATAGGCGGTTTTGTTTGGCCAGCTGATGGAATTGAATCCTGCTGTACCCGCTATTTTTCCTTTGTAAAGAATGACTGTGCTTAAGCTTTTATTATCGGCAAATCCACGGAGAGTGCCTTCAATAAATGCCTTTGTATCTTCTTCCTTGACTGTGAAATCAAGCCAGGGAAGCCATTCTTTCAGATGACTTCTGGATGAATCAGTGAGTTCGAACAATTCCTTTGAATCTCTGATTTCCGTTAATTTAAGTGAGAGTTCATCATTAATCTTATGTATAAACATTGAAATTCCCCCAATCTTTGTCTATTTATCTACTATACAGAAAAAGAAAAAGGCTGCCAATCCCGGCAGCCTTACTTAAATTACGCTTTTTTCTTTCTTGAACGGAGTTTATCAACCGTTATAAACAGGGCAGGCACAATCAGCAGGGTCAGGATCGTCGAGAAGAGAACCCCAGAAACGATGCTGATGGCGAGCGGTTTAAAGAGCGGATCGTTGCTGAATGCAACAGGCAGAAGGGCAACAAGCGCCGTGAATGCTGTCAGCAAAATCGGGCGGATTCTTGCGCGTCCGGCTTCAATAACAGCTTCGGCACGGTCGTAACCTGCTCTCATGCGCTGTTCGATAAATTCAAAGAGAACAACAGAGTTCCGGACGACGATTCCAGCAAGAGAAACGATTCCCATTGTGGCCATGAAGCTGAACGGTGTCTGAGTGACGAATAATCCTGCAACAGCACCGGCAACTGCAAGATAGACTGTTCCAAGCACCAGCATTGGAAGAGAAAGAGAGTTAAACTGAAAGGCAATCGTGATGTAGATCAGAACAAGTACAACTAAGAACAGAAGACTGATTTCAATGAAGAATTTCGTCTGATCGTCGTTTTCTCCGCCGAGAGTCAGCGTATATCCTTCACTTGAATAGTTCTCCTTATAGTCATCTACGATGGATGCGACATCCTCTTTGAACGTTTCTGATTCACCAGGATATGCTTTAAGTGTAATCGTGCGTTCCCCGTTTTCACGCGGAATGGTCTGATACTGCTCTACTGTTTCTGTTTCAATAAATTGACTTAGAGGAGCCGTCTGAGGCACGGGACCTTCAGATTGAAGAGGAACCAGAATTTCATCCAGCTTGATGCCTTCTTCATGTACAGCAGGATCCTGTTTGATCAATAAGTCTATATTTTCACTGTTATTTTTGAAGGTTCCCATAGGTACGCCTTCAGTTACTAAACGAATCTGATCACTTACAAATTTCGGATCAAGGCCGCTTTCTGTTAATGCTGTGCGGTCAAGCTTATATTGAACAGAAGCAACAGGCTCTTTCACATTATCAATGATCAGTCCGCTGTCTGCATTTTTAATGTCAGAAGCGAGTTCGTTTTTAATCTCGTTCAGTTTGTTGAAATCCTCGCCGCTTAATTTCACGGTAACAGGTGCACCAGTTGGAGGACCCTGAACAATCGTTGTTAAGAAAATTTCGGCTTCAGGATATTTTTCCCTGAGTGTATCTGTATGTTCTTCAATAAATCCATCAGCTGTAACGGCTTCGTTGTCGATGCGTGTGACAATCTGTCCGGTATTTGGACCTGCATTTTCAACCGTTTCACTAAAGAGACCGGGTACTCCCGAGCCTGTAAAAATAGCTGTCTCTTCTGTTTCTTCAATAGCGAGAAGATCGGTTTCCATTTCTTCAAGGACAGTATTCGTTTCTTCGAGGGTATAATCTGTCGGCATTGTAACCGTAACAGTAATTTCTTTCTTGTTTGCTGACGGGAAAAACTCGAACGGGACAAAGAACGCCAGCAGGAAGATAAGCGTCGTTCCGATAATACCGGTTATTCCTATTAAAACCGGACGCTTAACAATTTTTTTAAGCAGCGTGTCAGCATAAAAATCAGACAGCTTCTTCAGTGGGCCTCCCAAAAAACCAGGCTCCTTTTCACTGACGCGGATTTTCCGCTTGTTCACGGCGTACTGGTAAACAGGCACCAGTGTAAGCGAAATAATCATGGAAGCGGCAACGGTCAGGATCAGCACAGATGGCAAAGAACGGATAAACGAACCATTTGCACCTGACAAAAGAGTAAGCGGCAGGAAAGCAAAGATTACGGCGAGTGTAGAAGTCACAATGGATCCCCATACTTCTTTAACGCCATCTCTCGTAGCCTGCAGGGCATTTCCATTTTTCTGAAGCTTATATTGTCTTAAAATATTGTCATTGACGACAATCGCGTCATCAACAAGAATTCCCAGGGCAATGATCAGCCCAATGACCGAAATCTGATTCAAATCCACATCCAGAAACGGCAGCGGAAGGGTTCCGAGCGTAATGGAAAGCGGAATAGCAAGAGATACGATAAAGGCTCCGCTCAGAGTAAGCCCGAGGGTAGTAATTAGGATAACTGCAAGTACAGCAATGGCAGCCTCTTTGATCAATTCATCAAATATTTTATCTACATCCGCTTTTTGCGAGTAGTAGGTTTTCAGTTCCACATTGTCAGGAATGCTGAGTTCGTCTTTTAATTCCTTATCGACCTTTTTAAAAGTGGCAGGAATATCAAGACCGGATTCGATGTTTACGGTGAATGAATAGGCAGGTTTGCCTTCAAAAGAAACGATATCTTCCTGCTTTTTTTCCGTCAGCACAAGGTTTGCCGCATCTCCGATTTTGACAGCTTCCTTAGTGATTGGAGACAGTACAGTTAGGTCTTCGATTTGATCAATATCCTTGAACTGATCGAGAGTCAGACGGATCGTTTCACCGTTTTGTGACGTTTCGCCAAGCGGTGTTGTCTTGTATTCGTTGTTGATGGCTTCAATAATGTTAGAAACATTCAAGCCATTTTCTGCAAGAGCTTCACTGTCAAGTTCCAGGACAGCCTCTTTTTCTTTGAATCCTTTTATGGTGACGCCTGATACGCCATCAAGGTCCTGAATCTTCTCCTTTAAACGGAGTATTTCTTCTTGGCTCTGTTTAAGTGTATCTGTGCTTTCTGCTGTAAACATGTACGATGCTACAGGCAGCCCTGTCTGAGCCTGTTTGACCTCAGGATCAAATGCTTCCTCAGGAAGTTTGGAAGCGGCATCCGATACTTTTTGCTTTAGGTCGGATGTGATTTTTTCTATATCCTCGTCATCTTCAACTTCAACTATGACATTTGAGAATTCTTTTGCCGAAACAGAATTCAGGCTCGCAACGCCATCAGAGTTATTAATGGCATCTTCAAGCACTTCTGTTACATCACTTTCAACGACCGCTGCTTCTGCACCCGGATAAACCGTTGAAATGGTTACGATGTTGGCCGAGAACTCGGGCAGTTCGCGTTTAGGAAGCTGATAAAATAAATAGCCTCCGACAAGAATAATAACGAAAAATAAAATGATGATTAATTTTCCGCGTTTGAGAAAGCTCTCGAACATAAATAAGTTCCTCCTTCAATTAGGTCAAATTTGACTATTTAAACTATAGCACACTTGAAGCGTGATTTTCATTTCCGAATGTGTTAAAAATTTGTGAACGGAAAGAAAGAAGATAAATGTAAACTTAAGATTACAAAAATTAATTTTTTGTAAATTTTTTTGTTGTTTCTAGCAGTCATTTTGATATGATGGAGTGAACATTATGTAATTATTTGATAAAGGTGAGTGTAGGATTGTCATATTTTAATAGGAATAAAAAAAGCATGTTTCTCTTTTTTACCATTGTCTTTACAATCAGCGGATTCTGGTTTTTGAAATCATTGTATTTCGTACATGAACTGGGAATGTCCCCGCACAAAAAGTTTATTCTCACAGCATCGGCTGGTCTGGCATTATGTCTGGCTGCCCTCCTTTCCACAGGCAGATTCATTGTAAAATTCACATCTGTCTTCCTCATTTATTTTTTACTCTCGCTTTTGCTGTATGCAGACGTGCTGTATGAACGTTATTATGACGGTATTCTGAATTTAAAGCTTGCAGGGCAGGCGGGTCAGCTTGGAGATGTTAAAGACTCTATTCTATCTTTGGTTTATCAGACCGACTATCTTTACTGGGCTGATGTTCCGGCAGTTGCTTCAGTTCTGATATTCTGTTACTGGCTGAAAACAGAGGAAGTGCGGAAATGGCAAAGCAGGGCAATTTTTGCAGCTGGTGCAGCTGCCCTTATTTTTACTTCTTTCTTCCCGTTTAAAGACACTTTTTCAGATCAGTACAAAGTTTCACTGACTGGAATTCTGCCTGCACATATTTATGACTTTAAACAAATGACTGTAAACGAAGCATTTGCCTATGAAACGTTTATTGGGGATAAAAAGAAGACTGAAAAGCTTCAGGCATATTTCAGGAAGAACTACGAACTTCAGAAGAAGTCACCTTATTTCGGCAAATTCAAAGGCAAAAATGTCATTATGGTCCAGGCAGAATCCCTTAACGTATTTCCCGTGGGACTGACCATTGACGGGGCAGAAATTACACCTAATTTGAATAAGCTGATTAAGGAGAGTCAGTATTATCCCAATACGTATCTTCAAATTGGCCGCGGAAATACGTCGGACGCCGAATTTGTAGCCAACAATTCAATCTACCCGATGGCGCCAAAAGGAGTTTACAATGCTTTTCCTGAAAACAAATTTCTTTCGCTTGGAAACATTCTGAAAAGCGGAGGCTATACAACAAGTGCCACCCACGGCAATATCCCGGCCTTCTGGAACAGGGAAGCAGCTTATGACAATCAAGGCTACGAAACGTTTTATCATAAAAATCATTCAAACATAGAATCTGATGAAATCATCGGAATGGGCATATCAGACGAGAGTATCTTCAGACAAATGACCGAAATCTATGCAAATGAAACGAAGCCATTCTATAGTTTTATTGTTTCCCTCACGAACCACAGACCGTTTGTTATGCCAGAGAAATACCGAGAACTTGAACTTCCGGCCAGATTTGACGGGACCAATACAGGGCATTATCTGCAGTCTGTCCATTATTTTGACAAAGCATTGGGTCTCTTTATTCAAGACCTCAAAGAAAAGGGGCTTTGGGACGAGTCCATTTTTGTCGTCTATGGTGACCATTACGGACCTCTCCCGATGGATGAAAAAGAGATTAATAACCTGCTTGGAGTTCCTTTTGATGAAAAAGCACAATTTAATATCCCTCTGATTATTCATCATCCGGATCAAAAAGAAGGCACTGTCAATGAAGTGACTGCCAGTCAGATGGATATTGCCCCGACAATCACTTCGCTTCTTGGAATTGAACAGCCGTTAATTCAATTCGGCAGGCCGCTGGACTCAGTTACAGAAGGCTTTGCGGGCTTTGCATATGAAACAACGAGATATTCATTTTATTCCGATAAGTATGATTATGCAGCTTCGCATACCGGCAACTTTAAATCAGGAAAATGCATAGATAACAGTTCAGGAAAAGTAACGGATGTTGAAGCATGCAGAGAAAACTATGAAAAACTTGTCCAGGATATTGAGTGGTCATCTATGTTCCTTGAAAATGACCTCCTTTTAGAGCTTTTCAATAACTATTGACTGTGACGCCAGATTGATGGGCAGCAAGAGGCCTTGAGCCGTCCAAAAACCGTGTATCCAAACAGATGCACGGTTTTTTATTTGAAAGGACGTTTTTAATAAAGGAAGGCTGAAATGCTTGAATGAATTTTTTTGAAAGCGCATTAAAAAGTGATTTACAAAATTTTCTATCAGTTTTATAATTTTATAGTTGCAAAAAAATACAGACAGCAAAGGGGGAACATCAGATTGATCGAAGTGAGGGATTTAAAAAAGGAATACAAGCTGGTAAAGAGAGATCCAGGTTTAAGAGGAGCAGTGAGAGCGCTCTTTAAACGTACATACGTGACAAAAACAGCTGTCAAAGGAGTTACTTTCAAGATTGAACGCGGGGAAATGATCGGGTACATCGGCGCAAATGGTGCCGGAAAGTCAACAACCATCAAAATGCTGACGGGAATTTTGACGCCATCTTCCGGGGAAGTAAAGGTTGGCGGAATAGTTCCCTATAAAAACCGAAAACAAAATGCGAAACAGATCGGTGCGGTTTTTGGCCAGCGGACTCAGCTGTTCTGGGACATTCCGGTATCTGAGTCGTTTGATCTGCTCAAACATATTTATGAAGTGCCTGAAGAGCAGTTTAAGGAAACACTTGATTTGTTCACAGAGGTCCTGCAGCTGAAACCGCTGCTTTCGATACCGGTAAGGCAGCTTTCGCTTGGGCAGAAAATGAGATGTGAGCTTGCAGCAGCATTTCTCCACAGACCGGATGTCGTCTATTTAGATGAACCGACAATCGGGCTTGATGTGGCAGTGAAGGTGCGGATCCGGAAATTTATCAAAGAGATGAATGCCCGGTTTGGAACGACGGTGCTTTTGACAACGCATGATATGCAGGATATTGAAGAGATCTGCAGCCGGATCATCATCATTGACAATGGTTCCATCTTATATGACGGCGGCCTTCATGAAATAAAAGACACGTTCGCGGCCAAGCGGGAAATCCACTTTGAAGTCGAAAATGTGCAATCGTTCTCATACCCGGCCGCTATAAAGGCCAGAACAGAGCTTAAAGTAGTCGATGAAGACCAGCAGCAAAAGGTCATCCTTGCATTTTCTCAAAAGGATGTGGCTGCTTCAGAAGTGATTTCTGCGGTTTTATCTGAAAATGACATTATTGATTTATCTTTAAACGATCCAAAAATCGAAACCATTGTAGAAGAAATTTATAACCGCGGACTATAGGGGGTTTTAGGAAATGACGAAATACCTGATGTTTGCAAAATCCCAAATGCAGATCAACACTGCATACTCCGCGTGGTATTGGGCTGGAACAGCATCATCCATCATGCGTCTGATGATCATGTTTTATTTTTGGCATGCCGTTTACGACGGAAAGGACACCATTCAGAACCTTACTCTGCAGGATATGCTGACGTATATTGTGGTGGCCATGTTTATTCAGGGGTATGTTTCCGGTGTTGGGAATGAGCTGGCACACGATATCAGGGACGGGAACATTGCCATTGAACTGATGAGGCCTTATGATGTGATTTTTAAACTGATATTCATGGATTTTGGCGGAAAGATCACACATTTTTTCAGGGAAACCCTGCCTTTGATGGTGATTGCCTTTTTGTTCATCGATCTGTCTCTTCCCGGCTCGGCGGAAGCGGCACTCCTGTTTATCATCAGCGCGGCACTTGGAGTCTGGATTGGCACGTTCTTTGATTTGATGATAGGCATCATTGCTTTTTGGACGGTAAACGTCTGGGGTCTGAGAGTCCTGAAAGAGGGAGTCATCACGTTTTTCTCCGGAGCTCTTGTTCCGATTACGCTTTTTCCCGGATGGCTTGAAACATTGAGCTCTTATTTGCCGTTTCAGGCGATGGTATTTACGCCTGTTTCTATATATACAGGTATTCTGAAAGGCAGTGATGCATATCTTGCTCTGCTGATTCAGCTTGGCTGGTGCTTCGGAATGTTTCTTATCATGAAACTGATTTGGTCCCAGGCGATCAAAAAAGTGACCATTTTCGGCGGGTAAGGGGGTAATACAATGCTCAAACGGTATACCAAGCTGTATTATATTTTTGCGAAAAATCACATTAAGGTCATGATGGAATACAGGGTGGATTTTTTCATCGGGGTGATCAGCGTGATGCTTCAGCAGTTCGCAAGCATCTTTTTTGTTAAAGTAGTGTTTGATCACATTGAGCAAATTAATGGCTGGACGTTTTATGAAATTCTTTTTATTTACGGAATTGCCGCAACGGGAAGGTCCCTGCATCATATATTCTTTGATAATTTATGGACGCTGGGGTGGCAATATGTAAGGCCGGGGCAGATGGACCGGCTTCTTATCAGGCCGATCAATCCCCTGTTTCATGTATGCGCAGACAGGCTGCAGCAGGATGGACTGGGTCAGCTTGTGATCGGGATACTTATTCTTGCAGCAGCCTTTCCGCAGCTGGATCTGGCATTCGGATTTGCCGATTGGCTGATGCTCGTTGTGATGATTGTTTCAAGCGGTTTGATTTACATTGCCATAAACCTGTTTTTTGCCACATTCTCCTTTTGGATGATCGACAGCCTGCCTATTGTGTACGCTGTTTTTAATCTGAGTGAGTTTGCTAAATACCCGATGACGATCTACAACAAAACCATTCGTGTCTTTTTAACGTGGGTCATTCCGTACGGGTTTACGGCCTTTTATCCGGCGGCATGGTTCCTTGACAGAGAAGGGTATGCTTTTGTCGGGATTCTGTCCCCATTAGTCGGTTTAGTCAGCATAGCTCTTGCCTATGTTTTCTGGCTGTATGGATTGCGGGCTTACGCAAGTACCGGAACGTAAGGAAGGAAGCCGCCGGCACAGAAATACAGGGTGAATTTGACCACGTGCGGATCAAATTCACCCTTTTTTTGTCATCTGTTTGTTTAATAGCTGCTTTGTACGGTATAAAAGCGGCCGGTGTTCAGATAGCATAAGATTCACGCGTTATCGTACGTTATAATCTCCAGCACGTGTTCATGTAGCATAAGAATCACGCGTTATCGTACGTTATAATCTCCAACATGTGTTCAAATAGCATAAGAATCACGCGATATCGTACGTTATAATCTCCGGCACGTGTTCATGTAGCATAAGATTCACGCTCTTTCGAACGATACAATCAGCGGAGGCATTAATTTAGCGTATGGAGCATCTCAGTATAATTTTAAGATTCAACGCTCTCATGTATTGTCCGCGCCTCTTTTTTTCACGGATAGACTTTCTATTAAAGTGAAATCTAATAAAAAACATGAGAGGTGAGGGCGTGGAAGAGTACCTTCAGTATCGTCCAGGTGGAGACAAATTTAGTCTGTTTTCTGCAGAGCACATATGGACGCTAGTTATCATATCTGTATTTATTCTTGGAATAATGCTGTTAAAAAAGAGCTGGATGCCTCATCAGCAACCCATCAGGCTGGCTCTGGCAGCTGTGCTGTTTCTTGCGCTGATCACTCACCAGATATGGCTGCTGAGTGAACATGCGTGGTCTGCAGCATCTGCCCTGCCTTTGCATTTAAGTGATCTGTCCGTCATACTCGCTTTCATCATGCTCATAAACGGGTCGGAAAAACTCTTCCAGTTTTTATATTTTGCAGGAATTGCAAGCTCTGTGCAGGCTCTATTGACTCCGGACCTCGGCACCTATCATTTTCCGCACTTTCAGTACCTTGTCTTTTTTATCTCGCATGGGACTGTTATTCTGGCGGTGCTGGTCATGCTGATGGCTTTTTCCTATAAAATAACATTCCGGACAGTATGGGTATGCGTTCTGATTGTTAATTTGTATGCTGCCATCATTTTTGCCGTAAACAAGTGGCTGGGGTCAAACTATATGTTCCTTATGAAAAAGCCTGAGGGTGTGTCTTTGCTTAACGTGCTTGGCAAATGGCCGTGGTATTTAATCTGGGCGGAGCTCATCATGATTGTCAGTTTTCTGCTGCTGTTTTGGATGTATAAGAGAGGAAGACTGTATGACCAATCATAAGAAAAGCGGAGCCAAAAGGCTCCGCTTTTCTTATTGTCCAGCTCCGCCTCCTAGTCCTTCTGTCAGAACAAAATCACCGAAAAAGTCAAAATCGGACTTTTCCGGTGATATCTTATCTGACTGAAAGGATTGAACAGTCGGCTCCGCATTTCTTATTGTCTAGCTTCACCGCTCAGCTTCTCTGTCAGAACGGAACCGTCGGCAAAGGCAAAAAGCGCCTTTACCGCCGTTTCCTTATCTGACTCCCGGAGCTAAACGAGCGCTTCCGCTTTTCTTACTGTCCAGCTCCAGCGCCTAACTCCTCGACCAGAACGTCTCCGCCAAAAAAAGCAAGACCGGCTTTTTCCGGCGGAGCCTTTTCTGTCCTTCGGAGCTAACCAGGCGCTTCCGCTTTTCTTACTTATTCGTCTTATTAGGCTTCTTCTTCCCCGGGTTGCTGCTGCCCTGGTGCTCGCGGTTGTATTCGTCTTTTTGCTGTTTTTGCTGCAGGCTGTTCACGAAGTTTGATGTGTTTTCCACGGTGAGTCCTCCTTGAATTGATTTTTAGGTTCTTACTATTTCCTTCTTGATGAACATTCATGAGTCCAACTCGGAATCCTTTGCTGTTTTGCCCATTACTTATTTTGCGCTCCGGCATATACTATTTTATCTTTTATGAATCGCGGCAAAGGAGGATCAATCGTGAACAAAAAAATACCAAAGTACAAAGTCGGGGATATTGTCGTGATTGTTATGTACAGTACGGTCGGGACAGTGACGAACGTTCATCAGATCGATCAGCATTATCTTTACGAAGTGAACCACAGCGAGATTTTGTACTTTGAAAACGCGATACAGCTATACTCTGAGTACACCGGGAAGGTGATTGATTCAGAGAAGATTGAAATTGAGTTTCAATACCATATCGGGGATATTGTTCAAGTGAAGGGTTATGAAGAAGAGCTTTTCAAGGTGGTTGGATTCCGGACTGAAATCTGGAGATACACAGAAGATGGCTGGGAAGACATCATTTATGAACTGATGAGAATCAACGACGGGGAATGGCTTGAAGCATCCGAAGAAGAGCTTGTTTTCGTCATGGGGAAAAAGCAGGCAGGCACATTTGTCCAGCAGCTTAGCCTGATGCATATTGTTTCGCAGGAAACAAATGGGATTGAGCAGCTTCTGGCAAAAGAAAAGCTGCCTAAGCAGGAACTCCCCGCCAAGAAAGTCAAGCGCAGCAAACGTGATATTGTTGATGAACTTTTAGATATCTATAATGACTATTTATTTATGTATGATATGTTTGGTGATCTGGAATACAAGGAAATGATGGATTTTATCATCGACAGTTTAAGAAAATATACGAACACTTAATGAAAAAGAGATATGAGAACGTAAATAAAAAA
Source organism: Bacillus sp. FSL H8-0547 (assembly GCA_038002745.1). NCBI lineage: Bacteria > Bacillati > Bacillota > Bacilli > Caryophanales > Bacillaceae > Bacillus > Bacillus sp. FSL H8-0547. Next base: position 3,718,391 of record JBBODD010000001.1, read on the forward strand.
CGGAATACATCCATAAAGCATGATCGTTTGAAGACATGCAATCATCTGTTTGTGAACGCATTCAAATCTTTCTCCGTCTAAAAATACAAGAAATTTATTCGTTTCCTGTTTTGCAGCAGCTTGTCCATTTTTCATTTTCAGCATCTCCTTTTCCTGTTGATCTATTTATTTCATCGTATGCACCGTGAAAAAAGAATATGAAAAGAAAAATGTTTGATTTGTAAGACATAGATGATACAAGTTGGACATATAAACAATTACTAAGGGGGCGATGTTGTGAAAGAAATTGAAGTAATCATTGATACCGAAGAAATGGCTGAATTCTTTTACAATGAGCTGACAAAGCGGGGATATGTTCCCTCGGAATCGGAGCTTGATACGATCGCGGATATTGCATTTGATTATCTTCTTGAAAAGTGCATTATTGACGAAGACCTGGAAGACGTTGATTAAACGGCGAGATTTCTCGCCGTTTTTTACATGCCGCGTTTTAAGAATGGTTTTGTCAGAAGCTTCATCGACCCCATTTTCAGGAGATCCATTTTTACGTTTTTTGTCATGTCCCTGTACGTTTTCTTCTTATCAAAGCAGTCAAAGCCAGACACCATCTCCTGATCCTTCAGCCAGTCAGGCCACGGGAAATATTTATGGGATACATCATTCCACACATCTGTCAGCTTCGGGCTGTATATTTTTTGATGGGGATCAGATGCAAACAGGTTCGGCCAGTAATCCTCCCGTGAGCCGGAATGGGGAAATGTTTTTGCAAATAAAAGAGCTGACGGGAAAACCGCAGGATGAAACAAGGTGCTGTAAAGGGATTTGCCAATGCTGATTCTTTCTTTCGGATCGATAAACTGTCCTATTTCAATTCCTGCCAGTGAAAAATACTGATCATACCCTCTTTTTTTAAAGGGGAAAATAACGTTTGTAAAACCGCACCTTTCTTGAAGCAGATAAGGAATGGACTTTAATATGTCTGATGATTTTGATACAAGCTGCTGCTCGACATACTGCTGTTCATTCGTAATCAGCGCAAGGGTAAGCAAATCCGATTGCTTCGTTTCATAAAACTGCGCCCAGACTGGCTCCATAAATCTCGAAACATGTAAGGCGGGGAGCAGACGGAACAAAGACTTTCCGCTTTTCTTGCTCTCCTCATAAAGCAGAAGCTGAGGATAAGCATCGTGGAAAATCAGGGCATTTGCAGATTCTAGAAAATGAAACAGAGAGTTTCGTTCATTTTCGGATAGAAAGTGGCTCACCAGACTGTTTTTCAAATCAGTCATGCTGTAGCCGCCGTTACGGGAAACCATGTGGGCTAAAAAAGCCCAATGAATCTCCGGATGTTTTATATAGAAGGAAAGATAAGCTTTTGTCCTCGTTACATTATTCAGGTTGTAAGATGCCGTAACAGCCCGGATGTTCCGGATGATCTTCGATTCTTCACCGTACACAATAGATGGACCTGGCTGATCAGCCATCAAGTAATCTTTAAATGCTTTTTTCTCTGCGTGATTCATAAGAGATGCGATCGTTGGTTTTTTAAAAAGGGGGAGGAATGTCATTTGTGCCAGCTCCTAAAACCTTGCCTCTTACTTACATATGAAAAACCTGAAACTTTTGTTCTCGCGGAACGTATGAAAAGAGCAGGAACTTTTAACGAAAGAGGGATTGTCATGCTGAAAAAATTGATTAAATCGTTTCTCGGAAAAAAATCGCACCGCAGATACAGCAGCAGCGACCGAAGAAGCAGACCATACGGAAATCCTTCAAAATACGGCTATAAGCACTACAAACGCAAATCAAAATCGAGCAGATTTTCAGGATCCTACAGCAGCTGATGAAGAACCTTCTCCTAAAATACGGAGAGCGGCCACTAAAGGCCGGTGATGTAATTGATCATCGATATACCATACAGAAAGTCCTTGGAAAAGGAAGCTACGGCATCACATATCTTGCTTTAACAAAAAGAGATGAGCCGCTTGTGCTCAAACAGCTTAGGGCATATAAGGCTGCAACAGACAGCGGCCTGTTGTCATTCAGGCTTGAAAAAGAACTGCTGGCAGAACTCAGCAGTCGGTATTTTCCGGCTTATTCAGGCTCATTTTTTTGGAACAACAAGCATTTCATTGCAATGGAGTATATGGGGGGAGATACGTTTGAAGATTTAATCTTCCTGAAAAAAGAATCATTCGGAGAGAAGGAATCTTTCCGTATTTTGTTGAAAGTAATAGAGGCTGTAGAGGTTCTTCATGCAAAAGGGATTGTGCACAGGGACTTGAGGATTCCAAATATCCTCTTGAAGCATGACTCCATCAGAATCATTGATTTCGGACTTGCGGCAAGAATTGGTGAGGGACCGGATCCGGCAGAATTGGGAAAGTCTTTTTCCCGTGAAAAAAGACTTTACAGAGAACGTTCTTTTCAAAGCGACTTTTATGCGCTTGGCCACTTTGTTCTTTTTCTGCTGTATTCGCAATATGTTCCTGTTACGAAAAAGAACAGAAGCTGGGAAGAAGAACTTGCAATAACTCAGCACTCAAAAGATACGATTAAACGGATGCTCAAGCTTCAGCAGCCATATGACAGGATTGAAGACCTGAAAGCTGATGTTTTGAAGTGTGCAGATGGGGGAGAAGAAAATGTCATTTTTTAATAAAATTTTATCAAGTGTAGGAATTGGGGCTGCAAAAGTGGATGCAAGACTTGCATCTGACAGGATTGCTCTTATGGATGAAGTAAAAGGCATCATTCATGTTCAGGGGGGAAATGTTGAACAGCAGATTGATGAGATTTATCTGTCCCTCCAAACAAGTTACTTAAAAGAGACAGATGATAAAAAGTATTATCAAAACGCCACAATCACCAAAATCAAAATCAATGAGCCATTTGTCATCATGGCAAATGAAGTGAAAGAAATACCGTTTGCGTTTCAGCTTCCTTCGGATACGCCGATTACTCTCGGTTCATCAAAAGTGTGGCTCGAAACAGGGCTGGATATTAAAGGGGCCGTTGATCCAAGTGATAAAGACCGGATTGAAGTCCTTCCACCCGCTATTGTTCAAACCGTATTTGCCGCTTTAAGAGATCTCGGATTCAATTTGCGCAAAGCAGAAAACGAGGCAGCTCCATACCATTTGAGAAAAAGGCTGCCGTTCATACAGGAATTTGAATTTTATCCGACTGCAGGTCCGTTCAGAGGGAAATTAGATGAACTGGAGGTCGTGATTTCAAATATCAGTCCGCAGGGAGTAGAGCTAATGCTTGAGATCGACAGGAGAGCAAGAGGTCTGGGAGGATTTTTGTCAGAAGCGCTTGAAATGGATGAATCTCTTGTTAAAGTGATGATTCCAAATGCGGATCAGCAGGCCATCCGCAGAACATTGGAAGATGTTATCCATAGATACAGCTGATTTTAAAAGCGGCAAGTTCATCTTGCTGCTTTTTTTATTTGATGAAGCCATTTTTTAACCAGACTGGTATCAGTTACTGCATAAGGTTTCAGGACAGTCAGAAAATGACCATGCCCGTTCGAATAGTATAGCGAGAAATCGGTCAGAAAAGAGAGAAATGAGGAGGATGCAGCATGATTTACGAAATAGAAATAGGCACGGATAAGGGAAAACTGTCATTAATAACCCTTGGAAAAGAAAAAGAAGAAGTCATTGAATGTCTGCAGACAGACCGCTTCTTTATCGGATACACCTATACTGGCCTTACATTCGGCCTTAATGCAAATGAAATCGTTTCATTTGATATTCAAAAGCGGGAAACACTGCCGACTATGCTTGTTGAAGCATTAAAAGATGAGTACGGAGAAGGAATGACTGAAACGTTTCCGTTTTTGACTACTTTGCTTTATGAAGAAGTGAACTAAACATATTGGCTAAGAAAGAGGGAAGGGATGGATAGATATGAACGAGAATCTCTGGATAAAAAAGTATACAGTCCTGGATAAAACAAGAGAGCAGCTGATTCAAGATCTGGAAATACCGGCTTCTTATTTTCCATACATAGATGCTGCAAAATTAAGGATTCAGGAAACGGGAAATAATGGACCCGTTTATGATGCAGGAGATCAATTTCTGCAGTTTTTGAAGGATGAGTATTATTCTTCAGAGGGCACAGCAGGCTGAGAGCACAGAAAGGCGTTTCCTATGAAGCGTCTTTTTGTATAAAAGAGGTTGGAACACAACAAAACGCTGTCTATGTATACCGGACATAAACAGCGTCTTATTTCAATCCAAACATATTCACTTTTAAGTTCGATCCTTTCTTACTAAAACCCATTCGCTGCTTTCCATCAATTGATTTGTTTCAATTAACATAGTGCACGATGAATCAGTTTATTCCCATTGCTCTTTAACTCAAGTCTAACGAATTGCGTTACCATCACACTTTTGAATCAGATTTCTTTTCTTACTAACTCATCCTGTTATATTGCTTTCCTGCTCTGGCTTCCCCGCATATCCACATGCGCCGAAAATAGTTTTCACCGGCTATTTTCCTGCGGCAGCATGATTACAATATGCTTCGCTAACGGCAGTCATTGGAATCATCCCCTTTAATAAGTCGGATTCACTGATATCCCGCATATCCACACATCTCAAAATCAGTTTTCACGGACTGATTTTTTCCGAGATGGGCTACTGATATGCTTCGCTGACCATCTTCATTGGAATCACGCCTTCCCTTGATTGAGTAAATTCATCTTAACAAAGTCTTTACATAATTTAAAGATTCAGAATTATCTGTATAAGGCTTAATATAGTCATTTTACCTACCTCATCTCTCTCTCACTCGCTTTTTCGAAGTATTTCAGCTTTTTTCAAAAAAGCATAATTGGACAAAGTGATTGATTCAGCAGATAATCGTTGTTAGAATGAATGTAAAATTCTGACTAAAAAGAGGTGCTGCAATGATCACCGCACATCGGCCGTTTACAGAAGAGGATCTGGGTAAAACAGCTTTAACAGAAAGCTTTAAAATTGACTTGCGCACATATACAGATGAAGAGAAAGATGCGTTCTTTACGTCAAATGTCGTAAGTGACTGGTCGCAGCTCTCCTGGAAAGAGACAGGAAAACCGTATGAAGTTAAAACCGTATCAAAGGACCGGAAGGAATGGGAAAAAGAAAACGGGTTGTCCATGCCGGTGCACACATCTTGGGAATATTTCAATAAATCATTTCACGAGTGGTTCATAAAAGATGTGCCGGGAGAAATGGAGGAGCTCAGCCGGGAATTAAGGATGCATTTTTCTGCTTTTCGTCCTGCAGAGGTCAGGGAAGTACTCGGCCGGTCATTTAAACTAAGGCTCTGGAATTACATCCACAGGATGGAGGACGGCATTTGGGATCCTCGGGGAAAACGCGCATTGTTTGAAGGGCTGGATGTAAGCAAACCAAAAATACTGTTTCTCGGCGCGGCAGAAGGGTATGAGGGTATGCAGCTTGCAGCCATGTATCCTGGTGCAGAAGTGGTTATGGTGGATTATGATGCGTACTGCAGGGACAGCAGGTTTGCCGAATTTCCGGAGCATTATCCTTTTTTAGGTCAAAACCCTCAGACGGGCAGCCACAGAGTCTATTACAAAAATGACTTTACCATCACCTATTTGGTCGATGACATTCGCAATCTTACTTTCGGAAAAGAATTCGATATTGTGATCAGCGTTGGAATGATTGAGCATTTCCCCGATGAGCAAAAGCCAGAAGCCATCGACTGGCACAGGAAGTTTTTAAAGGACGGCGGTTATGCCATTCTGACAACGCCAAGGGCACAGGCTAAATCAAAACTGTACTATCAGATTATGGCGGATGTCATGAATCATACGTACAGAGAATTAATGACGATTCAGCAAATGGGACTGTATATTTATGAAAGCGGTTTCGATATCCTGCGCCACGGCTTTATTAAAGTTCATAATGGTATAATCGCACGGCCAAGGTGAAGTTGAAAGATTCTGATTACAAGGCATACCTTTTATTTTCTCCCCAGGACCGATAAAATAGGAATTGACGGCTATTTTTACCAGAGGTGTGATTCTTATTTTTATCTTATACGCAGGACTCGGTTTACTGATTGGTGTTTTGTCTGGGTTCTTCGGCGTTGGAGGCGGATTTATCCTTACTCCGGTACTCCTGCTGCTCTCAGTTGATCCGATTACTGCCATCACCATAAGTTTGATGTATACAATCGGAACATCGGTTTCCGGTGTATTCGCACATTTGAAAATGAAAAATGTCAAATGGAAGGAGGCAGCCCTGATTGGCGCGAGCGGAGCGGCAGCTACACAGGCTGCCAATCCATTTGTTTTCTTTTTAAGTGATCATCAGTTGGATGAAACAGTGATTCCGCTTGCTTATGTTCTTCTCCTTGGTTATTTTTCTTGGAGTCTGCTTCTCAGGAAGGATAAGAAAGCATCATCAGGCAGAAAAAAGGGCATGAAATTGCTGATTCTGGTGTTTACAGGCGCGACCGGAGGTTTTGTTTCAACTCTTCTAGGGGTTGGAGGGGGCTTTATACTTGTGCCGCTTTTGATTTCCCTGTCCGGATTTAAACCGAGGGAAGCAGTGGGGACAAGTCTTATGAGTGTTCTTTTCATTGTTACGGCCGGTTTTATTACATATTTCGCAAAATCACCGATTAACCTGTCAGTTGGTGCCATGCTGATAGCAGGGGGACTTGCAGGTGCGCAGGCTGGAGCATACTTGACATCGAGGTTTGAACAGGCGGAGATCAGGACACTTCTTGGAAGTTTGTACATCATTACCGCGATGAGCACCGGCTTGAAGCTTGCTGGCCTTGAATATGTGGGGATGATTGTTCTTATCGTTTTTATAGGAGGACTCTATGTGAAAATGGGTCTTAAAATTGGAAAGCAGCTTAAGGAAATCCGTTCAAGGTGAACGGATTTTTTTGCTGTATGAAAAAGGAAAACCAGAATGACCCGCGTCTTTTTGAGAGACAGGCAGCATATTTATGGAAAGAATGGCTCCGGAACACATGAATGGCTGCCGTATTTTCAGCAAAAATAAGAAGGCATCTATTTATTATCAGGAGGAATGATTCATGGCACACAAACATCAGAACAGCGCTGAGCAAAAAGCAAAAAAACAAGCTCCGGGTCAATATAAAGAAGAATTCTCAACCGAAGTCGCACATAAACCCCAGCCTGCTCCAGGGCATAAGGAACATAAAAGAAACAAAATGAATTAAGCAGTCCGTGGGAGGGGAGAAGCCGTGAAAAAGATAGCCGCCTTTTTTCTCCTGTTTCTTTTACTTGCATGTATTTACAGGATAGATGGTGTTCAGCATGCTGAAAACTTCGTCGTGCAAAAAGCTGAAACATGGCGGTCAGAACCGGCAACTGCTGTATTTCTGGCAGTCAGCGATGCCGGTTCCATAAAAGCCGAATACCCTGTGCTTTTATTTGCAACCTTTCTTCTTCTGCTGAATAAAAACGTTCTAGCTCCTGTCTTTTTATGGATTGCGTTTTATTCTGCACGCTATCTCAACATCGGGCTTAAAGATCTGTTTGAAAGGGAAAGACCATCCTTTCATGCGGTCATTGATGCAGCACATTACAGTTTTCCAAGCGGCCATGCAATGAATTCCACCGTTTTCTATGGATTTATTTGCTACCTTTTGCTGGCAAACACATCAGCAGCGAGCCGTACAAAAAAGAAAAGGTTTTGGGCGGCTGTTTTTTTTATAGGATTCATTGGGTTAAGCAGAGTGTATTTAGGCGTTCATTATGCCATTGATGTAGCAGCAGGATTTTCTGCAGGCATTGTGGTGCTCTTAATACTGATCAGGCTGTATGAATGGATTAAAATGTTAATCGACAAAACTAGTGCAGCTTAGACGAAGGAATTAAGGCAGCAGTCACCTAATATGTAATATGGGGGTGGCATGTATGGGATTAAGTCTTTTTGCAGCGAGGCCTCAGACATATGAGGTTACCATCTTTCAAACGCCGGAATATGGACAAAAAAATGGATACAAAGAAGTATACAGGATGAATCTGGAGGCAGCGGGCCACATTAATGCCATGCATCACATCTTTTGCATGTTTAATGTGAAAGACAGAGTCCCAAAAGACTACAGGGCAAGGTTTATTGCCACAGGGGATATTTTGCTGATTGATGAGCCAAAGAGGGGACAGACCTTTTATAAGCTGTTTTCAGGCGGCTGGAAGAAAATAAGCAGAATGCAGGTAAGGTAAGGGCAGCGACAGTGGCTGCCCTTTCTTATTGATTTTCTTTATATGTGGTTTCCAGGACCGTTTTTGCGTTTTTTGGGGGAAGCTTCTTTTCCATGTGCATTATGCTCAGCTTCAATAGCTTCGGCCGGAATATGATTGTTTTTTTTCTGTCCATTGACTCTGTTTCGATGTTTTTTGCCCATCAGTATCCCTCCTTTTCCCACCTATTTTTCTCGAAATAAGCCGTTTTCACACCAGTAAATAAGTATCATGTATAGAATTGAAAGGAATCCCGAAAAATGTAGAAAGGGAAAAGATTTTTTCAGCAGGATTATGGTATATTGAAAAAGCACCTTTTTTACATAGAAACTGGAGGTATGAAAATGAGTGTTCATATAGGAGCAAAACCAAATGAGATTGCGGAATCCATTCTGCTGCCTGGAGATCCGCTGCGCGCAAAATATATTGCGGAAACGTTTTTAGAAGATGCTGTCTGCTACAATGAAGTGCGCGGTATGTTAGGATACACAGGAACTTACAAAGGCGAAAGAATTTCCGTCCAGGGTACTGGCATGGGCGTGCCATCCATCGCGATTTATGTAAACGAACTGATTCAAAGCTATAACGTGCAAAAGCTGATCCGCGTTGGAACTTGCGGTGCGATTCAGCAGGATGTAAAGGTCCGTGACGTTATTCTTGCGATGAGCGCATCAACAGATTCGCAAATGAACAGATTGACATTTGGCGGAGTTGATTATGCTCCGACGGCTGACTTTGACCTTCTGCGCTTTGCTTATGAAGCAGGAAATGAAAAAGGCTTGAAATTGAAAGTAGGCAACGTGTTCACCGCCGATATGTTCTACAACGACAATTCAGAGCTTGAGAAATGGGCGAAATACGGCGTACTGGCCATCGAAATGGAATCCGCCGCCCTTTACACACTTGCTGCTAAATTTGGCCGCCAGGCTCTTTCTGTTCTGACAGTAAGCGATCACATTCTTACAGGGGAAGAAACGACATCTGAAGAGCGCCAAACAACATTCAATGAAATGATGGAAATTGCGCTTGAAGCAGCGATCAAAAAATAATGTACAAAAAAGACGCGCGAAATTTTTTCGTGCGTTTTTCTTATTTTTCGACAAAATCTGTCACAAATGACAGATATAGTTTTCCTCATTTTAGGCAATAGTGATAAAATAAAAGCTATGAAATGTCAAAATGCAGGTAAGGTGAATGAAATTGAGTGCAACTAAAAAAACAATGGCTGCTGTTTTGCCGCTGACACTGATGCTTTCAGCATGTTCCGGCTTGGATTTTTCCAAAAGCCTGAACCCTTTTAAAGAAGGACAGGCAAAGACACAGGAGCATCAAGAAAAAATAGAGCCGGAAAAAGAAGTTAAAGAAGAAATTCTGACATTAGAAGAGCCGTTTTTCAATCAAATTAAAGAGGTTAATGGAAAGCAAACGATTGCGAACCCAGAGAACAGGATGGTACTCGTAAATAAAGAGTTCTCCCTGCCGGCTGACTACGAGCCTGCTGATCTGGTCTCCCCGAATGTTCCATTTTCTTTTGGCGATGCAGAGGTTCCGCAGCGCTATATTCGAAAAGAAGCAGCTGCAGCCCTTGAACGATTGTTCGCACAGGCAGCTTCAGAGGGAGTAGAATTATTTGCAGTCTCCGGTTACCGGTCATATGAACGCCAGACCGGCATCTTAAATGTAGAAAAGGAACGAAAAGGAGACACAACAGCACTTGAGACGGTTGCGCTTCCGGGCCAAAGCGAACATCAAACAGGACTTGCGATGGATATTACAAGCAAAAGCGCCGATATGGATATTACGGAAAAATTCGGAGATACTCCCGAAGGAAAATGGGTACAGGCGAACGCGCATAAATTCGGATTTATCATCCGCTATCAAAAAGGCAAAGAAGAGATCACAAAGTTCTCATATGAACCTTGGCACCTGCGTTATGTAGGGGTAAAAGAAGCGACAGAAATAGTTGAAAACCAGCTGACTCTTGAAGAATACTTTAAAAAAGTGAAGAAAATCTGATGAGCGGGTCTGAGCTCGACCGAATCAGACACGGACTGGATCTTTTGTTCATTGGCTTCAATCCAAGCCTGTATTCAGCAGAGGTCATGCATCATTATGCGGGCAAAAACAACCGTTTCTACCGGATTCTATATGAGGCGGGAATTACAGACAGACTGTTTTCCCCTTTTGAAGACAAGGATCTGCTTGACCAGGGAATCGGTTTCACAAACATTGTTCACCGTCCGACTAAAACGGCTGCTGAAATTACTCCAGGCGAATACAGAGCAGGCAGAGTGCAGCTGCTTAATAAGCTCCAAACCTATCAGCCCAAGCTTGCCTGTTTTGTTGGAAAAGGAGTTTACCTCGCATACAGCGGCAAGAAAAAAGCCGCTTGGGGTCTCCAGCCCGATCCGCTTGCCATGGGTGTACTTGAATTTGCGGCACCATCTTCCAGCGGACTTGTCAGGATGAAAATCAGCGAAATTGTTGAAATATACAATGAAATCCCAATCATTATGAAGAAAAAGCAGGCCATCTCTTAAATGTGATGAACTGCTTTTTTAATTACCTTAATTTTTTTACCAGAACAGCAAACCGCCAAGAACAACACCTGTTACAAATGCCAGACCGATCCCGTATGGGTATCCGTAGCCTGGTCCGTATCCGCCATAATAGCCCATGCCGTATCCGCCGCGTCCGCGTCCGCCAAGCGGCTGGATAAATACACGCTGTCTTGTAACATTTGTAATTCTTCCAACGTGCTGTCTGCCGAAACGATCGCTGATGCGTACTACCTGCCCGTTATATTGGCAGCATAGATTATAATGATTTTGCGACATTTTTTTTCCTCCCTTCACCTGCTTCACCATAAACTATGAAAAAACAGCAGGAAGGGTTTGTACGAATACCCCGGTGCCTTTATTTTACGCACCTGAAAATGCGAAATTGGACGGCGCGGTGAAAGATTTCCCTGAGACTTTCATGCTTTGCAAGCATATCAAAGTAGGTTTCTGGAATATTCTCCGACATATCAAATTCGGTTGTTGGTTCATTCTCTTCTATTAAAAAGTCTTCTTGAGATTTTACGGTTATGCTTGTGAATCCTGTGTTTTTAAAAAGATTGATCCACTCATTTTCAGTTAACAGCGATTTGAATCCATAAAACGCTTCAATTTCTTCTGCCATCAGCTTCTCGGCACTTTCCGATTTTACAATTTCAATGGCAAGAAGAATGCCTTCTTCTTTTAAAGCCCTGTATGCTTCCTTGATGGAAGTTTCTGCATCAGTAAAGCTTAAAACCGATTCGCAAAAAACGTAATCAAATTTGCGGCTCTTAAAAGGCAGCTCCTCGAGCGATCCTTTGATGAGGCAGGAAGAATCGTTTAACCTTTTTGCTGCTTTTTGAAGCATGACAGGATCAGGATCAAGTCCTTTAACATCCTTAATCATGGACTTTAAAAACTGCATGGTCTGCCCCGTTCCGCATCCGGCATCAAGAACAGCTGCTGATTCGGGAATTATCTCAAGTTCAATGATTTCCTTTGTCAGCAAAAAACCCCCTGGGTGGGCGCCGCCAACGCCGAGCTGTGCCAGCAGATCCAGATAAGTCGGCATCTTCAACCACTCCTTTCTGATTAGGATATGATGGCTTTGCTTTTGGTGTGAGAAGGCATGCCGAAAGAATGGATTTTCATATATAGAGCATACTGTTTGAGGGAATCTGTTTCATGGTGATTTTAGTTGACGTTTTTCTCTCTGTTACTCATAATGATTACATAACGAGGGTGGTGTTACTTTGTCCAATAACAAACTGAAATTTTTGTTCGCAATCCTGCTGACGGCTGTCATCAGTGCCGGAATTACGTTTGCCGTAGTTCAAAAAGGCACAGGAGTAAGCGGGGCTGAGAGAACCGGCGGTGATCCGTTTGAAAAGCTCTATTCTACATACGACACGCTTCAGGGCGAATTTTATCAGAATACTAATGAAGAAAAGCTTGTAGACGGAGCCATTAAAGGAATGCTTCAGTCACTTGGAGATCCATACTCAGCCTATATGGATCAGGAAGAAGCAAAAGGCTTCAATGAAAACATTTCATCCTCTTTTGAAGGAATCGGGGCAGAGGTTCAGGAATCTGACGGCAAAATCATGATTGTTTCCCCAATTAAAGGTTCCCCTGCTGAAAAGGCGGGACTTAAGCCAAAAGATAAAATTCTTAAAGTGGATGATAAAAGTGTGGAAGGAATGACAGTCAATGAAGCTGTCATGCTGATCCGCGGCGAAAAAGGGTCAAAGGTTCAGCTTGTCATTGAACGCGACGGAGTCGGACAGCTTGATTTTAATTTGACGAGAGATACCATTCCGCTCGAAACGGTTTACACGGAAGTAGAAGATGGTATCGGAAAAGTTCAGATTACCAAGTTTTCTGAAACAACCGGAAAAGAGCTCGCAGATGCATTAAACGAATTGAATGACCAGAACGTTAAGGGTCTTGTTCTCGATTTGCGTCAGAATCCTGGCGGACTGCTTGATCAAGCCATTGCCATGAGCGATATTTTCGTTCCAAAAGGCAAAACGATTATGCAGATTGAAAATAAGGATGGAACAAAAGAAGTTCAAAAATCACAAAACGATTCAGCCGTTAACGTACCTGTTGTCGTAGTCGTCGATAATGGAACAGCAAGTGCAGCTGAAATTATGGCAGGAGCCCTTAATCAGTCTGCAGGCATCCCGATTGTCGGTGAAAAAACCTTCGGCAAAGGAACGATTCAGACTGCCAAAAGCTTTGAAGACGGATCTTCTATTAAATACACGATCGCAAAATGGCTGACGCCGGATGGGTCCTGGATTCATGAAAAAGGGATAGAGCCCCAGCACAAAGCAGCACTTCCGGCTTACGCCAATCTCCCGTATCTAAATCCTGAAAAAGAACTGAAACAGGGAGACTCATCAGCAGAAGTAAAAGCAGCACAGCAGATGCTGCAGGCACTGGGCTATGAGGACATTAAAACAGAAGGATTCTTTGAGGAAACAACCAAAAAAGCAGTTACCAGGTTCCAGACTGAAAACAACCTCAGCCAAACAGGAACAATAAAAGGAGAAACCACCATTAAAATGCTGGAACTCCTGCAGGCAAAACTGAAGGAAAACGACACGCAGATGTCTAAAGCGCTCGAAGTGCTGAATGAACAAATGAAGTAAAGAAACGAATATGAAAAAGAGAAACCGGACTATTCATTAGTTCGGTTTTTTCTATGTGAAGAATTTTGCTGACTGACAGGGGTTGTGCTTCACTTGATGAAGGGGAGAAAGTGTTAAAGGAGGGGTTAACAGCATTTCGTCATGGTTTAGAACAGGAGAAAGTGTTCTGAGAAGGAGTTAGCAGCACTAAGTTATGGATTCGGCCAGCAGAAAGTGTTCTTAACTTGAGTTAGCAGCATTTTGTCAAGGCTCTGAACAAGAGAAAATGTTCTAAACCGGAGTTAGCAACACTTAGTTATGGATTCGGCCAGCAGAAAGTGTTCTAAACCGAAGTTAACAACATTTAGTAATGGATTCGATTGACAGAAAATGTTCTTAACTTGAGTTAGCAGCACTTTGTCAGGCATTTGAACAGGAGAAAGTGTTCTAAACCGGAGTTAACAACACTTAGTTATGGATTCGGCCAGCAGAAAGTGTTCTTAACTTGAGTTAACAACGCTTTGTCAGGAATCCCAACCTCAGAAAGTGTTCTAAACCATAGCTCGCCAACTTAACCTTAACAAACTGAAAAAAACACGTTTTCTCCCTGTATTCATGGGTATATTACCTATAGAAACTGTTAATTGTTGACTTTTTTATGCGGTCAGCATATAATTAATTCGACTTCGAGATATATTACTTAAAGATAAAATTCGAACCGAAATGAGGAGAGACCGGAATGTCAAATGTAAAATTAGCCGTCATCTACTACAGTTCTACAGGTACAAATTACAAGCTTGCTTCATGGGCTGAAGAGGGAGCAAAGGAAGCGGGAGCGGAAGTAAAAGTGTTAAAAGTTCCTGAACTGGCTCCGCAGTCTGCGATTGAGTCCAATGAAGCATGGAAAGCGCATCTCGAAGCTACTCAGCATGTACCTGAAGTTACGCTTGACGATCTTGAATGGGCAGATGCCATCATCTTCAGCGTTCCGACCCGGTTTGGAAACGTACCTGCTCAAATGAAGCAGTTTCTTGATACAACTGGAGGACTATGGTTCCAGGGGAAGCTTGCTAATAAAGTAGTAAGTGCAATGGCATCGGCAAGTAATCCTCATGGCGGTCAGGAAGCAACCATTTTAAGCCTTTATACAACGATGTACCATTGGGGTGCAATTGTTGCTGCTCCGGGATACACAGACCAGGTTCTGTTCGAGGCTGGAGGAAATCCGTACGGCACTTCTGTTACAGCAGATCAGGACGGGAATTTAAAAGAGAATGTTGAACCGGCCGTTAAGCATCAGGCTAAGCGGACAGTTATGGTAGCTGATTCTATTAAAAAAGGAATGCAATAATTTTCAAAAATAAGGGGTTTGGCGTGCAGCCAGACCCTGTCATCATGGAAGGGGACACATCATGAAACACCTTTTTGAAAAAGGAAAGAACCGAAACAGAACTCTTCTGCTGCTTCACGGCACTGGCGGAGATGAAAATGATCTTATACCGCTCGCCAAACATATTGATTCTGAAGCAAATATTCTTAGTGTAAGGGGAAACGTGCTCGAGAATGGCATGCCGAGGTTTTTTAAAAGACTCGCTGAAGGTGTATTTGATGAAGAAGATTTGATTTTCAGAACGAATGAACTGAATGCCTTTTTATCTGAAGCAGCAGAAACATATTCATTTGACCGTTCAGAAGTAACAGCAATCGGGTATTCGAATGGGGCAAATATAGCAGGGAGCCTGTTATTCCACTTTGAACGGCCGTTAAAAGCAGCGATCCTTCATCATCCGATGGTGCCAAGACGTGGCGTAGCCATTCCTGAACTGAGTGATATGCCAATTTTTATCGGGGCAGGCATGAACGATCCAATCTGCCGTCCGGAAGAAACAGAGGAGCTCTCGGATCTATTGAAAGGTGCAGGGGGAAATGTCTTGGTGCACTGGGAAAACCACGGCCATCAGCTGACATCCTCTGAGGTGGAAGCAGCGGCTGCATGGTACAGGGAAAAAATCATATAAAAAATGCCTGGATTCAAACAGAATCCAGGCATTTTTTCTTGTTACTGAGCCGTATAACCGCCATCAAGAAGCACGGCCTGTCCGGTCACGCCTTTCGCTTTATCACTTGCCAGAAAAACGGCATAATCAGCAATTTCATCAACTGAAAGCAGACGTTTTTGAGGAACGAGAGGGTAGATGACTTCTTCCAGCACCTTTTCCAGTTCCACGTTTCTCGTTTTGGCAAGATCCTGAAGCTGGTTGCGTACGAGAGGAGTGTCAACATATCCTGGGCAAAGGGCATTGACGGTAATGCCATCTGCAGCTCCTTCAAGCGCTGAAACCTTTGTAAGTCCGATGACTCCGTGTTTGGCTGAGTTGTAGGCAGCTTTTCCGGCAAATCCGATGACTCCGTTAATGGATGCCATGTTAATGATGCGTCCGTATTTTTGTTTTTTCATATGCGGAAAAACATGCTTTGTAGCAAGAAACGGTGCCGTCAGCATAATTTTGATCAACAGCTCAAATTTTTCTGTAGGGAATTCCTCAATTGGTGATACATATTGAAGACCTGCATTATTAATAAGGATGTGAAATGCGCCAAAATGGGCAACGGTGTCATCAATGGCCTTTTTGATTTCGTCTTCGTTTGTCACATCACATTTCAGGCCGAGTGTTTCATAGCCTTTTTGGGCAAGCTGTTCGGCTGCTTTTTTTACCCCTTCTTCATTTACATCTGTTAAAACAACTTTTGCTCCGTTTTCAGCAAACCGCTCGCCAACCTCATAGCCGATTCCCTGTGCAGCTCCTGTAATAAATACAACTTTATCCTTTAACATAGTCAACCGCTCCTTTATTCTTTAATATAATCCCATGGATGCAAGTGCAATTGCTGCAATGACAGCTATGATCGGAATGATTAGTCCTACTACGGCAACATCCAGGTAGGTTTGTTTGTGTTTGAGTCCTGTAACCGCAAGGAGTGTAAGCAGAGCTCCATTATGCGGAAGGATTGAGGCGCCGGAAGCAACTGCTGCAACCCTGTGAAAAGCTTCAGGGGAAATACCTGTGCTTTTGGCAAGCTCCATATATTGACTTCCCAGAGCCTCAAGAGCAATTCCCATTCCTCCGGAGGCTGAACCGGTTATACTGGCCAAAAGCTGAACGGCAATTGCCTCTGAAATAAGCGGATTCCCTTTCACTCCAAGAATTAGATCAGTAAGCTGTTCAAAGCTCGGTACAGCTGTCACTACTGCTCCGAAACCAACTGCAGCGCTTGTGTTGACAATGGCCATCACAGAACCTGCAGCTCCGCCGTTAATTGATTTGATAAACATCTTAAATTTAGTAATGGAAAGAAGCATGATGGATAAAATCCCAATGACAAGTGCAAGCAGAATATCCAATTTAAACACATTCAGAACGACTACAACAACAATCAGGGGGATAATCGAAAGATAGGCGTTTGGAAGCTGTGACGGATCAATGTCCTTTACTTTGTCGCCGCCATTGGGCTCTGTAAATTTCTCACCTTTGTTTTGGAGCTTTTTGCCTCGCCAGGCTAAATAGAAATAGCCTCCCGCAGCCATGATGAGACCGGAAACAATCCCCATAATCGGACCTGCGGTCGGAGTTGTGCCGAAATAATCGGTTGGAATGATATTTTGAATCTGCGGTGTTCCCGGCAGGGCAGTCATCGTAAAGGTAAATGCACCTAACACAATCGTTGCAGGTATCAGGTTTCTGGACACATCTGCAGAACGGAAAAGGGCGATTGCAAGCGGGTAGATGGCAAAAACGACGACAAACAGACTGACACCGCCGTATGTAAGAACGGCTGCTCCGACTAAAACGCCTAACACAGCTCGTTTCTTTCCGATGAACTGCGTGATTTTAAAGGCGACAGACTGCGCCATGCCGGTTTCTTCCATCAGTTTTCCGAATATAGCCCCAAGCAGGAAAATAGGAAACCATTTAAAGGTAAAATCGACAAACCCTTTCATATACGTTTCCGTATAGGCAGGAAGCAGGTCAACTCCTTCAAGGCCGGCTACAACTAAAGCAATAAGCGGCGCAATCCAGATGATGGACCAGCCAAGATAGGCAAGCGCCATCAGCAAAACCAATCCGATGATGATGTTTATCATGCTGCATTAGCTCCTTAAGTAGATTTATCTGACCTTACTTTCCCCAAAAGAAGCTGAAAAAAACGAAAAACCGGCAAGTTTTTATAACCGCCGGTCTTTTCCTTATAAAAATGTGCTTAGTTCATCAATGCTGATTCGCGAGCTTTGGTGAGCTGGCTTAGCTGCTTTTCCGATTGTAATCAGCATAACAGGAACGTAACGATCCTCAATTTTAAATGTTTCTGAAAGCTGAGATGCATTAAAGCCTCCGATAGCACAAGTGTCATACCCTTTTGCTTTAGCCGTCAGCATGAGCTGCATGGCTGCAAGAGACGCGTTGCTGAACGCTGCATCGCGTGCGAATACAGGATTTTGATATGCTCCGTGAATCTGCCCTGCCAATGTATCTTTAATTTCTTCTTTCATGAAACCTGCTGATACAAGAGGATTATATACTTTATCTGTGTTTTTGTTTGCTTCAAGGTCGCCGAGAATGGCAACTACAGCAGACGCTTCTGTGATCTGGCTTTGATTGTATGCAATAGGAAGAAGTCTTTCTTTCGATTCATCGCTGTGGAAAACCATGAACTTCCAGTGCTGCAGGTTCCATGCAGATGGAGCTTTTCCCGTCAGTTCCAGAATTTCTTTTAACTCGTCCTTGCTGATTTTTGCGGATGGATCATATTTGCGCACAGAACTGCGTTCAGACATAATAGATAAGATGCTTTCAGTTGTTGCTGCTGTCATGTGAAAAACCTCCAAAGTTGAATAAGTATTTTAAATAAGGTATAATATACAAAAAGTTACAAACTAACTTTTAGTAAGTGTTGATAGTAAAATCATAATATGGTGATGAATAGATGTCAAGAAATAAGCTGGTAAAGGAGATTCGCTATGGAATCTAACTTGTGCCCAAAAATGGAAAAAGCTTTCGGTTTTCTAGGCAAGCGGTGGACAGGCTTAATTGTCCACGTGCTGCTTGACGGACCTAAACGGTTTAAAGATCTGACAGATACTATTCCTAGTATTAGTCAAAAAATGCTTGTTGAAAGGCTGAAAGAACTGGAATCGGCTGGCATTGTCGAGAGAGTTGTCATCCCCGATACTCCTGTAAAAGTGACATATAAGCTCACAGAAATGGGCTATTCTCTTGAAAAGGTTATGGATGAGGTAAAAGAATGGGCGGATAAATACTGTCTTGGGGAGGAAATGAAATGAGCCGAACTGTTATCATTACCGGTGGAGCAAATGGAATTGGCGAGGAGCTTGTCAGGCAATATGCAGAAAAAGGAGACCGCGTTTTTCTGGCAGATTTTGACGCAGCAAAAGGGAAAGCCATTTCCGACAGCTCTGATAACATTCACTTTGTTCAAACAGATGTCAGAAAGATTGAAGATATTCAGATACTGGTGAAAACGGCTGTCCGTGAAACCGGCAAAATCGATATCCTTATAAACAATGCCGGTGTCTCCCGTTTTAAGCCATTTTACGAATTAACCATTGAAGACTGGGATGATGTGCTGAATACAAATTTAAGAAGTGTTTTTCTCGCTTCTCAGGAAGCTGCCAGAGTGATGAAAAAAAATGAAGCTGGCGGTTTTATTGTGAACATAGCATCGACAAGAGCGCAAATGTCTGAGCCGAATTCAGAGGCATATGCAGCGACAAAAGGAGGCATCGTGGCCATTACTCATGCGCTTGCCGCCTCGCTTGGCGATGACCGTATCAAAGTAAACTGCATCTCACCCGGCTGGATTGAGACAAAGGAATACGATCAGCTGAGATCTGTTGACCACGAGCAGCATTTATCTAAAAGGGTAGGAAAGCCTGCGGATATTGCGAAAGCCTGCTTTTATCTGACAGACCCCGAAAATGATTTCGTCACAGGAGCAAACCTGGTGGTCGACGGGGGCATGACCCGAAAAATGATCTATGAGCATTAAGGGACTGTGTTAAACAGTCTTTTTTTATGTTCTTTTATAGAGAGTGAAATTGAAGGACTCTGTTTGCAATCAAGCAGGGCGGGTAATAGATAAGAAAAAATAACAGAAAGGAATGAAGAATATGCCATGGACAAAAGAGGATTATCCTCAATCAATGAAAAATTTACCCGCAAAGACGCGTGATAAAGCAATTGAAATTGGAAATGCACTGGTAGATGACGGGTACGATGAGGGCCGCGCCATACCGATTGCCGTGTCGCAGGCTGAAAAATGGGCTGACGGCAGCAGTTCGGATAACAGCAATTCAAAAGAAGAATATCATGTTGTTTCAGACGAACAAGGATGGATGGTTAAAAAAGAAGGCAGCAAGAGGGCAAGCTACAGATTTGACACCAAGCAGGAAGCTGTTGAAAAAGGCAGGGAGCTTGTTAAGAACAACGACTGTTCATTGGTTGTACACAAAATGGACGGCTCTGTTGAAAACACCGTAAACAGCAGATGATTATTTTCGTTTTTTTAAGACATGCGCCCACTCCAAAACCTTTTAGGTGAATACCCTTATAAGGTAAGCAATAAAGAGGAGGGGAATGCATGTACCCGTACTATCCAGCCAGAGGCTACCGAGGCGGAGGCAACAGAGGACCATTCTTTTTTGGATTTGGAGCGCCGCTTGTAGGAGGATTGCTAGGAGGATTTCTTGGCAGTGCCTTGTTTAACTATCCTAGACCCTATTATTATCCGCCACCGCCGCCACCATTTTATGGAGGATACCCAGGACCGGGCGGCTATCCAGGCTATCCGGGAGGACCTTACCCGGGAGGGCCATACTGACGAAATCGATTCTGCAGATAAATAATGGACCAGAGAGCCTGTATTCTCTGGTCCATTATTGTGCAGTGATTTTAGTTTTCTGGCACAACATCAATTTCCGACATTTGAAGATCTTCATTTTTTTGCAGACGGATCTCCAGAACACCGTTTTTGTAGGAGGCTTTTGTGCCTTTTCTCCTGACAAGTGACGGCAGGATAATTTTCTCCTGCTTTCCATTCTCCGGGTAGTTCATAATAAAGAGCTGATTGCTGTTGTGCTGTATTCTGAGGGTTGAAGCCTGTTCTTCAGATGCGCTGATTTTTACAAAAATGTGATCGTTCGTTTCAAACAGTTCAGGCTTCCGGGAGACAGTCTGCTGTGTTTTTGCCGGCGCTACATTGCCCTGATAGGGAAATTGAGTTTGAAATCCTTCGCCAAAAACGTTGCCCATAATGGTTTGAATATAATCCTCCACATTTTTCGGGTTCATGTTTTTAAAGGCATCCGGCATCTGTCCGTCTGACTGATTGAAGGGGAATTTCTTATTCCAGGGAAACATGCTTGTCACGCCCTTTTTTGCAGGTATAGTTCACTATATGAATGATTCAGGGCAACGGTTAAGATTTTTTTCTTGTCGCAATCCTTGTTTCAGGATTATAATTGGCATGTTGCTTGTAAAGGAAGGTGCTGTAAAAATGAAGCAAAAACAATATGATGCATACCACACAGGCTTGATGCATACGGCACTCGCCTATTTTTTATGGGGGATTCTCCCTGTTTACTGGAAGCTGATTGAGCATGTTGGATCTGAGGAAATTCTGGCACACCGTGTTTTCTGGTCGTTCTTGTTCATGATGTTCCTCATTCAGATGAAAAAGCAGTGGGGACAGCTCGCAGATGTGATCAAACGCATGCTGAGAAAACCGCTCCTGCTCCTGTCTCTCGTTCTTTCGTCTGTACTGATCAGCATAAACTGGTATCTCTATATTTGGGCTGTGAACCACAACCATATTCTTGAAACGAGCCTCGGTTATTATATTAATCCTTTAATAAGCGTCCTCCTCGGAATGATTTTCCTGAAAGAGCGACTGAATAAGTGGCAATATGCTTCATTTGGCCTTGCAGCTGCAGGCGTGCTGTTTATGACGCTTCAGTACGGGAAGTTTCCATTTGTTGCTCTTGTACTCGCTTTAAGTTTTGGTTTTTACGGCCTGACGAAAAAAGTAACCAAGCTTGATGCGTCGATCGGGCTTACACTTGAAACACTGATGGTGATGCCGGCAGCTCTGATCTATATTTTCTCGATTGCGGCAAAAGGCAATTCAGCCTTTTTTGACTGGTCGCCTTCAACAAATGCCTTTTTAATTGGAGCGGGCATCGTCACGGCTGTTCCTCTTTTGCTGTTTGCAAAAGGAGCACAGCACATTCCTTTATTCATGGTCGGTATTCTGCAGTATATCGCCCCGACAATTACACTGCTTCTAGGGGTGCTTGTTTACAATGAATCATTTTCTGGAACGGAAATGATTACTTTCTCACTCATTTGGTCTGCGCTTGTTCTGTTCTCTTTTTCACACGTGAAGGGAAGCGCATGGAAATGGAAGAAAAAGAAAACAATGGGATTGTAGGAAAGCCTGCCCTTGTGCGAGGCTTTTTTCTTTCATTGAAATGATTTTTAGGTATACAATAAGACATGCAGGAAGGGTTGAAGAAGATGAGTTTTGACAGAAGCTTGCTTGAAGCATACAGAAACCTTTGGTCAAACCGGAGTCTTGAGGCGTCATCAGACGAAATGAAGACTCTTTGTGACGCCATTGAAAGAGACCTTAAGGATGAACACACTCATCCCAGGCTCCGCAAAAAGCCGGAGCAGAAATTCTTTTCTGCTATGAAGCGCATTTCAGCATCCGGACTCAGTGATCAGGAGAAAATCGCCCTGATGGACCTGCATGTAAAAGTAGCAGAAGAACGGATAGTACTTACATAAAGGAGCAATCACATGGTCCCAATTTCCAAAGAAGATATTCAGAAACACCTGGATGTTTTAGTAAACAAAGAAGTTTATGTGCATCTTGAAACAACAACCGGCGCATATTCTGCCCATATGAATGAAAATAACATGACGGTCGTTGCTTTTATCCGAAATGCAAAAGTCTCGTTTAACCAGGCAAAAATTACAGGACAGGGCCCATACCGGGTCGGACTTAAAATGGATCATGGCTGGATTTATGCAGAAGGCCTGACAGACTGGGTATACAATGAAAACAATCAGCTGCTGATGGCTGGGCATGACCGCGACGGAAAGCTTGCCATCGCGCTTCAGATCAGCGAAACACCGTTTGCTGAGTAGAAGGAGAGAAGAAAAGATGAGAGAACATGTATTAGTTGTCCTGCCTCATCCCGATGATGAATCATTCGGCGTAGGGGGATTAATGTCTTTAAAACGAAAAGAAGGAATTCCGGTTACTTATGCTTGTGCAACACTCGGGCAAATGGGCCGGAACATGGGAAGTCCTCTCTTTGCCAACAGAGAAGTGCTGCCTGAAATCCGAAAAAAAGAATTGAAGGATGCATGTGATGCACTCAATGTGCAGGATTTAAGAATGCTTGGCCTTCGCGATAAAACGCTTGAATTTGAAGACATTGACACATTTGCGGATATCATTGAAAACATCATCGATGAAGTAAAACCGACGCTTGTTGTAACATTTTATCCCGGTCACGGGGTTCATCCGGATCATGATGCAACTGGGGAAGCAGTCATTCATGCCCTGAAGAGAAAGCCGATTGAAGAAAGGCCGGAAACATACTGCATCGCCATTACCCGTAATCGTACGGAGGTTCTTGGCGAGCATGATGTGACAGTTGATATTACAAGTGTTGCCGAGATGAAGCTGAACGCGCTGCGTGCTCACCGCAGCCAGACAGAGGGCATGCTGAAGCAAATGGAAGAGAAGTTCAAAAACAAAGATCCTGAAGTTTCACAATGGATTGAGAAAGAAATCTTCTGGACATATAAATGGAATGACTAAAACGAGTGCGGATTTCATTCCGCACTCGTTTTTCTGTACTTAGAATTTTAGTGTTTCCCCGTCCTCCGGCACAAAAACAGTGCTGCCGAAGTTTTTCTCTGTAATCAAACGGTTAAGCTCTCTTCGGGATAAAAGGCAGTGATTTAAAGACTCCATGTGCGAAACGACGATCTCAGCCTGAGGAGCTGCTTCCTTAACAGTAAAAATGTCCTCAGCTGTCATTGTAATCGGACCGCCTTCAAGGAACCTCGCTGCGCCACCGTTTACAACCACAACATCCGGCTGATGGAGATCAAGCGCTTCTTCAACCTCGCTGCACCAGACTGTATCTCCGGCAACATATAATGTCGGCTCTTTATCATTTTTAAAGACAATCCCCGAAACGGGTCCTGTCATTTTGGTGATGTCTCCTCTTCCGTGCTGTCCTGATGTCCGGATCAGCCTGATGCCTTCGAAAAGCTGAACATCATCAAACGCTGAACAATCAGTAAAGCCATATTTACGGATTTCTTCTGCATCTTCCGTACTCTGCGCGAGAATGGTCATGTCTTTAGACAAAGCTTCCGCAGCAGCTTGATCAAAATGATCAGGGTGCAAATGTGTAACAATAACGGCATCGGCTTGAGTGAGTTCTTCAACCGGTACAGGAAGATCAACAAGCGGATTTCTCACATCCTGATTTGGTGTGTTAGGGAACGGCGGCATTGCATGTTTTTCTGCGAAAAATGGATCAATCAAAAAGGTTTTACCCGCATATTGGACTTTTAAAGTGGCGTTTCGTATTTGCTGAATGTACATTGTGTTCCTCCTTCTCAACTTTTCTATCTTAGTATAAAATACATGCAGAAGGTAATACATAGATGAAATCAAGTCTTAAAGCCATTTGGCTTGATTATTGAAAGGATGTTTGCCGCATGCCGGATGCAACAGACCTTAAGATTATTGAGGAGCTAAGAAATAACGGAAGAATGACCATGAAAGAACTGGGCAAAAAAGTCCATTTGACTGGTCAGGCAGCATCAGCCAGAGTACTCAAGCTTGAAGAAGAGGGCATTATTGAAGGGTATACCATCAATTTAAATGACCAGAAAACAGGAAAAATGATTCATGCATTTATCAATGTTTTCACAAGAAACCGTAACCATAAACCTCTGCTTGAGTTTATAGAAAAAAAGAATGTCGCCAAGCTGTATAAAATAAGCGGGGAAAGCTGTTACTTAATTGAATGCAAGTTCGATAAAAATGAGGACCTGGATGAATTTTTAAATGACTTGAATTTATATGCGAACTATAAACTTTCAATCGTCATCAGGTCCAGCTGATAAAAATGGTTTCCTGAAGATAGACAAAAACCCCCGGTGCACCCGGGGGTTTTGTTTTTTGTATAAGAGCTGTAATGTTCAGCCCCGCTGTCTTTTACCATAAACTCTGTTTTGAATGAACCATAGTCTGGCGGAGAGTGCTGCAGCCGCAGCTGCAAGCCCCGCAATCAGTCCAATCCAGTATCCGAAAGCCATGAAATCTGTGTTGTTTGCAAGGTAGTATCCCGTTGGCAGCCCTATCACCCAGTAAGAGACAAGAGCCATGATAAGCGTGACATTTACATCTTTATATCCCCTCAAGGCTCCCTGAATTGGAGCAGCAATCGCATCAGAAAGCTGAAAGAAGATGGCGTAGATTAAAAACTGCGCAGACAGGGCAACGACAATCCCGTCATTTGTGTAGATTCCGGCAATTTCACTTCTGAAGAAGTAGATGACTGCTGCTGTAAGCGAAGACAGGATAACAGCAAGCACAATCCCGAGATAACTGTATATTTTTGCATCTTTATAGCGTTTGGCGCCAACCTCAAACCCGACTACGATGGTAAGGGCCATTGAGATGCTGAGCGGCAGCATATACAGAAGGGAGGCAAAATTAATAGCGATTTGGTGAGAAGCAATGGTCACCGTATCATAGTTGCTCATGAGCAGAGTGACAGCAGCGAAAATGCTTGTTTCAAAGAAAATCGCAATGCCGATAGGGATCCCGATTTTAAGCAGATCGAGCCATGCCTTGACAGAAGCCTTATACCATCTGCTGAAAATGCCGTACTCTGCAAAGGGAACTTTTTTATAAACGACATAAACCGAGATCAGCATAATCGACCAGTACGTTATCGCTGATGCTACCCCTGCCCCCACACCTCCGAGAGCGGGAAATCCAAATTTACCGAAGACAAGCAGATAGTTAAAAACCACATTAATAGGAAGGGAAAGCAGAGTAATAAACATAGAGACTCTCGTAAAGCCAAGTGCGTCTATGAAGCAGCGCAGAACATTATATGAAAAAAGAGGAAGTATTCCAAAAGCCAGCGCTGCAAGATAGTACTTGGCTGTTTCCCGAACGTGATTTTCCAGGTTCATGGAATTCAGAATCGGATCAAGAGCAAAGAATCCCGCTATTGCAACTGCTGAGGCAAGGAGAACTGACAAATAGAGGCCCTGTATGACCGTGAAAGGAATTTTATCCTTTTGTTTGGCTCCTGCATACTGAGAGACGATAGGAGTGACAGCAAGCAGAATTCCGCTCAGTCCTGTATATACCGGAACCCATACGCTTGAACCGATTGCAACCCCTGCAAGATCTCCCGGGCTGACCTTTCCGGACATTGTCGTATCAAAAAAATTCATCGAATAAAGCGCTACTTGTGTAATTAAAATTGGAAGAAGAATATGGAAGAACTGTTTGCTTTTATCCCATAACGTATATGTTTGTTTCATGGCTGCTTTCTCCGTTTCTGTAGAGTAACGAAAGAATTATACCACGAAAAGAGAATGGCCAGTCATTATTTCGGTTTCTGTTCCACCTCTTTTTTTTGCGGCTTAAACATTTGATAGTAGAAGAAACTCAAGATGACAATACCCATTCCAGAGAACAAATATTGAACGATTTTCATTACAGTCACTATTGACCCTCCCCAAATATTTTTTATTAGTATTAACCGTTTTTGGGAATTTCTTGCATGAGATGACTCTTCGTTTCAAACACTAAAAAAGATTTACCGGAGAGGAGAGTGCGGAGTGGAACAAGAACCGCTGGACCCGATTAAAAAACATATTTATCATCAGCTTGGCGTGATCATAAAAGAATCAGAGCAGCTAATGTCATCGCTGCATGTGAAAAATTATTGCCTTCTTTGCGAACTCGAAGAGCTGCATAAAACCTTCCAGCAGCTTCAGGCACAGGCATCGTCCTATTATCTTCAGGCCTATTTGTCAGCATACACGCCGCACTATGAGGTGCTTTCCAAAGTCATCCAGGAGCTTGCAAAGCACAAGCACGGCGGATTAATCGTAATTGAACGGGAAAATCCGCTGCAGGGGATTCTCCAAAACGGAGTTCAGATAAATGCAGAGCTCACAGCGTCACTTCTTGAGAGCATTTTTTATCCCGGAAATCCTCTTCATGACGGGGCAGTGCTGATTTCGGGTACAAGGATCTTTTCAGCAGCAAATGTGCTCCCTCTATCCATTAAAAATTCCGGAACAAAGATGGGGACAAGACACCGTGCGGCAATCGGCATAACAGAAAAAACAGATGCCATCGCTTTAGTTGTATCAGAGGAAACGGGGAAAATGTCCTTTGCGATTGACGGGGGGCTGTATCCGTTCAGCTCGGATTAAGGCTTTTCTTTTTTCAGAAAAAAGCATATAATATAGTTTTTAATTGACGAGCTTTGCCTTTATTCTTTGATTGAACTTTCATCATAGTAAGACAGCGCTCTTCAAAATTTGAGGAGGAGAATAGACATGAAAGACAGCAGCAAACCCCGTTCACTCCTGAATGATTACTTCAAGCTTGATGAACGGAATACATCCGTTAAGACGGAATTTCTGGCAGCTTTGACTACTTTTATGACTGTCAGTTATATCATATTAGTCAACCCGATTATTCTGTCAGAAGCGGGGATGCCGAAAGAGGCAGCACTTGCGGGTACCATTTTGGCTATCGTCTTAACAACAATGCTCATGGGTCTATGGGCTAATTTGCCGATCGTCATCGGCCCGGGGATGGGGCTCAACGCCTTTTTTACATACACGGTGGTGCTTGGACAGGGCCTGTCGTGGGAAACAGCACTTGGCGCTGTGTTTATATCGGGACTCGTTTTCTTTTTGCTTTCGGTTACCGGGGTAAGTTCTAAAGTCGTTTCGGCTATCCCAAAAACGCTTAAAGCATCGATAACAGCCGGAATCGGCCTTTTTGTCGCGTTTATAGGCCTGAAAAACGGAGGAATTATTGTACCTGATGAATCCACTTATGTTGCACTGGGAAACATCGCGGATAAAGGTACATGGCTTTCACTTCTTGGACTTATTCTCGCTGCCGCTCTCGTTTCGAGAAACATTAAAGGCGGTTTGATCTTGAGCATTTTTGTCATTACCATTCTTTCAATGGCAACCGGCCACTCGCCTGTTCCGGCATCAGCTGGCGACATTTTTTCGACGGACTGGCCCTCTGTTGAACTGACGTTTTTAAAGCTCGATATTATGGCAGCCATCGGATACGGCATTTTCTCTGTCATTTTTTCATTCACGATTGTTGAACTTTTTGACACGCTCGCTACGTTAATCGGGCTGACGAAAAAAGCCGATCTGAACGATGAAAACGGTGAAACACCGCATATGAAGCGTGCCCTTACAACTGGTGCACTCGGCACAATGATAAGCGCCGTTTTCGGCAGCACAGCCATGAACACCTATATTGAAAATGCGACCGGAATCGCTGAAGGCGGAAGAACGGGTCTGAAAGCAGTCTTTGCCGCGCTGCTGTTTTTGCTGACACTGCTGTTCACACCGCTTATTCAGTTCATTCCAAATGCGGCAACTGCTCCTGTACTTGTCATCATCGGTGCCTTCATGCTGACAGAGCTAGAGGAAATTCACTTTGATGATCTGACAGAATTGATACCTGCATTTTTAACAATTATTATGATGCCTCTTACATTCAGCATCGCAGAAGGGGTAGCTTTCGGATTTATTTCCTATACGCTGCTTAAAGTATTTACAGGCAGGGTGAGAGAGCTTCACTGGATGATGTATGTCATTACGGCTGCGTTCCTAATCAACTTTTATACAATGATTTAAAGGAGACCGAATAAGGTCTCTTTTTTTCGTATGAAAAGCAGCTTTTTTCGTGTGGCGAAATAAATCAGCCGGTGCTATAGTATAGATAGAGAAAATTCAGCTGGTTCAGCTAAGAAAACGGGGACAATATGATGTGGAAAAATAAAAATGTCTGGATTGTGCTCAGCGGGGAGTTCGTTGCCGGACTTGGACTGTGGTTCGGAATTATTGGAAACCTTGAATTCATGCAGAAAAATGTGCCATCCGACTTTATGAAATCGCTTATTCTGTTTACTGGTCTGCTTGCCGGAGTGCTGGTCGGTCCTTTGGCGGGAAGGCTGATTGACAGCTGTTCAAAAAAAACGGTGCTGATCTACTCCGGACTTGGGCGAATGGTAAGTGTCGTGTTTATGTTTATCGCAATCGGGCTTGATTCTCTTTTGTTTATGGTTCTGTTTATGATCAGCATTCAGCTGTCGGCTGCTTTTTATTTTCCTGCTTTGCAGGCTGTTATTCCGATTATCGTCAAGGATCAGGATCTGATACAGATGAACGGGGTGCATATGAACGTTGCGACCATTGCAAGGGTCATTGGAACGGCACTGGCAGGGGCACTGCTCGTCTTTATGAGTTTAACATCCATCTATGCTCTTTCTATGGCTGCCTATGCCATACTATTCGGAGCAACGTTCCTGCTTGATTTCGAGGAAGAGAAAAAAGAAAAGAACGGTACGGGAAGTTCGGGTTCCTTCAGAGAAGTGCTTCCGGTGCTGAAGGCCGCGCCTATAGCGATCACAGCGCTTGTCCTGACAATCATTCCAGTGTTATTTATCGGCGGTTTTAATCTAATGGTCATCAACATCAGCGAACTGCAGGACAGTACATCCATTAAAGGACTGCTGTATACGGTAGAGGGGATTGCTTTTATGATCGGCGCTTTTTTCGTGAAGAAAATTACGCACCGCTTTTCATCTGTTCACATGCTGTTTGTCTTTGCGCTCGTCATCTCCATTGCTCATTTAAGTTTATTTTTCAGCGATATCATGTGGATGTCACTTGTTTCGTTTGGGGTATTCGGACTTGGTGTCGGCTGTTTCTTCCCGATTGTTTCAACCATCTTTCAGACAAAAATACCAAAAGAGTATCATGGACGCTTCTTTTCATTCAGGAATATGCTCGACCGGGTCATGTTTCAGATCGTATTGCTCGGTACTGGGCTGTTTCTTGATACGATTGGACTGCAATTTATGGTCCTTATATTCGGCACGCTCTCGCTCCTGCTCGTCATTTTGTACGGTATGAAGTATTTTCAGAGAAACGAGATTGCTGGTTTAAGTGAAAGCAAGTAAAAAGAGAGGGGATACCTCTCTTTTTTTTCGGTTTATTTATTTCTGCATTTTTTGCAGACTGTTACCTTCTGCCCGTCCAGAAGGCTCGGGTAAAGGAGCTTTATACGCTGTGTTCCGCATACAGGACACGTTCCTCTGGCCCGTGATGCCATTCTCCATAAAGTCTTGCCTCTTGATCTTTTCGCCATCCAAAACACCCTGTTTCCTTTTAAATAGTATATGTACTTGAGACAGAAGGTGCTCCAGGGAAAAAAGCATCAGTATGTCATTTTACGGGGATTTTTCGGGATAAAATTGACATTTTCCGTCGTAAAAAGTAAGAAAATCATACTATTTTTAGAAATTTGTAGTAATTAATGCCCTAATCTATTAAAATAGTGAAGTAAGAAAAAAGGAGGTACATAGCAGAAGATGAAAAAGAAGATTCTCGGGTTGACTGCTTCAGCTGTCATAGGCTCAGGCCTCATTGGTTCTGCAGCTTCAGCAGCAAGTGTAACCATACAAAAAGGCGATTCGCTGTGGAAATTGTCACGTGACTATAAAACAACGATTCAAACAATTAAACAAACAAATAAATTAACGAGTGAAGTGATTTACCCTGGACAAGTCCTTCAAATCTCAGGTGCTCAAAATGCAAAACCGTCAGCCCCAAAACCTGCATCAGTAAAAAAACCAGCGTCTGCCGCTGCATACACTGTGAAGTCAGGTGATTCACTTTGGGTTATTGCGTCAAAACATAAAGTATCGGTAAATGAACTGAAAAGCTGGAACAGCCTTAAATCAGATTTGATCCGGCCGGGTCAGGTTTTAAAAGTCAGCAAAGCATCATCAGCACCTGCACCGCAAGCTCCTGTGCAAAGTCCAAAACCAGCAGCCCAGACACCTCAAACGTCTACATATAAGGTTCAGCTTGGCGACTATCTTGGGAAAATTGCGAATAAGTTTGATTTAACGGTCTCTGAACTGAAAGCAATGAATAATCTGAAATCTGATACCATATATGCAGGACAGGTTCTCAAAGTTAAAGGTTCAGGAGCACAGCCGCCTAAAGAAGTGGAAGAAACAAAGCCATCTGCAAGCAGTAAAATAGATACAATGATTGCCGAAGCTAAAAAACACATCGGAGTTCCGTACCGCTGGGGCGGAAATACCCCGTCAGGTTTTGACTGCAGCGGCTATATGTACTATGTACTGAACAAAGTAACGTCCGTATCCCGCCTGAGCACTGCAGGCTACTGGGATATTATGACGTCTGTAAGCTCTCCGCAAAAAGGTGACTTCGTTTATTTCACTACTTATAAAGCAGGTCCATCCCATATGGGGATCTACCTTGGCAATGGTGAATTTATTCACGCAAGCTCATCGGGTGTAACGGTTTCGAAGATGGACAACTCCTACTGGAAAGCAAGGTACCTGGGAGCTAAAAGATATTTGAAATAAGAAGCCGCTGTGGTTCATGAAATCCGTTCCTTTTAAAAGAGGGAGCGGATTTTTTGTTTTTATTATTGTGATGTTTACAAAAGATGTTATATATATGCATTTCAGCAATAAATTATGACCCTTCAGTATGGGGGAGAGTGTGTGAAGGGTCATAAGCAGGCGTGTTATGACCTTTCAGTATGGGGGAGAGCGAGTGAAGGGTCATAAGCAGCCGTGATATGACCCTTCAACATGAAAGAGAGTGAGTGCAAGGTCATAAATAGCCGTGATATGACCCTTTAGCATGAGGGAGAGCGAGTGAAGGGTCATAAGCAGCCGTGATATGACCCTTCAATATAGAAGAGAGGAGTGAAAGGTCATAAGCAGTCGATACATAACCCTCCAGCATAAAAGAAGCCATACAAAAGGTTCTCTCTATAACCCCGCACATCTCCAAAAAGAAAAAGCAAACACTTATGTTCACATAATCACTTCCTCCGTTTTAAATTTCCTCCATTATGCACAACCTACTAGAGAATTTTTGAAATGGAGGCTGAATCATGAAAAAACATATTGTATCAGCGGTTTTACTGTCTGCTGTCACGGCGCTTAGCGGCTGCACAGCTTCAAGTGAAGAGTCAGCACCTGCGAGCGGGAGTGCTGCTGCTCCGGTTACAGCAGAAATGATAAACAGCGAGGGGATTAAAATTGGAACCGCGGTTTTTACTGAAGCAGGCAAAGGGGTATCAATCAGGCTTAAGGCTGAAGGGCTGCCGCCCGGCATAAAAGCCATTCATATCCATGAAACCGGAAAGTGCGATAAACCGGATTTTAAAACGGCAGGAGGACATTATAATCCGAAGAAAAAACAGCATGGATTCGATAATCCAAAAGGTTATCATGCAGGAGATCTTCCTAACATTGAAGTTAACGAGAAGGGGAAGGTGGATGTGGAACTGCAGACTGCAGATGTTACCTTGATGCAGGGGAAAAAGAATTCCCTGCTTGATGAGGATGGAAGTTCGCTGATTATCCACGAGTCGAAAGACGATTATCAGACGGATCCGGCAGGAAATGCAGGAAACCGGATTGCCTGCGGAGCTGTCGTGAACTGAATACAAAAAAGCTGATGAGAACAAGTTCTCATCAGCTTTTGATTATTCTTCTTTTTCATCAGGACCCATGTAGCGGTACTGATTAGGATCAACTTTTTTAAAGCCTTCAGGAGTGTGGAAACGGAGAAGGTCACCGTAGACGATTTTATCTGAGATTGTCAGCTTTTTGTCTACCATTTCTTCCGTCTGTTGTATTTCTTCGTTCTCTTTTACAAGATCTCCTGTTTTTGTATCATAAAACTTGCCGTCAACAGAAGTGAATTCCGGAGTCACGAAATCACCGTTTCTGAATGGTACTACTTGCTGGTGGTCTTTTGACATCAAGTCTGTACCCATTTGGATATAGTCTTTTGTATCAACGCCAAGCAAGTTAAGAACAGTAGGGCGAATATCAACTGTGCCGCCGAATTGGTGCTGCTGTCCGCCTTTTAAGCCAGGGGCATGAATGAAGAGCGGAACTCTCTGCAGCTGAGCGTGTTCAAAGCCGTTGATTTCTTTTCCCATTACCTGAGACATCGCTTTGTTATGATTTTCTGAAATTCCGTAGTGGTCACCGTACATGACGATCATTGTATTGTCATACATACCTGATTTCTTCAGGTCTTCAAAAAACTGCTGAAGAGATTCATCCATGTAGCGTGCCGTTTGGAAGTAGCGGTCAACTGACCCGTCTCCGGTTGTATGAGGGTCAATGGTAGCCTCATCTTCTTCAATCGGATAAGGGAAATGGTTCGTTAATGAAATGAACTTTGTGTAAAACGGCTGCTCCATTGATTTTAGGAGCGGAATGGACTCTTCAAAGAATGGTTTGTCTTTTAATCCGTAGTTCACAACATCTTCTTCTTTCATTGAGTAATACTCAGCGTCGAAGAATTGTTCATATCCCAGTGATTTATACATGACATCGCGATTCCAGAACGATTTGTAGTTGCCGTGGAATACGCCGGTTGAATAACCCTTTTGATCCATGATTGCCGGTGCTGCCTGATACGTGTTTTCAGCTTTTGTTGTAAAAACAGCTCCCTGCGGAAGTGGGTATAATGAGTTTTCAACCATAAACTCGGCGTCAGATGTTTTACCCTGGCCAGTTTGATGGAAGAAGTTATCAAAGTAAAGAGTATTCTTGTCTTTCGTCAGTGAGTTTAAGAACGGCGTTACTTCTTCGCCGTTAATTTTATAATCGATCGCAAAAGTCTGCAGCGATTCAAGTGAAATATAGATGACGTTCATGCCTTCAGCTTTGCCGAAATATTCAGGGTTTGGCTTGGCCTGTGTTGCTTTCGTATAGTTCAGTACTTCTGTAACGTCATTGCTGTCAGCAAGTGCGCGCTGAGCGGAAGACTTAGAACTTTGAATCGCATCATAAATTGTGTAGTTGTACATTCCAAGGTATTTCACAAGGTAGTTTCGGTCAAAAGTGCGTGTCAGCAATTGTGGACGGTCCATTTCAGCAAGAGCAAGATTTGCTCCGAACAGAACAAAAGCTGAAACGATCACGGTCGCTACTCTTTTGCCTTTCATTCGAACATTTTCAGGCTTAACAAATTTCCCGAATACTAGAACCATCAAAATGACAACATCCAGGAAGTACAGGACATCATATGGTTTAACAAGAGCTCCAAGACTTTGTCCAAGGTCGCCTGCATTCTTCGTCTGCGTCAAAGTTGGAACCGTAATAAAGTCATTAAAGAAACGGTAGTAGACAAGGTTCGCATATAAAAGGAAGGACATAAGGAAATCAATAATGATGATCCAGATAAACGCCTTTTTTCCTTTTGCAAAAAGTGCTAATCCAAGAAACAGCACAGCAGAGCTGATCGGGTTAACAAACAGCAGAAATTGCTGAATGGCATTATCAATGCCTAATGAAAATTCAGTTTGATAAGCAGCATAGGTTTTAATCCACAGCAGGACTACAGCGAAAATAAAAAAGCCAAGATGCTTATTTAAAAAACCCTTAGCAAATAATTTGTTCAATTTTTTTCACCTCTAGTAATCAAGTACTATCATTTTTAAAAATCGTTAGCAGTCGGTTTGAAAATGTTGAATTTGTTCAGCAAAAGATAAGAAAAATCATAACGCATTCCCTGTATAAAAGTCAACTTTCTTATAATTCAATCAATCTGAAATTCTATCATGTTTTATTTCAAAAATGTTTATAAATCATACATAAAGTCATACTGTGCAGCCAATAGTAAGCAGGGGAGTGATGGTGTATGAAAATGGCTTTTTTCGCTTTGCTGATTGCGCTGACTCAGCAGCCCGATCATGACAGTCTGATGATCAAAGACCAGACGGAGAGTATCGGGACAATTTCAAAGGAAGATTTGGCGCAGCTTACTGAAGAAATGTACATAATGGACGATGAAAAAATAAATCAGCTGTCAACGCGAATTGACAACGTGATGTACAAGCCCCCTGTAAATGCCCATCTAAGTAAATCAGGCGCGATTATACAGGAAAAAAAAGGCTACAGGCTGCACAAAGAAAAATTTCTTGAACTTTTATATTCCTTTTTTTACGGGAAAGGGCCGATGACGGTCCAGGCGCCAAAAATGGATTTATACCCCAGGGTGGACAGTGATCTTTTAAAAAGCATCCGTTCAGCACGGATCGGCAGCTATGCTACTTTTTTTAACAAACGAAATGTACAAAGATCAACAAACATAATCCTTGCTGCAGACGCCATTAATAATACAGTTGTTTTTCCGGGAGAAACCTTCTCGTTTAATGGTGTTGTAGGGAACAGAACGGCTGCAAAAGGCTATATGAAAGCTCCGATTATCATTAGAGGCGAGCTTGCGGAAGGAATTGGCGGCGGAATCTGCCAGGTTTCTTCTACCTTATTTAATGCGACAGACAATGCAGGCCTAAAAATAATTGAACGGTTTTCCCATTCCAGAAATGTTCCCTATGTGCCTAAGGGAAGGGATGCGACGGTCAGCTGGTATGGTCCTGATTTCAAGTTCACCAACAAGTACAGCGAGCCTGTTCTCATCATGGCTGCTGTTTACAGCTCAAGTGTGACGGTGACGATTTATTCCACAAAGGAAGTGCTCTACGAAAAGAGTGCAGAAAGGAAGAAGTAACGATTTGCGGCGGTTGATTTTGCCGGTCTGAAAAAGATGCTTCTGAAAGAATATGCCTGGACATATAGTTAGAAGACTCTTTTCTTAGGCAAGGTGATGCTTATCACACAGAAGATAGCCGCCATTATAATAGGAAGTTTGCTGATCGGCATAGGCATTAACGGGTTTCTTGTCCCTCACCATCTGATTGACGGCGGTGTGGATGGTGCGGCGCTTATTATGCATTATTACTTTGATTTTAAGACTGGATTATGCATTTTATTGTTCAGCATTCCGCTATGCATGTATGCCTGGTTTTATAAGCCGGCGTATTTTTACAGCAGCTTTCATGGTTTGCTCGTTTCCGCGTTCTTTATTGATCTGCTTGATCCTCTTAGGACGTCTTTTGATCTGCCAATCTTTTTAAGTTCATTAATAGGCGGATGCGTTATAGGAATAGGAATCGGGATTATGCTCAGAAATGATACAAGCACCGGGGGGACAGATCTGCTTGCACGGCTGATTTCAGACTATACCAGCTTAAATATCGGCATCGCAATCCTTTTAGTAGACGGGCTTGTCGTTCTTGCGGGA
This sequence comes from Bacillus sp. FSL H8-0547, assembly GCA_038002745.1. Classification (NCBI taxonomy): domain Bacteria; kingdom Bacillati; phylum Bacillota; class Bacilli; order Caryophanales; family Bacillaceae; genus Bacillus; species Bacillus sp. FSL H8-0547. The sequence continues at coordinate 3,754,377 of JBBODD010000001.1, forward strand.
TATAAAACACTGGAATTGAGGAGTTTTGTTTTTTCCTGTATAACCATCGCTGTGGTTGGGCTTGTTACTTCGATTGTCATGAAGCCGGAAGAATAGCAGAATGCAGGTCCTGAGGGATCTGTTTTTGTTTTCAGACAGTTCAAATGTTTGATTTTTAAAGACCGCTGCGGTAAATCTATTGAGAGGGATGCATTTTCTTCAGCATAAGCGAAATTACACCAGTGGGAGGAGCAGATGCAATGAAACTTAGTATATTAGACCAGTCACCCATTTCAGAAGGGTTTACAGCCAAAGATGCGCTTGCACAATCCCTTCACCTTGTAAAAGAGGCTGAAAAGCTGGGCTATTGCCGGTATTGGTTTGCAGAACATCACAACACGAGCGGTCTTGCAAGCACAGCGCCGGAAATTTTGATGGCACATGCTGCCTCTCATACGGAACGGATAAAAGTCGGATCCGGGGGTGTGCTGCTCCCTCAGTACAGTCCGCTGAAAGTAGCTGAAACGTTTCGTACTCTTGAAACGCTTTTTCCAAACAGGATTGACCTTGGCATTGGACGTTCTCCGGGAGGCTCGGCAGAAACACGTCTTGCACTGACAGATGGCCTTCGAAAGAGCATGAACGAATTTCCAAGACAGCTAAAGGACTTACGGGGTTACTTAAGCAGCGGCCTGCCGGAGGATCATGCTTTTTCTGGTGTACAGGCGATGCCGGATCCGCTGTCGTCCTCTCCGGATTTGTGGCTGCTCGGAATATCGCACAGAGGAGCCAGAGTGGCAGCTGAACACGGGATGGCTTTTACATACGGGCACTTTATCAACCCGGTCGGCGGGGAAAAAGCTATGGAAGATTACAGAAAGCAGTTTAAGCCAGTGGGCAATTTAAAAGAACCGAAGACAAATTTCTGCATTTTTGCAGTCTGTGCTGAATCTCAGGAGAAGGCAGAGTATCTGGCAAGCAGTCAGGATGCCTGGCTGCTCCAGGTTGAAAGCGGGGGAGACACAAGAATCATTTCTCCGGATCAAGCCCGAAAGATAACGTTTAATGAGGATCAAAAGAGCAAAATACGAATGAACCGCAAGCGAATGCTGATCGGCACTCCGGAAAGGATAAAGGAGGACCTTCTGCGGATAGCGGATGACTATAAGACAGATGAAGCCCTTATCCTGACCAACATTTACGATTTCAAAGAAAAACGTGAGTCGTACAGGCTGCTTGCAGAAGCATTTCAAACCGGAAGCTGCCGACTGGAGTCGAATTAGTTTCTTTTATCCTTCTTCCTTGTTAAAATAGAAACCAATCACACGTGCTTACTTTTTGTAAGTTTCTATAAATTCGTCTTTAAGATGTACTAGAAGGAGGACTTTTTATGTCCAATACAAAAAAAGATGTAAAGCTTTCAATTCTGGATCTTGCTCCTGTTGTAGAAGGGAGCACGCCATCAGGTGCTTTTAAAAACACACTGGATCTTGCCCAGCACGCGGAGAAGTGGGGATATAACCGTTTCTGGCTGGCAGAGCATCATAATATGGAAGGAATCGCAAGCTCTGCAACTGCTGTGCTGATCGGCCATGTTGCCGGAGGAACCTCCACCATACGTGTTGGGTCAGGCGGGATTATGCTGCCGAATCATTCGCCTCTTGTCATCGCAGAGCAATTTGGAACGCTAGAATCGCTTTACCCTGGAAGAATTGATCTTGGGCTTGGACGGGCTCCGGGAACTGACCAGTTAACAGCACGGGCACTGCGTAGAGAAAACATGAGCAATGGGGAAGATTTCCCTGAACAGCTTGATGAATTAAGAGAATACTTTAATCCGACAGAGGCAGCTCATGTTAAAGCTGTGCCGGGAAAAGGCCTGAATGTGCCAATTTGGCTTTTGGGTTCAAGCGGCTTCAGCGCACAGCTTGCAGGGAGACTTGGCCTGCCGTTTGCTTTTGCCAGTCATTTTTCTCCAGAGCATACGGTGCCCGCAATGAATTTGTATAGAAGCAGCTTCAGGCCGTCAGAAGTCCTTGACGAACCTTACGCAATGGTGGGCGCCAACATCATCGCTGCTGATACAGATGAAAGAGCAGCCTATCTGGCGACTTCCATGCAGCAGCAGTTTTTGAATCTTGTCCGCAATCGTCCCGGAAAAATGCAGCCTCCGGTTGAAAATATGGAAGAACTGTGGACGCCATATGAAAAAGCTGCCATTCATCAGCAGCTTGGTTCATCCATTGTCGGCAGTGAAAGCACGGTAAAAGAGAAACTTGAAACATTCATAGAAGAAACCGGCGCAAACGAAATTATGGTCAATGCCTCTATTTACGACCATCACGAACGCCTGCGGTCATTCGAGATTGTATCCGGACTGTTTCGCTGAATAAGCTTTTTTGAAACGAGGGTGAAGGGGTCTTCACCCTTATTTTTTTTCTTTTAGAAGCAGCAAACAAAGCGGACCCAGAACGGGAATAAAAGAATAGAAGGCTCTTCTGCCCATTTTGTATTCATGTTTAAGCACAAACCACGAAAGCCATGTTAAAACAAACAGGTCAGCTGTCATCACACTGACCAGCTGCGAAGATTGAAAGGCCTCTGAATATCTCTCTATTGACCCCATAAAGATGCCGAAAAGGTATAGACCGGCAGTAAGCACGGCAAGAATCAAAATCACCAACTTTGAATCACGAAGCCTTTTCGTTTTTTCTGAGAATTTCCTTTCTATATGCTTACGCTCTTTTCTCAAAAAGAAGTAAGGAAGCAGCGAAAAAGCTCCCAGTGCAAATGAACCGAGAACAAAAGGCCAGGCCGGAAGCTTCCGGGTATCATTCGGCAAAATTAAAAGAGCAAAGATCATTGGGAAAATCCCTAAAAATGAAAACACCATAACAACGAGCGGATCTGCCTGTTCAAAAGAACCAGTCAAAAGGTGTTTCATGATGTCATCTTCCTCGCCGTCCTTTCCCGGCGCAAAAAATACAGCATAAGCTATAAGAGCTGCCCACAAACTAAACATAGATTCACCTCTTTTTTATCATTTAATGTAGCACTTCCGACCAGCAATCCACCAGTTATAATCGGTTTTTTCTTTGAACGCGCTTGCAAAAGACAATCCCTTTGAGTCATGCGTTTTTTTCTAGTATACTGGGGCAGAGAAATTTGAACGAGAGAAGGGAACAACCTACAATGACCTTACAATTAGAAGCCATGAACCTTCCGCAGCAGCTTTTGGCAGATATCAGGAAGCGGGCAGAATCCTATAAAAACAGCGGGGACTCATACTTGATCGGAACAGGAGGCTATATGCCTTCAGAGGATGCGGTCCTCTTTGATGCGATGATTGCCCTCTCGCTTGGGAAAAATGTTCTATTAAAAGGACCTACAGGCTCTGGAAAAACCAAGCTTGCCGAAACCCTTTCCAATTTGTTCGGACAGCCGATGCACAGCATCAACTGCAGTGTCGACCTTGATGCCGAGGCGCTCCTTGGCTATAAAACCATTTCGCAGGAGGGGGCGAAAACATCAATTGAGTTTATAGAGGGGCCTGTCATCCATGCGATGAAAAAAGGCCATCTACTTTATATAGATGAAATCAATATGGCGAAGCCTGAAACGCTTCCTATCTTAAACGGAGTGCTTGATTACCGTAAGATGATCACGAACCCGTTTACCGGGGAAGTCATCCGGGCCTCAGAAGGCTTTGGCACAGTTGCTGCCATTAATGAAGGATATGTCGGCACGGTACCTCTGAATGAAGCACTCAAAAACCGTTTTGTTGTCATAGAAGTTCCGTATATTCAGGGAGACCAGCTGAAATCCGTTCTTCGCACACAGTCGAAATTGAAAGATGAAAAACTTCTGTCCCAATTTGTCACTTTGTCATCTGATTTACTCTTACAGGTGCAAAACGGACAAATTTCAGAAGAAGCCGCTTCAGTACGGGCCTTGATTGATACATGCGACCTTGCCGTCTATCTTCCGCCTTTGCGTGCGATCTCACGCGGAATTACTGAGAAACTTGAAGATGACAGGGAAAAGGCAGCGATCCGTAATATTGCAGAAACGCTGTTTGCATAAAGGGGATCTGTCATGAAATACATTAAATTCAATGATAAACGGGTAGATTCCTTTCTTTTTATGGAGCTGTCGGATCTTGCAAAAACACTGACACGCAGCGATGAGACAGAAGTTGAATTTGCCGTGCAGTCCTATTTTGACCCGTTCACTAAAAAAGTGCATATCAGCCATTTCTGGGACAATCGTCCCCGCAAGGATATGGTGAACGGACTGAAAAGCGATGTGTTTCTCCGGAGCATCGGCAGCAGCAGGTATACGGATTATCAAGCTGTTGATTCCTTTGTAAAAGCTGCACAGAACCTTTCGCTTTCAAGCTTTGCCAAGCAGCTTTTCGTCATGCTTGAGGATTTGCGCCTCGAGGAAGCCTGCAAAAAAGAAAGACCCGGCACTGTGCGTGTATTTGCGGCAAGAAGGGAAATGTACAGGCGGTTTTTTAAAAGCCAGCTGATTATAAATCAGGAACGGACCATTTTAACAGATGCACTTTACAACGCTTTCTATTTAAAAGCTACATCGGATTCACCCCTGGAGGTTTTTCCGTCACTAAGTGAGTCCATTGACCTTGCCGTTCCTTTTTTAGAAAGAGAGATCTTATCTTTTTACGAGGCAAAAGAAACAGCAGCCATCAGCAAAATTGTTCTCTCTGTCACAGAGGTGCTTGAGGATCTTCTCGAGGCTGATATGCTGAACATGTATTTTCATCTTCCGGTTCTTGACTATGCGGCGGCCGATGAGGCTATGACATTTGATGAAATGAAAAGAAAATCAAAACTTAAAAATGATGATATTCTCAAGCAAAAAAGAGAAGATGATGATGAGGATGTCCATGAAGACAAGCTTCCAACATGGCACCGGGAAACAAGCGAGGCAACGAAAAGTTTTCTTCAGTTTGATCTTGAGCAGGGAACGAAAACTGACCTGCTGGGTGAAGGTGTAAGGGAGGGGGATGATGGAGATCAGGCACTGGGAATGGTGCAGGGGTCATCCAAAAAGACAGCCCGAAACGATTATTCGCAGCTCGAAGCCCTGGAGAATGCAGAAAACAGGGAGGAAAAAGGCGGAAATGAAGCATTTGGCAAAGAAAACAAATATGCCTTTCCTGTTTTTACAGTTCCGGACTTGCCTTCTGCTGATGAACAGGTCTCCTACCGCGAGAAAAAAGAAATCATCGCTCCTTATCAAAAAAAATTAAAGCAAATGATTGAAAAAACCCTGGAACATAAAAAAATTTCCCCAAGAAGCGATTTGCATACAGGGAGATTGAGCAAGAAACTGCTGAAGCTTTTAACGGATGATAATCCTCGTCTGTTCTATAAGAAAAATCAGCCTTCGGCGCAGATTGATGCTGCCTTCTGCCTGCTCGTTGACTGCTCTGCTTCTATGTTTGACAAAATGGAGCAGACGAAGCTCGGGATTACACTGTTTCATGAAGCCCTTAAATCTGTATCTGTCGTCCATCAAGTAACCGGTTTTTGGGAAGATACAAATGAAGCCACCGAAACAAGCCAGCCAAACCACTTTAAGACGGTCATTGACTTTGGTTCGTCTCTTCAAAAAAAGAGGGGGCCGGAGATCCTCCAGCTGCAGCCGGAAGAGGATAATCGCGACGGCTATGCGATTCGCCATATGACCAAACAGCTGATGCAAAGAAGTGAGAGCCAAAAATTTATGCTAGTTTTCTCAGACGGTGAACCGGCCGCTTCAGGATATGAGCAGAACGGGATCATCGACACACATGAAGCGGTGCTTGAAGCCAGAAAGCGCGGAATTGAAGTGATAAATATTTTCCTTTCAAACGGCGAAATTGATGAGGGACAGCAGAAAACAATCCAGAACATATATGGAAAGTTCAGCATTGTTGTTCCTGATATTGACACGCTTCCGGAAGTCTTGTTTCCTGTTTTGAAAAAATTGCTACAAAAAAGTATTCATGCCTGATAAGCGTCTCGCGATGAGGCGCTTTTTTCTTTCAAATATTATTATGAAATACTCAAATCTAAACAATATTCATCCTTGTATGGAGGGTCTGATCTGACGGGAAAGTATACAAAAGAAAGAACATTCCAAAAATGCGGGTGCGGTTGGCTGTAAGAAAAGAAAATTGGTAAGAATATGGGGATTTTTGTCGGATGACAAGCTATTTTTTGGCAGTCAGTCGAAATTAAGGGCTGCGGTCTCATGAAGAATCATTATTAATTTTTGTTTTTCACTATTATTTTTAATTTTCTTATGATACTCCTTTGATAAAAAAGCCAGGGAGTGTTAAAATGGAAATGGAAGCGTTTTAATCCAAACCTATCATTCTTTGAATGAAAGGATAGTATATTACAATAATATCCAATTGGATCTGCGTGAAAGCAGATTCACTACCATTGCTGGGGGTAATGTAAGATGTCAGGAACAACAACAAAGCGCAAGATTCGACTTGAAGATTTTCATGGCCCGAACCTTGGCTATGTCCTGGAACTGTTTGATCAGTATAAACAGGATCCGGAATCGGTTGACGCCGAATTGCGAGAAATGTTTAACGGCTGGGATGAATCACCGCAGCAGGCAGCATCAGAGGCTGTTCCGGCTGCAGGGGGCGTGCCTAGTGCGGACAAGATGAAGAAGATTGCCTATGCAGTCAAGCTCGCTGATGATATCCGCACTTACGGACACTTAAACGCTTCTATTTATCCTTTTGAAAACCCTGGAAAAGAGTTTCTTAAGCTGAAGGATTACGGGCTTACAGAAGCAGATCTTGAAGAAATTCCAGCGTCGATTCTGTGTGCGGATGCACCGCAGGATGTGACGAACGGACTTCAGGCAATTACTTACTTAAAAGAAGTTTATACAAAAACCATTGCTTTTGAATTTTCCCATGTTCACCGTTTTGAAGAAAAATACTGGCTTAAAAAAATGGTTGAATCAGGAGAAATCTTCAAAAGCCACACAAACGAAAAGCGTCTTTCCATACTTCGCCGTCTTTCTGAAGTTGAAGGATTTGAAAAATTCCTTCACCGCACGTTTGTCGGACAGAAGCGGTTCTCAATTGAAGGGCTTGATATGCTTGTTCCGATGCTTGATGAACTTATCTCCAATGCAGTTCACGCAGGCACACACAATGTAAACATCGGAATGGCGCACAGAGGACGTCTGAATGTTCTTGCCCATGTCCTTAAAAAACCGTATGAAATTATTTTTTCGGAATTTCAGCATTCTCCAAACAAGGAGCTTGTGCCATCTGAAGGTTCTGTAGGCATTAACTATGGCTGGAGCGGAGATGTAAAATATCATCTTGGCGCTGACAGACAGATTACAGATGAAAGCACGAAGAGGGCGAGACTGACTCTAGCAAACAACCCAAGCCATTTGGAGTATGTTGATCCTATTGTCATGGGATATACGCGTGCCGCACAGGATAACCGCAAAACAGCCGGCTACCCAGAGCATGACGTAAAAGAATCTATGGCAATTATCATTCATGGGGATGCAGCGTTTCCTGGAGAAGGAATTGTAGCGGAGACACTGAACCTGAACTCGCTGAAAGGCTACCAGACAGGCGGATCCATTCACATTATTGCAAATAACATGATCGGCTTTACGACAGAAAGCATGGATTCAAGGTCGACTAAGTATGCAAGTGACCTTGCCAAAGGGTATGAAATTCCGATCGTTCACGTTAATGCAGATGATCCGGAGGCTTGCCTTGCAGCTGTTCTAATGGCGATTGAATACCGCAAACTGTTTAACCGCGACTTCCTGATTGACCTGATCGGCTACCGCCGCTTCGGCCACAACGAGATGGATGAGCCGATGACGACGCAGCCGCAGCTTTACGAAAAAATCCGCAAGCATCCTACTGCACGGGCTCTTTATGCGAAGAAGCTTGAAGAAGCAGGATATGCAACGAAAGAAAAAATTGAAGAAATTGATCAGCAAGTACTGGATAAATTCGATGCAGCGTACCAAAAAGTACCTTCTAAAAAAGTTACTCAGGTACATGATATAGAACTTCCTGAAATCGTTATCAACGGGCTGCCGGCTATTGAAACGGCTGTTGAGAAAGAAGCGCTGCTCAGAATTAATGATGAACTTGTAAAATGGCCGGAAGATTTTCATGTGTTTGATAAGCTTAAGCGCATTTTAGAGCGCCGGGCGAACATCTTTGCAGGTGAGCAAAAGGCTGACTGGGCTCTTGCTGAAACGCTTGCGTTTGCAACGATCCTTGAAGACGGAACACCGATCCGCCTCTCAGGACAGGATTCAGAGCGCGGCACATTCTCCCAAAGACATCTTGTCCTGCATGACAGCGAGACAGGCAATGTTTATGCACCGCTGCATAAACTTAGTAAATCAAACGTATCATTTGCCGTTCATAATAGTCCGCTTTCTGAGGGGTCTGTGCTCGGATTTGAATACGGATATAACGTCTTTGCTCCAGAAACACTTGTGCTCTGGGAAGCACAGTACGGAGATTTTGCCAATGCCGCCCAGGTATTCTTTGACCAGTTCATCTCTGCAGGCCGCGCAAAATGGGGACAAAAATCAGGTCTTGTGATGCTTCTTCCGCACGGGTACGAAGGACAGGGGCCAGAGCATTCAAGTGCGAGACTTGAGCGCTATCTTCAGCTTGCAGCAGAAAACAACTGGACAGTTGCCAACCTGACAAGCGCAGCGCAATATTTCCATATTTTAAGAAGACAGGCAGCTCTGCTCAAACGCGAGGAAGTGCGTCCGCTTGTCATCATGACGCCAAAGAGCCTGCTGCGAAACGCACAGACTATTTCAACTATCGATGAAATGAGCGCTGGTGGATTCCGTTCGGTTATTGAACAGCCCGGACTCGGCCTGAACCATTCAGAAGTGAAGCGAATTGTCCTTTGCAGCGGAAAAATCGCGACAGACTTAACGGACAAACTGAACGCAATGGAAAACAAAGCTGACAGTATTCACCTTGTAAGAGTGGAAGAACTGTATCCTTTCCCGAAAAAAGAAATAGCAGCTATTTTGGGAAGATATGAAGCTCTTGAAGAGATTGTATGGGTACAGGAAGAGCCAATGAACATGGGTGCATGGACATACATTGAACCGGAACTCCGGGAAGTTTCGCCAGCACAGACAAAAGTGAAGTATATCGGCAGAAAGAGAAGATCTTCAACCGCAGAGGGAGATCCAAACGTTCATAAAAAAGATCAGGAACGCATCGTGACTGAAGCATTGACGTGGAAAAACGAAGGGAGAATTTAATCATGGCACAAGTAATCGTACCAGAATTAGCTGAATCCATCTCAGAAGGAACCATCGCACAATGGCTGAAACAGCCGGGAGACTACGTTGAAAAAGGGGAATATCTGGTTGAACTTGAAACCGATAAAGTAAACGTTGAACTGACAGCTGATTATTCTGGTGTGCTGAAAGATGTTGTTAAAGATTCAGGAGACACTGTTCAAGTGGGTGAAGTGATCGCTGAAATTGATGAAAACGGCGGAGCTTCTTCTGGCGAGGAACAAAAAACTCCTGAGGCAAAACCTGAAGAACCTAAACAAGAAGCGAAAACGGAAGAGCAGCCGAAACCGTCTGCACCTGTAAAGCAAGAACAGCAGGAAGCGAAGTCACAGCGTCCGATTGCTTCTCCGTCTGCCCGCAAGCTTGCGAGGGAAAAAGGGATTGACCTTTCCCAGGTTCCATCAGGAGATCCGCTTGGAAGATTGCGCAAGCATGATGTAGAGGCCTATTCGCCTGAAGCTAAGCCGCAGGCGCCAGCTGCTCCTAAACCTGAAGCGAAACCTGCTGTTACAGCAGATTCTTATGACAAGCCGGTAGAAATTGAGCGCATGTCAAGACGCAGACAAACGATCGCAAAACGTCTTGTAGAAGTTCAGCAGACAGCAGCGATGCTGACTACGTTTAATGAAGTGGACATGACTGCTGTTATGGACATCCGCAAGCGCCGTAAAGACAAATTCTTCGAACAGCACGATGTGCGTCTTGGATTTATGTCATTCTTTACAAAGGCAGTAATCGCAGCTCTTAAAAAATACCCGCTTCTCAACGCTGAGATTCAGGGAGATCAGCTGATCATCAAAAAATTCTATGATATCGGCATTGCTGTCTCTGCTCCTGAAGGCCTTGTCGTGCCTGTTGTCCGCGATGCAGACCGCAAATCATTCGCCCAAATTGAAGGGGATATCAGTGATCTTGCCGGTAAAGCACAGAAAAACAAGCTGACAATTGCTGACCTTTCAGGAGGCACATTCACGATTACAAACGGAGGCGTTTTCGGCTCCCTGATGTCAACACCAATCCTTAACGGACCGCAGGTTGGAATTTTGGGCATGCATAAAATCCAGCTTCGCCCTGTGGCAATCGATAAGGATACAATGGAAAACCGTCCAATGATGTACATTGCACTTTCCTACGATCACCGCATCGTCGACGGAAAAGAAGCCGTAAGCTTCCTTGCGACAATCAAAGACCTTCTTGAAGATCCAGAGTCGCTGCTGATTGAAGGGTAAAAAGAAAAGCGGAGCCGACTGTTCAGGCCTGACAGTCAGATAAGAAATCACCGAAAAAGTCCGGTCTTGACTTTTTCGGTGATTTTGTTCTGGCAGAGGAGTTGGGCGATGGAACTGGACACTAGAAAAGTGGAATCAGCCGTTTAGCTCCGATAGGCAGATAAGAAATCTCCGGAAAAGTCCGGTTTTGACTTTTTCGGGGATTTTGTTCTGACAGAGGAGTTGGCTGATGGAACTGGACACCAGAAAAGCGGAATCGCCTGTTCAGCACCATGCTGAACCCTGAAAATAAGGCATATAGACTCCACAAAAAAGAGCATCTGCAAAAGATGCTCTTTTTGTGTTCATTCTATTCTTTAACAGGAAACCAGCCAGGCGTGTTGATAATCGCCTGCCACAGCGGATCAGGAACAACAAGACGATCCTGCGCCTGTTTATCAAGCTGGGTATCAATTTTATCTTCCTGTCCTTCTTCAATCTTTTGTACCCAGTCAGGGTCGATAATCAGCTCTCTGCCAAGTGCAACAAGAGGAACACCGGTATTCATTGCTTTTACCGCGTCATCAGGGGTGTATATGGACCCTACGCCAATAAGGGGAACGCTGTCGCCAACCCGTTCCTGAATAATTTCAAGCCTTGAGCGGGTATCATCAATTCCTCTTCTTGGAGCTGACCAGTATTCCATTAATGAAATATGAAGATAATCAAGATTCTTCTCTTTCAGGGCATCAACCAGTGCGAGCGTATCTTCCATCGTAATCCCAGGCGTTTCCGGTTCTTCAGGAGAAAATCTGTATCCTACTAGAAAGTTCTCATCACCAAATTCGGCTGCTGCTTTTTTAACAGAATCAACTACAGCCAAAGGAAAGGCAAGTCTCTTCTCAAGTGAACCTCCGAATTCGTCTTCGCGCCGATTGCTGTGAGGCGATACGAACTGCTGAATCAGGTATCCATTTGCGCCGTGAATTTCAACGCCGTCAAATCCTGCCTGAATGGCGCGGCGCGTTGATTCTCCAAAGTCATCGATGATGGAGCGGATCTCATCTATTGTTAAAGCACGCGGCACAGGCGCCTCGCCAGATGGGTGTCCCTGCTCGGCCGGCACATCGCTTGCGCTCACAACATCTCCTCCTGGAACCAGTTCAGCGGGGACCATTCGTCCTCCGTGGAAGATTTGCATGATGGCTTTTGCGCCTTTTTCTTTAATGGCTGCAGCCAGCTGTTTTAAGGAAGGAATCATATCGTCAGTGTCACTTCCGAACTCTCCCGGGAAGCCCTTTCCGCTTGGAGTCACATACGCGCATGCAGTAATGACCATCCCGGGTCCGCCTGAACGGCGGCTGTAGTAATCCGTTTCTGCTTTTGTCACAGTGCCGTCATCGTTTGAGGAAAAATTTGTCATGGGGGCCATGACAATCCTGTTCTTTAACTGAACGCCATTCTTAAATGAAAATGGCTGAAGGAGCTGCTTATACTCTGAATTCATTATTCTCAACCTCCGTATGTTTTCGTTCATCTATCATCATACTTCCGCTTTCGCACAAAATCATTAAATCTGCTCATTAGAATTTGTTTCTGCCGATAAAATCATTCATGATAGAGTAACGGAGAGTGATCGTTATGACAAAAATCGAAGTGGAAATTATCCAGGGAAGAGGCACTTATTTTGACCTTGGCGTGAAGCAGGGAAAGATCCACAGGGGATCAAACCTTTTTGAAAATCATAAAAAGAGACGCGTGAAATCTGCAAAGTCCTACAGCACAGAATTAAAGGAGGCAAAACGCCTTATGGAATCTTTTTCCCCGGGTTTGTGGACGGAGCTTGAAGGGCTTTCAGAGGGAATGGAGTGGCCTCTTGCGGATGTCATCCATGAATACAGCGGCTATCAGGGAGACTGGAAAAAATCAGGTTGCAGCGCACTGATGCAGGATGGAATTTACGCGAGAAACTACGATTATCACCCAAAGACGTATGAAGGCAGGTTTTTAATCTGGCAGCCTGAAACCGCCTATGCAAGCATAGGGTTTGCGACGCGGATGATCGGACGCATGGACGGAATGAATGAAAAGGGTCTTGCAGTCGGCTATCACTTTGTGAACCGTCTCAAGCCGGGCGACGGGTTTATTTGCTGCAGCATTGCAAGAATGCTGCTCGATACGTGCAAATCAACCGAAGAAGCCATTTGGCTGCTGAAAGAAATCCCTCACCGCCACGCATTCAACTACTCCCTCTATGACTCGTCAGGGCATGCGGCAATTGCTGAAGCGTCAAGCAAAGGCGTTCAGGTGAAAAGAGGGCAAAAGCTTGCCTGCACCAATCATTTTGAATTGGGTGATAAACGTTCTGAAAACAGGAATCGTCTTGAAGAAACCATGCAAAGAAAGAAGTGGATAGAGGGGCGATTTCATACAGAGCTGAACCCGAAAGACGCTTTTGCTTTTTTCAACCGGACAGATGGTGCCATATTCAAAAAAGAGTACGGCAACTGGGCTGGAACTCTTCATACAGCTGTATATGTACCTGAAACACTCCAAGTCCTTATAGGCGCAGGGGGAGACAGGGAGCCGGTTTCAATTGACTTCAAAGATTGGCTGAACGGAAAGGACAGCTTCCTGAAAAGAATAAAAGGAACAATAGAGTCAGATTTAGAATTTCCCTACTAAAAAGCTTGTACACAGCGTTTGAGAGAGATGCTCCAGAGGGTACGGTACAAGAGCAAAGAAAGTTGGGGGAATGTATATGCAGCAAGTAATTGACATGATGAACCGGAACGAGGAGCTGCTTTTTCAGAGATGGGAAGGAAAGGTAGCCAGCCCGAATTTTTTAACGGAAGAGGATAAGCGGAGAACGTTCCAGATCATTTTCAGTCAAATCAGCCAATCGGAAAATGAGGCTGTTCATTTCTTTAAAGAATGGATTGACAGGCACTTCAGCGAAGAAGAGTGTTTAAAGTATTTGGTCACGTCCATTCAGCAGTTTAAACGAACAATTATTGATGCAATGGAGGATTCGGCCAGTGCAGATGAGCTTTATGAGAAAACGGACAGCTGGTTTGATCCGATGATTGCAGAGCTCGTTAAGATCTGCACGGACTGCTGGAATAAAGCATACAGAAAACAGGACAGCATGATTAATGAGCTTTCGGCACCGATTATCCCTATATCAAAAGATGTTTGCATCCTACCGTTAATCGGTGCGGTTCATGATGAACGCGCTGCCGTTATTACCGAAAATCTGCTGCACAGTGTGGAAACCTATCAATGCCGTTACGTCATTATTGAGATAACAGGGGTTCCCGTTGTTGATACATATGTGGCGAATCATCTGATTCAGGCAGCTGAAGCGGTAAAACTCCTCGGTGCACAGTGCATGATTGTCGGGATCAGGCCGGAGATCGCCCAGACCCTTATCAATCTTGGTGTTTCAATGGACAGTATTCAGACGTTTTCCAATTTGCAGACCGGCTTAAGATTCATTCAGATGAAAGAAAAATAAGGTCCTGGAAGGGGCCTTTAAATACGCCTTTAAGTTTACATAATAAAATTATTTTGCACTAATACGATGAAGGAATTTATTTCTTTTTGTCGAATAAGAACACGAAATGATTTTTTGAGGGGTGTACATAATGATTACTTTTAATCAGCCGGATGTCGAGCAATTTTTGAACGTGCTGTCCATTCAGGATTTCATCGTTTCACCTGATGGCAATCAGCTCGTTTTCAGTACAAATATCGGAGGCCATTACAATCTGTGGGCGATGGATCTTCCAAACCACTATCCATATCCTCTGACAACCGTAAATCAGGCATGCGGCAGTCTGGCTTATAACAGCCGGGCGGATTTTATCCTTGCAGGCTTTGACAGGGACGGGGATGAAAATACGCAGCTTTATGCCTTGTCCAAAAAGGGAGGTGCCCAGAGCCCGCTGCGTCTGGCTGAAGGCGAACGCCATATGCAGCCGTTTTTTTCAAAGGACGAAAAATCGCTGTATTACACATCAACTAAAAATGGCCATGAAAAAAACCTTGCAGTATACCGCTATGAAATTGATAGCGGAAAAGAGGAACTGATGCTCAAGGGCACAGATGCGCCCATTTATTTGCTTGCTGTGTCACCGCAAGAAACAAGCTTTGCATTTATAAAGAATTTCAGCAATACGTCATCTCTCCTCTATGTTGGAAAAGACGGAGAAAACATACTAGCTGCACCGGAAAGCGAAGTCTCTTACACGCAGAATGATGCTGTATACATATCAGAGGATGACCTCTATTTTCTGACGAACTATGAATCAGACTTTTCCTATCTGGCAAAGTTTCACCTTCCTTCAAAGAGTTTTGCAAAGGTTCTGCAGCTTGAAGGCAAAGACTTCAGTACTCTGAAATATGATTCTTTTTCCGGCAAATTCTATATCATTGCAGAAAAAGGGGTCAAGGATGAGCTCTATAGCTTTAATCTGTCGGATCAATCCTATGAGCAGCTTAACGTACCTGCCGACCGCATCAGCAAACTGCAAATCACAAAGGAAGGCAAGCTCTTCCTCCTTGGACAGTCTGCCATAATGCCGCTGAATATCTTCAGCAGAACACCGTCACACTCATGGCAGCAAGTAACCAATCACGGTGTGCCTGGACTCTCACCGGAGGATCTGGTAAATCCGGAGACCGTAACCTATCCTTCTTTCGACGGGATGGCCATTGAAGCTTCTCTTTACAGGGCACATTCTGAAGTAAGCAACCACCACATGATTATCTGGCCTCATGGCGGTCCTCAATCTGCTGAGACCAATGCATTCAGGGCTTTGTTTCAATATCTTCTGAAAAGCGGCTACAGCATTTTTGCACCCAATTTCAGAGGATCAACACGATATGGCCTATCTTTTTCAAAATTGGTTGAAGGAGACTGGGGAAATGGGCCGCGATTTGACATGACGGCCGGAATTGACTGGCTGATTGGGGAAGGGCTTGCTGATAAAGAGAAAATCTTTCTGATGGGCGGAAGCTATGGCGGCTATATGGCTCTGCTGCTGCACGGACGTCACGCTGACTACTTCAAAGCGGTAGTGGATATTTTCGGGCCGAGCGATCTTTTTTCGTTTATTGAGAGTGTACCGGAATTCTGGAAGCCGGCAATGGATCAGTGGGTAGGCAATCCTGAACGCGACCGTGAAAAACTGATTGATTTTTCACCGATTACTCATATTGATGGCATGACAAAGCCGATGCTCGTGATCCAAGGGGCAAACGATCCCCGTGTTGTCAAAGCAGAGTCTGATAAGATTGTAGAAGCATTGCGGCAAAAAGGAAGAAAGACAGACTATATAGTGCTTGAAAACGAAGGACATGGATTTTCGAAAAAAGAAAATGAGATTCTTGTATACAAAGCAATTGCTGATTTCTTGAATCAGCATCTCTAAAAAGCAGGTGTAGGAATGAATAACAGAAAAATGGCGATTGTCACCGGAGCAAGCAGACAATCAGGCATCGGGGCAGCCATATGCGTTGAGCTTGCTGAGGCAGGCATCGATATCTTTTTTACTTACTATAGACCCTATGATTCCGAGCAGCCGTGGGGTTCTTTGAAGGAAGACATAGAAAAACTGGAAGAGAGCATCGTTCAAAAGGGAGTCCGCTGCGCCAGCATGGAGCTTGATTTAACAGATCCAGCATCTTTTTCCATGCTGTTTGACAAGGCGGAGAGAACGCTTGGCGAGGCTGCCGTTCTTATTAACAATGCAGCCTACTCTGTCTATAGCGATGCAGAAACACTTACATCTGCTATTCTGGATCGTCACTATCTACTAAATGTGCGGGCTCCAATCATGCTGAGCACCGAGTTTGCGAGGAGATTTACAAAAGGACGGGGAGGAAGAGTGATCACCCTCACTTCCGGACAGTCGCTTGGCCCGATGCCCGGTGAGCTTGCTTATGCGGCAACAAAAGCATGTATACCAGACATGACAAAAACGCTGGCAGCTGAAATCGGCCATAAGGGGATCACAGTCAATGCCGTGAATCCCGGTCCGACAGATACTGGCTGGATGACGGATGAAATAAAGGCTTCTCTGCTTTTGAAATTTCCGGCGGGGAGAATCGGCAAGCCTGAGGATGCTGCCAGGCTTATTGCCTTTTTGGCAAGTGAGCAAAGCGAGTGGATCACCGGCCAGACGATACATTCAGAAGGCGGATTTATCCGATCATGAAAGAGGGGACTATCAAGATGACAGTCGTGAAACTGACAAAAGAGCATTATAAAGAAGCAATGAAATTATCAGAATATGCTTTTCAGTACAAAGTACCTGAGGAGAAGGTGGAAGAACGGCTGGATTTGATGGATAAACATCATCAGCTGTATGGTGTCTTTTCAGGAGAAGAGCTTGCAGCAAAGCTTCATTTGCTGCCTTTAGAGGTGTATATCGGAGGACGGACAGTAAAAATGGGCGGAGTCGCCGGTGTAGCGACATATCCTGAATACCGCAGAAGCGGGTTTGTCCGGGAAATGCTGACGGATCTGCTGGAAACGATGAAAAATGAAGGCTGTACGATTTCCATGCTTCATCCCTTTTCTGTTCCTTTTTACCGGAAATACGGGTGGGAACTTTTCAGCAGCCATTTAAAAGCATCTTTAAAATCTGAGAGTCTTGTCATGAAAAAACAGGTTCCTGGAACTGTAAAGCGTCATGCCGGAAAGGATGGTCATTCCGAAGAAATTGAGAAGGTTTATGATCAGTTTGCTTCGAGATTTTCAGGCATGCTGAAAAGGGAAACGAGATGGTGGCAGCAATCCATATACAGCGAAGATACCTATGCAGCAGTCTATTACAATGAAAGCGGTACGGCAGAAGGGTATCTCCTATATGAAGTGAAGGATTCCAAAATGACCGTGGAAGAGTTTGTTCCGCTGACACCTTCAGCGAGAACGGGTTTATGGAATTTTATCTGCCAGCATGACTCGATGATCAAAGACCTTGAAATCACCACGTTTGAAAGCGATCCTCTTTTCTATTCATTAAAAGAGCCAAGAATCAAAGCAGAAGTGACTCCTTACTTTATGGCAAGAATTGTAGATGCTGAAGCCTTTTTAAAAGACTATGAATTTGCTTCACAAGAACGCACAGTCCTCACGATCAAGGATGAACATGCTCCGTGGAATAATGGGACGTACGAGATCAGCGATGGAAACGTGACGAAAACAGACGCTGAGAAAGGCGAAATCAGCCTTTCCATTAATGCGCTGACAGCAGCATTACTTGGATATAAGCGGCCGTCGGTTTTATATGATATTGGGGAAATGGAAGGCAGTGAAGAGGCTGCAATCCGTCTCGAACGGCTGATTCCGGAGAGAAAATCGTTTTTCTATGATTTCTTTTAACAGGCACGACTCTGAAATAAAGGATTCTCATGAAAAGGAGGTCAACGACGCTGGCGGATAAAACATTGAGGACTTGTAAAAATGGCCACAATTATGTTAAAAGCTCGGATTGCCCAATTTGCCCTGTGTGCGAATCGGAGATAGAGATTGAGAGTGATTTTCTTTCAAAGATAGGTGCACCTGCCAGAAGAGCTCTCGAACGGAACAATATTACCTCACTTCAGCGCCTGTCAGAGTATAGTGAACCGGATATTTTGAAACTGCATGGAGTGGGTCCGAGTACAATTCCAAAGTTAAGAGCCGCTTTGGAAGATGCTGGTTTATCATTTAAGAGTACGAAATAACATATAGGTCAAGTGAAGTCTGACAGCGTAAGCAGCGTGCAAAAGAGGAGCCTTAAGGAAAAGGCTCCTTTTCTAATTCATTTTCAGGTAACGACTTAAAGCAAGCAGCGGAAAAATTCTGCCATAGCTGTGATAGCGAATGTAAAATTGTTTTGGCAGACCGATTCCGGTTGGATATTCATCGCTTTGTTGATCAAATGGCAGCAGCAGACGGTTCACGGCAAGCTGAACGGCCTCATGCTCTTTATCGAGAACGGTGAGAAGGGCATCAAGTGCCCACGCCGTTTGAGATGGTGTGCTGTACCCAAGAGACACATAGGATTTAACCTCGCAGCTTCTGCAGGATTCTCCAAATCCTCCATCCTCATTTTGAATGCTGAGCAGCCAGGTCACGGCCTTCTGAATGGAGGCGTTGTTAGTAGATACACCTGCAGCTCTCATTCCTGTAATGGCTGCCCATGTGCCGTAAATGTAGCAGACTCCCCAGCGTCCATACCAGGAACCGTCTTTTTCCTGATTGCTTTTGAGCCAGTTGATTGCAGCTTTTACTGAAGGATGATTCTTTTTAAGTCCGGCAAACGATCCCAAGTATTCAAGCACGCGCCCTGTGAGATCTGCTGTAGAAGGATCGGCTGCAGCATCGCCTGCATTTTCAAGAGGAAGCATGGCAGCCAAGGCACTGTCCGTATTTTTTTCAAATGCAGCAAAACCTCCGTCACGGTTTTGCATGGAAAGCAGCCAGGAGGTTCCTCTGTTCCAGCTGGAAAACATGATGGGATCATATACCGCTGCAGGTGTTAAGGCCCGGAGAGCTGCTGCGGTGTCATCGTTATCAGGATGATTGGTGTTGATGTCAGAAAATCCCCATCCGCCAGCTTCTGATTTAGAATTATGAACCGCCCATTCAGCTTTTTTGGCGTGCTGTCTTTTCAGCAAGAAACGAGAAGCCGCAGCAATCATCGGATCCCGGCAGCTTACACCAGAAGCTTGAATGCTGTAGCTGAGAAGGGCTGTGTCCCATAGAGTAGATGTCGAGTTTTCAAGAGTGGCAAGGCCGTCCTGTTCATAAATTAGTGATTTTAATCCTGATATGGCACGCTGGATTTGCGACGATTGCTCTTTATATCCGGTGGCAAGCAATCCGTAAATCATAAAAAAAGTGGCGCTTGCATAGCTGAAAAGGGTTCCGTCTGCTTCAACCCGGTCAAGGATGTATCTTTCTGCTGTCTGATAACCTGATTTGTGAAGATAGGCTGGATAGGCTGCGATAGAGCGTATCATCTGCAGGAAAAGATTTGGACGGGACCGCTCATCACGTTGAAGGGACAGCCAGTCGATTGATTTGGGTTTAGATGCATAAAGGTGTGAAAAGTCAGCTGTTTCAAGTCCCTTATGAATATACTTTTTATTCATGGCGAGAATCATCGGCATAAAATGAATTCTTGCATAAGAACTTAACTGGTACATACTGAAGGGGGAAGATGCCGGGA
This sequence comes from Bacillus sp. FSL H8-0547, assembly GCA_038002745.1. Taxonomy (NCBI): domain Bacteria; kingdom Bacillati; phylum Bacillota; class Bacilli; order Caryophanales; family Bacillaceae; genus Bacillus; species Bacillus sp. FSL H8-0547. The sequence continues at coordinate 3,774,142 of JBBODD010000001.1, forward strand.
GCAGCAAATATGACAGCGGAAACCTGAATCGCTTCGGCCACGGATAAAGACCGTTGACTGCAAGCATCCATTTTGTCATGAAATGAACGTCAGACAGGCCGCCGTTTGCGAGAATGAATGTCTCTGCACGCTGAAGTTCAGGGCTTGCAGCGGTAAAGTGTCCTGAAATAACAAGCGCCGTGTAGGCCTGAACAGTTGCTGTCAGATTTCCTTCCTTTTCATCCTCATACAGTCTCCATACCCCGTCATGAGATTGAATCTTTATAAGCCTTCGGACAAGTTTTTCTATCAGCTGTTCATCCTGATCTCCAAGGGATCTGAGCGTAATAATCATAAAAGCATCAGTCATAGGTCCGCCCTCAAAACAGTAGCGAAAGGAACCATCCGTCCTTTGAACGCCTCTAAGTTCTGCAATCCGCTTTTGTACTTCATCTTCTGTCCGTCTAAATAGGTTCACATGTTTCACCTCATCTTCACCAGTCTATTCGGGGAAGTGAAGGTTATTACTCAGCGGGTGGCGGCACTTACATTTCTATAGTATAATGAGGTCAAAATGCGCAAAGGAGAATCACGGATGATTCATCAGGACTGGCTTAACAGAGAAACATTCAAAACGGTTACCTGCAAACATACAAATGCCGAGAAGTATATGGTCAACAGAGTGTTAACGGCGGGAAATACATATGAAGTGAAAAATGAAACAGAAGAATTTTACTTTGTGATCGACAATAATGGGAAAGTAAGCGGTTTTTACAAAGATTATTTCGAGGAAAAGTAAGAAGCAGCACCGTCTGGCTTGATCAGGCGGTGTTTTTTTATTGGCTTTTAACTTGAGTGCAAAATAAAAAACTGCCCGCTGAGGCAAAATGGCCTCAAGCGGGCAGGGGAGGATGAAAGCATTAACGCTGCAGATTGATCCAGACACTCTTTACTTCAGTATAATTATCAAGTGCATACGAGCCCATTTCCCGTCCAAGACCGGATTGTTTGTAGCCTCCAAAAGGAGAAGCGGCATCAAATGCGTTGTAGCAGTTAACCCAGACCGTTCCGGCTTTCAGTTTGCCTGCCACATAATGCGCGTTTGCAATGTCGCGCGTCCAGAGTCCTGCTGCCAGGCCGTATTCGCTCTGGTTGGCACGGTTGATCACTTCATCAAGATCATCATAAGGCATAGCAGCGATAACCGGACCGAAAATCTCTTCTCTTGCAATCGTCATTTCATCTTTTACGGCAGAGAAGATCGTTGGGGATACAAAGTATCCATTTTCAGATGGCGAGCTTCCGCCGGTCAGGATTTCGGCTCCTTCTTCGACGCCGCGCTGGATGTAGTTCAGCACGCGGTTCTGCTGTTCGTCAGATACGAGCGGCCCGATTTGCGTTTCCGGCTCGATTCCTGCTCCCTGACGGATGTTTTTCGCGTGCGACACCATATCTGCCACGACATTATCATAATGTTTTTTCTGAATAAAGACGCGGGATCCTGCGCAGCAGACTTGTCCCTGGTTAAACATAACGCCAGTCAGCGCACCTGGAACCGCTGCTGACAGGTCAGCATCCGGAAGAATGATGTTTGGAGATTTCCCTCCAAGCTCAAGTGTAACGCGCTTTAAGGATTTTGCCGCTTTTTCCATGATCATTTTTCCGACAGGGGTCGATCCTGTGAAAGCAATCTTATCAACATCAGGATGCATGACAAGAGCATCTCCTGCAGTCTCGCCGAATCCAGGTACAATATTCACAACACCTTCAGGGAAGCCGGCTTCTGCAATGAGTTCTGCCAGATACAAGGCAGAAAGCGGTGTTTGTTCTGCAGGCTTCAGGACCACTGTACAGCCGGTTGCAAGAGCAGCACCAAGCTTCCACATCGCCATGAGCAGCGGGAAGTTCCACGGGATGATCTGTCCGACAACCCCTAATGCTTCATGTCTTGTATAGTTGAAATATTGTCCGCTGACAGGAATCGTCTGTCCGACAATTTTTGTTGACCAGCCGGCATAATAGCGCATATGCTCAATCGCGAGCGGAACATCAGCGTTAGTTGTTTCATTAATTGGTTTCCCGTTATCGAGTGTTTCAAGCTGGGCCAGCTCTTCTTTATTGGCTTCCATGAGATCAGCAAGCTTGTACATTAATCGGCTGCGCTCAGCCGCGCTCATTTTTGACCATGGACCGCTGTCAAATGCTTTTCTTGCGGCTTTAACAGCAAGATCGATGTCTGCTTTATCTCCTTCATACACGGAAGCGAGCGTTTTACCGGTTGCCGGGTTAGGTGTATTAAATGTCTTTTTAGAAACGCTTTCTACAAATTCCCCGTTTATAAACAGCTTTTTGTTTCCCTGCAGAAATTTCTCCAGTTTTTCTCCAGCCTTCAGTGTAGCTTGACTCATTTCATCAGCCTCCTAAATATTTGTGGTGAAAACCTATGTAGAAAATCGTGCTGAAGACCCGCCAACAAGATGCAGGTCATTGCCTGCTGTTGTGTAAGCGGTTACAAATAGAATAATATATCAAAAATTCAAAATTTACAATAAATAAGGGTTTTGTATTCGAATTTTTTTGAGTTTGAAAGTTATAAATAAATAGAAGAACCGGCATCATATCAAAATTGCCGGTTCTTCTTTCTGAGAAATAAATAGAGTGGAAAGAGGGTTGAAAACTGTTCATATGATTCGTACTCAAACGTTTCAAAGAAGCCTATGAGCTCATCTTCTTCAGCCTCTTTGAGTATCCCGGATTCTTCAAGAGGGTATCTGTCTCTAAGATAGAGATCCCACACACCGTATTCAGCAAAAACATCTTCCATATATGACCCTCCTTTTTCTATCCAGTATAAAAAAGCGGCGCTATTTATAAACATGCTGTTTCAATCTTTCTTATTAGTGGAATGAACTAAGGCAGGCTGTGTTATTTTCTGCATAAGGGGAAATAATACTTTCAAATGTCCAAATAGCTGCACGACTACATAGTAGAAAGGGATATCATCATGATTGGAATTTTGCTTGCTTTAATTCCCGCCGTTGCGTGGGGAAGTCTTGTGCTTGTTAGTGTAAAACTTGGCGGTAATGCATACAGCCAAACACTTGGTATTACAATAGGAGCGTTTTTGTTTTCGGTTGTTATGTTCTTTTTTTCAAATCCTGATCTCACTCCGGTTGTATGGTCAATCGGAATTATCTCGGGTATTTTCTGGACGGTCGGGCAGCTGAATCAGCTTGCCAGTGTCAAGCATATCGGCGTATCCAAAACCGTGCCGATCTCAACAGGCATGCAGCTTATGGGGACGACACTGTTCGGCGTTCTGCTTTTTAAAGAATGGGATACAAAAATGACGGTTATCCTTGGAAGCCTAGCCATCCTCCTCATCATTACAGGAGTAGTGTTTACATCCATTGGCCAGAAGGATGAAGAAGGAGCCGGAAAGAGCCTGAAGCGTGGACTCTTCATTCTGTTTATTTCCTCAATCGGGTACATCGGCTACGTTATTATTATCCGCTACTTTGAGATTGACGGCTGGGCAGCCATTTTGCCGCAGGCGATTGGGATGGTGCTTGCTGCTATTATTCTTACCGCGAGACATAAGCCTTTTGATAAATATGCACTGCGGAACATTCTGACAGGATTAATGTGGGCGGCAGGAAACCTTGGGCTGCTTCTCTCCCTTCCGAAAATCGGAGTTGCGACAAGCTTTTCTTTATCCCAGACAGGTATCATCATTTCCACACTGGGCGGAATCTTTCTGCTGGGTGAAAAAAAGACAAAAAAACAGATTGTGCTCGTTATTATTGGCTGCTTGCTGATTATCGGAGGCGGAGTGCTGCTTGGCTATACAAAAAGGTAAATGGAGGAATGCTGAATGTATGAAAGCTTAAAAGGAAAAGTTGCTGCTGTTACCGGTGCTTCATCCGGACTTGGAAAAGCCATTGCACAGCGCTTTGCAAAAGAGGGCGTAAAAGTCGTTGTCAACTACTTAACAGAAGACGATAAGCCCGACCTTGTCATCGAAGAGATCAAGGCAAACGGCGGTGAAGCTTCAAAAATCCAGGGTGACGTCTCACAGGAGCATGATGTGAAGCGTATTGTCCAGTTTGCAGTCGATACTTACGGCACACTTGATATTATGGTCAATAACGCAGGAATACAGGCTGAGATTCCCACTGAAGAACTGAGCCTTGAAAACTGGAATAAAGTCATACAGACAAACCTGACAGGATGCTTTTTAGGAAGCAGAGAAGCGATCAGGCATATGCTTGATCATAACATTAAAGGCTCTGTTATCAATATGTCATCTGTGCATCAGCAGATTCCCTGGCCACATTTTGCCCACTATGCAGCAAGCAAAGGCGGAATCAAGCTTTTGACTGAAACCCTTGCACTCGAATATGCTTCATCCGGCATTCGCGTCAACAATATCGCGCCGGGAGCAATAGATACACCAATCAATGCAGAAAAATTTGCGGATCCTGAGATTAAAAAAGATGTCATTGACCTCATCCCAATGGGATACATCGGCAAACCGGAAGAAATCGCTGCATGTGTGGCATTCCTTGCTTCATCAGAGGCAAGCTACGTAACAGGAATTACCCTCTATGCAGACGGCGGAATGACAAAATACCCGAGCTTTCAGGCTGGAAAAGGATAAAGGAGGGGTCAGTCCCGCTGTGCATTAACGCACAGCGGGACTGACCCCTCAGCACGTTTATTCTTTTCAAAATGGTGGAAAAGGATATAATTGTGGAATACATACAGAAAAATAGTCTTCTAGGGGGAAGAGGCAAGTGAAGATGAGTTCATCGATTTTAGAGGATATGAATGTTTATTCTCTGCTGGACCGGATAGGGGAAGGGCTTATTTTTGCAGATGATGAGTACCGCATCATCTGGATGAATCATGCTGCAAAAGAGATTCTGTCAAAAGTGGGGCCGCTTGCAGGAATTACTGATCCGGAAGCATTTATCGGGTTTGATATCCGGCGCTTTCACGGGAAAAAACAAAATGACATCCTAAAAAACGGTCCGTTTCCGCACAGTGCCCAGATCAGGCTGTTTAACCGGTTCACAGCTAAAATCGTTGTGGACAAACTGAGCAATCTTCAAGGGGAACAGACAGGATTTGTCCTGACGTGGCGTGATGTAACAGAATATGAAGATGTGATAGAAGAGGGAAAAGCGCTGCTTGAGGAAATGTATACGCCAATCATCGGCACCGCACTCGACTCTGCTCTTTTGATCGCTCTGACAGGAACCCTGACAGAAGAAAGAATGGAAAAAATGAAAGAGAAGATCCTGAAGGAAGCCGCCGAGCGGAGAGCTGAATATATGATTTTTGACTTTACAGGCATTAGCGAGACATTTGATGAAACAATTGCTTTTCATCTTAATCAAATCGCAGAAGGCCTGCGGCTTATGGGGACCGTATCCATCTTTGCAGGGATGAACCCAAAGCTTGTGCAGCATATCACTCATCAGGGCTATATTTTGAATGTAAAAACGTTTCAGTCCTTTAAGCAGGGGATTTTTTATATCTGGAAAGAAAAAGGGTACGCACTTCAAAAAATCACGAGCCAGCCTTCTTGATGGGGCTGGTTTTCTCATTGTCTCCCACAAGTATTTTTGTTCATCCTGCATAATCAGTTCTCAATTGCAGAAAATAAAGGGAATAAAAATTTGGGAGGCATGCTGAATGAATAAGTTTCTAATGACAGGAACAGCCATTTTTTTCTCTGTTTTGATTGCCGCCGGCTGTGGAATGGATAATAACGCACGTGAAAACGACAACATCATGAACAATGAGCTTAAGAATGTCACTTATGATGAACAAACGAATGAAAACCGCGATAACCGCATGAATGTAGCTGACGATGCTGCAAAAAAAGTGGCAGATTTAGAAGAAATCAAATATGCGAATGTCATTGTTCTTGATAATACGGCTTATGCAGCAGTTATGCTTGAGGGAAATCCTAAAGGCAAACTGTCTGATGAATTAAAGAACAGAGTAGCTGATCAGGTACGATCAACAGACCGCAATTTGGACAATGTGTTTGTTTCGGAAAATCCTGACTTTTTTGACCGTGTAAAAGACTACGGCGATAAAATCCGAAACGGCGAACCGGTTTCAGGACTGGCAGATGAGTTCGGTGAAATGGTGAAGCGTATGTTTCCCCAGTCGAAATAACTAATTGTACGGGCCGCAGCCAGTCTGCGGTCTATTTTTTTGATAAAGGTTTTTATATCAATGAAACAGGGGATATAAAGAAAGCCATTATTCTGTTGTAGGGGGAGTTTTATTGTCAAGGTTTTCGTTTGCAGGCTATAAAAAGAAACGCCTGTTTGTCATCCTGCTAATTTTTATTATTTTAACAGGTACTGTTATGTATCAAAGCTATAAGCCTCTTCCCGAAGGTCTTTCATATGAAGGGGAAGTACGCAAGGTGGAGGATGTCGATTTTTTATATGACCTGACGTATCAGAAAGAAAACAGGGTCAAATCAGATCGGATGATATTTGATGCTGTGCTTAAAGCGATTGATGAAGCTGAAGAATTTGTTGTGATTGACTTATTTTTGTTTAACGGCTATTACAACAAGGGAGAATCCTATCCCGATATCAGTGCTCAGCTGACGGAGGCGCTGCTTCAAAAAAAGAAAGAAAACCCTGACATGCCGATTGTCTTTATTACAGACGAAATCAATACCTCATACGGGTCACACGAATCAAAGGAGCTTGAAGCTTTTAAGGATGCAGGCATAGATGTCGTTCTGTCGGATATGGAGCCTCTGCGAGATTCTAATCCGCTGTATTCCAGTGTCTGGAGAACGTTTTTTCAGTGGTTCGGCCAGTCAGGAAAAGGCTGGGTGGCCAATCCGTTTGGGGATACTGCCCCTGGTATGACGGTAAGGTCTTATTTAAAGCTTTTTAATGTAAAGGCAAATCACAGAAAAGCAGTCGCTACGGAGAAGACAGCCATTGTCTCATCCGCTAATCCTCACGATGCAAGCGGGTTTCATTCCAATACTGCTTTTCAGGTAAGCGGAAATGTCATTGCAGACGTGCTCGAATCCGAACAGGCTGTATCGAACTACTCCGGCGGACCCAAACTTCCTGAGTACACTGAAACGGAAAATGAGAAAGGGAATATCGGCGTGCAGGTGCTGACTGAAGGGAAAATTTACGAGCATTTGCTGTCGTCGATCAGGGCTGCAGAAAAACAGGATGTCATCTGGATGGGAATGTTTTATTTAGCTGACAGAAAAGTGATCAACTCACTCGTTGACGCATCTAACCGCGGTGTTGAGGTGAATATGATTCTTGATCCGAATCAAAATGCTTTCGGCCAGGAGAAAATAGGCCTGCCTAACCGTCCTGTTGCTGAAGAATTGATGGAAGATACGAAAAAGAAAGCGAAAATCAGATGGTATAACACAACAAATGAACAGTATCATCCGAAGCTTCTTTATATTAAAGGGAAAAATGAATCCACGATCATCAGCGGTTCGGCGAATTTCACAAAACGGAATCTTGATGACCTTAATCTTGAGAACGACTTGAAAATCACCGCTCCTCAGGATGAGGACGTTATGAAAGAAGTCGAAGCGTATTTCACAAAACTCTGGACGAATGACGGAGCTGAATATACCCTGAATGTTGAAAAATACAGAGATGACATGCCGGTATTCAAAAGGGGCATATATGCTCTGCAGAAATTTTTCAGGTTTACAACCTTCTAAACTCCGGGATTTGCCTCGGAGTTTTTTTTTTGCGAAAAAAATAATTATTTTAAAGGGAAAGTGAGGGGGTGAATCTAATACAAAGATTAGAGGTGATAATGGATGATGCTTAAAGAATACAAAGACCGCCGCACGTACATTGAAAAATCAGAACCGCTGCTTATGAAGCAGGAAGCGGAAAATAATTTGGCGCTGGGACTCCTGTCTGTTTTTAAAAAGACGGTTCCGGCTTCAGACGTATATACCGCTCTGATGGAAACAGAAGGGGCACCTGCGGCAGCGCTGCTTATGACGCCCCCTCACAATTTAATTCTTACATATAATAACGAACTAATCAGTGAAACGTTGATTGCTGAAATGGTCAGACAGCTGATATCAGCAGGGGTTTCTGTGCCGGGTGCTGTCGGTGAGAGGTACTGGACAGAAAGATTTGCCAAAGAGTGGGCCGAACAGGCGGGGATTAGAGCCGACATTGTGATGGAGCAAAAAATCTATCAGCTTCATGAGGTGCAGCCTGTAGCTGTCAGTGAAGGGAGCTTTCAAAAAGCAAAACTTGAACACCTGCCGCTTTTAACAGAGTGGATGGCGGACTTTATGACGTTTACAAATGAGCCCCCGATCACGACTCTACAGGCAGCAGAAAGAATGAAGAAATTTCTCGCTGAGGACTCTATTTACATCTGGTCGGTTGACGGAATACCTGTTTCGATGGCAAAAAAATCGCGGTCAACTCAAAACGGCATAACGGTATCCCTTGTATACACTCCGGAAAAATTCAGGGGAAGAGGATATGCGAGCAGCTGCGTGTCCGCACTCAGCAGTGAGCTCTTGAAGGATTATTCATTCTGCACTCTATATACAGACTTATCAAATCCTACATCAAACAGCATCTATCAGAAAATAGGCTACAAGCCGATCCAGGATTCTGTGATGATTTCATTTTCAAATCAAGGAGCAGTTTAAATGTTTCCGGTTCACTTTTATACTCAAGACTGCTTCTAAACAGCAGTCTTGGGTTTTTTTTTGTTGGTGTGGAGCGATGCCCAGTGTATCCCCGGATGCCAGCAGTAAAATGGATTCCTATAAGTTGTTGTTGCAGAAATAGAGGGTACCATTTTAGCGAAATGCATCCCTGTAAATTGCTAACCGCTAAATATAGGGTAACATTCTGGGAAAAATGCTTCCCCATACAAAGCACCATTAACGCGCTTCCTTATCTGACTCCCGGAGCTAAACGAGCGATTCCGCTTTTCGCATGTCCAGCTCCGTCTCCTAGTCCTTCTGTCAGAACAAAATCACTGAAAAAGTCAAACCCGGACTTTTCCGGTGATTTCTTATCTGCCTGCCAGGCCTGAACAGTCGATTCCGCTTTTCGCATTGTCCAGCTCCATCAGCCAACTCCTCCGTCAGAACAAAATCGCCCAAAAAGGCAAACCCGGCCTTTCTGGTCAATTTCTTTTCTGCCTGTCGGAGCTAAACGGCTGATTCCGCTTTTCCCATGTCCAGCTCCGCCTCCTAGTCCTTCTGTCAGAACAAAATCACCGAAAAAGTCAAACCCGGACTTTTCCGGTGATTTCTTATCTGACTGCCAGGCCTGAACAGTCGGCTCCGCTTTTCTGGCGCATTCCATGGTTTCAATGTTTCCCAAATGTGGAAATGAAAGGTGAAAGGCGGTGGGAGGATGAAAACACAGGTTTTAGTCATTGGCGGGGGAGTTGGAGGGTTGACCGCTGCTCTGAAGCTTGCCAAGTGCGGGATCGATGTCTGCGTGGTAGAACAGACAAAAGGCTCCCCGCATTTGTATAAAGGGGAGCTGCTTCAGCCGAAAAGTCTTGAAATCTTTGACGCTCTCGGTTTATCAGAGCCTGTTCTAAGATCAGGACACCGGATCAATGAAATTGAAATGAATGAAATGAAACGTAAGAAAGGTTCATATAGATTGCTTGGATCAGCTGTAATGCGTTACGGAATCATTGAGAGCAAGTTCAATTTTGCTTTGATGATCCCCCATGAAAAATTAAAGGAACTCCTGCTTGAAGAAGCCAAAAAGTTTCCTTCTTTCCATTACATACAGCCCGCGCGATTCAAGGCATTCAGTGATGATTCAACAGCGATTGTATCAATGGGAAAAGAGGAAGTGGAAATTCAGGCAGATTATTTTATCGGTGCTGAAGGAAGAAAATCAAACGTCAGAAAAGCGATGAATGTCAGCCTGAATGAGCATGAATATGATCATCACTTTTTAACCGTCACATTCAAAAGGCCGGCTGACATGACGGAAGGAAAAATCATCTCTACACCTCATGCTTTTCTCGGACTCTTTCCCCTTCCTGACAATGAAGTCAGAACGGTCTACCTCATTCAGTCAGGTGCCTATCAGTCCCTTAAGGCAAAAGGCATTGAACATTTTCACAAGAAGTATATCGACTTGTGTCCTGAACTTGATGGCTATGTGACCGAACTTACGGAGTGGAAGAAGATCCAGCTGATGATTCCCGTTCATTTCCACGCAGATTCATATGTGTCGGGGAACATGGCGATTCTCGGAGATTCTGCGCACAGCGTGCATCCGATGGCAGGGGAAGGCATGAATCTTGCCATACAGGACGGAGATGTGCTCGGCGAACTGCTGTGCTGGATGTACAGGCATAATGAACTCAGTCAGGATAATTTAAAGTGGTATGAAAAAGTCCGCAAGTCAAGGGTGGATTTTATTTTAAGCCTCAGCCACCTGTCCGCGCTAGCGTATTCAAAGCCTTTCAGGTACTTTGGTACACTCAGAAACAGAAGCCTCAAACAGATGACAGATGATGAAAAGCTTCATACAAAGCAAATGCTTAATATTTCGGGACTTGGAATATGGAAGGAATCGTTTGTGGACAGGCTGATTCAGATTGGCCTGATGCCGGCGAGATCGATCCAGAATATTGAATTTTTGCATACCCGCTACATGTTCACGTATGAAAATGATTATCCGTGGGAAGCGAAAGGGAGGTACAGCCGTTGATGATTGCTGAATATGTAAGGCTTTACAAAGCGAGAAGCTGGATGAAGAAGAATTTGCCGTTTTTATACAGCTGGCACGCATATGTCGGGTATGAACTTGATCTGTTTGAAATTTTTAAATCTCCAAAAACGATCGAAGAGGTTGCAGCCAGTCATTCATTAGAAACAGAGATTCTTGAACGCTGGGTGGAAGTTGGGGTCTCTATTAAGTACCTTAAAAAGGTTTCAAGAAATAAATTTAAAACCTCAAGAAGCTTTATGCTGCCTGACAGCAAGCGTGATCCAAAGTCTGTCGGCATTTTGCTGAAAGAAATGATGGAGCTGCACATCCCCGCGCTTTTGACATACCCGTCCATTATGAAAACAGATGAACGCCAGACCTTTGATCACAAACAGCACGGAGCGACTGTTGCAGAAACCTCTGCTATGCTGGAACAGCTTGCTTATCCTAAGCTTGTGCAGATTCTAAAGAAAAACAGCATCCATACGGTTGTGGATGTAGGCTGCGGACATGGGGGCTACATGCAGAAGCTGTCCAAGTCGTTTCCAGGTTTAAAATTAACAGGTGTTGAAGTGAACAAGGAAGTGGCTGAGGAAGCGGCCAATCGATGCAGTGAGCTTAAAAACATTTCAATTGATTGTATGGATATTGAAGAATGGTCGCCCGAAAATAAAGCAGACCTGATCATGATGAATAATCTGCTTCACTATCTCTCTCCAGAAAAACGTCCGAAAGTCATCAGCAGATTAAGCAGCTCTCTTTCTGCAAATGGAATGATTACGATTATAACGCCAATTCGAAAGCCAAAGCATGGAAAGCAATTTTCAAGTGTCTTTAATAGTTTTTTTACCGCTTTTGATAATTTGTACGCTCTTCCCACAAAAAGAGAACTGGATGCTCTTGCAAAACAGTCCGGCATGAAACTTCAAAGCCTGAAACCAATCATTCGTGAAGGCGGCTGGTATTTTGCCACTCTGGTCAATCATGCGGGCACAAAAGCCGACTAAATATGTTCGTTTAAAAAGGCCAACTGCTTTAAAGTTGGCCTTTTTTATCGAACCGAGAGGATGCAACGGATATTGATTGATACTAATAGTTTTTGAGATTATACTTGGGATTGGATGTGATTACCACTTATCATACATATTAGTGACCATTTTATTTGGAGGTTTTTTATGAAATTAGCGAATAAGGCAGCACTTGTAACAGGAGCTTCCCGGGGTCTGGGAAAAGCTATTGCTATGGAGCTCGCTCGCCAGGGAGCTGAGGTTTACATAAATTATTCATCGTCTGAGCAGCAGGCGCTGGATGTGCTTTCACAGATAAGAGAGGAGGGGGGCAAAGCATTTCTTGCCCAGGGAGATCTTACTTCCGAGCAAGGGATTAAAAAGGCAGCCGCAGAAAGGACGTATGACATTCTGGTTAATAATGCCACTGGTCCCCAGCCGGAGCTGTCCTTGGAAGAGGCAACATGGAAAGACTACGAAGACCAGCTTGTTTTCTTTGTGAAAGCTCCGCTCCTTCTGCTTAAAGAGGTCCTTCCTGGAATGAAGCAAAAAAGAAACGGTTCAGTCATAAACATAGGCAGTGAAGTCATAGCTCTTGGAAACTCGCATTTTTCCAGTTATGTTACAGCAAAATCAGCCATGCTGGGGATGACCCGGTCATGGGCAAGTGAACTCGGAGAATACGGTATCCGGGTTAATTTAGTCAATCCGGGCTTTATTCCGGTAGAGCGTCATCGTGATGTAGGTGCAAAGGATATCGCTGCCTATCAATCAGGCGTTCCCCTGAATAGGATGGGAACACCTGAGGAGCTTGCGAGGACAGTTGCCTTTCTTGCGTCAGATGATTCAGCCTATATAACGGGACAAACGATTACAGTGAATGGCGGGAACACATATGGCATTTAATCACGCAGATGTTTTTCTGTCATTCTGTCGATTTCCATTTTCACAGCTTGAAAGAACGCTTCAGTTTCGCTGACGTCTGCTAATTTGGCCTGCGCCAGTTTTTCGCTTCCTCCGCCTTTGCCGCTGAAATCTTTCAGGCACTCTCTAATGGTATTGCCGGCATGGATGCTGTTTTGTTGACTGAATAAAACAGCATGCTCACTCATAGAGCCAAGCAGAACAAATTCTTTTCCGCTACCATGGAATTTTGCTGCCAGTAATTGAAGATCTTTCAGTGATGCCCTTTCTTTAAGGACTGCTGCCAGTTTTCCAGGCTGGTCAGTGTTTATTTTTTCTGTAAGCAGTAAAGCATTCTCAGTTTTCAAAAATTCCAGTTCTTTGTTAATCTGCTTCAGTTCTTGATCGATTGAATGGAGCCGCTCAGGGATTTCTTCCTGTGATGATTGAAAAAAGCGCGCTGTACGTTTAACAAGTTTATGTACTTCCTGAAACTCTGACAGGGCTCGTATGCCGCATTTAAAATGAAGTCTGATCCTGCCTTTTTGCTTTTCCGTTTTTATCAGCTTCATCAGGCCGATTTCACCTGTACCTGCGGTGTGTGTACCGCAGCACGCTGAGGTATCGATTCCGTCGATCTGTACAATGCGAAGGGGTCCATCCACGTCCGGAATCTTTCTTAACGGCAGGTTTTTAAGGTCATCTGCACCGGCAAAAAAGGTATGGATCTTTCGATTTTCAAAAATATAGTGATTGGCTTTGTTTTCAACTTCGGTCATCTGATCTTCAGATAGGTGCGGTGTATTCAGATCGATTGTGACGGTCTCTGCACCAAGATGGAAGCTTTCAGTTTCATAACCGTACAGCTCAAGGCAGACTGCCGACAGAAGGTGCTGTCCTGAGTGATGCTGCATGTGATCCATTCTGCGGGCGTCGTCAAGAAGGCAGTTTACAGACATGCCTTCAGGGTATTCAGAAACTATATGGTAAAGTTCATTCTCTACTTCTATTAAATCATGAACTGGAATCGTTCCAATCGTTCCGCTGTCTGAAGGCTGGCCGCCGCCTTCGGGATAAAAAGCAGTCTCTTTGAGGATAACAGCTCTTTGACCGTTTATTTTTGTGAAGCGGACAATCTCTGTCTGCCATTCAAATGTTTTTGGGGAAGTATAATAGAGTTTTTCAGTCATAAGCGTTAGTCCTTTCATCGTGGAATGTCTTACATTCTATCAAAAGCGGAGTGATTTTGCGTAAAGATTGTTAAGATTTCAGAAAAATTAGCTTTACGAAGGAATTGTTGTATCTACTTAACACGTTATGTGTTACGCTTAACCTAACAATCTCATATTGCGCAATCCCTTTTTCCGCTGTCCTTAGGCTGATAAAAACATACAAACGATTGGTAGGTGATTTATAATGAATCCCGTAGAAGAAATGAGTCAATTGTTTATTGATGGGGAACTTGGCCTTTCGTGGAGCTTATTGAACAGTCTGCTTGAAACGGATACGACAAGCACTGAGGTGTATGGCTTTTTATCAGATACTATGGACAATGTACTGGAACTCTGGGAGATGAATCGCGCAACAGTAGCAGATGAATATGTTGCAGCGGCTGTCTGCAAATCGATGATTGCAACCTATTACTACCAAAAAGTCGAAAAAATACATACACACTCCTTTTTATCACTGCCTGCAGCAGTTAAGCCGCGTGTTATGCTGCTTTCTATGAGAAATGAAGATCATGCGGTCGGAAGCATTATGACTTCATTCTTGTTTAGAGAATTTGGCTGGGAAGCATGCTGCATCGAATCCAATGTGACCATTGATTACATTTGCCAGTATGCCGAACGCTGGAAGCCTGATGTGATTGCCTTCACAACTAGTCTTGTTTCAAATATTCCAGCGGTTATTGAATACGTCTCGCAATTGCAGAATCTGACTTTTTCTCCAACTGTCATGCTTGGAGGAAAACAGACAAGTGATTTTGATGTCGATTATTACTGCCCTCCAAACACCGTGGTGATTCAAAACATAGTTCAGCTTAAAAGCTGGCTTCAAAATACTAATTCAAGGACTGAACGCCATGGAAATGCAATTAATCGCAAGTAAATATGACAAAATCCCATTTCCTTACTTTCTGGTGGACAGAAAGCTGAATATTGTTTCCGTATCAAGATGCACGTTTACGATTTTCGATGAAGAATTAAACTTTCTTGATGTTGTAGGGATCGGAAGCAAGAAAAAAGCAGCTAAATTTATTCTCGACACGCCGTCGATTACGAAAATAGAGCTGAATTTAAAAACAAAGTCAAATCCGATGACACTTTTTGATGTCTATATTCAATATGAAGGGAAAAATTTCATTCATATTTTCTGCATAGACAAAGAGGAAAGTGTAGATCAGATTTATCAGGCAGTCAAAACGCTTGAAGGTGATTTGCTGTATGCGAACCTGAATCTTCTTGAAAAACAGGAACAGCTCGAAAAGTCCCTTCAGCAAATGAAGGAAATAGCCATCAAGCAGGACAGTCTGGCAACGGTAGGCCAGATAGCTGCAAGCATCGCCCATGAAATCCGAAATCCGCTCACGAGCGTGAAAGGTTTTCTGCAGCTCCTTAAGCCTCATTTAATTGAGATTGGAAAAGGACACTATGCGGACGTTGCCCTGGAAGAACTGAACCGCGCAAATGAGATTATCTATGAATTTCTTAATAATTCAAAAGCGCCGATAGAATCGAAACAGCCTGTGCTATTGAGCAAACTTCTCAATGATATTGTCCTGATCTGCAAAAGCGAAGCGATACTGGCAAATTGTGAATTAACGTGCAGCATTATTGATGAGGAAGTCTATCTACATGTTGATATTAAACAGATGAAGCAAGTACTCCTGAACATGATGCGAAATGCAATGGAAGCTATTCAGATCAGCAAGCAGAAAAAAAGCGGTAACATATCTATTACGACGAGGCTTGACAGCGGCAAAATTGTGATTCAGGTGAAAGATAACGGAATCGGCATGAACCAGGATACCCTTAATTCTCTTTTTAAACCTTTCTTTACTACAAAAGAACAGGGAACCGGCATCGGACTCTCTGTCTGCATGGAAATTGTCAAAGCCAATAACGGGAATATTGATGTCATCAGCGAGGAAGGGTATGGATCTGCTTTCAGCATTACCCTGCCTGTTAAATAAGCAAAAACCGGATTGCGCCGCAATCCGGTTTTTTCGCACAACAAAACAAAGTGCATGATCAGTCAAAAAAAGAAATAAAATTCTATTTTAAGCGTATACTAGTTAAAAAAAGGAGTTATGCGCATGTACTTTGCTAAAAAGGGTGCTGAAGAGCCCGTTACGATCATCGAAGATACAACTGTATACGCTTGCGAATCCGAGTCCTGCAACGGCTGGATGAGAAAAGATTTTTCAACGGAAGATCTGTCATGTCCGATGTGCGGAAGCACGATGGCAGAAGAAGTGCGTGAACTTCCTCAAATTAAAATGGATTATAATCCTTTCAGTAAATAAGTGCAGGCTGCCTTTAACGGCAGCCTATTACTTTTGGTAAAGGTCAGGCAGGCAGTTTATCTTGCACGAAAGCAGAGCTGCAGCAAGATGGTCTGTTGACGAAAACTGCAAAAATTTGTTATAATGAAAAGACGCTATTCACTGGGTATAAAGAGTCATCACGTCAAGGGTACTTTTTATAAGCAGTGAATTTTTTTTTGTCATCACGTTTATGATTTTCTGTAAACATTGATAAGATCAGAGAGGAGAGTCATGAATGTACAGGAAAAAGCCTGAAGAAATTATAACTGAAGAAACGAAGGTGTGGATCTGCTCATCAGACAGCTGTAAAGGATGGGTCAGAGACAACTTCAAAAGCAGCGAAAGCGAGATTCCGGTCTGCCCGCTTTGCAAGAGCGAAATGAAATCAAGCACGAAAGAACTTGAAGTCATTAATAACCATAAAAAATATTAAGAACTCCATAACGGAGTTTTTTTTATTTCAGCAAAAGTTGATTTTCACCAATTTCATAGCCAGAAAGAATGATCCCATGTAAAATAATAAGAAAAAACGTTAACTGGAGTGAGTTTAAGGTGCTAGATCAGGCAAAAGAACACTTGAAGCATTATTTCGGCTATTCCGCATTCAGGCCGGGACAGGAAGAAATCATTACAAATGTCCTTAATGGAAGGCATGCAGCAGGGATTATGCCCACTGGAGGCGGAAAGTCGATCTGCTACCAGATTCCGGCTCTGATCCTGCCGGGAATTACCCTCGTCATTTCTCCGCTTATCTCCTTAATGAAAGATCAAGTTGATTCACTTGAACAAGCAGGCATTAAAGCGACCTTCCTGAACAGCACCCTATCCCATTCGGAAACATCATCAAGGCTTGCAGACTTAAAAAATGGCCTCTATACCATTCTTTATATTGCTCCTGAAAGGCTCGAATCGCCGGTTTTTATGGAGCAGCTCGCGTCGATGGACGTTTCGCTTGTCGCTGTAGACGAAGCTCATTGTATTTCTCAGTGGGGCCATGATTTCCGCCCAAGCTATTTAAAAATAACGGATTTGAAAACATCCCTTCCTTCAAACCCTGTTTTTCTTGCGCTGACTGCAACCGCCACACCTCAGGTAAGGGAAGACATCTGCAGCACTCTCGGCATATTGAGTGAGCATACTACTGTAACTGGATTTGAAAGAGAAAACCTTTCGTTTCGCGTAAGCAGAGACGGGGACAGGCTTCCCTTTTTAGAGAAGTACATTGCCGGCCGCAGTGAAGATACAGGCATTATTTATACGGCCACTCGAAAGGTTGCAGATCAGCTGTATGAACGTCTCCTAAAGAAGGGCATCAGAGCGGGGAAATATCATGGAGGAATGAGCGATGCAAATAGGAGCATTGCCCAGGATCTATTTCTAAATGACGACGTTCAGGTCATGATTGCAACAAATGCATTCGGCATGGGCATCAATAAATCAAATGTGCGCTATGTCATCCACTTTCAAATGCCGAAAAATATGGAAAGCTACTACCAGGAAGCGGGAAGGGCAGGCCGTGACGGGCTTGAAAGTGAATGCATTCTTTTATTCTCTGCACAAGATGTTCAGGTTCAGCGCTATTTGATCGATCAGTCATCCTTTCATAAGGAAAGACAGCATTCTGAGCTCGTTAAACTGCATCAAATGCGTGATTTTTGCTACACGGAAGGCTGTCTTCAATCCTACATACTGACCTATTTCGGGGACGAAGCAGCTGAGCCATGCGGAAAATGCAGCAACTGCAAAGATGAGCGGACAAGCGAGGATGTATCAAAAGAAGCCCAAATGGTTTTATCTTGTATGATCCGCATGGGGCAGAAATTCGGGAAAACGATGATCAGCCAGGTGCTGACTGGTTCATCCAGCAAAAAAATCAGGGATTTTAACTTTCATGAACTGTCCACCTACGGGATCCTGAAACATAAAACAGCAAAAGAAGTCAGTGAATTTATTGATTTTCTGACCTCTGAACAGTATATTTCGATAACAGGCGGACAGTTTCCGGTGCTTATCATCGAGGAGAAGGGGCTGCAGGTTTTAAAAGGCCTGGAAACCGTTACTAGAAAAGAGCAAACTCGGATTGTTCAAAAGGCTCCTGATGACGAGCTTTTCCTTGTGCTCAAGGCTGTAAGGAAGCAGCTGGCTGAAGAAGAAAATGTTCCTCCGTTTGTCATCTTTTCAGATAAAACGCTGAAGGATATGAGTCTTCAGAAACCGGAAACGCCGGAAGCATTCCTCTCTGTCCAGGGAGTAGGAGAAGTGAAACAACAAAAATACGGCCGTATTTTTACAGATGCGATTTCAGCCTTTTTGAAGGATCTTCCTGAAAAAGAAGAGCCCGTGCGAGTAAAGAAAGAGCGGAAAGAATCTTCGCATCTTGATACATTGAAGCTTTATCAGGAAGGCTTATCTGTCAAAGAAATAGCCGGAAAAAGGGATTTGTCGCCATTAACAGTTGAAAATCATCTGCTGCGCTGCGCGAAGGAAGGTCTGGATATAGACACGGAAAGCTGGGTGCCCGATGAATATGCTGGCGAGATAGAAGCGGCGATTAACGAACACGGGACAGCTGTGCTGAAACCTATAAAAGAAAGTCTCCCAAGTGATGTGACCTATTTTATGATTAAAGCTGCCATTGTAAAAAGAGAGAGCATGAAAGAAGTTCAATGATCAAAAAAAGCTGACACCAGTCAGCTTTTTTTTGATCTATTTAAGAGAGAAAACTTTCTTCAAGTTCTTCAATCAGGGAACCTGCATAAGCGACTGCCTGTCTGATTGAGTCAGGGCTGGTCATGTCGACGCCTGCTTCTTTAAGGAGCTCTACCGGTTTTTTGCTTCCGCCGGATTTCAGGACGTTCAACCATCTGTCGACAGCAGGCTTTCCTTCATCTTCAATGAATTGAGAGACAAGTGTTGAGGCTGTCAATCCTGCCGAATATGTGTACGGATATAAGCCCATGTAATAATGCGGCTGCCTCATCCATGTAAGCGATGCCCCCTCATCAAGTGTGACAGAATCTCCCCAGAAGGAGGAAAGGACATCTCTTTTATGGCTTGAAAGCATGTTCGCTGTAATTGGCTGCCCTTTTTCAGCGGCGTCATAAACCCGGCGCTGAAATTCGCCTTCCAGAAGGTGAGTCACAAAATTATGATAATAAGTCCCGAGAAGCTGCAGGATCACCCATCTTCTCATCCGCTTATCCTGAGTCTTTTTCAGCAGGTGTCTTCCAAGCAGCATTTCATTAAGGGTTGACGGCGCCTCGACGAAATACGTGGAAGGACGTGTATTCATAATCCGCTGATGCTTATTGGCCAGGTAGAAATGACCTGCATGGCCAAGCTCATGGGCAAGCACAAAAGCGCCTCTCATCGTATCCTGCCACGTCATTAAAATATAAGGGTGAACGCCATATGGACTTGAACAGAACGCGCCGGTTGATTTCCCGACGTTATCAGCAAGATCGACCCATCTCTCAGACAGCGCTTTTTTCATAATCTGAGTGTACTCAGGCCCCATCACTTCAAGTGCTTCAAGAATCAAGTCGCTTGCTTCCTGATAGGTTGTTTTCGGGCTGAATTCAGTGTCAAGAGGTGCCTTTAAGTCGCAAAAGCGCAGTTCATCAAGCTTCAGAACGCGCTTTTTAAGCGCAGCGAATCTCCTCATATGAGGTGCGAGTTCTGTCTGAATGATATCAAGCTGATTGTGGTACATCTCATTTGTGACATGCTGAGGTTTAAGCAGCATGTCGGTGACAGACGGATAGTTTCTGAGACGTGATAAAGCTACCTGTTTTTTTACTTCTGCCGCATAGGCGGATGCGACTGTGTTTTTGTAGTTTTTAAGAGTAGAAACAAACGAGTCGTATGCCTTTCTCCTCACGTATGTATTAGATGAAAATTCATATCTGTCTTCATAAAGAGCGAATGAATTCGAAAGCAGATTGCCGTCTTCATCTTCGACAGATTCAAATGTCATATCTGCAAGCTTGGCATTCTGATAGATTTTGTAAGGTGCCCCGTGTATCTCTCCGAGTGAAGCAAGAACTCTTTCTGTTTCTTCTGAAAGACGATGGGGTCTTAATTCGCCTAATTCCTGCAGTTTTCTTGAAAATGGCTGGAGCCTGTTTTCTTCTTTCATAAAAGCTTCAATTGTTTCTTCCGGAAGGCTGAGAAGTTCTGACTCAATGAAGGATGTTTTTCCCTGCACTCCTGACAGCAAGGCTGCAAACAGCGAGGAGTTTGCCTGGTTGTCAGGGCAGGTTCCATCTGCCGATTGAAGGAGGCTGATGTATGTTCCCGCTCTGACAAGCTTTTTTGACAGATGTTCCTCTGCTTCAAGGCAGGCGAGAAGGGAGGCGGCTGAATTTCCCAGAGTCCCCTGGAATTCCGCCAGTTCAGCTGCATCTTGTTCGATTGCGGCGAGTTCCTTTTCCCAGTCAGCCTGAGAATCATATAAATCTTCCAGATTCCAAGTCAGTGCTTCCGGCACTTCTGTTCTGGATAATCTCTTTTCGATCACTTTTTCCATATGTGTTCCTCCAATTTCCATCAACTTGTTTCGTGCTTCTAAATAAGTATACTGATTATTTTTAAAAATGAACAGATTATTCTGAATAAACAGAAGGAAAAAGGATGTTTCGTAAAGAAATCATTAAGGGTATGTACGCAATATGACATTAATCTACAGGGAGGAATCATGATGACGATTCAAAGCACAAACGAAAACACGCTTCAACCAACAAACACAGCAGTTAAACCGGCTGTCACAGCAGCACCGGAAGTGAAAACAAAGTCGAAAGGCAGCAAGCTTGCTGCGGGTATTCTCGCTGGAGCAGTAATCGGCGGATTGGTCACATTGTTTGATAAAAATACGCGGAATCAAGTGAAAAAGTCAGCCGCCGGCATTAAAGATTCCTCTTCAGAGGTTTTCACACAAGTGAAAGAAAATCCAGGCGAAGTTAAAAATCAGGTTGTCACGCAGTTTAAATCCGCAGCAGATTCACTTAAAGATGCGATTAACGAAGCGAAACGCCTTTATGACCGCTTAAACGAAGACGTTCGGGGCAATGTCAACGATGTCATTCAAGCTTCGAACGAAACGCTGGCAACTGCCAAGGATGCCCAGCAGGATCTTGCATCCATCGGCTCCAAGGTAAAAGAAGCAGGTGCTGAACTGACAGGCGGGAATGAGTCTGATACAGAAAAAGCTCCTGAAACACCGCAAAACCAAACGTCAATCCCCGGCACAAATGCAGGGAAATTTTAAATAGACATGAGCTGCCTGATTTCAGGCAGTTCTTTTTTATGTAAAGACCCTTACCGCAAAGTTTGTTGCGGCAGAAGGTAACCTCCCTCAGCATCATTTCCTGAAAACTCAAACTTCTATGATAAAATATAAGAAAAAAGAGAAAGAAGGCATCAAACATGTATCTGCCATCATTTGATCTGAAAAATAAAACAGCACTGATTACCGGTGCAGGAAGGGGAATCGGCCGCGCACTTGCACTTGGGTATGCCGAGGCGGGGGCTGATGTGATTCTCCTCTCCAGAACAGAAGATGAGCTGCAGGCTGTTGCAGAAGAAATCAGGGCAAAAGGCCGAAAAGCCTATCCGCTTCCTGCAGACGTGACGAGCACGCAGAGTATTAAGAATGTATTTGCTGAGATTGAAGCACAGCAGCTGAATGTTGATATTCTCATAAACAACGCCGGTATGAATATCCGTTCAAAAGCGCTTGATGTGACAGAGTCTGAGTGGGAAACGATTGTAAATACAAATATGAAATCGGCTTTTTTTATGTCGCAAAAGGCAGCAGAATGGATGAAGAAAAACGGGAAAGGCGGAAGAATTATCAATATTTCATCCGTCGCAGGCAAGACAGCCCTCAGAACAGGTGTTGTGTATGCACAGACAAAAGCAGCGATGATTCAGATGACTAAGGTGCTTGCATTTGAATGGGGGAAGGATAACATCCAGGTGAACTCTATCGGGCCATGGTATTTCGAAACACCCCTGACTGAAAAAATTCTGCACGATAAAGCGTATGTAGCTGATATTCTTGCAGTAACACCGCTGAAGCGGATCGGTCAGCTGCCTGAACTTGTGGGACCTGCCGTGTTCCTCGGCTCCGATGCAGCAAGCTACATAACCGGCCAGACGCTGTTCGTCGATGGTGGCATGACGATTCACGGTTTCTAATCATTTGCGGAAAATGCCGAAATTCAACTCAATTCATGAGATGTTGACTTTATTTTGGAACCTTTGTCGACTTGCAGGATTTTCCTTATCCCCGCCTCGAAAACGTAGGCAACAAAAAAATGAGAAAAGGCGGGGTTTTATATGTCTAAAAAGGTAAGTATTTCAAAGGTAGCTTCCATGCTGGGGGAATCCTCCTATATTTTGAAAATGTGGGAAGAAGAGTTTACAGCCATTCTTGAAATCGAACGGGATCATAAAAATGCCCGGGTGTACTCGCCTGAAAATATTGAAATGCTGAGAAAAATTAAACATATGAAGGATAGCCAGCTCGATCATGAGACAATCGTCCAAATGCTTGCTATGAACGGAAAAGGCGAAGCCGCTGCAGCCTCAGCTGCCGTTATGGATCCGGATGCAGAACTTTCTGCAAAGAAAAATATTAAAGTGGCGCTTGAAGAGATTTTCAGTTTGATTGAAGAAAAAGGAAAACAGGACATCAACATACTTGAACTGAAAATGGACCAGCTGGAGCTTTCATTAATCGAACAGCTCAAGAAAACGGTCAAGCAGGAGTTTGGCGAGCAGACAAAAACACAGTTTCAAACGTCAAAAGGCCAGTTTGCTGCCCTGCATCACAGATTGAATGAACAGTCCAAAACGCAGCTGAGTGCTGCCAAAGAGCAGATGGAAGAGCTGCAGCAAAAGCTCGAAGAACAGACGGATCTGCAGCTGAATGCCGCTAAAAACCAGTTTACGGCGATCCACCATAAGCTGAATGAGCAGTCTAAAGCACAAATGAAAACGGCCAAAACCCACTTCACAGCCCTCCAGAGCAAACTGAATGATCAGGCTAAATCCCAGCAGCAGACATCAAAAGGCCAGTTTGCTGCGCTGCAGACAAAGCTTGACGAGCAGAAGGAAGCTCAGTTCAATGCCGTAAAAGGCCAGTTTGCTGCTTTGAACACTAAGCTTAATGAACAGGCCAAAATACAGCTCCAGGCAGCAAAAGAACAATACGCTTCGCTTCATTCAAAGATGGATGAACAGACGAAAGTGCAGTTAGGCCAATTCTCCGGCCTTCAGAATAAAGTAAACGAACATGCAAAAACGCAGCTGACCATGTCAAAAAGCCAGTTTTCGGCCCTGAAGGAAAAACTCAGCGAAATGAAGGAAGTGCAGTTGCATGCTGCGGAAGGACATTATGCATCCCTTCATGATAAACTGAACGTAATCCATGAATCTGCCAGCAGCGAACGGGAAATGTTCCACGATGAGGTCAAGTATGAACGGGAGCTTGCCAAGCAGTACATTGAACAGAGAGAACAAAAATTTCTTGCGTTCGTACAGCAGCAAAAAGAAAAAGAGGAACGTGCAGACCGCAAATATGGCCTTTCGATGCTGAAGCAGTTTATGGGATTTGCTAAATAACCTTAACCTGCGGAGGATAACGATGAACACGAAATTAATCAGACATTTTATGTCACACAGAGCTGTTACACTCGAACTGCTTTCCATTATGAGAAACGATGACCCGGACTTCAAGCCTTCCGAATCGTCTATGTCAATTGCAAAACTGGCTGTTCATATGGCAACTTCCATGTACAAATTTACGGCTGTTGCCAAAGCGGGAAGCTCTGAACCGCTTATGGAAAAAGAGGATGTCAGCGAACCAGACCCGCTTAAGGCTGTTAAGCTTTACACGGAGAAAACCGTCCAGCTCCTGGAATCCCTTACTGATGATGATCTTTCACGCGAGATTGATCTGACAAATGTTTTTGGATTCAAGACTACTGGTGCATCTCTTGTAAAGATGGGAATTGAGCACGAGGTAAACCACAAAGGCAACTTGTTTGTATATGCCCGTCTCCTCGGGCATACTGAACTTCCGCTGTATGTAAAAAAAGGATAACCAGAGCCTGCCGGCCAATTTCCAGCCGGCGGGCTCTTTTATTGCCTGCTCCCTGCAATGGACAGACATCCGCTTTCTTTTTCTGTTTCTGAGGTTTATACTTAGTGTAATAAAAGGAGGTGAATGCAGCACATGATGATGGAGTTTTCACACGAACTGACACCTTATTTGACCCTGATCAGCCTTTTCTTTACAGTAGCTGCGATCTTTGCCTGCGGCTATCTGCTGGATCAGTCCTTTAAAAAACACCCGTCTATGAAAATGGCAGAAAGACATGAGCATAAAGACAGACTGATTTCACAGCGGAGACAAAATGAAACAAATGCGGTCATTGTCTGGATCATCAGGCAGATGAGGCGGTATGATGCAGGAGATGATACTCCGTCAGGTTTCCTTCTTGAATCTTTCATAATCAATGAAAAACAAGGAGGATTTACATGGAAAAGAAATCTGCATTCATCTCTCGGAACGTATTACTTGCACTGCTTGGATTAGGCCTGCTCATTATTCTTAGCGGCTGCCAGCAGGCAGGCTCAGGAGGCATACAGGAAATATCGAGCGTTACTCCGGGGTTTTTTAATCACTATTTTGTCTATCCATTTTCACTGCTATTAAAAACGTTTGCCGAATGGTTTCAGGGAAGCTACGGGCTTTCAATTATTCTCGTAACGTTAATGATCCGGTTCGTTCTTCTTCCATTTGCACTCAAACAGTCTAAAGATCAAATGCAAATGAAGGGGAAAATGGCAAAGGCGCAGCCTGAGCTGTCTGTCATTCAGGAAAAAATGAAAAAAGCAAAAGATGCCGAGACGAAAACGAAACTTCAGCAGGAGACGATGAAAGTGTATCAGAAGCACCAGATCAATCCGCTTGCTGCACTTGGCGGATGTCTGCCGCTTCTCATTCAGCTTCCGTTTTTGACAGGATTTTATTATGCCATTCAGAGAACGCCTGAAATCGCCCAGCATTCCTTTTTATGGTTTAACCTCGGCAGCCCGAATCTTGTTCTGACACTTCTCGCAGCAGGCATCTATTTTCTTCAGGCAAGAGTATCGCTCGTCGGGCTTGAAGAAGCGCAGAAAAAACAAATGGCCATGTTCAGCTATCTGTCGCCTGTCATGATCGGCATGTTCTCGCTGACAGCACCGGCAGCTCTTCCGCTGTACTGGACCATCGGAGGGATGTTTGTGATTTTGCAGACTCTCCTGACAAAAAAATTGTTTCATGCGGACAGTACCAGAAACAGTAAAGCAGAAGCACCCGTTTAAACCTAAAACGACTATTCCTTCATGATAAAGACCGGAGACTTTGATCTCCGGTCTTTTTTCATCTTTTCAAAAAAGGATTTGGCCTTGAAAAGAAGAATGTATGTAGAAGACGATTAAAAAAGGGGTTATAGCAGATGAAGTCCGGCGTATTTGAAAAAACCATCACGAAAAAAATAGAGGCAAAGCTCTCTTATTTACTGAAGCTACCTGAAGGATATGAAGAAGGGACCGGAGAAGTGCCGCTTGTTCTGTTTCTTCACGGGGCAGGCGAACGGGGCACAAATCCTGAAGACGTCAGAAAGATAGGGCTCCCGGAGGTGGCAGACCGAGAAGATTTTCCCTTCATCCTGCTCGCTCCTCAATGCCCGGTATCCACGGCAAGAAGGTCGAACTGGATCATGGAGCTCGACGGTGCTGCCGCTTTGCTGGAAGAGGTTGTGGAAAGCTACAGAGTCGATAAGAACCGGATTTATTTGACTGGCATGAGCATGGGGGCATATGGAGCTTTTGAACTCGCAGGAAGAATGCCGGAAACATTCGCAGCCCTTGCTGCTGTATGCGGAGGCGGCTGTCCGGAGAAAGCAGGCCTGCTGAAAGAGATTCCTGTCTGGATTTTTCACGGAGAAGACGATGATGTCATTCCAATCAAGGAAAGCCTGGATATGGTTAATGCCTTAAAGCAGGCAGGCGGCAATGTAGCATTCACATCTTATCCAGGAGTCAAACATGATTCATGGGTCCAGGCATACAATGATCCTGAACTGTACAACTGGATGCTGAGCAAGAGCAAGGCTTAAATAAAATAGAAAAGGAGACGCTGGTAAACCAGTCGTCTCCTTGCGTATTGAGGCGAAGAACCACATGCCACATTCATGTGTGCGGGAATCCGCATGTTCTCCGGCTTACACAATTCAGCTCATCGCTCTAGTAATATACCATGCATAAGGAAAAGAAACAAGCATGATTTTTAAAAACACATCAGTGCAGGGGAGGCAGGGCTTCATGAATTTAAAAAAGTTCACTAAGGATTTTAAGGAATTTCCGCTGAGCGACGGCTGGAAGCTTGTGATGCACAAGGATTTCGAGCTGTTCAAAAGCAGGGAAAATTATGCAATTATCGATGCCGAAGCTGACGTCCTCTTAAAGTTTTACCTTGAGAGCCCGGAGGTCATGTGCTTTAAAAAAACCGTCTGGAACCTCGACTGCAAGCTGAATTGTGCATCAAAAGTACTGACTGTATTTAATGAGCCTGATCTATTTGATGAGTGAAGAAAGGTGCCATTTAAAAAAACAGGTTGACATCAGCAGTCCTGAGATGTTTAAATTATCTATAAATTAATGGAGCGTAACGTTGATGGGAAACACAGTAATCACATTGTCCCTGTTTTAGAGAGCTGACGCAAGGTGAAAGTCAGTACACACAATGCGGATGAATTTCGGTCCCTGAGTTTTTGTTTCGACCTGACGGAAGGAATGAACGGGTTGTCCCGATATCGACTTAAGAGCCGGAGAGTATTGTATTCTCAACTAGGGTGGTACCGCGATGAACAGTCGCCCCTACATTCAGGGGGCGGCTTTTTTGCGTTTTCATTAATATAAAGACACAATCATGAGAGGTGCATAATGAGAGAACATCAGCAGTGGTCTTCAAAACTGGGATTTATATTAGCTGCAGCAGGATCGGCAATCGGACTTGGGGCAATATGGAAATTCCCGTATATAGCGGGAGTCAGCGGCGGGGGAGCCTTCTTTTTTATATTCCTTCTCTTCACATTATTGCTTGGCCTGCCATTGCTCCTGGCAGAATTTGCGGTTGGAAGAAGCACTCAGAAAGATGCGATCCAATCATATAAAGCAATCGCGCCGGGAACAAAATGGTTTTCTGTCGGGTATTTAGGAATGATCACCTGTTTTATTCTGCTGTCATTCTACAGTGTCATTGGAGGATGGATTCTTCTCTACCTCTTAAAAACACTGACAGGTGATTTAAACGGACTCAGTCAGGAGCAATATGGACAGCTGTTCGGCGAAACGATCACTGACCCTGTTTTAAGCGTCGGTGCACACCTTGTCTTCATGGCAATCACCATTGCGGTTGTAGCAAAAGGGGTACAAAAAGGGATTGAGCGCACTAGTAAATTTATGATGCCGGTCTTATTTCTTTTGTTTATCGTGCTGATTTTCCGATCGCTTACGCTCGACGGGGCGATTGAAGGAGTCCGCTTTTTGTTTCAGCCGGACTTTTCAAAATTAACGTCAGAAACCATTCTGGCAGCACTGGGACAATCCTTTTTCACCCTGAGTGTCGGTGTTTCCGTTATGGTAACGTACAGCTCTTATCTATCGAAAGAGTCCAATCTGCCTCAATCTGCGTTTTCGATTGTCGGAATGAACATTTTTATTGTTGTTCTTGCGGGACTTGCGATCTTTCCGGCCGTGTTTTCATTTGGCCTGAAGCCAGATGCCGGTCCGGTGCTGCTCTTTAACGTATTGCCGACCGTTTTTAATCAAATGGCATTTGGCATGGTATTCTTTGCAGCATTCCTCCTGCTTTTCCTGTTTGCATCTTTAACTTCGGCATTTTCCATGCTTGAAATTATTGTCTCTGTATTATCAAAAGGAGACTCTGAAAAACGGACGAAATGGTCCTGGACGATTGGACTTCTAATCTTTTTAGTAGGCATACCATCAGCTTTATCATTTGGAGTTTGGAGTGACGTAAGCATTTTCGGCAAAACCATTTTTGATGCGGCGGATTATCTGGTCAGTAATATTCTGATGCCTGTGGGGGCCCTGCTTATTTCTATTTTTGTTCCGCTGAAAATGAAAAAATCAGCTCTTTATGAAGAGCTCTCTAAAGGATCTTCTTTATCCAAAGGACTGTTCAATGTGTGGTTCCTGCTCATGAGATACGTGGCGCCAATTGCCATTTTCCTGGTTTTGCTTGACGTAATGGGAGTTTGGAAGCTCTTATAAGTAATGGAAAGGACTCCGCTGCTGCGGGGTCCTTTTTGCGTATACTCAAGGGGAATTTAAGGAATATTAATCCATGACTAAATTGAAATTGAGGGACTGCGCATGTCGAAAATGGTTGCTCCTGAAAAAATACCCCAATCTCTGCATGCCGGCAAATCGCTGATTTGTGAGAAGCTGGGTAACAGTTCGGATTTGAAATTTAAAGAAATGAAAAATAACGGATTTACTTTTTTAATCGTATATATCAGCACGATTGTTGAAAACAAACAGCTGGAGGAGCTGATTCTTCCATCACTTGCTTCATTTGATGCAGAAAAGGCCGAGGCAGCAGAGGATACCGTTGATTTCCTCAGGGATCATGTTATTGCTCTGAAGGACACCAGGAAAATAACAAACATGAATGACGCGGTAAATGAGCTGCTTTTTGGCAATACGGTCATTCTTTTTGAAGGTCAGTCGAGCTGTATTACAGCCGGAACGGACAAGTTTCCTGAAAGGAGTATTTCAAATCCGAAAGCTCAGCGGACACTGAAAGGTCCAGACATTGGATTCAATGAAGATATTTCTTCGAATACGGCTCTGATCAGAAAAATAATCAGAAATCCGGCACTCAGAATAGAGTCTCCAGAGATTGATTCAACTACTAAGATTTGCATCATTTACATGGAAGGAAAAGCTGACAAGGAAATTTTAAAAGAGCTAAAAAAGATGCTTTCCTCTATTAAAATGGACGTCATTCTTGATTCCAACTACCTTGAAGAGACCATGCAAAAGTCTTCAAACTCCATCTTCCCGCTAACACTTTCAACGGACAGACCGGACGTTGTCTGCAGTGAAATTATGGAAGGGAGAATTGCTCTCATCGTTGACGGGACACCGTTTGTGGTCACTTTGCCGACTGTGTTTGTGCAGCTGTTTCAGTCACCGGATGATTATTATTTTTTGACAAAAAAGATTATGGCAAAGAGACTTTCACGTATGTTAATCTACTGCTTTTCCATTCTTCTCCCAGCCCTTTATATTGCTTTTACGATTTATCATCCCGGTCTGATCCCGACAAATCTGCTTGTTGGAATTGTCACACAGAGGGAACTTGTGCCTGCTCCAACAGTTGTTGAGACGATCGTTTTTTATTTTCTGATCCTGATTATTACCGAAAGTTCGCTCAGGCTTCCTCAATCCGTTGTGTTTACGGTCACTGTTTTTGCAGCCATTGTACTCGGACAATCGGCAGTGGAAGCTTACCTTGTTCAGCCTTTTACGCTTGTTGTATTAAGTGCCTCTTACATCTTTTCAAGCATCATTCCGGTCTATTCTCTTGCGACCGTTTCTCAAAAGCTGACTGTTGTATTTATGTTTCTGGCATCCGTTTTAGGATTTTTCGGCATTATTGCAGGGATTTTGTATTACCTGCTTCAGTTATCTTCATCAAGATCATTCGGGGTGCCGTATCTTGCACCGTTTGCTCCTTTTAAGCCAGGAGATCAAAAGGATGCTGCATTCAGGGTTCCTATGTATGAACAGCTGAACAATAAGAAGACCTTTACTAAAGAAGAAAAAGATCAGCTGAAAAACAAGTAAGGAGGACACGATGAAGAAAAAAGCATGGGGACTTATATTTTTCGTCATTCTTACTCTTGGTTCCAGTGTGGTTATTTCAAAGAATGTAGAGGATACCCTGATTAAATCAATTTCCATCGTCAGTGCGATAGGAATTGATTCCAGTGAGGAAGGGTATGAAGTAACACTTCAGATGATCAATACCGCAGCTAAACCTGATTCAGTGGGAGAAGTTCCGGGTTCAATTATCTACCAGCAATCAGGCAGAACAATTTCTCAGGCAGTCAAAAATATCTTAAACCGTAATCCAAAGAAAATTTTTCTCGACAGCGCCGATTTGATTGTCATTGGAGAACAAACAGCAAGAGAAAAAGGAATTCATGAGATACTGGCCTTGTTTCTGACAGAATCTGAAATTTCCTCAAGCATAAAAATTATGGTGACAAAAGATTATCCGGCAAGCAAAATTATTAAGACTATTACCCCGGCTGAAAAGGTCTCATCTAAAAGAATCAATGACATTGTACACAGCAATGAATTAAATCTTGGATCTGTGGCAAGTGTATATCCTGTTAAAGTAATGAACGATCTTCTCAGAAATATAAAAGCAACAGCTCTTCCTTATGTTACGCTGAGCAGTGATCAGGAGATAGGTTCCTCACAAGAGAATATTTCTTCTCCTGAGCCGGAGGTTCTTTTAATCCTGAACGGAATGGCTTATTTCAAAAAGGACAAGCTTGCTGGTTATTTAAGCAGGGATGAGAGCAAGATTTTTCTTGGTATTACGAACGGTACAAAAAAAACGACGATTGAGGCGCAATGCGGAGCTGATGATCCAGGTTTTTTTACCGTACACATTAAAAAGTCAAAAACCAGTGTAAAGCCAGTCTACAGCAATGAAATGGTTTCATTTCAAGTCGAACGGAAGATGAAAGGGGAATTATTTGAAAGCACATGCAGACAGGATGATCTTCCTAATTTAGAATCTAAGACTGAAGAAGTCTTAAAAAGGGAGATGGCTGGACTGATTGCCAGAAGTCAGGAAGAAAACAATGACTTTCTTGGCTTTCTAAAAGAAGTCTACTTGAGAAACCCATATAAATTTCAGGAAATCAACAAGAAATGGAAAGAACTATATCCTGAGGTTCCGGTAGAAATAGAAGTGAACTTGGAGATTGAAGATATTGGAGATGTGAACCGGATACCGTAACCCTTTCAGGCAAAGGATGATGAATGATGAATCAGCAGATTACACCTTATCAAGTTTTTTCCTTAATGGTTCTTTTTCTATTAGGCAGTACAGTGGTAGTAGGGCTCAGCTTGGATGCTGAAGAAGAAGCCTGGCTTGTAAATATGATAGCCACGGCGGCAGGTATCGTCATTTATTTTTTGTATATATGGATTCTTCGCATCGATCCCAGGAGAAAAACCTTTACAGAGCTTTTGAAGACAAGTTTCGGCAAGTGGATAGGGACATGTTTCATTTGCCTGTACGCGGTCTACTTTCTTTATATCGGGATGAGAGTTGTGAAAGATTTTGAGTTTTTCATCAGCACGGTCCTTTTTTACAACATTGAAACATGGGTCATTGGTTTTGTCTTCATTCTGCTGGCAGGGTATGCGTGCATATTAGGATTAGAGGCGATTGCAAGAGTATCGGAATTGCTTTTTTTCGGAAGTATTATGATGATTGCGCTGACCACACTCATAACCATTTTGAACCCAATGTTCGAATGGACAAACGTTCTGCCTCTTATAAAGCCTGACTGGAGGTCTGTGATAGGATCTGTTTTTCCGGCAAAAATAACGTTTCCGTTCGGAGAACTGATTACATTCCTCATGATTTTTCCCGCTGTGAATGACCAGTCCTACTTGTTTAAAAGAGGATGGATGGCTGTTGTATTCAGCGGTCTCATTATCATTGCCATTACAGAATCCATTATCGGCATGCTCGGGGCGAAAATCGCGGTCTATTTTTCCTATCCCCTCATTAAATCAATTGAAACGATTGATTTGCTGGATTTTTTTCAGCACATCGAAATCCTGTCTGTCATTGTTTTTTTCTTTGTAGGTTTTATAAAAGTGGTGCTTCTCTGCTATGCCTCTATAAAAAGCCTGTCTGAGATTATGCCCCGGGTTAAAAATAATTATCTCGTATACGGGGTCCTTTCAGCTGGATTTGCATCCACCTTTTTTATGGATTCAAGTATAGTCGAGCATACGAAAACCGGTCTTGAAATCGTTCCAAAATATATACATCTGCCATTTCAATTCGGAATTCCGCTGCTGCTGCTTGCAATCCTTCTTCTCAAGATGATGCTTAAGAAAAAGAAGACGGCTGAACAAGAGAAATAGTTGCAAAATCTTCCTTGGAAGAGTAGACTTTGAAACAAAGTACATAACATAACGGGAGCTTGTGGAATCAGGCTGAGAGTGCGGCTAACTGCTGCAGACCGGATGAACCTGTTGGATAATGCCAGCGCAGGGAAATTATAGGGATACCTGTAAGCACTTTGCCGCGGCATAGTGCTTATTTATATTGGAGGGGAAACGATCATGTCCATTCAAGCAGAATTAATTTTGGAGAAAGTGAGAGAACAAAATCCGCTTGTGCACAACATAACAAATACAGTTGTCACAAATTTTACGGCAAACGGGCTTTTGGCTCTTGGGGCTTCTCCCGTCATGGCCTATGCCAAAGAAGAAGTGGCGGATATGGCTAAAATAGCGGGTGCAGTCGTACTGAACATCGGTACTTTGGATGAGAGAATAGTAGAGTCGATGCTGATTGCAGGGGCATCTGCCAATAAGCATGGCGTTCCGGTTATTTTAGATCCGGTTGGAGCAGGGGCAACACCTTACAGGACGGAAACGGCCAAAATGCTTGCCGAAACGCTGGACATTGCAGTGATCCGGGGCAATGCTGCAGAGGTAGCAAGTCTTGCCGGTGAAAACTGGGAGATAAAAGGGGTCGACTCAGGTGCAGGAGGGGCAGGAGATGCTTCATCACTTGCCGTTAAAGCTGCAAAGCAGCTGAACACCGTTGTTGTGATTACCGGAAAAACGGACTTTATTTCAGACGGTGAACGGCTTTTCAGCTGCAATAACGGCCACAAGCTTCAGACTAAAGTGACTGGAACAGGATGTTTGTTAAGCTCAGTTGTCGGAGCGTTTTGTGCAGTTGAAAAAGAGTATGTTTTTGCCGCTGCTGCCGCTGCCGCTGTCTATGGATGTGCTGCAGAAGCAGCAGTGGAAAGGCTGAACAGACATGAACCTGGCAGCTTTCAAATCGAGTTTTTAAATAAGCTTTATTATCTTGAGCCAAAAGCTTTGAGAGAACGCATGAAGCTTGAGGAGGTGCTTGCATGAGTGTTGCAAGAGCATTAACTATAGCAGGTTCTGACAGCGGCGGGGGCGCAGGAATACAGGCTGATTTAAAAACATTTCAGGAGCTCCGTGCATTTGGCATGTCGGCTATAACAGCAGTGACAGCTCAAAATACCCTTGGCGTGCACGGCGTGTACCCGCTTTCGGCAGAAGCGGTCATTAAGCAAATAGAAGCGATAGGTACAGATCTTGGAACAGATGCACTGAAAACAGGCATGCTTTTCAGCAGTGAAATCATTGAAGCTGTTTCTGCCCAGATTAAACGATTCGGCTGGGAAAAGGTTGTCGTTGATCCTGTTATGATTGCAAAAGGAGGTGCGTCACTCCTGCAGCAGGAAGCGATTGACTCTTTGATCACTCATCTCCTGCCTATCGCACTCGTTGTTACCCCGAACATTCCGGAGGCAGAGGTTCTCTCAGGCATAAAAATTGAAACGATTGAAGATCGGAAACGTGCTGCAGAAAAGCTGCATGCATTTGGAGCAGGATATGTGGTGATTAAAGGCGGGCACGCAGAGGAGACTGAGCAATTAATCGACATGCTCTATGACGGCAACGAATTTTTCTTTTTCGAGAACGAACGGATTCAAACTGTAAACACACATGGGACAGGGTGTACGTTTGCCGCTGCGATTACTGCCGAGCTTGCTAAGGGGTGCAGTGTTCCGGCTGCAGTTCAGCTTGCAGCCGATTTTATTCATGCCGCGATAAAAAAAGATCTCAAGCTTGGTAACGGACACGGTCCAACGAATCATTGGGCCTATCAGGAAAAAAGGACGGGACGATATGGAAAGCAGCATACTTAGGCAGAAACTGAACCTGTATTTTATCATGGGAAGCACCAATTGCCTGAAAGAACCTGAAGACGTGCTGCTCCAGGCTATAAAAGGCGGAATCACGATGTTTCAATACCGTGAAAAAGGAAAAAATGCACGCACAGGAATGGATAAACGCGAACTTGCGCGAAGTCTCCAAAAGATTTGCGCTTTGCATGCCGTTCCCTTTATTGTCAATGACGATATTGACCTTGCAGTCGAACTTGATGCTGACGGGGTGCATATTGGACAGGATGACGCTGATGCGGGAGAGGTGCGAAAAAGAATCGGGAGCAGGATTCTCGGCGTTTCTGCCCATACGATGGCAGAGGTGAAAAAGGCAATGAAAGATGGTGCGGATTACATTGGGGCAGGGCCCATATATCCAACTGCAACGAAGGAAGATGCTGAACCTGTAAAAGGGACCCTTTTGATTGAAGAAGTAAGAAAGGCGGGGATTTCCATTCCCATTGTCGGCATCGGCGGAATAACATCAGCCAATGCCCGTGCTGTTATAGAAGCAGGAGGGGACGGAGTTTCCGTGATTTCAGCTATTAGCCTGTCCGAAGATCCATGCAGAGCAGCGGAGAAATTACTAAAATCTGTTCATTAAAAAAACATCGGGCACATTCAATTTGATGTGCCCGATGTTTTGCTTATTTGGACTTTTTAACTAGTTGGACAGCATCCTTGGAAAGATAGAATCTGTCTTTCGTTTGAACCGTTACACTGTCGAGCTCAATTTCTTTGCCGTTCACAATGGCAAGATCTTTATTCACTGGAAATTCAGCTGTAGTTTTTCCTTTTTTCACTACTAGAACAGGGTTGTTTTTATCCTGAGCATTTACAAATACTTTTGCACCCATTGCTTCAAATGCCGTTTTTGCGTCAACAAACAGTTTTTTGTCGAGCTCTTTTAAATCAAAGCCCATGGCTGAAGCTGTAATATGGGCAATGTCAGTGTTCTCAACAAAGCCAATCGGTTTACCTGGTCCATACGAATACATGAATAAGTCTTCTCCAGTATGCCCGCCTGACGTAAAGCCAATGTTTGCACGTTCAGCAAGGAGCTCAACGAGCGTTTTTGCAAGATTCTTGCTGTCATTAATCGCTTGTGTTTCTTCAGCAGTCGGGTTCTTAATTCCGTAAAGTGCTGCCACTTCCAATTTGTTTGACTGATCAGGCTTTAACTGCTTCATAGCTCCTTCAAGAGTCAATTCTGCTTCTTTCAAAGGATCTATATACTCAGACACCGGGATGGAAGGGTAGTCTGCACTGGTATTCTGGTTGCCGATTGAAATACCGCTGTTGCCGTGATCAGAAAGAGCGATAACCATTGTATTTTTATCTTTTTTTGCAAAATCAAGCGCTTCTTTAACTGCTGCATCAAATGCAAGCGTATCGCTGATCATGCCAATCGGATCATTTGCATGGGCAGCCCAGTCCGGTTTGCTTCCTTCTACCATCAGGAAGAAACCGTCTTTATCTTTAGAAAGCGTGGAGATTCCCTTTTTCGTCATTTCTGCAAGAGTGGGCTCATTCGGATTTGTAGTCTCACGGTCCATATCATAGGCTAGAGCAGCTGGTGCGAACGCACCCCAAAGCTTGCTTGATCTCGAATTTAAAAGCTCCTCGCGGGATTCAATGATGTCATAGCCTCTGTCTTCTGCAACTTCAACCAGATTTTCTCCATCTTTCCGGCTGTTTTTGGCCGTTCCTGTTGTCAGAGAATCTTTTCCTCCTCCTAAAACAACATCAATATCCTGATAGATTTGCTGTTCGGCAATATTGTCATACTCTCCCCGGTGGGAAGCATGAGATGAAAAAGCAGCAGGTGTGGCGTGCTGAACTTCAGAAGTGGAGATAATTCCTGTTGCTTTGCCGCTTAACTTAGCACCTTCAAGCACATTCGCAACAGGCTTGTGGGGCTGATCGGCAATTGAACTGTCAAGTCCGGGCGATGAAACTGTTTCAGGCAGAACACCGACAAACTTATCATTTGATTTATTTCCGGTTGCCATAGCTGTGCCTGCAGGAGCAGAATCTGTAATCGCTGATTCTGCCGAATATGTACGTACCCCTCCGGTTAAGATTTCATCCATTGCAAGGGGACCGCCTTTATACCATCTTGATAGAGTAGTAGTCGATGAACTCACTCCATCCATGACAAGAACAATCACATTTTGCGCTTGCGGTTTAGCTTTCTTTGCTTCTGCTTTTTCATTGGCTGCCGTGAATCCCAGGGATCCCGCTGCGAGTGTGCCGGCAAGAGTGATGCCGAGGATTTTTTTGTTTAAAGTCATCATTTAGCCTCCCGAATATTTGATCTAACTTAAGAATATCGATAATACGTTAACCACGTATGAAAGGTTTGTAAAAGGAAAATAAATACATGATTACCAGAATGTAAAGGTGATGCATAAGGAGGGGGAGGAATCTCACAGGTTAAATGAAAAAAGATAATAATATTATTATGTTAACTAAAAAATACGCTCTTGAATCCGCTATATAGCAACAGCCATGAGGGGCTAAATGACCCTAATAAGAGGTATAAGCCATATTACAAGCAGGAAAATAGCTCCATTTTAAAGAAGCGGCAAATCCTGCAATCTGGGCAGGATGAACTGAATCATCTAAACTCCATTGACATTGATAATCATTTTCAATTAATATTCACATGTAATCAGATAGTTTAAGCGGCGGTCAAGCCGTTTTTATTTTTAAATGAGAATGAGAATTATTATCATGTTAAAAAGGGTGATTATTTATGCTGACCAATGAGTTTTATTTAAACAGTCAAAACAAAAGAGAATCAAATGCAAGATCGTATCCGCGGAGAATACCAATCGCCATCAGTGAAGCGGAGGGGATTTATATAAAAGATGTTGAAAATAAAACTTACATAGACTGTCTGGCAGGGGCAGGAACGCTTGCCCTTGGACATAATCATCCGGTAG
The DNA here is from genome assembly GCA_038002745.1 of Bacillus sp. FSL H8-0547. Taxonomy (NCBI): domain Bacteria; kingdom Bacillati; phylum Bacillota; class Bacilli; order Caryophanales; family Bacillaceae; genus Bacillus; species Bacillus sp. FSL H8-0547. The sequence goes on from JBBODD010000001.1 coordinate 3,811,399, forward strand.
TGATCCAAGCAATGGAGAACGTGATTAAAGGAAAACGGCCACTTCATACACTGGATCTGACAACTCCCATGAAGGAAGAGTTTGTTGAAGAGCTTTACAATGCATTGCCGCCTTCATTTGCAGAACATGCAAAGATACAGTTTTGCGGACCTTCTGGATCAGATGCGATTGAAGCTGCGATGAAGCTTGTTAAAACAGCAACAGGCAGAGGAGGCATGCTTTCTTTTCAGGGCGGATACCACGGCATGACAAATGGCTCTCTCAGCCTGATGGGAAATCTTGGACCGAAATCCAGTATTCAAAATTTAATGCCTGATGTGCACTTCCTGCCGTATCCGTACTCTTACCGCTGTCCATTTGGCATTGGAGGAAAAGAAGGGGCCGCCGTTGGTTCAACCTTTATTGACCGGACGCTGAATGATCCTGAATCTGGAATTGTTAAGCCGGCCGGGATGGTCATGGAGATTGTGCAGGGGGAAGGCGGAGCCATACCTGCACCTGACGATTGGGTAAGAGAAGTGCGGAGGATTACTGCTGAACAGCAAATACCGCTTATTGTAGATGAAGTTCAGACAGGCTTTGGAAGAACCGGAAAAATGTTTGCTTTTGAGCATTCAGGGATTACACCAGATGCGGTGGTCTTGTCAAAAGCGATTGGCGGAACGCTTCCTTTAGCAGTGGTCGTCTATCATAAAGATCTGGATCAATGGGGCCCTGGCGCTCACTCCGGAACATTCCGCGGAAATCAGCTGGCCATTGCTGCAGGTACCGCAACGATGAAGTTTATCAAACAGGAAAAACTTGATGAACAGGCAGCCATACTTGGAGAATTTCTGATGCTTCGGTTAAAACAGATGAAACAGGAGCTCTCAAGTATTGGCGACGTGCGCGGTCTTGGACTCATGGTTGGTGCGGAAATCGTGGATAAAACGGATTCTGCTGATGCTTTGGGAAGCTATCCTGCACATCCTAAGCTTGCTAAACGAATTCAGCAGGAATGCTTTAAACGCGGGCTGATCCTCGAGCTTGGCGGGCGCCACGGCAGCACTGTCCGATTCCTTCCGCCGCTGATTATCACAAAAGAACAGCTTGAGACGGTTTGCGGGCTTTTCTATGAAGCCGCTCTTGCAGCAGAAAAAGAATTCATTCCAAGTTTCGTATAAGGAGTACACCAATGACAACGATCTTACAAACTGCATTTGACCGGTATTTCCTGACCAACTCAAATGAGAGTCTTGAAGAATATCAGTCAGTCATGAATCAAGCGATGGAAACACTGAAATCGGTTGTTCTTGAACAACCGCCTTTTAGTGGAGCAGAGCCGCAGCGAATAAAAGAGACACTTCAATCTCACTTTCCAAATGTGCATCCTGACGAGGCAATAAACTCTGAACTGCTTTTTCAGAAGCTTAACGCAGCTGTCGGGAAGCACAGTATTTCGGTCCATCATCCGTCATGTGCCGCCCACCTTCACTGTCCGCCCATGCTGCCGGGGCTTGCAGCAGAAGTGCTGATCTCTGGGTTAAACGTTTCGATGGATTCCTGGGATCAAAGCGGAGCCGCAACAATGGTGGAGCAAATGATGATGGATGGGCTGTGCCGCCTGTTTGGACTTCCAGAAGGGGACGGGGTCATGACAAGCGGGGGAACACAATCCAATCTGATGGGACTGATGCTTGCCAGAGAGCATGCCTGCATGAAACTGTGGAACTGGGATGTCAAAAGGCAGGGCCTTCCGCCGGAACAGCACAGGCTGAAAATTCTCTGTTCAGATGCGGCACATTTCTCTGTGCAGCAGTCCGCCGCCGTTTTAGGACTCGGAGAAGATGCGGTCGTTCCGGTTAAAACCGATCATGCCCACAGAATGTGCATGAAGGACTTAGTCGAAAAACTCCAAAAGATGAGGACAGCAGGGGAGTATCCATTTGTCCTATTCGCAACAGCAGGAACAACGGATTTTGGAGCAATCGATCCTCTAAGGGAAATGGGCCGTGCCGCAAAACAATACGGCCTTTGGTTTCATGTGGATGCAGCTTATGGGGGAGGCCTCATCATGACAGAGCTGCATAAGCATAAATTAACCGGAATAGAAGAGGCCGACTCCATAACGGTCGATTTTCATAAAATGTTCTACCAGCCAATCAGCTGCGGAGCGTTTCTCGTCAAAGAACGAAGCTCATTTGCATATATGAAACGCCATGCAGACTACCTTAATCCAGAGGAAGACGATGTGCCGAACCTGGTCGGGAAATCTCTGCAGACGACAAGAAGGTTTGACGCCCTAAAACCATTTTTATCGTTTCAGCTTATCGGTAAAAACGAGTGGTCAGATATCATTTGCCGCACACTTTACCTTGCAAAAGAGGCATACTCGATGCTTAAGAGCGACGGAGCATTCACACCTGTGCATGAACCGGAGCTGAGCACGGTTGTTTTCAGATATACGGGTGAGGGCAGGTTTTCAAATGAATTAGAGGATCTCCTTAACAGCCGGATCAGGGACAGGCTGCTGAATGACGGCGAGGCGATTATTGCCCGTACAAAAGTGAATAACCGCGTCTGTCTCAAATTTACGCTATTAAACCCTCTATTAAAGACAAATCATCTCTCGCATTTACTGCAGCGAATAAAAGAAATTGGAAGATATGAATCGGGGAGGCTGAAGGATGAACAGAATAGAAGCTAGGAAAGCTGCAGAACAGGCTGCACTGCAAAGCTACTTGAATTGCTACATAAGAGAAACCGGAATGGGAAGATTCACAGAAGATGCACCATCAGAACTTGCAAATGTTCATTCAGGAAAATGGCTGCATCTTCCTCTCAAAAAGAGGCAGGAGGATTTGTACATACCTGCTGTTTATGTTTCAGAGACTGGCAGACATCTATTTCATGCTGTTTACTATCAATCTGAAAAAATGGACTTTCCTGCGTTTGCAGAAAAAACGCTGGATGAATTGACCACAGGCGAGCAGGACGGGAAAAAGAACGATCTGCTTGAGCGTATTTCACAGAGCTGCAAGCTGATGGCGGAATTTATTTACGAAAGATCTGCGGATGAAAAAGAGTTGTACAAGACTGATTTTCAATTTCTTGAGGCCGAGCAGGCACTGCTTTTCGGACACCTCCTGCACCCTGCGCCAAAAAGCAGGGAAGGAATGAACGATGAGGATATCAGGACCTATTCACCTGAACTGAAGGGGGCATTCCCGCTTCACTATTTCAGGGCTCCTGCCGATTTAATCTATTCCAGATCCCTGCTTCCGCATTCAGCCATTCGGCAAATAAAGAAGATGGTGAACGATGATCCGGAAATCTCAGAGGCGTTCAAAAGCAAGTACGCACAGGAAGACGGGCATGCTTTAATTCCGCTTCATCCATGGCAGGCTCACTATGTTATGGGGGATGCTGAAATTAGAAAGCTAGCAGATCAGGGCATTTTAGAAAATCTTGGGCAGCACGGCCGTTCTTACTTTGCAACTTCCTCATTAAGAACGGTTTATCATCCGGATGTCCCGTTCATGCTGAAGTTTTCACTGAACATCAAAATTACAAATTCTGTCCGGACTAATTTAATGAAGGAACTGGAGCGGGGGGCTGAGGTGAAAGAATTGATGGAAACACGCCTCGGGCAGGAAATGGCCGATAAGTTTCCAAATTTCAGCTTTGTGCACGATCCTGCCTTTTTAACATTAAAACTGCCGGACAGAAACGAATCCGGTTTTGAGGTCATTCTTCGGGAAAACCCATTTTACGGCGGGAAGGCAAATCAGGCAGCTGCCGTTGTATCGTTATGCCAGGATGGACTGAAAAGAGGCTCATCCAGACTCTCAAGTGTAATCAGGAAAATGGCTGCCGAAGAAAACCGTCCGACAAACGAAGTGAGTGAAGACTGGCTGAAGAAATACCTCGCGATTTCCATGAAGCCTGTCCTGTGGCTGTATCTGGAGAAAGGCATTGCGCTTGAAGCTCATCAGCAAAACAGCATTGTGAAGCTGAAGGGAGGATATCCAGATAGATTCTATTACAGGGATAATCAAGGGTTTTACTTCTGCGAATCCAAAAAAGAGATTCTTGAATCCTATCTTGCCGGAGCAGGGAAAAGAAGTGAAACAGTTTGTTCAGATGCAGTGGCAGATGAGAGGCTGAGCTATTATTTCTTTTTCAATCATTTGTTTGGTCTGGTCAATGCTTTCGGTACGGCGGGACTCGCAGACGAACGAAGACTGCTGATGATCATTCGGGAGGAAATGGAAGACTGGGCTGTTCCCGAGGGCCATCCATCACAGCTGATCAAGAACTTTCTCGGAAAAGAAAATCTGCCATGCAAGGCGAACCTCATGACAGGCTACCACGATTTAGATGAGCTTGTCGGCCCGCTTGAAACGCAGTCTGTTTATGTGAAGGTACAGAATCCTCTTTTTACTAAGGAGGCAGTCGCATCACTATGATTGAGCAAATAACAGATACAGAGATAACATTCAGAGAAGCTGAATTTGAAACAGATGCCGTCATGCTGCACAGATGGCATCATGAGCCGCACGTCATCCCTTACTGGAAGCAGAATTTTCCCTTCAGTCAGTATGCAAAGCATCTGAAGGCCCTGCTTTCTGATGAGCATCAAACGCTGTGGATCGGCGCAGTGAACGGGAACGAAATGAGCTACTTTGAAACATACTGGGCAATGGAAGATCCGATCAGCGAGTACTATGAGGCAGCTCCCTTTGACCAGGGCGTGCATCTGCTCTTTGGCGACCCTGCCTATCTTGGCAGGGGGCTCGCAGCGCCAATGCTTATGAACATCATGCAGAGAATGTTTTCAGACATGAGAACGGTTCGTATTGTCGCAGAGCCTGACATCCGCAACGAAAAAATGATTCATATTTTCGAAAAGTGCGGGTTTTCAGCCGAAAGAAAGCTTGATTTGCCTGATAAACAGGCGTTGTTTATGGTATGTACAAGAGAAGAATTTGAACGGAGGGTGAACGGTGATTTATGACGTAATTGGTGCAGGGCTGGGGCCGTTCAATCTTGGGATGGCAGCCCTGCTTGATGAAACAGAGGGTATTGAGGCCTTGTTTTTTGATCAAAAGCCCGGATTTTCATGGCATCAAGGTATGTTAATTGAAGGAACGACTCTGCAGGTCCCGTTCATGGCTGATGCCGTGACGATGGTGAATCCTGCAAGCAAATACAGTTTTCTGAATTACCTGCATGAGCAGAAACGCTTGTATCATTTTTACTTCCTGGAGTCATTTCATATTCCCCGCAGAGAATACAACCACTATCTTAAGTGGTTGTCGGAACAGCTTTCTTCCTGCCGGTTCGGCAAAAGAGTGATGGATGCAGCTGAACATCCTGCAGGCTATGAAGTGGTTGTTGAGGATGTTTTAACTGGAGAAAGAGAAACATTTTTAACAAAACATGTGGTGCTTGGAATGGGGAGTGCTCCTTCTATTCCGGACTGGACAGCTTCTGGAAACAGAAATCTTTATCATTCTTCTGAATTCATGGACAGACGAAAAAAAGACTTGGGAGCATCGGTTGCTGTAATCGGATCAGGCCAAAGCGCTGCTGAGATTTTTCTGGAGCTTCTGAGAGGTCAGGAAACCGGCGGATATAAGCTGAACTGGCTGACGAGAACGGATGGATTTTTCCCGATGGAGTACTCAAAACTCGGTCTTGAACATTTTTCTCCGGACTACACGGATTATTTTTATCAGCTGCCGCAGAATCTCAAGGATCAAATTGTGCCAGCGCAAGATTCTCTTTATAAAGGGATAAGCGCTGATACGATTGCAGAAATTTATAACCTCCTGTATGAAAGGACAATTGCCGGAAGTAAGCCTGACGTACAGTTGCTTGCCAAAACGGCTGTGATGGATATTTCATGCAATGGGGAAGAACTCGAGCTTGCCTGCTATCAGCGCGAGCAGGCTGAATCGTTTGTTCTTTCAGCAGATACCATTATTGCAGCCACAGGCTACAAAACCGTCTGGCCAAAAGCATTTAGCAGGCTTGCCGGAGCTATGAAATGGGACGAGGCCGGGCGCCCGGTCATTTCAAGGGACTATCAGGCTGAGATGAACACGCCTCGGGCTCTGCACAGTGTATTTATTCAAAACGGAGAGCTTCACACGCACGGAGTAGGAGCGCCTGACCTTGGCCTCGGAGCTTACAGAAACGCACATATCATTAATACCATCGCTGGAAAAGCCGTTTTTGATCTGTCTGACAAAAATGTGTTTCAGCACTTTGGAACAAAACATGTTGCCGGAAAAAAACAACTGGTTTAGGAGAGTGAGAGATATGGAAGCGAACATCAATAAGAAACATTGGTTAAAGGCCAATAAACGGCTGACCGCCAAAATGATTGCTGAGTTTTTATATGAAGATATGATTTCTGCTGTTCAATCGGAAGACTATTATTATCTTGAATGTTCAGGCGCCAAGAAAATCAGATTCAAAGCTGAAAAAAGATTAATGGACAGCTACTGGGTGGATCCGGAATCCATACAAGTCCAATCGGGTAATCAATGGCTTGGTGAGGTAAGTGCTGTTGAATTCCTGCTGCTGATCCAGCAGGATATTGGAATTAAGCCGTTTACGGCTGCTTATCTGATTGAGGAATACAAACGCACACTTCTTGCCGATGTTCACATAATGGCAAAGCAGGAACACCGGTCGACGGAATCCCTGCTTGAGCTGGGATATGCTGAACTGGAAGGAGAAATGACGGGCCATCCGTGGATTACATACAACAAAGGGCGAATCGGTTTTTCCTACTCTGATTACCTCCAATATGCCCCGGAACAAAAAAAGGCCGTGCAGCTGGACTGGATCGCTGTTTCCAAAGACAAAGGCACGTTTCATTCTATTGAAGAAGTTGACTATGAGCAATTAATAAAAGATGAAATTGGTTTGAATGCATGGGAAATGTTTAACCAGAATCTGAGCAGGGCAGGTGTTGAACCTGAAGAATATTTCTTCATGCCGGTGCACGAATGGCAGTGGAACCATATGATCGTGGCGCAGTTTGCTGAAGAGCTGGCTGAACAGAACATCATTTATCTCGGAAAAGGGGAGGTCGAATACCTGCCGCAGCAATCAATCCGTACCTTTGTCAACATGAATGACGAAAAAAAGCACCATGTAAAGCTGCCTATGAGTATATTAAATACTCTCGTATACAGAGGGCTCCCGTCAGAGAGAGTGGTTCTGGCTCCAGAGATCACCAAGCATATTCAGGGAATAAGGGATAATGACCCTTTTCTTCGGGATGTGTGCAGAGTGGTTCTGCCCGGTGAGATCGCAAGCATGAATTACGATCATCCGGATTATTCGACTGTGAACGGGGCACCTTATCAATTTCTTGAAATGCTCGGGGTGATCTGGAGAGAAAATCTCTGCTCATTTCTTGAAGAAGGGGAGCAGGCCATCACTCTTGCGGCCCTTTTATATGTCGGCGAAGACGGTAAATCCTATGCCCTTGAACTTGCTAAAAAGGCCGGCCTCACTGCAGAAGATTGGATCAAACAGCTGTTTGATGTGATCCTTCCGCCGCTGCTTCATTATTTGTATCAGTACGGAACCGTATTTTCACCTCACGGACAGAATACAGTGCTCATCCTTAAAGACAGTAAGCCGCACCGTGTGGCCGTAAAAGATTTTGTAGATGATGTAAACATCAGTGACCAGAAGCTGCCTGAACTGCAGCACATATCAGAAGAACTTAGAAGTGTATTAAGGAGCGAAGCTCCTGAAGGGCTCTGTCAGTTTATCTTTACCGGACTGTTCGTTTGCCACTTCAGATATCTTGCAGACATTCTTCACAGAAGCGGCAAGCTGAATGAATCCGATTTCTGGAGAATGCTCAGAGATGCCATTCTAGAGTATCAGGCAAAATTCCCTGAACTAAACGATCGGTTTGAATTGTTTGATCTTCTGAGGCCATCTTTTAAAAAACTTTGTCTGAATCGGAACCGCATGATTGATTATGGATACGGCGACGGCGACGACAGGCCTCACGCTTCTGAATTCGGCAGGGTAAATAATCCGCTTGCTTCAGGCAGACTTGCAGCAATTAAAAATTAACGAGAAGACGGCAGCATCAGTAAAAGATGTTGCCGTCTTTTTGTATACCTGCTTGAACACCCTCTTAAAACTTGAATAACACTTACAATTACATAAAATCACTTGTATAAACTTATAAATACTTGAATTTTTAATGCATAAAACTTATAATCACTTATATAAGGTGTAAGTGCAGTGTTATTTTACAAACATTTCTGAAAAGTGAGGTGTGTCATTTGTACCAGGAAGAACGCTTGATTTCGATATTGGACTATTTAAAAGAGCATAAGCGGATCACGGCTGATCAGATTTGTTCGCTTTATGATGTTTCAAAAGACACGGCAAGACGCGATCTCGTGAAGCTTGAGGAGCAAAAGATGATTATCCGGACGCGGGGCGGAGCCATCCTGCCGAGCTCTCATACTGAAATTAAAGATTATCAAAACCGCCTTGAAACGGTTTCTTACGAAAAAGAGCTGATCGGCAGAAAAGCAGCAAGCCTCATCCGGGAAGGAGACCGGATTATCCTTGACGCTTCCACTACTGTTCAGGCGTGCGCAGAATATATGGATGTCACGAATGCAGCTGTTATTACAAACTCAATCAATCAGGCAGATATTCTTTCAACAAAGCCCGGGATTCAAATTCATCTGCTTGGAGGAGAACTGCAGAAGGAGCACCGTTTTCTGTACGGATCATCTGTCGTTGAAAAACTTTCTAAATATCATGTGGATAAAGTATTTATTGGGGTCGTCGGCATTTCTGAAAGAGGCTTGTCTATAGCCCACGAGGAGGATGGAATGGTAAAGAGGAAGATGATCAGCCAGGCAAATCAGGTGATTGCCCTTGCCGATCATTCAAAGCTTGGAGTGACCGATTTTTTCCTCTATGCCGATCTGCATGAGATCGACCTTCTGATTACAGACAAAGAGCCGGATAAATCGTTTAGAGATCTGCTTGATAAAAACAATGTAGAGCTGCTTGTAGCAGAGGAGGAAACAACATGACAAAATTAATTGCGATTGACCTTGACGGTACACTTCTGAACAGTGAAAACAAAGTAAGTGCGGAAAATCTGAATGCGCTGAAAAAAGCGCAGGAAGAAGGGATAGAAGTGGTCATTGCAACAGGGAGAGCCCATTTTGATGTGATGGAAATTTTCAAAACGGCGAATGTGAAAACCTGGGTGATTGCTGCGAACGGCGCGACGATCCACCAGCCGGACGGAACCCTGTTTCATTCCCAGCCTATGGAAAAGGAATTGGCTGCAGAAGCATTGCAGTTTCTTGAAGAAAACGGCTATTACTACGAAGTTTTCGGAAATAAAGCGATCTTCACCCCGCAGCATGGAAGGGAGCTGCTGTCGATTGAAATAGACCGGATCAAAAGTGCAAATCCAGAAGCTGACCGCACAAAGCTTCTTCATGCTGCTTCCAAACAGTACAGCCAGTCGGGGTTTGTCTTTATTGAGAATTGCAAAGAAATTTTATATGAAGACATTTATAATATCCTTGCCTTTTCATTCCACCAGGAGAAGCTCGATGCTGGATGGGAGAGGTTTAAAGACCGTGAAAACCTCACCTTGGTCACGTCGGCAGACCATAACTTTGAACTTGAACATAAACTGGCCTCAAAAGGCATTGCTCTGAAGAAACTCGCCGGCCATTTAGGGATTGACCTTGCAAAAACCGCTGCAATTGGGGACAGCATGAATGATCAGTCGATGCTTGAGGCAGCAGGTAAAAGCATTGCCATGGGCAATGCGCGGCCTGAAATTAAAGCAATCTGTTCAGATATCACCCTCACGAATGATCAGGACGGAGTAGAGCTTGCAATTCGCCGGATATTGGCTAGACAAACGGTGAAATAAAAAGGGTCTTCATAGGATATAAGAAAAAGGAGTTCTTCAGGGAAGTGAAGAGCTCCTTTTACATGCTGAGGTATCTCATACTCGAACATTAGCCACCTGAATATGGTTTATATTTCTAAATTAAAGGGCATAAATTACTATTCTTCATAAGGGAGGAAAGTAGGGTGAGAGACCATCAGCTGCTGGCTTTAATTATTCAAAAGGAACAGGCCGCTTTGGAAGTTTTGTATGCCAGGTATGAAAAAATTCTTCTCAGAATCATTTATTCAGCAACCGACAATGCTGATGCGGCTGAACGAATACTCACAAACCTTTTTAGGGAAATATGGCAGTCTCCCCAGACATTTACCAGATCTCCGTTCGTCTCAACGGCTCTTATACAAGCCTGTAAAAGATTGATGTACAGTTGCGACGGCAGGAAATCAGGCTGACAGAGAAGGAAGGTAGATTTGAAAAACAGACCCTTGACCAGGACCGCTTTTCACTTTGATGTACCCGTTCATCGAATGGACAATGCTGTAGGTTACCATCATCCCAAGACCTGTACCGTTTGATTTTGTTGAAAAGTAAGGTTCACCAAGACGCAGCACCTGATCCTCAGTCATGCCCTTTCCATGGTCTGTTATTGTGACTTTTACATATGAACCTTCTTTTTGCGTAGAAATATGAACCTGTCCTCCGTTGCTGTATGACTCAATGCTGTTTTTCAGCATGTTGATAAAGGATTGCTTTAACTTGAGGGAATCCCCGAGAACATACAGCTCTTCTTTGCTGAAATCTTCCTCTAACTGTACATTTTCCATCTGAGCGAGGGGTGTCAGTACATTCATGCAGTTCTTTAGTTCACTGTGTATAGAAATTGGGTGCTGATGCTCAGCCTCCGGTCTTGCAAAGGTTAAATAATCTTTAATGATATTTGTAGCACGGTCCAGTTCATCTAATGAGATTTTAATGTATTCGTCTCTTTTCTCCCTGCTGATTTCATCATCTCTGAGCAGCTGAAGAAAACCCTTTGTTGTTGTCAGGGGATTGCGCACTTCATGTGAAATGCTTGCTGCAAGATGGCTGACAACTTCCAGCTTTTCTGCTTTAATGACCCTTTTCAGCAGATGAAAATTTTGAATGATCGTTTCAAACAAAATCGTTCCAATAACCGCTGCAAAAATATGAAAGATGATCAGTTCCACATAATGCGACGGATGAAAAGCCGTTTTATACATCATCTCAATTTGGATAATAGAGAACAGCAGAGAGCCCAGAACTAATGCAGCTACTAGACAGAGCTTTATTCTAAGCCTGCTTTTCAGATAATATGAAGACAGCATCGGTACTAACAGAACAAGTATTCCTGCCATGACAATTGTCGGATATATGCCGCTGCCGCCAATAATCACCCTTGTTCCGACTGTGACGATAAATAAAAAGATTCCAAGTGGATATCCTCCATACAAAAGCCCCATTACATATGGAATTCGCCTGAAATCAAAGAAAAATTCTCCATCAATCATAAAGGGATACTGCATGCTGAAGACAATGGCAAGCGCAGGAAGAAGGGCAAACAGCCGCTTTTTCATTTTCTTGTTCGTTTCTTTTCTCATATACAATAATTGAATGATGAGAAGCGGAGACAAAACGAGCAAAAGATTTAACAATACATCCTTCATTTCCATGGGCACACACCTAATTCTCCAAATAGTGAAATTTCCTCTCTATTAAAATATATATCAAACGGAAAGAAAATGTTAGAATATTCTAATAGACTGGCTAAAATTTTTCCCGGGAGATGAGAAATGGCGATAAAGTTGCTGAAACAAGACCAGCTTCCACAGGCTGCCGCTTTTTTAGATAAAGATTATGATGTACACGCTTTGATTGCGGAGGATCTTAAAGATGAACAAATCCGGGTTTATGGTCAGTATTCAAGTGCTGAATTAACGGCTTTGCTTATCGTTTATCCTGAAAAAATATACTTCTGCAGTTCCGTCATTCCTCCGGATATTGTAGCTTTTATTCCTTTCATTCAGAAAACCGGCATAAGGAGAATTTTTGGGAAACGAGAACTTATTGAGACATTTAAAAAGATTGTCAAAACCGAGATTGAAAGTGACTCTGTTATGATGAAATACGATAATAAAGCAGCCGGCAGCGTATCCGGCGAAGTCTGCAAGATCACAAGTCTTGAAGAATGCCGCAGACTATATCATCTGTTCATGCAGGTGGAAGAATATAAAATGGCTGGTCCAACTGAAGCTTTTTTTGCCGGTGAACAGTATGAAAGCATCCTCTCTGGAAAGCTTAGTGTGTATTACGTCGAGGAAAATGGCACGATGGCAGCAACTGCAGGAATTTATACAGAACACGAAAAGACTGCTGTTATTGCCGGCGTAGCCACTCCGCCAATATTCAGAAGAAAGGGATATGCATCAAAAGTCATAGAGAGAATCTGCCGTGATTACGGAACTGAAAGAGAGCTCTATTTATTTTACAATAATCCGGATGCAGAAAACCTTTATAAAAAGCTTGGATTTTATGAGACTGCCAAATGGAAAGTGATCGGAATTTCTTTCTGAATAATAAGAAATGTCTTGCAAGATTGAAAAACATCAGCTATTGTTAAAAACAATCACAAAAATATTCTGAATATGTTGACAAGCGATGGGTGCTGACGCGTTTACGCGGAAGCTTAAAAGGGAAGCCGGTGAAAATCCGGTGCGGTCGCGCCACTGTAATGGGGAGCATTCTGCACAAAGCCACTGTTCTGAAATGGAATGGGAAGGCAGCAGCATGCAGTGAACCAGAGCCAGGAGACCTGCCTTTCGTATGCACTTTAAGCCTACGCGAAATAGGGAGGGTGATGCGGTATGTTGAAACCTTTGTTGTGTCTCAACTCTAGTTAGCTGTGTCCATTAAACTCTCTTTTAAAAAGGAGAGTTTTTTTGCGTTTAGAGCTGAGAAACTATGAAAACGGGGGAACCGCAATGAAAATTAGAAATTCAAACCTTGGCTATCCGAGAATCGGCGAAAAAAGAGAATGGAAAAAGCTTCTTGAGGCGTTTTGGAGAGGAGATCTGACGGAGCAGGAGTTTCATTTGGATATGAAGAAAATCAGGCTCTCTCATTTGGTGAAACAGCGTGAGGCGGGGATTGACCTTGTGCCGGTCGGCGACTTCAGCTATTACGATCATGTACTTGATACGGCTGTTATGTTCGGCCTGATCCCGGAAAGATTCAGGGATCAGGACCCCTCATCACTTGAGACGTATTTTGCGATTGCCAGGGGCAGCAAAGACAAAGTCGCATCAGAGATGACAAAATGGTTTAACACAAACTACCATTACATCGTGCCTGAGCTTGACGGAACAGAGCCTCGCCTTATCCACAACCGCTTGCTTGAGCTATATAAAGAAGCAAGGGATGAGGCCGGGATTACGGGGAAACCGGTACTTATCGGGCCGCTTACTCTCACAGCCCTTTCAAAAGGAGAAAAGAAAGAAGAAATTCTTGAAAAACTCATCCCTTTATATGTTCAGGTTTTCAAGGAGCTTGAAGAAGAAGGAGCAGAGTGGATACAAATAGACGAACCAATATTGGTTACATCAGCAGCGGATGCTGCCTTTATGAAAAAAACGAAGAAAATCTATGAAACAATAAAAGAAGGCTTAGGCAGGGTAAAACTTCTGCTGCAAACCTACTTTGAATGTCCTGAACAATATGAACAGCTCATTCAGCTGCCTGTTGACGGCATAGGCCTGGATTTTGTTCATGACAGCGGCAAAACGCTGGAGCATTTGAGTGCATTCGGTTTTCCAAAGGACAAGGTGCTTGCGGCAGGAGTCATCGACGGTCGCAATATCTGGAAGGCAGAGCTTCAGAAAACAGTCAAACTGGTAAACCGAATTCTGGATGAGGTCGGAAGAGACCGGCTGATTCCTCAGCCTTCATGCAGTCTGATTCATGTGCCTGTAACAGCAGAGAGTGAAGGGAAGCTGCATCCCCTTGTTAAAAACGCACTGGCATTTGCAGATGAAAAGCTCCATGAAATCACCCTGCTGACAAAATTTTTAAATTTTGAAGAAGAGACCCTTTCAGCCTATGATAAGGGGATAGCAGATCTTGAGGCTTCAGACTTGAGAAACCGGCATTCTGTACATGCTTCTTATGATGAGTACAGCACTGTCAGAGTTGGAGCAGTTCAAAGAAAAGAGGCGCAGCAAAGAAAATTCAGCCTTCCGCTGCTTCCGACGACAACCATCGGAAGTTTTCCTCAAACGAAAGAAGTGCGTGCTGCAAGGCTGAAGTATAAAAAAGGAACTCTCTCAGAAGAGGACTATTATCAGTTTATTGAAGGTGAAATAAAAAAGTGGATTGATATCCAGGGAAACCTGGGGCTTGATGTCCTCGTTCACGGTGAGTTCGAGCGGACAGACATGGTCGAATATTTCGGTGAAAAGCTTGGAGGGATGACTGTCACCTCAAATGGGTGGGTGCAGTCATACGGTTCACGCTGCGTAAGGCCTCCTCTCATTTACGGGGACGTGTTTTTTAAGGAGCCGATGACATTAAAAGAAACCCTTTTTGCCCAAAAGCTGACTGACAAGCCTGTAAAAGGAATGCTGACCGGACCGGTTACAATAGTAAATTGGTCTTTTGTAAGATCTGACGTACCTGGAGCAGCCGTGTTAAATCAGCTCTCTCTCGCCGTGAGAGAAGAGGTTGAGGCATTAGAGAGCGCAGGAATCGGCATGATCCAGGTAGATGAACCCGCGCTTAGAGAAGGTCTTCCGCTTAAACAGGAAAAGAAGAAACAGTATTTGGACGAGGCCGTCACTGCTTTTAAAAGGTCAACAGCTTCTGTGAAACCTGAGACGCAAATTCATACACATATGTGTTATTCAAGCTTTGAAGACATGATCGAAGCAATTGATGCGCTTGATGCAGATGTCATCTCCATTGAGACTTCAAGAAGCCACGGGGAACTGATTCGTTCTTTTGAAACATTCTCCTACTGCAAGGGAATTGGCCTCGGCGTATATGATATTCACAGTCCGCGCATCCCTTCAGAAAAGGAAATGATCCGAAATATTGAAAGGGCACTGCAGGTGCTCGAACCTGCCCAATTTTGGGTGAATCCTGACTGCGGCCTTAAAACAAGAGGGGAAAAAGAGGCCGTTGAGGCATTGAAGATTATGGTGAGAGCTGCGAAGGTCTGCAGAGGGAAAGCCGTTCAAGAGACAACCGTTTAATGCAAAAAGCCTGTCCAGTTTAAGGACAGGCTTTTTCTGCGTATTATCTTACACCTTTCATGTACGCTTGAATCTTTGGTGAAAGAATCAGCATGATTGCCCCTAAAAGAATGGCGAGTCCGCCGATAATTCCAAAGTAGGCAATTTCGGTTTCAGGTGTGTAATATTTTACGATTTGTGCGTTGATTGCTTGAGCCGATGCATTTGTCAGGAACCATAAACTCATGGTCTGCGCTGAGAAAGCAGCCGGAGCAAGCTTGGTTGTTGCTGATAATCCGACTGGGGACAGGCAAAGCTCTCCAAGAACAACAAGGAAGAAGCTGAGCACAAGCCACATTGGGTGAACAAGTGTATCTGTACCGTTTGTATAAGCTGGAATAATCATGACCAGGAATGATAACCCGGCGAAGAAAAGTCCAAAAGCAAATTTTTTGGATGTCGACGGCTGACGGTTTCCAAGCTTAATCCAAAGCCAAGCAAAAACCGGTGCCAAAAGAACAACAAACAGCGGATTCAGCGACTGGAACCAGGATGACTGAATTTCAAAGTTTCCGAACGTCAGCTGTGTGCGTTTATCAGCATAAGCACCAAGAATGGTTGCACCCTGTTCCTGGATTGCCCAGAACATCATTGCCGCGATAAACAGAGGAATATATGCGATCAGGCGTGATCGCTCAACATCTGTTGATTTTGGGCTGCGGTACATCACAATAAAGTATGCTGCAGGAATCAAAATACCAAGAATACTGATCATGAATGTAAAGCGGTCAATCGTCAGGTAACCGGTATAAATGGATACAGCACCTAAAACAAGAATGACGGCAAGTCCAATCGCCAATCTGCCGAAAACGCTTTTTCTTTCAGCTGGAGTAAGTGGATTTGGAACACCCGTTCCGGCAAGTCCAAGGTTTTTCTTTTTCGTAAGCATGAAAACAACAAGTCCAAGGAACATACCGACTGCTGCTACTCCGAATCCAAGGTGGAAATTGTATTTCTGTCCGAGAGTACCAACGATAAGTGGTGCAAGCAGACCGCCAAGGTTGATTCCCATGTAGAAAATACTGAAACCGGAATCGCGTCGGTTATCTTCTTTGCTGTAGAGATCACCCACAATATTCGAAATATTCGGCTTAAGCAAACCTGTTCCGATTACGATAAAGAACATGGAAACAAAAAATGCCGGAATGCTTCCTGGCAGCGCAAGAATAATATGGCCCAGCATAATGAGAACGCCGCCGTAAAAAACGGTTCTTGTATTGCCGAGCAATCGGTCGGAAATCCATCCTCCGATGATTCCAGACATATAAACCAATGATCCATAAATGGACATGATCGAAAGGGCAGTCGGCTGATCAAGACCCAGGCCGCCGTCTTTCATCGAGTAGTACATATAATACAGAAGTATTGCTCTCATCCCGTAGTAGGAAAAACGTTCCCAGAATTCTGTGAAGAAAAGGGTGAATAATCCTTTAGGATGACCGAAAAACCCTTTTTGCGGTACACTTTGTACAATTTTGTCTTTGTCAAGTGATGACATGTTACAAGAAGCCTCCTTTTTACCATATATAATAATACTACTATTAAAATTGAATTGTCAAAAAAAAACGGCAAAATTGCTATTTATACTATTTTTCTGAAATAACTTAACATTCATGTCATTTGCGACAATTTTTTGTTTCATATAAAAATTGCGTAATCCTTCTATCATGTGAATATATGCACAAAACTCCAGTGGATTGCAGCGGAAGGAACTTGACTCCTGCGGGATGAAGAGGGCACTGAAGATCCCGCAAGCGCAGCGAGGAAGCTTCAGGCACTCCCCGCGGAAAGCAAGTTCCTGGAGCGGAAAGGAACGGGTAAAGTGCAAAAACAACAAATCTTGCGGAAGTAATAGTTAAAAAGATGCAATGACAAAAACAATCAAAAGAAGACAGAAAACTACTTTACAAACCGTCGGTCTGTTTTTATGATGAGTAAAGGGGGTGTCGGAAAATGAAGCAATTTGAAAGAAGATTACGCTCTGAAAAAGCTCTGCTCCATGCCGCATCAGAGCTGATAGACGAAGTCGGCTGCTCAAAAACGACTTTGTCCATGATTATGAACAGGACAGGCTTGTCCAAGGGGGCAATCTACCATTACATAAAAAGCAAAGATGATCTTCTGGCGATGGTGCTGGAGGAAAAAATACAAGAAACAAATGAAACCTTTTTAAAAAGGATGGGCAGCAGCGGGGAGGATATGATGGATCCGGCAAATGTCCTGGCTGAAAGTTTTTCTGCGATGAACGATCCCTCGGGCATTGTCAATCAGATTCTGCTGTACTTTACTGGACGGAACGACACTAAGACAGCACGGAATGCACTAAGAGCATTTGATCATTATATGGTAGAATTCTCAAGGTTCTGGATTCTGTCCGGACAAAAAAACGGCGTTATCTCTTCAGGAGTGGACGCCGGTCAGACAGCGGAGGTCCTTGTGGTCATGGCATCCGGTTTGAGAATGAGAAATATACACGGCGGCTCAGACTATGTATTTGAATTCGAACAGTTTCATGCCATGATGAAAAGGCTGTTTAAAGGGGAACCTGTTCTTGTCCATAAATAGAATGAGTATAATAATTTGCTATTTAAATAGAATATTTATAACACAAAAAAGAGAACCCGCGGGTTCTCTTTTTTAATTAAGAATTTCAATTTTTACCGTTTTACGGCCCCATTTGCGTGCTTCAGCACTGTTAGGCATCAGTACATCAATTTTATGATTTTTGATGGCGCCGCCTGTATCGCCTGCGATGGCTACCCCGTATCCTTCCACCCAGACTTTGCTGCCAAGCGGAATGATTTTCGGATCAACTGCAATCAGCTTCATATTGGCATTTTCTTTAATGTTAATGCCGATTGCCGTGAAGTCGCTTGCAGTATCTTCATGACTGTAAGCAGTAGCTGTAACATAGAAAACCTTGCTTTCATCCTGAACAGGCTTTTCCTGCACAGGTTTTTCAGCAGGCTTGGACACTGCCGGGACTGCTGCGGTCTGCTTCTTTGCCGGAGCAGCCTTTGCTGCTCTCACTTTGCGCGCTTTCTCGGCTTCCGCACGTGCACTTGCTTCAGCTGCCTGTGCAGCCTCTTCTTTTTTCCGTTCTGCAAGGGCTTTAGCCGCACGTGCTTTTGCTGCATCCTGTTCTTTTTTAATGCTTGTCTCAATCGCTTTCACCTGTGACTGCAGGACGCTTTTTTCCTGCTCTGCAAGGGTTACCTCGGCTGAGATTTTTTCATATTCGCTTTTAAGTGAAGCCATTTGCGTCTGTCTTTGAAGGAGAGCTTCCTCAAGCTTGGCGCCGCTTGATGCAAGTGCCAGCTGCTGTTCTTTCAGCAGGGCTTCCTGCTTGTCGATCTCTTTTTTGTCTTCCTCAATTTGCTTCAGGTCGGCTTCCTGCTGTTCAAGAATATCATTGTCTGCATGCAAGAGTGTTGCAACAGCACCGATGCGCTCGAAAAAGTTTGAAAAACTTTCGGCATTAACAAGCGTATGTATAACGATATCGGCATGATCATTTTCCTGAAGAGCAGTAAGCCTGGCGTACATGATTTCTTCGCGGTTTATTACTTTATCCTGAAGTGCGACAATTTCTATTTTCTTTTCCTCAATTAATTCGTTTGTTTCCTGGATTTTTTTCTGGATGGAAGCGTAATCGTTCTCATTTTTTTTGACTAAAGCTTCCGTATTTGCAAGTTCGTGTTCCATTTTCTGTACAGCGGTATGTACTGCTTGCTTTTGTTTCTCTTTCCTGTCAAGAGCTTCACTGTTTTCATTCAGCTGCTTTTCAGCCTGTTTAAGTGAACCCCCGCTTGTTTGCGCAAAGGCAGGGCTATAGGATGATAAAGCGACAAATCCTGCAGAAAGCGCGGCAATCATACGTATCGAGACTTTCATAAAACAACCCCTTTCTGTTTATAGTTATATCATAAAATCGGGGTCTTTTAGATTACAAATCTGTTAAATCATTCATAATGCGACAAAAACAAGAAAAAAACCTCCGGCGAAATCGCCAAAGGCTGTCGATTATTTCTGCCATTCAAGGAGAGTCTGATCCTTTGGAAGTAGGAATGCGAGAATCCCCAAAAGAGGCAGGGCTGCGGTGCCTGTCATGACAGAGGCTAATGAAAATGCATCGATTAATGAGCCCAAAGCCACTGACCCAATGGCACCCATTCCAAAAGCAAGACCTACAGTCAGCCCCGACATCGTACCGATCTTACCGGGCACAAGCTCCTGGGCATATACAACCGTAACTGAAAAACTCGAGCTGAGTATAAACCCGATCAGCGCAATGAGCACATAGGCCATTTTTGGCCCCGCAAGTGGCAGCAGCAAAGCAAACGGAGCAGAGGCAATCAGTGAGCAAAGGATAATGTTCCTTTTGCCGAACCTGTCAGCGAGAGGACCCCCTGCAAATGTTCCGAGTGCTCCCATCACGAGAAAAACAAAAATATAAACCTGTGATTCTGCAATACTTAAATGGTATTTCTCAATAGCATAGAACGTATAGAAGTTTGATATGGCACTTCCATACCAGGATCTTGCAAAAACAAGAAAAACGATAACGGCCAGAGCTGAGAGGACGCCTTTTGACAGCCGGCCACTATTTTTCGCCGTTCCATTTTTCTTCTCATCTTTTCGAATGAAGGCAAGCTTTGCCGAATACCAGCGTGCAATATAAAGGAGAAACAGGACGGCAAGAGCAGCAGCAATGGTAAACCAGATGGCCCCAAACTGGCCTAACGGAACCAAAATCAAAGCGGTAATCAGCGGTGCAGCAGAAGAGCCTGTGTTGCCGCCTACCTGATAAATCGACTGGGCAAGTCCTCTGCGCTCTCCTGCTGCCAAATAAGCAACTCTCGAGCCCTCAGGGTGGAAGACAGCAGAACCGAGTCCAATAAAGAAAACACTGAGCAGAATAAGCGGAAAAGAAGGAGCGAAAGCTAGCCCCAGAATTCCGAGCAGACTGCTTGCTAATCCGATTGGAAGGGCATAAGGCATCGGCTTTTTATCTGTGTACCAGCCGACCACAGGCTGCAGAACAGAAGATACCATGTTAAGGGTAAACGCGATCAGGCCGAGCTGAGTAAAGGTAAGGCCCATTGATTTTTCAAGCACCGGGAACATCGCGGGGATAACAGACTGAATGGCGTCATTCAGCAGGTGACATAAGCCGATGATGAACAAAATGTTGTAAACAGTCGTTGAAGGTTTAGGTGCGTGTTTATTTACAGCAGCAGCGCTTTGCATGTTACAAGTCCCTTCTTTGTAAAATAGTTCGATTGACGAAATGTATTTTACCATATACAGCAGGGATTGATATCAAAAAATTGAAAAGAATCAAAAGAAATCCTTGATTGTTCGCTTAAAAGGAGTAAAATAGATTTAAAATTCAGGCAGTTATGGATTCTATAGAAGTATGATCAGCACAGCTGAACTATAAAACTTTAGGGGATGTTCGCGTGAAAGTAGTGAAGTTTGGAGGCAGCTCGCTTGCATCAGGCGAGCAGGTGAAAAAGGTTTTTGACATTGTGTTGTCGGATGCAGACCGAAAGATTGTAGTTGTATCTGCGCCGGGAAAACGTTTTGCAGATGACCGCAAAGTGACGGATCTATTGATTGAGCTTGGAGACAGACATCTGAAGGGGCTTGAAACAGCAGAAATTCTTGCTGCTGTTGTTCTAAGGTATGCTCAAATTGCTGAGGAGCTGGGACTCTCAGGTGAAATCGTTTCCAGCATCAAAACTCATTTGCTTGAACTTCTTCATAATGACCATATAAATGAAGCGAGATACATAGATGCCATTAAAGCGAGCGGGGAGGACTGCAATGCCAGGCTGATTGCTGCTTATTTTCAGAGCAGGGGAGTGCAGGCAGCATATGTTGATCCTAAAGCTGCGGGTCTTCTTGTCGAAGAAACGAAAGGAACAGCTCTTGTTTTAAAAGAGGCGTACACAAATCTCAGGTCGCTTTCTGAATGGCCCGGCATTCTTATTTTCCCGGGATTTTTCGGCTACAACGAGGCAGGCGAAGTTGTTACTTTCTCCCGCAGCGGCTCGGATATAACAGGTTCTATCCTTGCAAACGGAACCGGAGCAGCCTTGTATGAAAATTTCACAGATGTGGATGCAGTATACTCTGTTAACCCGAATACCGTTCCAAACCCAAAGGAGATCCGCGAGCTGACATACAGGGAGATGCGCGAACTGTCCTATGCGGGATTTTCCGTATTTCATGACGAAGCATTAATTCCTGCCTTTGAAGCCGGCATTCCGGTTCAAATCAAGAATACAAACAATCCTGCTGCTCCGGGCACACGCATCGTAAATGAGCGCAAAAATACGAACGGGCCTGTTATCGGAATAGCAAGCGATGATGATTTTTGCAGTATTTATGTGAACAAATATTTAATGAACAAAGAAATCGGCTTTGGCCGGAAACTGCTTTCAATCCTGGAAGACTTTGGCCTTACCTATGAACACAGTCCGTCCGGCATTGATGATTTAAGTATTATCCTGAGGCAAAAGCAGATGACTCCGGACACTGAAAAACAAATTCTCGAACGGATCCAGGCAGATCTTCTGCCAGACGAAGTGAAGGTTGAACACAATCTGTCCCTGATCATGATGGTAGGGGAAGGCATGCGCCGCAATATCGGCACTGCGGCACGAGCTTCAAAGGCTCTTGCTGATGCAGGCGTCAATATTGAAATGATCAATCAGGGATCGTCTGAGGTCAGCATGATGTTCGGTGTAAAAGAAGCGCAGGAAAAAAGGGCTGTCCAGGCTCTGTATGAAGAATTTTTTGCAAAGGTATTAGCATAGCAAAGAAAGCACTGCACAGTTTCGGGCAGTGCTTTTCACTGTGCGCGTAGCATCTTTCAAAAAGGCTGTTTTCGTAAAGATTGTTGCTATACCATAAGGCTATAACAAATAAAACTCGCATAAGAAAACTGCGAGTTTTTGTTGTTTAAGGAATTGCTTATTCCTAAAGCACCCCTTTAGTTTAAGTGTAATTTTTCACAAACTTATTAATTAAATAGTTACATCTATTTTTTTTCAATCGCCATACGCAAGTTCGAGATAACTCCAATAAGCAAAACTAACGAACAAACCATTTTTTCAAAAGGTGTTCCAAACAATTGTTGTATAAAGCCAAAAGACCAAAGTACAACAAAAAACCAGCATATAACGGTTATTCCTCTTTTGTATTTATATAGTTTAATTCTACCAACAATCAACGTAAAAACTACTCCAATAATAGAAATAACGATATTTATAACAGTTATTGGCAGCTGTTCAGCGAATGATTCAGACCTTCCACCATTAACCCATGTGAATGGAATACTTTTGCTTATAATAAGAAAGTGGATCAAGATCGTCAAAGAGTAAAAAATAATTCCCATAAATACAGCAGTTTTCATATTAAGTTTCCTGAGCTTTTCTAAAATGAAATCACCTCATTTTTATTCCTTTTTCAATTTTATTAATCCAGTAATATACTATTCCTATATCTTTTACCATTTGACAGGTAGCTGAAAGTAAGATTTCGAAGAGTTATCAAAAAACACCATGCATCTTCCTGATGAATTTCTGGAAATACTCCCACTCTCCATGACGAAAAATGAAAAATCATGTATAGTTAATAGTTCACACAGGCAGGCTCAAAATAGAGTCCTGCTTCTTTGTATGAACGGAGAGAAACAAACATGATGACAACAAAACAGTACATAAAAGAATGGCTTCAGGCCATCGGGATTGAAATCGGCTACCTGAAAAAATACGGCAGTACAAAATACAGAGTCATAAACGGGCATCTGCTTTCTTCCGGAGATGCTTTTACTTATTATTTTGAAGGTACAGGGAAAATCAATGCTCCCGTCGGCTCGTCGGTAAAACTTGAATGGGACGGCGTGAAACATAACGGACGTGTACTCTCTTCTGAAGGAACAAGCATCATTCTTTCATTTGAACGGACATTCGGCGACCTGATTCCGGAAGCTTTTCTTTTTCACGACCCGTGGGAGCTGCTTGAAGAACTCGCAGATCGAGTTGAAGAGATGAAAAAAAGCAAGCAAAAGCGCGCAAGAATAAAAAAACTTATGGATCCCTCCATGCCTGAAAAACATCCTGAAACGTCCAAAAATGCTGTTCATGAGCTGCTACAGCGGGCAATCTGCAACCCCATCACGTTCGTCTGGGGGCCTCCGGGAACAGGAAAAACCTATACGCTTGCGAGAACAGCGGCGAATCTCTATTTTAAAGGCAAACGAATACTGATTTTGTCCCACAGCAATAATGCTGTTGACGTTCTGATGAATGAGCTTGCACAATTCGTCCTGAAGCGGGAAAAGTTTAAATCGGGAGAAATTGTCCGCTACGGATTCGGAAGCGGCTATTCATTTAAAGTCCCTCTGACAGTAAGTGACCTGCTTGCAGAACAATCTCCGGCCATTGCGGCAGAACGGCAAAACCTTCTCAGCGAAAGGAAGCTTTTAAAATCGGATTTGTCCCATTCTTTCAGTAAAAGAGATTCAAATGCTCTTCTTGATCTGGAAACGAAAATCAGCAGGGTGCTTGAGAAAATCCGCAGACAGGAAACCGAGTTTGCAAAAGAAGCCAAAATTATCGGCACCACGTTTGCCAAAGCAGCAAGTGACCCTGCCATTTATGAAACCGACTATGATGCAGTGTTTGTTGATGAAGCGAGTATGGCATATGTTCCGCAGGCTGCATTTGCTGCTTCCCTTGGAAAACGGACGATTCTGTGCGGAGACTTTAAACAGCTTCCGCCAATCGCTTCATCGCGTCACGAACTGACTGAAAAATGGCTAAAAGAAGATATCTTTGTAAGATTCGGTGTTTCAGACACAAGCGGTGGCCTTCATCCCCATATGCTGCTCTTGAACGAACAGAGAAGAATGCATCCGGAAATATCATCGTTTACAAACAGGTATATTTATCAGAATAAAGTAGGAGACCATTCCGATGTACTAAACAGGCGGAGCAGTCTTTCAGAACTTGCTCCGTTCCCGGGAAGGGCATCGATCCTCCTTGATGCCAGCTTCACAGGGCAATATTGTCTAAAAGAACGGACATCTCACTCAAAATTTAACCTCTGGCATCTTCTGCTTTCTTTTCAAAGCATTCATGAAGCCGTCCTATCGGGAGCAAAGTCAGTCGGATACGCAGCTCCATATAGAGCCCAGACCCATTTGATGCAGCTGCTTCTTGATGATCTTTATCAGGCTGAAGTGCAGCATGCGGATATTTTGGCAGCTACCGTTCATAAATTTCAGGGCAGCGAGCGGGATGTGATGATTTTTGACAGTGTCGACAGCTTTCCTGAAAAGAAAGCTGGCATGCTGCTGACCGGCAAAGACAGCTCGAGACTGATAAACGTTGCCATTACAAGGACAAAAGGAAAGTTTATTCATGTAAGTGACACACAATTTCTTCGCGAAAAAGTGTATACAGGAAAGACAATCAGACAGCTTTTGGATCATCAAATAAAAGAGGGGCAGACTGTTGCCCATCAGCAAATCGGAACTTGGATCAAAAACCAGCACCCCATGCTCAGGTGGATACACGCTCTGAAACTCCAACCTGTTTTTACGGATATTCAGAAAGCCCGCAGAAAAATTGTGCTCAGCATTCCTGCATCGGTGAGGGTAAACGCAGACTGGGAAGAACAGTTGAACAAGACCGATGCTGCTGTCACATTCATTTCTTCTGTAAAACAGCCGATAAAAGGGGACTGGGTTCAGGAAGACCTCCCGTTTCCGTTCATAGCCATTGATGACACGGTTATGTGGATTGGACAGCCTTTTGAAGGGGCCGGCCGCATAAAGCCGCCATTTGTAGCTGCAAGGCTTCAATCTGAAAAAACAGTCAGGCAAATACTTGCGCAATTGCCGCTCTGAAGCAGGAACAACGCTGTTTGAATAGAATTTCACCTAACAAGGGGTGAAGCTATGTCTTATCAACTATCATTAGCAGATGTTTCGAAAAAACTAGTATTCGAAAATCTGATGCAGTTTTACTTATATGATTTCAGCGAGTTTAACGATGCGGCAGTCAATCATAACGGATTATTTAATCCGTATGCCTATTTGGAGAAGTACTGGGTAGAAGAAGGAAGATTTCCGTATTTGATTCGGCAAAACGGAGAGTATGCCGGATTTGCCCTTGTAAGATTTGATATGTCCGATAACGTGTTTTCGATAGCGGAATTTTTTATTTTGAGGAAGTTCAGAAGAAATTCCCTGGGTACGGCTGTTGCACATGACTTATTCAGGATTCATCCGGGGAAATGGGAAGTTACTCAGATAGAAAGAAACGTGCCGGCCAGGAGATTTTGGGAAAAGACCATTTCCATGTCAGCGGCCGGAGAGTATACAAACATTTCTTCAGATGGCCTGCAGATCCAAACCTTTTACTCCGGCCACAAGGAGGGGGCACTGTGAATACGTTCAGATCCCCATCAATCATCATTACAGGTGAAGGATCCTTTCAAAAGGTCATTGAACTGGTTCAACAGCATCAGGCGGAGAAAGTGCATCTCTTTGCAGATCCGGTGCTTATCCGGTTAAATGTGCTGAAACCACTCGCGGAGGCATTTGAAGAAAAAAAGATTGAACTTGAAATCTTTTCTGACATTCAGCCTGAACCGACTGCTGCAGCCGGAAACCGGGCAAAAGCAGCACTTGCTGACTCAGGCGCTGACCTGGTTATCGGAATAGGGGGCGGCAGCTGTCTTGATCTTGCCAAAGCGGCTGCGGTTTTATCGAGCCATGAAGGTGCCGTCGAGGATTACTTAAATCTGACGGGAACAAAATCACTGTCAAATAAAGGACTTCCTAAACTATTAATTCCTACGACTTCAGGAACCGGGGCGGAAATGACGGACATTGCCGTTTTCTCCCTTGAAGATTCAAAGGATGTCATCACACATCCTAATCTCCTTGCAGATGCGGTCATCATTGATCCTGAGCTCACCTACAGTCTCCCGCCAAGAGCCACGGCTTCAAGCGGGATTGATGCCCTTACACATGCCATTGAATCGTATCTGTCCGTCCATGCTGATGTTCTGACAGATACTCTTGCGCTGGAGGCTGCAGGTAAAATTGCTGCGAGTCTTCGGAAAGCTGTGCTTAATGGTTCTGATCAAGAAGCAAGAAACAGCATGTCCTGGGGAAGCATGCTTGCCGGGTTAAGCTTTTTTAATGCAGGTGTAGCAGGAGTGCACGCGTTAGCTTATCCTTTAGGCGGACTTTTTAAAATGCCCCACGGTGAATCAAATGCCGTCCTTCTGCCATATGTAATGGATGAGATCAGGGACTCCTGCAGCGGAAAAATGGCCATTTTAGCTCGGAGACTCGGAATTGAAAAAAACGGCCGGACAGATGAAGAACTTGCCCGCCTGGCTGTTCTTGAAATGAAGCACCTGATACAGGACACAGGTCTTCCTCTGAGCTTAAGAGAGTATGGAATAAAAGAAGAAGATCTTGACAGACTTGCAGACAATGGAGCCAAACAGACGAGACTGCTTTCTAGAAGTCCCAAGCCATTGTCTCGGGATGACATAAAGCGGATTTATACAGCTGCCTTTCATGGTAATCTGAAAGCAGCAGGGGTGTCAGGGGATGTTTCATACAGTGATTGAACCGAGAGTATCGGAAACCGACGGTGTAGGGCATATCAACAATACCGTCATACCTGTGTGGTTTGAAGCGGGGAGAAACGGACTTTTCCAGTTATTTAATCCATATCATTGTTTCAGTGACTGGAAAATGATTATAATCAGCATGAATGTTGAATTTAAAAACCAGCTTTATTTTGGAAAAAAGGCAGACGTATTCTGCTGGATCAAACGAATTGGAAACTCAAGCCTTGAACTATATGAAGAAATCCACCAGAATGGAACTCTTTGCGCAAAAGGGACCGCTGTCTATGTCAACTACAATGTACATGAAAAACAGTCTGAACCCATACCATCTGACATCAGATATGCTCTTGAGAAGCACCTCTATTAAAATTAGAGGGCTTTTTTTGAATTCAGACTTGTTTTTTCTGAAATTTCAAAATAAACTAGTAACATACCAACTGGTTAGTATTTCTAAGAAACGGAGTGAATGGCATGCATTTGCGTTTAACAGAAGAGCAGCGAATGGTTCAGAAAACAATCAGGAAATTTGTAGAGAATGAATTAATGCCTCTTGAGAATACGGTTTTAAGAAATGAACTGGAAGGACGCCCAAGCTTATCGAGAGAACAATTGGAAGAGCTTCAGCAAAAAGCCAAAAAGGCAGGGTTCTGGGGGATCAACACACCGGAAGAGTACGGCGGCGTCAACCTAGGCCAAATGATGCTTGCCATCGTTCAAATGGAAGTTTCAAAAACGTTCGTTCCTTTCAGATTCGGAGGATCAGCCGATAATATTCTTTACTACGCAAACGAAGAACAAAAGGAAAAATACCTGCTTCCAACGATTAATGGCGATAAAAAATCATGTTTTGCGATGACCGAACCTGCAGCAGGCTCTGACACCCGCAATATCCGCATGACGGCCGTCAAAGACGGAAACGAATGGGTGCTGAACGGAGAAAAAACGTTCATCACAGGCGGAAATGAAGCCGACTTTGTCATGGTTATTGCGATTACCGACAAAGAAAAACACCGTGCAACAGGCCGTGATGGGGTGACTTGCTTTATTGTTGACAGAGATATGGGATGGAAGTCTGAATACATTCACACAATGGGTGAGTGGGGACCTGCAGCCCTGATCTTTGACAACGTGCGCGTTCCGGAAGAAAACATTCTGGGAGAACTTCATGGGGGCTATAAGCTCGGCCTCGAATGGATCGGATTTGCAAGATGGATTGTAGGCGCGACGGCAGTAGGCGCAGCAGAACGGCTGCTGCAAATGGCCATCGATTATTCAAAAGAGCGCGAAACCTTCGGACGCCCGATCGCAGACCGCCAGGCAATCCAGTGGCAAATCGCAGACTCAGCAACTGAAATCGAAGCAGCCAAATGGCTCGTGCTCAATGCTGCGTTCACACTGGATCAGGGCGAAGACAACAGGCACCTGGCATCCATGGCTAAACTCTACGGCTCCAACATGGGCAACAGAGTTGTCGACCGCGTCCTTCAAATCCACGGCGGAATGGGCTACACACGAGAGCTGCCGATCGAACGCTGGTACCGCGAAGCCCGACTTTGGAGAATCTATGACGGAACAGATGAAATCCAGCGCCTGATCCTATCAAGGAACCTGATCAAAGGAAACGTAAAGATCGGCCAATTCATTTAAAAGGAGACCGTCACATGTATAAACACTTAATTGGAAGCGCTTCCGATAAAGTGAAAAACACAGTCGAATCTGGAGCCATACGCAGATTTGCCCTGGCAATCGGCGATGAGAATCCGCTTTATACTGACACTGATGCAGGTGAAAAGTCAGCTTTCAGACGGAATATCGCACCGGTAACTTTTCCCGTCACTCTTAACTACGGCACAATCGAAGACCTGAACTTGCCTTCAAAAGGTTTGATCCACGGTGAACAGGCCTTTCACTACGAGCGCCCTCTTTATGCCGGTGAAACAATCCTGTGTTCTTCCAAACTATCAAACTGCAAAGAACGGTCTGGCAATGGAGGAAGCATGGTCATCCTTACAATTGAAAGAACGGGAGAAACGGAAAAAGGAGAAGTCATCTTCACAATGACGCAGTCTGTCATAATGACGGAAGCCGCCAGAAAGGGGATGACCTTATGAAAATAGCTGAACTCCGGCCGGGCGCAAAAATAGGAAGCATCACACTTCCTCCCGTCGACAGACTCACTCTCATAAAATATGCCGGCGCATCCTGCGACTACAATCCCATCCACACCATTGACGAAGAAGCAGAAAAAGCAGGACTCCCGGGGATTATAGCCCACGGCATGTTGACAATGGGCAGCCTCGGGAAGCTGTTCTCGCCATACCTTGGAGAATGGTTTATGGAGGATTATTCGGTCCGCTTTAAGGGGATGGTGTTTTTGGGGGATGTGCTTACGTTGGAAGCAGCTGCAGAAGAAATGAATGGAGATACTGCTTCATTTTTAGTAAGTGCGAGGAATCAGAACGGGGAGGAGGTTGTGAGCGGGAAGGTGAGGATGAAAAAAATGGTAGACTATTAAAAACAGCCCACGCTGTTTTTTTTTATTAATTAATCAAACTCCGTAAAAGTTTGACCATTCAATCGAACATTTGCTACATTATATTATATAATCGAATCTATGGAGGCATGTTCTTTGAATCGTTACCCGTGCTCTGTGTTTATTATGGATATTAGAAATTCTTCTTTAGAAGGCAAAGGAAATGAACTATCTGCTTATTTGAGTAAAATCACTTCCTGGCTGATGCAATGGACCGGAAATCAGGCGATTGTCAAGCATCGAAGGGGAGATGAGGTGATTTTTATATCGGAGGGATATGCTGCGGCGTACGCGGCTGCACACTTTCTAAGTATCTGCTGGACGAAGGTTGAGCACCCGCCATACTTTGGTCTGTCGTTTGGCGAGATTGACAGCAATGTTGCGGATCTTAATGTAGAAACGTGGATACATCCGCTGATGAAGCAGGCCAGAGAGGCGAATGATGAACTGAAACGTGAAGGTGCAGGGAAAGCCCAGTTTGCATTCCGCTTACGTGATGATCTGTATGAAACCCAGCTGCTACTCAATTCTCTGCTGGAAGTCAGGCATACGCTCGTTAAGGACCAGACGGACCTCCAGAAGAAGGTGTATACTCTTGTGGAAATTTACCGTCAGCAGCGGAAAGCTGCGTCGATGCTGAGCAAGTCGCCATCGACAATTTCGAGCCATTTTAAAAAGGGAAAAGGGGAGGAGCTGGTGATGATTTTCAAAACTGTCACAGCTGTTCTTGATTCTATCGAACATAAGGCATTTGATGATTCGTCAACTGACAAGCTGATTGCGTCAATTCGCTCAAGCTTGCAGAGTTCGTCAGCCGAATGGTTTTCGAAAAGGGAGGGAGATGGGAGCGTATGATTGTACTTAGTCTTATTCTGGCCCATTTAACGGCTGACTTTCTGCTTCAGACTGATGAAATGGTCAGGGAAAAGCGGAAGTATTTAAAAAAGCATTTGCTTCATCATGCGTTTATCCTCCTGGCTGTTTTGCTTTGTTTCTGGCTGACCAAATTCGAGATGGTAAATCCGCTGAAAAATGTTGTTCTGCCATTGGTTTTCATAATTGGAACTCATGGTGTGATAGATTTTCTTAAGCTGAAACTGCTGGATAGGACGACTGACAAGCAAAATATGAAAAACCTTCTCTATTTTCTTGGTGATCAGTTTTTGCATCTTGTTATGATTGTGTTAGCATGCCACTTCTTTTTAAATGTATCGTACAGCGCAATTGCCCAAAAAGGAATCATGCTGATAACGGAGAAATCTTCACTCAGTGTACCGAATGCCCTTTTATTTATTGCCATTATTCTAATTGTTACTACTAGTGTAAGCGGGCATGTCATCCGTATGGTGCTAGGGACACTTCCGGCGCAGCTGCTTTCGTTTGAAGGGCGCTATGCATTCAAGAATGAGAGAAAAGAAGATAAGATGAATGCAGCAGGCGGACTGACGGAGGAGTATACGTATTTCACATTTAATAAACATGATCTGTCCAGAGGAAAGCTGATTGGATATATTGAAAGGCTGCTTGTACTGATTTTGACGTTTTACAGTGCATATCCCGCCATCGGTTTCATTGTGACGGCGAAATCGATCGCCCGCTTTAAGCAGATGGATGACCGAAACTGGGCGGAGTATTTTCTTCTCGGGACTTTAACTTCGATGTTTCTGGGCATAGCTTTGGGGCTGCTTTTGAGGGAAGTGCTGCTTTAAAACGAGGGGGGAAAAGATGAAACAGATTATTGCGATGGGCGGGGGTGGGTTTTCCATGGAGCCTGATAATTTGTTGTTGGATCACTATATTCTGAATCAATCACTGAAGCCGAATCCGAAAATATGTTTCGTGTCCACAGCTAGTGGAGATCAGGATGGATATATTCAACGGTTTTATCATGCTTTTCATTCTATGGCATGTAAACCTGATCACTTGGCATTATTTGATCCGCACTTTAAGGATATTGAGGATTTCGTCATGTCCCAGGATATCTTGTACGTGGGCGGGGGAAGTACCCGGAATCTGCTTGTTTTATGGAAAGAATGGGGACTCGATCTTCTATTTAAAAGAGCATATCAAAACGGCACGGTCCTTGCAGGGCTTAGTGCTGGAGCGAATTGCTGGTTTGAAGAGGGATTGACTGATCCTTTAAATGCTCCGCTGTACAAAATAAATGGACTGGGATTTATCAAAGGGAGTATTTGTCCTCATTATGATGGCGAGGAAAAGAGAAGACCGTCATTTCATAAACTTGTACGTTCTGGCAGTATGATAGCTGGGTTTGGCATGGAAGATGGGGCAGCCGTGCATTTTAAAGACGGACAAGTTTATAAATGCATCAGTTCGAGGCCTAATGCCAAGGTCTATTTTTTGGAGGAAAACGCAGGCAGAATCCATGAGGAACCTCTGCAAATGATGTACCTGGGCGGTCTGCCATGATTAACCCGATTGCAGAGTTCCGGATTTAATGAGGATTTTTAGTAAGCAGGAAATAGATGCATCTTTTTTAAAGCTGTGCTAATACTAACCAAAAAGAGCAAGGGCAGGGTCATTTAATGGAAAAAAAGTTGCTGAAAGGCCTTTTTGGTTTGTGCGTGGTATTATTTCCTTTTGCAATGAAACGATCAGCTCTAAAAGAAGTGCTGATTATCTTTCTCGGGAAAGGCGTCATCTCGACACTAATGGATGTGTTTTATGTCAGGACAAAGCGAATTGCCTATCCTGTCAGGCCATTACCGCATATTTATAAAACCAATATTTTATATGATTTTCTCTTTTTCCCGCTGCTGAGTGTTTTTTGGATCAGACAGTGCTATAAAGACAGGCTGCCGATGGTTCTGCTGAAAAGCCTTACCTGGAGTGTGCCGATGTCCATTGGGCAGTGGTATTTGGAAAAGACGACGAACCTATTTCACTGGAAAAGGTGGACGATTTTTCATACGTTCGGCTGTGTAACTTTTACACTTCTTGCAATTCGGGGACTTATTGAAATGGTGAAACGAAACGAACATAAATCTCCAATAGAAGAAATGGGATCTTAAGACCCTGTTTTCTTAAAGCTAAAAACATCTGTGATGACACAGATGTTTTTTATATGCATCAATAGTACATATATATACTTGATAACTATTTAATGATAGGGTTTTTTTGAATAAAAATTCATTTTCTTGTAACTAGTAGTTGTAAAATTCAGAATTTATCTTATAATTACCTATATGATAGGTATACAGGATTGAAAGGGGATGAAGGCGTTTATTAAAAAACAGCTTGTACATGAACTGGTTGCTGATGAAATTAAGCAATATATTAGAACTCACAGCATTCAAAAAGGGGATAAGCTCCCTTCGATGGGAGAGCTTGCAGAAATGTTCAGAGTAAGCCGGACGAGTATCAGAGAAGCTCTGAGACAGCTTGAAGCCGTACACTTTGTTGAGATTATTAATGGAAAAGGAATTTTAGTGAAAGATGCTGATTTTCATCACCTTCAGACACGAATTAAAATTGAATGCGATCTGGAGTATCTATTGAACCTATGTGATGTGAGAAGGGGGCTTGAGGGCAGGGCAATTGAACTTGCAGTCAAAAAGATAACAGAAGAGCAGCTGGAGAAAATGGAACATAATCTCATGATCTTTAAAAAAGTCAAAATCCTGACTGCTGAATCTGTTCAGGCTGATTATCTTTTTCATCAAACTTTATATGAAGCTTCACATAATCCTGTCCTGACAAAAATGATTATTACTGTATACAATGATTTTTACGAATTTTGGGAAAAGCATGCAGACTTGTCGTCTTTTTTTGAAGATACCTATCAGTTTCATGAAGACCTATTTCATTGGATAAGAGAGAAGGATGGATATAGAGCTAAGGAAGCCTTTCAACTTATGGTGGATGTGCTGGAAGCAAAGATAAGAGAACTACTATAGAGAAACGGGGTAGAGGGATGGGACAAAACAGGGATAATCAAAAGGTTGCAAAAAAAGCGTTAGTTGCAAGTTTAATAGGAAGTTCAATTGAATGGTACGATTATTTTCTTTATGGAACAATCGCAGCTCTGATTTTCAGCAAGCTGTATTTTCCGTCTGGAGATCCGGTTGTCGGTTTGATGCTTGCGTATACGTCATTTGCATTGCCATTCTTTATCCGTCCGCTTGGAGGAATAATTTTCAGTCATATAGGGGATAAAATTGGACGGAAAAAGACACTCGTTATGACACTGTCACTTA
Organism: Bacillus sp. FSL H8-0547; assembly: GCA_038002745.1. NCBI lineage: Bacteria > Bacillati > Bacillota > Bacilli > Caryophanales > Bacillaceae > Bacillus > Bacillus sp. FSL H8-0547. The sequence goes on from JBBODD010000001.1 coordinate 3,845,038, forward strand.
TGGGCGGTGCCACAGTTCTTATTGGCCTTCTGCCTACATATGAATCAATCGGTATTTGGGCTCCAATCTTATTAATCCTTCTTCGCCTTGTTCAGGGGCTTGGTATTGGAGGCGAGTGGGGTGGTGCATTGCTGCTTGCAACCGAATATGCACCTCCAAAAAAGAGAGGGTTTTTCGGAAGTATTCCTCAAATGGGTGTTACAATCGGCCTTCTTCTTGGTACGCTCTCGATTTCAGTCATGACGCTTCTGCCTAATGATCAATTTGAAGCCTGGGGATGGCGGGTACCATTTGTTCTAAGTGCCTTATTAGTACTTCTTGGTTTATGGATCCGAAACGGCATAGATGAAACACCTGCATTTAAAGAAGCTAAAGAGTCAGGCACCATTTCGAAAGTTCCTCTGGTTGACACGTTTAAATATCATTGGAAGGAAGTTTTAATTGCTGTAGGTGCTAAGGTTGTCGAAACAGCTCCGTTTTATATATTCGGCACGTTCATCATTTCATATGCAACATCGAATTTGAATTTTGACCGAAGTGATACCTTAAATGCTGTCACAATTGCAACGTTCGTCACAACGATTATGATTCCTTTTATGGGCAAGCTTTCTGACAAAGTTGGTCGAAAACCTCTATATATTGGGGGCACTATTGGTATGATTCTATATGCATTCCCATATTTTTACTTATTGTCACTTGATTCAGTATTCTGGTTGACAGTGGCTACTGTTATCGGCCTTGGCATTATATGGGCTCCTATTACTGCTGTTTTAGGTACGATGTTTTCTGAAATCTTCTCAACAAGCGTGCGCTATACAGGAGTAACAGTCGGTTATCAGCTGGGTGCAGCCCTTGCCGGAGGAACAGCGCCTCTGATTGCAACTGCCTTACTCAGCGCTTATAACAATTCATTTATTCCTGTTGCCATCTATATGATTGCGGCTGCAATTATCTCACTTACAGCTGTTTTGTTTACCAAGGAAACAAGACCTGTGGAAACGGATGGAGAACCTCAATCAAAGGCAGTATAAATGGAAAATCAGGGAGGCAATCATCCATGCTTGTGCTAAATGAAGCGTCAATAAAGAAAATTTATTCTATGAAGGATTGTTTAAAGGATACGGAGCAGGCATTTAGATACTATCAATCAAAGCAGACAAAAGCTCCTGTCAGGATGTCAGTTTCATATCCGGAAGCGGAGGCAGAAACTCTTTACATGCCGTCATTCATTGAAGCAGAGAAATACATGTCTGTAAAAGTGGTCAGTATTTTCCCGAAAAATGCAGAGGAAGGCAGAGATGTGCTCCAAAGCGTGATTTTGCTTACAGATGCGGTAACTGGAGAACATAAAGCCATAATGGGAGCGAGTTACCTTACAGTACTGCGGACAGGTGCATCAAGCGGTGCAGCCACTAAATATCTGTCAAGAAAGAACTCGAAAATTCTGGCGGTTATTGGATGCGGCGCACAGTCAATTGGACAGATTCAAGCTGTTATGTCTGTCAGGGAGATCAATGAAATCATTCTTTATAACCGGACGTCTGGCAAAGCTGAAGCATTAAGAGAAATCCTGCTTGAGCTTTATCCTGATTGTCAGGTTTATATTGAAGGAAATCCAGATGCAGCTGTTCATAGAGCTGATATTGTAAATTGCAGTACAAAATCCTCTGTGCCGCTGTTCAACGGAGACATCATTAAACCTGGTACTCACATCAATGCGATAGGCTCCTACCTCCCTCATATGCAGGAAGTAGACTCTAAGACATTAAATAAGAGCAGTAAAATTGTTGTTGATACAATTGAAGGGGTTTTACAAGAAGCGGGTGATTTTCTTATTCCTATAGCAAATAATGAGTGGCAGCCCCAGTCGATTTATGGAGAAATCAGTGAAATCATCTGCAGTGAAAAACTGGGCCGGACAGATGAGGATGAGATCACATTTTATAAATCAGTTGGAATTGGCTATTTAGATACGATGGCTGCTATCAGCATTTATAAAAAAGCAATAAAATCCGGATTAGGCCAAGAGATAAATTTATAGAGAGCATGAAAATAGACCCTTGTACAACAAGGGTCTATTTACTGTTTACTGGTTACCGCCCTTTTTTTCTCTCCCAGCCATACAAAAGTAAAATTCGGATTAACTGAATGATTTCATCTTATGATAGAATGTAAATTGTAAAGATTTAAGAATAGTAGAAACTTTAGCCCTGTTTTTTTATAGTCAAAGGGATGGAGATCTTACATATGATTTTTTGCAAGAATCAGGGGTGCTTTTACATGACAGCTACAGATGAATTAATCCGGTTTCTCGATGAAAACATCTCAACTTTTATTTCTGCATGGCGGCAGAAAATTACCATTTCAGATGATGATCTGCATCAGGAAGAGGTAGAAAAAAACGGGATGAAAATGTACGAGCTTGTGAAAAAGACGATTGTTCAGCCGCTGAGTTCGGATGAAATCGATGTTCTTGCCAGCAAGGTCGCACTTGAAAGAGTAGAAGCTAATGTTAATATCGGCGATTTTATCAATAATGTTAACCTTGGCCGCCGCGAGGTTATCCGCTACATTGTGAGTTCCGGCATTTCCAGGGAAGAACTTCAGCCTTTTATCGAAGAAATTAACATCCTTTTTGATCAATTTTCGTATTTTTCCGTAAAGAAGTACACGGAGGTAAAAGAAGAAATTCTGCAGGATAAGATCTCATTTATCGATCAGAGCCATAAAGAGCGCCTGACGATTCTCGGGCAGATGTCTTCAAGTTTTGTACATGAGTTCCGTAATCCGCTGACGGCTGTAAAAGGATTTATTAAACTAATGCAAAGCGATCATCCGAATCTGAAATACCTTGACATCATCAGCCATGAAGTTGACCAGCTGAACTTCCGCGTGTCTCAGTTTCTGCATGCTTCCAAAAAAGAAACGATTGAAAGCAAGCGCGAAAAGTTAAAACTTGGAGAGCTTTTTGATGAGGTGCTCGCCTTTATGTATCCCAGTCTGCTGGACGGGAGCGTTAAAGTGCAGGAGGGTCCTAAGAAAAATTCTTCTATTTATGCAAGCAGAGATGAACTGAGACAGGTGTTTTTAAATCTGATGCTCAATTCCATTGACGCTCTTCAGAAGGTTAACGCCAACAGAACGATAACCATTGATTTTAAAGAAGACAGCAGCACGGCATACGTACATATTTCAAATAACGGACCGATGATTCCCCAAAAACAGATTGAAACGATTTTTGAGCCCTTTTTTACAACGAAAGAACTGGGCACAGGGATCGGCCTGTATATTTGCAGGAAAATCATCGAAAGCCACGGCGGCACCATTTCTTGCCTGTCGGATGAGAGGACGACAACCTTTACGATTGCTCTCCCTATAAGTACTTCATAATTGGCCTGAATCTCTTCAGGCTTATTTTAGGTTTGTGACGAGCTTCGATGTAATGACTGCCATGAACAAAGTGCTTGCAATAAAACCCGTCAGCATTTCAGAAGCAGCGGCTATGTTTGAGATAAGACCAATGGAGGAAATATCCCCAAAGCCAGTGGTTGTAAAGGTCGTTATGCTGTAATATAAAAAATCATTGCCGGACAAATGGTCACCTGAGAATTTAAAGGCTTTGTCACCGAAAAATCCATAAATTTGAAAATAAAGATTCGCGTATGATGTTACGATAAGCATGAGAAGAAGACCTGAACCAATAAAAATGCTCTGCAGCCTTTCTTCCGTTTTTGGTACAGCCACGATAAATTCAAACAGGAAATAAAAACAGACAGCAAGGACAGCTGTAGTGAGAGTGATCATGATTATACTGGAAGCAGTGATTTCAAAAATGGACTCAACGACGAGCAGGCTGATCATCAGAACGTTTAGGATTAGATAAAGAAAGAGCTTTTTTTTAGTAAAATCATATTTCGAAAACATGAAATCCCTCTAATTTCCGTCATGTTCATTATTTTCCCCCCGCATTGTCATCTGATGCAGTCAGATTGTCAGTACCTTCTGCTTGTAAGTTCTTCTCTCATGCTTAATAATATTTATATCTTTGTTTTTGACATCACTAAGGAAAAGGAGATGAACTCCATGCAGCTTAGAGTTTCGGCCGTTCAGTATGATCTGCGCACAATTCACTCATTTAAGGAATTTGCAGATCAGGTTGAGCACTATATTAAAACCGCAGAGGAATTTGGAACGGATTTTGTTCTTTTTCCCGAATTTTTCACTACTCAGCTTATGTCTATCGGCAATGCTGAGGGACAGGTACTGTCAATTGATGAACTTCCTGATTATACAGAGCAGTATCTGGAGCTTTTTAAAGGTCTCGCAGCAAGTACAGGCATGCATATCATCGGCGGGACACATGTAATCAAAAAAGAAGGGCGCCTTTATAATGTTGCTCATCTGTTTTATCCGGACGGACGGGTGGCAGAGCAGGCAAAGCTCCACATCACGCCGACTGAAGTTCATGAATGGGATATGACGCCGGGTGACGAACTCCAGGTGTTTGAAACGGACAAAGGGACCATTGCCATGCTGACGTGCTATGACATTGAATTTCCTGAAATCGTGCGGATCGCAAAAGCGAAAGGTGCTGATGTGATTTTCTGCCCTTCATGTACAGACGACCGCCACGGATTTCACCGCGTCCGCTATACAAGCCATGCCCGCGCGATTGAAAATCAGGTGTACGTTGTGACGACCGGTACTGTCGGCTCGCTGCCGACTGTCGATTTCATGAGAGGGAATTTCGGTCAGGCTGCCATCATCACACCGAATGATGTGCCGTTCCCTCCAAAGGGGCTGGCTGCAGAAGGCGAAATTAATCAGCCGATGATCGTAACCGCTGACCTCGATTTAGAGCTTCTTTATAAAGTGCGTGCAAGCGGATCGGTTACAACCTGGCGCGACCGCCGCACCGATTTATATCCCGATTGGGAAGCCAAGCAGGGGGACCGTACGCTGCTGTAAGGAGGAGAATCCTTGTACAGAAAAGAATTTTTTGTTTTCGAAGACAGTGTTCCTGTTAAAGCAGTTGTAAGAAGCTATGAAAAAAATGACTTTGATTCACTGATTCAGATTCAAAAGGAAAGTTTTCCGCCGCCGTTTCCGCCTGATCTATGGTGGAAAAAGGAACAGCTTGAGCAGCATGTGCATTTGTTTCCGGAAGGCGCTCTCTGTATAGAAGCAGATGGAGAAATCGCAGGATCAATGACAGCTCTGCGCGTACACTTTGATCCTGCCCGCCCCCATCATACTTGGGAAGACATAACCGACAGCGGCTATATCACCCGAAGCCATAAGCCGGACGGAGATACGCTCTATGTTGTTGATATTAGCGTCAGGCCAAAGTTCAGAAAGCTGGGTCTTGGGAAATGGCTTATGTTTTCCATGTATGAAACGGTTGTGAAGCTTAACCTGAAGCGGCTGGTTGGCGGAGGAAGAATGCCGGGTTACAGACAGCACTCAGATCATCTCAGTCCTGATGAGTATTTAGAGGAAGTAGTGAAAGGAAACCTGAAAGACCCCGTCCTGACCTTTCTGCTTAGATGCGGAAGAACTCCGCTTTCTGTCATCCCTGACTATCTTGAAGATGATGAATCATGTAACTTTGCCGCCCTGATGGAATGGAAAAATCCATTTAATAGGTAGGCGAGGCTACTTAAAATCCCAGGTTCAGGCCTGGGTTTTTTTATTCAATCAATCAGGTATTTTAATGTTCTGACTATGAGCAATCCGGTTTACAAATGATTGTAGACGCGTTATGGTAATAGCACATGTTATTCCGACTAAATTTATATGAAAAGGAGTTTTAAATATGGCTGAAACAGCAATTCATTCACCTTCATGGGCTAAAACCACCGTTGTATCTGAAATGAAGCCTGTTCAAAAACCGCTCGTTGCGGCGGGATTGCTTGCAGCAGTTCTATTATTTGCTGCCATTTTACTGGCAGCGGGAGGCACACAGAGCGTTCTTTATATAATCGGATTGCTTCTTGGTGCAACTTTGCTTCATGCACGATTTGGCTTTACTTCTGCCTTTAGACGACTCGTTTCTGTAGGGAATGTTCAGGGTCTTCAGGCTCATATGCTGATGCTCGCCATAGCATCCGTCTTATTTGCCGTCATATTAAGCACAGGTTTCAGTTTTACAGGAACAGCCCCGGCAGGATACGTATCTCCTGTAGGGGTAAGTGTTATCGTAGGCGCATTTATGTTCGGCATTGGCATGCAGCTGGGCAATGGCTGTGCTTCAGGAACGCTCTATTCAGTGGGCGGCGGATCATCATCCATGATCCTGACCCTTGTATCCTTTATTGCAGGATCTGTTATTGGAGCCTACCATTTTACTTTCTGGATGGAAGATATGCCGGCCCTTCCGCCGGTCTCTCTAGCAACATCCACGGGTCTCGGCTATGGCGGTGCACTGATCGTCCAGCTTGCTGTATTTGCTCTTATTTACTGGATCACCATACAGATTGCCAAAAAGAAAAATCCGCCTATGATGAAACAGCTTCCTACCGTAAAGGGCTGGAAAAAGATTCTCCGCGGATCATGGCCGCTATTTGCAGCAGCGATCATTCTTGCGCTGCTTAATGCATTGACACTGTCTATCAGGGGAAACCCTTGGGGCATAACATCAGCTTTTGCCCTTTGGGGTGGAAAAGCATTGATGGCCGCAGGAATTGACGTTTCATCATGGGGTTATTTCACCGGTGCAAACGGAGCAGCATTAACAAAAACCGTTCTTGCGGATTCAACAAGTGTAATGAATTTCGGCATCATCCTTGGCGCATTCATATCTGCAGCCGCGCAAGGAACGTTTAAGCCGGGAAAAATTAAACCTGGCGTAGCAGGTGCATCCATTATCGGCGGCCTGCTTATGGGCTATGGCGCCCGTCTTGCTTTCGGCTGCAACATCGGTGCCTATTTTGGAGGAATTGCTTCATTCAGTCTTCATGGATGGGTTTGGATGGTCATGGCTATGCTTGGAACATTCCTCGCCTTATTTATCCGGCCGATTTTCGGACTGAAAAACCCTAAACCAACAGATTCTATTTGCTGAGAACTCTCATTCCTGAGAGTTCTTTTTTAGTGCAATCGATCTAATGTGGATAAGCCTGAAGACTTTTTCATTTACGAAACCGCTTTCTTCCATTACGATACTAAAGAAGACTACAAAGGAGGAAATACATATGACGTATCAAGCTAATTCCGATCGCTATGAATCGATGACGTATAACCGCTGCGGGAATTCCGGGTTGCTGCTGCCTGCAATCTCGCTTGGGCTTTGGCATAATTTCGGCGGAGTGGACTCTTTTGAAAACGGGCGTGCCATGCTGCGCAGGGCTTTTGACCTTGGGATTACTCATTTTGATCTTGCCAATAATTACGGGCCGCCGCCTGGTTCTGCTGAAGAAATGTTCGGACAGCTTATGAAAACGGACTTCGCGCCATACAGAGATGAACTGGTTATTTCATCTAAGGCCGGGTACCGGATGTGGGACGGACCGTACGGGGAATGGGGTTCAAAGAAATATCTGATTTCAAGTCTTGATCAAAGCTTAAAGAGAATGGGACTGGACTACGTAGATATTTTTTATTCTCACCGGCCGGATCCTCATACGCCGCTAGAAGAAACAATGGGAGCACTCGATCAGATTGTCCGTCAGGGAAAAGCCCTGTACGTCGGAATATCAAGTTATTCTGCTGAGCAGACAGAGGAAGCGGTGAAAATCCTGAACCGTCTTGGAACACCGCTATTAATTCACCAGCCAAGCTATTCCATGCTGAACCGCTGGATTGAAGAAGGATTGCAGGATGTGCTGCAGGAAAATAAGGTAGGTTCGATTGCATTTTGTCCGCTTGAGCAAGGTCTGCTCACAAACAAATACGTCGGAGGCGTTCCTCAGGAATCACGCGCTGCAAAAGCAACAGGAGCACTTCAGGAAGAGCGCGTAACAGAAGAGCTTGTAGGAAAAATTAAGAAGTTGAACGAACTGGCTGCAAAACGCGGACAGAATCTTGCACAAATGGCATTGGCATGGGTGCTCAGGGAAGGCCGTGTAACTTCTGCCTTGATCGGAGCGAGCAAAGTGAGCCAGATTGAAGAAAATGTGGCGGCTCTGAATCATCTTGAATTTACTAAAGACGAGCTCTCACAGATTGAAAGCATTTTGTCAGAATAGTATTAGACAGCCTTGCAAGCTTTGCAGGGCTTTCTTTATCCGTTTTTATAAAAAAATTCAGCGTCTAAAAAAGGATTTTTAGTGCGGAAGACTAATTAGTCAATATAATGACAGTTTTTTTTATATCAACTATAAGTGAAGGCTGGTGATTGTTTTGAATGAGATCAGAGTTGGAATGGTTGGGTATAAGTTTATGGGAAAGGCTCACAGTCTAGGTTATCGAAATGTGCCGTTTTTCTTTCCTGACAGATCAAAGCCTGTTCTGAAGGCAATCGCAGGAAGGAACGAAGAAGGTGTTATGAAAGCTGCTAAAGAACTTGGGTTTGAGAGCTATGAAACAGATTGGAGAGAATTAATCAAGCGAGATGACATTGATTTAATTGATATAGTGACTCCAAATCATTCTCATGCTGAAATTGCCATAGCTGCCGCAGAAGCAGGAAAACATGTCATTTGCGAGAAGCCTCTTGCTCTAAATGCGGAGGAAGCTGAGAGAATGCTTGCAGCCGCTGAAAAAAACGGTGTTGTTCATATGATTTCCCATAATTACCGCTTTGCTCCTGCCGTTCAATATGCCAAAAAGCTGATTGAAGAGGGCAGGCTCGGAAAAATCTATCATGTCAGGGCTACCTATTTGCAGGACTGGCTCATGGATCCTGATTTCCCGATTGCATGGAGGCTGAAAAAAGAAATAACAGGATCTGGAGCCCTCGGTGATATTGGTGCACACATCATTGATCTTACAAGGTTTTTAGTAGGAGAAATGATAGAAGTCGTTGGGGCTATGGAAACCTTTATAAAAGAAAGGCCAATTGAAAATGAGCCTGGAAAAACGGGCATAGTGGATGTAGACGATGCTGCTTCATTTATTGCAAGATTTGAAAACGGTGCGATGGGGGTTTTTGAAGCAACACGTTTTGCAGCCGGCAGCAGAAACCGCAATTGTTTTGAAATTAATGGCGAATATGGATCGATTAAATGGGACCTTGAAAATATGAACAACCTTCATGTTTATTTATCGGAAGATGACGAAGGCCTGCAGGGCTTCAGGGTCATCAATTGCACAGAGGAAGTGCATCCGTTTGCTGATGCTTACTGGCCGGCCGGTCATATTATTGGATATGAGCATACGTTCGTCAATTTAATATCCGAACTAATGGAAGCGATTTCAAAAAAGAAATCCCAAAAACCTGATTTCTTTGACGGCCTGCAAAATCAGCTCATTCTTGATGCGATTGAACAATCAGCCATAGATAAAAAGTGGGTAAGCATCCCGCAGAGGGCTAAACAGATCCGGGTGTAATCTTTCAGTAAAAATTTCTTTTCTTACCCGAATAAAGTTGTTATATTGAATATAACAATCATAGAAAGGTGACGATATGACAACTTTTAACCCTCTTTATCTGAAGGTGTATCAATCTCTATTGAATCAAATAAAAAGCGGCACCCTTAAACATGGAGAGAAAGTTCCCTCTGAGAAAGAATTGGCAGAGCAATTTGAAGTGAGCAGAATTACATCAAAAAAAGCACTCGATCTCTTATCAGAAGAACATTATATTGAAAGAATTCAGGGGAAGGGTTCGTTTGTTACGTATGCCGGCTCGGGGAAGGATGCTGCACCTCCTCCTGAACGCATAAGTCAGACCCGCAAATTGATCGGCTTTATTCTCCCCGGGTTTGATGAAAGCTACGGAATGGATCTTGTCAAAGGGATTGAAAAACATTGCAGTGACTATGGTTTTACGGTTTTGTTCAAATTGAGCTACGGGAAAAAAGAAGTAGAGGAACGAGCTGTTAATGAATTTCTTGACATAGGGGCAGAGGGCCTGATTGTTTTTCCTGTTCATGGTGAGCATGTGAACAACAAATTGCTTGAACTTGTTTCAAGAAACTTTCCCATTGTTCTCATTGACCGTTTTATTAAAGGGATACCTGCCTCATTTGTCTGCACGGACCATCAAAAAGCAGCTGGAGAGCTCACTGCTCATCTCTTTGACCTGGGTCATAAAGAAATTGGCTTTTTGTCTCCGCCGCCGGATGGCACGACAGCCATTGAAGAACGCATCATGGGATTTCAGCTTGCGCATTCTGAGTTTGGAATTAAGCTTAACAGAGAATATATTCTGACCGAAATAAAAAACAGCATGCCTGTTCACAGTGCAGGCAATCCAGACATTTTTAAGGAAGACATTCTTAAACTTGATTCTTATTTTGCAAAGCACAAAAAACTTACAGCTGTGGCGGCATGCGAGCATTCAATTGCAGAACTGGCGGTTGAAAGACTGCGTGCAGCAGGCAGAAAAGTTCCTGAAGATATTTCTGTCGTCTGCTTTGATTCTCCCGGCAATGGCCGAATTCATTTCACACATATTAAGCAGGATGAATGGACAATATCCTTTAATGCGGTAAATCTTCTGATGGAAAAGATGTCTAATCACAAGTTTGCAGTTCAGCATATCTTTGTTCCTCACAAAGTTGTTGAGGGTGAAACAGAAAAACCAATGCATCGCGTGACGTACTAGGCCTGAATATGCAGGCCTATTTTTTTATTTTTATAAAATTCGGAAAAATAGGTTGACTTATAAATTATCAACCAATTAATATATTAACTATAAAACATATCAACATGACAAGTCATTATGTTATTTGTAAGCGCTTTTATAATTTTAGAGGGAGGTTATGTTCACAGTTTTCCATTCATTTAAAACAGGGGGAGTTTTGATGAAGTGTGTAAAAAGTTTACTTACAGTAGTAATGATTTGTTTTTTGCTTGTCGCAGCAGGCTGCAGTTCTGAATCATCTTCTAGTAAAAGCGAAGACGGAAAAACGACTATTACATTTTGGCATCCGATGACAGATATTACTGGTGATGCTGTAAATCAGGTTGTAAAAGCATTTGAAAAAAAACATCCGGATATTAAAGTCAAGTCTGTTTATATTGCCAACCAGGGTGAAGGATCCAACGAAAAGCTCCTGTCCTCTATTGCGGGTGGAAATCCCCCGGATGTTGCCTATTTTGACCGTTTTGAAATTGCTTCGTGGGCCGCACAGGGTTCACTTGAAGATTTAAGTGATCTTGCTGAAAAAGATAAGATTACGAAAGACCAATTCTACCCTTTTGCATGGGAAGAAGCGTCATATGAAAATAAACTTTACGGACTGCCGACCACTACAGATTCAAGGCTCGTCTACTACAATAAAAAGCATTTCGAAAAAGCCGGGCTTGATCCGGAAAATCCTCCAAAAACAATTGCGGAACTCGAAGATGCAGCAGAAAAATTGACGATTAAAGACGGAAAACGCTTTTCCCAAATCGGTTTCATTCCATGGCTTGATCAAGGCTGGTTCTATGGATGGGGCTGGGCTTTCGGTGGCGATTTCTATGATCCTGAAACAAAAGAAGTAACAGCTGACGATCCGAAAAATGTTGAAGCGCTTCAATGGATTGCCGATTATGCAAAGAAATACAACATTGAAGACATTACAGCCTTTACGAATTCACAGGGGACAGGCGCGATGGATCCGTTCTTAACAGAGCAGATCAGCATGAAAATCAGCGGACCCTGGACGGTCTCGGCTATTAATAAATTCAAGCCGGATCTTGAATACGGCGTATTCCCGATACCAACTCCGACAGGCGATAACTACTCGACTTGGTCAGGAGGCTGGTCTGTCGTCATCCCTAAAGGAGCAAAAGAGAAAGAAGCAGCCTGGGAATTCCTTAAGTTCTTCAGCGGAGAAGAAGGGCAGAAAATCTTCAGCGGCATTGCCAAAGATTTCTCAATTAAAGATTCTGTCAATGAAGAATTAGGTTATAAAGATGACCCGATTCTAAATGAGTTTGTTGAGATCCTGCCATCGAGCAATCACAGACCGGTTATGACTCAGGGAACTCTTTACTGGAATGAATTAGCGAGTGCCGTGGAAAATGCAACACGGGGGAATGGCGAGCCTGATGAACTTCTTAAAAAAGTAAATGAAAAAGTGGAGAAAGCATTGAAATAAAAGGCCTGGGGGATTCTTGCTCCAAAGAATCCCCTCTGTTAAGGAGGGAAGTAAGAATGCAGCAGCCAAAACTGAGCACATCGGTTACCGCTAATAAGACAGCAGCTGTTAAAAAGAAAAAATGGAGAAATAAAACATCCTTGTACGGCTGGCTCTTTGTCACCCCATGGCTTCTTGGTCTTATTATTTTTTACGCTTTTCCTTTACTGTCTTCCATCTATTTCAGTTTTACGACTTACAGCATTCTTCAGCCCGGCGAGTTCGTCGGCCTTCAAAATTACAGGGATTTGATGAATGATGATTTGTTTTGGAAAGCTGTAGCCAATACGATTTATTTCGCCGCTTTATATGTTCCGTTAAGCATTATTTTCGGAGTCTGTCTTGCCATGGTACTGAATTTGAAGATCAGGGGCATGACCGTATACAGAACAATTTTTTTCCTCCCGACTCTGGTGCCTCAAGTAGCGCTTGCTGTTTTGTGGATGTGGCTGCTTAATCCGCAGTTCGGGCTTGTCAACGGAATGCTTGACCTCTTTGGCATACAAGGTCCTGCATGGCTCGGAAGCGAAACATGGTCAAAACCTTCCATAGTGATCATGTCATTATGGGGCATCGGTCAAGCAGTTGTCATTTATCTTGCGGGACTGACAGATATTTCGGAAGACTATTACGATGCTGCAGAAGTGGACGGTGCGAACTGGTTTCAAAAGACAGTGCATATCACGCTTCCACTTTTAACGCCTGTTATCTTTTTTAACCTTGTAATGGGTGTCATCGGTGCTTTCCAGCAGTTTGCTTTGCCTTATGCTCTAACCGGCGGGCAGGGAACTCCGGCAAATTCTCTGACGTTCTATGTCATGTATCTCTATGACAATGGATTTAAATTTTTCAAAATGGGCTATGCATCTGCCATGGCATGGATCTTATTTGCCATCATCATGCTTCTGACAGCTGTTATTTTTTCCACCTCAAAACGCTGGGTTCACTATCAGGGCAAATAAGGAGGGAATGAAATGAAGAAAAAAACGTCAAAAAGCATTTTTGCTCATACCGTGCTGATCATCATGTCTGTCTTTTTCCTGGTGCCGTTTATCTGGATGCTGTCGACCTCTCTCAAGGATCAGACTCAGATTTTCACGTTCCCTCCTGAATGGCTGCCATCGCCGCTTAAATGGAGCAACTATGGGGATGCAATTGAGTATATTCCGTTTTTTACTTATTTGAAAAATACGGCTGTCATCACAGTCTTCAGCACTATTGGGGCAGTTATTACGTGTCCGCTTGTTGCGTATGGATTTGCAAAGCTTAAGTTTAAAGGAAGCAATGCGCTTTTTATTATCACGATTGCGGTGATGATGATTCCAGGTCAGGTGACTATGATCCCTTTGTTTATCTTATTTGAAAAGCTGGGGTGGGTGGGAAGTCCGCTGCCTTTAATTGTTCCGGTCTTTTTCGGGGTACCTTTTTACATATTCCTCCTCAGACAGTTCTTTCTCGGACTTCCTGATACGCTTATGGACGCAGCAAGAATTGACGGAGCAGGCGAGTTCAGAATCTACTGGCAGATTATGCTGCCGCTTGCAAAACCGGCGGTTCTCGCAGTCGGATTGTTTCAATTCATGGGCAGCTGGACAGATTTCCTCGGTCCGCTCCTGTATTTGACAGATGAAGCTTCTTATACCCTGTCGCTTGGTCTGCAGCAATTCCAAAGCCAGCGGGGAACAGAGTGGGGATTAATGATGGCTGTGTCGACATTAATGACGCTGCCGATTATCCTGCTGTTTTTCTTCCTTCAAAAAACGTTTATTAAAGGAATCACCTTCAGCGGCATTAAAGGATAAAACACATTTACAAATAGAAAGGAATGGTGAAGTATGATGAAGAATAAAATCGGCATGAGAATTCCTCCGCATTTCACAGCAGAAGGACTGGAGTACACAGCGAAATGGGCAAAAGAAAACGGGATCGGCGTTCTTGATCTTCCTTATTTAGATCAAGATGTTCAAACCATTCTGTCCGATTATGGTCTTGAAGCGGGCTCCATTGATGGAAGAGGAGCAGTAGGCGGTACAGCCTTGCTCAGCGAAGATGAAGAAAAACGCGCTCAGGCTTTACTTGCCTTAAAAAATCAATTTCAGGAAATCTCTTCATTAGGCGGAAAAGTGGTTTTTATGTGTCTCGTTCCTGAAAACAGTCTTCAGCCTGTCAGCCGCTCGCTTGAGATTTGGAAACAGACGTTTCCTGAAGTGGTAAAGCACGCAGAGAAAAACGATTTATACATCGCGCTTGAAGGATGGCCGGGTCCTGCACCGCTTTTCCCGACACTGGGCGCTACTCCTGAAGTTCTCAGGTATATGTTTAAAGAAGTCCCTTCAAACCATTTCGGAATCAATTATGACCCGTCCCATTTGGTCAGGCTCGGAATTGATCCGCTCAAGTTCCTCGAAGAGTTCGGATCGAAGGTGCTGTACTGCCATGGGAAAGATACATTGCTTCTCCAGCAGGAACAGTATGATGCCGGACACTTGCCTTCCGTTTTTGGCGCTAAATATGATTTTTCAGAAGGGCCGTGGAGATACACAATTCCTGGAGAAGGTGAAGTTGACTGGAAAAAAACAGCTGCAAAACTTGAACAGCTTGGATACGCGGGACCCGTCAGCATAGAGCTTGAAGATCACAACTACTGGGGGTCGCTTGCTAAAGAGCAAGAGGGAATCAAAAAAGCTAAAGACTATTTAAAAACAACTTTTCAGAAAGAGAAAACGGAGGGAATCGCTAATGTCAACCATTAAAATTGGAATTATCGGAAGCGGCGGAATTGCCGTCCTTCATGCAAAAGCCTATCAGCAAATGAAAGATGTAACCATTGCAGCAGTGGCTGATGTAGTTCCAGGAAAAGCGCAGGAATTTATTCAGATGCTTGGAATTGAAGGTGCTCAAGCGTTTGACAATCACCTGGATCTTCTTGAGCTTGATCTTGATGGTGTAAGTGTCTGTACACCAAACGTCACACATCACCGAACAAGCATTGATTCGCTGCTCGCAGGCAAACATGTTTTAGTTGAAAAACCGCTCGCAGTCACTCTCCAGCAATCGATTGACATGGTTGAAACAGCACGCCGTACAGGGAAAATGCTGTCGGTTGGATTTCAGCCGCGCTATGATCCGAATATGAAAAACATAAAAGAAATCATTCAATCCGGCCAGCTCGGGGATGTGTACTACATACAGACTGGCGGCGGAAGAAGAAGAGGCATGCCTGGAGGTACTTTTATAAACAAAGATCTTGCCGGTGCAGGAGCTATGGCTGATATTGGCTGCTATTCACTCGACCTTGCCTTGCATGCACTGAATTATCCTAAGCCGCTGACCGTTTCAGCCTACACATCCAATCATTTCGGAACAAATCCACTCTATCATCATGAAGCAGATCGATTTGAAGTAGAAGATTTTGGTGTGGCGATGGTCAGACTTGAAGGCGGAAAAGTGCTGAACTTCAAAATTTCCTGGGCGATGCATATGGATTCACTCGGCCCGACGCTGTTTCTCGGCAAAAATGCGGGACTCAAACTTACACCTGCAGGAACGGGACCGTGGAGCGGTGTGTGGGACGGCGGTATAGGGAGCATTTCCATGTTCCATGATATAGCCGGTCAGCATGCTGAGACGACAATCCCGGTAATTGACCACAAGATTGATATTTTCCATGAAAAAGTAAGAGACTTCGTAGCAGCGATCATTGAGCAGCGTCCTGCCCCGATCCCGGCAGAGGAAATTTTAATTAACCAGGCGATTATCGATGGCATTCTGCGCTCCTCTGAACAGGGGCGGGAAGTGGAGATTAAGGTTCCTGTGTTTGCTTAATTAGGTGCACCCCTCACCAAGTGGAGGGGTGTTTTTTGATGTTCTTGATGGTGGCAATAGGATGTTTAGGTCCATCAAATGTGGGAACTCTGTACTTGATGGCACTATTCTATCAGCTTAGAACCATCAAAATCGTAATCTCGGTTCTTGATGGAATTTATCCAGCGGAAAGGAACCATCAAAACTAGAATCTGAGTTCTTGGTGGCACTTATCCAGCAGAAAGGAACCATCAAAACTGGAATTTGTGTTCTTGGTGGCACTTATCTAGCGGAAAGGAACCATCAAAACTGAAATCCGCGTTCTTGATGGCACTTATCCAGCAGAAAGGAACCATCAAAACTGGAATATGTGTTCTTGGTGGCACTTATGCAGCAGAAAGGAACCACCAAAACTGGAATATGTGTTCTTAATGGCACTTATCCAGCGGAAAGGAACCATCAAAACTAGAATCTGAGTACTTGGTGGCACTTATCCAGCAGTTCAGAACCACCAAAACTGAAATCTCTTTTCTTGATGGCACTTATCCAGCAGTTCAGAACCACCAAAACTGAAATCTCTTTTCTTGATGGCACTTATCCAGCAGTTCAGAACCACCAAAACTGAAATCTCTTTTCTTGATGGCTCTTATCCAGTAGTTTAGAACCATCAAAACCGTAATCTGTATTCTTGATAGCACTTATCCCGCAGTCTAAAACCACCAAAATCAAATTCTCTGTCCTTGACGGCACTATTCAAACAGCATCACACCGAACATACCAGTACTTATCGCACAATCCATCACAAACCTTATCATTTGATAATTTTTTTGGAGGCAAGCATACTTAATCATAAATGATGCGAAGGAGTGAACGAAATGAAAGCAGTAGGTCTGTACAAGTATTTGCCGATTGAACATGAGGAAAGCCTGATTGATCTGGAAATGGAAACACCAAAGCCGCAGGGCAGAGATTTGCTTGTGGAGGTTAAAGCCATTTCTGTTAACCCGGTTGATACGAAGGTCCGTGCGCCAAAGGATCAAACAGAAGAAACGCCTAAAATTCTTGGATGGGATGCGAGCGGAATCGTAGTCGAATGCGGTCCAGACTGCACAGATTTTAAACCAGGAGATGAAGTGTATTATGCAGGCAGTATTACAAGACAGGGTTCTTACAGTGAATTTCAGCTGGTTGATGAACGGATAACCGGCAAAAAACCCGCTAATCTTTCATTCTCTGAAGCGGCAGCTCTTCCTTTAACTGCCATTACAGCCTATGAAGGCCTTTTTGACAGAATGGGGATTGATCCAGATAACCGCAGCAGAAATCAGCAGAAATCCGTGCTGATTATTGGCGGGGCAGGCGGTGTCGGCTCAATAGCTGTTCAGCTGGCAAAATGGGCAGGGCTTCATGTCATTGCAACCGCATCACGCGAAGAAACGGTGAAATGGGTAAAGGAACATGGAGCAGATGCTGTGATTAACCATCATCACCCGATGAAAAGTCAGATTCAGGATCTCGGCCTCGCTGACCCTGACTATATTTTCTGCCTAAACAACACAGACTTGCACTGGGAAGGAATGAGTGAAATCATTAAGCCCCAGGGAACGGTCTGCTCGATTGTGGAAAATAAAGAGCCTCTTGACTTGAATCTTCTTAAAAACAAGAGTGCTGCATTTGTATGGGAGTTTATGTTCACTAGAGCGATGTTTGAAACAGAAGATATGGATCAGCAGCAGGTCCTCTTGAACAGAATCAGCAAACTGATCGAAGAAGGGGCATTAAAAACAACAGTGAACGAAACATTAAGCCCTATAAATGCCGATAACCTGAAAAAAGCTCATGAAAAGATTGAATCCGGAAATACAATTGGAAAAATCGTTCTTCAAGATTTCTAAAAACAGCCTTAGGGCTGTTTTTTTCAGTAAATTCAAAAAATAATTGAAGTCTGTCGAATTGAGTGTTTTAATAGAGTTATAACTTGTCTGATATGTGATATCCGAAAAGGAAGGAGGGGTGAACCGTGCAAATTGAAAAGATTGTCACAAAGAAGGTTTCTGAAACGGTGAGCGAGCAGCTGGAACACTTGATTGCTTCAGGGGCGATTTCTCACGGCGAGAAACTTCCTTCTGTGAGAGAGCTCTGCGATCAGTTCGGGGTAGGACGCTCTGCAGTCCGTGATGCAATAACTGTTTTAAAAGGAAAGGGTTTAGTTACCGTGAAGCAGGGGGAAGGCACCTATGTAACCCCTTTTGACTCTTCCAGGATCTTTAATCAGAACCTCTACTTTTCTGACCCGAAAAAGGTGACTGAGCTTTTTCAAGTACGAAAAATCGTGGAGACAGGAATGGCCGAAATGGCTGCAGGCAACAGGAGCGAACGTGATCTTGCTGAGATGAAGCATATATTGGATTCACCCGGAGATTCACCATGGGAAGATGATTACCGTTTTCATTCGGCGATTGCAAAAGCGACGGGCAATCCGCTTCTGATGCAGTTTGTTACCTTCATTTCAGAAACGATTAAACACTCAATGATTGACTTTCACCGGTTTATACAAAACAGCCCGGAAACCGTCAAAACGATTTCCGCACACCACGAGCAAATCTTCGAGAGCATTTCTTCAGGACATTCCAGTGAGGCAAAAGCCTGCATGCTGGAACATTTAACATTCGTAGAAGCCATCCTCCATAAGAGTCTGCACCAGAACCAATCCTCATAGACTGACAGCAGAATAACCTGATTCCAATCCTGTTTGCTGCAATAACTTATTTATTGAAGGAGGAAGGTTCATGCCGGCAGACTTAACGGCCATCTTGCCAGATGAAAAAGTGCTTCATAAAACAGAATGGAACCACTTGCTTGGAAATAACGGCGACATCACCGTTTTTCCTACAACAGAGGAAGAAATTTCAGAAGTCGTCCGTTACGCAAGTGACCATGGAAAAAAGATCTCCATTATTGGCGGCGGAACGAAGAGGGGATTTGGCGGATTATCAGATTCGGCAGACATACAGCTCTCTTTGTCCAATTACAAGGGGATAACAGAACATACGCCTGGAGATATGACCGTGACAGTTAGAGCAGGTACGCCGTTTAAAGAACTGCAAAGCTTTCTGGCACAATTCGGACAGATGGTGTCACTTGATCCATCCTGGCCGGAACATGCAACAATCGGCGGAATTGTCGCCGCAAATGAAAGCGGTCCCAAAAGGCTTGGATACGGATCGGCACGGGATTCTGTCATCGGGCTCCGCATCGTTTATCCAGACGGGAAAGTCATACGCTCCGGAGGCAGGGTCGTAAAAAACGTGGCAGGCTACGATATGAACAAGCTGTTCGTTGGATCAATGGGGACGTTGGGCGTTCTATCAGAAGTTACATTAAAACTAAGGCCGCTCCCTGCCTGTCAAAGCCTTGTGCTGCTTTCATATCCTGAAGAAATGCAGGAAGCGATGAGAACGTTTTCCGTACAGCTGCTCGATTCAGCGCTTGAACCTGTTGCACTGGAACTATTAAATCCTGCTTTATCCAAACGCTTAACTGGACAGAAAATGAATACACTGGCTGTGAGCTTTGAAGATTTCGAGCCTTCTGTCCGCTATCAGGAAGAAGTTCTGAAAAAAATGGTTCCAGAACATGTGCAGATGGCCATTTTACCTGAAGTTGAGACAGTGAAATTCTGGGAACGCTTTTACACAGCTGCTCCAAATGCTTATACGCGCAAGCCAGGTTCAGTTACAGAGGCATCACTTAAGGTCGGGCTTAAAAACCTGGATGTATTTAATCTTATGGAGATTGTGGCAAAATCAGCAGGCACTTCACCTGAAGCCCACGGAGGCTTAGGACACGGATTGTCAAAAGTTCATTTGCGAGGCAGCAGCCAGGATGTGCTTGCCATGATTGAAGCGGTCAGAGCTTTAGCAAAGGATCTCGGCGGCTACGCCATCGTCACCCATTTGCCTTATGCCATGCGCCACAAAACAGAGGTATGGGGCGAAAAACCGGATTATTTTTTCCTCATTGAAGGCATTAAAAAAGCGGTTGATCCTTATTCTGTTTTAAACGATAAACGCTATTTGGGAGGAATCTGACGTGAGTATAAGAGAAAGCGATCTGAAGCAGGGCGCTCCTTCATGTGCAGATGCCACTCTCAGCAACTACCTTTGGAAAGATCATCCGGATGAGAGCAAATGGGCAGACTGCGTGCACTGCGGAATGTGTCTTGAATCGTGTCCTACTTATGAAATTACCGGCCAGGAACAGCATTCGCCGCGGGGCAGGGTGCATCTAATAAAATCAGTGGCAGACGGCAAACTTGAAGTCAATGAACAGTTTATGGATCCGGTGTTTGCATGTCTTGACTGCCGGGCTTGCACGACTGCCTGTCCTGCAGACGTTGATGTCGGCGGTCTCATTGAAGAAGCAAGAGGGCAGATTCGCCAGGCCATGCCGCTTACAGGTGCGAAAGGAGCTGTAAGTCATTTCTTTCTGAAAGGCCTGTTCCCTCATCAAAACAGGCTTCATGCTGTCGGAAGCCTTTTGAAGTTTTACCAGAAAAGCGGCTTGCAGAAAGCGGTCCGGAAGACAGGAATGCTTAACGTTATGCCAAAACATCTTGCAGAAATGGAAGCCATCATGCCTGAGATCAAACAGCCGGTACGGTCAAAATACAAAAAGCAGCCGGTGGTACAAGCTGAAGGAACCCCAAAAGCTGATGTCGCCTTTCTGACAGGCTGTGTTATGGATGTGATGTTTGGAGACATCAATCAATCAACGGTCAATGTGTTAACCCGTAACGGAAACAATGTGGCGATTCCGCAAAATCAGACGTGCTGCGGAGCTCTTCATGTGCATGCGGGCGACAGGGACACGGGCAGAAAGCTTGCCAAACAGAACATTGAAGCGTTTAAAGATGCCGACACTGTTGTCGTGAATGCCGCAGGCTGCGGCTGTATGCTGAAGGAATACGGCGAGCTTTTCAGGGAAGTAGACACAGAATGGCATGAAAAAGCAGAAGCTTTTGCAGAGAAAGTAGTGGATGTTTCTAAATACTTGCATGATTCGGGATATGAAAAGCCGAAAGCAGAACTGAACACGAGAATTACGTATCACGATGCATGCCACCTGGCACACGGGCAAGGGGTGCGAGAAGAGCCGCGAGACTTGCTTTTAAACATCCCTGGAGTAGAGATGGTGCACATGCCGAATGCCGACAGATGCTGCGGAAGTGCCGGAATCTACAATATTACAAACCCAGAAATGGCAGGTGCGGTCCTTGAGAGCAAGATGGAGAATGTACCTGAAGATGTTGAAATGATCTCCATGGGCAACCCGGGCTGCATGCTGCAAATGGCAATGGGCGTTCAGAAATACGGAAGAAGCCAAAAGGTCGTACACACCGTGCAGCTTCTTGACTGGGCGTATCAAAAAGAAAAACTCGAGGGGGAGTAAGCAATGGCCGTCAAAAAAATCCGGACAAAGGACAAACATATTGTCAGCCTCGCTTCTCTTGTTGGAGGCCCCGGCAATATTCTTTACCAGAAGGAAGATTTGATCGCCTATGACTGCGACGGATTTACGATCCACAAGCATTTGCCAAAAGCGGTTGTCTTCCCAAAAAATACGGAGGAAGTTGCGGCTGTTGTCAAATACTGCTCCATGAACAAGCTTCCGTTTTTAGCAAGAGGCGCGGGCACGGGTCTAAGCGGAGGCGCCATCCCGATTAACGGAGAAGTGATTATCAGCCTTGTGAAAATGAAAAAGCTGATCAGCGTTGATCTTGAAAACAGAAGAGCAGTCGTTGAACCGGGCTTTGTAAATCTCAAACTGACAAACTCAATTGCAGATAGGGGCTACTATTATGCTCCGGACCCGTCCAGCCAGTATTGCTGCACAATAGGCGGCAATGTAGCGGAAAATGCCGGAGGTGCCCATTGCCTGAAGTACGGGGTAACAACGAATCACATCCTCGGCCTCCAAGTGGTCCTTCCTAACGGTGACATTACGGAGATTGGGAGCAGCGGGATACCGGATACGCCTGGCTATGACCTGCTTGGTTTGCTGACAGGCTCAGAAGGAACGCTTGGAATTGTGACAAAAATAACGGTCCGAATCCTGAAAAATCCAGAAGCCAAACAGACGGTTCTTGCCTATTTCGACCGGGTGGAAGACGGCAGCGCTGCCGTTTCAGACATTATTTCCGCAGGCATCGTGCCGGCAGCGCTTGAAATGATGGACAAAACAGCAATCGAAGGGGTAGAGGCGGCTGCGTTTCCAGTCGGCCACCCGAAAGATATTGAAACAGTCCTTTTAATAGAAGTAGACGGCATTTCAGCCGGGATTGAAGATCAGATTGCCCAGATACTCGCCGTTTGCTCAAAATGGAACGTTCGTGAGGTGAAGGCCGCACAGAGCGAAGCTGAGCGCGCACGCTGGTGGGCAAACCGGAAGACAGGATTTGGGGCAATGGGGGCGATCTCACCGGATTATCTTGTTCAAGATGGCGTTATCCCGAGAAGCAAATTACCTGAAGTTCTTGAAAAGATTAATGAAATCAGCCTGGAATCCGGCCTGCGGATCGCCAACATCTTTCATGCCGGTGACGGAAACCTTCATCCGCTCGTTTTGTTTGATTCAAGAATTCCGGGGCAGACAGAGCTTGCACTTGAAGCCGGCAGCGCCTGTCTTCAGGTTTGTGCAGATGCAGGGGGGACCATCACCGGAGAGCATGGCGTCGGCATTGAAAAGCGGGAGGAAATGAGATTTGTTTTTACAGATGAAGAAATTTCCGCCCAGACAGACATCAGGTCCGTCTTTAATCCTGAGAATCTGTTAAATGCAGGAAAGCTTTTTCCGAGCCCGGGAAGGTGTGCTGAAGTGAAAAAAGAGATGAAAGAAATGAAAACAGCAGGAGTTTGAAAGAATGGCATACCGATTATTTAACAGAATGTTCTAACATCTATTGAAAGCGCTGTCCCAGTCATGCTATGCTTTTTTTAGCATAATAGAAAACATCGTTGCGCAATACGAAACAATGAACCGGATTTCAAAGGAGGAGACATTATGGAAGAGTACGTTCAAAAGGGGAATTTAAAGGTCGCTGAGGTGCTGTATGAGTTCATTCAAAAAGAAGCACTTCCTCAGTCAGGAGTGGAAGAAGAGGCGTTTTGGAAAGGGTTTGAAAACATCATCGATGAGCTGACTCCGAAAAACCGCGAGCTTCTTAACGTCCGTGATGAGATTCAGCACAAAATCAATGCCTGGCACAGAGAGAACGGCAAAGAAGCTGACTTTGAGACATATAAAGCGTTTTTGCATGAGATTGGATACCTGGAACCTAACGCACCTGATTTTAAAATTGCTACTGAAAATGTGGATGATGAAATTGCTTCACAGGCTGGGCCGCAGCTGGTCGTTCCTGTAAACAACGCTAGGTATGCCATTAATGCAGCCAATGCCCGCTGGGGAAGCCTGTATGATGCTCTTTATGGAACAGATGCCATCAGTGAAGAAGGCGGCGCACACAGAGAAGGCGGCTACAATCCCGTCCGCGGCGAAAAAGTGATTGCGTTCGGCCGGAATTTCCTTGATGAAACCGTGCCGCTTGCAGACGGCTCCCATAGAGACGCAGCGGAATACGCCATTTCAGACGGCAAGCTGCTTGTCACATTGAGCAATGGAACAAAAACGTCGCTTGCTGATTCTGAAAAACTTGCAGGCTATCAGGGGAATGCCGATTCACCGTCTGCTGTTCTGTTGAAAAATAACGGTCTGCATTTTGAAATCCAGATTGACAGAAGCCATTCCATCGGTAAAACGGATATGGCCGGCGTGAAGGATATTCTTCTTGAGGCTGCTCTCACAACGATTATGGACTGCGAGGATTCCGTCACGGCAGTTGACGCAGAAGATAAAGTCCTTGTTTACCGCAACTGGCACGGACTGATGACCGGCAATCTTTCTGCCAGCTTTAAAAAGGGCAGCAACACGATGACCCGTACCCTGAATCCTGACCGCACGTATTCATCCGCAAGCGGGGAAGAATTTACTTTGCCCGGCAGATCACTTATGTTTGTCCGAAACGTCGGACATCTCATGACGAATAATGCGATCCTCGACAGCAGCGGGAATGAAATTCAGGAAGGTATTCTTGACTGTGTAATGACGGGTCTGCTTGCAAAGCATTCTCTTTTAGGAACCGGAAACTACCAAAACTCCTCAAAAGGGTCCGTATATATCGTAAAGCCGAAAATGCACGGGTCAAAAGAAGCGGCGTTTGCAAACGAACTGTTTAACCGCACTGAAGATCTTCTTGGACTGGAGCGCCATACGCTTAAAATCGGCGTAATGGACGAAGAAAGACGCACCTCGCTTAACCTTAAGGCTGCCATCCGCGAGGTGAAAGACCGGATTGCCTTTATTAATACCGGATTCCTTGACCGTACCGGCGACGAGATTCATACTTCAATGGAAGCTGGCCCGATGATTCCTAAAAATGAAATGAAGTCTTCTGTCTGGCTGACCGGCTATGAAAAGTCGAATGTCTTCACAGGCCTTGAGAGCGGTTTTCAGGGCAGGGCACAAATTGGGAAAGGCATGTGGGCAATGCCTGATCTGATGAAAGATATGCTGGACCAGAAAATCGGACATTTGAAAGCAGGAGCAAATACAGCATGGGTTCCTTCACCGACTGCCGCCACTCTGCATGCCCTTCATTACCATCAGGTAAATGTGACAGACGTGCAAAATCAGCTGAAGGAAGAAGCAAAGGATCTGCGTGATGATATTCTGAGAGTTCCTGTTGCTGAACAGGCTGACTGGAGTAAAGAGCAGATCCAGCAGGAGCTTGACAATAATGCACAGGGAATTCTGGGTTATGTTGTGCGCTGGGTAGAGCAGGGAGTCGGCTGTTCAAAAGTGCCTGATTACTACAATGTTGGATTAATGGAAGACCGCGCAACACTGCGGATTTCAAGCCAGCATCTTGCCAACTGGCTGCACCATGGAATTTGCTCAAGGGAGCAGGTGCAGGAAACGCTCGAACGCATGGCAAAAGTCGTTGACAAACAAAACGCAGGTGATCCGCTGTATATGCCGATGGCTCCGGATTACAAAAACTCTGTTGCCTTCCAGGCCGCATGTGACCTGGTGTTTGAAGGATATGACCAGCCGAACGGATATACAGAACCGATTCTTCACCGCCGCCGTCTTGAAGCAAAAGCGAAATTTGCTGTTAAAAACTAATCATTGAATCGGGGCATCATCTGTCCCGATTCTCCTAAAGAAAGGAGCACTATCATGAAATTTGTTCGTTATACGGCTGACTCAGCCGTTCGCCAAGGTGTTTTGCTGGATTCAGAAATAAAAGAAATAAGCGGGAACCTATTTTCAGAATGGGAGTATACCGGGCGTGTTTTGAATGTATCAGAAGTACAGCTGCTTGCACCGCTTGTACCAAACCAAATCATCGGCATCGGTGCGAATTTCGTTGCCGATCAGGGTGATCTGCCTGAAGTACTCCCTGACATTCCTGTCTTCTTTTTCAAGCCTGTTTCATCTGTCATCGGTCCTGATGAAAAAATAGTAATTCCCACAGGTACGGAAGAAGTAAAGTTTGAATCTGAGCTTGCCGTTGTTATTGGAAAAGAAGCAAAGAACCTGTCAGAAGATGAAGTACTCGACCATGTTTTCGGCTATACAGTCGGCAATGATGTGACAGCACCTGCTTTTTTCCACGGAGACGGACACTGGACGATCGGGAAATCGTTTGATACTTTTACACCTCTTGGCCCTGTCATTGAAACGGAGCTGGATCCGTTTGCAATAAATGTACAAGCCAGACTGAACGGGGAATTGAAGCAGGACAGCCCGCTGGATTTAATGATCATTCCCATCAAAAAAATGATTTCGTACCTCTCAAATGTCATGACGCTTAATGAGGGGGATGTGATTTTAACCGGCAGTCCGGTTGGGGCAGAATTTGTAAAAGCGGGATCCGTCATTGAGTGCAGCATAGAGGGTATCGGCACACTGAGAAATTCATTCTCTGAAGCCCGCGAGAGTGTAAAAAGCTAAAAATTCCTGTCATCGCAGCGAAAACGCGCATCCGGGGTGAACAGTATGGAAAGGGAAAACATGGTGAAGTCAGTCGGCAGGGCACTGGACGTTATTGCGCTTATCAGCATGAAAAAAAGCGGTCTTGGCGTAACGGAAATCGCCGGGCAGATGGATATTAACAAGAGCTCTGTCTACCGGATTCTTGCGACCTTAGTGCAATACGGATATGCCGAACAGAACGAGGAAACGGGCAAGTACAGGCTTGGCTATAAATTTCTTGAAATCAGCACAAGGCTGCTTGATTCCATTGATTTAAGAGCAGAAGCGAAAACTCACCTCATAAAGCTCGAGCAGGAAACAAATGAGGTGATTCACCTTGTCGTATATGATCAGGGTGAAGTGGTCTATATTGAAAAGCTTGACGGCAGTGAAACGCTGAGGATGCACTCTAAGGTCGGCAAGCGTGCACCGATGCACTGCACGTCTGTCGGAAAAGCCATTCTTGCCCATCTTCCGGCAGAGACGGTCCAGGATATCCTTGACCGGAAAGGCCTGCCTGTTCATACGGCGAATACAATCATTAACAGGGATGATTTTCTTCAGGAGCTTTCCAGAGTAAAGAAAAAAGGAATCGCTCTGGATCTGGAAGAAAATGAACCCGGCATTACCTGTATTGCAGCTCCGATTTTTGACCATTCAGGTCAGGTCATCGCTGCTTTCAGCATTTCCGGACCAACAATAAGAATGTCTGAGGACAGGCTGAAAGGTCTTGAGCCAAGAATAATTGAGACCGGAAAACTGATTTCAGCAAGATTGGGTTTTGAGAAGTAAGCATAAGATTGCCTGTTTTTTTACTATAGCAAAAACGGGCCCTTTTTTTGCCCTGAAATAGTTGTGTTAATTTTCTAACTATTATCGTAATTAAGCGTCCAGTTTGTATAATAGATGTGAGACGGCAGTTGTTATATAACAATTTTAAGTATTGTTATATAACATGTTGCACCCTCGCAAACGAAGTGAAATTGTGTTGCGCAATACAATACAGAAAAGGGGGAATATCAGTGAGCACGGGTATGCTGGGACTATTATCACTTTTGCCGATTTTAGTAGTAGGAATTTTTCTTGTAGGGTTAAGATGGCCGGCAAGCAAAGCAATGCCCATTTCGTACATAACAGCCATTGCGCTTGCCTTGTTCGTGTGGAAGGTTCCCGGAGCAACAGTTGCAGCAGCATCTGTCAATGGACTGGTTGTCGCAGGAACACTTCTTTACATCATTTTCGGTGCCATTCTGCTTTTAAATACACTTCAGGAAAGCGGCGGAATAAAAACGATCCGCCAGGGATTCACAGATATTTCGACTGACAGACGGATCCAGGTGATCATCATAGCATGGCTGTTCGGATCGTTTATCGAGGGAGCATCCGGATTCGGCACGCCTGCAGCAGTTGCAGTGCCGCTTATGGTCGGCCTCGGTTTTCCTGCAATGGCAGCGGTTATTGCCGGAATGGTGATCCAGAGCACACCCGTTTCATTCGGTGCGGTTGGCACGCCAATGCTTGTGGGTGTACAAACTGGACTTTCTGCAGACACATCCATAACAGGAGACTTTCTCGCTCTTGTTACCGCAATTGGAGGACAAGTTGCTATTCTTCATATGATAGCAGGTACGCTGATTCCGCTGTTTGTCGTTGCACTAATGACAAGATATTTTGGAAAAAACAAATCGTTTGCTGAAGGATTAAAGGTCTGGAAATTTGCCCTTTTCTCTGCGTTTGCCATGACCATTCCATATGTCATTACCGCCAATACTCTCGGTCCTGAGTTTCCTTCCATGATCGGAGGTCTGACCGGTCTTGCCATCGTGGTCTTTGCAGCGAAAAAAGGGTTTCTCATGCCTCCAAAAGAAGAAGCATGGGATTTTGAGGCGAAATCAAAGTGGGATCCTGAGTGGAGCGGATCACTTGAAATCAAGGATATTTCACACAAAAGCGGAAGCATGAGCATGATGATGGCCTGGGCTCCATATGTTCTGGTAGGTCTTTTTCTGGTCATCTCAAGATTAAAAACGCTCCCTGTCATGGGCTGGCTGCAGTCATGGGTCGTTTCGTTTCCCAACATGTTCGGCTCTGAAGTCAGCGCGAGCTTTCAGCCGCTTTATCTTCCGGGTACGATTTTTATCCTTGTATCCCTCATCACGTACTTTTTGCACGGTATGAATGGAAGCGCATACAAAAATGCATGGTCACAATCAGCCAAAACAACTCTCGCCGCATCTACTGCGCTTATATTCACTGTGCCGATGGTGCAGGTATTTATCAATTCAGGCGGCGGGGCTGCAGGATTTGATAAAATGCCGATTGAACTTGCAAATGGTGCAGCTGCCATTGCAGGGGAATTCTGGCCGTTCTTTGCTACTTTTATCGGAGGAATCGGGGCGTTCATTGCCGGAAGCAACACAGTCAGCAACATGATGTTCAGTCTTTTTCAATACGATGTAGGTTCAAAAATCGGCGTGGATCCAACATGGATCGTAGCGCTTCAGGCAGTCGGCGGTGCAGCTGGAAACATGATCTGCGTACATAACGTAGTCGCTGCATCTGCCGTCGTCGGCTTGTTTGGAAAAGAAGGTATTGTCATCAGAAAAACAATCTTCCCGTTTACGTATTACGCGCTTTTATCAGGGGCGGTTGGGTATTCAATCGTCTGGTATTCGCAAAAGGGCATCTTTAATTTAGGGTCCTATGTGGCCGTCGCCATCGCGATGGCAGCGATTTACATCGTGGCAACAGGGCAAAAGCGCGCTGCGGAGCTATCAGACAGCAAAACGATGAAATTATAAACAATCAGAAAGCTGCCGAACTCAGGCAGCTTTCGCTTTTCCTTCGTTTAGCCCTCGAAGTTCATGTATACTAAAAGTAAGAAAATTCTTGCAAAAGAGGTGGGGAACCAGTGAAAGTATCATTGTTTATCACGTGCCTTGCAGATGTCTTTTATTCAAATGTAGGAAAAAACACGGTCGAACTTCTTGAAAAGCAAGGATGCGAGGTTGATTTTCCGGCTGCACAAACGTGCTGCGGTCAGCCTGCTTATAACAGCGGCTATCATAAAGAAACACGGGAAGTCGCCAAGCATATGATCTCGGTATTTGAAGCATCTGATTATGTTGTCGGTCCATCAGGCTCATGTGTGGCCATGCTGCATGAGTATGAGGAGCTTTTCAAGGAGGATCCTCTATGGAGAGACCGTGCCCGCCAATTATCAAAGAAATCCTATGAACTGACTCAGTTTTTAGTAGAGGTTTTGAAAATAGAAGATGTAAATGCTAGTTTCCCTGCAAATGCGACGTATCACAAATCCTGCCACATGACCCGCCTGCTCGGTGTGAAAGACGCACCGGACAAGCTGCTGCAGCATGTAGACGGCCTTGAAGTGACGCCTCTTCCAAACAGTCAGGACTGCTGCGGATTCGGAGGCACATTTTCTGTGAAAATGGTTCCGATTTCAGAACAGATGGTGGATGAGAAAGTCACTCATATTCAGGAAACCGGCGCTGATGTTCTGATTGGAGCCGATTGCGGATGTCTGATGAACATCGGCGGAAGAATCAACCGGAAAGGCATTCCAATTAAAGTTATGCACATAGCCGAAGTGCTGAACAGCGGGGTGAAGTGATATGCCGATGAAAATAGGCAATGACTCCTTTTTCAACCGGGTTGAAAGCGGCGTCAGCAATCCGTTTATGAGAAAAGCAGTCGCTTCTGCGCAGGAGAGGATGCAGGGGCGAAGACTGCAGGCAACAGAAGAGCTCGGCAACTGGGAAGAATGGCGAAAACTTGGGGAAGAGATCCGCACGCACACTCTTCAAAACCTTGACTATTATTTAGAGCAATTGAGCGAGAATGTATCCAAAAGGGGCGGACACGTATTTTTTGCTTCTACGAAAGAAGAAGCAAACGAATATATCACTAAAATAGCCCTTGAAAAAAAGGCAAAAAAAATCGTGAAGTCCAAATCCATGGTCACAGAGGAAATCCATCTGAATGAAGCGCTTGAAAAAGCAGGGTGCGAGGTGATTGAAACCGACCTCGGAGAATACATCCTCCAGCTCGATGATCATGACCCGCCTTCACATATTGTTGTGCCTGCCCTGCACAAAAACAAGGAGCAAATCCGTGACACGTTTAAAGAAAAACGGGGGTACGACAAAACTGAGCTGCCTGAAGAGCTTGCCCTGTTTGCAAGAGAACAGCTGCGGAAGGATTTCCTTAGCGCAGATCTTGGAATTACAGGATGCAACTTCGCCGTAGCGGAATCAGGCTCGATTTGTCTTGTCACGAACGAAGGAAATGCAGGCCTTGTCACGGCACTGCCGAAAACGCAGATTACAGTCATGGGAATGGAGCGCATTGTCCCGACTTTTGAGGAGCTGGATGTGCTTGTGAGTCTCCTTTGCCGCAGTGCGGTAGGTCAAAAACTGACAAGTTATATTACGAATTTGACAGGGCCAAGAGATGACGGTGATGCAGACGGACCTGAGGAGTTTCACCTGGTGATTGTCGACAACGGGAGATCCGCTATTCTCGGCACCGAGTTTCAAAGTGCGCTTCACTGCATAAGATGCGCGGCATGTGTCAATGTCTGCCCGGTTTACCGCCATATCGGAGGGCATTCCTATGGATCGATTTATGCAGGCCCGATTGGAGCTGTTCTGTCGCCGCTGCTCGGGGGATATGACGATTATAAGGAGCTTCCTTATGCTTCCTCGCTTTGTGCAGCCTGCACGGATGCCTGTCCTGTGAAAATACCGCTGCATGAGCTTTTAATCAAACATAGAAGAAAAATGGTAGAAGAAGAAGGCAGATCTGCCTTTGGCGAAAAGCTTGCCATGAAAGGCTATCAGCTCGCCGCAAGCTCTCCGGGCATCTACAGCGCGGGGACGAAATCAGCCTCCGCTGTTATGTCTCCATTTACGAGCTCAGGCATGGTCAAAAAAGGCCCGGGTCCAATCAAGCCGTGGACAGATGTGAGAGATTTCCCGGCACCAAGCAAAGAAAGATTCAGAGATTGGATGAAAAAGAGGGAGGAGAAGCGTGATGAAAACAGGCACCATTGAAAACCGGGACTCTTTCCTTGAAAATGTTGCAGCAAAGCTTGGCCGAAGCAGAAGATCTTCTGGAGTGACGAAACCGGACTGGCAGACGAATCCCCAATGGGATGTATACAGAAACAGCAGTAAAAAAGAGCTTGCCGGCGTTCTGAAAAAACAATGTCTGCTTATTCATACGCAGTATATGGAAACGGACAAAGAAGGTCTTTTTGAAAAAGTGCAGCATGTGATAAATGACTACGGCGCAAAGTCAGCAGTCATTCCCAAGGATCCCCGCTTTGAAGCATTAGGCGAGAACTATATGGCTTTGTGGAAGGAGAAGGGGACCTCCGTTCATGAATGGAACCATGAACTTGCTGAGGAAAATATCACCGCGTGCGAACGGGCTGACATCGGAATTGCTTTCAGCGATCTTACGCTTGCTGAATCAGGAACGGTTGTCCAGTTCAGCAGCAGGGATAAAGGCAGATCGATCCATCTTCTTCCAAAGACCTATTTATGTATTGTGCCGCTGAGCACTCTTGTACCAAGGCTCACTCAAGCGGCTGAACATATACGCAGACACCTGAAAAACGGAGAACATCTAGCGTCATGCGCAGACTTTATTACCGGTCCGAGCAACAGTGCGGATATAGAGCTCAATTTGATTGTCGGTGTACATGGACCAATTAAAGCATCCTATATTGTCGTCACAGATCTGTAAAATGAACCCCCGTCTGCATGGGCAGACGGGGGTTTTTGCATCGGCAGCTCAGACTTTCCTGCCGTCTCCAAGACGGAACAATGTGTCTGCATCAGGCAGATTTTTGGTCACGTTTCTCGTATCAAAAATAATGGATGCGTGCTGTGCGATCAGGTCAAGGGGGATCTGGGTATGATCCGTTAAAATAACCACAATGTCCGCTTCCTTCAGAACCTCTTCTGTTAAATCGATGCTCTTGTACTCTTTTCCATGGATGGTCATGACCGGAATAAAAGGATCATGATAGGATACATCGGTTTCTGACTCTGCTATTGTTTCAAACACTTCAACAGCAGTAGAATCCCTTATGTCCGCCACGTCTTTTTTGTACGTTACCCCGTATAAAAGGATTTTCGGATCCGTTTTTTCCCCGAGCAGCTTTCTTGTGCGCTCCGCCACATACGTCACCATTTTGTCATTCACGTGATCAGACAGTGAAATAAATCCGCTGCTTTTTTGTGACTGCTGAAGCTTCCACTGCAGGTAAAGCGGGTCTACCGGAATACAGTGTCCCCCAATGCCCGGTCCGGGATAAAAAGGTGTATACCCGTATGGTTTTGTAGAAGCCGCATCAATGACTTCCCAAATATTGATGCCAAGATCATCACATAAAACCGCCATTTCATTCATAAATGAAATATTAATGAAACGGAAGGTGTTTTCCAGCAGTTTCGTTAATTCTGCCGCTTCAGCAGAGGACACAAGCACGACCTGATCATATACTTGCGAATAAAGATCGTAGGCCGCTTTTTGGCAAGCAGGTGTAATGCCACCCACAACTTTTGGTATTTGTGTCACGGCATACTGCTTATTGCCTGGATCGATTCGCTCCGGTGAATTTGCCAGATAAAAATCGATTCCCGCCTTCATATCGTCCCGTTCGAGCATTGGAAGCAGGACGTCCTTTGTCGTTCCTGGAAATGTGGAGCTTTCTAAAATGACCAGCTGCCCTTTTTGAAGATGTTTGGCAATTTCTTTTCCAGCACTCTCAACGTATTTCAAATCCGGGTTCTTATCTTTTAAAGGTGTTGGCACACATACAATTATCGATTGTACACTTTTCATGATGTCAAAATCGCCGGTCGGAATGAAATTCTGATTTTCCACTGCGTTCTTCAGCCGCTCATGGCTCACATCATCTATATAACTGACTTTATTTGCTAAAGAGGCAATTTTTCTTCCGTCCACATCAATTCCGTACACTTGAAATCCTTTTTCCGCCAATGTAACAGATAGGGGCAGGCCAACGAAACCTAAACCTATGACTGCAAGTTTACCTTTGTATTTATCTGCCACTTTCAAATCTCCTCGCATTATCTTGGTAGTTTAGTCTCGTTATGTTATGCACAATCTTTTTATCCGCCATAGACAATCAACTAGATATGAAAAATAGGCAGATAACGAAAAAAACGGAGAAAAGTACAAGGTTAGCTCAGGTAATTGGTCACATGCCGTAGCACCCGCCTTCCCTTTTTCATACATTAATGGTGGTGTATGCGAACTTGAATTCATCAGAGAAGGAGCAGATTATGATCAATCTGGTAGATTTACAGAGACAATTTCAAGCGATAAAAGAAGAAGTGTTTAAGGAAATAGAAAAAGTGTATGATTCCGGACAGTATATTCTCGGCCCGAAAGTGCTTGAGCTGGAAATGAAAATTGCAGCGAAAATCGGAGTGACGGATAGCATCGCTGTCGGAAATGGAACAGATGCACTCGTCATGGTGCTTGATGCACTTGGCATCGGAGCGGGCGATGAAGTCATTACTTCTCCGTTTACGTTTTTCGCAAGTGCAGAAGCCATTTCAAGGGTCGGGGCAACTCCAGTATTTGCAGATGTCGATCCGAAGAATTTTGATCTTGATCCTGTAAAAGTGGAAAAAGCGATCACGGAAAAAACAAAAGCCATCATTCCCGTTCATATCTTCGGTCAGCCGGCTGATATGGATGAGATGAATGCTCTTGCCAAAAAACACAAACTTACGGTCATAGAAGATGCCTGCCAGGCTTTTGGCGCATCTTACAAGGGGAAAAGAGCCGGCAGTCTCGCAGATGTTGCCTGCTTCTCTTTTTTTCCTACAAAAAATTTAGGCACAATTGGCGACGGAGGCATCATCACAACCTCGAATGCTGAGCTTGCAGCGAAGTTAAGAAAGCTCAGAATGCACGGCACGTCGAAGAAGTATTATCACGATTCAATCGGATACAACAGCCGGCTTGATGAAATCCATGCGGCCATTCTGCTTGTAGTTCTTGAACGGATTGATGAGTGGAACGGCATGCGCCAGGGATTTGCCGATCAATACGGACGGGAACTTGCTTCCATAAAAGGACTTTCATGTCCAGCAGTATCCGAAGACAGAACTCATATTTACCATCTTTACTGCCTTCAATCTGAAAAAAGAGATGAATGTCTGCAGTTGCTTCAGGCAAACAGCATAGCATCTGGAGTCTATTATCCGCAGTGTCTTCATTTGCAGGACGTATATCGGTCTCTTGGCTACAGAAAAGGCGATTTCCCTGCAGCGGAGAAGCTGTCAGACACTTTGTTTGCGGTGCCGATGCATCCTTTCTTATTTAAAAAGGAGCAGGAAAAAATCATCCAAACCTTGAAATTGGCGTTCGGCGGGGATGTAAAATGACTGTTAGATTCGGACTGATTGGATGCGGATTTATTTCAAAACGCCATGTGAAAGCCATTGCAGATTGCTCTCAGGCTTCTCTAGAAGCCGTAAGTGATTTAAAAGAAGACCGGATGGCTGAAGCCATTGCAGACTACAAAAAAGCAGCAGGTGAAGATAAGGACGTTGTCCCGTATACAGACTATATGGAGATGCTTTCAAATCAGGACATTGATGTCATCGTCATTACAGTCATCTCAAGTCTTCATTTCAAAATGGCCATAGAGGCACTGAATGCAAATAAACACGTCATATTAGAAAAACCTATGGCATTATCTATAAAAGAAGCAGATGGGATCATTGAACTGAGCAAAATGAGGCAAAAACGGGTAATGGTTTGCCACCAGCTAAGGTTTCTGCCGCTGCTCTCAAAGATGAAGGAAGTTATTGCAGCGGGAAAAATCGGTACACCTTATTACGCGATTGCTTCAATCAGAATCAACCGGTCGAAAGAGTATTATGAGTCTGCACCTTGGAGAGGAACATGGAAGCATGACGGCGGAATGCTGCTTAATCAGGGAATTCACCTGATTGATCTCATGCAATGGTTTCTTGGAAATGCAGAAAAGGTCTCGGGAGAAATTCTTCAGAAGAATATGACGAAAGAAACAGAAGATGCCGCGCTTGGAATGGTTACGTTTGAAAACGGAGCTAAGGGAGTGATTGAGGCAAACGTGATCTCCCAGCCTGCAAATATCGGGTATGCCCTTTCAGTTTTCGGCGAAAAAGGAACGCTCTCGGTAGAAGGGCCTTCATTGAGCAGAGTCTCGAGGTGGCATGCAGAAGGATGTGAACTGGATATTCAGGAACTTGAAGCGTATTCCCGTACGTTTGATGAGCAGCTTGCCATGTATGAAAACCTGATTGATTCAATACGTCATGAATCCTCTGAACCGCTTATCTCGGGAGATGAGGGAAAGAAAGCGATGGAAATCATTTTTGCCCTTTACGAGTCAGCCCTAACCGGTCAGCCTGTCTATCTGCCAATGAACGATTTCTCCACTTTATCGATGTTAATAGAAAAGAGGGATTGACATGTTCGGAAATGTCCTTGTCACAGGTGGAGCAGGCTTTCTCGGTTCGCAGCTTGTAAAAACACTGCTTCCAACTTCAGACCATCTTTTTATTATTGACAATCTGTCTACCGGTACGCTTGAAGCTATTCCTGAGACAGATAAAATCACGTTTTATAAAGCCTGTATAACAGATGAAAAAGTGCTGGATGACATCCTCCCGAAAGTCGATTATATCTTTCATTTCGCCTGCAAAAATCTTGTCCTGTCTGTAGACAACATTTATTCAGACTTTCACACGAACGTTCTTGGGGGATTCACGCTTTTAAGAAAGGCAAAGGAATTGTCTCCGCAGCTGAAGCGGTTTGTTTATGCCTCTACAGCTTCTGTATACGGCAATGCAGAGATCCTTCCTACACCTGAAACCTATTACAACATTAAGCTTCCTTATTCAGCCAGCAAATTTACAACCGAGCATTATTGCGACGTTTATTTTAATATGTACCAACTGCCTGTCACAACCCTTCGCTTTTCAAATGTTTACGGTCCGGGACAGCTGATATCGAATCCATATTGCGGTGTCATCGCCAAATTTTTCGATGCAGCGGGGAGCAATCAGCCTTTTGAGATCTTTGGGGACGGAAAGCAGACACGCGATTTTACGTATGTTGAGGATGCGATGGATGCGGTGATTCTTGCGGCCGTGTCGGAT
The DNA here is from genome assembly GCA_038002745.1 of Bacillus sp. FSL H8-0547. NCBI lineage: Bacteria > Bacillati > Bacillota > Bacilli > Caryophanales > Bacillaceae > Bacillus > Bacillus sp. FSL H8-0547. The sequence goes on from JBBODD010000001.1 coordinate 3,881,384, forward strand.
GTTGCCCTTGGTGAAAAATACAATGTCGGCACGGGTACAGAAACAAGCATTCTGCAGCTGGCAGCGAGTGTGAAAAAAGCAGCAGCAAACGAGACACTCGGCAATACGTTTGCGCCTAAGAGAACGGTCGATGTGGTGCAAAGAAGATGTATTCATACCGGGAAAATAGAAAGGGAGCTTGGATGGAAAAACCGGCATTCTCTTCTTGATGGGCTTACAAAAACGCATCAATGGCTGAAAGGATCGTGAACGATGAACATTTTTCATGGAACGACTGAGATCGCCGGGCAAATGGGCATTTTAAGTTCTGCCCTTGAGAAAAAAGGCTATAAGTCCCTTGGCTACAACACCTTTCACTCGTATCTAGGGTATAAGGATTATTTGGTGAACACCGATGAAGAATTTCTGAAAAAGAATCAGGACCGGCTGATTGAGGAGCATGATCTCTTTCATTTTCATTACAATACCACGATGTGCAAACAATACAGTGACCTTGAAAAAATCTTTGCGAAGCAAAAGAAGATGATCATGCATCACTGGGGAAACGATGTGCGTTTTCATGAGCAGGCAAAAGAGAAAAATCCGTTTGCCTATACAGGTGACTCTCCGCCAAACGAGGTCATGCATGAACGTTTAACCAAAGTGTCTGAATTTATTTCAGAAGCGATTGTCCAGGATTATGAAGTTTATGAGTATGTAAAGGATTATTATGAAAAAGTGCATGTCCTGCCAATCGCGATTGATCTTTCCCAGTTCACGCCGTCATACCCGTCAAAGCATAAGAAAGTTCCGCTCATCCTTCACGCGCCAACAAATCCTGACTTTAAAGGGACAGAACATGTTGAAGCGGCTATTGAAAAGCTCAGGGGCCGCTATGAATTTACCTACAGGCGCATTGAAAAAATGAATCATGATGAAGTCATTTCCCTTTACAAAGAAGCAGATATTATTGTGGACCAAATTCTCTGCGGTTCATACGGCCTGTTAAGCGTTGAATCCATGGCGCTCGGCAAGCCGGTCGTGACGTTTGTCAGACCTGACCTTGTAGATACATTTCCTGACACGCTTCCTATCGTAAATGCTAATCCGGAAACCGTATACGATGCAGTAGAGCGTCTGCTTAAGCATCCCGAGCTGAGGGAGACCATCGGCAGACAGGGCAGGCAGTACGCAGAAGCCTACCACTGCAAGCATGTTGTTGTAGATGAACTGATAAGCATTTATAAAAATTTATAAGAGCGGCCTGAAAAGCCGGTTTCTTACATGGAAAAAAGCCGCTGAATAGAGCGGCTTTTCTTCTGTCCTTATTTGTATGGCATACCTGGATAAGGAGTCCATTTGTATGTTTTGTTTAAAAATGAGGCGATTTGCCCGTATGTGGTACGGTTTTCTGTGAAAATACTTTTCATAGTCTGTTTAGGAAAATGATAGACGATCACTGCGTCGTTTGTCATATACAGAGCTTTTGTTCCCCAGTTCAAATAGTCCAGAATGTGGGTGTCGTTAAAGGTGACACCTTTGCCGTATACAATTTGAAGACCGGTGTGGTAGAACTGCGCAAAATTAGTAGAGTGAATAATCCAATTGTAATCAAGATGAGTATTTCCGTAATAATTGGAGTGGACACAAGCCGCATCGAACCCAAACTCCCTGCATTTGATGGCACCGTAGGATCCTAAGAACGGCAGCCAAAAAGAGTAAACGTTCTTTTCCTTCGTATAGCTGGTAAAGCCGGTTACAACAGGCTCATCATTCTCCTGAATCGAGCCGCGCTGCCACAAAAACCCTTTAAAATCAAGCTTTGACAAACTGGCTTTTTCTTTTTCCCATCTTGAAAGGAACTGATCGATCCACCATTTAACAGCCAGCAGGCGGTCATCATTTGAAGAGAAATCCAGTTTCTTTCCATTAACTGAACCGAAATCTTTCTGATGGTGAGCAGGGTATGGAACGGCTGCCCATACTTCAGTCCGTTCAAGAGCTGTCTGATTCAGTGCATAAAGATTTGCATCTTTTTTAAAGAAGTGCTCAATCGCAAGGGTCCAGTCCGCTACATCCGCCTGCTCGCCGAAGCCGGTGAACATCGGGTGAATAAAATGGTCTTTTCTGAAAGAAACAGGATTAAAGATAAAACTTTTGAATAAAGATTGAGGTGTAGCAGGATTTTCCTGATTAGTCTGATAAAATGCTAATTCATCGGCCGTCCAGTCTGTTCTGTCATGACTTGAAATGCCCCCGCATGGAAGCATGCAAATCGATTTGTGGATGGAAAGCTCACTTGCCGTTAAATATCCAGACAACGTGCAATCACTCCTTTAAGTGTCATTCCTGTACAGCATATGGCGCTTTACTATAAAAGGTTATGTGTGAAAACATCAATTTTATAACCTTTCTTTCGGAGACGGAATAAGATATGCGAGAAGGAGTGTTGTAAATGAAGATTGTCCATTGCCCAACTGAAATTGCCGGACAGATGGGTACTCTGTGCAATGAATTAAGAAAAAAAGGGTATGATGCAGCAGGGTTTAACTGGTTTCACAGCTATATTAACTATGATCATTCCCATGTTGTTAATACTGATTTATTTGAGCTTAAAAATGTTGTATCAGACATTGTCGCAAATGCAGATGTTCTCCATTTTCATAATGGGAATACATTTCTAACGGGTAATTATGACCTGCCGAGTCTTGCGGAAACAGGCAAAAAATTGATCATGCAGCATTGGGGATCAGATGTGCGCACAGCCGGAAACGTGAAGAAATACAATCCATATCCACTTCCGATCGGATATTATTCGGATGAAAAAATTCATGAGCACCTTGCATTCAACTCCAAATACATTAAGACAGCCATTGTTCAGGACGGAGAAATGATCAACCACGTCGCCGATTTCTATGAGAAAGTTTATATTATGCCGCTCGCCTGCAACCTTGATAAGTTCAGTCCTAGATACCCTGGAGAAAACAAAGTGCCTGTCATCATCCATGCTCCTACAAACCGTGAGTTTAAAGGATCAGAACATGTAGAAGCTGCCATTGATAAAATTAAGGGGAAAGTACCGTTTGACTATCAGATGGTTGAAAAGAAAAGCCATAAAGAAGCTCTTGCCATGTACAGCGGATCGGACATCATCATCGATCAGATCATGTGCGGATCATACGGCATGCTGAGTGTGGAGGGAATGGCAATGGGCAAGGTTGTGGTTGCGTTCGTGAGGGATGATGTGAAGGAGAAATTTCCAAGTGAACTTCCAATCGTCATCGCCAATCCTGATAACCTCGACCAGGTGCTCATGGATCTTTTAAAAGACCGGAGTCGCATGACGGAAATCGGAAAAGCAAGCAGAAAATATGCTGAAAAGTACCATGCAAGCAGCGTCGTTGCCGATTACCTTCTCGAGATTTACAAATCATTGTAAGGAGCTGATCAGAATGCTTGATAAAAACATTAAAATTATGCATGCTCCTGTAGAGATTGCGGGGCAAGTAGGCCTGATCAGCTCCCAGCTCAGAAAATACGGGTATCAATCCGGAGCGTATAATTTCTTTATCAGTTACCTGGATTACAAGCAAACGTTTAATACTGACGCTTTTGAGTTAATGGAGATCTTTGAAAATTCATTTGATCATTATGACATTTACCATCTTCACAACGGCTATTCGTTTATGGACAGCTACAAGGATCTTGAACTATTAAAACAGGCAGGGAAAAAAATCATTATGCATCACAGGGGAAATGATGTGAGAGCTCCTAAACTTGCGAGAAAGGGAGCTAACTACGAAAACCCTTATGTGAATACAGAAGCGTCCCATGATGCCGAAAAAATTCATAACAGCCTGCAGCTGTTTGCAGAAGTGGCGGACGCTGCGATTGTCCAGGATCATGAATTATACGAGTATGTGAAAGAGTACTATCATGCCAGAAAAAAGAAAGTCTATATTCTCCCAAGACTGATTGAAACAGATAAGTATATTCCTGTGTATCCAGCTAAAACGAAAAAACCGCTGATTGTTCATGCACCGACTCTTCCAAAGTTCAAAGGGACGGAGCAGATTGAGCAGACGATTGAAAAGCTGAAGGCGAAATTTTCCTTTGAATATATCCGTGTAGAAAAAATGAGCCATGAAGAAGCGGTTGCCGTTTATAAGCGTGCGGACATTGTCATCGATCAAATTCTGTGCGGGGCATATGGAAATCTGAGTGTGGAAGCCATGGCGCTCGGCAAGCCGGTTGTCTGCTACATCCGCCCGGATATTAAGGAAAACCTTCCTCAAAGTCTGCCGATTGTTTCAGCAAATCCCGATACGCTATATCAGGAACTTAAAGGTCTTCTTAAAAACACTGATCGATTTAAAGAACTTGGCATGGCGGGCAGGAAATATGTAGAAAGGTATCATGAAGCTTCTGTAGTCATGCCGTTTCTGCTGGATATTTATAAGGAAGTTTCCTCGTAAAGGAGTGGCTGTATGATTCATCCTTCAGCAAAAATCGGAAACAATGTCGTCCTCGGTGAGCATGTTGTCATTGAAGAAAATGTTGAAATTGGCAATGACGCCGAAATCGGCCATCATGTTATCATCAAAAAAGACACTAAGATTGGAAACAGGGTGCAAATCGGCGACTTGTCCGTTCTTGGGAAAACAACATCCAAAAACAAAAAAATGGCGCGCAAGCCCGGAGCAGCTCTTACTCCGCTTGTCATTGAAGATGACGTGCGCATCGGCTGCAGCACGGTGCTGTACAGGAACCTGCTGCTGAAGCAAGGGGCTTTTGTCGGTGATCTCTCAAGCATCCGTGAAAAAGTGGAGGTAGGAGAGGATTCAATCATCGGCAGGAATGTCATCGTAGAGACAAATACGCTGATTGGAAACAGAGTCACTGTCCAGACCGGCTGCTATGTAACCGCTGATATGATTATTGAGGATAACGTTTTTCTTGGGCCATGTGTATCAACCTCCAATGATAAATACATGGGCGCCGGAAACTATCCTTATCAGGGGCCAATTATTAAAAGGGGTGCAAAGATCGGCAATAATGCAACACTGCTTCCGGGGATTACGATTCATGAAGATGCCGTTGTTGGGGCAGGAGCTGTCGTAACCAAGGATGTGGCCGCGAATAAGACATCGGTTGGAAACCCTGCAAGAGTCATTAAATAAGTGGTAAAACCCCTGCCGGCATCAGCAGGGGTTATTTTGTGCAGATTGATAGATGTTTTGAATGAGCGGGCAAACGGCGGATGAGTCATGATGCTTTTCTGCATATATCCTGCTTTTTCTGCCTGTCTCGGGAAAACCATCCCGGTTTTGCAGCAGGTTTTCCAGCACAGAGCCTATTGTATCCGGATTTGCAGTAATAATTGGCAGGCCTTTTGGATAGTGATGCTGCATTTCATCTGAAATATAGCAGACGACCGGCTTGCCAAGTGCCATAGATTCGACGCTGAATAGACCGTAGCTGCCGATATGGAGCTGATCAATAATGACATCTGCTTTTTCGTAGATCTTTTTAGCTTCTTTGTGGCTCATACCCTGCACAAGCCGAAACTGAAAGCTGTATGTTTCTTTCAGCTTATCAATTGCCTTGAGGATGTGGGCGGTTCCTTTAATATAAGGAGAAGTCGGAGCATGAACAAAAAGCGGCATATCATTTTTGTTGTTTGCCGCGGCAGGCTGATAAGTTGTCAGGTCTATGGCTGATGGAACAATATGGACATGTTCATAGTAGTCTTTTACATACGGATATAGCTCATAATCAGGAATGATGCAGTGCTTAATGTGACCGGAGAGCGTCTGCAGTTTTTGCTGAATAGCCCGCTCATTATTTGTTTTAACGAGAGCATAAGGATTTGATTTTAAAGCGATCGAGTGCATTCTTACATCACTCCCCCAATGGTGCATGACCATTGGCTTTTTTGCATCATTCAGCAACTGGAAGTCAGAATAATCAAAGGTCATGGTTGTTCCGAAATGAAAATGGAACAAATCATACTTCATGATCATTTCTTCAGCAAGCTTTCTGAGTTTAATATTAAGTTCAGTGGTGCTGCGCTGATTTCTTAAGTCCCATGTGTAGTCATTTTGAAAATTCAAGTAGTACGGATAGTAGTTCAGCGAATCACTTACTATCCCCATTTTTCTTAATCCTTTTGACAAGGTATTCATCTGATTGGCGATTTCAATGGATCCATGCAGAACATGTAAGGAGGATTTATCCGTTTGAAAATGCTGTTGGATCAGCTTTGAAAACATGCTTTCTTCCGGACATTCTTCTCTTCCTCTAAAGAGCCAGAGCCACGCTTGTGGGTACTGGGCATTACCCGATGACACAGCAGCGTTCAGCATATATTCCCTGCTTTTCGTATTTTTCATTTTGTTTTCCAAAATAGCCTCATTTAAGGACGGAAGATTAAGAATGTGTAAGATATCATCCTGAAGATTTTTCATGAAGTCCCCCTGATGAAGTAGTTTTCTTATATATATGCAAAATTATTTGGTTGAAAAGCAAAAGATTTTGCATATATACAGTGTGTAAATCAGAAATGGATGTTTGGCCTAACACTCCCATTGTTTTATTTCCATAAAGTAAATAAGACGCATGTTTTTTGGCGAGTAGGAGGCGAGAATTTGACTATACAAAACAGAATCATAAATGGCGGTTTCGAAACGGGAAGTCTGTCTCCCTGGACAGGGCAGAACGCATCGATTACCTCAGCCCAAGCACACAGCGGTTTTTTCTCAGCCAGCTTGCTTGGCGGCTCTGCCAACTCATTTATATTACAGAGAGTTGCTGCAAATCCGGGAGAAACCTTTGAGCTTATCGTATCTTTAGCGAAAAATGGAAATCTTCCAAGTGGTCCTGTAACTCTCCAAGTTTCTTATTATTCGGCTGCAAATGCGTTTTTAGGATATGGCGTCATTACCAATATTACCGCAAATAATCTGCCTACAGCCGGGAATGATACCTGGCTTGAGGTATATCAGACAACAACTCCAGCACCGCCTGGGACAACAAATGCACTTGTATTGATCAATAAACTTCCACAGGCAAATACAGCTGATATCCTCGTCGATGACGTAGCGCTGTTAAGTTCAGCAGGTGCCGGAGGAGTGACTGGAGCCACGGGCCCTGCCGGAGCTACTGGTGCTACGGGACCGGCGGGAGTTACAGGTGCAACTGGTGCTACGGGACCTGCTGGAACTACAGGTGCGACTGGTGCTACGGGAGCTACGGGAGCTACGGGAGCAACAGGTGCAACCGGAGCAACGGGAGCAACAGGAGCAACGGGAGCAACGGGAGCAACAGGAGCAACGGGAGCAACGGGAGCAACAGGAGCGACTGGAGCAACAGGTGCAACGGGAGCCACAGGTGCAACGGGAGCCACAGGAGCGACTGGAGCAACAGGTGCAACGGGAGCCACAGGTGCAACGGGAGCCACAGGAGCGACTGGAGCAACAGGTGTAACAGGAGCAACCGGAGCCACAGGAGCGACTGGAGCAACAGGAGCAACAGGAGCCACAGGAGCTACAGGTGCAACTGGAGCCACAGGAGCTCCGGGTGCAACCGGAGCCACAGGAGCTACGGGTGCAACCGGAGCCACAGGTGCAACGGGAGCAACCGGAGCCACAGGAGCGACTGGAGCCACAGGTGCAACGGGAGCCACAGGAGCCACAGGAGCTACGGGTGCAACCGGAGCCACAGGAGCAACGGGAGCAACAGGAGCGACTGGAGCAACAGGAGCAACGGGAGCAACGGGAGCTACGGGAGACACAGGAGCAACAGGAGCAACGGGTGCAACCGGAGCCACAGGAGCAACCGGAGCTACAGGTGCCACAGGGGAAAGAGGTCCAACAGGTCCAACAGGCCCGGCTCAGCCAGTTAGTTCTTCAATTTTTGACATCCAGCAAACAGCTGCAGTACCAATCACTGTGGGTGTTGAGACAACCGTAACAACGGTTACATTATCTGTCGCTACTGGTAATAAAATGAAAGTGGATAACAATGTGCAGTTGGCATTTGTTACAACGGCGAACTGGAGTATTGTTTATAATATGAGGATTAGAAGAGATGGAGTGCTCATAGAAGAGTTGACGACTTCACGATCAGGAAGCCCTTCAGGCACGCAAAGATTTTTAAATGCAAATACGCTTGTAGACACCGCGCCTTCAACTAATGCAAGCAGCTCTTACACGGTCAGTATTTTAGTAACTACAGCATCAAACGTAACAAGTGTCAGTGCAGAAACAAGAACTCAAAACATTATCAGGTTTGTATAATCTTTTAGATTAGAGATTTATATGATTGATGGATATAGCTGACTTATAAGTTTCGTTAGAAAGCGATACGATCAAGTCAGCTTATTTGTTTACTATTTATCTATTTCATGAAGTTAACCTATAGCCAAATTAATAGTTTTACATACTATAAAGAGAATGCTGACTGAAAGTTAATAGAATACATTTAAACGGAGGAATGCAAGTGACGTTAGTTAATAGAATTACGAATAGCAGTTTTGAGTCTGGAGATTTTGGTTCATGGATTCCATTCAATGCAGAGATTACAAGGGAATATTCACACAGTGGATATTTTGCAGCAAGATTAACAGGTGATTTTCAAAATGGATATGTGTTTCAAATCGTGGAAGCGAATCCTGGTGAGCGGTACGAGCTGAAAGTATCTTTGGCCAGAACCAGTGTGGAATTCAGTGCGCCAATAACACTGTCGGTAGCGTTTTATGACGATGAGTTTACCTTCATTGAATATGGTCTGATAACAGTTATCGACCAAGAAAGAATTCCTTTTATAGGGAACGAAGGCTGGCAGGAAATTTATCAACTTACCTCAATAGCTCCGCTCGGGAGTGCGCAAGCATTGGTTCTTGTTGATAACCTCCCTCGTATATCTTCTTCAGATGTTTTAGTCGATGATGTATTTTTGAGTACAGTTGAAAGCTTTTTGGGCCCGACTGGTTCAACTGGTGGACCTACAGGAGCTCCTGGACCTACAGGAGCAGCAGGACCTACAGGAGCTCCTGGACCTACAGGAGAAGCTGGGCCAACAGGAGCACCGGGACCTACAGGAGCTGGTGGAGGGGCAACTGGACCAGCTGGACCTACGGGGCCGCAAGGGTTGCCGGGGGTAACTGGAGCTACAGGACCTACAGGTGAAGGTGTGACCCAAAACTCAATGTCCGCTTCAAATACAAGTGGTTCGGTTATTGCTGTGGTTCTAGGGGGCACGGATGTTCCGCTTCCAGATAATCAGAGTCTTGATAGTTTTACTGCTAATGGGGCAAATACATCTTTCACTGTGCCTGCAGCAGGAAGGTATTATCTTTCTTACCAGGTTAACACAACAGCGGCTCTGCTGCTGAGTTCACGACTTGTCTTAAACGGTAATCCGATTCCAGGCTCTATTTTTACTCCTGCATTAAGTGTTTCACAATTTAACAATCAGCTTATTGTGAATTTGGCTGCAGGGGACACTCTCTCACTTCAGCTATTCGGGCTTCTGGGTGCAGCCACATTAAGCAGCGACGGTTCTACTGGTGCAGTGTTAACAGCGATCCGTCTGCAATAGGCGGATTTAATTGGCTGCCGTAAAGTCAGAATTTTGACTTTGCGGCAGCCTTTTTTTGGTATTAAAAGAGATTCAAGCAATTTGGTGTTTTAGTAATAGATAGAAGTCCATTCAACATGACAGCTTGCACATATAATAATCTGTAAGATTATATTTAGGTACTATTGAAGATTGGAGGTTATGAAGTGTCCATTGAAAATCTTGTTATAAATGGCGGATTTGAATCGGGAACATTGACGCCATGGATCGGGCTGAATGCTTCTGTAAATACATTGTTTCCCCACAGCGGCTTTCGGTCTGTAAGATTGCTTGGGGGAAATGTCAATTCATTTGTTTACCAGCTTGTTGACGTAGATCCAGGTGATTCGTTTGAAATGGTTGTTTCGCTGACGAAATCAAGTGGTCTGCCTTCACCGCCTATGACACTTGCAGTCAATTATTATGATGCTTCTTTTACGTTCTTGGGGTACGGACTTATTACTAATATTGCTTCAAACACAATTCCTCTCTCTGAAAACGATACATGGATAGAGGTTTATCAGACAACATCAGCTGCTCCTGCAGGAACTGTTCATGCGATGGTGCTGGTCAACAAACTGCCTTTAGCCGGAACTGCAGATATTTACGTCGATGACATTTCTTTAATTGGAACGTTGGCAGGCGGAGGTGCTACTGGACCAACTGGAGCCACAGGAGCAACTGGAGCCACAGGAGTAACTGGAGCTACAGGAGCTACAGGAGCAACGGGAGCAACGGGAGCAACTGGAGCAACTGGAGCAACTGGAGCCACAGGAGCCACAGGAGCTACAGGAGCAACTGGAGCCACAGGAGCTACAGGAGTAACTGGAGCCACAGGGGCAACTGGTGTAACTGGAGCCACAGGAGTAACTGGAGCCACAGGAGTAACTGGAGCCACAGGGGTAACTGGAGCCACAGGAGCCACAGGAGTAACTGGAGCCATAGGAGCAACTGGAGTCACAGGAGCTACAGGAGCCACAGGAGCTACAGGAGCTACAGGAGCAACTGGAGTCACAGGAGCAACTGGAGTCACAGGAGCTACAGGAGCTACAGGAGCAACTGGAGTCACAGGAGCTACAGGAGCAACTGGAGCTACAGGAGCAACGGGAGCAACTGGAGTCACAGGAGCTACAGGAGCCACAGGAGCCACAGGAGCTACAGGAGCAACTGGAGCAACTGGAGCTACAGGAGCTACAGGAGCAACTGGAGTCACAGGAGCAACGGGAGCAACGGGAGCAACTGGAGTCACAGGAGCAACGGGAGCAACTGGAGCAACGGGAGCAACGGGAGCAACTGGAGCTACAGGAGCAACTGGAGCTACAGGAGCAACTGGAGCTACAGGAGCAACTGGAGCTACAGGAGCAACTGGAGCCACAGGAGTAACTGGAGCAACTGGAGCCACAGGGGCAACTGGAGCTACAGGAGCAACTGGAGCCACAGGAGTAACTGGAGCAACTGGAGCCACAGGGGCAACTGGAGCAACTGGAGCCACAGGGGCAACTGGAGCTACAGGAGTAACTGGAGCCACAGGAGTAACTGGAGCCACAGGAGTAACTGGAGCAACTGGAGCCACAGGAGTAACTGGAGCCACAGGAGCAACGGGAGTCACAGGAGCTACAGGAGCAACTGGAGCCACAGGAGTAACTGGAGCTACAGGAGCAACCGGAGTCACAGGAGCAACTGGTGTAACTGGAGCCACAGGAGTAACTGGAGCCACAGGGGTATTTGATCCCGATGCAACCATTGAGAACGTTGGTCCGGAAGTTAGTTCGCAATTTTCTGAGCTTAGAACCGCAGAAAGGACTCCAGTAATTGAGCTTACTTCCGTTTATGGAATTTCCGTTTTAAGAGACACCATTAGTACTTCTGGTACTGGGGCTGTAACAAATGATGGAACAGAATATCTTGTAACTACCTCAGCTGGTGGCGGTGACTTCGCAACTTTAGACAGTGCTGAACGAGGCAGATATCAGCCGGGCTATGCGTGTGAGGCAGGAATTGGAATCAGGCTCCCTGCTGCACCTGCTGGCAACCAAGTCGCTCGCTGGGGATACTTTGATGATGAGAATGGGTATTTCTTCGGGCAGGATGCTGTAAATGGTATTTTTGTTGCGATTAGGCGAGCAGGAACAGACACAATCATTCCGCAGACGAGCTGGAATGTTGACCCTCTCGATGGCACAGGTCCAAGCGGAGCAACACTAAATCTAGCTTCAGGAAACATTTTTCAAATTGTTTATACATGGTACGGGTATGGAATTATTGAATTTAATGTTGTAATTCCCAATGTCGTTACCCTTGCCCAGGAAGTCATAACAGTAAACCGGTTTGATCCTGTTGCACAAACAAGTATTGCTGATCCAAATCAGCCGTTGAGAGCACAAGTTACTAACAACGGAACTGCTTCCCCTCTGACTTTGTATGTAGGAGGGAGACAATACAGCATTATTGGCAACTATAATCCTGTTTACAGGATCACTTCTGACCGGAGAACAGTTACTGCAACCGGAACGCTGACTCCTATCATTTCGTTTCAGAGAAAACCAGTCTTTCCTGCAGGATCAGGAAGAGCAAATTCCGTAAGTGTAAAGCTTGAAGGAATCGATTTGGTTACTTCAGATGATATTTATTACCAAATCATTCTTGATGGCACGATTAATGGTACTTTCGTGAATTTTCCTACAGCAACAACAAATATTCCAGTTAATGAAACAGCTCTTCTTGTTAACAACACGCTGACAACGATTACTGGAGGCCAGGTCATACTGCAGGGATTGGCTGCTGGCGTAGCAGGTTCAAGCAGGATATTAGCTTCAGCTCTTCTTCTTGATTTCGAACTTCCGGATGACTCCACAGTCACACTTGCGGTAGCCAATCTCCTTGGCGGATCTAATTCAGTGACCGCAGCATTCAGAGTAACGGAGGAGTGGTAGATGAGATACTGTCATCGATTAAAAAGGAGTGATATAAATGGCTGATATACGGATTACCAATGTAGGTCCCAATGTCAGTTCTCAGTTCAGCGAACTTATGACCTCCAGTAAGACTTCCATCATTGAACTTGTCTCTACGTATGGCATTTCAGATTTGAGAGATATTGTATCTACTGCAGGTACAGGAACCGTTTCCAATGATGCGACTGAATATCTATTGAATACGTCTGCAGCCGCAGATTCAGCCATTCTTGACAGTGCGCAAAGAGGCAGATATGAGCCTGGATATGCGTGCGAAACTGGAATTGCCGTCAGGCAGCCCGCTGCCCCGGTTGGAAATCAAGTGGCTCAGTGGGGGCTTTACGATGATGAAAACGGCGCATTCTTCGGGAACAGCAGCTCGGGTTTTTATGTAGGCATCAGAAGAGCTGGGACAGACACAATCATTCCGCAGGCATCCTGGAATGTGGACACTCTTAACGGTTCAGGTCCGAGCAATGAAGTACTGGATCTGACGGAGGGGTTCATTTTTCAGATCGTGTTTACTTGGTACGGTTATGGAATTGTTGAGTTTCGTGTCGTTGTTTCTGATCCTGTTACTCTTGCACAGCAAGTTTTTACTGTACACAGATATGATCCAGCAGGCCAAACGAGTTTTACAGACCCAAATCTTCCGCTAAGAGCAGAAGTATCTAACAACGGGACAGCCGGAAATTTTGATCTTTACGTCGGAGGAAGGCAGTACAGCATTATTGGTAAGTTTGAGCCTGTTTACCGGAATACTTCTGAAAGAAGAACGTTATCCAACATTCCTACAACACTGATACCTGCTATTTCTTTTACAAGAAAAGCGGAGTTTCCTGCAGGTTCCGGCAGGCCGAACTCTGTACAGGTATTGTTTGAATCTGCAGAAATCATCACAAATGTTGATCTGGCATTCCAGATTATTGTCGGCGGAACGGTTAACGGTACATTTGCAGCTTATCCCACAGCTACGACCAACATTCCGAACAATGAAACAGCTCTCCTTGTTAACACAACCTCAACAACAATAACGGGAGGGGAAGTTGTTTTCCAGGGACTCGCAGCTGCAGGGTCTGGGACTGGAACCCGTGTCCTTACAACTGAACTACTGCTGGATACAGAGCTTCCGGACGATGAAATCGTTACGCTGGCTGTTGCCAGAGTCAGCGGATCCGGAACGAATACGGTCACAGCAATGTTCAGAGTTACAGAGAACTGGTAAAAAACAGCGTGTGAAACCTGCAGTATTTATATGCAGGTTTTTTTACTGCAAGTGTACAAATCCCTTCAGCATAAAATCATTGTTAGAGGATAGTACTTACAAGGGAGAGATAAGATGGTAACCATCAGCTTATGCATGATCGTCAAAAATGAAGAAGAAGTTTTGGCACGCTGTCTGGACTGCGTAAAAGATATTGTGGATGAAATCAACATTGTAGATACGGGCTCGACAGATAAAACGGTTGAAATTGCCAAGCAGTATACAGACCGGATATTTCACCATGAATGGACCGGTTTTGCCCCGGCACGAAATGAGTCATTCAGGCACGCGACTAAGGAGTATATTTTCTATCTGGATGCAGACGATATTTTGTCTGAAGAGGATCAGGAGAAATTAAAGAAATTAAAGGAAACGCTAGATCCTGCGGTTGATTCCGTGTCCATGTTCTATAATGCCGGAACCGATGAGTTCGGAAATGTGACTCTACGCTACAGACGGAACAGACTTGTGAAAACATCGAAAAACTACAAGTGGGAGGGAGATGTCCATAATTATCTGAATGTCACAGGCAACATTATTAATTCAGATATCGCCATTACCCATAAAAAAACAGGGCATGCGGTCGGCCGTAATTTGAATATTTACAAGATGAAAATTGAACGCGGAGACGTATTCGGTGCAAGAGATTACTTTTACTACGGCAATGAATTGCGCGAGAACGGTCATTATCAGGAAGCGATCGAAGCATATACGAAAAATATTGACTTGAAAGAAGGGTGGGTTGAGGATAAAGTTTATGCCTGCATCAACAGAGCGGACTGCTACCGGTTTTTGGGAGACCTGGACCAGGAATTAAAGTCTCTTTTTGCATCGTTTGCTTTTTCAAAAACACCTAGGTCCGAAACGTGCAGCCGGATTGGCTACAATTTTCAGCGGAAAAAAGACTACAAATCAGCTATCTACTGGTACGAAAGAGCGGTAGAGGAAGTGCCGGATGAAAACAGGTGGAGTTTCAGCTATCCTGCCTACTCAACATGGTATCCGCATCTTCAGATGTGTGTCTGCTATGACAGGCTCGGTGAGACAGAAAAAGCGTATCAGCATAATGAAGAAGCCAGAAAATACAGGCCGGAAGACAAAAGTGTGCTGAGCAATAAAGCTTATTTTGAAAAAAAACTCGGAAAATGAGCAAAGAAAAAAAGCCTGTGAGGGCTTTTTTCTTTGTTTAGAACAGTTTAGGAAGTCCTGTGAAGAGTGAATATCCTCCCATGATGGCCATGGCAACAACGATCACTGCTCCAAAAATAGTAAGCCAGACAGGATGTTTGTAATCACCGACAAGCTTCACTTTATGAGCCGCAATCAGCATGACGCCAAGGGCAAGAGGCAGGATTAATCCGTTCAGGGAACCGGCTAAAATCAAGATTTTTACCGGCTGGCCGATGCTAACAAATACGGCAGTTGAAATGGCAATAAAACCGACAATAAACCATTTGTGGTATTTTTCAATCACAGGGCTGAATGTCCGGATGAAGGAAACAGATGTATAAGCTGCGCCGACGACAGATGTGACGGCTGCTGCCCACATGATGACACCAAACATTTTGTATCCTGCGTTGCCCGCTGCATACTTAAAGACAGAGGCAGGCGGATTGGCAGGATCCAGCTGAAGTCCCTGAGAAACGATGCCAAGTGTCGCAAGGAAAAGGAAAACTCTCATTAGAGAAGCAATGCCGATGGCAGAGATTGAGCTCTTCGTTACTTGAGGAAGAGCAGCCTTTCCTTTAATTCCTGCTTCCAAAAGGCGGTGACCCCCGGCAAATGTAATGTACCCTCCGACCGTTCCGCCGACAAGTGTTACAATGGCTAGAAAATCGATTTCATCAGGCACAAACGTTTTAACAGCTGCTTCTCCGACCGGCGGCTGTGCAGAAAACATCACATATACAGTGAGGGCAATCATGATAAAGCCCATTGCCTGAGCGAACCGGTCCATCACTTTCCCCGCTTCTTTAACCAGAAAAATACCGATGGCAACAATTCCGCTGAGCAGGGCGCCGAGTTCAGGCGAAACGCCGAAGATGACGTTTGTTCCAAGTCCCGCACCGCCGATATTCCCGATATTAAAAGCAAGTCCGCCAAGAACAATCAAAATGGCAAGAAACGTTCCAAGACCGGGCAGGACGGCATTCGCGATTTCCTGTGCGGGTTTTTCTGATACCGCAATAATTCTCCAGATGTTAAGCTGAGCCCCAATATCAATTAAAATGGACATTAAAATGACAAAACCAAAGCTTGCGGCAAGAGCCTGTGTAAAATGGGTGGTCTGAGTTAAAAAGCCTGGTCCTATGGCAGATGTCGCCATCAGGAATGCAGCTCCAAGAAGCAGACTGAAATTCGATTGTTGTTTCATCGCTGTACCTCCAGAATCTTATGTTAAAACGTCTAATGTGGAAAGAATCCTAATGCCCGACTCAGAAAGTCTTGCGTTTATGTAGCGTGCAAATTCAAGTGCATGTGTACCGTCACCGTGAATGCAGATTGTATCAGCTTTCAGGGATACCGTATTTCCAGCAGCAGAAATCACAGTGCCGTCCTGAACCATTTGGATGACCTGATCTGCAGCTGATTGATGATTTGTTATAAGTGCTTGTGGATCTTTTCTAGAAGTAAGAGTGCCGTCATCTTGATAGGTCCTGTCAGCGAAGACTTCATTTGCCGTCTTCAGACCGATTCTTTCTCCGGCTTTTACAAGCTCGCTTCCTGAAAGTCCGTAAAGGATAAGTTCAGGATTTACTTTGTAAACAGCTTCAGCTATCGCTTCAGAAATAAGTCGATTAACAGAAGCCATGTTATAAAGTGCCCCGTGCGGCTTAACATGATGCATTCTTCCGCCTTCTGAAGCGGTAAAAGCAGCAAGTGATCCGATTTGATAGACGACCAGATCATATATTTCCTGCGGCGTTAAATCCATGTTTCTTCTTCCGAAACCGGCAAGATCCTGAAAACCGGGATGTGCTCCAATCGCCACGTTTTTCTGAAGAGCAAGCTGTACAGTCTTTCTCATTGTGGATGGATCGCCTGCATGAAAACCGCATGCTATGTTTGCTGAAGTGATAAATCCGAGAATGTCTTCATCGCTTCCGATGGTGTATGCACCAAAGCTTTCTCCCATGTCACAGTTAATATCTACTTTCCGCATAGTCTCATCTCCCGGCATGTAATTTCAGATGAAGTCCTTCTTTTAAATGATGCAGCATTTTTTCTCTTTCAAGCAATTGCTTCTGGGCTTCATCTATAGAGATTTCTTTAAAGTGAATCGTATCTCCAGGCTTGAATTGGGCGAGGTATGGAAGATCAATCGATGCTGCCTGTCCGATTTTCGCATAGCCTCCGGTCGTTTGCCTGTCTGCAAGCAGGATGATTGGATTTCCATCCGCCGGAACCTGAATGGTGCCGAAGCTGACGGCTTCAGAAACCATTTCTTCTTTTTTCTTTAATTGGAGTTTCGGTCCTTCCAAGCGATAGCCCATTCTGTCTGATTGCGGAGTGATCTTGAACGGTTCAGAAAACAGTGCTTTTTTGCTTTCGTCTGAAAAATCACCGTATTGTCTTCCTTTCACCAGCTGTACTTTTTCTTCTTCTCTGACAAAAGGATGAAATTCGGGTGATACGGACCAGTCAAGTTCTGTATAAGGCGCCCTTTGCTGGAGCTGCGTGAGCCAAAAGTCAGCAAACGGTGATCTTTCGCCAATTTCGACTACATCCCCCGTTTCCAGCGCCCTGCCGTCAACTCCGCCAATTCCGGCCCTTAAATAGGTTGATTTGCTTCCCATGATTTTTTGAGTAAGATAACCGCCAGCGGCAGCAAGATAGGCTCTGCAGCCCTTTTTTACATGTCCAAAAGAGAGAATGCTTCCTTTTCTGATTAAAACGGGTCTCCACATTTTTACGGGCCTGCTGTCAATGTTAGGGGAAAAATCTCCGCCGCATATACTGATCAGTGCATCGTCCTGAAACTCAAACCGCGCACCGATCATCGTCATTTCAATGACTGCCTCATGTTCATCATTTCCAACGAGGAGATTGGCAATCCGGTGGGAGAGGGTATCCATTGATCCGCTTACAATGACTCCGTATTTTTGAAAGCCATAGCGTCCGAGGTCCTGCACGGTTGTAAGAAGACCCGGCTTTTTAACAAGCATGGTCATGGTCTCTTCTCCTTTTCATCCTTGAATTGTTCAGCTGTAATTGGTTTAAATGTGATCATATCTCCTGCTTTTAGTAGACTCGGAGATTCACTTTCAGGCTGAAAAAGCGGGAGGGGAGTCTGTCCGATGAGCTGCCATCCTCCTGGCGTTTCAATCGGATAAATGCCTGTTTGGTTCCCTGCAATTCCTACTGAACCTGCAGGAATCTTCGCTCTCGGAGTATCTTTTCTCGGTGCGGCAATTTTTTCTGACATTCCTCCAATGTAGGGAAAGCCAGGAGCGAAGCCGATCATGTAGACTAAATATTCTGTTCCTGAATGGATTCTGATGACTTCATCCTGAGTGAGGCTGTTATGTTCTGCAACGAATGCCAGATCAGGGCCAAACTCGCCTCCGTAGCAAACAGGGATTTCAATCTTTCTTCCTTCAGCTGGTTGAAGCGTGCTAATGTTTCTTAATGTGTCTTTTATGTAATCTGTTACCGTTTCATGGGGAAGTGCTTTTTTCGTATGGCTGTACACTTTGACAGGGTCATAAAGGATGGCAACCGTAGTAAAAGCAGGAATACACTCAATCATCCAGTCGGGCGATTGTTTTTCAAAAAATGAGAACACCTGCTGAACATGCTCGTGCACTTTATGATCAATCGTTTTACCAAACTCAATGACCACCGTACTGTCTCCCATATGATTCACTGTATAATCCATTTCTGCACCTCCTGAATTCTTTTTTGCAGATGTCATTCATCTTATAATAAGAAAGAAAACATTTCAAATTTACCGCTGCAATCGGGTTTGACAAAAGAGACGCTGTGACATACATTATAAATAGCTTTTATTTAAATTTTCCATACCATCATCCTCAAAAAAGGGGTTTTGTTATATGTTAGGTGCCGTTCTTAACTAATCCGTAATTTCATACGGTCTTTCAGGTAGCGCCAGCGCTCAAAATGTTGTAATTTAAGCGCTTATTTAATCATGCGCGTGAAGGATAAGTTAAGAACAAATCATAGCATATGAGAGGTACCTGCTCAGGGCTGTGTCTATTTGCACAGTTTTTTCTTTTTTCACCAAAGGATGAGCAGTATGGAAAATGAAAGCATTCCATTAACCATTTCAGCCGCAATGAACAGGTTTGTTCATTGCGGCTTTTTTGTGTTCATTTACTATTTGGAGGTTATACCATTGAATAAGCATACAATTGAGATATTGAATTTTGAAACGATTAAGGAAACGGCCGCTTCTTTTGCCCTGACAGAGTCCGGGAGAAAAAGAATCAGGGGCTTGCAGCCGCTTTTTCATGCAAAGCAAATCCGCGCGCTGCTTGCGGAAACGGATGAAGCCTGCGCCATTTTGGAAAAGAGCTCAAGTGTGCCGGTTTCAGGGCTTGAAGGAATAGAAGGAATCACAGGCATGCTGCACAAAGGAACACCACTGAGGCCCCATCATTTGACTCAGCTTCTTTCTTTTATTGAAGATTGCCTGAAAATGAAAAGGTTTATGAAGGATAAAGAAACGCTTGCACCCAGAGTGGCTTCGTATGTTTACGGAATAGAAGAACTGCCGGATCTGGCTGATGAAATTACGCGCTGCATCCGAAACGGAATGGTGGATGATCTTGCAAGCAAAGACCTTTCAAAAGTGAGAAAGCAGCTTGCAATCGCACTTGACAGACTAAAAGAAAAGCTGAACAGCATGGTGAAATCGCCAAAATACAAAACCTACTTGCAGGACAGCGCCATCAGTGAACGCGGAGGGAGGCTCTGCCTTTCTGTGAAAAGAGAGTACAAAGGCAAAATTAGGGGTTCGATTCTGGATACATCTGCTTCAGGATCAACCATTTACATTGTGCCTGAAGAAGCAGGAGCCCTGCAGGATCAAATCGATTTTTTAGCAGCTCAGGAGGATGTTGAAACAGAAAAAGTGCTGAGCTACTTAACGGGACTTGCAGAAGCAAGTGAAAAAGAGCTGCAGCAGTCCATTGAAGTCATGGTGCATTATGACGCTCTGTTTGCCAAAGCAAAGTACAGCAGATCAATTGACGGGGCATCTCCGTCTATCAATGAAGAGAAGGTCATTTCACTTATTCATGCCAAACATCCGTTGCTTGGCTCTGGTGCTGTTCCCCTTACAATTGAAATAGGGGGTGAATTTCAGTCTCTTGTCATCACCGGTCCTAACACTGGCGGAAAAACGGTCGTTCTGAAAACAGTCGGCCTGCTCGTTTTAATGGCTCAGTCGGGCTTTCACATTCCTGCAAAAAAAGACAGTTCAATCGGAATCTGCAGACAGATTCTGCTTGATATCGGGGACGGGCAGAGCATCGAGCAGAACTTGAGCACATTCAGCTCTCACATGACCAATATCATTTCGATTTTAAAGCAGACAAACGAATACACACTTGTTCTCCTTGATGAACTTGGATCAGGAACAGATCCGGGAGAGGGAATGGGTCTTGCGCAGGTCATTCTGGAGAAAATTCATCAAAAAGGCGCGACGCTGCTTGCGACAACACACTACAGTGAAATAAAAGAATTTGCTGACAGTACGGATGGATTTATGAATGGGTCTATGGAATTTGATCTGGAGACTCTTAAGCCCACATACCACTTGAAGATCGGCCAGGGGGGAGAAAGCCAGGCTTTTTCCATCGCACTCCGTCTCGGCATGCATCCCGAGCTGATTGAAAAAGCCCATCAGATCACATACAAGGAAGCGAAAAAGTATGCAAAAGATAGCTATGATCTTTTAGAACGGAAAGAGCTTGAAAAGCAAATTTCCGTAGTGAAGCACAGGCCAAAGCGTACAAAGACAGATGAAGCGGTTCTTGAAACATTTAGTCAGGGAGACAATGTGATCATCAAAGCTACCGGCGAATACGCCATTGTCTACACCGGGCCTGATAAAGCCGGAAACTATACGGTTTTTGTAAAAGGCGAGAAACAGGTAATTAACCACAAGCGGATACAGTTCCATATTGCCGCAAAAGAGCTGTACCCGGAAGATTATGATTTTGACATCTTGTTTGAAAGTGCAGAAAACCGGAAAAAAGCCGCACAAATGAAAAAGAAGCATTCCGATGTGACGATTTTCAGGGAGGAGTGAGGGTGCTGGATCGAAGGCATTAAAAATCTGGAGAAGTGCTGCAGACTCGGGTTAACCGCACAAACTCGATTGAGCGAAGGGAACTTAGTGTTGCAGACTCGTGTTAGCAGCATAAACTCAGTTGAGTGAATTCAGCTTAGTGTTGCAAACTCGGGTTAACAGCACAAACTCAGTTGAGCGAAGGGAACTTAGTGTTGCAAACTCGGGTTAACAGCACAAACTCGGTTGAGCGAAGGGAACTTAGTGCAGCAGACTAGGTTTAGCAGCACAAACTCGATTGAGCGAAGGGAACTTAGTGTTGCAAACTCTGGTTAACAGCACAAACTCGGTTGAGTAAAGTTAGCTTAGTGTTGCAAACTAGGGTTAACAGCAAAACTCGGTTGAGCGAAGGGAACTTAGTGTTGCAAACTCGGGTTAACAGCACAAACTCGGTTGAGCGAAGTTAGCTTAGTGCTGCAAACACGGGTTAGCAGCACCAACTCGGTTGAGCGAAGTCAGCTTAGTGCTGCAAACACGGGTTAACAGCACAAACTCGATTGGACGAAGTCAGCTTAGTGTTCCAGACTCGGGTTAACAGCACAAACTCAATTGAGCTAAGTCAACTTAGTGCTTCAGACTCAGATTAACAGCACAAACTCGGTCCAGGGACGTCACGTAAGTGCTTCAAACTACAGCAGCTTTCAACCAAAAAGAAGAGGGGCATCATTGCCCCTCTTCTTCCATTTCCTCTTTGTCTTCATCAACGACATCGCTGTCGGTTTCTTCATTCACTTCTTCTTCCATTTCATTGTCCATTTCTTCCTGTTCGCTGTCGCTGCATGCGGCAAGTCCGCTCAGCATAATGGCGAGAGTCATTCCTGCAGCAAGTCCTTTTTTCTTCCAGCTCATAAGAGTTCCTCCTCAATCTGTTGTTAGTACTCTCTATTTACCCTGGATGATCTTTCCTAAACAGCCTTTTTATTGAATTATGTATAATGGAATGCCTGAGCGGCGGTTTCCATTATGGTTCAGATGTCAGGGCATCAGCAGCAAGTAAAGCTCCTGTTGCCTGCAAGTATCCGCCAAACCAGCCCAGCGCCCGGCCTTTTTCAGGCAGTTCCTTTAAAAAATAGACGCCGCTGACAGCGTCAATGAAAGCTCCGCCGGCAATCAGCACATATCCTGCGGTCAGCTGTTCTTTAAAAAGCCGATCCAGGGCGTAAGAAGCAGCAATAGCTTCTGCAGCGGCGCCGATTGACTGAACAGTATTCCCAATCACATCAAGTTGATAACCTTCCCGAAGATTGCCTGACAAGAGAGGGACTCTCGCCGCAGCATTTGCAGAATTGCCGGCAGCCTGCACCCATGCGCCAAAAGCACTTAGACGGTTTTGGGGTTCACCGGATCTGACAGCAGCCTGAAGTGCGTTGCCGGATGCTTCAACGGCGTTTCCTGCTCCGGTTGCCTTAAGTGCAGCGCGTTCAGACCCTGTAAGGGCAATGGTTTCACCCGAAGCATTCAGGAGGGTGCCGGCCACAATCAGCCAGGCGCCGAAAACATCAATGTTCTTTTTTTCTTCATTCATGCTTTCCCCTCATTTCGAACAGATTTACTGTATTCTATGAGGGAATCCCCGAGTGTTGAGTCCTGAATTTATCTTCCGCACGTAAACATCATTTTCAGCTTCATAATTCTATACATAAATGCAGCGTTGCGGCCTTTTTCCGTTTCCCGGTTTATTTTAGGCCGGAGGCATTCTATAAAAGCACGGTCGCAATCACAGGATGAACGCCCGCTGTCGAGGCACAGATCATGCTTCTGGCAGCATGCATCCACATCATTGATCGGCATACCCGGTCCGCTGCACCCTGGGCCGCACCATCTGTACTCCGGAAAAATACAGCGGGACCTTCTTTGTCTTTGTCTCTGATTTGACACGGTTTACATCTCCTTATCTATCTTATCTATTCCTATTTATATGAGAATTGAGCTCATAAGGCATTGGCAATCATCACGCTTTTCGAAAATAGAAATGAAAAAGTGGCCGTTTGCTGAATGGCAAAGTGGGTATTATAAAAACGTATGTGCATCAGAGATTCAGCGAAGAAAGGGGAAAATGCCTGTGTCTGAGCAGAGAGTCCAGCTCCACGAATTCAACAATCTGACGAAATCGCTTAGCTTTAACATGTATGACATTTGCTATACGAAAACAAAAGAAGAACGGGAAGCCTACATAAACTATATAGACGAGCAGTATAATGCCGAAAGGCTGACAAAGATTTTAAAGAATGTGACAGATATTATCGGCGCTCATGTCCTGAATATTGCCCAGCAGAATTATGTGCCCCAGGGTGCAAGTGTGACCATTCTTGTATCTGAAGGACCGGTTGTTGAAGTGCCTGAAGAGTCCTATGCGGAATCTCCGGGACCGCTGCCTGATTCTGTGGTGATGCAGCTTGATAAGAGCCACATAACGGTTCATACGTATCCAGAGTATCATCCGAATGAAGGCATCAGCACCTTCAGAGCAGATATTGACGTATCTACATGCGGAGAAATTTCACCGCTTAAAGCCCTGAACTACCTGATTCATTCGTTTGATACGGATATTATGACAATGGATTACCGGGTAAGAGGGTTCACGCGCGACATCAATGGGGAAAAGCTGTTTATCGACCATGACATTAATTCCATTCAGAACTACATACCCCAACCGGTAAAAGAGGCGTACGACATGATTGACGTGAACGTGTACCCCCAGAATATTTTTCATACGAAATGCAAACTGAAGGAGTTTGACCTGAACAACTATTTGTTTGGCTACACGAAGGACAAGCTGACGAAAAACGAACGGAACGAGATAACAGACAGACTGAAAATTGAAATGGATGAAATCTTTTACGGAAAAAATATGAAGCCGTTTAAAGGATAATACTTCAGGGGTTTCCTAAAAAGGAGACCCCTTTCTGCTTTTCAATTGCAGGCTGTTGGATTATCATTAGGTCAAAGAATGGCAGGGAATGGGGGGACAAAGCATGAAGCCGGTAACGGAAATCAGAAGCATTATGAAACTGTCTGGCGGCAGTGCGGCTCAGGCGGAAGATGAGATTGTGACGGAATATCCCCTCACTGTTAAACTGAACGGGGAAGAAGCTGTCACAATGGTCAGCTCTCCCGAATTTCTCGAAGATATGGTGATCGGGTATTTGGCATCTGAAGGCTTTATTTCAAAGCTTGAAGACATCAAGGAGATATGGATTCAGGAAAAAGAAGGATTTGCCCACGTCACCCTTTCTAAAGAAAACCGCATCATCCACATGCAGAACAAACGCTATCTTACCTCGTGCTGCGGCATGAGCAGGCCGGGCTTTGTTTTTGTCAACGATGCGAGAGTCGTAAAACCTCTCAAACCAACTACAGCGATTCATGCGGATGCGTGCTTTTCCCTGATGAATGAACTGCAGCGCACTGCGGACATTTTTCAAAGCACAGGAGGCGTTCACAATGCAGCGCTTTGCGATGAAAACGGCATAATCGTAAGCAGAATGGATATTGGCAGGCACAATGCCCTTGATAAGCTTTACGGCTATTGCTTAAAAAACGCCATCAGCACAAGAGGGAAAATTCTTGTTTTCAGCGGAAGAATATCCTCTGAAATTCTTCTCAAAACCGCAAAAATCGGCTGTGAAATCGTGCTTTCAAAATCAGCTCCGACAACGCTTGCACTTAATCTGGCTGAGGAGCTTGGGATTACAGCCGTTGGATTTATCCGGAACTGTTCATTAAATATATATACACATTCCAATAGAATTAAGATTTTATAGAAGGGAGGAAAATTAATGATCCTGGATTCACTGGACAGGCCGTTAAGAGATTTGCGCATATCTGTTACAGACAGATGCAATTTCCGCTGCAGCTACTGCATGCCAGAACATCTTTTCGGAAAAGATTATCCTTTTTTATCATCTGACCGCATTCTCACATTTGAAGAGATTCATAGACTGGCTGAGATCTTTGCTTCACTCGGCACGCAGAAAATCCGCCTTACAGGAGGCGAGCCTCTTCTTAGAAGAGAACTTCCGGTACTGATTGCCATGCTTAGAAATGTCGACGGAATAGACGACATCGGACTGACCACAAACGGGTCATTATTGAAAACGTTTGCCTCGGAGCTTGCTGAAGCAGGATTAAAGAGAGTAACGGTGAGTCTTGATGCGCTGAATCCAGATCTCTTTTTATCCATGAATGGCAAGAGAGGTGAAGCAGCCCAGGTACTGGGAGGAATTGAGGCAGCGGCAGGAGCCGGCCTTTCTGTGAAAATAAACATGGTTGTCCAAAAAGGTGTAAATGAGACGGAAATTCTGCCCATGGCTTCTTTTTTTAAAGAAAAAGGACACACGCTGAGGTTCATCGAATATATGGATGTCGGCAATGCAAACGGGTGGGAGCTCTCTCAAGTGGCATCAAAGCAGGAAATACTGCAGGTGATTGAGGATAAATACCCTCTTAAAGCGATACCGCCGGCATATCCGGGCGAGGTTGCCTCAAGGTATGAATACATGGACGGTTCCGGTGAGATTGGCGTCATTTCATCAGTGACGGATTCTTTTTG
Source organism: Bacillus sp. FSL H8-0547 (assembly GCA_038002745.1). NCBI lineage: Bacteria > Bacillati > Bacillota > Bacilli > Caryophanales > Bacillaceae > Bacillus > Bacillus sp. FSL H8-0547. The sequence continues at coordinate 3,907,066 of JBBODD010000001.1, forward strand.
TTCCACGTGCTCCAGGGCCAGAATTTCAGCTGAGGGAACTCTTTACACATGCTTGTTTGCTTCAAAAGGCCATGACTTAAGATCTTTGCTTCGTTCAAATATAGATGACGCAATGCTAAAAGCAGAGATTGCGAATGTCTGGAATCTCCGCCATGACCGTTATTCAGATGAACGGATGAATAAAAAAGAAGCGAGACATAAGATTGAAATGTCCCATATAGGAGGGTAGCCATGATCGAAATAAGAACCCCAATCCCAGTCTCAGAAGCTGTAAGTCTAGTAATGGCTCATGCCGTTCGCGGCGGCGCGGAACATATTCCTCTTGAGGAGTCTTACGGCCGATTTCTCGCACAAGATCTCATTGCAGATCATGATGTTCCGCCGTTTGACCGCTCCCCCTATGATGGATATGCTGTCAGATCTGTTGATACAGCAGGACTCTCAGGAGAAAAGAGAGCAGCCTTTCAAGTTGTTGGAGAAATCGGTGCCGGATCTGTCTTTGAAGGGGAAATCGGATACATGCAGGCAGTAAGAATTATGACCGGCGCCAAGCTGCCTGAAGGGGCTGATGCCGTTGTGATGCTCGAGCTGACAAAACCTCTTGATGGGTCAAAAGTGGAATTAAAGAGAGAGATGAAGCAGGGCGAAAACATTTCATTCCGGGGAGAAGATACGAGGAGCGGTACAGTCCTTGCTGAAAAGGGCTCTTTCATTACACCGGGACTATCAGCCCTTCTGGCAGCGTTCGGGTATGCAAAAGTTCCCGCTGCTAAAAAACCGGTTATTGGCGTTCTTACAACAGGGAGCGAGCTTCTGAATCCTGATGAACCCCTAGAGGACGGAAAAATCCGCAACAGCAATACATATATGCTCCTCTCCCAAATTGAACGGGCAGGAGGAGAACCTCTTTACCTTGGCAAATTCAGCGATGACCTTGATCAGTGCACAGAGGCCGTTCAGCACGCGCTCTCAAAAGTGGATGTGCTGCTGACGACAGGCGGAGTTTCTGTCGGTGACTATGATTATTTGCCTGATATTTATAGAAGAATTGGCGCATCCGTCCTCTTTAATAAAGTCGCCATGAGACCCGGAAGCGTAACGACAGTGGCTGAACACCGCGGGAAGCTCCTCTTTGGTCTTTCGGGAAATCCTTCAGCCTGTTTCGTCGGTTTTGAACTGTTTGTCAGGCCCGTGATCAGGTTCTGCTGCTTCAGCAGAAAGCCCCACATCAGAAAAGAAAAAGCCGTTTTAGGAACGCATTTTGAGAAAGCAAATCCCTTTACAAGATTTGTTCGCGGAACCATCGTTTATGAAGACGGAGTTATAAAAGCCGTGCCGTCAGGATTCGATAAGTCAAGTGCCGTATCTTCGCTGGCTGATGCGAATGCCCTGATCGTGCTTCCGGGCGGAACAAGAGGATATAAAGCAGGAATGATGACGGACATTCTTTTGCTGGACGATCAAAAGGGAAGTGAATGGCCTTGGGTGAACAACGCGCCATCCTGCAGATAACAGGCTTTCAGAATTCAGGAAAGACCGCCGTGATGGAACAGCTGATCAAAAAGGCACACAATGAAGGCTATAAGGCTGGGACAATCAAACATCATGGCCACGGCGGAACTCCTGATCAGATCGTGAAAGAAAAGGACAGCGGGAAGCATTTAATGGCCGGCTCAAAGCTTGCAGGAGTTGAAGGAGGCGGCGTTCTTCAGCTGTCGCTTGGATCTGGATCATGGACGCTTGAAGAACTGCTGAAGATCTACAGCATGCTTGATTTGGATCTCATTTTAATTGAAGGCTATAAACATGAACTGTATCCAAAAGCAGTGTGCATACGAAACGAACAGGACCTGAGTCTCCTTGAACTAAATGGAATTGTTTGTGTCATTGCGGATAAGAAGGAAATGGTTCATACAAGTGTGCCTGTTTTCAGTTTTCATGATGAGGAGCATCTCTATTTGGATTTTTTAATGAAGGTTGTGAAAAAACAGTATGAATCAAAGTCTATTTGAACTAACAGAAAAGCCGATATCAGCAGAAGAAACGGCAAACAAAGTAGCAAACCGAAATGCCGGTGCCATTACCCTATTTATCGGAACGGTTCGCGAAATGACAAATGGAAAGAGAACGCTGTTTCTGGAATACCAGGCATATAAGCCGATGGCAGAAAAAATGCTCATGCAAATCGGAAAAGAAATAAGTGAAAAATGGCCGGGGACAGCAGCAGCCATTACACACAGAACCGGCAGGCTCGAGATTTCAGAAGCGGCTGTCGTCATTGCCGTTTCATCCCCTCACCGAAAGGCCGCCTATGAAGCCAATGAATATGCGATTGAGCGGATAAAAGAAATCGTCCCTATTTGGAAAAAAGAGCATTGGGATGACGGTACGGAATGGATCGGGAACCAGCTTGAGACTGTTTCCTACCCGGAAGGCAAAACGGGGAAAGGAGAGCTTGCATGATTACCATTCTTTTTTTCGCCCATCTTGGGGACCAGGCCGGAGAAAGCAGCGTTCAAATGCAGGCTGCCGGCATGACTGCAGGTGAAATGAAAGAGGTTCTCTCTGAAACATACAGGCTTAAGGGCATTCATACGGCGATGATTGCAGTGAATGAAGAATTTGCAGATGACAGCACCGTGCTGCATGATGGAGATACGATCGCCTTTATACCGCCTGTGAGCGGCGGGTAAACCCGGGAACATGCCCGGGTTTCGTTTACTTTTATTCAGTAAGCGCTTTCAGATAATTGCCGAAAAGGAATTCAAACGATGGAAAAAGAAATACAGAGAGAGAGGTTTCTTAGAAAGGAGAGGTTCTTTTGTCTGAAAAACAGTTTATTCAAGTGAATAAGCGGAAGGTTTATGCTGATGAAAACCAATCAGCACTTCAGCTGTTAAAAAGTCAGGGGACAGACGTTCCTTCCGTTTGCTACCACGAGAGTCTTGGGCCGATTGAGACGTGCGACACATGCCTTATTAAAGTGAACGGTGAATTTAGAAGAGCCTGTTCAACTGAGATACATCCAGGAGATGTATTGGACACAGAATCTCCCGAGGTGAAAGAAGCACAGCTCATCGCAATGGACAGAATTCTGCACAATCATGAACTGTACTGTACGGTTTGCGACTACAACAACGGAGGATGCGATATACATAATACGGTAAAAGCGATGAAAATCAATCATCAGAGCATTCCTTTTACTCAGAAACCTTACAAAGAAGATATGTCCAATCCATTTTACAGATATGATCCTGATCAGTGCATTCTGTGTGGAAGATGTGTGGAAGCGTGCCAGAACGTTCAAGTAACAGAAACGCTTTCCATTGACTGGGAGCGAGAGAAGCCCCGTGTCATTTGGGACAACGATGTTCCCATTAATGAATCTTCATGCGTCTCCTGCGGCCACTGCTCAACTGTGTGTCCGTGCAATGCCATGATGGAAAAAGGCATGCTGGGGGAAGCTGGTTATCTGACTGGTATCAGCAAACAGACTCTCCGTCCCATGATTGAACTGACGAAAAATGTGGAAACCGGCTACGGCTCTATTCTCGCCATTTCGGATATGGAATCTGCGATGAGGGATGAGAACATCAAGAAAACAAAAACGGTTTGCACCTATTGCGGAGTCGGATGCAGCTTTGACATTTGGACAAAAGACCGCAAGATCCTTAAAGTGGAACCCCATCCGGATGCTCCTTCAAACGGAATCTCCACATGCATCAAAGGAAAGTTCGGCTGGGATTTTGTAAACAGTGAAGAACGGCTGACAAAACCCTTGATTCGAGAAGGAAACCACTTCAGAGAAGCAGAATGGGATGAAGCTCTGTCCCTGATTGCAAAAAAATTCACTGAAATTAAAAGTGAGTACGGTCCGGATGCTCTGAGCTTCATCAGCTCTTCCAAATGTACGAATGAAGAATCGTATCTGATGCAAAAGCTTGCAAGAGCTGTAATCGGGACGAATAACATTGATAACTGTTCCAGGTACTGTCAGACTCCGGCCACAATGGGACTTTTCCGCACAGTCGGGTACGGCGGCGACTCTGGAACAATCAAAGACATTGAAGGGGCAGAACTGGTCCTGATCATCGGCTCGAACACTTCTGAATCGCATCCTGTATTATCAACCAGGGTTAAGCGGGCCAACAAGATGAACAGTCAAAAGCTGATCGTGGCGGATCTCAGAAAGCATGAAATGGCAGAGCGGTCTGATCTGTTTATCCAGCCTGCTTCCGGAACGGATCTTGTGTGGCTTTCAGCTGTAACAAATTACATGATTGAACAGGGATGGGAAGACCGCCAGTTTCTTAAAAATAGAGTCAATGGATTTGAAGACTACCTCTCAAGTATCAAGAAATTCACGCTTGATGAAGCAGAAAAGCTTTCAGGAATTTCGAAAGAGCAGATGATTCGAATCGCAAAAATGATTCACGAAGCGGAAAGCACGGTTGTCCTGTGGGCCATGGGCGTGACGCAGCACTCAGGCGGAAGTGATACAAGCACGGCCATTTCAAATCTGCTTCTTGTAACGGGCAACTATGGCAGACCTCATACCGGCGCGTATCCGCTGAGAGGCCATAACAATGTCCAGGGGGCAAGCGACTTCGGCAGCATGCCTGACCGGCTGCCGTCCTACGAAAAAATAACGGACGATACTGTCAGAGAAAAGTACGAGAGAGCCTGGAGAGTGAAACTTCCTGCCGAGCCAGGCCTCAACAATCATGAAATGGTTGCCGGCATTCATCACGGCAGTGTAAAAGCGATGTATTTAAAAGGGGAAGAAATGGGTGTAGTGGACTCTAATATGAACTATGTTCATGCTGCTTATGAAAAGCTCGACTTTTTTGTTGTGCAGGATTTATTTCTTTCAAAAACGGCTGAATTTGCAGATGTTGTCCTGCCGGCAAGTCCAAGTCTTGAAAAAGAAGGGACCTTCACAAACACAGAAAGGAGAGTTCAAAGACTCTACGAAGTGCTGGAACCTCTCGGAGATTCTAAACCTGACTGGAAGATCATTATGGATGTTGCCAATCAGCTTGGCGCAGGCTGGACCTATGATCACCCTTCAGACATTATGGCAGAAGCAGCACAGCTTGCTCCTCTTTTTGCAGGAGTCACTTACGAACGTCTTGAAGGCTACAGCAGTCTTGTCTGGCCGGTAAAGCCGGACGGTACAGATACACCCGTCCTCTTTTTGGATGAGTTTCCTTTTCCGGACGGCAAGGCGCGCCTTCATCCGGTGGAATGGACAAGACCGGTTGAATTTGACGAAGAATTTGACATCCATGTAAACAACGGCCGTCTGCTGGAACATTTCCATGAAGGCAATATGACATACAAATCCGAAGGGATTACATCTAAAACACCGCGGACCTTCCTTGAAGTTTCACCAGAGCTCGCTTTGGAGCGGGGAATAAAAGACGGCTCTCTTGTAAGACTCATTTCACCGTATGGAAAGGTGAAAGTGCAGTGCATCGTAACAGAAAGGGTGAAGGGGAAAGAAGTTTACTTGCCGATGAATGACTCCGGGGAGGCGGCGATCAATCTGATTACAAGCAGCTATGCCGATAAAGATACAGATACCCCTGCCTATAAAGAAGTGAAGGCCAAGCTTGAAGTTCTTGAGACAGAAGGAGTGAATCCTCTGCCGCGGACAAACTTCCGTTTTGGCCATCCAAATCCGCAAAGAGGCGTTGAAGTTGAACGAAAGTGGAAACGAAAAGATTACGTGTTTCCGGGAGACCTTGTTCAAAAGGAGGGGAAAAGCAGTGGCAAAAGCGACTAAGACCATTGTCCGGCAGGAAATATCGGACGAAGAAAAAAGAAGCCGGGAGTTAAGAGAAATTGAAGATGCCTTGATCACTCATAAAGAAGTGATCAAGGACACACTTGAAGTCCTTGATCATATGCAGGATAAGGGCATTCTCTCGCTCATGAAAGGACTTTTTGGCCAGGGGGACAAAGTCCTGGACATACTTGTGAAAACCGCTGACAACAAAGAAACGGCAAATACCATAAAAAATCTGCTTCTGATGACTGGTGTTTTGGGCATGATTAACGTCAAACAGCTTGAGCCGTTCTTAATGAAAGTGAACGCCGGAATTGCAAGAGTGGCTGAAAACAAAGAAACGAACGAAAAAACGGGCTATTTCGATCTCGCGAAATCTCTCAAAGACCCTGAAGTGAACCGGGCAGTTACCCTGCTCCTTACCTTTTTAAAGGGAATGGGGGAAGAAACGCAGCATGTAGAGAAAGGGACCAGGAGCAAAGAGGATCAGGCACGGTATAAAGATCAGACATTGGAATAAAGGTTTTTGAGACAGGAGGGTTTTTCCTGTCTTTTTTGATTAAGAAAGCCGGCTCTGGGCATTCTAACAAAGATATAATGCCACATTCTTCACAGGAAATTTTTCTTATTAATAAGGATATTTTTGGATGAAAATGGTATAATTTACACAAAAAGGCAGGAGTGGTCATCCATATGGATCAAAAACCAATGCATTACGATGGAAGCATTCAGGCAGAAAATGAAAATGGAGCTGCAGGTGCTGCAGAAGATCTGCAAATTACCGATGAAATGAGAAAAAATCTTGGATTTAATCCATACTTTATTGAAAAAAATGAATAGACAGCAAGGACTTGATCATTCAATCAAGTCCTTTTCTTTTAAAAACCCTTACTAATTGAACCATGTTCTAAATAATAAATAAAGGTTTAAATAAAAGAACTAAAAGGACAAAATAGCTATCAGCAAAAGAACACCGGGAGAAACATTCTTCTTAAACTATGTTCCAAATAATCAATGATAAATATAAACACGTGCCCAAATTTCAGTATAGCCTTCATTTTAATCTCGCCCAAGTATTTAAAAGGGTCAAAAGTCTTATTTTCCCTTAAGATGCAGGAATTTCTTATAAAACATTGAATAGTTAGAACATGTAAAACAAAAAGGAGATGTCTTCAATGGGCGAGAAGAGAAGTGCCAGCGGGTTTTTGCTGAAGCAAAGAGCCTTTTTAAAGCTTTATATGATTCGAATGACAGAGCAGGACAGACTCTACGGCCTGAAGCTTCTTGATGTTCTGCGCGATGAGTTCAGAATTTACGGATACAGGCCAAATCATTCAGAGGTTTACAAGTCCCTGCACGAACTGATCGAGGACGGCATTCTTAAACAGGTCAAGCGGAAAAAAGAGGGGATGAAGCTTCAGGAGGTTGTGTATTATCAATTCGAGGATTACGAAAAAGCAAAGCTATATAAAAAGCAGCTGAAAACAGAGCTTGACAGATGCCAAAAACTGCTCGGAAAAGCGCTTCAGGATAATTACACATAAGAGAGAATCCGCGAGAGGATTCTCTCTTTGTTTCATCTTGTCTGCTGTTGGGTTATGATAAGAAGTGAATTGGAAGTAATGGAGGATATGAACTATGCTGCAAAGTAAAATGAAAACGTATATCCAGCATCTGATTGATGAAAAACCGGATGCAATTGGAATCTATACCACTGAAAAAATGTATGCAGAAAAGAACGGTTTTCTGCCAGAGCACGTGAAACTTGAGGAACCTGATCTTCCCCGTTTTGCAGAAGCGTACCTTGAGCGCGTAAACAAGGAAACAGAGGAGCTGATCTCCGCTGAGAACCCTGAATCCTTCCTTAAGGAAAAAGGTTCATATGCAAGAGTGAACAAGTCGGAATTCATCTATATTGAATCTGACTGGTTCGACTATGTCGGGGCAGAAAACATTTCTTTTGAGCATGATGACGTGTTTTCAACTTATAAGTTCCTGCTTGGTTTAAAATATAAAAAGGCTAAAGGAACAGCGCTAAAAGAATACTTCTTGCAAAAGGCCGGGGGTAATTCTGAAAAATTCGAGGTTCTTTTCAATGATAAGGACGGAATGTGGGATGTTAATTTTGACTGCAGCTTGCTCGCGGACTTCAGCGAAGAAGATGCACTTGAGGAAATTTTTGAAAAGCTTTACAGCTTTCTTTTTCAGCTTGCAGAAGCATTAGAAAAAAATGAATAGATAAACTTTGTTAAAACCTGCAGCCATGCAGGTTTTTTCTTTTCATTGTTCAATAAAATTCAGTTCAAATGTCATTTACTGTTCATCTTCCGTTCATATTCGATTTATAAACTATGGATGTCGAGATGAGATGGGAGGAAATGAAAGATGAATATTGCTTGGAAAGAAATCAAGAAAAATAAAGTAAGGTTTTTGATTTTAAGTTCAATTGTTTTTCTCGTTAGTTTATTAACATTTATCATATCTGGTTTGGCAAATGGATTATCGCAAGACAATGCCGCCCTCATTAAAGATTTGCCAAAAGGGCATTTTTATATGAATAAAGACGCAGAAGAAACTTATAACCTATCAAAAATAGACAGTGATATACAAAAAGAAATACTAAACAAACAAAAAGATGCTGTGGCATTTTCTATTCAAATGGGTTTTCTAAATGACAAGGATGACAAACAACAAAGCGTCGCCTTTGTTACATCCACTGATTCAAAGTTATTTAGTAATGTTAAAGATGGAGAAATAATTTTAGATAGCTCATTGAAGAATAAAGGTATAAAAGTTGGAGATGCCTTAACTAATCATCAATTTAGTGGCGAGTTTATCGTAAAGGGTTTTGTTGATCAAAAGAAATATAGCCATACCCCAGTTGCTTATATAAACATGAAGAATTATCAAGAAATGTATCGAGTGATGGAAATGCAATTGATTTTTATGCCAGGAGGAGATTCTTCACAAGAAGTTACTGGCTTACAATCATTTTCAACCGAAGATTTCCTCGATACAATTCCAAGTTATAATGCAGAACAGATGTCTTTAAATATGATTGTGTGGTTTTTGGTTGTCATTAGCGGAATGTTGTTTGCTATCTTTTTCTACATGATGAACGTTCAAAAAATTGGTTTATACGGTATTTTAAAAGCAATCGGTATGAAAACAAGCAGACTATTTAAAATGATGTGGACACAAATGCTTTTTATTACAATCATTGCACTTACTTTGTCTATTACACTCAGCCAAGTTTTTAATATGGCTGCACCTGAAGGAATGCCTTTCCATTTAACCTTTGAAGCAACAGTACAATTATCTGTCATTTTCCTGATTATTGGTTTTATCGGAGCTACACTATCAGGTATACAAATCCAAAAAATCGAACCTTTACAAGCAATACAGCAAGGAGAGGCTTAATATGACAATATTTACACTTGATGAAGTAAGAAAAACATTTACTAATGGTGAAGTAGAGGAAGAAATACTAAAAGGAATTAACCTGTCTCTTAAAGAAGGAGAGGTAACAGCATTAGTGGGTGCCTCAGGCTCTGGTAAAAGTACACTCCTTACAATAGCTGCAGGACTGCAGCCTGCATCAAATGGGCACGTTATATTTGATGGTAAGAATATGACTGCTATGAGTTCTGAACAGGTTCGAAAAATACGGGCAAGCAAATTTGGTTTTGTCTTTCAGTTTGCTCATCTTGTTCCTTTTCTCACAGTTGAAGAACAACTCATGCTGATGCTGGAGGTTTCTGAATCAAAATTAAGGAAACATGAACAAAAAAGAGAAGTTAATAGGATCCTAAAACTAGTTGCAATGGATCATCGGAAAAATGCTTATCCATCTTCATTATCGGGTGGCGAGAAACAGCGAGTTGCAATTGCTCGTGCAATGATCCATAAACCTAAAATTCTCTTCGCAGATGAACCAACTGCAAGCCTGGATTCAAAAAGGTCTAAGGACGTTATGTCGTTAATTCGAGAGTTAACTAAAACATTAAATATTACTACATTGATGGTTACCCATGATGAAGAGATGCTTTCATACGTTGACCATGTCATCAAAATGAGTGATGGAATGGTTTTGCAAAACGGAAATTGAAAGCTGGAGGACACATTAATTTAAGTAAAATGTAAATGAACAGCCTGCATATTTCTACGGGGCTGTTTATTTGTTATTATTTACTGAATGTACATTTAATGGTAAAAACTAATATTTTGATTAAATTAAAAATAGGGGAATACAAAATGACAACCATTCTAATTGTAGATGACGATATCAATATTTTACAGCTGGTAAATATCCACTTATCCGAAGCTGGATATAAAGTATTTCAAGCAAAAGACGGTACTGAAGCGTTAGGAGTTCTTAATAGAGAAACATGTGATTTAGCAGTAGTGGACGTGATGATGCCTTTTATGGATGGTTATGCATTAACAAGGGAGATTCGAAGGGATTATGATCTACCAGTGATCCTTTTAACAGCCAAGAATCAAATTGAGGATAAAGAAGAAGGATTTAAATCAGGGACGGATGATTATCTGGTCAAGCCATTTGAACCAAAAGAATTACACTTTAGAATTGAAGCTTTATTGCGACGATATGATAAACACTCAGATGAATTTATCATTCGCTTAGGAAATACAACGATAAATAAAAAAAACTATGAGGTTCAGATTGGGGATCGAACAATTCTTTTACCCTTAAAGGAATTCGAACTACTGTATTTTCTGGCTCTCCATTCTATGCAAGTATTTTCTCGTGATCACCTAATAGAACATATTTGGGGTTTGGATTATGAAGGGGATGAACGAACTGTTGATGTTCATGTGAAAAGGTTAAGGGAACGTTTTTCTAAATTGACGGATGATTTTCAAATTAAGACAGTGCGTGGAGTTGGATATGCGCTGGAGGCAAATCGCAGATGAAATCTCTATATGTGAAGTTTGTTGTCATTACTATTGGAATTATGATTTTTAGCGGAATCTTTGCTTTTTTACTCTCCAATACGTATTATCAACAAAAATTAAAACCTTACAATGATCAAAAAAATACAAAAATCGCATTAGATATTGCTGAATTTGCCGAGAACCATCCCGATATAAATCTTAAAGATTATTTGGATAATATCTCTTCCACTGGGTATCAAATTTTCTTGGTTGACAATTTTGGAAATGAATTTTATTTTGGTGCACCTTTTAGGGAAAATACTCTGTCTAATTCCGCTAAAGAACAAGTATTAAACGGTGATATTTTTCATGGCATTCTAAATTTTCCACAGGAAACATTCGTCACTGGTTTTTTTGCAAACGAATTGAAGAATACGATTGGTGTACCGTTAACTCATAATAAGGAAAAGTATGCTCTCTTCCTTAGACCGGATATTAAACTCCTTTTTAACGAGATGCATATTTTATTTGCGTGGATGCTTGCATTAATAATTATTATCAGTATCGTTATGGTTCTTTTTACTGCAAAATATTTAGTGAATCCAATCTCAAAACTTACAACAGCCACAAAGTCACTGTCTAATGGGGATTTTAATGTTGACCTTGATATTACTCGTCATGATGAGTTAGGAGAGCTTTCACGTAGTTTTTTACGAATGGCAAGTAAACTGGAACAAATGGATGATATGAGGAAAGAGTTCATTTCAAATATTTCTCATGATATACAGTCACCGCTATCCAATATAAAAGGATATACAAACCTATTGGAAAGTGAATCAATAAGTCCAGAAGAAAAAAGCAATTACATTTCTGTCATCAATGGAGAAATTAAAAGGCTCTCTACATTAACGAAACAATTACTACTTCTTGCTTCGTTAGATCGCGATGAGGATATCATGAAAAGAAAGCCATTTAATGTTGGGGAGCAAATGAAGGAACTGGTGAAAAGCTATCAGTGGCAAATGGGTGAAAAAGGTATTACGCTCAGTTTTACATTACCAAATGTGGAAATCGTCGGGGACCCTTCTTTACTTAATACGGTTTGGGATAATCTGTTAACCAATGCCATCAAATACAATAAATCAAATGGCAGTATTGACATATCGATTGAAGAGAAAGAAAAATCTGTATTGGTAACCTTTGAAGATACGGGGATCGGGTTGAATGATGAAGAGAAAGAAAAAATTTTTGATCGTTTTTATCGAGTAGATACCGCACGGACGCGTTCAGTTGAGGGAACAGGATTGGGACTATCCATTGTTGCTGCTATTGTTAAACTGCATGGTGGACTGATTCATGTGAAGAGTATGGAATATGAAGGAACGATCTTTGTTGTTGAATTGCCTTTAAGGTAGTATTATCTTTTATTTATTTCATGCATGATCATTGAAATCACTCGGCAAGAGAAAGCGCCTAGATTCTCTGTAAGAACAAATCCGAACTTTTATTCCCGATTCATATCTGCCTATCGAATCTGAGCAAGCTGCTTCAACTTTTGTTTTTAGGCGTTCACCCATCCGTCTCTGTTACATATGTTAACAGAAAAGGTGAGAGGATGATTGGATGAGCAGAAAACCGCTTCATTACTTCCCCTGCGGCAATACAGCGAAGGGCTACTACAGTCTGTACGAATCCGTACTGGAGGGCATAAATCAGGTGTTCTTATTAGAAGGCGGGTCAAGAAGGGCAAGGTCTTCATGTATGCAGTCTGTCAGTGAAACTCTGACAGCGAACGGGGAATCACTCGATATCCTCCACTGTCCATTTCATCCGGATTGGCTGGAAGGGCTGCTTATAACCAATAAGGGAATTGCTCTTTTAGATTGCGACGTGTCAGAAATCAGGAAATTTGTTTCTGCCGATGCCATCCAGGTGATTGTTATGGAGACTGAAAACAGCCAATTGCTGTCTGCAGATCGCAAAGGCGAACTTACAGCAAGAGTGGCTGCTGAATATGAAAAGGCATATGCAGCTTTTTCTGCCTCCCTAAAAGCTCATGATGATATAGAGGATATATATATTTCACAAATGGACTTTTCAGAAGCAGATCAATTGGCACAGCGTTTGATTCAAACCTTTTACGGAGAACAGACTGCAGGTAAAACCGCAGTGGTCAAACACCGTTTTTTGGGAGCAGCCACCCCGGATGGAGCGGCAGATTTTGTCCCAAATCTGACAGCAGACATAGATAAGCGCTATTTTATAAAAGGCAGAGCAGGATCTGGAAAATCAACGATGCTGAAAAAGATCGCCTCTGCAGGAGCAGACAAAGGGTTCGACGTGGAAATTTATCACTGCGGTTTTGACCCGAACAGTCTTGATATGGTCATTTTGCGCGAGCTTGGACTTGCGATTTTTGACAGTACGGCCCCGCATGAATATGAACCGGAAAAAGAGTCGGATGAAATAGTCGATATGTATGATTTGTGCATTGCACCAGGAACGGATGAGGCCTTTTCTGCTGAAATTGACCGAACGACTCAAGCCTATAAAGACAAAATGAAAGATGGAATATCGTATCTTTCTAAAGCTAAAAGCCTGCTTGAGGAGCTTGAGAGAGGAAAGGGCTGTGCGGCTGAAGGACAATTCGATAGGGTCTGCAGCATCATCATTTCTGAAATGACTGGATAAGAAAAAACCTGGAGCCCTTTAACAGCTCCAGGTTTTTTGGTTATTGAAATGGAAAGCAGTCGCCCATAAAACCGTTCTTTAAAACGAATTATTTAAAAACATGCTTCAGGAGGGTCATAATATGGGCAAACAACATACAGAACAGAAAGTAAGAGAGCTCGTCATGACTGCCTCACGTTCAGATAAAACAAAGGATGAATTCAGAGTCTTTCTTCAATGGAAAAAACTGCAGTCTGAAGTAAAAAAACAAGCTGATGAAACGTTCAGATCCATGATGAAATAATCGGGATCTTTTTTTATCCTTTTTTTCTTTTTGAGATTTCTTCTGTCACGATAAATGCCAAGTCATCATTTCCGAACAGTGACAGGACGCCAAGCAGGGTATGATCAGGTATTTCTCCTGCTTCCTCTTTCGGGACAGTGAGCTCGATTGCCTGTTTTAATTCGGCATTTTCAATTTGGTCAGGGTATGCACGCGCATACAGCTCTGCAGGATCCAGATCATTGTTTACGCACCACTGCGCAAAGACAAGGACCATCATTTGCTCATCCCGCTGATAGTTGCGGATGATTTGTTCTTGCGTTTCTTTCGAATTCACATTCATGCTCCTAACTGTTAAATATTCTCCATCACTCATCATATCACATGCAGAAGCCTCATAAGGATAAGTTTTCAGAGCATAGGAATGTAATAAGGCTCAAAAGAGGGAGGAATGCCGCCTGAATCTGTCAGAAAGAATCACCTTTATCCTGGATGGCGTAAAAACAGCTACAGAGGAAGAGCTTTATAAAGCTCTGATTCAATTAAACATTCACAAAGAGGAGCTGATGCCTCTCATAAAAGACGACAGGAGCAAACCCTATTACAGAAAACTTCTTTATAAAAATGAACAGCTTGAACTGCTTGTCATGAACTGGTCTGACCTTGAGTGTGCTCCTCATGACCACGGGCATTCATTCGGGTGGATACAGGTCATAAGCGGTGTGTCCAAAAATACAGTGTATAAGGTAAAAGGCGAAGCACTTCCTTATGAACTCTTCACAGAACTAAAAAGAGAAGGAAAGACTTTTTTTGCACCAAAATTCGGCATACACAAAATGGCTGAGGCCGGCAATACTGGACTGATTACCCTTCATCTGTACGCACCGCCTATCACGGGCATGAAAGTGTACGATTTAGAGAAGTGCGCAGCCTGTGTGGTTTCGGATGACTGCGGAGCATGGTGGCCGGATGACCTCAGGCAACAAGTGAAAGAAATAAAGCTTAAGAGCGCTGCAGACTGAGTCTGCAGCGTTTCATTTTGGGTATAACTATAAAGAGGTGATTAAACATGAGAGTTTTCTTCCATACAGCTGTTCTTTTTCTAACTGGATTCTTCCTGTATGCTGCTTGGACAGGCTTTATAGAAAAAGAATTAACGGTTAACACGCTCAGTGGAGAAATCATGGAAAAAATCCGGGAAGATTCAATTGCAGAAACTGGAATAAACGTTCAAAAAAAGGCTGTGTATATGATAAGGTTATCAACCGGGAAGGTGTTTGCCGTTTCGTCATCTGTTTTTGAACGGGTTGAAAAAGGAGAAAACGTGCAGTTTGCTGAAAAAGACAGCCATTTTTACCTGATTGACGGCCGTAAAATCATTTATTAAAAACGGTAGCAATCCTATGCGCCAATATGAGATAATACATAAGTTGTTTAAAAAACAAGAATATAGGAAGTGTAATTTATGATAAAAATCGATATACCAAGATCAGACGTTGTACTGACAAGAAACCCCGTAAAAGGACAGCCTGTAGAAGCTCCTCTTAGCAGCGAATACGGCTTTACAGATTACAACAGAATTCCCCGCGATAAAGGCGGAATTTTTATGTTTTTTAATATTAATGATGAGCTTTTGTTTGTAGGAAAAGCACGCAAGCTTAGACAGCGCATTAAAAAGCATTTTGAGGATCAGGTTTCTCCGATTAAAGATCACCGCGATGAAGTGCACGAAATTGCTGTTTGCATCGTTGAAAGCCCAATGGAACGCGAAATTTACGAAACGTATCTGATCAATGAGCTTCAGGCGAAATATAATGTTGAGAAGGTTTTTTATAAATAAGGAAAACAGACATCCGGCGGAGCTGGATGTTTTTTTATTTTTAAGAAAATAAAGATAGGCGATTTCAGGAGATTGTCTTATGATAATAGAAGATCAACTATTTAGTGAGGCGAAATATCTTGATGGTCACTTATTTCCGGGGTTTTAAAACAGACTACGGCTCTTACAGCAGAAACGTTAAATTGGCCATTATGGCTAACATTCTCATTCAGATTGGAATGGGTATTTTTATGACCCTATATAACCTGTACTTGAAAGACCTTGGGTACAGTGAACAGACCAATGGAAACGTCATTGCTCTGACTGCACTTGCTCAGACACTCTTTCTTGTTCCTGCAGGTTTTCTTAGTGATCGAAAGGGAAGGAAGAACATGATGGCTGTCGGGGCCGCTCTTTCTGCTGTTCTGATGATAGGCAGGTCTGTTATGGAATGGGAGTTGCTCTTACTTATATTCGCATTTGGCAGCGGTATTTTTATGTCTTTCATTCAGGTGTCCATGATTCCTTGGCTCGCTGAAAATTCAACTGAAAAAGAAAGAAGCAAGCTTTTCAGTTTTCATTTTGCCGTTATGATGGCAGCCAGCGTCATCGGCAATCTTGCGGGCGGAGTCCTGACCGACCTCTTTACATTTGCGGGCATAAATTCCACAGACAGCTTGAGACTGACCCTGCTGATTGGAAATGCTGTTTACCTGGCCGGACTCTTTCCTGTCATTCTTATGAAAGAAGAAAGAAAATGCCAGAGTCCTAAAAAGCAAAAAGAAACAGGGGACGGCAATCAAAAGTGGAAGCTGGTCATCCTCTTTGTTGGCGCACAGGCCATCATCGGGATTGGGTCAGGTTTAGTCATACCGTACTTAAATCTGTATTTTGCAGACCGGTTTGACATTTCCTTTTCTGCCATCGGAATCATCCTTTCGCTCGGTCAAGGCGCAACAGCGGTCGCGATGCTGATTGGACCTGCCATTGTCAGCAAAATGGGAGAAGTAAAGGCGGTTGTCCTGCTGCAGCTGCTGTCCCTGCCATTTTTGCTGATCACAGGCTTTACAACAAACATTTATCTTGCCGTCATCGGATTCCTATTCCGCCAGGCGCTGATGAACGCAGGCAATCCGATTCAAACCTCCCTCATGATGAAAAAAGTGCCGGATCATCAGAAAGGAATCGCAAATTCTTTAAGCCAGATGGCTTTTTCATTCGGCTGGGCGGCGATGGGTCCTGTGTCTGCTTATGTTGTCGCTGAATATGGCTCCTATTGGGGATATGCCAATGTTTTCAGCCTGACCGGCATCATATACCTGGCAGGCGCCATTTACTTTTACATCGTGTTTAAGGAAGAAAAAACAACTGTGGTTCAAAAAAGAGCTGCTGTCTGAGCTGTATTTCTGCAAGTAAGAAATGGTATAATAAAATGCATGCAAGAAGAATGCTTGAAAGGGGTTCAAAAACATGGAACCAATTGAAATTGGAGAAATCTTCACAATTAGCGACGAGAACAACCAGGAGCACGAGGTAGAGGTGCTTGGCGTGCTGACTGTAGAAGGTTCAGAATACGTTGCAGTAGGGTTTGTGGAAGAAATTCAGGAAGACACAGATGAAGATATCGATATTTACTTCTTAAAGGTAGATGAAGAAGGCGATTTTTCTGCGATTGAAACAGACGAAGAATTCGACAAAGTGTCGTCTGCATTTGACCAAATGATGGAAGAAGAAGAGTCAAACTAATACATACCCGGAGCCGTCTGCTTGAGTGCAGGCGGTTTTTTTATGCGAAAAAAGTCGGAATAGCGCAGGCAGAAAGAATCATTTTTACTGTGAAAACAACTATACTGACATAAATAATTCTCGGAGTATTCTAGTTGTCCAACAAGAAGATATTGGTATTTTCCAACATTTTTTCTATTCTTATTTTGACGTAAGCTTTAAAAACAGGTAAAAAGTCACAATAAACAAAATAAATCAAATATTGACATAATTCCCACCATTTCTTACTATTACATTATAATTCAATATTTACATAAATATGGATTAAATAAAAACAGGGGAGGCTGTCAGGATGAAGAAAATTAAAATCAAAAAAGTTGAAAAGCTGGTTGCTCTTGTAAACCATCACGCGTAATGAATAAAAGGCTTTAGGACAAGCATCAGAGTCCCTAAAGCCTTTTTTAGTATAAGGGAGCTGAAAAACAGATGAAACCTGTCTTAAAAACCATTTATACGCCAATCATCGTATTTGAAGGCAAAGTTCAGATCGGCAAAGAGGATGGCAATCTTGAACTTGAGGATCTTGATGGAAGTGTCCAGCACCTGCTGAACCTGATGGACGGTACAAGAAATACAATTGAGCTGGCAAATGAAATGAACATAGATCATGCAGATTTACTTGAAATACTGAATGACCTGGATGAATATGGACTTGTTGAAGATGCTTCAGCAATCGAACACACATGTCTAAGTGAAAATGAACTGGAAAGGTACAGATCAAATCTCAACTACTTTTCCAATTTTTCAACCTTGAAGAGAAGCAGATTCACTTACCAGGAGACCTTAAAAAATACAACGGTTGCCTTGCTTGGACTCGGAGGCTTTAGTTTAACAGCAGCTGCACTTGCAGGGATGGGAACCGGCAGAATTATAGGCCTTGATTATGATTCGGTTGAACTCAGCAACCTTAACCGCCAGTTTCTATACTGTGAGGACGACATTGGGAAACTTAAAACAGAGGCTTCAAGCAATCGCTTAAAAAAGATTAACAGTGAAATTGATGTTGATGTACATAATGTGAAAATTGAAGATGCAAAAAGTCTGCTGCCGGTAATAAAGGAAGCGGATATTGTCATTAACGGGATCGATCAGCCAAGCATTTTATCTACAAGATGGGTGAATTTTGCCTGTGTCAAATTAGGCAAGCCTTACATTCTTGGAGGCATTGGACACACGAGTATTATTCTCCAAAAATATGTTCCTGGTGAAGAAAACGGGTGCTTTGATTGCTATTTGATGAACAGTTTACGGGAAGCACCAGAATTTATCCACCAGCTGAAAGCGGTTTACGGAGCTTCTTTTCAAAAGAGAAACACAGCTTTTGCTCCTAATATTGCCATGATTACTGGTCTGGTAACAAATGAACTGGCTAAACAAATTGCGGGATATGAAAGAGCCGAGAATCAATCTTCGTCTCTTGAAATCAGCAGTCTATCATTTGAACGATTATCTGAAACTCTATGGAAAAAAGCATCGGGCTGTCCGACGTGCAATGGCCATATGAACTCAGATGAGCCTGCAGAACTGAATATAATTCTGGAATTATCTAAAGAAAGCAGGGTCTGAATGAATATAACATTAGATTCTAAAGTAACGGCAAAGCTTTCTGTTCAGGCAGACGGAGAAGAATTTACAGTCGGAGACCCAGTCAGCGGTACATTTATCCGGGTCCCGTATGAAGCTGTTCACATCATTCATATGCTGGACGGTGTCAGAACGCTGAACGAAATTTCTGAACAGCTGAGAAAAGAACAAATGGATGCGGATGTTTTAGATTTTGTCGAAATTCTGCATGAGCTTGAGTTGATCTATTCGATTGACGGGAAGGTCTTTTTAATTCCGCCTGATGAAAAACCTGTCAGCAGATCTCTTTCTGCTGCAGCTTCCTTCATTTTTCATCCGATCAGTCAAGTATGTTATGTCCTGTTTTTTCTTCTCAGTATTGGTATGATTGCAGGTATTCCTGAATTGCGTCCTGACTACAAAGATTTTTGGGCTGCAGAAGCAACAGGGCTAAGTCTTTTGTTATTATTTTTCATTTCCTGGCCGCTGACCATTCTTCATGAACTGGGCCATTATTTAGCTGCTTTAAGACTTGGTATACCGGTTAAATTTAATTTGAGTCTGAGATTTTACTGGCTTGTGGTCGAAGCAGATATGACAGGGCTCTGGTCAGTTTCCAAGCAGAAAAGGTATTTGCCCTATGCTGCAGGAATGGCTATTGATTCTTTTCTTCTTTTTTTATCATTAGCCGGTCAGATGACGGCTGCAGGATTTGCCTTGAAGCTTTTGAAAATGATTACGCTGCTTCTTGTGATGAGATTTGCCTGGCAGCTTTTAATTTTTCTGCGGACAGATATTTATTTTCTGATCATGAACAAACTTAACATGCCAAGCCTCCATGGATATGCAAAAGAAATAATCACGGGGTATATGCGGAAAAAAGATCGTGCCGAAAGCCTGAAAGAAGAATTATCCGAAAAAGAAATGTCCTATGTTAAAAGCTTTGCATCATGTTACCTTATTGGCGGCATCATTGCAGCAGGACTACTGTTCTTGTATAGTCTGCCAGGGCTTTACATGCTGCTGAAGCAGACAATGGTGCAGCTTTCCGTCTATTCTTTAAACAGCTTGCTATTCTGGGACGGCATCATTACACTGGCTGTCTTATCTGTAAATGCTGTGATTTGGGGCATTGGTGCAGTAAGTAAATATAAAGGAAGCAAAACGGGTACACTACCTATTAGCTCAAATGAAGCGACTTAAACATGCAAAGAGCCACTTGCATGTTTTTTTCATTGGTCTGGCAGGATGATTATTTATGAAAATCGAATTAAAATCACCTTTTCAAAGAATTGTTTTTCGTTTTTCCTTTCTTTATAGTACAATCAATTAATGGAAAAAAAGATAAGGAAGTGTAGCAAAGAATGAAAGAACGTGTGATTACAGGCATCATTATCTTAATTCTGTTTATGATTCCCTTTTATGTAGGGGCATTCTGGTTTACTTATTTGGCACTGATTTTGGCCATTATCGCCTTTCATGAATTAACGACCATTATAAAAATCAGAAAGTACGGCACGAAGTATTTTGTGGGAATTATCGGGATTATCCTTTTGTTCCTGCCGCTGCTGCCGTTTCTGAATGTGACATTTGAAATCATTCAGATTAAAGTGCTGCTGGCACTGGTATTGTTTTTCTTAACCTCAACAATCTTTAACATTGAATATTCCATTGAAAAAGCAGGCACACTCCTGATTGGTGTCCTGTACATCGGATTTGGATTTGTGTTTTTAGCTGAGGCAAGAATTGATGAAGGCTTAATTTGGACCCTCGCCGTACTGATTTCTATCTGGGCAACGGATTCAGGCGCGTATTTCGTCGGGAGAAAATTCGGCAAACGAAAACTTGCGCCAAATGTGAGCCCGAATAAAACCATTGAAGGGTCTGTCGGAGGAATTATCATTGCTCTGATCATAGGTTTGGTTATGCAGGCAAGTTTCCATCCATTTGCATCTTACGGAGAAACGCTTATGCTGATTTTCGTCGTGTCCATTGCCGGTCAGGTAGGAGATCTCGTCGAATCTGCTTTGAAACGTCACTTTAAAGTGAAGGATTCCGGAAAGCTATTGCCGGGTCATGGCGGTATTCTGGATCGTCTTGACAGCTGGATCTTTGTTTTCATCGGGTTGAAGCTGGTTGGACTGATCTAAAAAAGCTATAAAAATAGAAATCCCCCAAGAAGTCGAGTTTGACTTTTTGGGGGATTTCTTTATCTACTCTTTCAATGCAGCCTTAATTGGATAATCCGCTAAATCGATTTCGGGTTCTAAACCAAGAGCAAGTCTTGCAAGCTCAAGCCCAAGGTAAGGACCCATCGTCAGTCCGGATGCGCCTAAACCATTTGCAGCAATAATCCCTGACCATTCGGGAATCCGCCCGATGACCGGCAAAAATCCTGGTGTGAACGGTCTGAACCCGGTTCTTGCCTCCAGAAATGTGCATTCTTCAAGTCCTGGCGCGACATTCACGGCTTTAGAAAAGACATCAAGCATTCCACCCGCTGTCACTCGCGTATCATAGCCGTTCACATCGTCCTCATGTGTGGCGCCTGCCACAATCCTTCCATCATCAAATGCCAGAAGATAATGATTGGCAGGGGGCATAAGAACGGGCCAGTCTGAGGTCTGCTCGGTTTCCATTTTAAAATGGGCAATCTGCGCTTTCTGATAGGTAACCTGAAAATGGATGCCAAGAGGCTGAAGCAGCTCATTTGCCCAGGCACCCGCACAGACAATGACTTCATCCGCTTCAATTTCTTTTCCATTCACACTGGCACCTGAAACCCGGCCATGCTGAAAAATAAGGGCCGCCTCGCCTTCAATCAGCTCTGCACCATTTTTCCGGGCAGCACGGATTAACGCATCCCTCAGAGCTCTGCCATCTACCCGTGCGGCTCCTTCTACAAGAACAGATAAATACTCATCTGACAGGAGAGGGAACATTTCTTTTGTTTCTTCTTTCGTCAGTGGTGTAATGTCTCCAATTTCTGGAGCATCCTGTTTTCTTTTTTCCGTACGCACCATGATTTTTTCAATTTTCTCCGGGTCCTGCTGAAGAATGAGAGCGCCGACCCGCTTATAGCCAGTGCTGGTTTCACCGTCCTGTTTGAGCCCATTAATCAGCTCGGGATAATAGCGGGCGCCCTTTTTAACAAGCTGATACCAGGCTTTATTTCGTCTTTGTGAAACCCAGGGGCAGACAATGCCGGCCGCTGCGTCTGTCGCCTGACCTGCGTCTTTGCGGTCAATCACTGTCACCTGCGCTCCAAGTTTTGATAAATGATAAGCTGCGGAAGCACCCAAAATGCCGGCCCCGATTACAGCAATTTTCTTCATATGTATCTCATCCTTTGCTTCAATTCCACTTATGCACCTATCTCATTATAAAAGAGCATAGGATAAAGTATCAAATCTGATGAAAGCGGGGTGCAGCATGTATCAAGCTGACTATACTGCGATTATTTCACCATTTTTGCCTGCAGGTGCTTATGTGCTTGAAATAACAGAACCTGCGATGCGCAAGGCGGTGCTCGCTGCTGATTTTGATGGCGATCATGCTCTGGAGGTGGCAGCCGCCTACAGATTCCAAAACGATGATTATGTGCTCATATTGAAACATGGAGCACAAGGTTGGTTTCCAGCAGGACACTTTCAAGGAAAAAGTCGTTATTTCATGGACTTTTACAAGGAAGAAGCAAGATTTGTAGCTGCAGAGGCAGTCGGGGATGTCACAGGAGACGGCATACAGGATACCGTTTTTTTGACGGCATCACAGACGCCTGACAGCCCATTTCTGCAGAACATCACTCTTCAGATTAGAAACGGAGCAACTGGGCAGGTTGAGAAAATCCCGCTCAAAGAAAATGCAGGATATGACCCGACCGTATTTTTAGGAGATTTTACGGGAGATAAAAAAGACGATATCCTCGTCATCATTAATACCGGAGGAAGCGGAGGCCTCATTTATGCTTATATATACACCTATGAAAAAGGACAATATAAACTGATATTTGATGATGAATCATTCAACAAATCAAACACCTATACCGTTACTTACCTTGATCAGTTTAAAGCAAGGGTGACAAGCGCAAATCCCCCGAAAAAATACCTGCTTGATCTTCAGTATAAAGGAAAAGAGTATTTGAGTGAAATCTATAACAGCGACAGGACACTGAAAGAGCCTGTTGAAGGGTGGGTCGCGCCGCTTTCGGGACTGTACCCTGTCGATTTTGAGCGCGACGGCATTTATGAACTGGACACCTATCAGAACGTTGCAGGCAGATACAGCGCTGATGGTCTGGGGTACATGATGAATGTTCTGAAATGGGATGGCACATCTTTTAAAACAGACCGGCAGAGTATTGCTGTGTTTGGGGAAGAAACATAAGAAAAGCGGAACAGGCTGTAAAGATACGACAGTTAGATAAATATTGCAGCACTATCGTGACTTCCCGCACCCAAGTTTATTTTGTTAAACGCGGTTCGCAGCACTATATTGACTTCCTGCACTCGAGTTTGTGCTGTTAAACCAGCTTTGCACCACTTACATGACTTCTGTACCCGAGTTTCTGTTGTTAAACGATGTTTGCAACACTTACGTGACTTCCTGCACCGGAGTTTGTGTTGTTAAACCACCTTTACAGCACTAACGTTACGTCCTGCAAGCTAATTTGTGCTGCTAAACCAGCCATGCATGACCGCAGCACTTAGCTGAATCGGCCGTTTAGCTAAAAAAAAAGAGAGCTGAATTTTTATCAGCTCTCTTTTAAAGTATTAATCCACAACAATATAAGCAATCATCGGTGCACCCTGGCCATGGCGGGAGTGCGTATCACAAATTAGACGGTAGGTTCCTTCTTCATCAAATTTTAAAGGAATGACCGCTTTTTCACCTTTTTTAACCACGCCTTTTATGTCTGTTCCTTCAATCCTGAAGGGATGTTCCGCGCCGTTTACTCCGTGGATGGTCAACGTAACGTTTTCACCTTTCTGAATCGTAATGGAGCCTGGATCAAAACGATACGCTTCAATTTTTCGACCGTCATCTGTTTTAGATGTGAATTCTCCGGTCACCATATGGATTTCTGCCTTTTTGTCTGTATGCTGTGCGGAAAGGACCTCAGCTGCATCTTGATTCAGATAAAACCAGCTTCCGGAGCCAATGAGAGCAAACAAAACAGCAGCAATCACAATCCATTTCTTCTTTATGACGATAAATTTCATAGTTTCCCTCCCAGAGCAGTACTTACCATACTATATGCCCGTCCGGGGGAAACTTGTCTGCTGTTTTTTAAGCGCAAAAAAGGATGTCTCGCAGCAGACATCCTTTTTGTTAATCTTCTGTTAAAAATTCAGGTGAGAACAAATTATATGCATCTTCTTCCTCATCCATTTCCCGATCAGCTTCAGAGTATGTTCTCCTCCTGCGGTTCAGCTCTCTGAATTCAGCTTCGAGGAAATCAGCCTGTTCGTGTGAGAGTTTGATTGTCACTTCATTTTTATTATCATCTGCTGCTTTAAGCAGAACATAACTGTCTGCAAAATGCCTCAGCGTCACATTGCTTAATGTTATTTGCATTTTATCAAGTTCATACCTTGCTTTCATGAAAAAAAGACCTCCAGTGGCCGATATTGGTTATCTCTTTTAGTTTATCGGTTTCATCTGAAAAGCACAATAGACCGGCGGGAAATGGACAAAGTGTAAGAACTTCAATGGAATCCTTTTACATTTAGAAAAATGAAAAATGCTCTGATATCCTATAGTATTAAGACAGAATATTCTACTACTTTCACAGGAGGGTCATACATGCCTGAACAGACACTGACCATCAATAAAACCCGATTAGAAGAAAGAATTCATACACTCGCTGAAATCGGAAAGATTGGCGAAACCGGGGTTTCGAGGCTTGCCTTGTCAAAGGAAGATAAACTTGCAGTTGAAACAGTCAAAGGCTGGATGGAGGAAGCAGGCCTTACAGCACGGATTGATCACTTTGGAAATCTGATCGGCAGACTCGAGGGGAAAAGAGCTGAAGCACCTGTCCTTATGCTCGGGTCCCATATTGATTCACAGCCGTATGGCGGAAGATTTGATGGAGTCATCGGTGTTCTTGGGGCAATCGAAGCCGTCCAGACATTGCAGGAGAACTCGTTTATTCCCGAAATGCCAATCGAAGTTGCTGCTTTTTGTGATGAAGAGGGAGCACGCTTTAATAAAGGGTTATTTGGTGTGAGAGGGATTCTCGGCAAACTTGAAGAAGGAGAACTTGACCGGAAAGATAAAAACGGCATGACACGGAGGGATGCGCTGCTTTCATTCGGATGTGATCCCGAGCGCTTTAAGGAGTCAGAGTACGCCTCCGGAAGCATTTCAGCCTATATTGAGCTGCACATTGAACAGGGACCTGTCCTGGAAGCGAAGGATGCACCCGTCGGTATCGTAACAGGCATTTCGGGCCCGTTATGGCTGACAGTTGAGCTTGAAGGCTTTGCAGGCCACGCCGGATCTGTGCCCATGCATATGAGACAGGATGCTTTAGTTGGAGCGGCAAAGGTCATCGTTGCCCTGAATGATCTCGCTTCAGAAGATCCATCTGCACCTACTGTCGGAACCGTCGGGAGCTTAAAGGTTTTTCCTGATTCGCGTAATATCATACCTGAAAAAGTGATGTTTACGGTGGACCTCAGGGATATTCAAATGGAAAGGAGAAATATCATAGAAAATCAGTTGAGAAAACGGCTGCATCTGATCTGCGAGGATCACGGACTGACATATACCGTATCTGAAGACACAAATAGTGAACCGCGCTATTGCTCGGAAGACATTATGGATATTATGAGGGCAGCGAGCAAAGAGATCGGTCTGAATGCGCCTGAACTGATGAGCGGACCGTTTCATGATGCGCTCGCGATGTCTTATGAATGTGACTACGGGATGATTTTTGTCCGCTGCAAGGACGGCATCAGCCATAATCCGAAAGAATATTCAACGATGGAAGATATTTCGCTTGGAACAGAGCTGCTGTACAGGACAGCCTTAAAAATGGCAGTGAAATAACCAAAGCAGTCTATTTTTCTTTTTGACTAAACATTCTGAACCCATCATAATCAAGGCTATACTCTTGATGGGATGGTGGATGGAATTGAAAAAGAAAACAGCTGTATCCTGGAGCGGAGGGAAAGACGGATGCATGGCCCTTCATAAACTTGCAGCCGAGGGGCATGAAATCGCATGCCTTATAACGACGGTTCCGGCTGAAACAGGAAGAACATTCGGGCACGGAGAGAAAATAGATGCGATCAAACAGCAAAGTCTTGCTCTTGAAATACCAGTGCATTTTATATCATGCACCTATGAAAGCTATACGGATCACTTTATCGGTGCGCTGAAAGAGTTGAAGGAGCAATACTCCTTTACAGCTATTGCTTTCGGCGACCTTTATTTGGACGAGCACCGGGAGTGGGGAGAAAAAGCTTCGGCCGAAGCAGGTCTTGAACCGCTTTACCCTTTATGGATGGAAAAAGAGAACGCTATACTTGCACTTCAGCAGTTTGCAGACAGCGGATATAAAGCCGCTGTAATCAGAGTCAGAGATGACAAACTCGATCCATCCTGGCTCGGAATGGAGGTTAATCAGCCATTCATCGACCGCGCCTTAAATACAGACATCTGTCCGATGGGAGAGGCTGGTGAATACCATACATTCGTCTATGACGGGCCGCTGTTTACAAAAAAAATCGACATTACGTTCGGGAATGTTCTTCAGTTGGAAACGACAAAAAGACTCGAGCTTGAGAAAACCAAATTAAGAGAAAAAACGACAAATCAAAAAAATCTTGATGACTTTTCCAGTTTTATAGATTACAATGAACAAAAAATATGATTCTTTTAAAGTGCCTGAATACTCAGGATAATAGGGAAGCCGGTGGAAATCCGGCGCAGCCCCCGCTACTGTAAGCGCAGATTGAACTGAATCGCCACTGACTCTAATGTCGGGAAGGCTCAGTATTAAGATGAAGCGCAAGCCAGGAGACCTGCTTTAATTGATTTTTGCTTGTTTTTCGGTGGGAAGAACGAGTCAGGACCCCTGTATGCGTTACTTCACTATGCTTATTTAGGCCTTGACTGTCTTCAGTCAGGGCCTTTTTATATTGGTAAAAAAGATGGGAGATGGATGTATGGCGATGAAAAACGAAAAAGGAAGAGTGCTTGTCTACACAGGCAATGGAAAAGGAAAAACGACAGCTGCAATCGGTCTTGCTGTGCGGGCTGCAGGAAGACAAATGAGCGTTTCCATTCTGCAATTTATTAAATCTCCTGAGCGGACATACGGCGAGAGAACAATTTTAAATGCTTTGCCCGGAGTCAGTATTCAGCAGCTCGGTGCCGGATTTACCTGGACCAAAACACCTGAGATTCACCGGGAAGCTTTAAAACAGGCTTGGATAACAGCGAAAGAAACCATTCTGAGCGGGGAAAGCGATGTTGTCATTCTTGACGAAATCAATAATGCCCTTGCCATTCAGACCTTTCCTGTGGACGATGTTCTTCCTCTTGAAGACGTCATTTTGACCATTCAAAACCGTCCCCCTCATGTCCACCTTGTCCTGACAGGCAGAAACGCCAAAAGAGAAATCAGGGAAATAGCTGATCTCGTCTCTGTGATCGATGTTGAAAAGCATTATTACGATGAAGGTGTCGACGCCATATATGGAATTGAATATTAAAGAAAATGGAAAGAAAAAGGCGCTCAGACTCATGATCCAGGGGACTCATTCGGATGCGGGCAAAAGCATTCTGACAACCGCACTGTGCAGGATTTTCAAGCAGGACGGGTATAAAACTGCTCCCTTTAAATCACAGAACATGGCACTGAACTCATACATAACAAAAGACGGCAAAGAAATCGGCAGAGCCCAGGGAGTTCAGGCAGAAGCAGCAGGAATTGAAGCTGACACGGATATGAACCCAATTTTAATTAAACCTTCAGGGGAGATGGAATCTCAGGTGGTTTTTCACGGCAGACCATTTGCTGTCATGAACGCCGCAGTCTACCGGGAAGACTTTTTCAGACTTGGACTTGAAGCGATTAAAAAATCGTTGCACAAGCTGCTGACGAACTATGACGCGGTTGTAATCGAAGGGGCGGGTTCACCTGCTGAAGTTAATTTAAATGACAGGGAGCTCGTCAACATGCGCGTTGCAGAGATTGCTGATGCACCTGTTTTACTAGTGGGAGACATTGATAGAGGGGGTGTTTTTGCAAGCCTTGTCGGAACGCTTCAGCTCCTTCAGGAAAAAGACCGAAAACGGGTTGCCGGAGTCGTTATTAATAAATTCAGGGGAGATCTCACCCTGCTTGAACCGGGGCTCCAATGGTTTGAGGAGTACACGGGAATACCCGTTGTTGGTGTTGTCCCGTATATACCAGATCTTGAAATCGATGGTGAAGACTCCCTCGTCCTCAATCAGTACTCCCGAGGCACAAATCTTGAGGGAGATTTGGATGTCGCAGTTATTGCATACCCAAGACTGTCTAATTTTACGGATATTGATCCTCTGAGACTGGAAGCTGATGTGAATATCCGGTATGTCCGAAAAGCATCAGAATTCGGCCGGCCGGATCTGATTATTCTTCCAGGTAGTAAAAATACAGCTGAAGATTTGCGATTTCTAAAGGAGACCGGCCTTTTTGACAGAGTGCTGTCTGCTTACAAAAATGGCACCCAAATCATGGGGATATGCGGCGGGTATCAGATGATGGGAGAAAAACTGTCTGATCCAGAAGGCGTTGAATCCGGTATTAGAGAACAGGACGGGCTTGCCATTTTCCCTGTTTCAACTGTCCTGTATGCGGATAAGAAAACCGTTCAGACGGAAGGACCTTGTGCCGTCCCGGGATATGAGGGTGTTTCTCTTTCAGGTTACGAGATACACATGGGACAAACTTTGCTGTCTGATGACCCATCACCATTTTCAATCCAAAAAGGGACCGGTGAAGGGTACGCAAAAGAAAACGCAATGGGAACCTACTTGCACGATGTGTTTCACAATGATGCATTCAGATGGCGCTTTTTGAACAGGCTCCGCAGCAAGAAAGGGCTGCAGCCGATTGAGCGCTCGCTCTACTTTCGCGAATTGAAAGAAAGAGAATTTGACAGACTTGCAGATCATGTAAGAGCTGCACTGGATTTAGATAAAATCTATGAAATCATGAAAAGGAGGTGAAAAAATGATAGATGTTTATCAGATTATTGATGCAATTAAACCAGTAAACAAAGCGAAAGGACAGGAGGCAGAAGCTTATATACAAACGCTGACTAAACCTGTAAACAGTTTAGGAGAAATAGAACGTTTGGCTGTTCAACTGGCTGAAATGACGGGAGAGTTAAAACCCGATATTTCCCCTCCAGGCGTGATTGTCTTTGCTGCCGACCACGGGGTTGCTGAAGAAGGAATATCTGCTTATCCCCAGGAAGTGACAGGGCAAATGGTCAGGAATTTCTTAACGGGCGGAGCTGCGATTAATGTGTTCACAAAACGTGTAAAAGGGTTTCTTGAAATCGTAGACGCAGGCGTCAAAACAGATATACCCGGTGTCAGAGCGGAGAAAATCGGATACGGCACAAAAAATTTCGCAGCTGAACCTGCTATGTCGCGAAAAGATGCACTAAGGAGCATTCAAATGGGAATGACCCTTGCGGAAGAAACCATTGAAAAGGGTGCAAAGCTGCTGATTCTCGGTGAAATGGGCATTGGCAACACAACGTCAAGCAGTGCCATAGCAGCTGCACTTACCGGAATCAAGCCTGAACATCTGACTGGAAGAGGCACAGGAATTAAGTCGAAGCAAATTGCGTTCAAGTCCGAAATCATCCGCAGGGCGCTCGAGCTTCACAGGCCGGATCCAAGTGACCCGATTAATGTTCTTTCAAAGGTTGGAGGATTTGAAATCGGCGCCATGACAGGAGCCATGCTGTATGCTGCTTACCGCAGAATCCCTGTGCTCCTGGACGGTTTTATATGCACCACAGCAGCCCTTTTAGCTGCACACATATGTGAACATGCAAAAGACTATATGATTGCCGGCCACTTATCCGTTGAACCCGGTCATCTCCTGATTTTGAATAAACTCGGAAAAAAACCGCTTGTATCAATGGGTCTTCGGCTTGGGGAAGGGACTGGAGCTGTTCTTGTCTTTCCTTTTGTCCAGGCAGCTTCAGACATGATAAAAGGAATGGCCACCTTTGATGCAGCATGTGTTTCAAAAGAACATAGGTAAGAAAAAAGTCAAATAAAGGCGGAAAAATCTATGAAATCGACTACATATTTTACCCGAATAAGCCTGATCCTGGTGCTTCTTGCAGGCATCCTCACAGGATGTGCACAGGGAGATCAAACAAAGCCGGCAGGCGGACAGACAGAACAGGCTGAAAAACAAGATGCCTCCTATCCAGTTACGGTCACAGATGATGCAGGAAACGAAATAACGCTTGAAGAAAAGCCGGAGAAAATCGTCTCCCTGCTTCCAAGCACGACGGAAATCCTTTTCGCTCTCGGACTTCAAGATGAAATTGCCGGAGTATCCGATTATGACAATTACCCAAAAGAAGCTGCACAAAAAGAAAAAGTCGGTGCTCAGGACATGAATGCAGAAAAAATCATTGCCCTTCAGCCTGATCTTGCTTTTCTGCAGGAGTACCATGCACAAAATCACGGCGAAATCATCAAGCAGTTTGAAGCTGCCGGCATAAAGGTTTTTATCGTTGGTTCACAGACTTCATTTGATCAGGTTTACACGGCGATCAGAACGATTGGAAAAGCAACAAACACTTTGGACGAGGCAGACAGGATCATAAAAGACATGGAAGAGAAAGTTGCTTCCATAAAAGAAAAAGCCAAAGAAGTAAAAAACCCAAAACGCGTCTGGATTGAAGTGTCGCCTCAGCCTGAAATCTACACGACAGGCAAAGGAACCTTCATGAACGAAATGCTTGAAATGATCGGCGCAGAAAACGTTGCAGCTTCTGAAGAAGGCTGGGTCAAAATGGATGAGGAGAAAATCGTCAGCAGCAATCCGGACACCATTATCACAACGTATGGCTACTATGTTGAAAACCCTGCAGAGCAAGTCCTTTCAAGAAGCGGGTGGAACTCCATTAAAGCCGTACAGTCGAAACAGGTATTTGATGTAAACAGTGACCTGGTTACCCGTCCGGGACCGCGTCTTGCGGATGGAGCTGAAGAGCTTGGCAGACTTATCTATCCAGACATCTTCAAAAAATAAAAAATGGCTCTTAATGATTGGTGCTATCTGCTTTGCAGCATGCAGCATCCTGTTAGGGGTTTTGGCCGGGGCGGTTCAAGTAACCGTCCCTGATATTTTAACTATTCTTGCCGGCAAGATCTTTCATGTACCGCTGTATGACGGGGAGCAGAGCACAGAAATGATCATCTGGGAAATCAGGTTTTCAAGGGTGATGCTTGCCTTTTTTGTTGGAGCCTCCCTTTCTTTGGCGGGAGCCGCTTTCCAGGGACTGCTGCAGAACCCGCTTGCAGATCCGTATACAATCGGTGTATCTTCAGGTGCTTCGCTTGGGGCAGTTATCATTATCTTTTTCCAGATTCAGCTGACATTCTTAGGCAGTTACACGCTCCCGGTAATCGCTGTCCTTTTCGGAATGATTACCCTGCTCATTGTTTTTGCTCTCACACAGCTTGCAAGCGGAAAGCTGACGAATGAAACCATTATCCTTGCAGGCATTATTGTCTCTTCCTTTATCAGCGCCTTTATCTCACTGCTGATTGCCCTCGTTCCGCGTGAGGACATCAGTCAAATTCTCTATTGGATCATGGGAAGTGTCTCTATGAGAGGATGGGGACATGTCCAGCTGATTTTCCCCTTTTTTGTGATAGGCGCACTGATGATCCTCTATCATTACAGGGAGCTGAACAACCTGGCACTTGGTGAGCAGTCTGCACAGTTTGCAGGAATGAATGTAAAAAGGAAGAAAACGATCATTCTAATAGCCGCGTCGATTCTTACAGGGAGCGCCGTTGCGGTTTCAGGAGCCATCAGCTTTGTCGGTCTTGTCATTCCTCATCTCGTGAGACTGCTTGCAGGGCCAAACCACCGGCACGTTCTCCCGCTGTCTATGCTGATTGGCGGCGGATATCTGGTGCTTGCAGATTTGCTTGCAAGATCCATCATTTCACCGAAGGAGCTGCCAATCGGTGTGATCACAGCCCTGATCGGCTCACCGATCTTTACTTTTTTGCTGGTGAAAAACCGGAAGCAAAAGCACGGATGAGAAAGGAGGAGGCACTATGCTGCAAGTTAAAAACCTTTCAGGAGGCTATGATGTCAAAAGAACAGTCATCCATGATCTTTCCTTCACCATTAAGAAAGGTGATTTCCTGGCGCTGGCAGGACCAAACGGAAGCGGAAAGACGACTGTGATCCGCTTAATCATGGGAGCGCTGCCTGTAAGTCATGGCGACATCTTTTTAGATGGAAAAAAGCTTTCATCCTACTCGCAAAAAGAACTTGCCAGAAAAACAGCCGTCATGACGCAGGAAAATCAATCAGGGCTTGATTTCACAGCAGAGGAAATCGTGATGCTCGGGAGATACCCTCATCAAAAAGGCATGTTTTTTAAAGAACATTCTGATGCAGACAGGAAAGCGTCTGAAAAAGCGATGAAACAGACGGCTGTCTGGCAGTACAGAAAAAGACCTTTTCAGGCATTAAGCGGCGGAGAAAAGCAGCGTGTGCTTCTTGCAAAAGCTCTCGCACAGGAGCCTGAGCTTCTGCTGCTCGATGAGCCGACAAACCATCTGGATATGAAACATACAAAAGAGCTTCTTGAACTTCTGAAAACCCTGCAGAAGGAAATGAATCTGACCATCCTGGCCATCCTTCATGACTTGAATCTTGCCTCGCTTTATGCAGATCAAATTGCATTGCTGGACCGGGGTATGCTTGCAGGTTGCTACACTGGACTAAAAAAAGAAAATGAGCAAACGTTCTCGGACGTTTATGACCTTTCTCTTCACTTTTCGTCCCATCCTGCTGCTCCCAAGCCGCACATTACTTTATCGCCGGATTACCTGCAAGGGAAAAGGAGCGATTTGCTTTCAGCGCTGCATATTGACCAGGGAAATCCTCCAATCATTACGATGGAACAGCCATTTCGAATGCTGACAGCTGGACCAAACGGCAGCGGCCTGCACTGGTCCAGCCGTCTGGAAATATACGCAGGTCAGAAAGAAACAGCCGGACAGCTTATCCTGTGGTCACTTGGAAACAACATTTTCATCTGCAATCATAAAAGGGTCCCTGATCACTTTATCAAAAATGAGTCAATGCACACGTTATGCATGATTTTTTCCTATTCGGACAGCATGCTGACTGCTGCCCTTTTAACAGATGCTGCAGTCAGCGACAGCGGTCTTATGAATCTTACTCTTAAGCTGAATGCGGGGATAACTAGACTGTCTCCGGACGCAGAGCCTGAACTTGCGGCAGGAGCCTATAGCAGCAGCAAACCGGATGATCCTTCCGTCATGCAGGCTGCTGATGCGCTGATCATGAAAGCCTTGAAAAGACTGGAGAATTCCCTTGCAGCCATTTGCTGAACATACTCTATTACTGGTGGCAGGGAGTGTGCTGCTGGACTTGATAATTGGCGATCCAAAATGGCTGCCTCATCCGGTCATCCTATTTGGTAAGATCATCCGCACAGCAGAGAGGACACTGAACAAAGGTTACTGCAGAAAAGGAAAAGGAATCATGCTTGCCGTTTGTTTGCCGGCAGCTGTATTTATCACAGCAATGATTCTTCTAAAGTGGCTTTATTCCATCCACTACGCAGCAGGCTTGTGTGCAGAGGTTTATTTGATTTCTACAACTTTGGCAATCAAAGGACTGAAGAAAGCTGCACTGGAGGTTTACACGCCTCTTGCTGCAGGCAATCTTTCAGAAGCGCGAAAAAAACTGAGTGAGATCGTGGGTAGAGATACCGCCGATTTGCCCTCCGGTGAAATCACAAGGGGAGCTGCGGAAACAGTAGCCGAAAACACAGTTGATGCTATCATAAGTCCGCTCGTATTTGCCATTGTTGGCGGAGCACCGCTTGCCCTTGCCTACAGGGCAGTAAATACACTGGATTCTATGGTTGGCTACAAAAATGTGCGATACCGTGATTTTGGCTTTGGTTCCGCAAGACTTGATGATCTTATGAATCTTTTTCCTGCAAGGCTTTGCGCCTTATGCATGTGGGTAGGCAGTTTTTTTGTCAGGGGAATGAAAAGAAGAAATGGCTGGCAGATCACATGGAGGGATGCCAAAAAGCATCCAAGTCCTAACAGCGGCTGGCCGGAGGCGATGACTGCAGGACTGCTCGGCATTCAGCTTGGGGGAACAAATACGTATTCAGGAACGGTTTCACATCGTGCAAAGCTCGGTGATGCACAGTCGAGTCTCTTACCGGTCCATATCAAACAATCAATACATATCATGAACGGTGCCTGGATTGTGTTACTTGCAATCTATCTTTGCTTGTTCATGTTAAGGAGGATATACTATGTGGCCGCAGCATGGGGGTAATTCATCTGCCATTCAGAATCTGCTGACAATGAAAGGAATTGAAGCGGGCAGTAACATGCTTGATTTCAGCGCCAATCTAAACCCGCTTGGCATCCCTGATACCGTCCTGCAATCCATGCAGAACAGCCTCCTTCAAAAAATCACAGTTTATCCTGATCCTTCTTATACAGAGGAAAGAGGAATGCTGGCTTCTTTTGAAGGCGTGAAGATGGAAAGAATTTGGCTTACTAACGGCGGTGCGGAAGCTATTTTTTTAGTTGCACAGTTATTTAAAGGGAAACGTGCCGGTATCTTTCAGCCGGCCTTCAGCGAGTATGAGCGGGCATGCAGCATCCATCAGCTTCACATAAAACACTTCAGCTATGAGGATCTAAAAGATTCTGAAGCTTTCATCCAGGATACCGACCTATTATTTCTATGCCGCCCAAACAATCCTACAGGAGAGATGGTTCCTGAAGATAAGATTGTCAGATTGCTTGAAACAGCAAAACAGACTGGTCAATATGCAGTCGTTGATGAAGCTTTTGTCCATTTTTCTGACTCTAGTCTTGCTCATTTACTGGGAGCATTTCCAAACCTCATCCTTTTGAGATCATTGACCAAAATCTTTGCCGTGCCGGGCATCCGGCTTGGTTATGTGCTTGCACATGAGCAAATCATACGAAAGCTTGCGTCCCTTTCAGTCCCTTGGAGCGTTAATTCTATAGCTCTTTCCGTCATACATGCGCTTCCGAAAACAAAGGACTTTCTGATTGCAGCAAAAGCATGGCTGAGGGAGGAATGGCAGTTTTTAAGAGGTGAACTCCTGGAGATGAAGTTTCAGGTGTCTGATACAGAAGTAAATTTCTATTTGCTCCGAGATCCGCTTCTTCAAGATCATGAACCGCTTCTGCTGTTTCTTGCAGGAGAAGGAATACTGGCAAGGCACACGGTTAATTTCCCGCTG
The DNA here is from genome assembly GCA_038002745.1 of Bacillus sp. FSL H8-0547. NCBI lineage: Bacteria > Bacillati > Bacillota > Bacilli > Caryophanales > Bacillaceae > Bacillus > Bacillus sp. FSL H8-0547. Next base: position 3,942,426 of record JBBODD010000001.1, read on the forward strand.
ATTGAAGGGAGCGCTCTTCGGCTCGCTGTCCGGACGAGAGAGGAAAACATGCTTTTGCTTAAAGCGTTAAGAAAATGGAGAAATACGTCATGTTGACATTTATTTCAGGAGGAGCCCGGTCAGGTAAAAGCAGGCTCGCTGAACAAATGGCAGCGGACGCCGCAGGGGACAGGAAGCCATTTTATATGGCCACTGCCTTGAAAAGCGAAATGCCAGAACGCATTTCCATTCATCAGCTGGACAGAGGAAACAGGTGGATAACAATCGAAGAGCCGCTGCACATAGACCTGGCAGCCGGAAATCTTCCTGATTCAGCTGTTGTTTTAATTGACTGTCTGACAGTCTGGACAAGCAATGTCATGTTTTCAGAGCATTTGTCTATTGAGGAGACAGCAGCCCGTTTCAACAACCTGCTGAGCATTTCTAAAAGAAAGAACCTTAATCTGTATCTAGTATCAAATGATGTAAATGAAGGAATTCCTTTAAAAAACAAAGGAATAGATCACTATATTCAATGTCTTGAGTCGGTTCATAAACTAGCTGTCCATGCGGCGGATGATGTTTATGAAGTCCTATGCGGCCTGCCGGTTGTCTGGAAAAAAGATGGTCAATACCCTGAAGGGATCTGGGGAGGAAATAATCAATGAAACAAGTCTTTCACGGAGGAATTCTTGCTCTGCAGTTTTTGACGAGAATACCGCTCAAGATCGAGTGCGGCACGGATGAAAAAACACTAAAGTGGGCTTTGCGTTTTTTTCCTGGTTCGGGGCTAGTCATAGGAGCCTGCATGTTTGTGCTTTTTCAGCTGCTGAATGATATCCTGCCAGTTTCCATGTTGGCGCTCCTGCTGATCAGTGTCTGGGTTTACTTATCAGGCGGGCTTCATCTTGATGGCGTCATGGATGTTGCAGACGCAGCTGGATCAAATGGTGATGTTGAGAAGAAAAGAGAGATTTTAAAAGATTCACGTGCAGGCAGTTTTGCCGTGCTGGCCGTGATTTTTTTATTGGGCTGGAAACTGTTGATTGTGCACAATTTGCTTCCCCTGGACCAAACAGGCATGTATCTGATTGTCATTCCCATACTTTCACGATTTCAGGTCCTTATGCATCTGTATGGGTTTAAAGCTTTTCAGACTGGCGGAATGGCATCCTTCTGGAAACAGCATCTTTCAATGAAAGAACTGATCATTGCCGCATGCTGGCTCCTTCCATTTATGGCGTTCAATTGGATAGTCGGCCTGATGTTTCTGCTGCAGATTCTTTTTTGTTTTCTTTTCGGCCGGTGGTCACAAAAGCAGTTTGACGGAATAAACGGAGACACTGCAGGTGCCTCTATTGAGGGGGCAGAAATTTGGAATCTGGGCGTACTGTACAGCTTTTTCTTATTCGGCATGGTTTGACGCAATGGAATGCTGAAAGAAAGTATTTAGGACACAGCGATATTCCGGTGAATAGCCGTTCTCTGGAGGACTATTTTCCATTAAAAAATGTTATGCATCAATACGGCACTCGAAAGGTGTATTCAAGCGACCTCCTCAGATGCAGGGAAACAGCAGCCTTTCTTTTTCCCAGCCAGCCGGTAACATATGATGCCCGCCTCAGAGAACTCCATTTCGGGGAGTGGGAAGGCAGGACGTATGAAGAGCTGAAACATTGCAGCATATATTCCTCCTGGCTCGACAACTGGGAAAGCACCGGCCCTCCAGGCGGAGAAACAGGCATTTCATTTCAGGAGAGAGTATCGTCTTTTTTAAGAGAATTTCTTGAAGGAGAACTTGATTCAGCAGTAATCGTCACACACGGAGGAGTGATCAGACAGATTGTCTCTTCTTTTCTGAACACTCCGGATTTTTGGCACATCTCGGCACCATTTGGTAAAGCAGTCATTTTAAACGCTGAAGAAAGGGAGGAGGGATGGACGTGCATCTCATTATCGGAGGAGCCTGCAGCGGGAAAAGAGCATTTGTGAAAAGCAGATGGCCCCATGCAGCATGGATTACGGCTTACAGCGGAGATCATATGCCTGATTGGAAAAAGGTCGATGATGGTCCTCTTGTTCTTGAAGGCTTTGAACAATGGATTGAGAAAGAGGATCTGACCGATTTAAAGGAAGTTAGAACACAATACAGCGGATTTTTAAATGAACTGCTTGAACGGAAACAGGAAACCATCATCATCATGCTTGAAGTCGGTAAAGGGATTGTGCCGGTCTCTGAGAACGAAAGACGCCTGAGAGATGTAATCGGATGGATCCAGCAGGATGCCGCTGCGCTATGCACGGATGTTTACAGCGTGTGGCATGGACTTGTAAAGAAGGTAAAATAAGAGGCTTTGTCCCTTTTTTTATTTTGAAAAATTTAGTATCTAAACGTTATGAGTTTCGTATATAATCTTCATTGTGATTATTCTTTATAAATTCTTAAAGGGGATTAAGACCGGAGCACGAATAAGTATGACGTCACTTGTCTTAGTTTCTGCAGAAACGGAAATCATGTAAAAGACTTACATTAAGCTTGAAAGGCATGATATGTATGGAAAACAGTTTGACTGAAGCCATGCCGGCAAAAGGCACGCCTTCAGGAAATTTATTCAAAAACCGGATCGTTCTTGCGATCATGGGATCCAACTTCCTGCTGCAGCTCGGAATCTGGATACGGAACTTTGCCATTTTACTGTATGTAACAGAGCTTACGAATAACGATCCTGTCTATGTGTCGCTTATTTCCATTGCCGAGTTTGCACCAATCTTTATTTTTTCCATCATCGGCGGAACGTTTGCTGACAGATGGAAACCGAAACTGACGATGGTCTGGTGTGACGTACTGTCCGCTGTATCGATCTTTGTTGTTTTATTAACTCTTGTATACGGGTCATGGCACGCGATTTTCTTTGCAACGCTCGTATCCGCCATCCTGTCACAGTTTTCAATGCCATCGGCGATGAGACTGCTCAAACAGCACGTTCCTGAAGACCAGCTGCAGTCAGCAATGGCTATTTTCCAATCACTGATGGCTGTTTTTATGGTAATCGGTCCTGTCATTGGCACCATTGTGTACCAATCATACGGCATTTACACATCCATTATTGTCATGGGCGTCATGTTTCTGCTGTCCGCTGCTGTTCTGACGTTTTTGCCCCGCGATCTTGAAAAAGTCAAATCAGATGACGAAACAAGCTTTAAAAAGGAACTTGCAGACGGATTCCGTTATGTCATCGGCAAAAAAGTTCTGACGACAATGGGCGGAGTGTTTGCGGTTTGCGGTCTTGCTGTCGGCTTGATTTCGCCGCTGATGATTTTTATTACGATTGAAAATCTCGGTCTGACGAAAGACTACCTGCAGTGGCTGATTATGGCCAATGGAATCGGGATGCTTGCCGGAGGGGGAATTGTCATTGCCTTCTCAAAGAAAATTTCACCGCAAAAGCTGCTTGCTTTAGGTATTTTCTCAAGCATGATTTTCACCATCAGCATCGGCTGGTCCACAAGCTTTCCGCTGACAATCGGCCTGCAGCTGCTTAACGGATTTTTCTTCCCGTGCATTCACATCGGCATCAACACGCTGATCCTAAAAAATACAGATGAAGCATTTGTCGGCCGCGTCAATGGGGTTCTCAACCCGCTCTTCATGGGGATGATGGTTGCAGGCATGTCGCTGTCGGGACTATTAAAAACTCCGCTGACGCTTTCAGGCGTTTATACTGTATCCGGCATTTTGTTCCTGCTTGGCACGATGCTGATCATGCCGCTGTTCAAATTGAAGGATGAGAACGTGATTGCCCAGCAGACCGTTCAAGTTAAAGAAAGCTGATTCTGTCTCTAAAAAACTCTCTGTTCATGGAGAGTTTTTTTATTTAAGGATTTGTGCAGGAATTCGTTTATGCGGCACGAAAGAGAGTAGTGTATGCAATAAAAAGGAGGAATTTCCATGTCAGTAAATAAGAGTGCCGCTACTGTTGCTTCAAGAGTTGAGGGGAAAGAACTTATTATTGAAAGAATGTTTAACGCTCCAAGAGAACTTGTTTTCAGAGCATACGCCGAACCTGATCTGCTTGCAGCCTGGTGGGGTCCTAAAGGGTGGAGTACTGCAAACAAACGGTTTGAATTTGAGCCTGGCGGCGTCTGGCATTACTGCATGCGCTGCGAAGACAAAGACCAGGGTGACTTTTACGGCATGGAATCATGGGGAATTGCCACCTACAAAGAAATTTCGGTTCCTGAGAAAATTGTTTATGTGGATGCATTTTCAGATGAAACAGGCGTGGTTTCAGAGCAAATGCCGGAAATGGTGATTACGATGGTCTTCGAAGATCATGGTGACACAACAAAACTAGTCGTCAAATCCCAATTCGCAACTGAGGAAGAACTTAAAAAGGTGACAGAAATGGGCGTAGTAGAAGGAATGTCATCACAATTTGAGTGTCTTGACGAACTGCTCGCTACATTGAAATAAACAGTGAGAAAAGCTGCTTCTGCGGCTTTTTTCTTGTTTAAGAAATTATAAAGAATAATAGGCTGTGGAAAACATAACAAAGTTATCATCGTCCAGCTCCAGCGCCTAGATCCTCTGTCAGAACAAATCCGTCAAAAAAGTCAAAACCGGACTTTTCCGCCGGATTCTTATCTGCCTATCGGATCTGACCAAGGCGCTTGCGCTTTTGTTCTTTCCATCCCTTTCCTTTTAGGGTGAATACTTATAACAAAACAAATTAGGAGAAACAGCAATGAGAGAACAGATTCTTGAGATTTTACATGATATAGAGGAAACAAACGACGTTAAAGTCCTCTACGCCTGTGAATCAGGCAGCAGAGCATGGGGATTTCCTTCAAAGGACAGCGATTACGACGTGCGGTTTCTGTACATACACAAACCAGAGCATTACTTAAGCATTGACCCGGTCGGAGTAGGTTCCAACCGTGATGTGATAGAAAGACCCATCAATGATCTGCTCGATGTTTCAGGGTGGGATCTGACAAAAGCGCTGAAGCTATTCAGAAAATCCAATCCGCCGCTCATGGAATGGATGAAGTCTCCGATTGTATACTATCGTGCCTATTCAGCCCTTGAGCGCATGGCTGAGATCCAGGACAGCGTTTTTACCCCGCAGTCTGCGATGTACCATTATTTGAACATGGCAAGCGGGAACTACAGGGACTATCTGCAGGGAAGCACCGTTAAAATCAAAAAGTACTTCTATGTGCTTCGCCCGGTGCTTGCAGCCAAATGGATTGAGGAAAAGAATGAGTTTCCGCCGATGGAATTCCAGACACTCCTTGAATTGCTGCCTGAAAGTCCTCTTAAGCAGGAGATACACACCCTGCTTGCAAGAAAAATAAAAGGAGACGAACTTGATAAAGAACCTAGAATAGATGTGATCAATTCGTTCCTTGATGCAGAGATAACCCGGCTGAAGCTCGCTGCAGAACAATGGAAGACAGTCAAGAAGGATCCCACTGCACAATTGAATGAACTTTTCAGGGATATGCTGAAAGAAGTTTGGGATAAGCGATGAAAAGCTCCTTTAAAGGAGCTTTTTCTTTTGTTTACATAGAAAAGTGCTAAAAATAGACATACAGAACAAATGTTCGATATAATAATAATGAACCGAAAACCATTTGTACTGGAGGCTGTTATTCCGTGTCAGCATCTAAAAACAGGAAATGTTTGCTTGAAAGCGAAGAAGTAATCAGGCTTTACAAAGATGGTAAGAGCACCTCGGAAATTGCCAAACTGGCAGGTGTTACAGCAGGGAGCATACTTAATATCCTTTCAAAACACGGGGTAGAAATGCGGCCGAGGGGGAGCTGGAAGAGGAAGTACAGTTTAGATGAAGGTTACTTTAAGAAATGGACACCCAATATGGCCTATATCCTCGGGTTTATACTGGCAGATGGTACGATTGCAAAGGGAACACAAAGCGTTATCATCGCTCAAAAAGAAAGCGAAATACTCGAAAGAATTAAAAAGGAACTTAAAACAATTCAACCTCTTTATAAAAATGAAAAAACCGGTGTTTTTCTTCTTAACCTCAACAGCAAAATCTTAAAAAGAGATTTAATTGAACTTCACGGAGTAACTTCAAAAAAGTCATTGACCATTGATTTTCCTGATGTTCCCGAAGAATACATGCCGCATTTTATTAGAGGTTATTTCGATGGTGACGGCAACATCTATTCCAGAGGGTATATGGTTAGTTTTGTAGGGGGTTCACTTCCTTTTATGGAGAAATTGAAAGAAGTTTTTATCAAAGTGGGATTTGATCCTTACTTAGTTCAAAAAGATAAACATGTAAGACTTTATATAAGTGGAAGAAAAACGATCAAACTATTTTATGAGTACATTTACAATTGCAGTGACATTCACCTTAAACGTAAGTTTGATCTTTTCCCAGACAAAGATCTTGATGCTGCTGAATTAACCGACGCTCCATTAAAAGTGAACAAAAAAGCCGTACAAGACAGAAAACAAAAGTTTATTGAAGCTTACAGAAATTCAAGCTCACTTGATAAAGCATGCAGTATTTGCGGGATAAGCAAGACAACTTATACTCAATGGATAAAAAAAGACAAGAACTTCAAAGATCAACTATAAAGCACGGGAGATTATGATTTGGCTATCAAAAGATCAGAGCTACCATCTAAATTAGAGGTAGCTCTTTTTACATTTGAAATTAAACTAGCATTGATTAACATTATCCCAGGGGCAGGAGGGATTGAGTCTTAAAGTCTAATACCTTACTTACTTTTTTGCAGTAGACATAATATAAATTATAGACAGCTGTATTATAATAGTCATTTCCAGTCTCAAATAACAAGTAAACTTAAGTAAATGAGACAGAAAGAAAAAATAACGTCTTAGACACACTGTATCTGCCGCACGTATTTCACTATAGATTAGTAAGATTTTTTCTGCAGATCACTGAAATATTTCTATTTTAGCTGCTCATATATATTTACGCATTTTTGCAGCTGATGTTTTATTTTCGTTAGATTTAAGCTCTTGATTACGCACGTTACTCATTGAACTAATTCCAAGACTCTCTTCTTTAATTCCAGCTCAGTTTACATAACGTTTTTATGAGTGAATAATTTCTTCTGGTTCTTTTTACAACTTGCTGACGCTTTTAAACTAATGGTTATCATCTCTTATGGCTGGAGTTTGATTAGAATGATTATTTAGAACATTGTTTTATTAGTTTTAATATTCCACTCATTTCCAGCTGTTTTCTCTGCTAAAGTAAAAAACCGGCCTCTTTTCTGCAGAGAGCCGGTTTACCATCTTATTTTCTTGGATCAACATAATCAGGATAATCCGTAATGATTCCGTCTACACCCATCTCAAGCAGAAAATCGGCAGTTTCCTGTGTGCGAACAGTCCAGGATTGGATTTTCATGCCCTTTTCATGAACATTTGCTACTAAATCCTTTGAAACGATGCCGTAGTTTGGATTAAAGTAATCTGCATATGTGCTGAATTCATTCAGTGCCGTATCAGTTGTATGAAGAATCGAAGATGTCAGCACACCGATTGGTACAGTTGGCAGCAGGGAATCCATCTTTTTCATCGAGTCAAAATTAAACGACTGAACAATGATTTTTTCATTTTGAGGCTTGTCCATGTTGCGTTCCTGAAGCTCTTCAGCCACTTTTTCCTCGATTCCCGGATAAAGCTCAGGTGCTTTCAGCTCAATCAGAATGCCGGTTTTGCCTCTGTAGCGGTCAAGAATATCATCAAATGTGGGGATTTTTTCGCCAGTAAATTCTTCGCCCTTCCAGCTGCCTGCATCAAGCTTGCTGAGTTCATCATATGTAAGATCCTTTACTTTGCCGCTTCCGTCTGTCGTCCGGTCCACTGTGGTGTCATGAATGATCACGAGCTCGCCGTCCTTGCTCTGCTGAACGTCGATTTCAATATAATCCGCTTTCATCTCTACCGCTTTATCAAAGGCTGCAAGTGTATTTTCCGGAGCATAGCCTGAAGCCCCCCTGTGTGCTACATTTTCCACTTTCACCGCTGAAGCTTCTGCTGCTGACGGCTGCAATAACGGTGCTCCAAGCAATATGATGGCCATTCCCGCTCCGGCTGCCCAAGTTTTCATCATTTCATCGTCTCCTCTGTCTTCATTTGTAAGAACAGCTTCAGTTTACTGGATGAATATGTATCCAATGTGAAATTGAGATGTCAGAATGTTATCAATCATGTGAATCATTCTGGGAAATTTATCATGCCTTTCTTTACATACAAGTATTGGTAATCCATTACCGGTTCTCAGCATGTTAGACTCATGACAGAGGAGTGAACACGATGATGAAACATCTGCTATTGCTGTTTTCCCTTCCGTTTATGCTCAGTCTTGACCCGCTGGTATATGATACACACTATCAAGCAAGCTATCAGTCTCCAGAAGGGATTATGTTTCTAAGCTACAGCGATAAATGGGATGAAGAAAAGTTAAAAGAACTTTATAAGGAATTGATTCAAAATAAACATGGAAAAGAGATATCTCTTCTTCAGGAAGTGCGTATTCAAGGAGATTCTTTAAACGGATCAGCGACAAAAGGAAGGTTTCACGCTCTAACAGACACAATTACCCTTTATAAGGGAGACACATATACAGATGTCTCCTCCTACAGAGATACTCTCTCACATGAATATGGGCATCATTTTGCCTATCACTATATAAAAAGCCATCACTTTCCGTTCTCTGAGTGGAGTAAACTTAGAGGCATTGAAAATGCCCCTGTACGGTGGGATGCTTTTTGGAACTATTCTGATGCAGATCATATGTGGTATCCTCAGGAAATCATGGCTGATGACTATGTGATGTTGTACGGTTCAGGGAGAAAAACAGACAAAAACGAAATCCTCTCAAGCAATGAGCCTTTCTATCAAATGACACAGCATGAGAACAAGGAGCTTCCTAATGTGCTTGAAAATAAGGAGCTGATTGATTATCTTGAAAAAGAAACAGGCGTAAAGGCTGACCGGGGCAGAATTCTTACAGGACCCCAATTAAAAAAGATTCAAAAAGATAAAATTACCTTTGCTGCTACCGGTCAATCACAGGTTGCCATTAAAGCAGACATCACCTATTTCCAGGATGGGGTTGAACTGGCATCGGATGAGAAGCTGTTTATTGTCTCTAAAGGTGCTGAAACGTTTACTATCCCGCTAACTGATGCTGCATCAAGCCTTGAAGTTACTTTTAAAATACTTGATTTACAGACCTCTGCCGGTTTTGAAACGCCGCCTGAGAAGTTCCATATAGACAGCCTGCTGTCGAAAGGACAGTAGGCACACAAAAAAATCCCTCTCCATATCGAGAGGGATTTTATCTTTTATACTAGCACCTCTTGTTCAATCTGCTTCAGACCGTAAAAATAACCTTTTCTCTCCATGAGTTCTGCATAGGATCCCTTTTCAAGAATGCGTCCTTGATCCATAACGATGATCTGATCCATCTTCTCAAGTCCTGTCAGTCGGTGACTGACGAGGATGAGTGTATTGCTGCCGGCATACTTAAATAAGGTTTCTTGAATGCTCTGCTCTGACAGGAGATCCATTGAAGCTGTTGGTTCATCAAGCAGCCACAGACCCGCTTTTTTCAGCAGGATTCTTGCAATGGCAAGCTTCTGTTTTTCGCCGCCTGACAGGTTATCGCCTTTTTCAAGAACAGGATCATCAAGCCGTTTGTTCTCGAGTCCTGCCTCCTTCAGTGCGTGTATCAGCTCTGAGTCCTCTGTTTCTTCTTTAACAGCGATCAGCAAATTTTCACGGATAGTCCCATAGAAAAAGTGGTTATCCTGCAGAACAATATTGCAGCTATCCCACATGCTCTCACTGCTGATGTCGGAAAGCGGCTTTTCATTCAAAATAATTTCTCCAGCTTCCGGTTCATACATTTTCATTAACAGCATAAGCAGCGTGGATTTTCCTGAACCGGATGGTCCGACAACAGCCGTTTTTGAACCTTGCGGAAACGTGACAGTAACACCATTTAGACCGGAGCCCGCTGTGCCGTAAGAATAATGAACATTCTTTACGTGAATAGAGAACCCATCCTTTGTGATGTCAGCCTGCTTCTTTTCTTCCTGTATGACCGGCTCTTCCGGGAGTGAGTACAATCTTTTAGAAGCACGCCTGCTCTCTTCGTAATAAACTGGAAAAGCAGCCATCGGAACAGCAAACTCAAATACATTGAGAGAAATCATCACCAGCATGGCAAGATACAGACCGTTCAGCTCACCCGCTGCTGCCTGGTAAGCCCCGAGTGCTAAAATTCCGCAGTTTATAATGACCGTAATCGCCGTGTTAATCGATTGTGTCTGATTCACCCTGTTATCTAATTGCGCCTGTTTATCGGCAAGCATATCAGACAGCCTGCGAAGCTTTTCTTCTTTTTCTGCCGTCTGTCCATAGATCTTTAAATCTCTGTATCCATAGTAAAATTCAGCCGCTTCTGATGAGAAAAGGCTTCTCATGTCCCGGACAGAGTCATCGATTTTTTTTTGAAGAAATGCAAAGTATGCCGGGATCACCATTCCTGTCAGCACCATACCAGCTAAAAGCATCATGGCAATGGGGACGGAGTAAAACGATACAAATGCAATCGTGCTTAAAAAGACAAACAGAAAGACGACCGGGGGATAAAATACCCTCAGGAAAAAGTTCTGAAGGTTCTCTACATCCCCGACTATTCTTGAAAGCAGGTCGCCGCTCCGGTACGTATTGAAGATCCTAGGGACCATTGGTTCCAGCTTTTCATAAAAGGAGGCGCGCACATCCTTCAAAATGGTAAAGGTTGCCCTGTGGGAAACAAGCCTCTCTGCATATCTGCTGAGAGCTCTCCCAATACCCGCAAGCTTCAATAGAGCGAGCATAACTGTGAGTGTGTAAAGAGGCGGCAGCAGAGCGGCTTTTGAAATTAAGTAGCCGCTCGATGCAAATAGCGCGATTCCCGTTATACCCGCAAGGAAGCACAATAAGACTGTGAGCCAAATATCCTTTTTTTCATTCCACATTAAACGTGCAATATGAGAAATGTCTTTCATCTGGCCGCCTCCTTTACTTGCATATGAAACATGCTGCGGTAAGACTCGGAACGGTCCAGCAGTTCCAAATGAGTCCCCTGAGCCGCAAGTCTTCCGTTTTCCATATAAAAAATAACGTCTGCGTCTTTAATTGTGTACAGCCTGTGAGCCACGGTAATCACTGATGCGTTTTCCCCAAGCTCTTTTATCGACTGCTGGAGAATCCTTTCTGTATGAAGGTCAAGGCCTGTGGTCGGTTCATCAAACAAGATGAATGCCGGTTTCTTCAGGAATGCCCTGGCTAGAGCAAGCCTTTGCTTTTCGCCTCCGGAAAGACCTCTTCCCCCTTCTCCAATGACCGTATCAAACCCGTGTTCAAGCGCTTCAATCATGGAAGCAAGTCCCGCTTTGCGGGCTGCATCTTCTATTTCCCGCCGGCTCGCCTCTTTCAGCTGGCCAATGGCAATATTTTCTGCGATTGTCCCGGAGAAGATATAGGGATGCTGAGAAATGTAAACCATCCTGCTGAACCAGCTCATTTCATCATAAGCTGCCCTCTCTTTTCCATTTATGATCAACTCACCTTCATCAGGCTGTATCAGCCCGCTGATCAGATGAAGAAGGGTCGTCTTGCCTGATCCGTTTCTGCCGACAATGGCTGCTTTTTCAAACGGTTTAAGATGTACACCAATATCATGCAAAGAAAATGAACTGTTCTTATATGAGTAAGATGCCTTTTTCAGATGAAGTTCAGGCGGTCCTCCGCCAGTCTCCTGATCTCCCCACACTGCAGCTTTATCCCGCTCCTCCAGTTCTTCTGCTATCAGCTTCGCAGCCCCCATGCTTCCTCTGCCTGCATGAAAGGCACTGCCATAATCTTTAAGAAGCAGGTAGAAATCAGGAACAAGAATGAGAATAAAGAAGGCAGAAAAGAATGTCACAGTCTGAAAGACAACGATCTGCAGGCCAAGTTCAAAGGCAATCAGTCCAATGCTGAGCATTGAAATAAACTCCAAGGATAGCGCTGAGAGAAATGCTACCTTCAAAACCTGCATTGTGGCATCACGGATTTCCAGACTGCTCTCTGCAATCTTGTCTTTTTGCTCCTTTGAACGTCCGAACATCTTCAATGTCACAAGCCCCTGAAGAACATCAAGAAAATGACCGGAAAATTGCGAGAGCCTCTCCATCTGCTGCTCTGCTTTATCCTTGCTTTTCCTGCCTGCAAGTGCCATGGCAAGCGGTATAAAAGGCGCTGTGACCAGCAGAATGATGCCGGAGTACACATGCTGGGTAAATACGGCAGCGGCCATCATCAGCGGAATAATTCCCGTCTGGATCATTTGGGGAATGTATGTGCTGAAATAAGGTGTTATTTCATCCACTGCATCCAGCAGTACATTTACTTTCCTGCCGGTTTGTCCGCCGGAAGAGGATAAAACAGATTCTCTGGACATCTTTTTAAGAAGCGATGACCGTATATCTTTCTTAACGGCTGCCGCTAATGAAACGCCGGTTTTTTTGCCGAAATACATAAATCCTGCCCTGCAAAGGGACACTGCGAGCAAAATAAAAAGTTCAGGAACAACATCCCGGAAAGACGTGTCTTTTAAAAAGACGGCATCTGTGATACTGACGAACAGCCACGCCTGTGCTATAACGGCTGCACCTGTTAAAAAAGCATGCAGCCTCAAAAGCCAAATATGTTTTTTATGTTTTGACGACAGATGTTTCAGCTGCATCACACGGACTCCTTTATGCGTTTAAGCCTATTAAGCTTTTGCACGTTTTATTTTTCATAGGGCTCTTTTGCGTAAGCACCCCAGACAAATAATCCTGTAACGGTCACTGCGACAATTAGTACCGGTGCCACCATTATTAAAAAAGTCTGCATGGTATCCCTCCTATTTTTTGCCTTTCACATAATCGTTATCAAAAAGGAACAGCCTCATCAGCAAGTATAACGACGGTACAAGGAGCATTAATCCTGCAAGAAATGCAAAGATGAGTGCCAGGGCCATAGTATCGTTTGTAAAGCTTGTGTAGATCGTGACGTACGGATAAAGCACATACGGCAGATGCGATGCACCGTATCCGTAAAATGCCGCCGCAAACTGCAGCATGACCAGGATAAACGAAACGCCCAAACGCTTCTTTTTCCAAATCAAATACACGGCACCCGCAAAAAACAGAAGTGATAAACCAAAAAGCCAGGACATATCCATCATCCGCTGAAAATGACCCGGATTATGCTCTCTTAAGGACACAAAAACGAGCAGGCTTGCAAGAATGGTCGGGCCGCTCCAAAACAGCGCATATTTGCGCAGAAGGTTGAAGGCACTGCTGTCTCCCGCTTTATGAGCATAAAACGTCAGAAAGCTTGCAGAAATATACAGCACACTCACTATCGCCAGAAAGACGACGGCCCACGCATACGCGCTTGTAAAGAGCTCGGCGTAATTCAGCTGCACCTCATCCCCGCTGACGTCGATAAAGCCGCCTTCAGACAGTGTAAGCACAACAGACAGTGATGCCGGAATCAGCAGGCCTGTCGCTCCATATAAAAACTGATACCAGAGACTTTCTCGGTTACCGTAGTGATGAAACGCATAATACGAACCGCGCAGGGCAATCAGAATAATGGCTATGCTTCCTGGCACGAGAAGGGCTGTACCGTAATAATAGGCAAGCGACGGAAAAAATCCGACCAATCCAATGTAGAAGAAGATCAGGAATACATTCGTCACTTCCCAGACCGGAGACAAATACCGGTTAATCACTTTTTTTACAATAGGCCCGCGTCCTGTCAGTGCAGAGTAATAATTGAAAAAACCTGCACCAAAATCAATGGACGCTACAATAAGGTATCCGTACAAAAATGTCCAGAGCACGGTAATTCCAATCAGTTCATAATCCATCTTGTCCTCTCCTATTTCAATCCTAATTTTTCAAGCTCGCGCTCAGCGGGATTTGCCTTGAATGTACGGCGAAGCACAGCAACGGCTGATACAGCAAGCACCGCGTACAGGGCGATGAACAAATACAGCATGATGTCAACGTAGCCTGATGTCGTGGCACCTTCCGCCGTTGTCATGTAGCCTCTTAAGATCCAAGGCTGTCTGCCCTCTTCTGTAAAGAACCACCCCGCTTCAATGGCAAGCATGGCAAGAGGACCCGTGCTGACAATCAGCCACAATAGAATCCGGTTCAGCTCATTAGATTTTTTCCGCCATCTCATGACCATGTACAGGAAGGACACAAACGCCAAAAACATGCCGATTCCAACCATCAGATCAAAGAAATAATGGACAATCAGCGGCGGCCATTCTTCTTCCGGGAACTCTTCAAGCCCCGTCACCTCTGCATCCGGAGTTCCGTGCGCAAGAATGCTCAATGCGTAGGGAATCTCAAGTGCATACTTGACCTCGTTGTTTTCATCAAGGATTCCTCCAAGAATTAATGATGCTTCTTCTGTTGTTTCAAAATGCCATTCTGCAGCAGCCAGCTTTTCAGGCTGGTACTCTGCCAAATATTTTCCTGATAGATCGCCAATAACGGCTGTACTTATTGCACAGACAAAAGCCACAGTCATAGAAAGTCTGAGTGCTTTTTTGTAATAAACATGCTTTCTGCCCCTTAGAATCATAAATGCGGCAATGGCAGCCAGCACACAGGCAGATGTTAAGTAGGCTGAAGACAGCACGTGCGCCATTTTTGTCGGCGTTGCCGGATTAAACATCGCAAGCAGCGGGTTTACACCAGTCAAAACTCCGTTTTCCATATTAAATCCAAGCGGAGCGTTCATAAAAGCATTCACAGTCGTAATAAAGAAACCCGATAGCGTCGCTCCGAGAGCCACCGGAATCAGCAGCAGCAAATGGTAGATTTTCTTTTTGAAGCGATCCCATGTATAAAGGTAGATACCAAGAAAAATAGCTTCAAAGAAAAATGCGAAAGTTTCCAAAAACAGCGGCAGACTGATTGTCTGGCCTGCAACCTGCATAAAGTTCGGCCACAGCAGACTGAGCTGAAGGGCTATTGCAGTTCCTGTAACAACCCCGACAGCCACTGTGATGATGTAGCCCCTTGCCCATCTCCTTGCAAGCAGATGATAATGTTCATCATTTCGCCTGATGCCAATCCACTCTGCAAGAGCAATGAGCAGCGGCACACCTACTCCAAGTGTGGAAAAAATCGTATGAAATGCAAGTGTCAAGCCTGTCAGAATTCTGCTGTACAATACCGGATCATACTCAAACAATTTCGTTCCCCCCTATTTCACGCAATAAATAGCAGTTTATCCATTCTTTTCCTCTAATCAGGAAAATTAAAACAAGTGTTTGTGAATGTTTTCACATAAATAAATGGAATGATCTGCTTCTACTGATTAGTTTAGCCCAAATTCATCTGTAAAACGATAGAAATACATGAATTGATAAAGTTTGTTCACATTTTCACAAACTCTTCGCTGTTTTTACAGCAGGACATTTGACAAAGCCCCTATGCCTTCTCTATAAAAATTCTGCTTCCTCCCCATCTGCCGGCCTCCGCTTTTCAAAAGAAAAAGCACACCACTCAGAAACTGAAAGGTGTGCTTTAGCAGTGGATGAATCCGTTAATGCTTCGTATTCAGAGGTTAAACCTCATCGTCTCCCCAGCATTCGGTATTTTTAAGTCCTTTGATGGAGCTTGCTTTAAATACAGGATTTTTGCCTTCTTTGCGCTGGCGTGCATAATCTTTCAGCACTTCAAATGCAATTTTTGAAAGGATGGCAATGGCAATAAGGTTCGTAACGGCCATAAGACCCATAAAGAGATCAGCCATATCCCAAATAAGCTGGAAACCTGATACCGACCCGAAGATAACCATCCCGACTACTGCTAAACGGTAGATAAACAGAACGGTTTTGCTTCCGTTTAAAAACTCAATATTTGTTTCCCCGTAGTAGTAGTTTCCAATAACCGAACTGAATGCGAACAGCAGAATCGCTACAGCCAGGAACGTGCCTGCCCAGTCTCCGATGTGAGACTGCAAAGCTGCCTGGGTAATTTGAATACCGTCCAGCGAAGGATCCGGTGTAGTGTCAAACAGAAGAATCAGGAATGCTGTTGTGCTGCAGATGATAATCGTGTCGAAAAACACGCCTAGCGTCTGGATGAAACCTTGTTTAGCAGGGTGCGAAACGTTTGCCGTAGCAGCAGCGTTCGGTGCACTTCCCATACCCGCTTCATTCGAGAACAGTCCTCTTTTAATTCCGTTTTCAACTGCAGCGCCAATACCTCCGCCTACTGCCTGCTCAAATCCAAAAGCATTTGCAAAAATGACGGCGATGACGTTCGGCACTTCTGTAATGTTCATAATAACAACGACAAGAGCAACAGCTATGTAGATCAGCGCCATAACA
This sequence comes from Bacillus sp. FSL H8-0547, assembly GCA_038002745.1. Lineage (NCBI taxonomy): Bacteria > Bacillati > Bacillota > Bacilli > Caryophanales > Bacillaceae > Bacillus > Bacillus sp. FSL H8-0547. Next base: position 3,958,862 of record JBBODD010000001.1, read on the forward strand.
GGCACGATGATCTGGGATGCTGCAGCTACCCTTTTCAGACCGCCGAAAATAATTAGTGCGGTGAAGACAGCCAAAATGATGCCCATAACCGTTTTATCCACAGCAAATGCACTGTCAAAAGCAAGAGCAATGGTATTGGCCTGAACAGCATTGAAAATCAGTCCGAAGCATAACGTTATTAAAACGGCAAAAAGGATGCCCATCCACCTTGCCTTCAGCGCTTTTTCCATATAGTAAGCAGGGCCTCCGCGGAATTGATCTCCGTCTTTTACTTTGTAGACCTGCGCAAGTGTGCTTTCTACAAAGCTTGAAGCCATTCCTACAAGCGCAATCAGCCACATCCAGAAAACCGCACCCGGTCCTCCGACGGCAATGGCAATAGCTACTCCCGCTAAATTACCGGTGCCAACCCTTGATGCTGCACTGATAAAGAATGCCTGCAGGGACGAAATGCCTCTCTTGCCTTCTTTGGATACCATTGCAGGTTCCTTTAGAAGCCTGAACATTTCGCCAAAGTAGCGGAATTGGACAAATCTTGAACGGACTGTGAAATACAAACCAATTCCTACAAGCATATAGATCAGCAAGTATGACCACAGAATTGTATTCCCTCCGGAAATCATTCCATTTAAAAAATCCATATTAAACCTCCTGAAAAAAATAAATTTTCTAACTTCATGTTAGGCTTCCTAACATCACAAAGTTAGAGTATATCAGAAATTGTCGTTTTGCACAGTAAAAACGAAAAAAGTTTCCACTGTTCGAATCCGTCTTTTTGCGTTATGATTATGTATATTCGATTGCACGATTTAAAAGGAGGAATGTTATGAGACAGACGATTTTTCTATTTCTCATTGTCCTTCTCCTGACCGGGGTTTCGCCGCATGTGCAGCATCATCCCGTAAAGACACCGGCTTTTGATGTTGAAGAGCATGTTCAGCTGGTTACAGCGGATAAAGCTGAATACGAGAAAATGCCTTTCAGCATGGATCAAAGCGAGTCAAGCTTGATACCTGTACTTTTAGCGGCCGCTGTGATTGCTGCTTTGTCAGCTTCAGCAGGCCTGTTCAAGAAATTTCTGCTGTCTGTTTTTTACCAGTCCTCCTATTATGGCCGTACATCGCTAAGACCCTAGAATTTTTTTAAAAAAGGAGGGAAATGCGATGTTCTGGATGAGACTAATTATGGTGACTGGTTTTTCATTAACGGCCTTCAGTCTATTTTTGTATCAGGGAATTGAGATTATGCACGCGTTTACTGAATATTTCTCTAAAAATAAATAAGACGCAAAAAAGACATCCCTTTAATGAAAGGGATGTCTTTTCATTTACTGGGTGACTGGCACCCATACTTCTTTAACTGACCCGGAATCTCCCTCATCGATAAAGAAGGATCCGTTGCTGTACCTGTCATTTGCGCGCAGCTGAGCTGCGTGAACTTCTTCTGTATGCCCTTTTTCTGTCTTCAGCATCAGTTTGCTCGACTGATTGACAAGGTGCATGCCAACGACTCTGTGAGGATTGTTCTTCAGCTCTCTCAGCATAATTAATCCCCGCTTGGCTCTTGAAGTCTTTTCAAATTCTTTAAACGACATTTTCTTTGCAGCGCCCCGCTGTGTGACAATGACAATCTGTGGAATGTTTCCTGCAGGGAAAACCGCAGCGCCTGCTACTGTATCTCCCTCTTTCAGATTCATTCCTTTTACTCCTGCTGCTCTTGCGCCCACAATGCCGACTTCTTCTTCAGCAAACCACAATCCATATCCGAACTGCGTCGCGAGGAACAGATCATCGTTTCCGGATGTCATAAATACATTGACCAACTCGTCATCGCCTTTAAGATTGACAGCCATTAACGCTTTCGAGTACCGCTGGGCCTTGTACAATTTCAGTTCGGTTTTTTTGACCATCCCGTTCTTTGTGACAAAGAGCAGGTACTGCGCGGCTTCAAAATCTTTAACAGGCATGGCCTTTATCAGCTGTTCATCCCGTTCCAGGCTGACAAGATTGGCAATATGCTGGCCGAGGTCCTTCCAGCGGATATCAGGAATTTCATGAACCGGACAATAGATGTAATTGCCCTTGCTCGTGAACAGCAGAATGGTTTCGGTTGTATTAATGTCAAATTTCCCGAGCAGCCTGTCTGTTTCTTTCATGCCGAAATCCTGGCCGTTTGATGCAGAGTATGAACGGCTGCTCGTACGTTTGATATAGCCGTCCTTTGTTACTGTAACAATGACGTCTTCTGACGGAATCATTACTTCAAGGTTGATTTTTATTTCCTGAATCTCATGCTGAATGACAGAGCGTCTTTGATCCGCATAGGTTTTTTTGATTTTTTTCAAATCTGTTTTGATCACCTGATACAGTTTTTTCTCATTGTTCAGGATATCAAGAAGCTGTGCTATTTTTTCATCAAGCTCTTTCGCTTCATTTTGAAGAGCCGTGATATCCGTGTTTGTTAATCTGTAAAGCTGAAGGGATACAATGGCTTCAGCCTGAATTTCTGTAAACGCAAACTTTGCAATTAAGTTATCCTTTGCATCCCGTTTGTCCTTGGATGCCCTGATAACAGCGATCACCTCATCGAGGATAGACAGGGCTTTAATGAGTCCCTCGACGATATGCTGGCGCTCTTTGGCCTTTTCAAGGTCGTATTTGGAGCGGTTTGTGATGACTTCCTTCTGATGCGAAATATAAGCATCAAGAATGGCAGGCAGCGTCATGAGTGTCGGGCGTCTGTTATGTATGGCCACCATATTAAAATTATAAGGAACCTGCAGGTCGCTGTTTTTGTACAGGTAATTCAGGATTCCCTGTGCATCAGCGTCTTTTTTAAGTTCCACGACAATCCTCATTCCGGTCCGGTCAGTTTCATCACGGACCTCAGCAATGCCGTCAAGCTTTCGCTCAATCCGGAACTCGTCCATGCGCTTCACAAGGTTTGCCTTATTTACTTCAAATGGAATTTCTGTGATGACAATCTGCTGTTTGCCGCCCCTGACGCTTTCAATCTCCGCTTTTCCCCGGATAATGACTTTCCCTTTACCAGTTTCATAAGCTTTCTTGATGCCGTCAATTCCCTGAATAATGCCTCCGGTCGGAAAATCAGGGCCGTTTATGACAGTCATGAGTTCGTCAACTGTGCAGTCCGGTTTGTCAATGCGTTTCATCACAGCATCAATGACCTCTCCAAGATGGTGAGGCGGAATGTCTGTTGCGTAACCCGCTGATATACCTGTTGACCCGTTTACAAGGAGATTTGGATACATGGCAGGCAGAACAAGAGGTTCACTGCTTGTATCATCGAAGTTCGGCACAAATTCTACTGTCCGTTTATCGATATCCCTTAGAAGCTCAGATGCAATCGGTGAAAGACGCGCCTCTGTATAACGCATCGCAGCAGGCGGGTCGCCGTCATTGCTTCCGTTGTTGCCGTGCATCTCAATCAGGAGATTGCGCACTTTCCAGTCCTGGCTCATCCTTACCATGGCATCATAAACAGATGTGTCTCCGTGAGGATGATAATTACCGATAACATTACCGACTGTTTTTGCTGATTTTCTGAAGTTTTTATCGTTTGTATTGCCGTCAACATGCATGGCATACAGGATTCTGCGCTGCACAGGCTTCAGCCCGTCACGGGCATCAGGCAGCGCTCGGTCCTGTATGATGTATTTGCTGTAGCGGCCGAACCTGTCACCTATCACATCTTCAAGAGGGAGATCGCGGTATTTTTCTTGTTGTGTCATCTGTTATTCCTCCTCTGTGACGGATAAGTTTTCGTTTTCAAGAATATTTGTTTCTTCATCAAGCCCAAATGCGACATTGCTTTCAATCCATTTTCTTCTCGGCTCTACTTTGTCTCCCATAAGAGTTGTTACCCGGCGCTCAGCACGTGCAGCATCATCTATACGCACCCTGATAAGCGTTCTTGTTGCAGGATCCATCGTTGTTTCCCAGAGCTGATCAGCATTCATTTCGCCAAGACCCTTATAGCGCTGGATCATATATCCACGGCCGACTTTTTTCAGTACGCCCTGAAGTTCTTCATCAGACCACGCATACTCGATGACGGCTTTTTTTCCGGTGCCTTTGCTCACCTTGTACAGGGGAGGCAGGGCAATAAACACTTTCCCCGCTTCAATCAGCGGTTTCATATAACGGTAAAAGAAAGTAAGGATCAGCACCTGTATATGGGCGCCGTCTGTGTCGGCATCCGTCATAATGACAACTTTGTCGTAATTGCAGTCGTCCACCTGAAAATCTGCACCGACACCTGCGCCGATCGCATGAATAATGGTATTGATTTCTTCATTTTTGAAAATATCCGCAAGCTTCGCTTTTTCAGTGTTAATCACTTTTCCGCGCAGAGGAAGAACTGCCTGAAAACGCCGGTCTCTCCCTTGCTTTGCTGAGCCTCCCGCAGAGTCTCCTTCCACCAGGTACAGTTCATTTTTCTGGGGGTTTCTTGATTGTGCAGGCGTCAGCTTCCCGCTCAGCGTCGCTTCAGACCGCTTTCGTTTCTTCCCGCTTCTTGCTTCTTCCCGCGCTTTTCTGGCAGCTTCTCTTGCCTGATAGGCCTTAATCGCTTTTCTGACTAAAAGCGTGCTCGTTTCCGGATTTTCCTCAAGAAAATAGGCAAGGTTCTCTGAAACAACAGCATCTACCGCTGATCTTGCCTCACTCGTTCCAAGCTTACCTTTGGTCTGTCCTTCAAACTGAAGAAGCTCTTCCGGTATACGGACAGAAACTATAGCAGAGAGGCCCTCGCGTATGTCTGATCCATCAAGATTTTTATCTTTTTCTTTTAAAATGCCTGTTTTTCTGGCGTATTCATTAAAAGCGCGTGTCATTGCGGTCTTCGATCCAGCTTCATGTGTGCCGCCGTCTTTCGTGCGCACGTTATTGACGAAAGAGAGAATATTCTCCGAATAGCCATCATTAAACTGAAAGGCAAATTCCACTTCAATGCTGTTTTGCATCCCTTCGAAGAAAACGACGTTATGAAGGGAATCCTTTTCTTCATTAAGATAGGATACAAAGGCTTCAATTCCGGTTTCATAATGATAGACTTCTTTCGTCTGATTCCGGTCGTCAATCAGTTCTATTTTTAAGCCTTTTAAAAGAAAGGCTGATTCGCGTAAGCGCTCGCTTAATGTTTCTGCATTATAGGTCGTTGTACTAAAAATAACGGGATCCGGCTTGAAGTGAATAATTGTGCCCGTTTTGGCTGATTTCCCGATCTTCTCAAGCGTTGTAACTGGTTTCCCTCCATTTTCAAACCGCTGCTGATACGTAAATCCATCGCGGTGAATGGTGACAGTCACCCATTCAGAAAGGGCATTTACAACCGATGCACCTACACCGTGAAGTCCGCCGCTGGTTTTATAGCCTCCCTGACCGAATTTTCCTCCTGCATGGAGAACAGTCATGATGACTTCCGCTGTTGGTTTTCCGAGTTTGTGCATGCCGGTTGGCATCCCCCGGCCTTTGTCTGTAACAGATATACTGTTGTCTTTATGTATTTTGACAATGATATGGTCGCCAAATCCGCCGAGTGCTTCATCGACGGAATTATCCACGATTTCATAAACGAGGTGATGCAGCCCTCTTGCATCCGTGCTGCCGATATACATCCCCGGTCTTTTGCGCACAGCCTCAAGCCCCTCTAATACTTGGATCGCATCATCATTGTACTCAAATTGCTGCTTACTCAAACGATTTAAGCTCCTTTCAAAAAAACAAGTGCCGCTGATAATAAACTGTCCCGCAAACAAGAACGTACGTTTGCATCTATTGTATCTTACATCCGGACAGCGTGACAAGCCTTTACCTATTACTCTTTTTAAGTTTACCATTGATTAGAAATGACAGCGTATAAAAATAAATGCCTATGCTATATTTTATCTGCTGCCGTAAGATTCGCAAACTAAATCTTAGCAGATGTACGGCAAAATTGAAAATTTTTTGGAAAAATGTTGAATTTGCTCTCACCTTAATAGACGCGTCCGATAACAATCATTTTTATCCAGTATTGGGCTGAATCTCATCTGATATGCAAAAAAAGGGGAAAGCATTCCTCTCATAGCTATTTATCGGCCCGTTTGCCGCTGTGTTGATGGTGTGGGACGGACAAAAAAATCACATGGGACATGGCCCATGTGATTTTTTTATTTTGTTAAAGCATGTTCAACTTTAATACAGCGGTCCATAATGACGGTATATCCTTTATTCTTAAGGAGCTTGTAGGCTTCCTCATTTACAAGCCCGAGCTGCGCCCAGAACACATCCGCGTCTGCCTCAAGAAACTCTTCTGCCACAGCCAGGAGATGTTCGGATCTTCTGAATACATTTACAATATCAATGTGTCCGTCGATTTCTTTTAAAGAACTGACTGCTTTTACTCCCAGCACTTCTTTAACCATAGGATTTACCGGAATAATTTCATACCCTGCATCCTGCATAGCTTTGCTGACCATGTAAGACGTTCTGTCAGGCTGATCGGACAATCCTACAACAGCAATGCGCCTGCTTTTCTTTAAAATCTTGCCGATTTCTTCTCTTGATGGGATTTCTATATTCATCTTTGGACACTCCTTTTTTGGTTTTTTCTTTTTATGACGTAGTCTTAAGTGCTAGTTACATGATAAAATAAGATTATCTATTTTTAAAGTGTTAGGAGCGGATCCATTGTTCATTGCTGCCATTATTATTTTAGCTTATTTGCTGGGTTCCATTCCTTCAGGCCTGATTGTAGGCAAAGCGGGATACGGAATTGACATCCGCGAACATGGAAGCGGCAACCTTGGAGGTACGAATACGTTTAGAACGCTTGGGGTTAAAGCCGGTTTGCTTGTTACTGCCGCAGATATTCTGAAAGGGACACTTGCAGCCTCTCTGCCCGTTCTTTTCGGATTTGAAGGTGTTCACCCGCTTCTGATTGGCGTATTCGCTGTCATCGGCCATACATACCCGGTTTTTGCAGGATTTAAAGGCGGAAAAGCCGTTGCTACTTCAGGCGGCATTTTGCTTTTCTCGGCACCGCTGATGTTTGTTACGATGCTTGCGGTCTTTTTTCTTTTCCTTTACCTGACGAAGTATGTATCTCTGTCGTCCATGCTGACGGGCATCTATGCAGTCGTCTTCAGCATCTTTTACGGTGATGTCATTCTGACGTCCGTTGTCAGTGTGCTGGCCCTGTTTGTTATATACCGCCACCGTGCAAACATTAAACGCATTAAAGAAAAAACAGAACCTAAAGTAAAATGGATTTAAAGCTGCCCCTGGCGGCTTTTTCTGTTTTCCGTAAAACGTTTTCTTTTTTGAGCACTTCGTATATGATGAAGGAAAAGAAACCTTTTAGGAGATACCATCATGAAGAAAAAATGGATTATTACAGCCGCTGCAGCCATTGCTGCAATGGGCACAGCTGCCTTTTTCCTGGCAGCAGACCCCGCTGAAGCCCCTCAAAAGAAAGTGGAGCTTCATCAAACCATCCAGACAAAGCATCAGTCAAAATCGTTTCAGTCTGAGCTGACATTGTCTGCAATCGGAGATATTCTCATACACGGCAGAGTATACAATGATGCAAAACAGCCTTCAGGTACATACGATTTTAAGCCCATGATCAAAGATGTAAAACCTCTGATCGGACAGGCCGACATCACATTTGCCAATCAGGAAACGATGATCGGCGGGACAGAAATCGGGCTGTCTACCTACCCTTCTTTTAACAGTCCCTTTGAGGTGATTGACGCTTTTCAGGATGCAGGGGTTGATATTGCAGGGATAGCGAATAACCACACGCTTGACAGAGGAGAAAAAGCGATATTAAATGCAACGGCGCGCTACGACGAGATTCAGATGCCTTATGTTGGCTCCTACCGCAGTCCGAAAGATGCTGAAGAGCCGAGAATCTTAAATGTCAACGGCATTAAACTTGGATTTCTCGCCTACACATACGGAACAAACGGCATTCCGGTACCAGAAGGAAAACCCCACCTTGTGAACCTGATTGATAAGACTAAAATGAAACGGGAAATACAGGAAATGAAAAAACAGGCAGATGCGGTCATCGTCAGCATGCACTGGGGAGTTGAATATATCAGGCTCCCGAACGAAGAACAGCAGGAGCTTGCCCGTTTTTTGGCTGATGAGGGCGTTCACCTTGTCATCGGCCACCATCCCCACGTCCTGCAGCCAATGGAATGGGTAAATGGACAGGACGGGAACAGAACTTTTGTCGTCTACTCTCTCGGAAACTTCCTTTCGGGACAAGTCAGCGACTATAAGGATATTGGCGGAATTTTCTCCATTAAAATCAGCAAAAAAGCGGAGAATGGAAACAAGCAGATCCAGCTCGATGAACCATCCTTTGAGCCGACGATTGTTGTGAGCCAGAACAATCGCACATACCGTGTAAAAGAACTGAAAAACGTCAATGCTGCCCAAAATAAAGAAATTCAGGAGCATATGTTTCAATACTTAAACCAAAGCGAGTAAAAAAATGCGTTTTGATTTGCTTTTTCGTGGTAAAGTATGAGAGAAGGAGTGAAGCTTTCATGAAAATACATATGAGTGACGAAGCTGTAAAATGGTATCAGGAAGAAATGAACATCGAAAGCGGGGACTCTTTTCGCTTCTTTGTGAGATATGGCGGCAGCAGCACCATTCAAAAAGGTTTTTCGCTGGGTGTTGTCAAAGACTCCCCTAAAGAAGCCGGTGCCAAAACAGAGAAGAACGGCATCACGTTTTTCATCGAGGAAAGCGATGTCTGGTACTTTGATCAGAATGATCTGATTGTCGATTATGACCATGATAGAGGCGAACCTGTATTTGACTATAAAAAACCCGCAGATCAATGATCCGCGGGTTTTTTCTTCAGATGAAACCGCTCAATATGGCTGCTCAGCCCATTATCCTTCAGAACTCTGAGCTGCAGTTCCCCCATAAGGTCATAATGCGGCAGGTTTTTGTAGTCATGAATCCACTCTTTTTTCAGCCCGTATCTTTCTCCCCACCTGATTAGTTTGCCCACGTCAGAACATCCTGCTTTTGTGACAGCATGCGAGTTCTTGAAGCGCGGATCCATCCAGAAATGAGTAAGAAAGGCGATTTCACCTTTTTCCACTTGCGACTTCCACTCGTTAAGTTCGCCCCGATTTATCCCGAATGCCAAGGTTATCCCTTCTTTTTCGCTTTCTCGTATGCTTTATGCCATTCAGGATAAGCTTTTCTGATTTGAATGGGTTTAAATGTGTCCTTTTTTACACACACGTGATTGGATACCGCCTGAAGAGCAAGCTCTCCCTGGGGAGTGTACATTTCGTAGCCATAAGCTACTTTAAATCCATTGTACTCTTCAATCCATGTATGGACTGTCACGGCATCTCCATATGTAAGCGGCTTTTTATAGCGGACCTGCAGGTCGATAACAGGTGAAATAACGCCCTCTTTTTCCATTTCAGCATAAGAAAAGCCAAGGTCCTGAACAAGTTTTGTTCTTCCTACTTCCATCCAGATCAGATAATTGGCATGATAGACAACGCCCATCTGATCTGTTTCTGCATATCTTACTTCTATTTCTTTTTTTGAAACAAGCATCTAGTTCCTCTCCTAATCACACCATGAATATCCATTATCATACCATAAGCTTTTTTTTCGCACAAAAATAGAGACGGCACAGAGCCGTCTCCTGTACGGTTACTTATAACCGTTTTCTCGCGCAGAAGCTTCATCTTTAATTTCAGAACGGAAAGCCTGTATGCTCTCTTCTCTGCGCTCATTTTTTGCTTCAATGCGCGCACGTTCCTCTTCATTTGAAAATTGCAGGCTGTCCTGGGATTTATCAATGTTTTCCATTGTATTTTGAATCATGTCCTGCAATTTTTCTACGTTATCAGAGCGATCATCCGGATTTGCTTTATAGGCCATATGAACACTTCCTTTTCTAAGATGATGGAAAATGGAGCTGATTAGTTAACATAATAAAATTATGATAACTTGATTACTCTCCTTTAGTCTGCATAACCTGTGCATGTTCATTCGATTTATTTTGCATCTGTTTTCCCTTATTCCCGCCAAAGCCTCTTGACTTTGTTCCGATATGGTTCGGGGTAAAGTGGCTTTGTTTGTCATTTGAATTTGTCATGGTCACTCGCCTCCTCTCCATTATCTTCTCCAGAGAGAAAGCGAACATGACAGCCAAGTGTTGGATTTAGCTGAGCTTGTCAAGCAGACGCTGCTCGACTCTTTCCTCAAGCTTATCAAGAGCTTCCTGATCTTTCATGAGCTCTTTTTTATTTTCGAACACTAACTCTTCAAACGTCATTTTTTTCATTTTTCTCATGCAGTACACCTCCATATGTATTACATCCATTATTTCCAATAATCTGTAAATTAATCGCGGATTTTTTAAAAAAACGAAAAAAGACTGTTCGTTATGAACAGTCCCTACAGTTCCAGAAGTTTTTCCATCGTTTCCTTTGTCATCGCTCCTCTTGATATATTCAGTATGCTGCCTTCCTCATCAAGGAAATAGGTCGTCGGATAGGAATAAACCTCATATTGAATGCTGACGCGGCCATCCTTATCAAGTGCCACAGGGAACGTTAATTTCCGCTTTGAAATAAACGTTTCCACATCATCGAGGCTTTTCTCGGCGTTCGTCATATTTACAGCCAGAACAACCAGTTCTTCCTTATGCTCATCCTGCAGCTTTTGCATTTCCGGCATTTCCGCTTCGCACGGCGGACACCATGTCGCCCAGAAATTCACCATTACTTTTTTGCCTTTCACATCATCAAGCGTAACGGTCTCTCCACTAAGTGTTTCCATTTCAAATTCCGGCGGTTTGTTGCCTATTTCAAGTCCTTCTTCAGGTTCTTGCAATATGGCAAACCAGACGGCATAGCCTGCCAAAAACACGAGCAGTCCTATGGCAAGTATTCTCTTCACCGTTTTTCCCCCTTGGTGCATGCTTGTCTGTTTATGTATATGCTGTGCCCAAATGGACAAGTCTCTTTTTCATTAAATCATCTCTTTTTCAAAAGAACAACTGAATTGAACAAAATAAAAAAGGGCGGAAGTCCGCCCTCTTTATCATCAGCCTTTGATCTTCTCGCGAAGAACCATTTGAAGAATTCCGCCATGGCGGTAGTAGTCAACTTCAACATCGCTGTCGAAGCGGACAAGCACTTCAAATTCTTTTGCATTGCCTTCTGCATCAGTCGCTCTCACTTTCACATGGTCGCGCGGCTTAACCGTCTCGTCAATCAGCACTTCGATTGATTCAGTTCCAGTCAAACCAAGCACTTCAGCATTTTCGCCTTGTTTAAACTGGAGCGGCAGAACGCCCATGAATACAAGGTTGCTTCTGTGAATGCGTTCAAAGCTTTCAGCAATAACCGTTTTAATGCCAAGAAGATTTGTGCCTTTAGCAGCCCAGTCGCGTGAGCTTCCCATTCCGTAATCTTTGCCGGCAAGAACAACAAGGCCTGTACCGTCTTGTTTGTACTTCATGCATGCATCGTAAATGGACGTTACTTCACCAGTAGGCCAGTACGTAGTGTATCCGCCCTCTGTTCCAGGTGCTACTTGGTTTTTAATGCGGATATTGGCAAATGTACCGCGCATCATCACTTCATGATTACCGCGGCGTGAACCGTATGAGTTAAACTCTCTAGGGCTTACGCCTTTTTCCTGCAGGTAGCGGCCCGCAGGCGTGTCTTTTCCGATTGAACCTGCCGGTGAAATGTGGTCTGTTGTCACAGAGTCACCAAACTTAGCTACAACGCGGAGATTTCTGAGCGGTTCAACAAGACCCGGCTCCGGATTCAGGTTCTCGAAAAATGGAGGGTTCTGAATGTAAGTAGAATCCTGATCCCATTTGTAAAGAGCCTCATCTGTTGTCTGAATGGCATTCCAGCGCTCATTGTCGTCAAACACACGGCCATATTCCTGTCTGAACAGTTCAGGAGTTACCGTTTGCTTAACGATTTCATTAATCTCATCCATAGAAGGCCAGATGTCATCAAAGAAGACATCATTTCCGTCTTTGTCTTTTCCAAGTGAATCATTTTTAAGGTCAATGTTCACTGTGCCTGCAAGTGCATATGCCACAACAAGCGGCGGAGAAGCAAGATAGTTTCCTTTTACCAGTGGATGGATGCGTCCTTCAAAGTTACGGTTTCCGGAAAGAACGGATGTAACTAGTAGATCGTTTTCAGCAACCGCTTTTTCAATTTCATCAGCAAGCGGACCTGAGTTTCCGATACAAGTCGTACAGCCGTACCCTACAACGTTGAAGCCTAATTGGTTCATATATGGCAGAAGGCCGGAATTTTCAAGGTAGCCTGTAACAACTTTTGAGCCTGGAGCTAAAGAAGTTTTTACGTAAGCCGGCACCTTCATTCCTTTTTCAATCGCTTTTTTCGCTACAAGACCTGCACCTACAAGAACATAAGGATTCGATGTGTTTGTACAGCTTGTAATGGCAGCAATCGCAATCGCGCCAGTCTTCATTTTTGTCACTTCGCCGTTTGCAAGCGTAACAGAAATCTCTTTTCCTGCTTCTGCAGCTTCAAGACCAAAGCCCTGATTTCCGGCAGGTGCAGCAAGAGCTGTCTGGAACGATTTTTGCATAGCAGAAAGAGGAATTAGATCCTGAGGTCGTTTAGGTCCTGAAAGATTCGGCTCGATTTCTGCAAGGTCAATTTCTACAACCGAAGTGTACGCAGGCTCCACATCAGGCGAGAAGAAAAGTTCGTTCTCTTTGCAGTATGCCTCAACCATATCAACAAGCTCGCTGTCGCGGCCAGTAAGCTTCATATATTCAAGTGATTCGCCGTCAACCGGGAAGAATCCGCATGTTGCGCCATACTCTGGTGCCATGTTGGCAATTGTCGCGCGGTCTGCAAGCGGAAGCTGCGGTACGCCAGGTCCGAAGAATTCCACGAATTTGCCTACTACGCCTTTTTGGCGGAGGACCTGAGTCACTTTCAGTGCAAGGTCTGTAGCCGTTGTTCCGTTTGGCATTTTACCTGTAAGTTTAACGCCAATTACTTCAGGAACCGGGAAATATGAAGGCTGGCCAAGCATGCCTGCTTCAGCTTCAATTCCGCCGACACCCCATCCAAGAACACCGATGCCGTTGATCATTGTCGTATGAGAATCTGTTCCTACAAGTGAATCCGGATATGTTTCAAATGTGCCGTCTGCACCTTCTACAGCGTGAACGACATTTGCAAGGTACTCAAGGTTTACCTGGTGAACGATTCCTGTTGCAGGAGGAACCGCACGGTAGTTGTTAAACGCTTTCTTAGCCCAGCTCAAGAATTGGTAGCGTTCTGCGTTGCGCTCGAACTCAAGCTCCATGTTAAATTGAAGAGAGTCCAATGTACCGGCTTTATCAACTTGAACAGAGTGGTCAATGACAAGATCAACCGGAATCTCTGGATTGATGACATCAGGATTTCCGCCGATGTCAGCCATTGCTTTTCTGAGGGATGCCAAGTCAACAACGGCAGGAACGCCTGTAAAATCCTGAAGGATGACGCGTGATGGCTTAAATGGCACATCAAGTTCTTTTTGCTCAGCTGTGCCCCATTTTGCAAGGTTTTCAACGTGCTCTTTTGTAATAACTCTTCCATCTACCTGTCTCAAAACAGATTCAAGCAGAACTTTAATGGAATACGGCAGTTTGGAAACATTGCCGATTCCTGCATCTTCTAATGCTTTTAATGAATAATAGTTGTATGTTTTTCCGCCTACTGTAAAACTTTTACGCGCTTGGAAAACATCGTGATGTGCTAATTGCTCTTGTTTCGTCATATGTTTTCTCCCCTTTTAAATCAAAATCGACGTTTGTGTCGAAACCTCGGTCTCTCCCACCAATTACTTCGCACATGTTCATCTTAATACATGTTTTAACATAAGTAAATAACAATGCTGTTATCAAAGTACATAAGTAGTTCTTATAGTTGTAAACTTCAGATCTTTTTCAATAGAAAGAATTGTAACCGCGCACATCAATTTTAAAAGAAAACAAACACTATCAGCATGGGGGTGACAGTTATGGCCAAACGCAAGGCTAACCATGCAAATGAAGGCATGAATGCAGCTTCCGCTCAAGGAAAAGGGGCAGGATACAACGAAGAATTTTCAAATGAGCCTCTATCAGCAGCGCAGAAGCAGAATAATAAGAAACGCAAATCTAATCAATAAACAAAAAACGACGGATTTTCCGTCGTTTTTGTTTATTGTTCTTCAATATTTACTTCAGCAACAATCTTTGACAAATCTCTTCTGTATTGTTCAAGTGTTTCCCTCTGCGTCTCTGATGCAACTTCAAGCGCATTGTTGATCTGTTCATAAGCTTCGTTGATCTCTTCTTTCAAATGACTGAGCTGAATCCCGTAATCCGGTGTTTCTGCTGAAAGCTGCTGGTACATATTCTCCGCCTGTGCAGTCCCCTGCTGTGCGGCCTGAAACGCCTGCTGTTTATTTTTATGATAAGGCATGATTTTCCCTCCTTAAAGTGGCTGAATCTGTCTTTATTTTGGTTTTTCAATGGTCATATTATACAGCCTCCCTTTTGCATGAAGGACCTGCCATTGCATCATGATATAGATAAAGGAAGGTGACACTAATGACAAACAAAAACAACAGCAAAGACATGCACAAGAACGCACCAAAAGGAAACAACCCCGGCCAGCCCGAACCGCTGGACGGATCCAAAAAAGTAAAAAACCGCAACCACACAAGGCAAAAAAATCATTCGCATCATGATATGTGATTAGAAAAGCGGAAGCGCCTTGCTTAGCTCCGAAGGACAGAAAAGGCTCCGCCGGAAAAAGCCGGGTTTGCTTTTTTCGGCGGAGCCGTTCTGGCCGAGGAGTTAGGCGCTGGAGCTGGACAACGTGCAGAGCTCAATGAACGTAATGACGCCTTTAACTCTTAAGCATAGATAAGAAATCTCCCGAAAAGTCCGGTTTTGACTTTTTGGGAGATTTTGTTCTGGCAGAAGGACTAGAAGGCGGAGCTGGACAGTGTGCATAGCGCAATGAACCAAAAGACGTCTTTAACTCCTAAGCATACATATGATATCCCCTTAAAAAGTCCGCTTTTGACTTTTTCGGTGATTTTGTTCTGACGGAAGGACTAGGAGGCGGAGCTGGACAATACCGAAAAGCGGAAGAGCTCGTTTAGCTCCGGGAGTCAGATAAGGAAACAGCGGTAAAGGCGCTTTTTGCCTTTGCCGATGGTTCCGATCTGACAGAGGAGTTGAGCGCTGGAGCTGGACAATGTGCAGAGCGCAATGAGCATAATCACTTCTTAACTTCTACGCATAGAAATGATATCCCCTTAAAAAGTCCGCTTTTGACTTTTCAGGGATTTTGTTCTGAAAGATGAGTTGAGAGATGCACCTGGACAATGTGCAAACCACAATCATTTCCCCCCTCCAGCTCCCACCAAATACAGCAACTATAAAATTGCACAAAACGGCCCATCCGTTCGTGCAATTTTTCTTTTTATGCCAGGCATGAACAACAGCAGCAGGAAATAAACTGAACTATAGAAAGAGCCCCGCAATTAACTGTTGCACTGCCTTCCGCATATCAGCTTCACAGCATTTCTGCACAATCTGTCTTCTATTCACGTCCTGATAATGAGCTGAATAAAATGAAAGTAGCATGGTTTTTGGAGGTCAACATGAGATGGACAAAAAAAAGCGTTCAAAACCATCTGATTTGAGCTGTATCGAAGACTGGATGAACCAGTTCTTCACAGACCCGTTCTCTGCCCTCCTTGATTGCAGATCCTTCCGGGTGGATTTGTTTGAAACAAGCGAGGAATACATTGTTGAGGCAGAGTTCGCAGAGGTAAAACCGGAAGATATACAGATTAGAGCTAGCCGGGAAACGCTCATTATCACAGCACAGACTGCCGGGCAGACGACAGAATCAGATCAGCTGGAGAGATCCGTTCTACTTCCCTTTTCACTTGAGAATAAAAAGATTGAGGCTATTTTTTCAAATGATATTCTTGAAGTAAAGATATTTAAAGAAGGCAGCTGCTCACGCAAAAGCTCATATATCCCTGTTCAATTTGCTCATTAAAGCAAGCTGTGCTTGCTTTTTTATTGTTACACCAGAAAATTATAAAGAGTAAAAGACTGTGGAAAACATAAGAAAGTTATCCTCGGTAAGCGTAAGCGCCTAAATCCTCTGTCAGAACAAATCCGTCAAAAAGTCTAACCCGGACTTTTACACCGGATTCTTTTCTGCCTATCGGATCTGACCAAGGCGCTTGCGCTTTTGTTTTCCCCGCCAAAAACTGCGCAGAAAGTGTCATTTTGTAGGTTTCTGCTCAGACAAGTCCTTCTTGTCCGGCATATGTATAAGGAAGAAGGAGAGTGTTTGCAGTGGGAGTCTATATTAAAAATCTTGTGATCAACGAAATTACTGGCGGCACAGTCAATTTCGGCAATTGTATCCGCATGTCTTCGAATGAAGCGAGCAAAACCGTTCAGGATTCCGAACAGCCGTCTGAGGAAAATGAAACGGCATCCGAACAGATGCCGCGTTTACAATTCAGATGGTTTTTTTGAAGGTTTGGTGCTTTGGGCCTGAACATTGATTTCTATTTTTTTGATCAGCTGATTTCCGCACCGAGGACACATTTTGCTTTGTTCCAGGAGCAGCATGCAGTTTGTGCAATAGAACTTTTCCATTTAAGAAACCCCCTATCTTTCAGCGTATGTTGACAGGGCTTAAATGTTTCTTTTTTCTGTCACTGCCGTTCTGAAAACGGATGGCAAAACATATTTTTTTCTAAAAGACAAAAGGGGTATGCTTATGGCTTATTACGGCTCCAAGGGATGGTATGTGAAAGCACTCAGAGAAATGGGAATCACCAGGCACCCGATTGAGAGAAGAAAACTGAAAATGTACAAAACGTTTGTCCTCCGGAATTTGTATGATCAGGCACTAGAGAAATAAATAAAGCCTTTGCACATCCGTTTTTCTCGCAAAAAAAGACATCCTGCTGACAGGAAGTCTTTTCTTTTATGTCAAAATACCTGAATTACCCTACAAATTTTTACAAAAATATGAAAATAATTCTTTTTTATAGGCTGATTTAATCATATAATAGAAAGAAAACGCCATTTCTAGGAGGAGCGTTTATGACATTATTGTATGAAATTCTGTATTTGCCGACAAATTGTGGAACGATCAGGGTCGATTTGTCTTATAAACGCTCTGTCTATATCGCTCATGCCGAACTGCTGGGCCACCTGTCAACGGGCAAGGACCGCAATAAACTGACAGCCGTCAAAAAATCCCTTCTTGAGCTTTCAAAGCAGGTCCATTCCGGCTGAGACAGCCTTTTCAAGCGATTTCCCCTGGTGTATAATAATAGCAGATTGATTGACGGACGGGGGTTACAACTATGCTTGACGGCTGGTTTCTATGGTTCATACTGTTTTGGGTCGTTTTTCTTGCAGGCATGCTCGCAATAGGCGGGTTTTTCATGTTCCGGAAATTTTTAAAGCGCTTGCCTAAAGAAGACGGAAAATCAGATCTTGATTGGGAAGCGTATTATATTGAACAGACGAGGCACTTATGGAATACAAGCCAAAAGCAGCTCCTTGAGGATCTGGTCGAGCCGGTTCCTGAACTTTTCAGGGATGTAGCCCGGGCTAAAATTGCAGGCAAAATCGGCGAGCTGGCACTTCAGGAAAATGCGGGAACTATTACACAGGACCTTGTGATTCGCGGATATATAACAGCTACTCCAAAGCGCGACCATAAGTTTCTTTTAAAGCGTCTTAAAGAGAAAGATATTGATCATACCCCGTACAGGGCATTATTTTAAAAAACCCGCTGGCTCAAATTTATGAGCCCGGCGGGTTTTTATGTTGCCTGAATGTTCGATGGAGGAAGCTGATTTTCAAGCTTTCTGAAAGACAGATACATGGCGATTCTCCACGGAACGATCATTCCGAAAGCAAGAATCCAGAACATGCCGCTCAATTCACCGACATCAATGCTGTTGCTCAAATAAAATTTAAGTGCAATCCTGATAACGAGAAGCCCGATTAATATAAATGCAAAGGCTTTTGAACGCTTCAGGTAGATTTTATCTTCCTTGACTTCAAAATTTGATGTTTTAATAAGAAAGATGGAGAAAAAGAACCCCAGTGTGATCGCTTCCAGGAATTCAAGCGGCGTCACCCTGAACATCGGGTGCAGAAACATTAACGCTCCCGTGCTCATAAAAATCGGCGGCAGGATAATCTTTCTGGCACTTGCGGGTTTCTTAGAAGCTCTCATGCGGATCATCATGACGCCAAGAGCCATGATAACAGCAGCAATTGTTGAGAAAATGACCAATGTGATCAATCCTTTTTAAAATGGTTACTACTATAATATACTACTGAAGCAAATAAAAAACCATCTCTTTACACAAAAGATGGCCGTTCCATGCAATTTACCCCAGAACGCGGTAAACCGCGTCGTTTACTCTTGTTTCATCAAATGGCTTCGTAATAAAATCCTTTGCTCCTGCTTCAATGGCCTCTACCACCATTTTCTGCTGGCCCATTGCCGAGCAAATAATGACTTTGGCAGCGGGATCCATTTCTCTTATCACTCTCAAAGCTTCGATTCCGTTCATTTCCGGCATCGTAATGTCCATCGTGACGAGGTCCGGTTTAAGTTCTTCATAAAGTTTGACTGCTTCGGCGCCATTCTCCGCTTCTCCTGCAATCTCGTGTCCTTTGGATGCGAGAATCTTTGATAAGGTTAATCTCATGAATTTGGCATCATCAACAATTAGCACTCTGGCCATGCAAGCGCCTCCTTTTTAAATCGACGAACGCAAGATCTACTATTCTATGAGATATTATATCAAATTTCAGAAGAGAATGTAGTAAAAAAGGCTCAAAAATTTCTAAAAAATAGGTCTAAAATCCCGTGAAGCCTCCAAAAAGCCTGCTCATCACGATAATAATCTTTGTCATCCAGTTAAAAAACAGCATGATCCCAATGATGATCATGATCCATCCGCCCGTTTTCATAATAACCAGGCTGTGCTTGCGGATCCATCCCAGCTTTCCAATAAAGAAGGCCATGATAAAAAAAGGAATGGAAAAACCGAGTACATAGGCAAACATATAGAGCATAGCAGAACCTGGATTGCTCAGTGTAAGCCCGAAGACAGCTGTAAGAATAGGTCCGGTGCATGGTGTCCATCCTGCTGCAAAAGCAAGACCGATAAGCACGGAACCGATATACCCCGAGGGTCTGTTTTTTAATTCAAACCGGCGTTCCTTCATCAG
Organism: Bacillus sp. FSL H8-0547; assembly: GCA_038002745.1. NCBI lineage: Bacteria > Bacillati > Bacillota > Bacilli > Caryophanales > Bacillaceae > Bacillus > Bacillus sp. FSL H8-0547. The sequence goes on from JBBODD010000001.1 coordinate 3,978,206, forward strand.
AAATTCCGGCTGCAGAACACCCACAATGACAAGCCCGAAGAGAATGATTAAAATGGCGCCAATTTGTCTGATCAGATCATTATAGCCAAAGAAGAAATCGGCAATAAAAGAACTTCCAAATCCAAGAGCAATAAAGATAATGGAAAATCCAATCAGGAAGCACAGTGTGTGCAGCATACTCCGTTTTTGAAGCATCGCATTTTCTGTCTTCAGCTCCCCGACTGAAACGCCTGTTATGTATGACAGAAACGCAGGATATAAAGGCAGACAGCAAGGAGAGATAAAAGAAAGAAATCCTGCTCCAAATGCTAAGAATACATTAACATCCGTCATCCATGCATCCTCCTTTCAACTTTAAAGTCACACTATATTTTAGCAAATACTGCCTGAAAAACATATGTTTCACTGTGTGACAGTTTTATGTCAATTCCTTAACATCTGCTCAAAAGGATTTATTCGGTCCGGACTTCCCTTTATAATAGTCATAGATTAAAGAAAAAAATCCTTATTTTCCCTTCGAATTATTTTCCATTTTAGGATATAATAGAAATTACCAGCAAGGTTCGTGCAGAACTTACATACAGAAAGGACAAGTTTTCGTGTCTAAACAAGAACTCTTAAAACTAATTGAAAAAAAACGAGCGGAAATGATTGAAATTGCCACTAAAAATGGAATTAATTCGAACGTGTCCATTCAATACAGCCAGGAACTGGATCACTTGCTGAATGAATACAACCGGTACAGCTACTCTGCCATGAAACGGGTTACATATTCTTAAAAATCCCCGCAAAAAAAGCACGCTTTGAAAGCGTGCTTTTTTATTAAAATCCCGCAACCGGGTTTTTATTTTGCCTGATTGTTCATCATTTTCATCATTTGGTTGATTTTCTTCTGGGACGGTTTCATGCCCATTTGCATCATCATCATTTTTAACATTTGCTCGTTAATTGGCGGATTTTTCTTTAAATAACTCATCATATACTGGCGAGCAATGAAAAATCCTAGTGCTACTCCGGCAAGCAAAGCCAGAACGCCTACTAGAATGACTACCCACAGATCCATCGTCTTTCCTCCTTCATGTTGTCTATTTTACAGTGTACTAAACCATAGGATATTATACAACATATACTCTATAATTTCTGCCTTTTTAGACAAATTTTCTTTCTTTTATCGGTTTTAGCCACCCGTGCCGCTTTTCCTCAAAATCCATCGCTAAAAAGCATGAATCCGCCTTTCTGAGAACTTCAAAGAAAATCGCTTCCATATCAAAGCTTCCTTCTGACGTGACTGTAACCGATCTGTCCCCCATCTCAAGGATGGCTCCTCCCTGCATGGATTCACTCTCAATATGATGGCGGTTGTGTGAATATGCATAGTTGTAACGTCCGTTTAAACTGCTGCTGATCATCTCATCTATATAGTCTTTCGGAATTTCTCTCGTAATATAAGTAATTTGTTTTTTCAGGTGAATAAACTCAGGCTGTTCAGGGCTAGTCCGCATATATTCCTGAAAAAGCTGAAAAAGCTTTACTTCACGGCCAAAAAAGTGATTCGCAAACTCTTCCTCTATTAAATAGACAGTGTAGTGTCTCATGCTTTCACCCTTCCATATGACGGTTACCCATTATTATACTGGAAAGTTGAGGAAGAATTTTGTCTAAATGAAAGGCAAAACTTCACTTTTTTTGTCGAAAAAGAGAGAACGAAGATATTCGTTCTCTCTCATAAGGCTTATTTTTCTAATAGTGCCTTTACTCGTGCCGTTACATTTTCAACTGTAAAGCCAAACTCTTTCATAATTCTTTCACCTGGTGCTGAGGCCCCGAACTGGTTGATGCCAAGAACGTCACCCTCATCTCCAGTATATCGCTCCCAGCCCAGAGGAGCTGCCATCTCAATAGCAAGACGCTTCTTCACTGTTTTTGGAAGTACGGATGCGCGGTACTCTTTTGACTGGCTTTCAAAACGGTTCCATGACGGCATGCTTACAACCGCAACATCAATGCCTTCTTTTTGAAGAGCATCTTGTGCTTCGATAGCAAGTCCTACTTCAGAGCCTGATGCTAAAAGAAGTGCGTCAGCCGTTTCTTTTTTGCTTGGAGAAATCGTATAAGCTCCTTTAGAAACTCCTTCATATGCCGTTTCAGACGTACCTTTAATCGTTTTTAGATTTTGACGGGTAAGAACAAGTGCTGTCGGTGCCGTTTCAGATTGAAGGGCAAGTCTCCATGCAGCAGCAGTCTCATTGCCGTCTGCCGGACGAATGACCGACAGGTTCGGCATTGCACGCAAGGCAGGAAGCTGTTCAATCGGCTCATGAGTCGGGCCGTCTTCTCCTACAGCAATACTGTCATGTGTAAATACGTACGTTACCGGAAGACCCATTAAGGCAGCAAGACGAATTGCCGGACGCAGGTAGTCAGAGAATACAAAGAACGTTCCGCCGTAAACCCGAAGACCGCCATGCAGCGCCATGCCGTTTAGTGCAGCACCCATTGCGAATTCACGGACACCGAACCAGATGTTGCGTCCGCTGTAGTCCTCAGCTGTGAAATCTGCTGCTCCCTTAATAGAAGTATTGTTTGAACCTGCAAGGTCAGCTGATCCTCCGAAAATGTATGGAACGTTTTTCGCAAGGCCGTTTAACACTTCACCGGAAGAAGCACGTGAAGCAAGTGCTTTGCCGTCTTCATATACAGGCACTTCTGAATCCCAGTTTTCAGGAAGCTCGCCTTTAATTCCTGCTTCAAGAGCTTTTGCAAGGTCAGGGAATTCTTTTTTATAGCTATCAAAAAGAGCGTTCCATTCTTGTTCTTTTTTCGAACCGAACTGTTCTGCCGATTCTTTGAAATGAGCATACACTTCGTCAGGAACGTGGAAGTCCTGTTCGAATGTCCATGCATATGTTTCTTTCGTCAGTTTGATCTCATCTGCTCCAAGCGGCTTGCCGTGAACATCTGATTTTCCTGACATATTCGGTGATCCGTAGCCGATTGTCGTTTTCACTTCAATCAGAGTAGGATGAGTTTCATCTTGTTTAGCAGCTTCAATCGCTTTAGCGATTTCTTCAAGGTTGTTGCCGTCTTCTACACGAATCACCTGCCAGCCGATTGCTTTGAAACGGTCTTCCACGTTTTCAGAGAATGAGCGGTCAAGATCTCCATCGAGAGAAATGTCGTTAGAATCGTAAAGAACAACTAATTTGCCAAGCTTTAGGTGCCCTGCAAGTGAAGCTGCCTCAGAAGAGATTCCTTCCATCAGGTCACCGTCTCCACAGATTGCATATGTGTAGTGATCGACAACCGGATAAGACTCTTGGTTATATGTATGTGCAAGATGACGTTCTGCCATAGCCATTCCGACAGCCATCCCAATTCCCTGGCCAAGAGGACCTGTTGTTGCATCTACACCTGCTGTGTGGCGGAATTCAGGGTGTCCAGGTGTTTTGCTTCCCCATTGTCTGAATTCTTTAAGATCATTCATCGTCAAATCATAGCCTGATAAATGAAGAAGGCTGTACAGCAGCATAGATCCGTGACCTGCAGATAAGACAAAGCGGTCGCGGTTGAACCATTCAGGATTTTTAGGGTTGTGATTCATAAATTGCGTCCAGAGCGAATACGCCATTGGAGCTGCCCCCATAGGCATTCCAGGATGTCCTGATTTTGCTTTTTCAATCGCATCAATCGACAGTGTTCGAATGGTAGCAATTGATAAGTCTTGAATTGAATGTGACATTAATTGATCATCCTTTCAGAAATAACATTCTACTTTTTTATCATAGCTTTACTGGCCTATTCATACAACCATTTCGCATGGAATTGCAAAAATGAGAAGTGTAAGAACCTATTCTAATGTATTATGTGCAAAATGAAAAGGAATACATCAAAAATTGACGTATTCCGGAGATTAATGAAGATCGCGTCTGCGCTCTTCTTTTAATTTTTCAGGTGTTACATCATTTCCGTTCGGATCCAGTACTGTAACGCCTTTTAATGTATTTTTCATAGAACCCCGGAATGCCTTGAGATATTCCTGTCTAAGTGATTGCTGTTCCTGTTTTTCCTCCGGAGAAAGACCGGACGTTTTTGATTTTCTGGACAAGGTATTGATTCTTGCCATCTTTTCCTTTGGCAGCATGACTGCAGCTCCTTTACCTAATACGATTTACTATGCTATCGTACTAAATATGGGGGCAAAAAACAACAGATTAGACCTGTTCCTCTTTCATATGCTCCTGATATCTTCTATGTACTGTCGCTTTAGAAACCTCGTATCCAAACCCTCTTAAGGTAGCCGCAATCTCTGAGAATGTCAGTTTATTCTGTTTAAGCCTGATAATTTCGCTGACAGGCACTTCCTTCTTCTCTCTGCCGCTCCCTTTATCTCTGTTAGTAAGATTCCTTTGAGGTTTATACCCTTTTTCAACCGCCCGCTGCATGCCGCGTTTAATTTTCAGATTATGGATCTTCCGCTGATATTCTTCAACAATGCTTACAATTTCCAGAACCATCGAATCTGCTTCAGACAAAAAAAGCTTTCCATTCTGCGTGGCCGTATATATCGTAATGCCTTCTTTTGCGAAAAAATGAATAAGGGCGATGCGGGCGTTCCCTCTCCCCAGTCTTGTCTCATCCTGAATAACAATGGCGTCAATTTTCTGTTCCTTTATGCAGTCAAATATTTCAAATATACCTTCTCTTTCAACCTCATATCCGCTCGCCTGCTCCTCAATAACCTTTGCCACATTCATGCCATGCGCTGCTGAAAGGGCCAAAAGTTCTTCTTTTTGCCTGGCGAGTGATGTCTCCTGTTCTTCTTTTCTTGTGCTGACTCTGCAGTAGATGATTGCGTTCAGTGTTCTCACTTCCCTATTTTCTTGATGCAAGCTGTGTCCCGTCATGGTAGGTTTGTTTATCAATAGGAAGAACCACAGAATCTCCTGTCTTGATCACAGCTGTCGACAGTCCGTTTTTATCCTGCACCCATTCAACGAAATCGGTCTTGGACATGCGGTGATGCTCCTCATATTGATCTGCAAGGCTCCAGATGCTGTCACCTTCTGCTATTTCAATGGATACATAATGATCAAGGTTTTCTTTTTCACCTGTGTATGATAATGCAAAGACAGCTACAATGACAACTGCAAAGAAAGAAATAACGTAAGATAATGAACCTTTCAACCCAATCCCCACCTTAATAGAATGTTTGTTCGCATATTTGATACTTTCAGTATAATGCGAACAAACGTTTCTGTCAACGCCGTTTTTCGAACTTATGTTTGTATGTGCAGGAAAAACATGCTATAATCAACATAAATTACAGGACGCGAGGTGGATAAAATGACAAAACTTTCAAAGAGGCAGCAGGATATCCTCACTTTTATAAAACTTGAAGTACAAAAGAAAGGATATCCGCCATCAGTCCGCGAGATCGGCGAAGCAGTGGGCCTTGCTTCCAGCTCCACTGTACACGGCCATCTTGCCAGGCTTGAAAGCAAAGGATTGATCAGACGGGATCCGACAAAGCCGAGAGCGATTGAAATATTAGAGGACGAGACAGCGATGATTCCGCGTTCAAGTGTGATTAACGTTCCTGTAATCGGGAAAGTAACAGCCGGTTCCCCGATCACAGCCATTGAAAACGTCGAGGAATATTTTCCTCTTCCAGATACGTTCGCCGCATCCGATGATCAGATCTTCATGCTTGAGATTATGGGAGACAGTATGATTGAAGCCGGCATTCTTGATGGGGACATGGTCATTGTCAAGCAGCAGAACACTGCAAACAACGGGGATATCGTTGTTGCTATGACAGAGGATGATGAGGCAACTGTCAAACGTTTTTTCAAAGAGAAAGATTATGTGCGTCTTCAGCCGGAGAACTCTACACTTGAACCGATCATTCTCAGACATGTCGTTATCTTGGGAAAAGTTGTTGGAGTTTATAGAAACATACACTGAAAACTTTGCTTTTACAGGCAAAGTTTTTTTTATTTGCCTGTTTTACAGTCTTCTCTCAGGGGAACATAATAATGAAAAAAAGATGAGAGGGTGCCTATGACAAAAGAACCGGCCATTCTGCGGGCAAATGCCCAGTTTATTTTTCCTTTTTCATGGGACAGGGACTGCATCTCCCAGCTGACTGATGAACTTAAGGCAAGCGGATTTGAATTTTTCAGCATCAACAGCAGCGCTCAGCAGAACAAATTTTACGGAGAGAAAACGAGCCTTCCCCATAAACGGCTGAAGCATTATTTTATGCCGTACATAGAACAGATTCTCTTTCCAGATCAGCATAAGGATAAGGCTATTAACAGATACTCCAAATCCTTTGACAGAAAATGCACGCTTCGTACAGCTGTAAATGAATATTCTTTCACGATCCACTCAATCGATCTGTATATTTGCCCATTTTCTGTTGGAATGATTACAATCAGGACCGAGCTTACATCTGACAGCAAAACATTGATACTGAGCGATGCACTCGATTTTATGGATCACTTCAGAGTTCTTGAACCGTTTATTACAGAAGAAAAAGGAACTGTTCTCCATTCAGGACAGGGCACTTATGAAAAGATTCAGGATTTTATCTTTGAAGAGCTGTGCCCCTCTGTTGTCCCGTATATAGAGAAGAGTGAAAACAGCCAGTCAACCTATCTTGGAAGCCTTCCCTACTTTATTGATGAGAGAATGTTTGTCAGCAGTTATCTTTTGACAGAAAAGGACGCAGAAATATCACCTGAAACCTTGTTTCGCACAGGGCACATAAATGGTTATGATCAAAATGGCAAACCGTATATGTCCGCAAGCAATCCCGCTTATATCAGCCAGTATATACAAGATCACATTTACGACAGGTGGTCCCCCGGCAGTTTTCACGTTGTGAGTGATCATACATTCACTAAAATTACGAATGATGTGGGTCAGGAGAACGTGACCGCGGAAGAAATGGTCGGTCAGCTCTATTACAATCTCATCCTGCATCTTTTCTATAAAATTGTCCTTTTAAAACTTTCATACAGCTATTCACAGCTCTACATTGACCGGAAACAGGATAAAATGGAAGGTCTGATTCGCTCGATTGCTAATTTCACGGCTAAGTATATTTTTTCAGAAATCAGCAGCAGAACGGAAGGACAGGAGCTTTCTGTCATGATGAAAGACCGGTTTAAAATTGAGACCCTCTATAAAGAAGTGAATAATACGATGGACACTCTTTATCAAAATCAGGAGAAGCTGGCCAGCAAACGCCATAATTCCCTGCTGCTGATCCTTACTACTTATACGGTTATTTCCGGAATCTATGGCATGAACCTTGTTATTGAGGACTGGAAAGGCAGCATAAGCTGGAACAAACTTGCAGATTACTCTGTGTTTGAATACATCTCACTGGTGGTTGCTTTATCAGGAATTGCAGTTGGCTCAGTGCTTGCCGCAATAGCTATTATGAGACTGCTGAAGGATTATTTACAGAAGAGAAAATCAGACGGAATCGACTAAAAACATGCAAAAAAACCTCAGCAAACAGCTGAGGTTTTTGAGTGTGATTCTTAGTATTGAGACATGTACTGCTCACGTTCCCATGGGTGAACTTGAGTGCGGAACATATCCCATTCAATTTCTTTCGCTTCTACAAAATGCTCAAACAAATGCTCGCCAAGTGCGTTGATGATCACTTCGTCTGTTTTCAGAAGATCAAGAGCCTGTGCAAGAGTTGCAGGAAGATCAACGATTCCATTCTCAACGCGCTCTTCTTTCGTCATGACATAGATGTTGCGGTCAATCGGTTTTGGAGCAGCAAGTTTGTTTTTAATGCCGTCAAGACCAGCAGCAAGCAATACGCTCATTGCAAGGTACGGGTTTGCAGAAGGGTCAACACTGCGCACTTCTACGCGTGTGCTTAGTCCGCGTGAAGCAGGGATACGGATAAGCGGGCTTCTGTTTTGTGCAGACCAGGCAACATAGCATGGTGCCTCGTAGCCAGGAACTAGACGCTTATATGAGTTAACTGTCGGATTCGTAACAGCTGTGAAGTTTGGAGCATGCTTGATTACGCCGGCGATGAAATGTCTAGCTGTTTCGCTCAGCTCAAGTTCACTGTTTTTGTCATAGAATGAGTTCACTCCGTCTTTGAAAAGAGAGAGGTTCATGTGCATTCCAGATCCGTTTACTCCAAACAGCGGCTTTGGCATGAATGTAGCATGCAATCCGTGTTTGCGCGCAATTGTTTTAACGACAAGTTTAAACGTTTGGATATCATCACAAGCTTTTACAGCGCCTGCATATTTAAAGTCAATTTCATGCTGGCCAGGAGCTACCTCATGGTGGGATGCTTCAATTTCAAAGCCCATTTCTTCAAGCTCAAGCACGATGTCGCGTCTGCAGTTTTCTCCAAGGTCAGTCGGAGCAAGGTCGAAGTAGCCGCCGTGATCGTTTAGCTCAAGAGTAGGTTCTCCTTTTTCGTCAAGCTTGAAAAGGAAGAATTCAGGCTCAGGCCCAAGGTTGAAGTCAGTGAATCCAAGGTCTTCCATTTCTTTCAGCATGCGTCTTAAGTTGTTGCGCGGATCTCCATCAAATGGTGTCCCGTCCGGGCTGTAGATGTCGCAGATGAAACGTGCAACTTTGCCTTTTTCAGATGTCCAAGGGAAAATAACAAACGTATCAAGATCAGGATACAGATACATGTCAGATTCTTCGATGCGGACAAATCCTTCAATTGAAGATCCGTCAAACATACATTTGTTGTCAAGTGCTTTTTCAAGCTGGCTTGCAGGAATTTCTACGTTTTTGATTGTTCCAAGGATGTCCGTGAACTGCAGTCTGATGTATTTTACGTTTTCTTCTTGTACTAAGCGTACAATATCTTCTCTCGAATACTTTGCCATTGTGAAAATCCTCTCCTAACAATACTAAGTAATATTTATTGTGAAAATTTAAGTGAAGCTGCGTTAATTAATGGAAAAATCTAGACATGTCACCCTGTCTGAGCGATGATCTCTGAAACCTTCCGGCCTGCATCAGTTCAGCTTTCAGAAGCTTTCTGAGTTCAGCGTCGGTCAAATCCGGTTTTTCCACTTTTTTAGGCTGGCCTTCTTCCTCGCGTTCCATGCTTTTATCCTTAGAAGAAAAAATCTGCTTGATGCCGGCCATGTTAATGCCTTGTTCGATAAGGCTTCTTATTTCAAGAAGCGTATCTACGTCATTAAATGAAAATAGGCGTCTGTTCCCTTCTGTTCTTGCAGGGAAAATCAAGCCGTTTTCTTCATAATATCGAATTTGTCTGGCAGAGAGTTCTGTCAGCTGCATGACAATTCCGATCGGGAATAAGGGCATCGAGCGTCGAATCGTATCACCCATTGTATTCCCTCCTTTTCTTAACTTAATCATATTATATTCCATGTCATATAATGTGTCAACACTATGTTAGGAAAAATGACATTTGTATTTATATTGGGTTACAGACGAATTAAATTCTTATCCAGAAGATGATCAAGAGCAGAACAGATGGCAATTTTCACATGCGAATACGTTAATCCGCCCTGAACATACGCTGTATACGGGGGACGCAGCGGACCGTCTGCCGAAAGTTCGATGCTTGCTCCCTGTACGAATGTACCTGCAGCCATTATGACATCGTTCTCATATCCCGGCATATAGCTCGGATATGGCGTCACGTGCGAATTGACCGGTGATGCATATTGAATGGCCTGGCAGAACGCAACCATTAAATCGGACTGCTCAAACTGGACAGACTGAATAAGGTCTGTGCGGACTGCATCCCATGACGGGTTCGTTTTAAGCCCTGCAAGTTCAAGCATCGCTGCTGTAAACACAGCACCTTTTAAAGATTGTGCAACAACGTGCGGAGCAAGGAAAAATCCCTGATACATTTCCTGAAGACTGTAAAGGGACGCACCTGCCTCAGCCCCGATTCCCGGTGATGTCATCCGGTAGGAGCATGCTTCCACAAGATCCTTGCGCCCAACGATATAACCGCCTGTTTTCGCAAGTCCGCCGCCAGGGTTTTTAATAAGCGAACCTGCCATAAGGTCAGCACCAACGTGACAAGGTTCAAGTTCTTCAACAAATTCTCCGTAGCAATTGTCCACGAAAACGACAACATCAGGCTTAATGGATTTGACAAAGTCAATCATCTGCTTGATTTCTGCAAGGGTATAAGAAGGCCTTGTGGCATATCCTTTTGAGCGCTGAATGCCGATCATCTTTGTCTTTTCTGTAATGGCAGCACCGACGGCATCATAATCTATGCCGCCATCTTCTTTCAGTTCAACTGCCCGGTAACCGATTTTGAATTCGCTGAGTGAACCGGTGCCGCTGCCTCTGATGCCTACAATCTCTTCAAGGGTATCATAAGGCTTTCCCGTTATATATAGAAGTTCATCAAATGGACGCAGAACTCCGAACAGGGCAATGGAAATGGCATGGGTGCCTGAAATGATCTGTGGCCTTACAAGCCCTGACTCCCCGCCGAAAACATCCGCATAAATCTGTTCCAGCGTATCCCGTCCATGATCATCATACCCATATCCTGTGGTCGGGATAAAATGAGAGTCGCTTACTCTATGGTCTCTGTAGCTTTGAAGAACCCGAAACTGGTTCATTTCCATTCGTTCATCAATTTTTTTGTGGGTATCTCTAATTTTTTCTTCTGCCTGTGCAGCTAGCTGCGCAAGCTTATCGCCGTACTTCAATTGGTTAAACATGTTTGTTTCCCTTTCTCTTATACATCTCTATCTGGCCGGAAGCTGCATGCCCCGGCAGGAAGTGTCCCTGTATTTCATAATGATTTTCTTCTTCATTAAAGGCAAAATGCCCTACCATTGTTTCTGTTTTCAATAAAGCCAGAAGCTTGCCTTCTGAAGCAGGCACATCAATGCTGTATTCTTCCATCAGCTCCATCGAAAACGACTGAATCTTCTGTTTCAGTTTTGCAATATCCGCATCTGAAAAGGCGCTGATCAGCACATGCTCGCCTTTTGGGGAAGGAACAAAGCCTTGCGACTGCTTATCTTGCTTGTTATATACCGTTAAGACCGGAATCGTCGTGACCTTCAGTTCTTCAAGCAGTTTATAGACCGTTTTTTCATGATTGACGTAATCTTCATTTGAACTGTCCACAACATGCAGAATCAAATCCGCCTCTTTCACTTCTTCAAGTGTAGAGCGGAAAGCTGCAACTAGCGTTGTCGGCAGATCCTGTATGAACCCTACCGTATCTGTTAAAAGAGCCTGATAGCCAGATGGCAGTGTCATCTTCCTAGTCATTGGATCAAGTGTGGCAAAAAGCAGGTCTTCTTCAAATGTGCCAGCGTCTGTAATCCGGTTAAACAATGTCGATTTCCCGGCGTTGGTGTAGCCGACCAGAGCTACCTGGAAAGCCTGATTTTTCTTTCTTCTTTCACGATAGCGGTTCCGGTGGCTGACGATTGCAGCAAGCTGCAGTTTAATTTCATGTATGCGTGTTCTAATATGTCTTCGGTCTGTTTCAAGCTGCGTTTCGCCCGGCCCCCTCGTGCCGATTCCGCCGCCCTGTCTTGAAAGATTGATTCCCTGTCCGCTCAGCCTCGGCAAAAGATACTGAAGCTGCGCAAGCTCCACCTGAAGCTTGCCTTCTTTTGATTTTGCACGCGTCGCAAATATATCAAGAATCAGCTGTGTGCGGTCTATAATTTTCACATCAAGGGCAGCCGACAGATTCCGCTGCTGACTTGGAGAAAGCTCATCATTAAATATAATTAAGTCGGGCGCAAGCTCTTCTGAAAGAGCCAGCAGTTCTTCAACTTTGCCTTTTCCTATGTATGTTGCCGGGTGGATGCGCTCTCTCTTCTGCGACAGCTGGACGAGCACTTCTCCATTCGCTGTTTTAGTAAGGGAGGCAAGCTCGCTCATTGTATAACTGAACGCTTCATCTTCTGTCTTCGGTAGCTGGCATCCGACCAGAATGACTTTTTCACTCCCGGTATTCATTGTCTCTTTCAAACGGGTACCATCCTTTTACTCATAATTTTGCTTCTTTATCATACCAAAAAAACAAAGAATCCACTAATGCTTTACGATTTTACGCACATAGGAACCTTTCAAAGACTACTTTAAAAGAAAAGGATTGCATTAAACCGGATACGCATATAAAATCAAGACGGCTGCTTTCCTGCAGCCCAGTACTTGTAATTGATGATAGTTGACATCTGCGAAAAAGGGGATACATATATGACGTGGGAAGTATTAAGCATCATCGGCACGATTGCTTTTGCAGTGAGCGGCGCCATTGTTGCGATGGAAGAGGAATATGATATTCTCGGGGTGTATATTCTTGGCATTGTCACTGCATTTGGAGGAGGAGCCATCAGAAATATTCTCATTGGCGTGCCGGTGTCAGCTTTATGGGAACAGGGGACGCTCTTTCAAATAGCGCTTGTTGCCATGACGACCGTCTTTTTATTCCCCAATAACCTGCTTAAACACTGGCAGAAGTGGGGAAATTTCACCGATGCGATCGGACTTTCGGCATTCGCTATTCAAGGAGCGCTGTATGCTGCAGAGATGAATCATCCGATCAGTGCGGTTGTTGTGGCTGCTGTACTCACAGGAAGCGGCGGCGGAATCGTCCGGGATTTGCTGGCAGGAAGAAAACCGCTTGTGTTAAAATCAGAAATTTATGCAGTGTGGGCTGTCCTTGCTGGTCTTATTATCGGATTTGATCTCGCCCAATCACCTGTTCAGCTTTATACACTGTTTATTCTGCTCGTTGTTTGCAGAGTTCTCTCTTATACAAACAAATGGCAGCTTCCAAACCGCTCCATCCACCATTAGAAAAAGCCGCAGCCGCGGCTTTTTTCGTACATTTGCTTATTCCTTAATCACCAGATCCTGACTCAAGATCGTGACAAGTTCGTCCCGCCCCAATTGATTGGCTGTAAGAAGTCTCATTGCCTGGGAGCGGATGGATTTTTCAATGATATTTCTGACATACCTGCCATTTGAAAATTTTGATGGGGCAAGGTTTGTTTTCATGTCATTCAGATGCTCACGGAATTTCATTTCAGCCTCTTTGCTGAATGAATATTCTCTTTCCTTCATCATGCGCTTTGAAATTTCCATCAGCTGTTCAACTGAATAATCCGGAAAATCTACCACGAGCGGAAATCTCGAATGGAGGCCGGGATTTAATGATAGAAAATGATCCATCTCCTTGGAATAGCCCGCTAGTATAAGAACAAATTCATGCTGTTTATCTTCCATATGCTTAACGAGAGTGTCAATGGCTTCTTTCCCAAAATCCTTTTCTCCCCCGCGGGCAAGGGAATAAGCTTCATCTATAAAAAGAATGCCTCCGAGAGATTTTTTAATCAGGTCCCGTGTTTTCTGTGCGGTATGTCCAATGTATTCTCCCACAAGATCTGCGCGTTCCGCTTCAATCAAATGGCCTTTTGAGAGCACATTCATCTGGAAAAATAATTTCCCGATCAATCTGGCCACTGTTGTTTTCCCTGTGCCGGGATTTCCTTTGAACATCATATGAAGAGACTGTTTTCCCGCTTTCAGCCCCTGTTCTTCCCGCTTTTTATTAATAAAAATCCATGCATAAATTTCTTTAATCATCCGCTTCAGTTCATCCATGCCTACAAGCGTATTCAGCTCTGCTTCAATTTCATTTAATATGGCATGCTGCGGTTCTGTTTTGGGAATTTTCAGTTCATATGTGGCTGTTTCGCTGATTCGCTCATGATAGACCTTTTTCTGGCCGCTAAGAATCACATTAATTTGCCCGTTGTTTTTAAATGTGACTGCTTGATCCAAAGATGTTCACCTCACATTCTTTTATTACTATACGTTGCTAGGGGCAAAATCGTGACAAATGCCTATCTAAAAGATGAAATTATTTTTCCGGGGAGAAAATATTGCTGAATATTGATGGAATCTGCGCTTTCCCGAGAAATAAATCCATTTCCTGATCATAAGCAGACTTCAGGGAAAAGACAAATAAAAAATCAGCCTCCGCATATGAAGGCTGATTTTGACTGTCTATTCTATTTCAAGGGAAACATGTTTCTGAGGCGCAAACGTTGAAATCGCATGTTTGAAAATCAGCTGCTGCTTGCCTTCTGTTTCCAGCAGGACTGTAAAGTTGTCAAATCCTTTAACAAGGCCTCTGAGCTGAAATCCGTTCAGAAGGTACACCGTAACAAATGTACTTTCTTTGCGCATTGAGTTTAAAAATTGGTCTTGGATATTGACTGTCTGTTTCATGTTTCGTCCTCCTCTTTTCTCTATGTTTTATGTATTCTAGCTTAATTGAAGCTTTCCTGCTATATAAGTGAAAATTTCATTGAATCTGTCATTTGCATCATGCGGGCTGCTAACATCAAACCATTCCACGTCCATTTTGTTGCGGAACCATGTAAGCTGGCGCTTCGCATAGCGGCGGGAGTTCTGTTTCAGCTGATCCACTGCATCATCTAAAGAAGACTTGCCGTCTAAATAGGCGTAAAGTTCTTTATAGCCGATGGCCTGGACAGACTGACAGTCACGGATCCCATTTTCATGCAGCTGTTTTGCCTCAGCAAGCAGCCCCTGCTCCATCATAAGATCAACTCTGTGATCAATACGTTCGTAGAGCTCGCTTCGTTCCATCGTTAACCCGACAATGACAAGGTCGTAGAGCAGCACCTTCTCCTGTTCGTTTAAAAACTCTGTCATCGTTTTGCCAGTGCAGCGGAAGATTTCAAGAGCCCTGATGACTCTCCTCACGTTATTCGGATGAATTCTTTGAGCTGATTCCGGATCTGCATCTGACAATTTCTTGTGTATAAATTCATTGCCCATGGCTGCAGCTTCTTCTTCAAGCATCTTCCTGTACTCAGGATCTGCTGCCTGTTCTGTAAACTGATAATCATAGATAACAGACTGAATATACATGCCTGTCCCGCCGGCAATGATTGGAAACTTGCCTCTTGAGTGAATATCGGTAATAAGAGGACGGGCTAATTCCTGAAATTCAGCCGAAGAAAATGACTCATCAGGATTTTTAATATCAATCAGGTGATGGCGCACTCCATCCATTTCTTCAGGAGTGGCTTTTGCCGTCCCAATATTCATCCCGCGGTAGATCTGCATACTGTCCCCGCTTATGATTTCACCGTTCAGCCTTTTGGCAAGCTCAATGCTCAACTTTGTTTTCCCGACTGAAGTCGGTCCAATAATCACGAGCAGTTTTTCTTTCTTCAACCTGTAATCACACTTTCTTGCTTTATATCCGCTTTTCAACATCTTATCACTTTAAATCATTGAACACCAGTTTATTATTTCCAGATATCAGCATGCTCAAACGGCCTTGATGGATTAATATCCGATTGGTCCGCTTGTTCTTCCGCTGAACAAATGCTGATGAACCTGTTTCTGCTGCGGAGAGTATACAACCCCTCCAAACTGAGTCGGCTCTCCTTCTGTGTAGTTTCTGTAAGTCTTTCCATAAAACAGATGATAGTGAGTGCCGTCAAGCATGGGAATGGGCGGTCCGGTTTTAACATAAAAGCGGTGATAATGATTGTTGTCAAACGTCGTAACCCCTTCTACATAGTGGTAATGCCTGTCAAATGATGTACCGTTGATCGGTTTTGAAAATCCAAGCAGTGCATGCGTGTGACCTTCCTGTTCCTCTGTCACGCCCTGATAAAAGTGAGCATGCGGAACAGGCAGAGGCTCCCGAACATTCATTTCCTTCATAAGGCAGCTTCCTTTCATGCTTTTTATTAAAATATGAAAGTTATGGAGCAAAGGGTCATAAATATCTCAAATTGCCGTTTTAACTAAGTAAAACAGGGAAACTAAAAAGTAATTCTAATGAGAGGGGCATGCCCGTTGTTTCAGCTGGAGGATATGATTACTTTTTTCTGGGCATTCTTTTTTGTTCTGCCCATCGTTGCCTTCATTCATCAGCTTGGGCACTTTGTCTTTGTTTGGATATTTGGAGGAAAGGCCTTTTTTACGTTAGGGAGAGGGAAATCTTTGCTCAGAGTAGGAAAGCTGCAAATTAATCAATACTACTTTTTGGACTCTTTTTGCCAGTACGAACGATTGAGATGGGAAAGCAAGTGGACACACGTACTTGTATATGCAGGAGGATCCATTTTTAACCTGGCCTCCATCACTATCGTAAATTCTATGATTCATGCAGGGCTGCTGAATCCGCACATCTTCTTTTATCAATTTGTCTATTTTTCTGTTTACTTTGTTTTCTTTTCGCTTCTGCCATTTAAATATTCAGAGACGCATTCGTCTGATGGCAGATCAATTTATGATGTTATTAAGTATGGGAGCAGCTGCAGCCAGTTTGATTAGTAACCATTAGTAAGAAGACCGGACTCTTTTTGTCCGGTCTTCTTATTGTAGTTTATCCAATTCTCAATATCGTCATAGAAGCACCTGCACCCGTCTGGAGAACAGCCGTTCCCAGCAAACCGTACATCTGAAGACTTAATGCGGTTCCTGCTGGCAAATCGAAAATAAAACCTGCATTAAAAAATGAAGCGGCAAGTGAAGGCCTGCAGTCAAGTTCATCAACAGCGGATCCATTGATCAGCAGCCTTACACCCAAAAGCAGAGAAGCAGATAATCTGACTGAAAATGTTAAATAATATCTGCCGGCCGGCAATACAGTGAAAATGGTGTTGGCTCCGTTTGCACTGACTTCATTTGAAAGATTTTTAGAAGGCAGCGGAACAAGGGAACCCAACAGTATGACAGAAATAGAAGAACCCGAAGTATTTGCTGCAGAACTGGATGTCTGTGATATAGAAACTCCGTCTGGTCCAGTTGCACCAGTTGGACCCTGAACACCGGTTGGGCCCTGTATTCCTGTTTCTCCCGCCAATCCAGCTGGACCTTGAACACCTGTCGGACCCGGTATGCCCTGCGGTCCTGTAATTCCTGTTAATCCTGTTGATCCTGCAGCACCAGTAGCCCCGGTTGGACCTGTAATCCCTTGTGGTCCCTGTATTCCGGTTGCTCCCGTCAATCCGATTGGACCTTGAACACCAGTTATTCCCTGAATACCCTGAGGACCTGTTATTCCCTGAAATCCGGTTGCTCCTGTCAATCCTGTTGGACCCGTAATTCCTTGTGGCCCCTGGATACCTGTTGCTCCTGTCAATCCGATTGGTCCTTGAGCACCAGTTGGTCCCAGTATACCCTGCGGTCCTGTTGATCCGGTTGCTCCTGAAGCACCAGCAGCTCCGGTTGGACCAGTAATCCCTTGTAGTCCCTGTATTCCTGTTGCTCCTGTCAATCCGGTTGGACCTTGAGCACCAGTCGGACCAGTTATGCCCTGAACTCCTGTAATTCCTGTTGATCCGATTGCTCCTGAAGCACCAGTAGCTCCGGTTGGACCAGTAATCCCTTGTAGTCCCTGAATTCCTGATGCACCCGTGAATCCCGTTGGACCTTGAGCACCAGTTGGACCCGGTATGCCCTGCGGTCCTGTAATTCCTGTTAATCCTGTTGATCCTGTAGTTCCAGCAGCTCCAGTAGCTCCAGTTGGACCTGTAATGCCTAGTGGGCCCTGGATACCTGTTTCTCCCGCCAATCCGATTGGACCTTGAGCACCAGTTGGACCTCGTATGCCCTGAACTCCTGTAATTCCTGTTGATCCGGTTGCTCCAGCAGCACCAGCAGCTCCGGTTGGACCTGTAATCCCTTGTGGTCCCTGTATTCCTGTTGCTCCTGTCAATCCGTTTGGACCTTGAACACCAGTTATTCCCTGAATACCCTGAGGACCTGTTATTCCCTGAAATCCGGTTGGACCCGTTATTCCTTGCGGTCCCTGAATACCAGTTGCTCCTGTTAATCCTGTTGCTCCTGCAGCACCGGTTGGACCTGTTATCCCTTGTGGGCCCTGAATTCCGGTTGCTCCTGTCAATCCCGTTGGACCTTGAGCACCAGTCGGACCCCGTATGCCCTGAACTCCTGTAATTCCTGTTGATCCGGTTAATCCGGTTGCTCCAGCAGCACCAGTAGCTCCGGTTGGACCAGTAATCCCTTGTAGTCCCTGAATTCCTGATGCACCCGTGGATCCCGTTGGTCCTTGAGCACCAGTCGGACCAGTTATGCCCTGAACTCCTGTAATTCCAGTTAATCCTGTTGCTCCTGCAGCACCAGTAGCCCCGGTTGGACCTTGAACACCTGTTATTCCCTGAGATCCGGTTGGACCCATTATTCCTTGCAGTCCCTGACTTCCTGTTGGACCCGTAATTCCTCGTGGCCCCTGAGTTCCTGTTGAGCCGGTTGCTCCATTAACACCAGCAACGCCAGTCGGACCCGGTATGCCTTGAGGTCCTGTAATCCCTTGTGGACCCCGGATACCTGCTGCTCCTGTCAATCCCGTTGGACCCGGTATGCCCTGAGATCCTGTAATTCCTGTTGCTCCTGCAGCACCAGTAGCTCCGGTTGGACCTGTAATCCCTTGTGGTCCCTGTAATCCAGTTGGACCTGTAGCTCCGGTTGGACCTGTCACACCTTGAGGACCGGCTTCTCCAGACGGCCCCTTTGGACCTGTCGGACCTGTTGGACCACTGACAGGCTGTTCTCTATACAGAAGAGAGACATTCAGAACATATATGTCAGAAACGATTTGTCCAGGTAAAGAATTTATAAGAACAAGTGCAATGGCTGCATTTTCAGGAACAGCATCGACATCCATAACGAGCCTCGCCTCATCCGATTCTGCATAAGAGTCAAAAAAACTGTCATTGATTGATTCAAGAAGTCCGTATCCAAGAAACGCAAGATTTTTATCATAATAATTTACAGATACCGTAATTAATCCGCTTGGCATCGGGCTTGACTTGACCAGCTCAGCCTTAAAAGTAAATTGTTCCCCCTGATTAACAGAAACCAATTGATAGATAAAAGAATTATATAAACTTCCGTCTAATGCAGCAGCATATCCAGTAATCCCCCCAGCTAATGGGACAATCTCCGCATTCAAAACTATCCACGGATTAAAAGAACCTGTTCCAAAATCACCATTTACAATACGATTGATTTCAATCAAAATTTTTCACCGCCAGATGTTCAAATTATCTATGTATCCTATGCTCAGTCATATAAATGGATATCTCGCTGATGTTTTGGACAGCAAAATACAAGAATTAAAAAGGTGCCCCAATAATTGGGACACCTCTTCTAACTCATAGAGTTACAGAATATCCAGGGTTAGTGCAAGAGCTGCCAAGACTTGAATTAACAGCTGAATTGTAATAACAAGATCAAGATCAAGCGCTCCAACGTTAACGTTGTGAGAATCTTTGATGAGAATTTCCTGCTCATTTACTTGATCAATGCTTGCAAACTGGAATAACTCTTCACTGAACTGATCAGCCCGCTCAATATCATCAGCGAAAGAAAGTCTGACAATGAGTACGATGGCAGCCTGAATAGCAGCTTGAAGTGCAATTGCAGCCTGAACATCAATTGTCAATACGTTTACATCTGTAGAATCGACAATGCTGATTCTCTCAGATGATCTTTGGCCTGCGCGAACAGATTGTCTTGCTCTTTCAGATACGCCATTTGCAGATCCAAGGCCGCTTCCGCCCATACTCATGTCCATTTCGCCTGCAACTTCTTCTTCATGGCGGCAATTAGACATAATTACTCTGTTTCTTCCCATATTATTTCCCCCCTTTCTCAGTTTTGGATTTTAAATTATTGAGGAAATCCTCAACTTGACCATTTAATTCAGTGACCATGTCTCTAAGAGGTTTTTTCTTATCCTCCGGAATAGCTTTCAGCTTAGTTTCCAATCCATATTTGTCGAGAAGCATTTTGACAAACAGATCCGTTGTTTTACGGTTGATCATGACCATCTCTCCTTCCTGTTTACTCCATCATATTCTCAGCAGGATTATCTGTATGGGGAAATAACCTCCTGCAAAAACACATTTTTCGATTTTTTCTGCTGAACGTTTATGTCTTTATTCCTTAAAAATTGGCGAAAATCATGATTTATTAACCCAATCTATATTTTTTGTCGAACATACTCTATTAATAAGATTCAGCAACAAAGAGAATCTGCCTTTCTCTGCAGCATTGAAAATACAGGTGGCTTCACCTGTATTTTCTCATTACGATTAAGGGAAGGAGGAAATCAAATGCAAAAAAAGAAAAACCTGCAACTGAGTGACTTGGTTAAAAAGGCAGGCTTTCAGTTAGAGTCAAACCTCAATCAGACCATAAAGGCAAAACTTAATAACACGGATTTAACCCGAATTCTCGCAAACACTCAAAAAAACCCTGATCTGCAGAAATTATTCGGCATCCTGATTCCTGCACAAAAAATTCCCGGCAATGAAGATACAGCAAATACATCCAAACTCGTCGTTAGAACAGAAGAAAAAATCGATTCCATTGAAGAGAAACTTCTGGAGATCGATTCAAAACTTGATGAAATGAGAAATTTAGTCTCTAAAAACAAAAAAAAATAGAGAGGAGCTCTGCTTAAAGTGACTCATATCAGTCCGACAGGCTTGAGCAAAACCCCTGTATGGCAGTTAAATAAAATCACTCTGTGGCATTATCCTCCTGCGGTGAGAAACTATCAAACTCCTCTTTTTCTCATTTATTCTCCTGTAAACAGTCCGGATATTCTGGACCTTTTTCCTGGAAAGAGCGTGATTGCCTCTTTCATCCAAGCCGGTTTTGACGTTTACTTGCTTGAGTTTGGAGAACCCGGTTATGAAGATAAAGATGACACGCTGGAGGATTATGTTGCGAAGTATATTCAAAAAGCAGCAAAAAGAACGCTACTTCACTCCCGGGCAGAGAGTTTGACGGTCATAGGCTATTGTTTAGGAGGCACTCTTGCGGCGATATTTGCTGCTGTAACAGACCTAAAGATAAAGAACCTGATCCTTTACACTGCTCCCGTGGATTTTGAAGAAACCCACCTTTATGATAAATGGCTGACTGCATTAAGAGCTGCGGATGAGACTGATATTGAACAGATGATGGAATGGAATACTTTAATCTCTGCAGCCCGTGTAAAAGCCGGCATGAGGCTGCTTACATCTCCCGTATACTTTACACCCTACCTCGCTCTTTTAGGGAAAACAGATGATGAAGCCTATATGCAGAAATGGATGAGGTTTAATAAATGGGCGAATTCTTATCTCCCGATGCCGGGTGCTTTTGTAAAAGACGTGGTTTTAAAATTAGTTAAAGAAAACAGTTTGATCAGCGGAGAGCTCACAATCAAAAACAAAAAAGCTGAGCTTAAAAACATCTCCTGCAATCTTCTTGTGATCTCCGGAGAAAGTGACCAGCTTGTGTCAGTCAGACAGAGCAGTTCCATCATGAAACATGCTGCAAGCAAGGATAAGACGTTTATGTTAAGTAAAAAAGGACACACGGGGGTAACCATTTCAGAAGGCCAGCTGCCTGAATTTCTGGATAAGTGGCTGCCCCCGAGATCGTAACAATGAGGGGGATAGAAAATGATGATTTGCTCTTCCATGCCTAAAACAGACCCAGTAACGGAATACTGCGGATTTTCAGCTATTATTTATGCCGGTTTCTTTTTTGGGATTCTGCTGGACAAAAGTGATTTTTCAGGATTTTTTGCAGATAGGTTCTAATGACGAAAACAAGCCCCGCACAGATCAGTGCGGGGCTTGTTTCACATAATGCGCTTAAACATCTTTTCCATTTCATAAATGGAATGATGAATGATAATGGGTCTGCCGTGGGGACATGTAAAGGGATCTGCCGTTTTTCTCAGGGTTTCAAGCAGCGCAAATATTTCATCCTGGCGGAGATGATGGTTTGCTTTTATCGCTGCTTTGCAGCTCATCATGATGGCCGCTTCTTCTCTGATTTTTTTAACGTCTGCCTGCCGATGATCAAGGACTTCCTGTATCATTTCTTCAATGATGCTTCCTTCTTCTCCTTTTGGAAACCACTGAGGGTGTGAACGGACGATAAAGCTGTTTCCTCCAAAAGGCTCCAGAAAAATTCCGACCTGGGCAAGTTCAGGCATTTTCTCTGTCAAAATGACTGCTTCATCCGCTGAGTAATGCAGCGTGATGGGAACGAGGAGCTCCTGAACTTCTGAAGCGACCTGTCCCACTTTTTCTTTATAATATTCATAATTAATCCGTTCCTGTGCAGCATGCTGATCAATTATATAGAGTCCGTTCTCATTTTGGGCGAGGATATATGTGCCGTGCATTTGGCCGATTGGATAAAGGACCGGAATAAGGGATTCAGTGCTTGAATGATCTGCGCCCCGGTCTGTGTACTCCTTCTCCACTGCTGCTTCCTCTGTTATCGTCAGAGTTTCATCACCAGCTTCAGAGGAATAGTCTGCTTCCTCTCCCGCAGCAATAGGAAAATCCTCCTTTACTTGAAAGGCGACGGCCTGTGATTCTGTCTTCCTCACCGGTAAAATGGGTTCGTCTTTTTTGACGTGGCTGAATGTAAAGCTTTGCTGTTCTTCCGGTGCTTTTTCTTTTCGCTTCGGCAGTGCGGCATCCGGTATCAGCTGTTTTTTTGAAAATGCTTGTTTGATTCCGCTTGTTATCAGTTCATTCAATTCAGCTTCCTTGCTGAGGCGCACTTCCATCTTGGCAGGATGCACATTAACATCCACAAGTATCGGATCCATTTGTATTTCAAGAAAAACGACAGGGAACCGTCCAATCGGCAAAAGCGTATGATACCCCTGCTGAATCGCTTTTACTAGCGGATAATTCTTGATGAATCTGCCATTAACAATCGTAGAAATGTAGTTTCTTGAAGCTCTTGTTATTTCCGGAAGAGAGATAAAACCTTTTACTTCAAAATCAAGTGACTGCAGATGGATTGGAATCATCTTTTTGGCAATCGGAAGGCCGTATATGCCTGCAATGACCTGGCGCACGTCCCCGTTGCCGCTCGTATGAAGCAGCTGTTTCCCGTTATGAGTCAGCTTAAATGATACATTTGGATTGGACAGTGCCAGACGGTTCACAACATCTGTTATATTCCCGAGCTCTGTATGAACTGTCTTTACATATTTCAGCCGTGCAGGTGTATTGAAAAACAGATTCGACACAGTGAGGTCGCTGCCTTTTCTGCTTGAGGCTGATTCGTGCACTTCCACTTTTCCGCCTTTTAGAACCATTCGTGTTCCCGCTCCGTCACCTGTGCTTGTTTTAAGCTCAATATGCGATACGGACGCGATACTCGGAAGAGCTTCTCCCCGGAAACCAAGTGTTCTGATGCGGAACAGGTCATTCTCATCTTTGATTTTGCTTGTCGCATGTCTGTGAAAAGCATTAAGGCAGTCTTCGGGCTGAATGCCTTCCCCATTGTCGATAATGCGGATTTTTGCAAGGCCGGCTTCTTCCACGTGAATTTCAATCACGGTGCTTCCGGCATCTATGCTGTTTTCTGCCAGTTCCTTTACGACAGAAGCCGGACGCTCTACTACTTCACCGGCAGCGATTTTATTTGACAGTGAATCGTCTAGGCGGACTATTTTCCCCATCCTATTCACCTTCCAGCTATTTTAATTTTTTTTGCAGCTGATACAACTCATTCATTGCATCAAGCGGCGTCATTTCAAGCAGATTGATGGCCCGGATTTGCTCAAGTACAAGAAGATCTTTTTTGGGAGCCTGTCTGCCGCTTTCTTTTCTGGCCGGCTGCTCACTGAAGAAAGACAGCTGGGCATCATCCGTTTTTTCGAAGGTTTCCCTTTTTTCCTGAACGGCAGCAGGAGCTTTGACCGTTTGTTCCCCCTCCAGTCCTTCAAGAATTTCTTTTGCCCTCTTGATCAGGTTCTGTGGGAGTTCTGCCAGTTCTGCAACATGAATTCCGTAGCTTTTATCTGCAGGACCTTCTTTAATTTTATGAAGAAACACAACTTTTCCATTCTCTTCAACCGCTGATACATGAACGTTTTGAAGCATCGGCAGTTCATCTGCAAGACTTGTAAGCTCATGATAGTGCGTGGAAAAGAGTGTTTTTGCTCCAATATGGTGATGAATATGCTCAATAATTGCCTGGGCCAATGCCATGCCGTCATATGTGGATGTTCCCCTGCCGATCTCATCGAACAGAATCAGGCTTTTGCCGGTTGCATGGACAATCGCATTTTTGGCTTCAAGCATTTCGACCATAAATGTACTTTGTCCTGATATTAAATCATCGGCAGCTCCAATTCTTGTGAAGATCTGGTCAAAGACCGGAAGCACCGCCTCTGAAGCCGGAACAAAACAGCCGATTTGCGCAAGAATACTCGTCAGGGCCACTTGTCTCATGTAGGTGCTTTTACCGGACATATTCGGACCCGTAATTAAAAGCATTCCGCGATCGTTCGAGAAATAGCAGTCGTTTGGAACATACTCCTGTGAATTCATCACTTTCTCAACAACCGGGTGTCTTCCGTCTTTGATGAACAGTTCGCCATCTGAGAACAGAGGTTTTGTATAATGGCGCTTTTCACTGATAACAGCAAAACACTGGAGGACGTCCAGTTCGCTTAAGCACTTGGCAAGAGACTGCAGGTTTGGAATATAGCGTTTGACCTGTTCTCTCAGTTCAGTAAACAGCTGGTATTCGATATCAACCATTTTTTCTTCTGCTTCAAGAATGAGTGTTTCTTTTTCCTTGAGTTCAGGAGTAATAAACCGTTCAGCATTCGTAAGTGTCTGTTTGCGTGTATATCTTCCCTCTTCAAGTAAATGGGCATTTGCCCGGGTAACCTCAATATAGTATCCGAACACACGATTGTATCCGATTTTCAGTGATTTAATGCCAGTGCGGACTCTCTCCTGCTGTTCAAGCTCCGCGATCCATGACTTCCCGTTTCTGCTTGCATCCCTGAATTGATCAAGCTGTTCATGAAACCCATCCTTCATAATGTTTCCGTCTTTTATCGAAAGAGGCGGGTTTTCAACAAGGGCAGTGTCAAGCAATTCACACAGCTCTGTGCATGGATCAATCTTGTGCTCCATTTCACGAAGCGCAGCGTGATTTATCCCGGATAAAACTTCTTTAATAGCAGGAACCTGCTGCAGTGATTTTTTAAGCTGAATCAAATCCCTTGCATTGACGCTGCCGAAAGCGACTCGGCCTGCAAGGCGTTCAAGATCGTACACTTCTCTCAGTTTCTCTCTGAGATCCTCGCGTTCAAAATAGTGATTCAGCAGCGTCTGAACCGTATCGAGACGGCTTTCTATTTCCGTTTTAGACAGCAGCGGCCTGTCAATCCATTGTTTCAGCATCCGTCCGCCCATAGCTGTTTTCGTCTCATCAAGCAGCCATAAGAGCGATCCTTTTTTGCCTTTGGAACGGATCGTTTCTGTCAATTCAAGATTTCTTTTTGAATAGATATCAATCTTCATAAAATCCTGAAGCTTGTACACTTTTACTTTTTGCAGGTGATCGAGGCTTCTTTTCTGCGTTTTCTGCAGATAAGTGCACAGTCTGCCAAATGTCTCTTTCAGCCGGTCATCTGTCAGGTGGTCCATAATGGGGGCAAAAGCATCCCATTTTTCTGCAGACTGAAAAGAAATTGTCACTTTTGATCTCTCTGTCACCTTTTTCAGTACGTCCTGCGGAAAGTCAGGATCTGCGACAAGCTCTCTTACATTCAGTGAATACATCTCATTGATCACTTCATCAAATCCGTTTAAAAGAGTGACCTGGTTTTCTCCGGTAGACAGATCCGTAACAGCAAATCCGAAGCAGGATGAGAACTCGGATACAGAGGCTATGTAATTGTTTTCTCTTTCCTGAAGGCCTTTGCCATTCATGACTGTTCCCGGTGTGATCAGCTGAACGACTTCCCTGCGCACAACACCTTTAGCCTGTTTAGGATCTTCCGTCTGTTCACAAATGGCCACTTTGTAGCCTTTCTCAATCAATGTTTCAATATATCCTGGTGCAGAGTGATACGGAACGCCGCACATTGGAATTCTGTCGGCACTGCCTCCGTCTCTGCTCGTCAGTGTGATTTCAAGTTCAGCAGATGCTTTTTTAGCATCTTCAAAAAACATTTCATAAAAGTCGCCTAGGCGAAAAAATAAAAAGGCATCCTGATACTCTGCCTTTATCTTTAAATATTGCTGTATCATCGGCGTATATGCTGCCATTGTAATCCCCCATTAACCTTGCGTTTCAAAACAACCTTAATTATAGCATAGATGCCAGTAATTTTGGTTTGGGGAATACTAGAAGCTCGAGTTTTTGCCAAAGAAAAAACCAGGAAGATAATTCTCCCCAGTTTCCTCTTACTCTTCGTCTCCGCCTACAAGAAATTCAGGATTCAGGTCTTCAAACTCATCGTCAAGATCCTCTTCCCAGTCCTCATCTGATTCAACAAAGCCTTCGTTGTTGATGGCAACAACCACTTTTGTTTCTCCGACAACCTCTGCCAAAAACTCACGCTCAGCTGAAACGACAACTTTGCTGCCGTTAGGAGAAATGTTAACCTCCATGCAGTTAGGCTGCTGCATCACTTTTGCAATCACTTCATGTTCATCGTCAAGAAAGTTGTTATCTTTATATTTCAGCTTAATGACGTCAACATATGAAACTTTTTCTGTGACAACTTCTGTTTTCGTATTGTCTGCATACGAATACCAGACATTGATGTCATAAGTACCTTCTACCTCGACTGTTTTCCCAACCTTTTTTGCATCATATTTATGGTTGATCAGCCAGCCGCCCAGAATGCTTGTCGGCTTTTGCGAAGGAGCAATGCTGTGGGTGGATTGAGTAAACTTTTTGCCTTTCGCAACTATCGCTTTCGTGATTATTTCTCTGTATTCAGCCATTCGTACATACCCTCCTCAATCATCTTCATTTAATCCTATGCTGGGCTAGTATGGTTTGTGCTGCTGCTTAAAAGGAATAAATAATAGGTACCGCCAATACATGAATCGGTATACTTCATTCTATGCGTGTACGCCCAGAAATGTGCCTAAAAATTTAAAAGAAAACCCAATTCCCGCTGTGCTGCAGGCATATAGGATAAAATCTTGTTCGTCCTATAAATATGATACAGCCGTTCATTTTAGTAGAGGTTTTCAGCAAAGGCGGGTTTGGCCTTTGCTGGCTGCGGTTTTATATATGATTATTTGGAACATAGTTTTGTTAGAGATTTTTACGGTTTTTTCACTGAAATCGTGCTGTTTCAATTCCTATTAGTTCAATTAACCGTTATTGAACAGCCAACGTGATTATTTAGAACATGATTTAAATTGATAATTGAATAAAAAAAATGTCCTTCCTGTTTTCACAGAAAGGACATTTTTTCAGCTGCTGCAGGCTGAGCCGGGTGAGTTATTCACTTTTGAACCTGTTTCCCCGCTCAGAAGGTCTCCGCCTGTCGTGCGGATAATTTCGTCTGTTACATGATTTGATATTGTAACGGCGATCAGCTGGAGCAGATCATTTACTTCAACTTGAGATTCCTTGAACTCCTGAATGATCGGAAGTTCATCGAGTTCTTCCTGAAGTTTGTCAATTTTGTCTTCTACTTGTTTAAGAGCTTCCTGCTTGCTGTAGTGCTGAAAATTGACTGCCTGTTTTTGAAGGCTTTTAATGCTTGCTACTTTTTCGCGGATTTTCTGATTCTCGTTAATTTGAGCTTCTGCTTTTTTGAAGAACTCAACTTCCTTTGTATCAGCTACCATTTGCGCCAATTCACGTGCTCTGGCCACGATTTCTTCTTTAGTATACACTGTCATCCCCCTATTTCACCTCTATTGCTTCTTCTGCCATTTCCCCGTCTAAAGACCATGTTTTTGCTTTCGTAATCTTCACTTTTACAATCTCGCCGATGGCTGATTTTGGACCTCTGAAGTTTACAAGCTTGCTTTTTGATGTATACCCGGCAAGCACTTCAGGGTTGTTTTTGCTTTCGCCCTCAACAAGGACTTCCACAACCTGTCCTTCATATTCCATCATTTTTTTCGCTGAGATCTCATTAACCAGTTTGTTCAGTTTTTGCAGGCGTGCTTTTTTCACTTCCATCGGAACATTATCCTGCATTTTCGCTGCAGGCGTTCCTTCGCGCGGAGAGTAAATGAACGTGTACGCACTGTCAAATTCCACTTCGCGGTACATAGAGAGCGTTTCTTCAAACTGCTCATCTGTTTCGTTCGGGAATCCGACGATGATATCCGTCGTTAAAGAAGCCGTTGGAATCGCTTCCTTGATTTTCTTGACGAGTGTCATATACTTTTCACGGTCGTATTTGCGCGCCATTAGCTTCAGCACTTCCGAGCTTCCAGACTGTACAGGAAGATGGATATGATCAAGAAGATTTCCGCCTTTTGCAAGGACCTCAATCAGATGATCATCAAAATCGCGCGGATGACTTGTTGTAAACCGGACACGGGCTACGTCAATCTTGCGGATTTCATCCATCAGATCGCCAAGTCCGTATTCCATGTCTTCAAAGTCTTTGCCGTATGCATTTACGTTCTGTCCAAGCAGGGTAATTTCTTTATAGCCGCTTGCTGCAAGCTGTCTTACTTCATGAATAATTTCTTCCGGACGTCTGCTGCGTTCTTTTCCGCGGGTGTACGGAACGATGCAGTACGTGCAGAACTTATCGCAGCCGAACATAATGTTGACCCATGCTTTTATTTTGCCTTTGCGTTCGCGCGGCAGATTTTCAATCACATCGCCTTCTTTAGACCAGACCTCAATGACCATTTCTTTGGACATATAGGCATCGCTAAGAATATTCGGCAGGCGGTGAATGTTATGTGTGCCGAAGATCATGTCCACATGCTGATGCTTTTTCATAATCCGGTTAACAACCGATTCTTCCTGGGACATGCATCCGCAGACGCCGATCAGAAGGCCCGGTCTTTCGCGTTTCAGCGCTTTTAAGTGGCCGATTTCGCCAAACACTTTGTTTTCTGCATTTTCACGGATGGCACATGTATTTAAAAGAATCACATCAGCATCTTCTGCTGCGGCTGTTACTTCATATCCAAGTGCAGTAAAAATCCCGGCCATTACTTCCGTATCGTGCTCGTTCATTTGACAGCCGTACGTTCTGATCAGGAATTTCTTTCCGTTGCCGAGGCCTCTGAATTCTTCTGAGATTTTAAAATCATTTTGATATTTCACTTCTTCTTTACCGCGTTTTTTAGCATCCTTTAAAGAAGGAGGCATGTACACGGCCTGGAAATACTTGCTGTAATCCTTCTCGGATTTTTTGTCCGAAGGCGTTACCTGCGTGCTTTCCAGACGCTGCTTTTCATTCATGTAAAACAGTCTCCTTTCAGGCCTTTCAAACCGTCTCACTCAGGGTGAGAGTATACCAATTTTATAGTATATCTGTTCTTAAAGAACAAAACAATAAAATATTCAGAAAGGACATACGTCTATAGTAAATGATTGAGAAAAAAAAGAAAAGCAGGGCTTCTGACTGCGGCAAAAAAAGAGAGGCTGCGAGCCTCTCTTTTCGATTACTTAAGGATGTTCAGCTCTTTTGCCGCTTTTTCAAAAATGTCCAGTGCCTGCTGAAGCTCTTCGGTTGAGTGCTCAGCTGTGACGATTGTGCGTACGCGGGCCTGCCCTTTTGCAACTGTAGGGAATGCGATTCCCTGAGCAAAGACGCCGTATTCTCTCAGTTTATCAGAGAATTGATGAGACAGCGCTTCATCACCGACAATGACAGGCGTAACCGGAGTTTCGCTTTTCCCGGTGTCAAAACCAAGATCTTCAAGACCCTTTTTGAAAAACTTTGCATTCTCCCAAAGCTTGTCAATCAGCTCAGGCTCTTCAAGCAATACATTGATTGCTTCCATGCATGCTGCTGTGACAGCAGGAGGATGAGATGTGCTGAATAAGAACGGGCGTCCTTTTTGAATAAGGTAGTCAATCAGCGTTCGTGTACTTGCGACGTATCCGCCAAGAACTCCTACCGCTTTGCTTAATGTTCCCACCTGAATATGTACACGTCCGTCAAGACCAAAATGATTAACTGTGCCGCGGCCATTTTTGCCGAGTACACCTGAAGCATGCGCATCATCAACCATAACGAGGGCGTCATATTTTTCAGCAAGCTCGACAATCTCCGGAAGCGGAGCGATATTGCCGTCCATTGAGAAAACACCGTCTGTCACAATGATGCGGACACGGAAGTCTGCTGATTCTTTCAATGCGCGTTCAAGGTCAGCCATATCCACGTGATTATACACTTTGCGGGCTGCTTTAGTCAGTCTGATGCCATCAATGATGGATGCATGGTTTAAAGCATCAGAAATGACCACATCTTCTTTTGTCAGAATAGAAGACAGCACGCCCTGGTTTGTTGTAAAACCGGACTGAAACACAAGCGCTGCTTCCGTATGCTTAAACTCGGCAAGCTTTTGCTCAAGCTCTTCATGCATGGAGAATGTTCCTGCGATTGTTCTGACCGAGCCAGTTCCGGCCCCGTATTTTTGGGCAGCTTCTACTGATGCTTTTACAAGTCTTGGATGTGTGGTGAGCCCAAGATAGTTGTTTGAAGAAAGCTGAATCAGTTCTTTTCCTCCGATAACGACTTTTGACTTTTGATCAGATTCGAGCGGAATCAATTTTCGGAACGTCCCGTTTTGTTTCATTTCATCAAGTTCTGCCTGTAAGTATTCAAACCCTTTCATCATAGCCCCTCCAGTTCATGTTTAAGGATGTAATACGACTTTACCACAATTTCCTTCGATCATTAAATTGAAGCCTTTTTCAAAGTCTTCAAGCGGGAAGTGATGGGTAATCAGCGGCGTGACATCAACCTGGCCTGATTTTAAAAGACGCGAAACCTGCTGCCATGTTTCATACATTTTTCTGCCTGTTATGCCCTGTACGGTTATACCTTTAAATACAATATCATTCGTAACATCAATCTCTACAGGCCGGACCGGGAGACTTAAAATGGACACACGGCCGCCGTTTGTCACCATCTTGAACCCCTGATCCATCGCAGCCGGGTGGCCGGACATTTCGCACACAACATCGACGCCATTTCCGTCGGTCAATTCGCTGATTCTTTCAAGCGGATTCTCATCCTTGGAATTGATGACGGCTGTTGCTCCCATTTCTTTTGCAAGATTCAACCTGTAGTCATTTAAATCGAGCGCAATCACCTGTGATGCTCCTGCAGCTTTTGCAACGCCTGCTGCCATGATGCCGATCGGACCGCAGCCAATAACAGCGACGCTTTTGCCTGCTACATCACCGGCAAGGACAGTATGTACGGCATTTCCCATCGGCTCCTGTATGGACGCTGTATCAAACGGCATTTCCTTCGGATTTTTCCAGAGGTTAACTGCCGGAAGCGCCACGTATTCTGCAAAACAGCCGTCTGTGTCGACGCCGATAATCTTCGTATTTTTACAGATATGATAGTTTCCTGTCAGACATTGCGGACATTCGTAGCATACAAGGTGCGTTTCAGCAGAAACAAAATCTCCAACCTCAACGTTTGTCACTTTGCTTCCAACCTGCGCAACCTCTCCGGAGAATTCATGGCCAAAAACATATGGAGGATTTACACGGCTTTCCGACCAGGCATCCCACGTATAAATATGAACATCTGTCCCGCAGATGGACGTAGCTTTTACTTTAATCAGTACTTCGTGATCGTTAATCTGAGGAATATCCACCATTTTCAGCTCGGCTCCAAATCCTCTGTGATGCTTCACAACCGCTTTCATTTTTCCATTCACAAAGAACACTCCCTGCTTAAAAAACTGCTTAATACGTTATCATAGTTGAAGTTTATCATCCTTGAAAAGCAGTGTAAAGATGGGTGTCCTCTTCAAAAAGACACTTGCACACACTCGGAAAAAAGTGCAGAAAAAGTTTTGCAAACGAGTTTGATCTGACTCAAAAACACTTAAAAACGCCTATCCGGAGATAGACGTTTTCTGGCTTACATAAATTCGGCAAGAAGTTCGTTAAACTTCTCTTCGCTGATTTTCAGGTCTGCATGAGACAGCGGCTCTTCGCTGTAATTGTGAACGAGCTCCTGATAGGACGGCTGATTGGCATTCTGGTAAATCAGTCCTGTTACAAGACCGTTTTTCTCCATCAGCGTCTGCATGGCCTGCATCCGGTTAGAAGGATCATATCCTTCGATGTCTGCAAGCTTTGTGAGATTTTCCTTGAACCAGTCATACGTGTTGATTTTGTTGTACGTTACGCAAGGGCTGAATACATTGATCAGCGAGAAGCCTTTATGTTTAATTCCCGCTTCAATAATGGCTGTCAAGTCTTTTAAGTCGGTTGAAAAGCTCTGGGCCACAAACGTTGCACCTGCTGTAAGAGCCATTTCCATAACAGAAAGAGAAGATTCTATGGACCCTTTAGGTGTACTCTTCGTTTTGAATCCGACATCGCTTCGCGGTGATGTCTGGCCTTTTGTCAGGCCGTAGATCTGATTGTCCATCACGATATAAGTGACATCAATGTTTCTTCTGATCGCATGAATGGTATGTCCCATGCCGATGGCAAACCCGTCGCCGTCACCGCCGGAGGCGATAACCGTCAAATCTTTATTCGCCATTTTAACGCCCTGGGCGATCGGGAGGGAGCGGCCGTGAATGCCGTGGAACCCATACGCATTAATATATCCTGAAATACGTCCGGAACATCCGATGCCTGATACAACGGCAAGCTGATCCGGCTCAAGGCCTGCATTTGCGGCAGCGCGCTGAATGGCAGCCTGCACGGAGAAGTCTCCGCAACCCGGACACCAGTTTGGTTTTACATTATTTCGAAATTCTTTAAATGTCGCCATTTAGAACAACTCCTTGCATTTTGAATGAACTTCATGCGGCAAGAGCGGATTTCCATCGTATTTTAAGATCGAGGAAATTTTCTCTGCATGGCCGACATTCATTTTGATCAGGCTGGCAAGCTGGCCAGTCGCGTTGTTTTCGACTACAACGACTTTTTTTGCTGCCTTAACAAGCGGAAGCATTTCATCTGCCGGGAATGGATGAAGAAGGCGGACATGTGCGTGATTTGCTTTCACGCCGTCCTTTTCAAGGCGTACCATTGCCTCTTCGATTGTTCCTCTCGTTGAGTTAAAGCCGACAAATAAAACATCTGGTTCAGGGTGAATCAGATTCTGATGAACAGGCGTATCAAACCTCATGGCTGAAAGCTTTCTGAGACGTTTGTCCATCTGGGCTTTCCGGTTCGTTGCCACTTCTGAAGGCTTTCCTGTCTCATCATGCTCAACACCTGTCACGTGGTGAATGCCGTTCTTCATACCTGGCAGAACACGCGGAGAAACGCCGTCATCTGTCACTTCAAAGCGTTTGAAATATCCTTTGTTTTCGATTTCCGGAAGTTCTTCCTGAACGAGCTTGCCGCGGCGGATCTGAATTTTATCATAGTCTAACGGTTCGACCGTCTGTTTGCCCAGTGACAGTTGAAGGTCTGTGAGAAGGATGACCGGACACTGGTATTCCTCTGCAAGGTTGAAGGCTTCGATGGTATCATAAAAAGCTTCCTGAACCGTACTTGGCGCCATCACAATCTTAGGGATCTCCCCGTGTGTTCCGTAAATCATGGCCATCAGATCTGACTGTTCCTGCTTAGTCGGAAGACCTGTACTCGGGCCTCCGCGCTGCGTATCCACGATGACAAGCGGCTGTTCGGTGATACCGGATAATCCGATTGCCTCCATCATTAATGACAGTCCAGGCCCTGCTGAAGCAGTCAGTGTCCGTGTTCCGGCATAGTTTGCTCCGATCGCCATTGTACATGCGGCAATTTCATCCTCAGTCTGAATGACCGTTCCGCCAAAATCAGGCAGCTTTTTAATTAAGTATTCCATAATTTCAGAAGCCGGAGTAATCGGATAGGCAGCCATAAACCGGGCCCCGCCTGCTACAGCACCGAGTGCAATGGCATCATTTCCGATCATAAACATGCGCTTGTTTCCGTCTGCTTTTTCAAGGTACAGATCATCGCGGTCAAACTGCAGCTCCTGTTTCATGTAACTTGAGCCTTTTGCAATGGCCTCAAGGTTCTTCTCGACAATCTGCTGGCCTTTTCTTCCGTAGATCTCCTGAACAACATTCTGGAACTGTTCTGTTCCAAGGTCAAGAACCGCACTTGTTGCGCCTATCGCTACCATGTTTTTCATCAGAGACGTTCCAAGCTCTGTTGCAATCTCTGTAAATGGAACAGAATAAAGGACAGCGCTGCAGTCATCCGGAATAGTCGGATTAAATTTTGAATCTGCAATCACAAGCCCGCCTTTGCGAAGCTCATACACATTCACATCAATCGTTTCCTGGTCAAAAGCTACTAATATATCAAGGTCATCGGATATAGCGCGGACTTGGGTTGTGCTTACGCGAATTTTATTGTTCGTGTGGCCGCCCTTGATTCGGGATGAAAAATGGCGGTACCCATACAAATAATATCCCATTCTATTTAAAGCAATTGAAAAGACTTCACCTGTACTTTCAATACCTTCGCCCTGCTGTCCTCCAACTTTCCATGAAAGTTGACTGATCATGTGCCTTACACCCCTTCTTAAGAAACACTCATATATTTTTTGCTCTGTTTAGAGCTGATACACTTCGTCAGATTATGTACTAAACGTTACAATTGTAGAACGATAAAGAGAAAAAAACAAGCGTTTCAGGCAAATAAACCTGTTTTCGCCGCGAATTTATTTGATTTTTTCAAATCTTCCATCTATTGTGTCAGAATGAAATCGCATTGATAAAATTAAGGCAAAGAAATTTTTCCGTCTGTCTTTCCGAATAGTGCCTCAGAAGCGTGTTTACGAGATAAGGATATTGCTCATACCCTTCAAGACCCTCTACCGTTTCGTCAATTCCGTCAAAATCCGAACCGAATCCTACCGCATCTTCCCCTACAATGCCAACAATATAATCAAGATGATTCAATATGTGCTTCATGCCGGCTTGTGCATGGGACGCCGTAAACTGCGGAACAAATGTAATCCCGATGATTCCCTTTTTTTCAGCGACCGCCTTCAGCTGATCTTCTTTTAAATTCCTCGGGTGCGGACAGAGAGCGTAGGAATTGGAATGGCTTGCTACCGGATAGTCCGCCAGTTCAATGACATCCCAGAAACTTCTCTCAGACAAATGGGAAACGTCCGTCCACATTTTATACGCATTCAGTTTTGAAACTGCATGCCTTCCAAAAAAGGTAAGTCCCGCATTCCTTGTTTCGAGCGCGCCGTCTGCAAGCAGGTTTGCAAAATTCCAGGTAAGCCCGGCTGCTCTTACACCCAGATGATAAAAAACAGACAGCATTTGAAGATCATGGCCGATGGGTTCCAATCCTTCAAGTGTCAGGATGGCCCCGATTTCATCTTCCTTCAGGAGGTCTGCATCCTGCTTTGTTTTGATCAGCCTGATTTTTTCATAGCGTTCAAGAATGCGCTCGTGAAAAATGGCAGCCTGTGCAAGCGCGCATTCTTTTTTATTAACTGCCTCTACTGGCACAAAAATAGCAAAGCACTGAATTTTCGCTCCAAATCTGAAGAGCTTCTCAATGGTTACGTGAAGATTCAAATCGTTCCATTCGCTCTTTTCAGGATCTTTCCAAAGCTTATACAGCAGATCACAATGAGCATCAAAGATACGCATAAGAAATCAACTCTTCTCCGGCAAGGCCTTATTTATGAAAAAACAAGCCTGCTTGCGTATCCCGCAAACAGGCTGTACTCTTCTCTATTTAACGAGGCTCAATAATTAATTTTATCGCAGTACGCTCTTCACCATCAATGAGAATATCCGTAAATGCGGGTATGCAGATCAGGTCAACGCCGCTCGGGGCAACAAATCCCCTGGCAATGGCTACAGCTTTTACGGCCTGATTAAGGGCGCCTGCGCCAATGGCCTGTATCTCGGCAGCTCCTCTTTCCCGCAGAACGCCTGCAAGAGCCCCCGCTACGGAGTTAGGATTGGACTTTGCTGAAACTTTTAATATTTCCATTTCTAGAATCCCCCTTGTTTTCAATAGATCGTGAATGTACATTGGATCGTGTATTACCGGATCTGTTCGGAGGGCTCATCCCCTTTATGAGCCTTCTAAACCTCTTATACAGTCATTCCATTGATACTATATTCACTAGAGGGAAAGAGTATTCCTGCTTGTTCATTTATTTTTTCTAAAATTTCAAAATAAATGATCTATTCAAAAAACATGTGATCATCATTAATTAAAATCCGTTCAATCTTTGATGCATTACCTGTTTTATCATTGATATCGACTACAACTGCACTCAGCTGCGCCTTGCCTTCCGTTACTTCAAAACGGACGGGCAGACTTGTTAAAAAGCGTTTGATGACAGCTTCCCGCTCAACTCCGAGTATGCCGTCATACGGTCCTGTCATGCCGACATCTGTAATAAAGGCAGTCCCGTGATCAAGAATCCGTTCATCTGCCGTCTGAACGTGTGTATGGGTTCCGACAACAGCTGATGCCTTTCCGTCCAGATACCAGCCCATCGCCTGCTTTTCACTTGTAGCTTCAGCATGGAAATCTACAAAGATAATAGGTGTTCGTTTTCGAGCTTCCTCAATCAGCTCATCCGCTTTTTTAAACGGACAGTCAATCGGAGCAAGAAAGGTCCGGCCCTGAAGATTAATCACAGCAACTTCTTTTCCGTCCGCTTTAATATAGGTAATGCCTTCGCCTGGTGTCCCTTCAGGAAAATTGGCTGGGCGGATCAAATGAGGAACCTCTTCAATAAATTCAAAAATCTCCCGTTTATCCCACGTGTGATTCCCCATCGTAATGACTTGTGCTCCCGCCTGAATCAGCTCATGATAGATTTTCTGTGTGAGTCCTTTTCCATGAGCAGCGTTCTCTCCATTTACGATAGTTAAGGATGGTCTGAACTTCTTTTTAAGCTTTGGCAAATATTCTTTGATCATGTCCCGGCCCGGTGAGCCGACGACATCTCCGACAAATAATAGTTTCATGCTGTAAAACCTTCTCTCTGCAAATATGTCTTTTTCTTTAGTTTGGCTTAGATCTTCTTAAAGTAGGCCCCTGTATTTCAGTTCCGGGCAAAAAATAAAGCGATGCGGGATGCATCGCTTTATTTTGCATATTCAACAGCCCTTGTTTCACGAATGACTGTTACTTTAATGTGACCTGGGTAATCCAGCTCTTCTTCAATCCGCTTGCGGATATCACGTGCCAGACGGTGAGCCTGTAGATCATCGATCGTATCCGGCTTAACCATGATGCGAACTTCACGGCCTGCCTGAATGGCGAAGGATTTTTCAACACCTTCGTACGATTCAGAAATCTCTTCAAGTTTTTCAAGTCGGCGAATATAATTTTCAAGCGTTTCGCTTCTTGCGCCCGGACGTGCTGCAGATAAAGCATCTGCTGCCGCAACCAGAACCGCAATAACGGAAGTCGGTTCCTGATCGCCATGGTGAGAAGCAATACTGTTGATGACAACCGGATGCTCCTTGTACTTAGTAGCAAGTTCCACACCGATTTCAACATGGCTTCCTTCTACCTCATGGTCGATTGCTTTACCGATATCATGCAGCAAGCCTGCACGTTTTGCCAAAGTAACATCTTCGCCAAGCTCTGCAGCCATTAGGCCGGAGAGGTAGGCAACTTCCATGGAGTGCTTCAGGACATTTTGACCGTAGCTCGTTCTGAACTTCAGACGGCCCATGATCTTGATCAAGTCAGGGTGAAGTCCGTGAACGCCAACTTCAAAGGTTGTCTGTTCGCCAACTTCGCGGATGTACTCATCCACTTCACGGCGGGATTTTTCAACCATTTCTTCAATTCGCGCGGGATGAATGCGTCCATCCTGCACAAGTTTGTCCAATGCGATTCTTGCTGTTTCCCTGCGAATTGGGTCAAATCCGGAAAGAATAACGGCTTCCGGAGTATCATCAATAATCAGGTCGATACCTGTCAGGGTCTCAAGCGTTCGAATATTTCGTCCTTCACGGCCAATGATGCGTCCCTTCATTTCATCATTTGGCAGGTTAACGACGGATACCGTTGTTTCAGCCACATGATCGGCTGCACAACGCTGGATAGCAAGGGAAAGGATTTCTTTCGCTCGTTTATCCGCTTCTTCTTTCGCACGATTTTCGCTTTCTTTAACGGTTACGGCGATATCATGAGAAAGCTCATTTTCAACCTTTTCAAGAATGATCTGCTTAGCCTCTTCACGGGTTAAGCTGGAAATGCGCTCAAGCTCAGCTTGCTGTTTCCGCACCATCTCGTCCACTTTGCTTTCCATCTCTTCAATATGCTGTTGTCTTTCATTCAGAGAATCTTCCTTTTTCTCAAGCATGTTCTCGCGCTTGTCCAAAGATTCATCCTTGCGGTCTAGATTCTCTTCTTTTTGTAACAGGCGATTTTCTTGTTTTTGCAGCTCATTTCGTCGCTCACGAATTTCCTGCTCGGCTTCTGTGCGAAGCTTGTGAATATCATCCTTTGCTTCAAGAAGCGCTTCTTTTTTCGTTGCTTCTGCATCACGCCTTGCATCTTCAAGAATCTGCTCAGCTGTGCCTTTAGCACCGGCAATCTTCGCTTCTGCAATGGATTTACGAACAAAATAGCCAACAACTGCACCGACGATTAGGCCAAGCAAAATGGAGATGATCATTGTAATGGGATCCATCATTTCACCTCCTCTTGCTATGAACTTGTTTCTTGCTAGATTTAAGTGTCGGCATGTACATTGCATACATTCTTCAATATACAGCACAAAGCTTAAGGGTTTCATGGAGACCTTGCAGCAATCCGTTCTGCAGGTCAACATCTGCTTTCATAGTGCCTCGCAAAAAGTTCTAACAAAATAGTATTACTTCTCAATTGTAAATGTGTGAATTTTTCTTGTCAAGCCTGTCATTCTGGCGTTTTCAGTGCAATTATGAATTTTCAGGCATTGCCTGACATTTCTTAAACAGGAAAAGTCAGGAGTTCCGCCCATTTACTTCAACCATTCTGCCAACATTTATTCAAAAATATACAAAAAAGAGGCGCGGACGCCCCTTTTTTTAGTCTTCGAGCAAATTCAGTTCATCTTGTTCTTCAGGTACAGCAGCGTCGCCGTCTAATCCGTAGTGGCTGCGGATTTTCTCCTGAAGCTCAAGGCGAATGGCCGGGTTTTCCTTAAGGAAGATCTTTGCGTTTTCTCTTCCCTGTCCCAGGCGCTCATCATTATATGAATACCATGAGCCGCTCTTTTGAACAATATCGCTTTCCGTTCCAAGGTCGATGATCTCACCCTCTTTGGAAATGCCTTCTCCGTACATGATGTCAACTTCTGCAACACGGAATGGAGGAGCAACCTTGTTCTTGACGACTTTAATTTTCGTTTTGTTTCCGACCATTTCATTTCCCTGTTTAAGTGTTTCTGCACGGCGCACTTCAAGACGGACAGAAGAGTAGAATTTAAGAGCGCGTCCGCCTGGCGTCGTTTCAGGATTTCCGAACATGACGCCGACTTTTTCACGGATCTGGTTAATGAAAATGGCAATGGTCTTCGACTTGCTGATCGCACCGGAGAGTTTGCGGAGCGCCTGTGACATAAGACGCGCCTGCAGACCTACGTGTGCATCTCCCATTTCTCCTTCAATTTCTGCTTTAGGAACAAGGGCAGCCACTGAATCGACAACCAGAATGTCTACAGCTCCGCTTCGGACAAGCGCTTCGGCAATTTCAAGGGCCTGCTCGCCTGTATCCGGCTGGGAAAGAAGAAGCTCATCAATGTTGACGCCAAGCTTCTGGGCATATACAGGATCAAGGGCATGCTCAGCATCAATAAATGCAGCCTGTCCCCCTGCAGCCTGAACTTCAGCGATTGCATGAAGGGCAACAGTTGTTTTACCTGAGCTCTCTGGTCCGTAAATTTCAACAATTCTTCCGCGCGGATAGCCGCCTACTCCAAGAGCCGCATCCAGCGCAAGCGAACCGCTTGGGGATGTAGAGATTTTACGGTCGGTCTGTTCACCGAGTTTCATAATTGAACCTTTACCAAATTGTTTTTCTATTTGTTTAAGTGCCATATCTAAGGCAGCCTGACGATCGCTCACTGAGTTTCCTCCTTTAGTTATTAACCTATTAATAATATACCTTTATTTTATCTGTTTGACAAGCAAAAAGCGAACATTTATTCGTTTTTTTGCACATTGAAATGGATGGAAAAATTCATTTTCCCCTTATTGAAAAGAGAAATTTGGATTCTTTTAAACACGTAAAATCCTATTTTGCATTTCTGAAGGGGGATTTGAGCAGCCTCTTATGCACTCAATGCGAATTAGAAAATGGACAAAAAGAAAAATACAGCTTATTCTGCTGTATTTTCTGTTAAAGCTTTAACCGCAAGATGGCAGCCGTATTTTACTGTTCGTTTGCGTATGCCGTTCCTGCTTCCTGCAAGCAGGAGTTGATGCGTCTCTGTCTGCCTGCCCTTTACGGCAAGACCTATATAAACAGTGCCCGGTTTTTTTCCTTCAACAGGCTCTTCGCCCGCTATGCCTGTAAAGCTTATCCCGATATCGCTCCCTGTCAGCTTTCTGATCTGCTCTGCCATTTCAAGCGCGCATTGCCCGCTTACGGCACCATGCTCTTCAAGCGTTTCTTTCGATACTCCGAGCATGGATTCCTTCACTTCATTTGTATAGCACACAATCGTTCCTTTAAAAACGTCTGATGTGCCTTTAACTGCTGTAAGCTGATCTGAAAACAGCCCTCCTGTCAGACTTTCGGCTGCAGAAATGGTCATTCCCCGCTGCCTCAGATGCCTTAATAGCTCTTCTGCAAGCGTCGTCTGATCATATCCGTAGAAAAACGCGCCGACTCTTTCGTTTATCGCCTTTTCAGCATCATTTATCAGTTTGACAGCTTCAGCTTCATTCTGGTGCCGTGCTGTCAGTCTTAAGGTCACTTCCCCGTCTCCTGCAAGAGGTGCAATGGTGGGGTTTGATTGTCCGTCAATCAGATCCTGAATATCCGTTTCAAGCTGGGATTCCCCAATTCCGAAATAACGAAGAACTCTTGAGATGATTTTATCGTTTCTGCCAAGTGCTTTTCTGAAAAAAGGAAGTCCGAATTTCAGAAACATCGGCTTCATTTCACTTGGAGGCCCGGGAAGAAGCATATAGATGATGCCGTCTGTTTGAATGGCCATCCCCGGGGCCATGCCATGTTCATTTCTCAGAATATCAGAGCCCTCAATGACAAGGGCCTGTTTTTTATTGTTTTCTGACATGGGGCGGTTTACTTTCACAAAATAATCTTCGATGCTGCGCAGCGCTTCCTCGTCTGTTGTGAGTTTTCGCCCGAGCATGCTTGCGATGGTTTCTTTTGTGAGGTCGTCCTTGGTCGGACCGAGACCTCCAGTAAACACGATGATGTTTGAACGTTCCTGTGCTGTTTTTACTGCCTGCTCAAGCCTGCCCGGGTTATCTCCCACAACTGTATGGTAATAGACGTTAATCCCGTCCTCTGCAAGCTGCTGAGAGATGAACTGGGCATTTGAATTGACAATCTGCCCGAGCAGCAATTCAGATCCAACCGCAATAATCTCTGTTTTTGTAGCCATGTGCATTCTCCTCTGCGTGTTTTACTTTGAAGAAAGAAGGGCAGCCTTGTTTTTGGCGAAATAGTCCCAACCGGAATAAACAGTAAAAAATAATGCAACCCATAACGCTATATCTGCAAAAGGAAGAGACAGATAGGAAAACGGAAGATTGTGCAGCAGCAAAGCGGAGATGGCGATAATCTGTGCCCATGTTTTAATTTTACCGAGCATATTCGCAGCAACGACCTCTCCTTCTCCTGCAAGTACAAGACGAAGACCGGTCACTGCAAATTCACGGCTGATAATAATAATGACAATCCAGGAAGGGGCAAGACCAAGCTCCACTAAGATAATCAGTGCGGCTGATACAAGAAGCTTATCAGCGAGCGGATCAAGAAATTTGCCGAGGTTTGTGACCATGTTCAGCTTCCGGGCATAATAGCCGTCAATCCAGTCAGTTGTTGAAGCAATGATAAACAGGATCGCGCCTGCTAAATGAGTGACAGGAATTGAGGTCTCTCCTGCATACAGGGTTCCCCAGTCAAATGGCGCAAGCATAATCACCATAAATACCGGGATTAAAAGAATTCTTGAAATGGTTATCTTATTTGGCAAGTTCATGTGTTTTCCTCCAAAACGTTAATGTATGTACACTAAGACAAAAAGAATGAAAGAAAGTCATCTTATAGATGACTTTATTCCTTAGTATATACGATTTGCATATCTTGTCTCACTGTTTTTTTCGGATCAATCTTGTATTCAACTGGTTTGCCGTTTACTTTGATCTGGGCAGCGGATGCATTTCCGATGACAATGAAAGCTTCCGTTTCATTTGTAAAGTCATGAGACTCGGTTTTCCCTTTATTCAGCATGCCGCTGAAAAACTTTTTGCCGGATGCGTTGCGAATCTCAATCCAGGTTGTCCCGGATGAGGTCACATCAAGCTTGAACTGCTCTGCTTTCGTTAATTCATAAACAGCTTTCCGGCCGGATGTTTCTTTAAATACGATTTCAGAAGCCGGTTCGGCGGGTTTTTCTTCAGCCGGCTTTTCTTCCTCGGCAGGAGCGCTGCCTGTATCTGTTTCTTTTGGCTTAGGCTCTTCAGGACTTTCAATGGCATCGTATTCATTTTCGCCGCTTGATGTCTGCTTTGGCTGATCTGCCTGTCCTGCTGAATCCGGCTTGTTTTGAACAGTAATCCAGATGATGACCGCTGCAAGAATGACGACCGCTACAATCAGAATCCGCGGCAGGAATTCAAGAACTTTTGATGCTGATTTCGGCAGCTCTTTATGTGTTTTCACGCGGGAGAGCTCAATCGTCTCCTCTGTGTGAACAATGGGAATTTCATTTTTGTATTCATCAAAAATTTTCTCCGGATCAAGACCGACCGCTTCTGCATACTGCTTAATAAAGGCACGCACATAAAAGTTTCCCGGCATCATGCCGTAGTTTCCCTCTTCTATGCCGAGCAGATAGCGCTTCTGTATTTTTGTTATTGCCTGGAGATCGTCAAGACTTAGTTTCCGCTCTTCTCTCGCCTGTTTCAGTCGATTTCCTAATTCACTCAACCATAACACCTTCCATATCTTCTAAAAATCAAACCCGGAAAAACTCGATTCATCGAACATTTGAGGCCCTGCTGCTTCCTCATATGTAATCTTTTCATCCGGGTCATTCCGAAGTTCAATTATATAGTCAAAATCATCTAGTGTATACTCTGTATTTTGCACAAACATATCAGGGTGCTCCACTACTTTTGTTGCTGAAAGCCGCATAATTTCCCTTACTAGCTGCAAATGCTTCTCCGAGCCTCTGCGTGTCGACACGATCCCGTCGATGATAAACACATTGTCCACACTGTATTCATCCGCAATCAGCTGGCTGCGGATCGTTTGCTTGAGCAATGTGGACGACACAAAAAGCCATCTTTTATTCGCA
The DNA here is from genome assembly GCA_038002745.1 of Bacillus sp. FSL H8-0547. Lineage (NCBI taxonomy): Bacteria > Bacillati > Bacillota > Bacilli > Caryophanales > Bacillaceae > Bacillus > Bacillus sp. FSL H8-0547. The sequence continues at coordinate 4,021,728 of JBBODD010000001.1, forward strand.
CACACGCTTGATGCCACAATAGATTCGGTTTTCCCTACTCTCGGCATGCCCCTGATTCCAATCAGCTTATGCCCTTCCTGCTTGTACAGCTCTGCAAGGAAATCAACAAGCAGGCCAAGTTCATCTCTGACAAACCTGAACGTTTTTTTGTCATCCGCATCTCTTTGTATGTATCTTCCGTGACGGACAGCAAGTGTATCCCTCAGTTTCGGTTTTCTTAATTTTGTCACTTTAATATGGTCCATCGTATTTAAAATGGATTCAAGCCGCTGAATCTGCTCGTTATTCGTGCATTTAAGCAGCAGTCCCCTCCGGCTGTCGTCCACACCGTTTATCGTCACGATATTAATGGAAAGCATCCCGAGAAGCGATGATATGTCACCGAGGAGCCCGGGACGGTTTTTCTGAATTTCATATTCTAAATACCATTCCTGCATATCCAATTATGGACCCCCTTCAAAACAAGGTCTGTCGCACCTATATCCATATCATAAAGCATTTTGCCAAAAGAGGAAAGAATAATTCCTTGACAATAAAAAAAGGGTACTGAGACCTACAAAGGCGTCTGATCTTTGAAGAAAAGGCAGAAAAAAAAGAGAGGACCTGCGTCCCCTCTTATCTTGTGCCGTTATTTTGGACAAGTTTTACCATCATGTTCGCAATGGCATGCTGCTCGTCTTTAGAAGCAACGCTCCAAAGATCTGCAAGAACTTTTTCCTGATCATTTTTCGGGTCTACCTGTTTTGCAAGGTAATCTCCGATTTCATAAGCAAGGTCGCCTACAGCTTCTTGTTTCATTCCGTCGCCCTCAGCATGGTGCAGACGGTCGCCGAGGAAATTTTTCCACTGATCCCAGTTATCTAAAACAGACATTCTAACCCCTCCTAATTAAATGGAATACAGTGTTAGTTTGTCTTTGCTTCATGAATTTATGCGGAAACGGAACGAAAAATTTACACGTGCCAGCCTCCATTAACCGAAAGAATCTGACCGGTTATGTAGCTTGCCCGCTCTGATGCAGCAAAAGATACAGCATCCGCAATTTCTTCCGGCCGCCCGAGCCGTCCAAGAGGTATTTCTTCTTTTAAATCATCCAGCTCTTCTTCTGTAAATTCATCGAGCATCTTCGTTTTAACTGCGCCGGGAGATACCCCATTTACCCTGATTCCAGATGGTGCAAGCTCTTTCGCCAGGGCTTTTACAAACGAGTTTTGCCCGCCCTTCACCATACTGTAGAGCACTTCGCATGAGGCGCCAATCTCACCCCATATCGACGTGATCACTACAATATTTCCGCTTTTTTTGAGTACCATTGAAGGGATTGCCTTCTGTGCAATTTTATAGGGGCTTGTGATATGAAGCTGAACGAGTTCATCAATTTCATCATCATTCAGATCAGTCATCAGGCCAAACCGGCTCTTTCCGCTGTTCAATATAAGAAGGTCTGCAGCGCTTCCCTGTTCCATAAGCGTGTCAGGTCCTGTTGGGTGCGACAGATCTGCCTGTACAATCCGGCATTGTACAGGCAGATCATCCTTAAGCCTCTCCAGCGGTTCTTTGTTCCGGTAATAATGCAAGATTAAATCATATCCTTCAGAAGCAAGCTTTCTTGCTGTCGCGAGACCGATTCCTCCGCTTGCTCCCGTAATCAATGCCGTTTTTTTCATCGTTCTCCTCTTTCCTCTTATCTTGACCGAGAAAAAAACACCCTCAAAAAGGATGTTTATTTCGGTACAACCTGGCAGACAGAAAACAGCTCTTCTTCAACCACTTCATTCAGCGTAGAATGGATATCATCGTTTGTCAATTGCTCAAGAACAGGCACAACATCAAACAGATTCATTTCATTGAATGAATAGCGTGTGAACTGGTTTGCGATGTACTCAGGTGAATTAATCGCTCTCAAAAAAGAGCCGATTTTTTTCTTTTTGGCATTTTCAAGACGATCTGCAGGTATACCATCGCGCTTAGCCTTGAGCAGCGTCTCCTTAATTTCGTCTGCAAGCTCATCCGGACGGTCTGTATCGCCGCCGATCATGGCAAAGCCAAACCCGCTTTCTTCTGTATAATCATAGCTGAATGTATCATCGATCAGACCACTTTCATACAGTTCTGTATACTTCTCAGAGCTTTTTCCAAACACCATATCCAAAATGAGATTCATTGACAGCTCGTGCTTCATCAGCTCTTCCCCTGAGCGGTCAGCCTGCTTTGCTTTCAGTCCGACAAGGCATTTTGAAGACTGCACATTCATTTTCAGCTTTTCCGAAGCTTTGGCGACCGTATCAGGCTCATTCACTTCAGCCCGTTTAATCTCAGCCGGCGGCTTAAAGTCTTTTTTGTCCTGATTATCCCGGATCTGCGACAGAATGCTTTCCGGATCAACAGGGCCTGTGACAAACAACAGCATATTGCTTGGATGATAAAACGTGTGATAGCACTCATACAGAAGGTCTTTCGTTATTTTAGAAATTGACTCTACTGTCCCGGCAATGTCAATCCCGACCGGATGCTTGTGGAACATGTTCTGAATGAGCCCGAAATACAGACGCCAGTCGGGATTATCGTCATACATGTTGATCTCCTGGCCGATAATGCCTTTTTCTTTCTCGACAGATTTTTCCGTGAAGTAGGGATCCTGAACAAAATCAACAAGGGTTTCAAGGTTTTTTTCAACATTTGAAGTACTTGAAAATAAATAAGCTGTCCTTGTAAAAGATGTAAAGGCATTTGAAGAGGCTCCCTGCTTGCTGAAATCCTGAAAAACATCTCCATCTTCTTTTTCAAAAAGTTTATGCTCAAGAAAATGAGCGATTCCGTCCGGAACAGAAATCATGTCCTTTTGATCAAGGGGTACAAATTCATTGTCAATCGAACCATATTTCGTAGTGAACGTCGCATAGGTTTTATTGAATCCTTTTTTAGGGAGAACATACACGTTCAGGCCATTCTGCATTTTTTCATAGAACAGCTCTTCCTGCAGCTGATCAAACTTTATGGATTTTGCCATTTAAGCCTCCTCCTTTCCCGTTAAGAAGTACACCGTATCAAGTTCAATTTTCCCCGCAGCTGCAACAATATCTTCTTTTGTTACATGCTCGATTCCATCCAGGTACTTGTCAAAAGGCTCGTCAATGTTCGAAATGACGTTGTGATACAGCACTTCTACAGCTCCGTATGACGTATCAATTGTTTCAAGAAGCTGATTTTTTATAACCGCTTTTGTCTGATCAATTTCCTTCTCTTCAAAATCACCGTTTTTCATCGCTTCCATTTGTTCTTTAATGATGGTTACGGCCCGTTCAAAGTTTGCAAATTCAATGCCTGACATGACCATCAGAAGTCCCTTGTGGCTTTCGACTCTTGAGGCGGCATAATAAGCGAGACTTTCTTTTTCGCGGACATTAATAAACAGTTTTGAGTGGGAAAACCCTCCAAAAATTCCGTTGAAAACCTGAAGTGCATAGTACTCTTTATCCCCGTAAGTACAATGGGTGCGGTAGCCGATATTCAGCTTGCCCTGCTTCACGTCCTGCTTTTCAATCACTTCATTTGGTTCAGACTGTCTTTTTTCGGTGATGGATTTCTCAGCTGATTTGTGGGCGTTTTCACCAAACACAAAAAACTGCTTTGTATACTTGCTTACCTCTTCCTTCGAGACGTCACCGGTAACGTAGAGGTCCATTTTGTCTTCTTTTAATGCTTTTTTATAGTACTCATAAAGGCTCTCGGATGTAATGCGGTCAAGATGGTCAATCTCTCCGTTCACATGCAGGCGGTACGGCTCATCTTTGCACATTTCCTGTACAAGCCTTAAATTGGAATATCTCATTTTATCGTCATAGACTGCCTGGATCCGCTGCTTAAGCGTCCGTTTTTCCTGAGTAATGATCTCATCAGGAAAGGAGGAATCTTTTACAACAGGAGAAAGCACAATCTCAGACAGAAGCTTCATCGCTTTTTCAAGAAGCGGAGTCTGATCTGACAAAAAGCGTTCATTGGCAACTTCGATGCGGATGGAAATAATATGATGGTCGCCTTTTTTCGACAGGTCCACAAAAAGTGTTGCACCGTAAAGTTCATCAAGGTGCTTTCTGAGTTCTGTGCTTGTCGGAAACGTTTTTGTCCCCCTTTGAAGAACATAAGGAAGGAGCGCGCGGAATGTCACGTCTTCTTCATTAAGCGGGGCAAGCATTTTAAATACAAGTGAATTTGTCTTAAATTTATCCGTTTGAACGGTATGAAGCGTCAAGCCGTTGATTGTTTCGATTTGTTCATTTAAATAACTCATAATGACCCTCCTAACAAGCAGTTTCTCTTATATTTTTACCTGTTTTCTACATTAGCGTATGGAACCATTCTAGTAATTATATCAACTTTAGGATAATTAAGGAAATGATATCCCGCCTCACTGCCATTAGTGTGCCGCTGTCCCGAATTTGCATTCATGCAAAAACGGCCCCGCCGTGTGGCGGGACCGCTAATGTTGTTCGGTTTAGGAATTTTAAAAAGTATAAGACTGTGGATGACATGACAAAGTTATGCCCGTCCAGCTCCAGCGACCTTATTAGATCCGATAGTCAGGGCGCTTGCACTTTTGTTCCTATCTTTTTCCTTTTTCATAAGGTGTTCCAAGTGCTTTTGGTGCATCTGCGCGTCCGATAAATCCTGTTAGCGCAAGAATAGTGAGCACATAAGGTGTGATCAGAAGATACATAGTCGGAATGTCCTCAAGAAGAGGAAGCTGTCCGCCGATAACGCTCAGACCTTGAGCAAGTCCGAAGAAGATGGCCGCTCCCATGGCGCCAAGGGGATGCCACTTTCCGAAGATCAGGGCAGCAAGCGCCATGAAGCCCTGGCCGCTGATTGTCGCGTGGCTGAAATCGCGGGCAATAATGGTTGCGTAAACGGCTCCGCCCACACCTGCGAACGCACCGCTCAGAATGACACCAATATAGCGCATCTTCGTAACGTTAATTCCCATCGTGTCTGCCGCCATCGGATGCTCACCGACAGCACGGAGGCGCAGTCCAAACGGCGTTTTGTACATAACAAACCAAACAGCAAAAGCCGTAAAGATGGCAATATACGTTGTGATATAGCCATTTGAGAAGAAAAGAGGTCCGATAACCGGGATATCACTTAATACTGGGATGTCGATTTTATTGAAGCTTTCTGTAATCCGGTCTGTCTGCCCTTTATCATAAAAAAGCTTTACTAAGAATAGCGCCAGGCCGATAGCAAGGAAGTTTATGGCAACCCCGCTTACTACTTGATCTGCCCGGAATGTGATGGATGCTACTGCATGAAGCACAGACAGCAAAGCACCTGCTGCAAGCGCTGCAAGAATAGAAAGCCACGGTGTTGCATCCCCGAACTGATCGGCAAATGTCAAATTGAATACGATGGCGACAAATGCTCCGATGACCATTAATCCTTCAAGACCGATGTTAACAACGCCTGAACGTTCACTGAACATGCCTCCAAGTGCCGTGAAAATAAGCGGAGCAGCAACAAATAAAGCCGTTGGGATGATGAGTTCTAACACGTGAAGTATGCTCACTTATTTCCCCTCCTTTTTGAAACGCAGCAGTATCCAGCGGATAAAGTAGCTTGAAGCAACGAACAGGATGATCAGAGCGATGACGATCTCAACAAGCTCATATGGAACCCCTGCCTCAGACGGCATATTCAGCGCCCCGACTTTCAGTCCGCCGAAAAGCGCTGCAGCGAAAATGATGCCGATCGCAGTATTTCCTCCAAGAAGCGCAACAGCGATTCCGTCAAATCCTACTCCGGTAAATCCATTTTTCACAGATACATACTGGAACGTCCCAAGGCCTTCCATTGCTCCAGCTATCCCTGCAAATGCTCCGGAAATAACCATGGACAGGATAATGTTTCTGCTGACGTTCATTCCTGCATACTGTGCTGCATTCTGGTTAAAGCCTACAGATCTGAGCTCGTAGCCCTTCGTCGTTTTCTCAAGCAGGAACCACATAACAAGAGCACCGATTAATGCAAGGAATATCCCGTAATGCATTCTTGAATAATCCGTTAGTTCCTGAAAAAGAGGCGAGCTGAGTGAAGCAGACGCGAAGATGGTTTCTGACTTATCCCCTTTATCTGAAAGAACATACTGAATCAAATGGTTCGTTAAATAAAGCGCAATGTAGTTCATCATAATCGTTACAATAACCTCATGCACTTTGAAACGGGCTTTTAAAAGACCCGGAATGAATCCCCAAAGCGCCCCTGCAAGAGCTGCAGCGAGTATCGCAAGCGGCAGATGGATGATCTTCGGCAGCTCAAATGCTACCCCGACCCATACAGCTGCAAACCAGCCAACAATCAGCTGTCCTTCTACTCCGATATTGAAAAGGCCTGTCCTGAAAGCAAAAGCAACAGCAAGACCTGCAAGAATATAAGGAGTCAGCTGGCGGATTGTTTCGCCGATGTAATACGTTTCGCCGAATATACCGTTCCATAAAGCTGCGTATCCTGCAACCGGATCATATCCGGTTATAAGCATAATGACTGCACCGCAAATTAGACCGAGCAAAACCGCAATGGCGGGTACAATGATGTTGAAATAGCGTGTTAAATTCATGTTGTGGCACCTGCTTCCCTGCGGCTGCTTCCTGCCATGAGCAAACCAAGTTCCTGTTCAGTTGTCTCTTTCGGATTCACAATCGCAACGATTTTCCCTTCATAAATAACGGCAATTTTATCACTGACGTTCATAATTTCTTCAAGCTCAAAAGAAAGGAGAAGGACCGCTTTTCCTTTATCCCGCTGCTCAATCAAGCGTCTGTGGATAAATTCAATCGCTCCGACATCAAGTCCCCTCGTCGGCTGTGCAGCGATCAGGAGATCCGGATCTCTGTCAATTTCGCGTCCGATAATCGCCTTTTGCTGATTACCTCCAGAAAGCGAACGGGCAAGCGTTGAACTGCCGGGTGTTCTTACATCAAATTCCTTAATCAGCTTCTCAGCTTTTTCGTAAATTGCCTTGAAATTCAGAACACCTCTTTTAGAGAAAGGCTTTTGATAATACGTTTGCAGCACCATGTTCTCACCGACAGGAAAATCCAGAACAAGTCCGTGTTTATGACGGTCCTGAGGAATGTGTCCCACACCTGACTCAGTAATTTTTCTCGGTTTTTGATTACGGATTTCCTTGCCATTAAGCAGAATGGAGCCTGATTCAGAATTCATTAGCCCGGTGATGGATTCGATCAATTCAGACTGGCCGTTTCCGTCGACTCCGGCAATGCCGACAATTTCCCCTGCTCTGACAGACAGATTCAGAGAGTCAATAACCGTGACATTCCGGCTGTCTTTCACTGTCAGATTTTCTATTTTCAGAACTTCTGCAGCAGGTTTCGGTTCCGTCTTTTCAGTCGTAAAAAGAACTTCGCGGCCGACCATTAGAGATGCAAGCTCGTTCGGGTTTGTCTCACTTACATTGACAGTGCCGATGCCTTCGCCTTTTCTTATGACAGTCACACGGTCACAGACTTCCATAATTTCTTTCAGCTTGTGTGTAATCAGAATGATGGATTTGCCTTCTTTTATCAGCGTTTTCATAATGCTGATCAGTTCTTTGATTTCCTGAGGCGTCAAAACGGCCGTCGGTTCATCAAAAATAAGAATTTCCGCACCCCTGTAAAGCGTTTTCAGAATTTCAACACGCTGCTGCATGCCGACAGAAATATCACTGATTTTAGCAGAAGGGTTAACAGCGAGCCCGTATTTCTCAGAAATGTCTTTCACTTGCTTCTCAGCATCTTTTAAATTAATTTTTCCTGATTGAGTCGGCTCGTTTCCAAGAATAATATTTTCTGTAACAGAAAAATTATTGACAAGCATAAAATGTTGGTGTACCATACCTATTCCCAGATCATTCGCGATATTTGGGTTTGTAATGCTGACTGGTTTGCCTTTTACGCGAATTTCGCCTTTTTCAGGCTGATACAAACCGAACAGTACGTTCATCAATGTAGATTTACCAGCGCCGTTTTCGCCAAGCAGCGCATGGATTTCGCCCTTTTTTACTTGAAGATTAATGTTATCGTTCGCAACGATTCCCGGAAATTCTTTGCGGATTCCGAGCATTTCAATGACATATTCCAACATGATCACTCCTTTTCCCATGAAGCTCATTGATGATTGTGATGATTAATGTCAGGAATTTATGTTTTCTCTCTATTCATTGACTCCTTTTATTGCTTTAGAAAATCACCAACTAAAAATCTATAAATCTCTCATGAAGCTTATAGACTTTTAGTCAGGCGACTTTACAGGCTAATAAAAAGGCTAGAATATGACTAGCCTTTTTATCAGAGTTATAGGTTCCTGCTTATTCGAATGGTACAGTAATTTCACCGTCGATGATTTTTTGCTTGTACTCATCTACTTTAGCAATGACATCTTCAGAAAGGTTGTCCTGTGTCGGAGCAATTCCTACGCCATTTTCTTTCAGGCCGTATTCAATGATTTCTCCGCCTGGGAAGTCTCCGCCTTTAGCTTTTTCAGCAAGGTCTTTAACAGCAACGTCTACGCCTTTAACCATTGATGTAAGTGTTACGTTGAAGCCGTCGCCTTCTCCAAGCTCATGCTGGTCGCGGTCAACACCGATTACCCATACATCTTTATCTGGGCTTTTCGTTTTTAAGTCAACAGCTGCAGTGAAGACGCCGTTTCCTGCTCCGCCTGCTGCATGGTAGATTACGTCAGCGCCCTGGCCGTACATAATTTCAGCAACCTGCTGTCCTTTTGCCGCATCGCTGAATGTTCCTGCGTACTGTACAATGACTTCTGCATCAGGATTTGCTGCTTTTACGCCTTCAACAAAACCAACTTCAAACTTCTTGATCAGTGAGCCTTCCATTCCGCCGACAAATCCGACTTTGTTTGATTTTGTTGAAAGTCCGGCAGCTACACCTACAAGGTATGAGCCTTCATGCTCTTTGAATGTGATGCTTGCTACGTTTGGCTTGTCCACTACACTGTCAACGATTGCAAATTTAGCGTCTTTTTGCTGATCGGCAATGACAGTAATCGCATCAGTCATCAAATATCCGATTCCGTAAACAAGATCAAATTTTTGTCTGACAAGCTTGTTTAAGTTCGTTTCATAATCTGCGTCACTCTGAGACTGTGCATAGTCAAATCCGCCTTGTCCCTTTTTAAGCCCGTTATCCTCACCGTATGACTGGATGCCTTCCCATGCCGACTGGTTGAATGACTTATCATCAACACCGCCTGTATCCGTTACCATCGCAACCGAGAAACCTTCTTTTTTGTCTTCACCTGCATTGTTTTTTTCTCCAGATGATCCGCATGCACTTAGAAGAGTACCTGCAGCAAGGACAAGCGACATTGTTAAACCAAAGCGTTTTTTCACGTTTTCTTCCCCCTATTATTCATTTAAAATCATTTGCTATAAGAACTTTGAAACACCTTCGACCTTGGAACCACCTCCTTATAGCTGCAAACGTTTTTACAAGCGCTTTCTTACAACGTGAAAGCTGAATTGGTCTGCGCGGAAATAATTAAGTGAATACAGCACGGGCTGATCGTTTTCATCGAAATGCATTTGTTTCAGGCAAAGCAGCGCGGTTTCAGGATCACATTCCAGAATTGGGGAAATCTTTTCGTGGTAACCGATTGGTTCAATGTGTGTGACCGCATAAGAAATGTAGCGTCCTGCTTCTTCATCAAGCAGTTCAAACAATGATTCCTGTTCATGGATAAAAGATGCCGGAAGAATATGCCTCGGAATTTTATCCAGACAATAAACGACCGGTTTTCCATTTGCTGTTCTGACCCGCTCAAGAAGAAAAATGTCATCGCTTGCACGGGATTTAAACCGCTTAACATCCTCTTCTGTCGGACTGTTGACTTGTGAGGAAAGAAAAATGGTGCCAGGCAGCATATTGGCCTGTTCAATCATTTGAGTCACACTGTTCAATTGTTCGATGCCTGAAGTAAAGAGAGGTTTGGAGTTTATGAACGTCCCTACACCATGGCGGCGGATGATGACGTTTTCTTCTTCGAGTATGCGGAGCGCTTCTCTGAGGGTCGCGCGGCTTACTCCAAGCTTTTTGGAAAGCTCAAATTCAGAAGGAAGCTTTTCTTTTTCTACGTATGTTCCATTTTCAATATCTTCTTTAATTCGATCTATGACCTGCAAATATAAATGACGGTTATCTGTTTTAATAGTCATACTTAGCCTCCGTCCAATCGTTCCAATTAAGAGATCAGACATCTGATGTTATACCCTTTCTCTAATCGAAAATAATATACCATGTATTTTAAAATAAATAAATAGAAAATTAATAAATTTGTCGAAAAAGAGATAGCACTTTCTCACTAGCTGTATGTCATTTATAGAGAAATGCTCACAAAAAAGATTCGCTATTTTCTATTCGTTATTTCCTATTTTAGATTGGATTGCCGTTTGCCGTTTCTCTTTGATATCAAAAAGAGCCAAAAAAAAGAAAGGCATTGGCTGCCTTTCTTTTATGAACTCACTTCGTCATAATGGTCTTTTGAAATGAGGACCTCTCTCGGCTTGCTGCCCTCGTATGGTCCGACAACGCCTCTGTCTTCCATTGCATCAATCAGTCTTGCCGCTCTGGTGTAGCCGACACGGAACCGTCTTTGCAGCATGGATACAGAAGCCGTCTGCATTTCAAGAACGAGCTGAACAGCATCATCATACAAATCATCATTCACTTCTTCTTTTACTTCCGCTGTTTCAGACGGCATCATTTCTTCCTGGTATTGCGCTCTCTGCTGGGAAATCACGTACGAAACGACTTTTTCCACTTCTTCATCGGACAGAAAAGCTCCCTGTACCCTTACAGGCTTGGATGCACCAACCGGAAGGAAAAGCATGTCCCCCCTGCCGAGAAGCTTTTCAGCGCCTCCCATGTCGAGTATTGTGCGTGAATCAGTCTGAGAAGACACGCTGAAGGCAATCCTTGATGGAATGTTTGCTTTAATGACACCGGTGATGACATCCACTGACGGCCGCTGGGTGGCGATAATCAGGTGAATGCCTGCAGCACGCGCCATTTGCGACAGTCGGGTAATGCTGTCCTCCACATCAGACGATGCAACCATCATCAAATCCGCAAGCTCGTCAACGATGACGACAATATACGGGAATTCCGGATTCTTCGTTCCCTCTTCAAGGTTTGACCTGCGAATAAATTCGTTGTATCCTTCAATGTTTCTCGTGCCTGTATGAGAGAACAGTTCATATCTTCTCTCCATTTCGTTTACAACCTTTTTCAGTGCCTGTGATGCCTTTTTCGGGTCTGTCACAACAGGTGCGAGCAAATGGGGAATGCCATTGTAAACGTTAAGCTCGACCATCTTTGGATCGATCATCATCATTTTTACTTCATGCGGTTTTGCTCTCATCAGAATGCTTGTAATGATGCCATTTATGCAGACACTCTTTCCGCTTCCGGTTGATCCGGCAACGAGCAAATGAGGCATTTTATTCATTTCAGCAAGAACAGCATCTCCTGAAATATCGCGGCCAAGACCCATAAGAAGCTTGGCATCCGGGCGGTCATTCGCTTTTGATTCAAGCACCTCCCGCAGGGATACCATGGCGATTTCAGAATTGGGCACCTCTATCCCGATGGCTGATTTGCCTGGAATCGGCGCCTCTATCCGGATATCTTTCGCTGCAAGCGCCAAAGCAAGATCATCACTTAGGTTCACAATTTTGCTTACCTTTACGCCAACATCAGGATAGACTTCGTACTTGGTTACTGCCGGTCCAAGATGAACCTGTGTTACTTTAGCTTTGACACCGAAGCTTTGAAAGGTTTTTTCCAGCTTACGCGCATTTTCATAGATGTTTTTCTTATCGGTTTGCTGGCTGTTCACCTTCGGCTGTGAAAGCAGGTCAAGTGAAGGAAGGACATACGATTTATTCTCTACCTCTGTAAAGGTAATGGGAGGTCCCGGCAATTCTTCTGAAGAATCTGCATCTGACTTCTTTTTAGGTGTTCTCGTCTGTTCAGGCTTCGCTTCCTCCTGAAAATCTACAGCCGGCTCAGGCTCGCGTTCATCTTTATCTGCGAAACTTGAGATGATGGGTTCTACATGTACAATGTCTGCTTCTTCTTCCTCAGCATCGTCTTCTTCCTCATGCCTGCGCTGTTTTTTGACTTTCTTCGGTTTTGCTTCTTCGTGCTGTCTTGCATTTTTTATTGATTGAGGAAGATTCTTCATGTCCTCCATAAAAGCAATGGCCTGATTTTTCATAAATCGGAAAAATGGCACGGCTAATTTTCCGAGTGTAGTTCCAAGCGATCTTCCTGTGATCAGAACAATTCCGACAAGAATCAGTATGAACGAAATAATTTTTGAACCTGCTGCCGCAAATAAATAAAAGGAAGCTGCAAAAAGGATGGCTCCAATCATGCCCCCTCCAAGGTCCGGCGTTCTGATTTGTCCGTTTACTTCCATGAAAAACAGTTCCCATGTGTTTGTTATGACACTTGGAGAAGTAAGTGCTCCCTTTTTGGTGAGCATTTGAAACAGTGTTACATGACTGAGCAGCAAAATGGCTGCAAGCAGACAGTAAAGTCCGACCATCTGTCTTGAAACCAAATGCGGCCACCTTCTGTTCCACATGATAAAGCCCGCCAGGATCAGCATGCCGATTAGAGCGGCCATAAACCACTCGCCAATAAAAAACCTGAACACGTAAACCACCGTCTTGCCTACGAATCCAAGGCTTGATATCGCAATCAGCGCGATCGCAAGGATTCCAAGGCCAATCAGCTCAAATTTCAGTGTTTCGCGCCAGTTGTCATTCTTTTTCTTTTGTCTTCTTTTTTGTTTGGCCATTTCATTATCACCTGTGCAGAAAATTTGCTGAGGGCATTCGCCCTCTTGCAAACAAAGAAAGCAGCCAACTGAGGGCTGCGGACATGTTTGTGTAGCTTAAGTATAGCATATTATGGAGAAAACGAGAATGACATCGTAATTTTTTGTCCCGGCGAGTACTGTTCATTTAAATAGTCTTCTGGATTGGTGCTGAGGATACGGACAACTTCATATTCATTTCCTTCTGTCTGTCTCACCTGCATTTGCACCCCGTTGCATTCAACAAAAGAAAATGCGCTGTACTCTTTTGCCTCTGCCGGGAAAATAAGTTCCTCCGGCATAGAAGTGTATAGAATCATTGCAGCATCTTCTCCTCTTCAGTGCCTTTATCCTTCCCTATCAGTTCATTCAGCTTCATGATCGCCTGGCCGACTCCGCCCACTCCGTCAATCAGCCCGTACTGAACCGCGTCGTTTCCGACTACATTTGTTCCGATGTCACGGGTTAAATTTCCTTTAGAAAACATCAGCTCTTTGAATTTCTCTTCAGAGATATTCGAGTGCTTTGTCACAAAATTCACGACCCTGTCCTGCATTTTATCAAGGTACTCAAACGTCTGCGGGACACCGATGACAAGGCCTGTCAGCCTCACGGGATGGATGGTCATCGTTGCAGTTTCGGCAATAAAAGAATAATCGCAGGAAACGGCAATCGGCACGCCGATGGAATGGCCTCCTCCAAGGACAATGGATACAGTCGGTTTTGATAGGGAAGCAAGCATCTCAGCGATTGCGAGGCCGGCTTCAACATCCCCTCCAACGGTATTCAGCACAATCAGGAGTCCTTCAATTTTAGGGTTTTGCTCGATTGCGACGATTTGCGGAATAACGTGTTCATATTTCGTTGTTTTGTTTTGCGGCGGCAGCTGGATGTGGCCTTCAATCTGTCCGATAATGGTCAGGCAGTGTATTCGTGAATCCTGTGAGAGCTGAGGAACGTTTGTTGATCCGAGCTGCTGGATTTTTTCGACAAGGCTTGGTTCTTTTCCGTCCTGTTTATCCGGATTCTGTTCGGAATTTTCCTGTATGTAGCGGTTCATCTGCATTCTTCCTTCCTGGTATGAATGCTTTTATTATGAGCAGGAAGAGGGAAAAACATTCTTCTGTTAAGCGGAAGCGGCGTTATGCTTGTTTAAAGTTTTCCCATATGAAAGTTGATTTACCGTTAATACCCGTTCCCTTTCGCTCCAGGAACTTGCTTTCCGCGGGGAGGGATGGGAGCCTCCTCGGCCAGCCTGCGGGGTCTCCCATTCCCTCTTCATCCCGTAGAAAAGCGGAAGCGCCCGTTTTGCTCCGGCAGTCAGATAAGAAATCACCCGAAAAGTCCGGTTTTGACTTTTTGGGGGATTTTGTTCTGACAGAGGAGTTGGGCGCTGCAGCTGGACAAGGAGTCAAGTTCCATCCGCTGCAGTCCACTGGAGTTTTTCTCAGGTTGGAGGCACTAATCATGATGAACAGTACCATCAAACAGAAGGATTCTCAGGTTGGGGGCTCTTATCAGGAAGAACAGTTCCATCAAACAGAAGAATCATCAGGTTGAGGGTACTGATCAGGAAGATCAGAACCCTCAAACAGAAGAATCATCAGGTTGAGGGCACTTATCGGGAAGATAAGTACCCTCAAACAGAAGAATCATCAGGTTGATGGCACTTATCGGGAAGATAAGTACCCTCAAACAGAAGAATCATCAAGTTGGGGGCACTTATCGGGAAGATCAGAACCATCAAACAGTATAATCACCAGATTGAAGGCACTTATCAGGAGAATAGTTCCATCAACTAGAAGAAAGAGGCACTAATGGGAACGTCCCTGCAAATGAAGATCCACCTGGGAAGTTGCATCACAAATAGGTCGATGCCTGATAAAAAGCATTAAATAACCGAATATTTACAGATAAAACAGTCTTTAACACAGAAAAAATCCGAACTAGTTATACCCAGTTCGGATTATTAGATGGCTCAAATATACTTTTATTAAACTTCCATAATAATCGGGAGAATCATCGGTCTGCGCTTTGTCTGTTCGAAGAGGAAGCGGTTCAGTGATTCGCGGATATTAAGCTTGAGGGCTGACCATTCGATGCCTGTGCCCTGCATGCTTTTTTCAACGATTTCCGTTACCATGCCCGATGCTTTTTGGATCAGCTCTTCTGACTCTCTTACGTAGACGAAGCCTCTTGAGATGATCTCCGGTCCTGATATCATCGTTTTTTTGCTTCTGTCCAATGTAACGACGACGATCAGGATGCCGTCCTGTGAAAGAAGTCTCCGGTCTCTGAGAACGATGTTTCCAATGTCTCCGACTCCAAGGCCGTCAATCAGAACGTTTCCTGCAGGAACCTTCGAAACAGATTTCGCTTTATGTTCGCTGAATTCTACTACATCGCCTTTTTCAACAAGAAAGATGTTATCCTCGTCAATTCCTGCAGATACGGCAAGCTTCGCATGAGCTTTCTGCATTTTAAACTCGCCATTGACAGGCATGAAGTACTTCGGCTTCATGATGTTCAGCATAAGTTTCAGCTCTTCCTGGCTTCCATGTCCTGATACATGAATCTGTTTTTGGCCAAATACTACGCTTGCTCCTGCGCGGTACAGCAAATCGACTGTCTTTGAAAAATGGAGCTCATTTCCCGGTACTGGAGTTGCAGAAATAATAACTGTATCTTCTGCTTCAATTTTTAATTGTTTATGGGCGCCTTTTGCCATGCGGTTAAGAACTGTTAACGGTTCTCCCTGATGACCTGTAGTAAGGACGGCAACCTCATGCTTAGGATAGGTATCGATCTCTTGGACGGGTATGATGATATTCTCACTTTCGGTGATGTATCCTAATTTTTCTGCCATTTCATAAACATTTTTAATTGAGTTTCCAAGCAGGACAAGCTTTCTGTTATTTTCAGCGGCTGCGTGAATGACCTGAACGATCCGGTTGATATTTGATGCGTATATGGCAACAATCGTTCTGCCTTTTGCGCTGTACATCGCGTCCGATATCTCTTGTCCGACACCTGTTTCAGAGGCTGTGAACCCGGGTCTTTCTGCATTTGTGCTGTCTGAAAGAAGACAAAGAACGCCTTCTTCGCCGATCATAGCCATTTTCCCTAAATCAGAGCGTGCATTCAAAACAGGAGTTGTATCAAATTTAAAATCACCTGTGTGCACGATCGCTCCAAGTGAAGTATGGAAGCAGACACCGACAGAGTCAGGTATACTGTGTATGGTTCTGAAGAAAGAAACCTTGACTCCTTCAAAATCCAGAACAGTTGATGAATCAACTTCGACATATTCTGCTTTTTGCTTAGGGTTAAGTTCTTTTACTTTCTGGGAAACCAGTGCAAGAGTCAGTTTCGTTCCGTAAACCGGTATGGACAAATGTCTGAGAACATAGAAAACTCCGCCAATATTCTCGTCGTGACCGTGGGTTAAAAAGATGCCCTTTACCCGATCTGCATTTTCCCGCAAGTATGTAATGTCAGGAATGACCATATCAATCCCCAGCATCCCGGCTTCTGGATACATCAATCCAGCGTCGACGATGAAGATGTTATGATCGATTTCAATGACATACAAGTTCTTGCCTATTTCTCCAACTCCGCCTAGGGCAATGATCTTGATGGTTTCTGTCTGTTTATTCAATTGGTAATCCTCCCTGAACCCGTCCAATACAACTAATGCCTATTATAACTGAAGAAAGAATTGGAATACAAGGAAATAATCTGACGCGCAGACGAAATCTTCATGATTAAAGCAGCAGACTCTGCGAAAAGAACCAAAAAAGATCGAGTCCTGGTTACAGACTCGATCTTATCATGCTTATTTTATTTTAGACAGGACGGCAATAAGTTCGTTTCTTTCACTTTCAGTGAGCGCCAAAAGCGGTAGTCTGACGGGTCCGACGTCAAGGCCTCTGAGCTGAAGAGCCGTTTTCACAGGTGCAGGGCTTGGCGCTTTAAACAGCTGCTGCATAACCGGCAGCAGTTTTCTGTGAATAGCACCTGAACGCACTGTTTCACCGCTTCTGAATGCGGAGATCATCTCCTGCATTTCATTTCCGATGATATGAGATGCTACAGAGACTACCCCACTGCCTCCAATTGCAAGTGCTGGAAGAGTTAATCCGTCATCTCCTGAATAAACAGCAAAATCATCAGGCGTTGATGAAATGATTTCTGCCATCGCTTCAAGGTCGCCGCTAGCTTCTTTTACAGCAACGACATTTGGAAGTTCAGCAAGTCTTGCAATCACAGCAGGAGAAATACTGACAACCGTTCTTCCGGGAACGTTGTAGATCATAACAGGAAGTTTTGTGGATGATGCAATCGTTTTGAAATGCTGATACATGCCTTCCTGGCTTGGTTTATTATAATATGGCGCGACAAGCATGATGGCATCGGCGCCTGCTGCTTCCGCTTTTTTTGTCAGATCAATGGAGTCCTTGGTGTTATTGCTTCCTGTACCCGCAATAATAGGAATTCTGCCCCCTGCAGCCTGAACGACATGCTTCAGCAGTGCGATTTTTTCCTCAGATGTAAGAGTAGGAGATTCTCCTGTCGTTCCTGCCACAACAAGTGAATCTGACCCATTATTGATCAGGTAATCAACAAGCTGGGTAGTCTTCTGAAAATCAATGTTGCCGTTTTTGTCAAATGGTGTTGCCATGGCTGTTGAAATACTGCCAAAGTCAATCATTGTGCCACTCCTCTTCTTCTTTCTAAGTTTCTGTCTTTTATTCAGACAGATCAAATGCGCTATGCAGAGCATTCACGGCGCTGATCATATCTTCCTCTTTTACTAATACCCAAATCGTTGTATGACTATCTGCCGACTGGAGAATTTGAATGCCTTCTTCCGACAGGGCCGTCACAATTTTCGCTGTCACTCCGGGTACTCCTGCGATGCCGGCGCCAACTGTGGAAACTTTGGCACAGTGGCGTTTAACAGCAGGGTCATATCCCATGCTTTTCAGTATTCTTACTGCTTCATCCGTTACTTCTTCAGAAACCGTATAAATAACTGCGCTTGGTGTGATGTTGAAGAAGTCGACGCTGATGCCGGCGCGCGCCATTGCTTTGAATACTTCTGTCTGCACCTCGTACTGTCCCTCTTTTGCCGTAACGTTCAGCTGCGTCACATTCGGAACGTGGGCAATGCCGGTAATCAGCCGTTCCTGCAGGTCGCTGCCGAGCTTTTCAGAATGATGGGAGGTCACGAGTGTCCCCGGACCGGATGAGTACGTGGAGCGGATTCTGATGGGAACCTTCGCCTGCATGGCAATTTCCACCGCTCTTGGATGGATGACCTTAGCACCCTGATAAGCAAGATTGCAGATTTCCGTATACGTGACCGTGGTCAGCGGCTTTGCGGATTCTACAATTCTTGGATCAGCCGTCATAACCCCTTCTACATCTGTAAAAATATCGATGAATTCTGCATCCAGAGCTGCTCCAAGTGCAGCTGCGGATGTGTCGCTTCCGCCTCTGCCGATTGTTGTGATGTCACCGGATTTTGCCGCTCCCTGAAAACCTGCGACGACAACCACATCGTGACGGTCAAGCTCTCTTCTCAGGCGTTCGCATTTCATGTCGAGAATTTTTGCATTTGTAAAGTCTTCATTTGTTAAAAAGCCGGCCTGCGCCCCGCTTAAAGCGGCAGCTGCAATGCCTTCTGACTTCAGCATGCTCGTGAATACCACGGAAGATATCGTTTCCCCGCATGACAGGAGCATATCCTGTTCGCGCTTTGAAATCGATGCACTGCCTCCGTAAAGCAGATTTAAAAGGGAATCTGTTGCATACGGATCACCGTTTCTGCCCATTGCCGAGACGACAACGACCACTTTATACTGCTCCTTTAACGCTTCTCTTATATGATTCAAAGCCATTTTCCGGCCGTGATCGTCTTTTACTGACGTCCCGCCGAATTTTTGTACGATCAATTTCATCCTAACACCCCGACTCTATACGTAAGAGAAGAGAGCAGGCATTATGTACCCTTGCTCTCTCCTGAACCTTCTTATACTAACTTCAGCTGAACAAGGCTTTCTGCAATTTGCACAGAATTCCATGCAGCGCCTTTTAAAAGATTATCAGACACAATCCATAAATGGAAGCCGTTTGCACGGTCCGGATCTTTTCGGATACGCCCTACAAACACATCATTTTTGCCGACACAATCAGCAGGCATCGGATACAGCTGTGCACTTGGGTCATCCTGAAGCGTTACTCCAGGAGCTTCTTTTAAAAGCTCGCGGATTTCAGACACTCCAACATTATCAGAATCAAGTTCAATATAGACAGATTCAGAGTGTCCGGTTTCAACCGGAATCCTTACGCATGTTGCGGCAATTTCAAGCTCCGGCATATGCATAATTTTTTTTGTTTCGTTCATCATTTTCATTTCTTCGAACGTAAATCCGTTGTCTTCGAATTTATCAATTTGCGGAATCGCATTAAACGCAATTTGAAAATGTTTTTTATCGCCTTTAACAGGAAGGATTTCCGGTGTGAAATCTTTTCCGGAAAGAATCGCCTCTGACTGTGTTTTCAGCTCTTCAATCGCAGCAGCGCCTGATCCTGAAACTGCCTGGTAAGTGGATACGATTACTTTGTTTAATCCGTGAGCTTTTCTCAGCGGCTCAAGCGCAGCAACCATTTGAATCGTTGAGCAGTTCGGATTAGCGATAATGCCTTTATGCGATTTTAAGTCTTCTTCGTTTACTTCAGGCACAACAAGAGGAACGTCCTGAGCCATGCGGAATGCGCTCGTATTGTCCACAACGATTGCACCATGCTTCACAGCTTCAGGAGCAAAGATTTTGGAAATGCTTCCGCCAGCGCTGAAAAGAGCAATTTGAACTCCTTTAAACTTTTCGGGAGATGCAGCCTGAACAATATGTTCTTCTCCTCTAAAGAGGACTTTTTTGCCTGCAGACCGTTCTGACGACAGCAGCGTCAGCTTTGATACCGGAAAGTTCCGTTCTTCAAGCGTTTTTAGCATTTGCTGGCCTACAGCGCCTGTTGCACCGAGGACAGCAACGTGATAACCATTTGTACTCATCAATCATAGCCCCTTCCGCGAATATCCGGCGGTTTCCGGAATAACTTCATATCATATTGTGTATTAGTTTATCATAGACCAGGTGTATGCATTATACAACCATGATTTTTCTTGCCTTCTATTCTAGCAGGAAGAGGCTTATTCGTCATCCCGGAATTTTTCAATAATGACCGGCTGAAACTGTGTATGCTCAAGTGCTGCCTCTACTGTTTCCAAAAGCAGATCCATTTTAGCAACAAGCGAGTTAGGCTTTTGAAATGGTGCATCCTGGCCGAACGGTATAAAAAAAATATTTTTGGCAGCCATCAGCTTCATTAAATTTGCACCGTTCAGTCCAAGACCGTCATTTGTTGAAATGCCGAGAACAACCGGTTTATGATTTCTGAGAGTTGCTTTTGCCGCCATAAGGACAGGAGATTCTGTCATTGCATTTGCGAGTTTGCTCATGGAATTGCCTGTCATCGGCGCGACAACCATGCAGTCCAGAGGAATCTTCGGGCCAAGTGGCTCAGCTCCTAAAATGGAATCAATGGCTTTGTGGCCTGTAAGCTCCTCGATTTTTTTAATCCACTCGGCTCCCTCGCCAAATCTTGTATTTGTCATTTTTACCGTGTTAGTAACGACCGGCATCACATCCGCCCCCTCGTCAATCAGCCGTTTTATCTGCGGAAAAACAGCGTCATAGGTACAGTGTGAACCAGTCAGGCCGAATCCGATCCGTTTGCCTTGTACTTTCATGATGATGGCCCCTTTCGTTTAGAAAACTCCTCTAAAAGCAATGATGCGAGGACGTTCGCAACAATCTGACCGGCTGTTTTTGGGGCGACAATCCCCGGAAGTCCCGGTGCAAGCAGTGCTTTAATGCCTCTTTTCTCAGCATATTTAAAATCCGTGCCGCCCGGCTTTGAAGCAAGGTCGATGATCAGTGTGTGAGGAGGCATCTTTGAAATTACTTTTGCCGTCACGATCTGATGGGGAATCGTATTGATGCAAATATCGGCATCTGTTACTTCCTTCTCCAGATCTTCAAGCTTAAAGGACTGCAGCCCCATTTCAATAATTCGTGCAATGTGCGATGATTTTCTGGCTCCGACTTTTACTTTAGCCCCCAAAGCTGAAAATGTCCGTGCTACACTCATGCCTACGCGTCCGAGTCCGAGAACGGCTATTTTCGAACCGTGAATGGTAAAATCCGTGTGCTGTATGGCCATCATGATGGTTCCTTCTACGGTAGGAATGGAATTATAAATGGCCACATCATCCCGTTCAAACAGCTGAACCAGCTCTCTTTTCGTATCCTGAATTATTCCGTTTAAGTATGAATTGCTGATGCCGGAATAAATGACGCAGTGCGGAGGCGTCCTTGCAATAAGCTCCTCCGTCAGCACGACTTCTTCATTAGAGAAAATGGTATCGACATGGCCTTCAAGGTTTGTTCCGGGAACAGGCAAAATGATCACATCTATTTCTTCAAACCGCAGTTCGGCAAGCTTAAGCTTTGCGGCACCGGTAAAGCCATGGTCCAGCTGATCAAAACCGATTAAAAACAGTTTTGCATCCAGTTCTGTAAGCTTTCTGATCACCTCAAGCTGCCGGGCATCTCCCCCAATGACTGCTATATTAAGTCCTGTTAACATACGACCCTTTCACCTACTTTTTCGCGATGTCTATATTCAAATAAATAAACTCATAGTGAACTTACTTAAGCATCTTATGTCAAAACGCCATGCAGGGTGATAGTCTTAGGAGCATTAATTGGCGGCCTGAACGCATAAAAAAAAGCGATCTGCAGCGATCGCTTTTACTCAAGAAGCTTAATCTGATGATCTTCTATGTCCAGAATGATCATATCTGAGCCAATCTTTTTAATGTGGGTCCACGGAACTCTTATTTCGTCACCTTGTTTTCTGAATCCGAACCATTTTACAGACGGAATCACAAGGGCGGTTATTTGTCCGGTTTTTTCATTGATTTCAAGATCGGTCTGCCCCAGAATGCCGAGTCTTTCCGCCCTCTTAACATCGACGATCTCTTTTCCGCTCAGCTCGCTCAGTCTCATGTTCAGGAAGCCCCCTTTTTAACATATATATCCCCGCACACAAAAAAAAGACCTGCTTTAAAGGCAGGTCCGGGAAGTTAACGAAGAGAAGACGGAAGCTTTCCGTCAGGGCTTATGAGCGCAACGGAATACTCATCTGTAAACAGCTGTTTTGCAAGAGCATTTACGTTATCAGCTGTTACTTCATTAATTTTTTCAATCATTTCATCCAAGCTTCTGTGGCGTCCGAGAAGGAGCTCGTTTTTGCCGTTTCGGCTCATGCGGCTGTTTGTGCTTTCAAGACTGAGCATGAGGTTGCCCTTCATCTGCTCTATGCTGTTTGTCAGCTCTTTTTGCGTAATGCCGTCTCTTTTAAGGACCTCAAGCGTTTCCTGAATGGTTTCAAACAGGACGTCAAGCTGCGCCCGGCCCGTGCCTCCATAAATGGTCAGCATTCCATTATCCTGATAGGATGAATGGTATGAGAACACGGAGTATGCGAGACCTTTTTGCTCTCTTACATCCTGGAAGAGTCTCGAGCTCATGCTGCCTCCAAGCACGTTGTTCAGCACGATCAGGTCATAAATCTTTTCATGTCCGACCTGAAGACCGTCAAAACCGATGCAAAGGTGAGCCTGCTCGGTATCTTTTTTACGTGCTAGTTTCTCGGTCATAAAGGCAGGAGCTGATATTTCAGTTCCTTTTTTCGATGTTTCAAATGATCCGAACTGTTTTTCAACTTCTTTAATGAAGCTCTCAGAAATATTTCCGGCAACAGAAATGACCACATTTTCAGGAGTATAGTATTGCTCCATATAGTCTCTTAATGTGTCGCTCTCAAACTTTGCAAGGGTTTCTTCCGTTCCGAGAATCGGATATCCCAGGGGATGATTGCCGTAGGTAGCCCTGCTGAGAAGGTCGTGAACGATATCATCAGGCGTATCTTCATACATTTTAATTTCTTCATAAACGACGTTTTTCTCTTTTTTAAGTTCAATCTCATCAAAAGTGGAGTTGAAAAACATGTCAGAAAGAACTTCAAGCGCGAAATCAGAATGCTCATCAAGCACTTTGGCGTAATAACAGGTGTATTCTTTAGAAGTAAAAGCGTTTACCTGCCCGCCGATGCTGTCAAAGGATTCAGCAATTTCCCGTGCTGATCTTGTTTTTGTCCCTTTAAAGAACATGTGCTCCAGAAAGTGTGAAATGCCGTTGTTTTTTTCATTTTCATTTCTTGATCCCGTGCCGATCCAAACCCCTATTGCAACTGATCTCACATGGGGAATATTTTCGAGCACAACTCTTACGCCGTTTTGGCATGTATATTTTTTTATCAAGCTTGTTCCTCCTATCAATGCTTCCAAGGATCCGCATTATGCACTCCTCTGTCATCATTCCGGTGCCGGCATCCGCTTTTCGTCCATCAGCATCGTTACATTTCCAAAACTGTAGCCCTTTTGCTTAATGGATGTGATCAGCGTTTCCAGGCTGTTTGAAGAAGATTCTGTCGGGTGCATGAGAATCATAGCCCCATTATGGACTTTTTTCATGACACGTTCAACTAAAACATTCGGCGCAGGCTTTTGCCAGTCAATCGTATCTACGGTCCAGAGGACGGTTTTCATGTTATATTCTGCGGCGGCTGCAATGGTTTCCTGCCTGAAGCTTCCGCTTGGAGGCGCAAACCAGACAGGCTGTTTTCCTGTCTGCCCTTTGATGATTTCATTAGTCCTTGCTATCTGCCTCTTCATTTCGCCTGAAGTAAGTCTGGCCATATCAGGATGGGAATAGGAATGGTTGCCGATGTCATGGCCTCCGGCTGAAATTTGTGCGACCAGGTCAGGATTCTGTTCAGCCCATTTTCCTTCGAGAAAAAAAGAAGCTTTAACCCCATGCTTTTTTAAAACGCGCAGCATGTCCGGCAAGTATTCATTTCCCCATGCAACGTTAATTAGAAAAGCAACCATCGGATTATCCGGATGGCCTCTGTAAATAGGCGCTGGAGGCAGATCGTTCAAGTGAACCCGGGGGCTGACTTGTTTATAAACAAGAAGCTTTTCATCAAAGACGCCATTTTTTTTCATTTTCCGGTACGAGGCTTCTGCATCTACAGACAGCCCGTTATAGCCCGGTGTAGCTTTCCAGACGGTATGTATGACTGCATCCTGGGCAGGCTTTTCATAGTCTTTTATTTTGGCTGCAATCGTTTCATACAATTCATCCTGCTGCTTAACAGCAGCGACGTTTTCCTGTTTCATCGTCGCTACATATGCAGACGTAAGCGGATTCTGTATGACAGCTGCTGTCAGCAGCATCAGCATGACTATCCCAAGCAAACGGAACCTCTTCATGTTTGTCTTCCCCCTTTTTACTAGAAAGTATGTATGAGGGGGACTAGGTAGACCAGAAAAGCGGAATCGCCTTGCTCAGCTCCGAAGGACAGAAAAGGATCCGATGAAAAAAGCCGGTTTTGCTTTTTACATCGGAGCCGTTCTGGCCGAGGAGCTAGGCGATGAAGCTGGACACCAGAAAAGCGGAATCGCTCGTTTAGCTCCGGGAGTCAGATAAGAATCCGGATGAAAAGTCCGGGTTTGACTTTTTAGCCGGATTTGTTCTGACAGAGGAGTTGAGCGATGGAGCTGGACAATACGAAAAGCGGAATCACGCTTTTTGGCACTTTTAAGCCAAAAAGCAAAAAGAAGCCAGACTCGATATTCTGGCTTCTACACGTTAAGAATTTTGCTTTTCTTTTTCTTTCTGTTCACGGAGAACGGCTTTTCTTGAAAGGTTGACGCGACCCTGTTTATCAATTTCAGTTACTTTGACAAGCAACTCATCACCGATTTTAACAACATCTTCAACTTTTCCGACGCGCTCTTCTGCAAGTTCAGAAATGTGTACTAAACCGTCTTTGCCATTGAAAATTTCAACGAACGCACCAAATTTTTCAACGCGTTTTACTTTACCTAAGTACAGCTGTCCTACGACTACTTCGCGGACAATGTCTTCAATAATTTGTTTCGCTTTTTGGTTCATTTCTTCGTTTGTTGAAGAGATGAAGACTGTTCCGTCTTGTTCAATGTCAATTTTCACGCCAGTTTCTTCGATGATTTTATTGATTTGTTTTCCGCTTGGTCCAATGACATCACGGATTTTATCAGGATTGATGGCCATCATCAGAATTTTTGGTGCATATGGCGAAAGCTCTGTACGCGGCTCTTTTATCGTTGCAAGCATTGACTCAAGGATTTCCATGCGGCCTTTTTTCGCCTGCAGGAGCGCTTCTTCAAGAATTTCGCGGGAAAGTCCGTCGATTTTAATATCCATTTGAAGTGCGGTAACACCTTTTGCAGTTCCAGCCACTTTAAAGTCCATGTCGCCTAAGTGATCTTCCATGCCCTGAATATCAGTAAGAACTGAATAATGATCTCCTGATTTGACAAGACCCATCGCAATACCTGCTACAGGCGCTTTAAGAGGTACACCTGCATCCATCATGGCAAGCGTGCTTGCACAGATGCTTGCCTGTGAAGTAGAACCATTTGATTCCAGAACCTCTGATACGAGACGGACTGTATAAGGGAAGTCCTTTTCTGACGGAATCACAGGTTCAAGGGCTCTTTCTCCAAGTGCCCCGTGTCCGATTTCCCGGCGTCCGGGACCGCGCATAAATCCGGTTTCCCCTACGCTGAACAGAGGGAAGTTGTAATGGTGCATAAAACGCTTCGTCTCTTCAAGGCCAAGGCCGTCAAGTATTTGAACGTCGCCAAGTGCACCTAATGTACAGATGCTCAGAGCCTGCGTCTGTCCGCGTGTAAACAGGCCGGAACCGTGTGTGCGGGAAAGCATGCCGACTTCAGAAGAAAGAGGACGGATTTCATCAACCTTACGGCCATCCGGGCGCACTTTGTCTTCTGTGATCAGGCGGCGGACTTCCTGCTTCACTAATTTAGAAAGAATCTCTTTTACCTGCTTTAAAGTGTCAGCTTCAGCTTCCTGCTCTTCGAAATGTGCAACCACTGTTTTTTTGACTTCATTGATTGCTTCTTCACGGGCATGCTTCTCCTGCACCTGAATTGCTGAAAGCAGATTTTTCTCAGCCATTTCGCGAATGCCTTTTTCAAGCTCTGCATCAAGTGTGTAAAGCTTCACTTCCGATTTTTCTTTTCCTACAGCTGCAGCAATTTCTTCCTGGAAAGCAATGAGGCGCTTAATCTCATTATGGCCGAACATGATCGCTTCAAGCATGATTTCTTCAGGCACTTCATCTGCACCTGCTTCAACCATGTTGATTGCATCCTTCGTTCCGGCAACAACGAGGTGGATATCGCTTTTATCCATTTGCTCTACTGTTGGATTAATCACAAACTGGCTGTCTACACGGCCGACTACAACGCCTGCAATCGGGCCTTCAAACGGAATGTCTGAAACCGTCAGTGCCAGAGAAGATCCGAACATGGCTGCCATTTCAGATGAGCAGTCCTGATCCACACTCATGACGATGCTGACAACCTGAACTTCATTGCGGAATCCGTCTGCAAACAGAGGACGAAGGGGACGGTCAATCAGGCGGCTTGCAAGAATCGCTTTCTCGCTCGGACGTCCTTCTCTTTTAATAAAGCCCCCCGGAATTTTACCGACAGCGTAAAGACGCTCCTCGTAGTTGACAGTCAGCGGGAAAAAGTCGACAGTCTTAGGTTCTTTTGATGCAGTTGCCGTGCTCAGTACGGCAGTATCTCCGTAGCGGATCATGGCCGCTCCATTTGCCTGCTTTGCAAGCTGGCCGACTTCAACAGTCAGTTCTCTGCCTGCCCAGTCAATGGAGAACACTTGT
Organism: Bacillus sp. FSL H8-0547; assembly: GCA_038002745.1. Lineage (NCBI taxonomy): Bacteria > Bacillati > Bacillota > Bacilli > Caryophanales > Bacillaceae > Bacillus > Bacillus sp. FSL H8-0547. Next base: position 4,048,578 of record JBBODD010000001.1, read on the forward strand.
TTATCTTGTCCCATATAAAAATGAACTCCTCTCATCATATGTCACAACATACAGGTATGTATTATTATGAACGATTTAAATTCAACATATCAATGTTATTCCGGTATGTAAATAGATCACGTGCAAATCCTGGTATTTTTATTTTCGTACACTAAAAAAGCGGGAATTTCTCCCGCTTTTTCAAAAGATTATCGGCGTAGACCAAGCTTGTTGATCAGGTCACGATAACGAGTTACGTCATTATTGCGCAGGTACGTCAAAAGATTACGGCGTTTACCTACCATTTTCAAAAGACCGCGACGTGAATGGTGGTCTTTCTTGTGAACACGTAAATGTCCGTTAAGATTGTTAATATCCTCAGTTAGGATAGCGATTTGAACCTCTGGAGAACCAGTGTCCGTATCATGCGTTCTGTACTCAGCGATAATTTCATTCTTACGTTCTTGAGTGATTGCCATCCTATTCACCTCCTTCATTTAAAAACCCCAATTACCGAGCAAACGTTGGTGAATCGTTTTGCCAAGCAATGGTTATAAAAGTTACAAGTATTAGAATACTATTATTCGGGCCAGAAGGCAAGCATTAATCTTGCAGTTTCTGAAAAAATTGCTCAGCGGAAGCTTTATCTTTTCCGATTTGCGTAATCAGTTCGTCAATCGAACCGAATTTCTGCTCGCTCCTGATCCGTTTATACCAGAATATAGCTACATTCTTCCCATATATCGATTTATTAAACTCGAAAATATGAACTTCTATGCTGGGCTTGAGTTTTTTATCATCATAAAATGTTGGCTTGTAGCCAATGTTGCAGACTCCGTTATAGCGTTCCCCGTCGAGTTCAAACTGAACAGCGTATACACCTGTCGGGGGAATGATATAGGCATTGTCAAGCTCGATATTGGCTGTTGGAAAGCCGATTGTTCTTCCGCGCTTATCCCCGTGAATAACCGTTCCTTTTACCCTGTGCGGCCTGTTCAGAAGCGTGCAGGCATATTCAACGTCTCCGTTTCTCAGAACCTCCCTGATGAGGGTGGAACTGATTTTGCGGTCGCGGTCTGTCTGCTTGCTGATCACTGTCTGGTCAAAAGCGCTGCGCGAGTGGAACGGCATTGTTTCCATTGTGCCTTTTCCAAGTCTCCCGTAGGAGTAATCAAAGCCGGCTACCACATGTTTGACGTTCAGATTGATAATATACTGGTCAATAAACTCCTGCGGCTGCAAAGCGGCAAAAGCTTCTGAAAAATTCACGATAAAAAGATAGTCGATCTGCAGATCCTCGATCAGTTCGATTTTGTCCGAAACTGCCGTAATGGCTTCTACATGCTGCGTATTTTTTCTAAGCACCACCGAAGGATGGGGATCAAACGTCATGACCGCACTTTTCAATCCTTTTTCATCAGCCAGTTTTCTGGCAGCGGTGATGACTTCCTGATGCCCGCGGTGCACCCCGTCGAAATAGCCAAGGGCCATTGCAAGCGGTGGAAGTTCAGTACTGTTTAAAGAGTGCGGATGTGTCAGTTTAATCGTCTTCACGCCTGGTTCACCTTTTCTGTATCAGCATTCTTCACATCAGTCAATTGCAAGGACTTTGGAAGGTTTTAGGAAGTGAGGTTTTTCAGGATGCTGCCTGTAAATAGCAAGACATGTCCCGTCTTCGCCGAACACAGCAATGGATTCCGCACCGGGGTCTAAACCTGCCGGAACCTCAAGCAGTGCGCCGTTTTTCACTTTCTTTGCTAATGTATCATTTATTGAAAGTTTCGGCAAATGATTTAAAGCTGTTCCAATCGGGATCAAAAGCTCCTGCAGACGGTTTTCATCTGCCGCCTTTTCAATATCTTCAAAGGTATGGCATTGGTCAATGGTAAATGAGCCTGAGCCTGTCCGTACGAGATGGGACATGTGGGCCGGATAGCCGAGGTGTTCGCCGATCATGACAGCAAGCGTTCTCACATACGTTCCTTTAGAGCATGAAACTCTGAAGCGGAAAGAGGCTGTTTCTCCGCCGGACTGCACATTTGACAGCAATGTCATCTCATGAACGGTGATCTTTCTTGAAGGGCGCTCAATTGTCTGTCCTGCGCGTGCGTATTCATACAGCTTTTTGCCTCCGATTTTGACAGCAGAGTACATAGGCGGCACTTGATCAATCTCACCCGTCAGGCTGCTGAGGGCCTCAAGGGCCATTTCATCTGTAATCATTTCATTGACGGCTTTTTTTTCAACTATTTCACCGGACGCATCCTCTGTTTCGGTTGATATGCCGATGGTCACTTCTGCCTCATAGGTTTTTGACTCTGCCGTTAAATACTCGACGATCTTTGTTGCGCGGCCAAGACACACAGGCAAAACACCCGTTACATCCGGGTCAAGCGTGCCGGTGTGACCCACCTTTTTCGTTTTAGCAATTCTTCTCATTTTCGCGACACAGTCGTGGGATGTCATTCCTGCAGGCTTATGTATTAATAAAACACCTTCCATGGAACATGTTCCGCCTTTCTGTCTGCAGGCTAAACGAAAAGGATAGACAGATGTCTATCCTTTCTTCAGTCTTCCTGCTTGTTTTCCTGGTTGATTTCGTGAATCAGCGTTTCGATCCGGTTGCCGTAGTCAACCGATTCATCAAATTCAAAAAGAATCTCAGGTGTCTTTCTGAGCCTGATGCGCTGTCCGATTTCAGAACGGATAAACCCTTTGGCTTTTGCGAGGCCTTTTAGAGTGTTTTCTCTCTTTTCCGCGTCGCCAAGAACTGAAATATAGACTTTTGCAATTTGAAGGTCTCCCGAAACTCTAACATCAGTTACTGTTACGAAACCGATGCGCGGGTCCTTGATTTTGCGGCTGATGATCTCACCAAGTTCTTTTTTCATTTGCTCGCCGACTCTGTTTGCTCTTAAACTCATGCTTTCTTTCACCTCACCGTTAAAACCAATCAAACGAGGTTACAGTGCGCTCAATTTCCGGAAACGAATCAATCATGGCAAGAGCCTTGTGAATTTCTTTTTCCGTCTGAACTTTACTTGATGTCACGGCAGCTATACCAATCTTTGTCCTCTGCCATGTATCCTGAAAATCAATTTCTGAAACAGAGACATTCAGTCTCTGCTTCAGTCTCATTAAAACACGCTGTAAAACGGCCCGTTTGTCTTTCAGCGAGCGTGCGTCATAAATGATGCATTCGCACTCCGCATATCCAATCACTTGCGTTCGATCTCTTCCATTACGTAAGCTTCAATGACGTCTCCTTCTTTAATGTCATTGAAGTTTTTAATGGTAATACCGCACTCGTAGTTCTGTGCTACTTCTTTCACATCATCTTTGAAGCGTTTCAGGGCATCCACTTCGCCTTCAAACACGACGATGCCGTCGCGGATTACGCGGATGCTGCTGTCACGTGTGATTTTGCCGTCCGTTACATATGAACCGGCGATGGTGCCGATTTTAGAAACTTTAATCGTCTGGCGGACTTCAACCTGACCGATTACTTTTTCTTCGAATTCCGGATCAAGCATACCCTTCATGGCAGCTTCAATTTCTTCGATGACTTTATAAATGATGCGGTGAAGGCGAATGTCAACATTTTCGGCATCAGCCGTTCTCTTAGCATTTCCATCAGGGCGGACATTAAATCCGATGATGATGGCATTTGATGCAGATGCAAGGATGACATCAGATTCGGTGATCGCACCGACTCCGGTCATGATGATTTTCACTTTTACGCCTTCAACATCAATTTTATTAAGAGATGCTGCAAGTGCTTCGGCAGAACCTTGTACGTCAGCTTTAACAATCAGGTTGATATCTTTAATATCTCCCTGCTTGATTTGCTCGAACAAGTCGTCAAGGCTTAGTTTTGCGCCTTCTCTGCGCTGTTCGTCGATTTGTTTGCTCGCACGGGCTTCACCGACCTGGCGCGCTTTTTTCTCATCAGCAAATACCATGAACTGGTCGCCTGCCTGAGGAACATCGTTCAATCCGGTAATTTCTACAGGAGTTGACGGGCCGACTTCTTTCACGCGTCTTCCAAGATCATTGACCATCGCACGGACGCGTCCGTATGTGTTGCCGACTACAATGGAATCCCCGACGCGGAGTGTGCCGTTTTGGACAAGCAGAGTGGCAACAGAACCGCGGCCTTTATCAAGCTGCGCTTCAATAACCGTACCTGTTGCAGAACGGTTTGGATTTGCTTTCCACTCTTCTACTTCACTTACAAGAAGAATCATCTCAAGCAGTTCTTCAATACCGTCACCGGAAAGTGCTGACAGCGGAACAAAAATGGTATCCCCGCCCCATGCTTCAGCAACAAGACCGTATTCAGTCAGCTCCTGCATCACGCGGTCAGGATTTGCTGCTTCTTTATCCATTTTGTTGACTGCTACGATAATCGGCACTTCAGCTGCTTTTGCATGGCTGATTGCTTCAACTGTCTGAGGCATAACACCGTCGTCAGCTGCAACAACAAGAATAGTGATGTCCGTTACTTGAGCTCCGCGTGCACGCATCGTTGTAAACGCCGCATGTCCCGGTGTATCAAGGAAGGTAATTTTCTTATCGTTGACAACAACCTGGTATGCACCGATATGCTGTGTGATTCCGCCAGCCTCGCCTGCTGTTACCTTCGTGTTTCGGATCGAGTCAAGAAGCGTTGTTTTACCGTGGTCAACGTGACCCATGATCGTTACAACAGGAGGACGGATTTGAAGCTGTTCTTCCTGATCCGCAGTTTCATAGCCTTCAAATTCTGTCACGTCAAAAACGATGATTTCTTCAACTTCTACACCGTATTCACCCGCAATCAGCTCAATTGAATCTTTGTCAAGATCCTGGTTGATTGTGGCCATTACTCCAAGCATAAAGAGCTTTTTAATGATTTCTGAAGGCTCTTTATGAAGCTTTGATGCAAGTTCGCCTACTGTCAGGCTGCCAGTAAACGTAATTTTGCTCGGCAGTTCTTTTTTAGGCTGAACCGGAGCTGCTCCCTGTGGTCTGCGCTGATTGCCGCCGCGCTTATTGCCGCCGCCGGGTTTTTTTGCTTGATTGTTTGTTTTTCCTTTATTGAAAGGCTTGTTGCCGCCTTTGTTTGCTGGTTTATTTGTATTAGCTGGTTTATTTGTATTAGCTGGTTTGTTGTTAGTATTCTCTTGTTTTTGCATAGGCGTTTTGTGATCTTCCCTTTGTTTGACAGAAATTGATTTAGATGGTTCTTTTTTATCTGCCTTGTATTTTCCGTCCAGTTTAACAATAACATGATCGTCAATCGTTGACATGTGGTTGCTGACTTCTACATTCATGCTCTGCAGGGCTGTTATGACATCCTTGCTAGAGATGTTCTGTTTTTTTGCATATTCGTATACTCTCATTTTCGTCACATGGTCACCCCCAGGAAATTAATCGAGCAAGGTTTTCATTTTAGAGGCAAAGCCTGAATCGACGATTGCCACAACGACCCGGGCATCTTTGCCAATCGCCTGGCCAAGCATATGCCGGTCCGGGACCGAAACAACAGGAATACGATAATAGCTGCATTTGTCATGTACCTTTTTGGCCGTATTATCTGATGCATCCAGAGAGAGAAGAACGAGTTTCGCGCGGGACTGCCGCACTTCTTTAATGACAAGCTCTTCCCCCGAAACAATTTTTCTTGCCCGATTTGCAAGGCCCAGTAAGGACATCCATTGCTGTTTTGACATTAATGGTTCTCCTTTTCAGCCAGCTGAAGCAATTCTTCATAGATGCTGTCTTCAATTTTCACTTGCAGGTGGTTTGCGAGGACATTTTTCTTCTTCGCCTGCAAAATAGCGTCTTTATCAAGAGAGAGGTATGCTCCCCGCCCGTTTTTCTTCCCGGTGGGATCGACGGAGACTTCGCCTTCTTTTGAACGGACAATACGAACAAGTTCTTTTTTAGGTTTCATTTCTCCAGTTGCCACGCATTTGCGGAGCGGAACTTTTCTTTGATTGTTCACATTGCCTCACCTCTTACTTGTCTAGTTCGTCATCACTGAAGGAAAAAAGCGGCTCGTCATCTTCGCTGTCTTCAAGCGGGACATTTGCTCCGGCACGAGGGTAGATACCCATTTGAACAGCATCTGATTCACTCTTAATATCAATTTTCCAGTTTGTCAGTTTGGCTGCAAGGCGGGCATTCTGGCCTCTTTTTCCAATTGCGAGGGAAAGCTGGTAATCAGGCACAACAACTGTTGTCGCCTTTTCTTCCTCGTTTACATTGACGTCAAGAACTTTGGAAGGGCTTAAGGCATTGGCAACAAATTCGACCGGATCATTCGACCAGTTGACGATGTCGATTTTTTCACCCTTCAGCTCGTTTACAATCGCCTGAACACGCTGGCCTTTAGGTCCAACACATGAGCCGACTGGATCAACTTCTGAATTCTCCGAGTAAACAGAGATTTTCGAACGGTCGCCTGCTTCACGGGCTACAGATTTAATTTCAACGGTTCCGTCATAGATCTCGGGAACTTCAATTTCAAATAAACGCTTCAGCAGGCCCGGATGAGTGCGCGAAACGAAAATTTGGGGACCCTTTGTAGTTTTTTCCACTTTCGTGATAAAAACTTTAATGCGGTCATGGGGCTTGTATTTTTCGTTCGGCATTTGTTCGCTTACAGGAAGAAGCGCTTCGATTTTGCCCAGGCTGACGTAGATGAACTTGGAATCGATGCGCTGCACGATTCCTGTCATAATATCTTCTTCGCGGTCAACGAATTCAGAGTAAATGACTCCGCGTTCTGCTTCGCGCACGCGCTGAGTGACAACCTGCTTCGCCGTTTGGGCTGCTATGCGGCCGAAATCCTTTGGTGTTACTTCCATTTCCATCACATCATTTACCTGATAGCTCGGATTGACGCTTTGGGCTTCTTCAACAGAAACTTCAAGTCTTGGATCATATACTTCATCCACGACATCTTTTCTTGCAAAGACTCTCATTGATCCTGTGTCGCGGTTAAGATCCACGCGCACATTCTGCGCCTGATTGAAATTTCGTTTATAAGCCGAGATCAAAGCAGCTTCAATTGCTTCAATGATCACTTCTTTGCTGATGCCCTTTTCTTTTTCAAGGATGGTTAAGGCATCCAGTAATTCATTACTCATTTTAACGGTTTCCCCCTTATCCATATAGCAGAAATACTTGCATCCTGCTTTTCATTTCATAAAAACAAGTTAATTGAAGGTGACAGCAAGTCTTGCGCTGGCAACTTTTTCGTATGGAATCTGAATTTGTTTTTTCCGGGTCTTAATTGTGACTGTTACAACGACGTGTTCTCCGTCAAATCCAGTCAGCTCGCCTTCAAAAACTTTTGAGCCTTCGAAAGGTTCATATGTTTTGATGTACACATTTTTACCAATCGATTTTTCGAAGTCAGCTTCTTTTTTAAGCGGGCGTTCAGCACCGGGAGATGAAACTTCGAGGAAATAATTTTGTTCGATCGGATCTGTTTCATCCAGCTTTTCGCTGAGCTTTTCGCTGACAATCGCACAATGCTCAATATCAATTCCATCGCTTGAGTCTATGAATACGCGAAGAAACCATTCTTTTCCTTCTTTAACAAATTCAATATCCACTAATTCCAATGTTAATTCATCTAAAATCGGCGTCACTAGTTCGGCAACGATTTCAGTAACTTTTTTGCTCATCCCGTTCCTCCTTGTGAAATAGAAGCAAATATAGCTTTTAGCTGCTGAAAAACCCTGCTTCATATTGAGCAGGGAATGTATGTACTAAACACGCGATCCGAATGAAGAGACACAAAATATCTCTACTCAATACGAAAGAGTGGGTTTCCCCACTCTCTGCCTCTAACTATCGTTAGCATTTCCATAAAGAATATAACATAACCGGCCATTTATTGCAAATTAAAATCATAGACTGTTCAAGGTTCTGAGCCAAATTGCAAGAAAAAACCGCCGGTACGGCACCGGTAATTTTCTCCTGTTTCAGGCCGGTCATTAAAACAGCGAAAGCTGATTCTGGTCAGGGAGCGACTCCAGACATCCCTGGTTCGTCAGGTATTCAATAATCGTCTTGGATACTTTTCCCCGCTGCTGAAGGTCTTCTTTTGAAAGAAACTCCCCTTCTTCTCTTGCTTTTACAATGTTGATGGCCGCATTTGTCCCAAGTCCCGGAATTGAATTAAAAGGCGGGATGAGCGAATTGCCGTCGATCAGGAAATCTGTTGCACTTGAGCGGTAAAGGTCGACCTTCTGGAAGGAGTACCCCCGCTCGCACATTTCAAGTGCCAGTTCAAGGACAGTCAGCAAACTTTTTTCCTTAGGAGATGCTTCAAGCCCTTTCTGGTTAATCTCCTCAATTCGCGCCCTGATTGCAGCAGAACCCTTTGCCATGCTTTCTACGTCAAAATCATCTGCGCGGACGGTAAAATACGCAGAATAATAAAGAAGCGCATGATGGACTTTAAAGTAGGCGATGCGGACTGCCATTAATACATAGGCAGCTGCGTGGGCCTTCGGGAACATATATTTGATTTTCAGGCAGGACCCAATGTACCAGTCAGGCACATTATTTTTTTTCATCTCTTCAACCATATCAGGCGTCAGGCCTTTTCCTTTACGGACAGATTCCATAATTTTAAAGGCGAATGATGGCTCAAGCCCCTGATAAATCAAATAAACCATAATATCATCACGGCATCCGATTACCTCACTCAGAGTGCATGTATTGTCATGGATCAGCTCCTGCGCATTGCCGAGCCATACATCTGTTCCATGAGAAAGGCCGGATATCTGGACAAGCTCTGAGAAGGTTGTCGGTTTCGTATCTTCAAGCATCTGTCGGACAAATCTCGTTCCGAATTCGGGAATGCCGAGGGTGCCGGTTTTGCACATGATCTGCTCTTCTGTTACGCCGAGTGATTCTGTCCCGCTGAAGATCTTCATAACTTCTTTGTCGTCTGTCGGAATCGTTTTGGGATCTATTCCGCTCAGGTCCTGAAGCATCCTGATGACCGTCGGATCATCGTGTCCGAGGATATCGAGCTTCAGAAGATTATCGTGAATGGAATGGAAGTCGAAGTGAGTTGTTTTCCATTCCGCACCGGTGGCATCTGCCGGAAACTGAATCGGCGAAAAATCATAAATGTCCATATAGTCAGGAACGACGATAATACCGCCCGGATGCTGCCCCGTGCTTCGTTTTACACCTGTGCAGCCCTGCACGAGACGGTCAACTTCTGCATTTCTGAGCATGAGGTTGTTATCTCCCGCATATCCCTTGACATAGCCGTAAGCCGTTTTCTCTGCCACGGTGCCGATTGTTCCTGCACGGTATACATTATCTTCGCCGAACAATTCTTTTGTGTAGTTGTGGGCTCTTGGCTGGTATTCTCCCGAAAAGTTCAAATCGATATCAGGAACCTTATCTCCTTTAAATCCAAGGAACGTTTCAAACGGGATGTCATGGCCGTCTTTATGGTATTTTGCCCCGCATTCCGGGCAATCCTTGTTCGGAAGGTCAAAACCCGATCCGACAGATCCGTCGTTGAAAAATTCCGAGTGCTTGCAGTCGGGGCATACATAATGCGGCGGCAGAGGATTCACTTCGGTAATCTCTGTCATCGTTGCAACGAGCGACGATCCGACGGAACCCCGGGATCCTACTAGATAGCCGTCATCAAGCGACTTTTTAACAAGCTTATGGGAAATGAGGTAAATAACCGCAAATCCATGGCCGATGATGCTCTTTAGTTCTTTTTCAAGTCTTGCTTCCACAATTTCCGGGAGATTGTCCCCGTATATGCTTCTCGCCATCCCGTAGCTCATATCGCGGATTTCCTGGTCAGCACCTTCGATTTTTGGCGTATACAGGTCGTCCTTGATCGGTTTAATGTCATCGATCATAGCCGAAACTTTATGAGTGTTGTCAATGACAATTTCACGGGCTTTTTCTTTTCCGAGAAAATCAAAGCAGTCAAGCATCTCGTTCGTTGAACGGAAATGCACATTCGGAAGCTCATGGCGGTTAAGCGGATTTGCCCCGCCCTGCGAACTTACGAGGATTTTCCGGTAAATCTTGTCCTCCGGCTGGAGATAATGCACGTTTCCGGTTGCAACAACAGGCTTTTCAAGCTTTTCGCCAAGACTGACAAGATTTGAGATAATTTCTTTCAGCGCCATTTCATCCCTTATATATTCCATCTGGATTAAATGACGGTATACCTCAGGCGGCTGAACTTCGATGTAGTCATAAAATGCTGCAATGTCTTCCACTTCTTCAGGGGATTTTTGCATCATGCCTTCGAATACTTCACCGCGGTCGCATGCCGATCCGACAATGATCCCTTCCCGGTGTTTGACAAGCTGTGATCTCGGGATGCGCGCAACTCTGTAAAAATAATCTATATGGGACATGGAAACGAGTTTAAACAAGTTTTTCAGTCCCGTTTCATTCTGGGCAAGAAGAATGGCATGATACGGACGAGCCCGCTGGTAAGCATTGCCCTGGCCCATATTGTCATTCAGCTGCAGGTGATTTTCAATTCCCTTTTCAGCTGCATCCTTGAGCATGCGCAAAAGAAGATATCCGGTTGCTTCAGCATCATAAATCGCGCGGTGATGCTGGGTAAGCTCAATGTCGAATCTCTTGGCAAGTGTATTCAGCCTGTGGCTTTTCATCTCGGGATAAAGGAAGCGTCCAAGTTCAAGCGTATCTATGACTGGGTTTGCAGCCTTCCCGCTGCCAAGCAGCTTTTTGTAGCCTACATTCAAAAAGCCCATATCAAAGCTTGCATTGTGCGCAACGAGTATGTCGTCCCCGGTCCACTCTTTAAACCGGCGAAGCACTTCATCCACATCCGGGGCGTTTGCCACCATATCATCGGTGATTCCCGTCAAATCAATCGTTGTAGCCGACAGCCGGTGATGGGGATTGGCGAATGACTCAAACCGGTCAATGATTTCACCGTCTCTGATTTTCACGGCAGCCAGTTCAATAATCGTGTCATAAACAGCGGAAAGACCTGTCGTCTCAACGTCAAATACAACATAGGTCGCTTCAGGCAAAAAGCGGTCCTGCGGGTTGTAGGCAATCGGAACTCCGTCATCCACCAGATTGATTTCCACACCGTAAAGAATCTTGATGCCGTTTTTCTTTCCTGCCGAATAGGCTTCAGGAAAAGACTGCGCCACTGCATGATCTGTAATTGCAATTGCCGGGTGGCCCCACTTTTTAGCCTGTCCAACAAGGGAGCCGACTGATGACACGGCATCCATCTGGCTCATCGGACTGTGAAGATGAAGTTCGATCCGCTTTTCTTCCGAAGTATCCTGTCTGACTTCCGGTTTGATCTCATTGATATCATTTGCAATCATGACAAGATCTCTTACAAACGTATCGTTTTGGATGCTTCCGCGCACTTTCACCCACATGCCCTTTTTCAATGTTTGAAGCAGTGCCGCATCCTCTTTATCACGGGCAAACATTTTCACGAGAATGGAGTTTGTGTAGTCTGTTATTTTAAAGGTGCTGAGCGTTCTGCCGCTTCTTAGTTCTCTTGTTTCTGCATCAAACACATAGCCTTGAACGGTGATGCGGCGCTCTTCATCTTCGATTGTATCAATCTGCTTGATTTCTTCGTCATTTTTTATGGCATATCCGATCATCAGCGGACCTTGAGGAGCTTCATCCTGCTCTTTGTCTTTCTTCTCCATTTCCGTGATGGCGAGCATGACTTTTTCCTGATCCTCGAGTTTTTTCTTCTCCTGGAACTGTGCGATTTCTTCTTTCGAAATAGTCGTCACTGTATCGAATTGGAGGGACGGAAACCCGTACTGCGAAAAGCTGTCCTGAAGCAGCGGCGTATATTTTTTCTTAATGGCCATTGCTTCTGTTTCATTTTTCGTTTTAATGATCAGTTTGACCCCCTGCACTTCAGGAGTCTGTTCATTTAAAAGGGACAGCATGGGAGGAGAGATGCCCTCCAGCTCCTGAACACAAACCGACCAGTAGTCTGCAACGAGTTTATCATTGAACGACTGATCTTGGACCGTCAGCTGAAAGGTTACATCTGCAATATGAGAAAATGCTTTTGTCAGCTTTGCCTGAAAAAGGCGGTATGCATCAAATGGGAGGATTTTTTGAAAGGAAAACTGAAACTCCCATTTTTTCTGCTGTTTTAAAACAGTCAGTTTTGTAATGGCACCTTCAGAGAAAAACGGATAAACCGTATCTTCTGTCAGCCCGATTTGCTGAAGCAGAAGGTGAAATCGTTCTTTTTGAGCCTTGAGACGCTCTTCTTGCATGTCTGATTTTTCCCTCCTTGAAATTTTGTCCATCATAATTGAAGGTACCTCGCACTGAGCGGGGTACCTTGTCAATTTGTTATTCACTTACTCTATCATACCATAGATGAACTTTTGGCATCACTGGTTTTTACTTCTGAAGCAGCCTTGAAATCGTTTCATGCAGATCTGAGAGAGATACGTCCATACTCTCTCCTGTTTTCCGCTCTTTTACTTCCACGATGCCGTCTTCGGCCTGTTTTCCAACTACGATTCTGACAGGAATGCCTATCAGATCAGAGTCGGCAAATTTAACCCCTGCGCGTTCGATTCTGTCATCATAAAGAACTTCAAATCCAGCTTCTAAAAGCTCAGTATACAGTTTTTCGCCAAGAGAAGACTGCGCATCCTGTTTTGCATTTGCTGTGATCAGGTGGACTTGGAACGGCGCAACAGCAGCCGGCCAGACAATACCCTTATCGTCATTATACTGCTCAACAATAGCAGCTAATGTTCTTGAAACGCCAATGCCGTAACAGCCCATAATCATCGGCTGCGCTCTGCCGTTTTCATCAAGGAACGTCGCATTCATTGCTTCACTGTAGCGTGTTCCAAGTTTGAATACATGTCCCACTTCAATTCCTTTGGCAAACTGAATCGTTCCTTCTCCGTCCGGTGAAGCGTCTCCCTCTTCAATGAAACGAAGGTCAGCATACTGGCTGACAGCTGCGTCACGATCTAGATTAACGCCTGTATAATGATAATTTTCTTCACCTGCGCCGCAAACGCCGTTTACAACGGACTGAACCGCATGATCGGCAATAATCTCAATTGCAGAATCTGCTCCCACAGGGCCGACAAAACCTGGCAGAACTCCTGCCGCCTGCTTCGTTTCTTCAGGTGTCGCAAGTTCGACAACTGATGCCCCGTAAAGGTTTTTGATTTTTATATCGTTGATTTCGTGATCGCCGCGTGCAAGCACCATCACAAATTTTTCGTCCACTTTAAAAACAAGAGATTTAATCAGCTTCTCTTTTTCGACGTTCAGGTAATCCGCTACTTCTTCAATCGTTCTTTGATTTGGTGTTTCTGTTTTTACAAGGTCCTGCTGTTCTTCACTGCTTTTCTCATATTGAGTAATAACAGGAGCCATCTCTACATTGGCAGCATAGGACGATGTGTCTGAATAGGCAATTGTATCTTCGCCGACGTCAGACAAAACCATGAACTCATGGGTGTCTTTTCCGCCCATGGCACCAGAATCAGCAATAACTGCCCGGTAGTTCAGGCCGCAGCGTGAAAACACATTGCTGTATGCCTGAAACATCTTTTCATACACTTCATCAAGACTTTCAAACGAAGCATGGAAAGAATAGGCATCTTTCATAATGAACTCGCGGCCGCGCAGAAGTCCAAATCGGGGACGCTTTTCATCCCTGAATTTCGACTGAATCTGATACAGATTCAAAGGAAGTCTCTTATAGGACTTAACTTCGTCGCGCACAAGAGATGTAATAACCTCTTCATGTGTGGCGCCAAGTGCAAATTCACGGCTGTGCCTGTCTTTCATTCTCATAAGCTCAGGGCCGTATGTGTACCATCTGCCGGATTCCTGCCAAAGTTCTGACTGCTGGAGTGCAGGCATAAGCAGTTCGGCTGAGCCTGCACGGTTCATCTCTTCTCGTACAATCTGCTCAATTTTTTTAAGAACAATAGAGGCAAGCGGCAAATAACTGTAGATTCCGCTCGCATTTTGCCGCATGTAGCCTGCCCGGAGCAAAAGCTGGTGGCTTTTAATATCCGCATCTGCAGGCACTTCTCTTAAAGTAGGAATAAACGTCATACTCTGTTTCATCTAAAGCACCTCTATTTAAGTATTCAAAATTCGCATTTTCAGCTGTCGGCAGGCATTTTATAAAAAGAACCGCTGAATGTCATTCCACGTTACGACAAGCATCAGGAGCATCAGCAGCGCAAACCCGATAAAATGGACAACGCCCTCTTTCTGGCGGTCAATCGGTTTCCCTCTAAGCGCTTCAACAAGGAAAAAGAGCAGTCTTCCGCCGTCAAGAGCCGGAATTGGAAGAAGGTTGACGATACCGAGATTAATGCTCAGGATCGCAGCCCAGCTCATCAAATTAATGACGCCCGTTTTTGCTACTTGATCTGTCATATCATAAATGCCGACAGGGCCTGAAAGCATATCAATGGAAAACTGGCCTGTGATCAGCTTGCCAAGTCCGAGGACAATTTCTTTTGTCCAGTTAAATGTTTCTGTGACACCGTAAGTTAATGAACCGATAAACGATTTCTCTACCGGATTATAGGCTCCGATTCTGCCGATGGTTTCCTCACCGACTTTGCTCGCTTCAGGGATGACCTCGATTTCAAGATCCTGCCCGCCGCGATTCACGCTGAAGGTAAGCTCCTGTTCAGGGTTTGACTGAATAACAGATACCACCTGCTTCCAGGAAGACATCACTTTGCCCTCAATGGCCGTGATCTCATCTCCCTCTTTTAAGCCTGATTCAGCGGCAGAGCCGTCTTCTGTCAATTTTCCAAGGACAGGCTCGTCTATTGGAGCTCCCTGAATAAAACCAAGAGAGAAAAGCAGGACAAACGCAAGGATAAAGTTCATCAGCGGGCCTGCAATAATCGCAGCCGTTCTCTGGCCGAGTGTTTTTGAACCGAACTGGCGGTTAAAAGGCGCAATTTGCACTTCTGATCCATCTACGATAAAGAATGAACGCTCGCTGACATCAAAATGCTTAAGCACTTCATCTTCTTCGCCCTGTTCATACCCTGAGATGAACATTTTGTGCTCAAGGTCTGCCTGTTCGACTTCTATGACTCTTGCACGGGGGTATTTTTCTTTATTATTCAGAATAATTTTTTCAACTTGATCCTGTTTGTTAAAGAGCAGTCCGACATTATATCCGGGCTTAACCTCTATCATTTCAGGGTCTTCGCCGGCCATCCGGACAAATCCGCCCAAAGGAAGAAGTCTGATCGTATAGACCGTCTCATTTTTTGTAAAAGAAAAGATTTTCGGGCCGAATCCAATCGCAAACTCACGGCAAAGAATACCCGCACGTTTAGCTAAAACGAGATGTCCAAGCTCATGAAAGAAAACGAGCGCCCCAAAAATAACAACAAACGCCAAAACGGTATTCACGTTTCATGACCACCTTTATGAATAGAATGATTGAACAAATTCTCTTGTCTCTTTGTCCACTTCTTGAATGATATGCAGATTCGGGTCTGTTATCACACAATGTTTTGAAAGTGCCCTCTCAATCAGGTTTTCGATTTGAAGAAACTTAATTTTCCCTTTCAGAAAAGCGGCCACAGCTTCTTCATTTGCAGCGTTCAGGACAGTCGGCATCGTTCCTCCAATTTTACCTGAGTCATAAGCAAATTGTAAGCAGCGGTACCGTTCAAAATCAGCTTTTTCAAAGTGGAGCTTGCCCGCCTCCCATAAATTCAGCTGTTTTGTATCCGGCATCGGCAACCGTTCAGGATAAGACAGGGCATATTGAATCGGCACTCTCATATCAGGTGTTCCAAGCTGGGCAATGACGCTGCGGTCATGAAATTCAGCCATA
Organism: Bacillus sp. FSL H8-0547; assembly: GCA_038002745.1. Lineage (NCBI taxonomy): Bacteria > Bacillati > Bacillota > Bacilli > Caryophanales > Bacillaceae > Bacillus > Bacillus sp. FSL H8-0547. The sequence goes on from JBBODD010000001.1 coordinate 4,064,440, forward strand.
GAATGGATAATGCTTTCTTTGTGCAGCAGCACATCGATCTTTTCATACGGCAAGTCAAACAGCCAGTGCGCTTCAATGACTTCAAGACCTTTGTTCATCATTGTTGCAGAGTCAATCGTGATTTTAGCTCCCATCGACCAGTTCGGATGGTTAAGGGCTTCTTCCACCGTGACATTTTCAAGGTCCTCCCGCTTTCTGTCACGGAAGCTCCCTCCGGAAGCAGTAATAATAAGCCGCTCCAAAGATTTGGGATTCTCACCCTGAAGACATTGAAAAATAGCTGAATGCTCGCTGTCTACAGGCAGGAGCTCCACATTGTATGTTTTCGCATGAGCCGTTACAAGATGTCCTGCCGTTACAAGTGTTTCTTTATTGGCAATGGCTATCGTTTTTTTGCATTCAATTGCTTTTAATGTCGGCAGAAGACCGACGCTCCCCATAACAGCATTAACCAGGATGTCTGCTTCAGGCAAAACGGCAGCTTCAATCAAGCCTTCTTCGCCAAAAGCAAAAGACACGTCCGGAAATTCACTTTTCAGCTGTGAATAGGCATCAAAGTCATTTACTGCCACTAAACGGGGCGAAAACTCAATAATTGCTTTTCTGCCTAAAGTAAGGTTGCTTCCAAATGACATGGAAACTAGCTGGAATTGTTCCGGATGAGCCTTAATGACATCAAGTGTCTGCTGTCCGATTGAACCTGTTGCACCCAATAAACTGATTCTCTTCACCATGTCACTCCCCATTCGTCTGCTGCAGATCTCTGTATATCTGGATTGTGCAAATAACGTGCGAATCTCTGCACCTCTCAAGTTATGTATAATCCCTGGATGATAAACCAGGGAGATTGCCTTTACAATCCTCCAAACCTTCTTCCTCTGTGCTGATATTCATCAATGGCTGAAAGAAGGTGATCTTCGCTGAAATCCGGCCAGAGAACATCCGTAAAGACGAATTCCGAGTAGGCAAGCTGCCATAGCATGAAGTTGCTCAGCCTGATTTCCCCGCTTGTCCGGATCAGCAAATCAGGATCTTTCATTCCGCTTGTCATTAAATAACTTGAAAACAGCTCTTCGCTTATGTCTTCAATCTTTAATTCGCCGTTTTCTGCATCTTCAACAATGCCGCGGACAGCATGAATCATCTCCGCCCGGCTTCCGTAATTCAAGGCAAAATTTAAAATAAGTCCGTTATTGGATCCTGTTTCCTCTTTTGCTTTTTGCACAGCGCGAAGCGTATGCGCCGGTATTTTGGATTCGTCGCCAATAATTCTGACCTGTACATTTTCCTCGATCAGCTCAGGCAGAAAAGTTCCTAGAAACTCTTCAGGCAGCTTCATCAGGTAATCGACTTCAGACTTTGGGCGTTTCCAGTTTTCAGTTGAAAAAGCATATAGAGTAAGAGCCTTTACACCGAGCTCATTGGAAAGCTTTGTGATTTTTCTTACTGTCTTCATGCCTTCATGGTGTCCGGCAATCCTTGGAAGTGCGCGTTTTTTGGCCCATCTCCCATTTCCGTCCATAATAATGGCAATATGTTCAGGTATTCCCCGTTTGATCAAGTCATCTTTTGAGGTAACAGACAGTTCCCGGTTAGGATTTCTCCAATTTTTCAGTTTGCCCAGCATGTGATTCCTCCATCACCCGTAACATTCTGCGGTCTCATATACTGCAGCGGTGTTAACAGTATTAACAAAAAAACCCCCTGTAAACATAAGAGGGTCTTTTGAGCACAATTCCATTGTACAGATTTTTAACTTAAACTTCCATGATTTCTTTTTCTTTATCTTTTGCAATAGCGTCAATTTTGCTGATGAACTCATCCGTCGTTTTTTGAACTTGATCATTGTTTGTGCGAAGCTCATCTTCTGTAATTTCGCCATTTTTCTCAAGCTTTTTCAAATCGTCGTTTGCGTCACGGCGCACATTGCGGACTGCAACTTTTGCTTCTTCAGCATATTTCTTTACAAGTTTAGCAAGCTCTTTGCGGCGCTCTTCAGTAAGGGCCGGAATAGCAAGCCGGATTAAAGATCCGTCGTTTGTAGGATTTAATCCAAGATCTGATTTAAGGATCGCTTTTTCGATTTCGCCGAGTACCGTTTTGTCATAAGGCTGAATCACAAGCAGTCTTGCTTCAGGTGTGTTAATAGAAGCAAGCTGGTTGACCGGTGTAGGCGCACCGTAGTAATCTACGACAATTTTATCAAGAAGAGATGCATTTGCACGGCCTGCGCGAACGGTTGAAAGCTCTCTGTTATAGGCAGATACCGCTTTTTCCATTTTATCTTTTGCTTGTGCAAGAACTTGTTTAGCCATCATTATTTCCCCCTTACAATTGTTCCGATATTTTCGCCGAGTACTGCACGTTTAATGTTGCCTTCTTCCATAACAGAGAAGACAATCAGCGGGATATCATTGTCCATGCAAAGTGATGAAGCAGTAGAATCCATCACTTCCAGACCTTCTTTCAATACGTCAAGGTAAGACAGTGTTTCGTATTTTACAGCGGCTGCGTCTTTCTTTGGATCTGCTGTATAGACGCCGTCAACGTTGTTTTTTGCCATCAGAATGACATCTGCTTCAATTTCCGCTGCCCGGAGCGCCGCTGTTGTATCAGTGGAGAAGTAAGGATTTCCCGTACCTGCAGCAAAAATGACAACTCGTTTTTTCTCAAGGTGTCTGATTGCTTTTCTTCTGATGTACGGCTCTGCAACTTGTCTCATTTCAATGGAAGTCTGAACGCGGGTCTGGATGCCGAACGTTTCAAGGCTGTCCTGCAGAGCAAGTGAATTCATCACCGTAGCAAGCATTCCCATATAGTCGGCAGTTGCACGGTCCATGCCCATTTCACTGCCGATTTTGCCGCGCCAGATGTTGCCGCCGCCTACAACTACAGCCACTTCAACACCAAGCTCTGCAATTTCTTTCACTTGCTTGGCAATGGACTGAATGACAGCAGGCTTAATGCCGAAGCTGTCCGTTCCTGCTAACGCTTCTCCGCTCAATTTAAGTACGATACGATTATATTTAGGTTTGCTCATAATGACCTCCAAGTCTTTTCGGGTAAATCGTTGCATGTAAATGATTCAAGCTGTATTCACCCCGCGGGGAAACAGGCTTTTTCAAAAAGAGGGAACACAGAAGTGTGTTCCCTGTCTTTCATTTACTCGTCTTCATTAAGGAAAACAGCTGTTTTCTCTTATGTCGGACTGAATTATTTTTTGACTTGGTTCATAACTTCTTCAGCAAAGTTATCCTGGCGTTTTTCAATGCCTTCGCCTACTTCAAAGCGAGTAAAGCTTTTTACTGTTGCGCCTTTAGACTCAACAAATTGTTTTACTTTAAGATCAGGGTTTTTAACGAAGTTCTGCTCAAGAAGGCAGATCTCTTCGAAGAATTTGCCAAGACGGCCTTCAACCATTTTTTCAACGATGTTAGCAGGCTTGCCTTCGTTTAGAGCCTGCTGAGAAAGAACTTCGCGCTCGCGAGTTACTTCTTCTTCGCTTACAGCGTCACGGCCGATGTATTTAGGGTTAACAGCAGCTACGTGCATCGCAACGTCTTTAGCTGTATCTTCGTCAGTTGTTCCTTCAAGAACAGCAAGAACGGCAATGCGGCCGCCCATGTGAAGGTAAGAACCGAATGCATCGCTGTCTGTTTTTGATACGATATCAAAGCGGCGAAGAGTGATTTTCTCACCGATTTTAGCGATTGCAGAGTTGATGTAGTCATTTACAGTTGTGCCATTGTCCATTTCAGATGCAAGAGCAGCTTCAAGGTCAGCAGGCTTTTTAGCAAGAAGGTGTGAAGCAAGTGTATCAAGAAGCTCCTTGAATCCTTCGTTTTTAGCTACGAAATCAGTTTCAGAGTTCACTTCAAGGATAACGGCTTCGTTTCCTTCAGCTTTAACAAGAGCAAGTCCTTCAGCAGCTACGCGGTCCGCTTTTTTAGAAGCAGAAGCGATTCCTTTTTCACGAAGGAAATCAATCGCTTTTTCCATATCGCCTTCTGTTGCTGTAAGTGCTTTTTTGCAGTCCATCATACCTGCACCAGTTTTTTCGCGTAATTCTTTTACCATTTGAGCTGTAATTGCCATGAGAGTTTTCCTCCTTAATTTTCGGCCGTTCCGCCATTATGTATTGGTTTCATTCTGAACTAGAATGTTTTTCGTTTTGTTAAAGGGGGCTTTTCCCGTCAGGAAAAAGCCTCTTTAAAAAAGGTGATAAAAGGCATTCCCCTCTTATCACCTTTACTTGATTAAGCAGTTGTTTCTTCACCTTGTTTTGTTTCAAGAATTGCATCAGCAATTTTAGAAGTTAAAAGCTTAACTGCACGGATTGCATCATCATTTGCAGGAATTACGTAATCAATTTCATCCGGATCGCAGTTTGTATCAACGATACCAACGATTGGAATGTTCAATTTGCGTGCTTCAGCAACGGCAATGCGCTCTTTGCGAGGGTCAATGATGAATAGTGCATCAGGAAGACCTTTCATGTCTTTGATTCCGCCCAAGAATTTCTCAAGACGCTCAAGCTCTTTGTTAAGCTGAACAACTTCTTTCTTTGGAAGAACTTCGAAAGTGCCGTCTTCACGCATTTTTTCGATGTCTTTCAGACGTTTGATGCGCTTTTGAATCGTTTCAAAGTTTGTAAGCGTTCCGCCCAACCAACGTTGGTTAACGAAGTACATTCCTGAACGCTCAGCTTCTTCTTTAACTGAATCCTGAGCTTGTTTTTTAGTTCCTACGAAAAGAATTGTGCCGCCGTTTGCAGCTAGTTCTTTCGTGAACTGGTAAGCTTCTTCAACCTTCTTAACTGTTTTTTGAAGGTCGATGATGTAGATGCCGTTACGCTCAGTGAAGATGTAACGCTTCATCTTAGGGTTCCAGCGGCGTGTTTGATGGCCGAAATGAACACCTGCTTCAAGTAGTTGTTTCATTGAAATGACTGACATGGTATTTCCTCCTAATGGTTTTTTCTCCTCCGCACATATCATCTTCAGGCAAAACTGTCTAAACAGCACCAATGCCTGAATCTATGGCGTGTGTATTAACACCAAAAATTAATATATCATAATGAAAAATCATTCGCAAGCAAAATTCGACTAGAATTGGCGGAATTTCAGCATAAGGGAGATTTCTGTTTTTCCTTTATCAAGCTTTTTTGCTATTTCTTCTATTGTATAGCCATTTTGATAAAGATTTAATACATACAGACGGAATTGATCCGACTGGTCTTTTTCATGAAGAGTTTCAGGAGCTTCCTCATGAGAAAGCTCTTTCTGCTGAACCCCTCCGCCGTCATGAGAATCTGCGGAACTTTCGCCCGTTATAAAAGAACGGTCAAGCGCAGCCAGAAGCTTTTCATTCTCTTCTCTCATCTCAAGCATGCAGGCGGCAAGCGCCTGTTCTGTTTCTTCAAGCATGGAGGCCTGCCTCTCTTCAGCCTGCAGCACATTTTTATAACGTAAAAATAAAAGTGCAATCAAATAAAGTGATGCAGCGTGCAGAATAAGGCTTAATGCCAGGAGTGCTGCTGTCATATACCGTTTCACCTGACCTTTTTTTATATCGCCTGTTTACAAAAGCGGCCCGTCAAGGATTAATTTTTTCAAGAAGATGCTTCAGCTTAAACAGAGCTTTTGAATGAATCTGCGAAATACGTGATGTAGATAGACTTAAGACCTGCCCGATTTCAGTCAGCGTCAGTTCCTCTTTATAAAATAAGCTGATGACCTGCTGCTCTTTTTCTGTCAGATTGACAATGACTTCTGCAAGCTGTCCGATCAGTTCGTCCTTTACCATTTTCTCTTCAGGCATTTCTGCTTTTTCGTCCCGGATGACGAATTTCTGATGGTCCTGTTCGTCATGTTCATGATTTTGATCATCAATAGAGAGAACATTGGCAAAGAAGCCTTCATTCATGATCGAAATGACTTCGTTTTCCGACATTTCAAGATCTGCGGCCACTTCTTTTGGTTGAACATTCCGCAAATATTTTTGTTCAAGCCGTTCAATGGCGGCATCCACTTTTTTTGCTTTTTCTCTTGAGCTGCGGGGCAGCCAGTCTTCTTTTCTCAGTCCGTCAAGGATCGCTCCTCTTATTCTGAAAGAAGCATACGTTTCAAATTTCAGGTCGCGTGTGTAGTCAAATTTTTCAAGAGCATCGTAGAGACCGACCATGCCTATGCTTTTTAAATCTTCTTTATTAACTGATTTGGGCAGGCTGACTGAAATGCGCTGTACATGATAGCTGACAAGGGGCAAATAGCGGTGAATCAGCGCATTGCAAGCTTCATGGTCACGGTAATGAATCCATTTATTCCAATATTCTTGTTCTTCGAGTTTTGCAGCTTGTTCCATTTTTCTCCCCTTCTGCTGTGATATTTCCGGTGTCTGTCAGATTGTTTTTGCAGATTGATTGACTGTGGAAATAGAAAGCTTTCCTGTTGCGGGATTAAACTCGATCGTTCTCCCGCTGCTTCCCCCAGTATCCATGCTGATGACAGGAATTTTCATTGTATCCAGCTGCTTTAAAACAGCGGCCACATTCCTTGCTCCGATGTTGAGCATCCTCGAAGGCTGAAAAGGGAACATTTGCGCTCCGCCTGCAAGCTTTGCTTTCAAAGCACCCTTTCTGCACCCTCTTTCTGCCAGTTTATCAGCCAGGTCCTTTACAGCTGTATCCGCATATTTGGAAGGATTGTAATCTCCTGTGCGGGACAAAGAGGAATCAGGCAGCATGATGTGCACGAGGCCGGCTGTTTTTTGTTCCTCGTCGAACAGCACAAGCCCTACACATGAGCCAAGTCCGGATGTTCTTATCAAATATGGCTGTGAAACGATGTTTTTTTCAGCAATTCCAACCTTGATCATTCGCTCCTGTTTGTCCATTCCAAAGGCTTCCATCGCGGATTATGCAAGCTGAACATTCCGTTTGTTAATGGCAGGGGAATGTGATGTGTCTGCTAAAACCTTATTCAGATCCAGAAGAATGATCAGGCGTTTGCCGGATTTTGCAACGCCGACAATGTATTCCGCCTCTTCTGCTCCTGCAACTTCAGGTGCAGGCTCACGCTCTTCAGGAGACAGATCAATGACATCATTTGCTGAATCGACGATAAAACCTACTTCATATGAATCAAGAGCCGCGACAATAATCCGGCTGCTTTCAGACAATTCTTCCTGCACAAGCCCAAATCGCGTTCTCAGATCGATCACAGGAGTGACGATCCCCCTCAAGTTCATGACCCCTTTTACAAAAGAATCTGTTCCGGGCACACGCGTGATCGTCTGCATTTTTTCTATTGATCTCACTTTTCCGACAGCAATGCCGTATTCTTTGTTATTAAGCTGAAAAACAATCATTTTCTCAAGCGTATCATTCACGTTTCTTCTCTCCCTTCCGGCTATTTAATCAGGGCGTTGCAGTCGATAATAAGGGCTACTTGTCCGTCTCCTAAAATCGTAGCTCCTGATACAGCAAAAACAGAATTCAAGTAGTTTCCGAGGGGTTTGAGCACAATCTCCTGCTGGCCAATAAAAGAATCTACCATCAGAGCCGCCAGCCGGTCGCCTTTTTTGACAATGACAATCGCCAGGTGCGAGTCATCAAATGGGTCGCATGGGACCTCTAAGATTTCCTTCAGTGAAACAAGCGGAACAATTTTCCCCCTGTAATCGATGACTTTCTGATTGTGCGCGTTCAAGATTTCATCTCTTCTGATTACCGCTGTTTCAATAATAGAGGAAATCGGAATCGCAAATGTTTCGTTTGCAAGCTTCACAAGCAGCACGGAGATAATGGATAAAGTCAGCGGAAGCTGGATGGAAAACAGTGAGCCAAAGCCTTCCCTTGACTGAATGGTTATGCTGCCTCCAAGTGATTCAATCGTATTTTTGACAACATCAAGACCCACGCCTCTGCCTGAAACATCTGAAATGGTGCTGGCCGTAGAAAATCCTGATGCAAACATGAAGTCATAAACCTGTTCATCAGACAAGTCTCCGCCCTCTCTTTCAGTGACAAGCCCGCGCTCTATTGCCTTTTTCAAGATCCTCTGCCTGCTTATGCCGGCCCCGTCATCTTCTATATCAATAAAGACATAATTACCGCTGTGATAGGCTTTTAAGGCGACGTTTCCTTCTTCAGGTTTACCGTTCATCCTCCGCTGTTCAGGTGTTTCAATCCCGTGATCAAGCGCATTTCTTAATAAATGGACGAGTGGATCGCCGATTTCATCAATGACTGTTCTGTCAAGTTCTGTTTCAGCGCCGGTAACGGACAAATGAATTTTTTTGTTCAGGTCCTTCGCCAGCTGGCGAACCATTCTCGGAAATCGATTAAAAACTGTTTCAACTGGCACCATTCTCATATTCAAAATAATGGTCTGCAAATCTCCGGAAATGCGGCTCATATGTTCCACAGTTTCATTGAGTTCGCTGTTTTTCAATTCTTTTGAAATCTGTTCAAGGCGGCCCCTGTCTATGACAAGCTCTTCAAACAGGTTCATCAGGCTGTCCAGTCTCTCAATGTTCACACGGATCGTCTTTGAACTTCCTGAAACCTTTGCAGCAGCCGTCTCAGCTTCTGCCTCGGACTCCGTTACAATCTCGGCGTCCTTTTCAATGAAGACGGACTGATCAAGTGCAAGCGGGCTGATTTCGACTCTCTCAACCTCTGAAACTTTCATCATCTGCGACTGAATGTCTTCCGGCTGCTCTTTTGAAACGAAAATCAAACGGAATGTTGAATCGAACTTTTCCTCCTCAAGCATGTCCGCTGCCGGAACAGATTTAATGATCTCGCCAAGTTTTTCACCAAGCTCAAAAATCATGAAAACCCTTGCTGCTTTTAAAAGACAGTCCTCTCTAAGAAAAACAGTAATTTCGTAAGGCTGATACCCCTGCTCTGCCCCCTGTTGGATAACGGTGCGTTCAAAATCATCAAGGATCATCGTTTCGGACGGAACAGGAACCACAGCCTGGTCTTCAGCGCCTTCGAGCTTTTTAAACGTTTCAATCATTTGGAGCACGTCTTTTTTTCCGTTTCCTCCGCCTGCAATGGAAAGAACCATTTCTTCCAGTAGGTCAACAGCTTCAAATGCGGCATCAAGAACAGCAGGCTGAACAGACAGTTTTCCGTGACGGATCGCATCAAGCACATTTTCCATATGGTGAGTCAGGTTTGCAAGGTCCGTATAACCCATTGTTGCACTCATGCCTTTTAACGTGTGTGCTGACCTGAAAATTTCACTTACAATCGCTGAATCTTCAGGGTTTTTCTCAAGTTCCAGGAGCTTTTGACTGCAGGACTGCAGATGCTCTTTGCTTTCTTCAATAAAGACATCTAAATATTGATTCATATCCATTTTGACTTACTCCCCTTAGACTGCAAATATTTCCGGCTTATGATTGAACTGATTTAAGAATCGCATCAGCAATATCTTCCAGATGTTCAACTGCATCAACTGCATTCGTCTCAACTGCCATTTTGGGCATTCCGAATACAACGGATGTTTTTTCGGATTCTGATATGGCATGAAGGGATCCGGATTGTTTTAATTTTTTCAGTCCTTCGGATCCGTCTGAACCCATGCCTGTCATGATCACAGCTATTTTGTGGACATTTTTGATCCGGCTGAGCGATTCAAACAATACATCAACAGAAGGTCTGTGAGCCGTATTAAGGCTTTCCTTGGTAAGCCTGATCACAAGCCCGGACATTGATTCTTCCACTTTCATGTGAGTTCCTCCCGGTGCGAGGTAGGCTGTGGCCTTTTTGACAAGTTCCCCGTCTTCTGCCTCTTTGACAGTAAGATGCGATAACGTATCAAGCCGCGCTGCAAGCGAAGCGGTAAAACCCTCCGGCATATGCTGCACAACAAAAACAGGTGCGTTCAAATCCCCCGGAAGCTTCGGCAGAACCTGCTGCAGCGCTCTTGGTCCTCCTGTTGATGTGCCAATGCAGATGACTTTCCTGCTGCTGTTCAGCCTGGACGTTTTCCTTTCGTTAAAAGGTCTGTTCCTTCCGCCAACAGTGATGGTTTCCATTTTCAGCTGGCCAGCCATCTCAACCTTTCGGATCAGGTCGTCCTTTACTTTATGCAGATCAAGTGAGATTGCCCCGGAAGGCTTCGGTATAAAATCAACCGCTCCCATTTGAAGAGATTGAATCGTGAGATCCGCTCCCCGCTGCGTCATGCCTGAAAACATGATAACCGGCTTTGGCGTGCCCTCCATGATTCGCTTCAGTGTCTGAAGCCCGTCCATACCGGGCATCTCTATATCCAGCGTCACCACGTCCGGATTCAGCGCCTTCACTTTTTCGAGGGCATCCTCTCCGTTTCTTGCTGTGCCGGCAGCATAGCACGTACCGCTTTCATTCAGGAAACCGGCAATCAGTTTCCGCATAAATGCAGAATCATCCACAACTAGAACAGACGTTTTATTCATTTAATCTCCGCCTCCCCTGAAGAGCTGTGACACTCTGGAAAAAAATGATGTTTTTTGAGGCGGTGCCTCTGAAGCGGGTGCAGAGACCATGCTGTCAGCAATCCGGCAAATACCGCGCGAAGCCGGGCATTTAGGAAACAGGATGCTGAATGGCACCTGCCTTTTTACGGCTTCTGATACGAGTGCATCCTGGGGCATCCAGCCGGCAAAAGATACCTCCCTGTCAAGAAAACGGGTGACAGCCGACTGCATTCTGGCAAATGTTAATTGGGCTGTTTTTTCGTCATCGGCTTTATTGACAACAATGGAAACAGGTATGGATTTTTCATGGAAACTTATGACCTTGATCGCTGAGTAAGCATCTGTTATCGCAGTCGGCTCAGGTGTCGTCACAACCGCCAGCTCATCAGCACTCATGGCAAACTTTAAACTGTCAGATGTCATTCCTGCACCAAGATCAAGTAGCAGATAATCGTACGTGCAAAATGCCTGGTCAAGCTCTTGTGAAAAGGCCGAAAGCTGCATGTCATTAAGGGAAACCACATGCGAAAGTCCTGTACCTCCTGAAATGTAGTCAAAACCCGCACTGCTTTTGCAGATGATCTCACTCAGCTTCTTTTCTCCCTGAAAAAAATCAATCATGGAATGTCTGCTGGATTCCCCAATCAAGAGATCGATGTTCCCGTAACCGATATCAAGATCTAAAATGAGCGCCCGCTTTCCCCGTCCGCAAAGCTGTGCTGCAAGATTTACGGTGAAGCCCGATTTTCCGACTCCTCCTTTTCCACTCAGCACGGCAATTGCTTTGGCGGTTTTGTTTTCTGTCTTAAATATCTGTCTTCTTAACTGCTCTGCCTGATCCATTTTCTACCTCATAATCTCCTCTGCCATCATTTTTGCGGAAGCCGGCATGATGTCATCAGGAACGTTCTGGCCATTAGAAAAGTATGAAACGCCAAGCCCGGCAAACTGAACGAAATCATAAAGTGAACCTTTAGCAGCTGTTTCATCAATCTTTGTAAAGATCAGCTTTTCCGGATTCATTGCACTGAAATTCATGTAGATCTCCTGCATGTCGCTGTACTTGGAAGCAGCGGAGAGCACAAGATAGGTTTCTGTGTCATCATTTGCTCCAAGCAGATCCTTTAATTCATGAACGAACAATTTGTTCCTGTAGTTTCTTCCGGCTGTATCAATAAATACGGCATCCATTTCAGCAAAAGCTTCTTTTGCTTCCTTTACATCTTCAGGGGTATAGCAGACTTTGAGCGGAGCATTTAAAATACCTGCATAGGTCCTGATCTGGTCAATCGCTGCAATTCTGTATGTATCAGTTGTGATAAAGGCAATTTTTTTCTTTTCTTTTAACATGCTTTCAGCTGCAAGCTTTGCGAGCGTTGTAGTTTTCCCCACACCAGTAGGACCGGCGGCTAAAATATATTTTTTCTCATGAGAAATCCCATTAAAAGGGAAGGCGGCCAGTTTCTCAGCCATGATTTCTGATGCTTTTTGCACCCAGTCCTGCAAGGACCGTTCCCCTTCCATTTCTCTGAGTTCAGAGAGAATGTCTGCTCTCCCCTGCACTTCCTTTTCTGCCAGAAGCCGTTCAAGCTCTTTCAGCTCTTGAGGCAGATTGACCGCTTCTTCTTGTTCACGGAGCGATTTTACAAGACTCTTAACTTCTCTCATTTCGCTCAGCAGAGAGGTTTCTGAAAAGACTTCCTGAGGCGGCTCCTTCTTTGGTGCCGGCATTGTCCTGAAGACAGGATCCGGATCATGCCCTGCGATGACTTCAACCTTTTTTTTGGCAAAGAAACCGAGTATTCCTCCTTTATAAACATGCTTGGAGCTTAAAATAACAGCATCCTTGCCAAGATCGTTTTTAATTTGCTGCATCGCTTCCTGCATATTTGCAGCAAGAAATTTTTTCACCTTCATGCAATATTCACCAACCCAACGCTCTGAACTTCAACATTTGCTTCAAGCTCATTGTAGGAAAGCACAGGAAGCTGAGGAAAGTAACGGTCAATCAGCTGCCTTACATACATCCTTACGGCAGGAGAACAGAGCAGAATCGGTGTTTGCTCCTGCAGGGAAAGCTGCTCTACCTCTTTAGCAATGGATTCAATAATGGCCTGGGAAAGATCCGGATCCATTGCCAGATAATTTCCGTGCTCGGTCTGCTGAACACCGTCAGCGACTGCTTTTTCCACTTTTCCTGACAGAGTGACTACTTTTAAAGTATCTCCGGCTGTATACTGACCAGTAATTTGCTTTGCAAGTGCCTGTCTCGTATACTCGCAGAGCAAATCAGGATCTGATGTCAATTTCCCGTAGTCCGCAAGTGCTTCAAAGATGACCGGCAGATTGCGGATGGATACTTTTTCTTTTAAAAGCTTGGAGAGCACCTTCTGAATGTCGCCAATGGAAAGCGGGGAAGGCGTAACCTCTTCAGCAAGGATAGGATACGTTTCCCGCAGATGATCCAGCAGCTGTTTCGTTTCCTGTCTTCCAAGCAGCTCGTGCGCATGTCTTTTAATTGTTTCTGTCATATGAGTCGATACAACGGACGGAGGATCAACAACTGTATAACCGAACATTTCCGCCGCATCTTTGTTTTCTTCAGTGATCCATTTTGCAGGCAGGCCGAATGAAGGTTCAATCGTATCGATCCCTTCAATTGAATCATCTTCAATACCTGGGGCCATCGCGAGGAAATGATCGAGAAGAATTTCACCCTTCGCGACCTCGGTCCCTTTCAGCTTAAGTCTGTATTCGTTCGGCTGAAGCTGAATGTTGTCACGGATGCGGACAACAGGAATAACAAGCCCGAGTTCAATGGCAAGCTGCCTTCTGATCATGACAATCCGGTCAAGCAGGTCTCCGCCCTGATTTGCATCTGCAAGCGGAATAAGGCCATAGCCAAATTCAAACTCAATTGGATCCACATTCAGCAGCTGCACGACACTTTCCGGTGATTTCATTTCATCCAGTTCGATCTCTTCCTCAGCAGCTTCTTCTGTTTCAGGGAGTTTCTCTTTTGATTTTGAAATAATGTATCCGCCTGCGCCAAAAGCGGCAGCGATCGGGACTGTCACAAATAATCCGATTGGCGTAAACAGTCCAAGAAGCAAAATCGTTCCTGCAGCTACATACATCATTTTCGGATAGGCGAAAAGCTGACTTGTAATATCCGATCCCAGATTTCCATCTGAAGCTGCTCTTGTTACGACAATACCGGTTGCAGTCGAGATAAGCAGCGCAGGAATCTGGCTGACAATCCCGTCTCCGACTGTGAGCATTGTAAAGTGGGATGCAGCGTCGCCAAAACCCATGCCAAGCTGCATCATGCCGATAATGATTCCGAAAATCATGTTAATGATGACAATGATAATGCCGGCAATCGCATCTCCCTTTACGAACTTGCTCGCACCATCCATTGCTCCGTAGAAATCTGCTTCTCTGGATACTTTTTCGCGGCGTGATCTTGCCTGCTGTTCGGAAATGACACCGGCGTTGAGATCTGCATCAATACTCATCTGCTTTCCCGGCATCGCATCAAGCGTAAAGCGGGCAGCAACCTCTGAGACACGCTCAGAACCCTTTGTAATGACGACAAATTGAATGATAATAAGAATAAGAAACACAACAAATCCAACAATGACATTTCCGCCTACAACGAAGGTTCCGAATGTTTCAACAACTCCCCCGGCTTCACCATGAGAGAGAATCGCGCGGGTTGTCGATACATTCAGTCCGAGCCTGAACAATGTCAAGAGAAGCAGCAGGGATGGAAAAATGGCAAAATCCAGCGGCTCCCTCATGTTCATGGAGGTCAGCAGCACAAGAAGAGCAAGTGTAATATTAAGCATGATCAGCAAGCTTAACAGCCATGTAGGGAACGGAATAATGAGCATCGCAACAATTAAAATAACACTAAGCAATACAGTCAGATCTTTTGCTTGCATCAGGTACCTCTCTTTCTATGAAAACGCAGGCATTGCAGGTTCTTACCCCTTATTTTTCAGCTGATACACGTAAGCCAGAATTTCAGCTATCGCTTTAAAAAATTCTTCCGGCACAGCCCTGCCGATATCAACCTGATCGTATAACGCTCTGGCTAAAGGACGATTTTCAATCATCGTCACATTATTTGTTTTCGCCGTTTCTTTGATTTTCTGAGCGACAAAATCGACTCCTTTAGCAACAACGAACGGTGCATCCATTTTATCTTCGTCATATTTAAGGGCAATTGCGTAATGAGTCGGATTTGTAATCACGACATCTGCCCCAGGTACATCCTGCATCATTCTGCGTGTTGCCATTTCCCTTTGCTTTTGCTTAATTCTCGACTTAATCAGCGGATCTCCCTCGGATTTTTTAAACTCGTCCTTTAAGTCCTGTTTTGACATCCGGATATTTTTCTCGAAATCATATTTTTGATAAAAATAATCGAGAAGCGAGAGAAAAAGGAGAGCAATGGATGCGAACAGCCCCATCTGAAAGGCAAGCTTCGAAACAAAGAGAAACGCTTTTTCAACCGACAGCTTTGAAAGGGACAGAATCTCGTCCATCTGAAACCAAATGACGGAAAAAGTGACAGCCCCGACAAATGATATTTTCAAAATGGATTTCAGCAGTTCAACGACAGCTCTGAGCGAGTAGATCCGCTTAAACCCTTGAATTGGATTGATTTTTTCCAGTTTCATCTGCACCGCTTCAGTTGAAAACAAAAACCCGACCTGCATGTAATTCGCTGCAACTCCCGCAACCAGGGCAACCGCCATAATCGGTCCTGCCATATACGCGGACTGAACAGCAATCTGGATCATTAATTCATGTACATTTTTCTCGGACAATTGAAGCAGCAAGGTCTCCTGCAGCGAAGATTTCATCAGTGCGAGCAGCTGCTTCATCATATATGGTCCAATAAACAGAAAGGCAAGGAATACAGCGAGGAGACCGATGGCTGTATTTACATCTGCGCTCTTTGCAACCTGCCCCTTTTTTCTGACGTCTTCGCGTTTTCTCGGGGTGGCTTTTTCTGTTTTTTCTCCTGAAAAGAATTGCAGGTCCAGTTTTATAAAATCCATGTCAGCCTCCGGCAAAAAGTTGCATCAAATTTCTCATCGTTTCAATCATCATTTCCATCACATGCTGAATGAGCATAAAAATAGATCCCATAACGAGAATAAGCATTACAAAGCTGACTCCGATTTTAAGAGGCAGGCCAACGACGAAAATATTCAGCTGCGGAACAGTCCGAGCAGTAATCCCAAGGGCAAGGTCCACCAAAAAAAGAGAAGCAGCGACCGGAAAGGACATTTGGAATGCGATCAGAAACATTGCGCTGAATGCTTTCGTAATTAATAGTGCAGCACTTCCATCACCGAGAGGAAACAATTCTCCTCTAAGAGGAATAAATTGATAGCTGTAAAACACGCCGTCCAAAAGCAAATGATGTGCATTTATGCTCAGCATGAAGAATAGCGCCATGACATTCAGAAACTGCCCGATCAGCGGACTTTGAGACCCTGTTTGCGGATCAATAATGTTTGCAATAGCAAAGCCCGTCTGAAAATCAATTAAACTTCCGGCGATTTGGACAGCCGCGAGCATCAAGTAAGCAGAAAACCCGATCAAGAGGCCAATAAGCACTTCTTTCAGCACCAGCAGAACAAATTCTCCGCCTATTTCTACAGGTTCCGGCTGAACAGATGAAAAAACAATGACTGATAAAAAGAATGAAAAACCAATTTTGTGCTGCTGCGGAATCGTTCTGTAGGAAAACAGCGGCATTGTGACAAAAAAAGCGCTCATTCTTGCAAAAATAAGCAAAAATGCCGGAAAATACTCTATTACATCCATTCTCTTATCCTACAAACCGGTCAAGGTTGCCGAAAATGTCCTGTGCGTACGAAATGATTGTAGACAGCATCCATGGACCGAAAAAAATCAGCCCGACAAGAACCCCGACAATTTTCGGAACAAACGCAAGCGTTTGTTCCTGTATTTGAGTTGTGGCCTGAAAGATACTTACTGCAAGTCCAATAATCAGTGCAATGGCAAGCAGCGGCCCGCAAATAATCAGCGTTGTATAAATCGCTTTTTCTGCTATAGAAATAACAAATTCAGAACTCATCTTATATCTCCTGTTCAAAAGCTTTGAAGCAATGATTTCACAACCAGGTACCACCCATCCACAAGAACGAAAAGAAGGATTTTAAATGGCAGAGAAATCATCACGGGAGGAAGCATCATCATCCCCATAGACATCAAAATACTAGCTACAACCATATCAATGACCAAAAAAGGAATGAAAATCATAAATCCAATTTGAAAGGCTGTCTTAATTTCACTTATTGCAAATGCAGGAACAAGTGCAGTCAAAGGGATATCTTCAACTGACTTGGGCTTTTCAAGATTGGCATATTGAAGAAACAGCGCAAGGTCTTTCTGCCTTGTATGTTTGCTCATAAATTCCTTAAGCGGAAGTGAAGCTTTATCGTATGCCTCTTCAAGACCGATTTCTTCATTGAATAAAGGTGTCAGCGCCTGCTGATTAATATCAGAAAAAACCGGGGCCATGATAAAAAAAGTTAAAAACAAAGCAATTCCAATCAGGATCTGATTAGGAGGCATCTGCTGTGTGGCAAGCGACGTTCTGACAAATGAAAGCACGATGATGATTCTTGTGAAACATGTCATCAAAATCAGAATGCTTGGAGCGAGAGAAAGGACAGTCAGCAAAAGCAGCAGCTTGACAGATGTGCTTACATTCGCAGCATCGCTTGAGCTGAATATTTCTATAAATTCGTTCATTCTTTGCTGTCCTTTCTCTTTATGTCTTCCAGTGCAGATTGCCGGTCTTTTCTCAGTTGAAGAAGCTGATCTTTAAATGAAGCCAAAGGTTTTTCTTC
Organism: Bacillus sp. FSL H8-0547; assembly: GCA_038002745.1. NCBI lineage: Bacteria > Bacillati > Bacillota > Bacilli > Caryophanales > Bacillaceae > Bacillus > Bacillus sp. FSL H8-0547. Next base: position 4,081,815 of record JBBODD010000001.1, read on the forward strand.
CCGGGAGCTGGATGCCCCTGCCAATCCGGACAGGTTTTTAACCCACTCAGGCTGAACCCTGTGCTGCATAAACTTCTCTTCATGGAGCCGGACAATTTCTTTGCATTCTTCTTCATCATCTATTTCCTTCAGCAGCTGAACACTGTCTGAAACACCGACGACAAGAATACTGCCGCCGACTTTCACCAGCTGTACACTCCGGTTCTGCCCCACATTTGTTCCGCCGAGATTCTCTATGTATTTGGATGAAGCGTTAATCCTGTTTTTTCCTGCTGTAAACTTTATAAGCATATAAATTAAGAAAAGAACAAAACCAGTAGCAAGAATCATTTTTATAAAATCCCATGCTGATACACCGGGAGCAGCCGTGTCTTCCTTCTGGGCTTCAGGACCTGAAGGCCGGTCGTTTTTCACCCAGTCAGAAACGGTTCCTGATTCCTGTCCGGCGAAAACTTGAACGGGCTCATTAACAAGCAGACAGAGACAGAAGAACAGCAAAAACCATAGCCATTTTGTATTCACGTGCTGGTATTCTCCCTTTAGCTTAATGTTTTATTGATTGCTTCAAGCACCCGGTCTGCCTGGAACGGCTTCACGATAAAATCCTTCGCGCCCGCCTGAATCGCATCAATAACCATCGCCTGCTGGCCCATGGCCGAACACATGATAACCCGCGCATGAGGATTCATTTTTTTAATTTCTTTTAATGCCGTTATTCCGTCCATCTCGGGCATTGTGATGTCCATTGTGACAAGATCAGGATGGTGTTCTTTGTACTTTTCTACTGCCTGCGCCCCGTCAGAAGCCTCTGCAACAACATCAAACCCGTTCTTTGTCAAAATATCTTTGATCATCATTCTCATAAAAGCTGCGTCATCCACAATCATAATTTTATGTGCCATATTCGTCTCTCCCTAAAAATTACTTTAATCTGTGCAAGCGTTCGGACTGGCTAAGGATATCTGTCACCCGCACTCCGAAGTTTTCCTCGATTACTACAACTTCTCCCTGTGCAACAATTTTATTGTTGATCAGTATATCTACAGGCTCTCCTGCAAGTTTATCAAGTTCAATAATGGACCCTGCGGACAGTTCAAGAATCTCTTTCACTGAACGCTTCGTTCTGCCAAGTTCAACCGTTACTTTAAGCGGAATATCAAGCAGCATATCAAGATTTTTCATGTCGTTTTTAGGAGCAGCCGCCCCGTCAAATGAAGAAAATTCTGCCGGTTTTACTTCCACCGGACTAGGTTTGTACTGGATTTGTTCCTCCTGAACAGGCTTTTGAGGCGGAGCCTGCTGCTGATATGCCGTATTAGGCATCGTCTCAATTGCTGCTGCCGGTTCTGGGGGATTCATCAGTTCATCTACAAGCCCCTTAGCAAAATGGAGGGGAAGCAGCTGCATGATTTCGGAATCGATCAGAGTTCCCACTTTGATTCTGAATGCAACCTTCAAAAAAGGATCATCCTGTGGAAGCGCCTCAGTCCCTTCTCCGCCTTTTAAATCCAGCAATTCAATAGATGGAGGAGAAATATCGACTTTTTTATTGAAGATCGTCGACATAGATGTAGCTGCAGAACCCATCATTTGATTCATAGCTTCCTGCACAGCGCTGATCATGATGTCATTTAGCTCAGTATCCGTAATTTCACCATTTCCGCCGATCATTAAATCCGCGATGATGGCGGCATCACTCTGTTTAATCACAAGCAAGTTGCTTCCTGTAAAACCTTCTGTGTAATTCACTTCGATCGCGACATATGGATGCGGAAATTCATCCGCAAGCTTTTGTCTTTGAATGACTGACACTGTCGGTGTTGTGATATCCACTTTTTGCTGAAGAAGAGTCGACAGCGCTGTTGCAGAACTTCCAAACGAAATATTTCCGATTTCGCCAATTGTGTCCTGCTCCATTAATGTAAGGTAATCTTCTATTAAATTGTCAGAATCGTAGTCGCTGCTCCCGCTGCCATTCAGCAGGGCATCGATTTCATCCTGAGATAACATCCCGTTACTCACTTTCTTTTTGCCCCCCTTGGTATTGTCCCAATACTTGCACAGCCGATTTGCGCTTTAATTTTCCGGGCTGTCCGATGAATTTTGGCTGGTCTCCAATTTTAATGATTAAAGGCTGATCTATTGACGTTTCAAGCTGAATGACATCTCCTGCCGAAATATCCAAAAACTCCTGTACGGTTATCTCTGAGTGTCCGAGCTCCGCTGTTACCTCAAGTTCAGCACCATGAATTTTCTTCTCAAGAGCGTTCACTTCAGCTGCTTTTGGCTCTTTCCGCTCGGATTGCATCCAAAAATGAACGCTTAGCCTCGGCATGATCGGCTCAAGAACGACATGAGGTATGCAAATATTTATCATCCCGCTGGTATCGCCAATCTGCGTGTTTAATGAGATAACAACGACAGTTTCATTTGGGGATACCAATTGGAGAAACTGCGGATTCACCTCAAGCTTCATATCCGCTGGTTCAATATCATACACAGAGCCCCAGGCCTCTCTGTAATTATCGAGAGATTTTTCAAACAGGTTTGTCATAATTTTCGTCTCAATTTCAGTCAATGAAGTCGAGTGGCTTATTCCAGTACCATGGCCGCCCATCAGCCTGTCCATCATGGCATAGGCGATGTTCCGGTTTACTTCCATTAGGACTCTGCCATTCAGAGGCCTTGCTTCAAATACGTTTAAAACGGTCATCTTTGGGATTGAACGGATAAATTCTTCATAAGGCAGCTGGTCAACGGCTCCGGCGGTAATTTGAACGTACGTGCGGAGCTGAGCTGAAAAATACGTTGTCAAAAGCCTTGCAAAATTTTCATGAATTCTAGTTAAGCTTCTGATTTGGTCTTTTGAAAAGCGCAGCGCTCTTTTAAAATCGTAAACTTTTACTTTCTTTTCCGTTTCTTCCTTTTTCAGTTCATCTGCATCCATCTCTCCAGAAGAGATTGCAGACAGCAGGGCATCTATTTCACTCTGGGACAGTATCTCGCTTGACATCATTCACACCTCCTCTGCACAGAATGTTTGCAAGATTACTGGATAATATAGGAGGTTGTGTATACCTTCTTGATTTCGCCCTTTTGCAGTAATTCATTCACTTGTTTTTGTACCGTCTTTTTAAATGCGTTCATGCCTTCTTTTCCATCTAGTTCTTCAGCTGTTATGCTTGAAAGCTCAGAAATAATGATATCTCTTACTTGAAATTCTCTTTTTTCAAGCTCTTCCTTCGCTTTTTTGCTGTCCGTTTCAAGCTTAAAGGAAAGCCGGACAATATTATCGCTTGAGAGATTGGTCGTGATTTCGGGAAGATCATATGATTGAGCAATGACATCATCAATGGATGGTCCTTTTTCTTTTGCTTCAGCAGTACCCATGAAATTTGTTACGATAACAAGTGCTGTCACCCCTACAAGCGTGATCGACGTAATAATGACAAGCATGATCGTCATTAGTTTTTTATTCATCTTCCTTCACCTCCGCAGAAGCAGCTGCATGCATGATATGAATCTCCCGGTAAAACTTCTTGATTCTCTCTGCAACCTCTGCTTCAGATTCCTTCACTACAAATTTCTTTCCATTTGTCAGTGTGATGGTTGTATCGGGAAAGGATTCTATCTGTTCCATATAAATGGCATTCAGTCTAAACGGTTTGCCGTTCAATCTAGTCAGTAAAATCAATTTATTCGGGGTACAGCCCCCTGCCCCCTAACCTATCGTTTTAAGTTCATCAGTTCCTGAAGTATTTCATCTGAAGTGGTAATCACTTTTGTATTGGACTGGAAACCGCGCTGTGCAACGATCATGTCTGTGAATTCCTCTGCGAGATCTACGTTGGACATTTCCAAAAATCCAGTCATGATTGTTGCTGAACCGTTTTGGCCAGGGATATCAAATTCAGCTAATTCCCATGTATTATTGTTGTTTTTATCGATAGTTCCTGAGTTGCTTGACTCTTTATAAAGATTTCCTCCAACTTTTTCAAGCCCTCCATCGTTCGCAAAATTCGCTACGCGTATTTGGCCGCTGACTCGTAATTGACCACCTGAATCAACAAAAGAAACCGTTCCGTCAGGTCCAATATTGAAGCTCTTTGCATCCAGAGGAATTTGAATAAGTCCTGCAGAATTACTTGTACCTGTTCCAAAGCCAGTATTTGTTTTTTGACCAGCTTCACCTATTAAGTAGTAGCCGTCTGCAGTAACAAGGTATCCCTGATCATCAAGGTAAAAGTTACCTGCTCTTGTGTAACTTAAATCAACAGCATCTTCAATAGGTCCGGTAATCCTATTTGTAGTAAAATCAACACTTCCCTTAATTGTCCCAACCGCAAAAAATCCGTCTCCCGCAAGCGCAAGGTCAAGAGTCCGTCCTGTTGATTGGTTAGCTCCCCCGGTGTGGATCGTATCAATTGAACTAAGTGCCGATCCAAGACCAACCTGCTTGGCGTTCATGCCGCTTGTGTTGGCAGTAGCAGCACTTGCACCTGCCATTTGCTGGCTCATAAGATCTTTGTATGTCACACGGCCTTTTTTGAATCCGTACGTATTGACGTTTGCGATGTTATTTCCGATAACATCAAGCTTTGTTTGAAAGTTTTTCATTCCGCTTACTCCTGAGTACAATGAACGCAACATATATAATCTCTCCCTGGTTTTTTATCTTTTTTGACCTATTTGCACGCTTTAGGAAGCGGATGCTTCCGTTACTTTTGTGACGAAAGCACTTGGCACTTCGTCTCCGTTTTGCATCTCAAGAATAATATCCGGTCCCGATTGTTTAATGGATTTAACAATTCCTGTTTTTGCTTCACCGTCTTCTGTTTTCCAGTCAATCTGCTTTCCGATCATCTCAGAGTATTTCAAGATGCCGTCATTCACCTGAACCTGTATGAAGCTGCTCATTTGTGTATTCAAGTTGGTCATCTGCTCCAGTGATGAAAAGCTTGCCATTTGAGATATAAATTCTTTGTCTTCCATTGGATTTAGAGGATCCTGGTTTTGCAGCTGTGCAATAAGTATTTTCAGGAAATCATCTTTTCCGAGACTTGATTTTCCTCCAGTTCTGACAGCTGCAGTTGAAGAAAGGAAAAGTCCCGAGTCAATCGTATTTTGAGCCATTGTTTATCTCCTTTTATGTCAGCATGTTCAGATGATCTTTAAATGAATCAGTCTCTTCAGCGCGGTCTTTTTCCTCACCCTTTTCTTTTTCCGGCTGCCCTTCGTCTTGATCACGTTCGCGGAACAAGTCTGGCTGCTCCCCGTATACATCAAATCTGTCTACAGCAATTTGAAACGCCGGAAGGGCGGCTTTGAGATGCTGAATGCTATGTTCCACAAGCTCTTTTGCAGAAGAGGTTGAGGTAATAATTTTTGCCGTCGTTTCCCCGTTCAGTCTTTGAAGCTTTACTGTCAGAAGGCCAAGATGCTCAGGTGCAAGTCTGATTGTCATTTGGGAAAATCCGTTTATTGCAAATGCAGGTTTTGCTCTTTTGAACACCTCGGTGATCTGGGCTGAAAATTCCCGTTTAACCGGCTCGCCCTGATGCTCTTTTAGTTCAGGGGAAGCATTCAGCTTTACCTCAGTAAGTCCCGGTGAAGGCTGATGCACAGTACTGTTCCCGTCCTTGTTAAACAATTGCTGCCATTCATTCTTCATTTCCGGTAAGCCTGGACTGCGCATGTGATTCTCCGTCACATTTACCTCCAACTGTTTGAGGTCTGCCTGAAAATTACCCATGGAATCAGGAGTCTGCGGCCTGGTCCCATTGCTGGATTCAACTGCAGCCGGTCTGAAATAGCCTTTACTCAGAAGCTGATGGACAGCCTCCTGTTTTCCCCCGCCTGCATCTATTTCTTTTTTCAGCAGAAGACGGCCAATGGCAGGCTGTTCTGTATAACTGGCTTTATGAAGGACTTGAAGGAGCTGATTCCCTTCGAGTTGAGACTGCAGATTTTTCAGTGAAGATATCGTTCTATCCGAGTCTGTCCTTACTGCAGCACTTATCTCTTCAATAAGTCGGGCAAGACCCTGTTCTCCGCCTGCAGAAAAAATACGATGCAGAGGCTTTAAAATGGACGTAAGTTTATCAATCGCATTCTTATTAATAATCGTTATGTCCTGCTGATTTTCAAAGTCCATGGCCTCATTGTTCTTACTGTTTTTGTCTGAAGGCCCTACTTTCAATACATCTTTTATTGCTTGCTTAATGGCAGCGAGTATATTTCCTTCTAAGGTTTCCGCCTCAGAAGATTTACTGAACAATGTGCTTGCCCCGCCAGAAAATGTTTGTGGTGCATGTCCCCTTGACGCGTTCATTAAATCACCATGGCGGTTAATGCTATTTGCATGCTGAGGATTTTGCAACATAGCAACGTGAGGCTCACTATTTTCACCCATAACTTGTGCAGAAAATTGTGCCTTTTCAGCTGACTTTTCCTGGACTATAGATGATTCCTGTCCTGCCGTTTGTCTGACATATCCGAAAGCTGGAGGAGTGTTAGTTTTGCCTGTGAAAAGATCTGCCTTGACTTCTGCCGCTGCGTATTTTTCTGCTGTAGTAAGCAGGTTTGCTTCGTCGGTGTTTTCCGCCTGTTGCATGTTCTGTCCAGTTATTGCTCTTTGTTCTCCGACCCGAACCGGATGTGGAGAAGCAGCAATATCTGCTGAATGCTGACTCATCCTCATCGTTTCAGTAATCCCGGAGTCTTCATTTGCCGTTTTTTTCTTCCGCTGAAAATGTGCTTCGGGAGCGGCATGCGCATTGGTCATATTATGTGAAATTCCGCCTGCTTCAGCTTTATGTTTTGGAGCATCCCCTCCTGCAAAACCTTCCTTGCTTTCAGGTCCAATGAATTCACCAGCTCCGTTTTGAACCTTTACTACTGTTTTTTCAGGATAATCAGCCTGCTCAGCCGCAGTTTCTGTTTCTTTTATCAAAAACCTGCCTAACCCGGTTTTAGTCTGTTCAGAAATCGTGTGTTCCGCAGCCGGCATAAGCGGCTGGAGGCCATTTACAGTTCCTTCAGGCATGACGGCTTCATTTACTGCCAGTTGCTTGATAAGCTCTTTGAATGCATCTGCCAATTCGGGATCCGCGTATTCATTTTTCTCATTAAACGAGTCAACTTGTCCGCCTGTCTCAGTACTTCCTGCCGCCCCGGCAGAACCGAGCAGTAAAGATAAAAAGGAAACCTGTACCCCTGAACCCGTCTTGCCGTCATTGTTCATGACCGAAACCGGGCCTGCCGAAAACGTAATTTTCAACCTGCATCCCCCTTGTCTCTTGCAAACTAGGAATCTGAAAGCATATTTGTATATTTAGCGGCGTCTTCCGGACTCATTTTTTCCAAAACAGAAATAACTTGTTCATCACCAATAGCTTTCAGAATCTTTAATGCTTCTTCATCAGAAAGCAGCGGAATGATCGCCGCGGCTTTTTTACTTGTCATTTTATTGTAAAGTTTGGCGATGTCCCGTCCGTTTTCCTCTTCGGCTGCTGCCGCTTTCAGCTGTTCTTCCATGGATCTAATTTCCTGGCTCAGCCGCTGAATCTCTTCCTCTTTTAAGTCCCTGTCATTTTCAAGGGCAGCTATATCCTGCTGCTGTCGTTTTATTTCCGATTTTTGAAGCTCATTTTCTTCCTTGAGTTCCTTTTCTGCAGAAGACTCTGCATGACCGGATGTTTTCTGTTCTGCGGGGATTCCCGGCAGAAGTGCGGCAGTTTCTTTTAGTTTTCCGGTTACGTCAATTCCCGCAACAGTTAAAATGACCGCAATGAAGGTTACCGTAAAAAAGAAAGGGATGATGACAACAAAGAGCAGCCATTGGAATTTTCCAGTTTCTTTTTCATCGTTTTTCACTTTCACTTTTCACCTAATTCCCCCGCACGGCATAAGACTGGACAGAAAGATCGTCCATACTCTTGATTTCAGTGTCTTTCACCCAGCGCACATAGACTTCGCGGTGTTTTTCTTTCATTTTTTCGTACTTTTTTACTTCTATATTTTTTTCTGTGAGAACTTGCTGCTTTTCATTCATTCTCTCCCTTGCTGCTGCTGTGAGATTCTGATAGTGTGAAATTGTTTTTTCAAGATTTGATACAAACTGCTGAAAGTGCCGGATTTCCTGAACCGGCATGCCCGAATTCAGCTGAAAGAGCGTTTTTTCTTCAAGCACTTCTTTTTTCTTCAGGCATGTATACAGCTTTTCAGCAGCCTTCTCAAAGTCTGCTACCGATAACTGATAAGCTTCAAGAGACTGATCTTTTTCCATTTCTTTAAGTTCAAGAATTTTTTGAAACCTGTAAGCGTATTTCACGTGTTATCTCCTATTTCAATCAGTGATTGCAGGTATTCCGCACTTTGTTCAAATGAGATTTTTTCGTGCACATCCTGCTTCAGAAAAGAAAGGATCTTCGGATAATACCTGATCGCTTCGTCAATTTCTCTGCTGGTTCCGCGCTTGTATGCGCCTATGTTAATTAAGTCCTCAGAGTTTAAATAGACAGCAAGCAGATCCCTTAGCTTTGAAGCGTTTTTCTTTTGTTCAGCAGGGACAATCTGGCTCATCACACGGCTGATGCTTTTCAGCACATTGACTGCAGGAAATTGCCCTTTATTTGCAAGATTTCTGTCAAGAACGATGTGGCCGTCAAGAATTCCTCTTACCGTGTCTGAAATCGGCTCATTCAGATCATCCCCGTCAACCAATACTGTATAAAAAGCGGTAATGGAGCCATGTTCATTTGTTCCGGTCCGTTCAAGAAGCTTCGGGAGGACGGCAAAGACACTAGGCGTGTACCCTTTTGTGGTCGGAGGCTCTCCTGCTGCAAGGCCAATTTCCCTTTGCGCCATGGCAACACGGGTGACAGAATCCATCATCAGCATCACATTTAACCCTTTATCTCTGAAATATTCTGCGATTGCAGTAGCTGTATAAGAAGCCTTCAGTCTCATCAGGGCAGGCTGATCAGATGTAGCAGCCACAATAATGGACCTTTTGAGTCCTTCTTCACCAAGGTCTTTTTCAATAAATTCACGAACTTCCCGCCCGCGTTCACCTATGAGGGCAATGACATTCAGGTCTGCTTTTGTGTTTCTTGCAATCATTCCGAGAAGCGTGCTTTTTCCAACACCGCTTCCTGCAAAAATGCCGACACGCTGTCCTTTTCCAACTGTCAAAAGACTGTCAATAACTCTGACCCCAACTTCCATCGTCTCATTGATTGGCGGACGGTTCATAGGGTTTGGCGGATTTTGTTCAGCTGATATTGGCGTCAGGCCTTTTGGCAGCGGTGATTGATTAAAGGGAAGACCGAATGCATCAACTGTCTGGCCGATCAGCCCCATTCCCGCTTTGATCTTCAGAGGCTCGTTTGTTGCTTCAACAAGACTTCCGGGTGAGATCTGATTCACATGCTCAAACGGCATCAACAGAACATATTCATCTCTGAAACCTACTACTTCTGCAGCTATTTTCATTTCCTTAGAAGTACCCGTATGAATGTAGCAAAGGTCGCCAATTGAGCTTTCCGGACCTTTGGATTCAATCATCAGCCCGATTACCTTGCTTACTTTTCCATATATTTTAAATGAATCCATTGAATCTATCTTTAGAAGCAAGTCTGCTGCTTTCAAACCGTCAATCCTCCCCAATCAGCTGAAGCATGCTTTTTTTCAGCTGATTCAGCTGGGCATCAACGCCGGCATCCATTGTGCCGGCAGGAGATTCAATCACGCAGCTTCCTTCCTGAAGACTTTCGTCAGGATAAATGAACAGATCGGCCCTGGAAAGCAACACATCTTCCAGCTCGCTTTTTTGCTTGAGAAGCCTGCTGTAATAAAGCGGGTTAACGAACACTTTTATTTCCGGATGTTCTCTGACTTCATGCAAAGCTTTTTTAACTAGTTCGGCAAAGCAGGCAGGATGCTCTTCAAGCTTGATGAACATGATTTTTTCAGAAAGCTTCACAGCCAGATTAATAATGGTATCTTCTGATTGGGACACTTTTTCTATGTAATCCTCTTTTGCCTGATCCACAATGGTTTTTGCCTCTGAGAGAAAGGAGCTGTATTGCTGCAGGGATTCCTGTCTGCCCGCCTCAAAACCGGCTTGAAACCCTTCCTCTCTTGCCTCTAGTTCTTGCTGTTTTTTTTCACTGATCCATTTTTCCTGCTCGTCTTGTGCCTGCTTTAGAATTCTGTCTGCCTGAACTCTGGCATGTTCCAGCAGCTGATCAGCGTCTGCTTTTGCCTGATGCATGACCATCTCGGGATTTATTTTCTCAGCTGGTGCGGACAAGACCGTTCTTAGAATTATGGCTTTTTTGCCCTGTTCTGCTGCGGCTCGGTCTGATTTAATTAAATTAGACAATGACATCATCCCCCCCGCCGCGGGCAATGACGATTTCTCCTGCATCCTCAAGTCTGCGGATAACAGAGACAATGCGTGATTGTGCTTCTTCTACATCCCGAAGTCTGACTGGACCCATAAACTCCATTTCTTCTTTAAACGTGTCTGCCATTCTCTTGGACATGTTCTTGAACACAATTTCCTTCACTTCTTCGCTTGCGACTTTAAGCGACAGCATCAGATCTTCGTTTTCTACATCCCTGATGACGCGCTGAATGGCCCTGCTGTCGAGTGTGACAATATCCTCAAAAACAAACATCCGTTTTTTGATTTCTTCTGCAAGCTCAGGATCCTGAATTTCAAGAGAATCAAGGATGGTCTTTTCTGTACTGCGGTCAACACCGTTCAGCACCTCAACAACCGCTTCCACTCCGCCTGTCTGCGTATAATCCTGTGTGACAGCAGAAGAGAGCTTTCTCTCAAGGACCTGTTCCACTTCATTGATAATTTCCGGTGAGGTCCTGTCCATTTTAGCAATCCTTATTGCAATATCCGCCTGCTGCTGATGCGGCAGACCGGACAGGATCTGTCCTGACTGTACCGGATCAAGGTAGGAGAGAATGAGCGCAATCGTTTGCGGGTGCTCTCCCTGAATAAAATTAAAGATTTGGGCCGGGTCAGCTTTTCTCGCAAAATCAAACGGCTTTACCTGCAAGGAAGATGTAAGCCGGTGGATAATGCTTGAAGCCCGCTCTTCTCCAAGCGCTTTTTCAAGAATTTGTTTCGCATATGAAATGCCGCCCTGGGAAATGAATTCCTGAGCCATCGCGATTTGATGAAACTCTTCAATAATTCCTTCTTTATTCTGAGAATCTACATTTCTTACACTTGAGATCTCTAATGTAAGCTTTTCAATTTCTTCTTCAGAAAGATGCTTGTAAACCGATGCGGCTGCGTCAGGACCTAGAGAAATCAGAAGGAGGGCGGCTTTTTGCTTGCCTGTCAATTTGCTTGCTCGTTTAACCATTTATGAGTAACCTCCTATTCTTCCGTCAGCCATGATCTGAGCAGTTTGGCAAAGTCCTCCGGTTTATCCCGCGCCATTTTTTCAAGCTGCTTTCTCCTGACATCCCCTTCGCTTTCAGGTGCATCATTTACATCAGGAAGAATCATTTTCTCCTGATAAAATATTTCCTCTTCTTCCGGTTCAGCTGGTTCTTTTCTATTTCTTTTAAACAGTAAAACCAGAAGAATCGCAATGACAAGGAGCATTACGCCTCCTGCGATATATAGCCATAACGGGATTGAACGGGCCGTTTCAGGATCCATTGTCTGTTTTCCGGCAAACGGCTGAACAGATACAGAAATCTTTTCCTCTATTTGTTCAGCAGTTAATGGCTCAGTCTGAGGATCTTTGTCGATGGAAGTCCGGACAATTGATCCAAGAAGCTGCTGGATGTCTGCGACGCTTTGTGCAGGCAGAGAGGCTGGGTCATCTGCAGTAGGCGGTTCAACCATGACCTGTATGCCCAGATCCCTGATTCTGTATGGACTTTCTGTAATTTCTTTTTTCACACGATTGACTTCATTATTGATTCGTTCTTCTACTTTTTCATAATCTCCTGAACCTTCGCCCTGAACGGCTTCATATCCGGGAACATCATCTTCTCCCGTCCCGGTTACTCCGCCTGCACCGGCACCCTCTCCGCTGTAGGTTTCTGTAATCCGTTCAACGCTCACGGCCAAACCTTCATTGTTTTCTTCATCAGCTGCTTCGACAAGATTTTCTTCCCGCTTTTCCTGAGTGAAATCAAGATCTGCAGTGACCGAAACCACAACTTTATCCTGGCCCATCATCGTTCCGAGCATTTTCTGAACTTGCCGCTGTATGTCTTTTTCAATCTTCGACTTCAAATCGTGCTGGGAACTGATGTTTTCGGCAAGCGGCATATTTTCATCACTTTTCAAATCAAAATACTCAAAATTCTGATCCATGATGACGATATTATCAGTGGATAATCCCGGAACACTCTTTGATACTAAATGGTACAAAGCATTCACGTTGGCCTGATCGAGCTGAACTCCAGGTTTTGTGTTGAGCACAATAGATGCAGTGGCTGTACCGTTGTCCTCACTGACAAAAACTGATTCTTTCGGTAGATTGATCATGACCTTTGCATCATCAACCCCCTCGATCCCCTTCATCAGGTTCGAAAGCTCTGTCTGAGTCGCCTTCAGTTTTAAAACATCAAATTCATTATCGGTCATCCCAAATCCAATGTTCTGTCCGAAAAAGGAATAATCAATGACCCCGCTGTTTGGTATGCCCTCTGCTGCAAGCTCCACTTTCAGCGTGTCGGTCATTTCGGCAGGCACCATGATGGTCGAGCCATTGTCCGTAATTTTTGATTGTATACCCTGCGAGTCAAGCGTTTCTTTGATCTGGCCTGTCTCATTGGGTGATAAGTCCCTGTACAGCGGCACCAGCTTCGGATTTGCTGCCATATAGCCTGCAATCACAGCAAAAAGCAGCAAAGCTGCCGCACCGCCAATCATAAAACCTTTTTGCGCTTTTGACCTTTCATTCCAAAATTGTCTGGTTTTCATTCTGAATTCTGTTACTTTTTGATTCATTCGTTGAAATCCCCCGATAAAGACAGCTTGCGTGCAGCAGACCGGCTACATTGCTGGTTATGTATGATTAGATTTGCATTCTCATTGCTTCCTGATAGGCTTCAACAGCTTTATTTCTGATTTCAATGGCTGTCAGCATGGCCACGCTTGCTTTTTCGGCTGTTATCATGACATCCTGCAGCTGCACATTTTTACCCTCTGCAAGCGCTGCTGTCATTCCGTCTGATTTAACCTGCATCGCATTCACCTGATTGATTGACTGCTTAAGCATTTCAGAAAAGCCGGTTTCCTGAGACTGCTGCAGCTGAGCTGCAGGTGAAGCTGTTTGAAGCGGCTGAAGTGACGTAATTGCCTGTATCATTTGTTATCCTACTTTCCTAGCTGGAGTGTTTTCATCAGCATCTCTTTGGATGCATTAAAGACTGTGACGTTTGCTTCATATGACCGGGTGCTGCTGATCAGATCAACCATTTCCTTCAGCGGGTCCACATTTGGCATCTGTACATAGCCCTGATCGTTTGCATCTGGATGTTCCGGATCAAAAACCAGTTTAAACGGGCTTTGATCTTCTCTGATTCCGGAAACTTTAACTCCGTTCAATGAATCAGGTTTCCCTTGCGCCTGATTAAGGTGAGCGAGAAAAGAACTTCCATCCTGCTGCAAAGCAACGGTTTTTCTGCGGTACGGCTGCCATTTTCCGTCGACCAGTTCTGCCCTGGCTGTGTCTATATTAGCCATATTGGATGAAATCACATCCATTCTGAGTCTCTGCGCCGTCAAGGCAGATGCTGTTGTATTGAGCTGACTGAATATACTCATTATCCGTTGCCTCCTTTAATGACGGTTTTAAGAGAATTGAACTTGCTTCCAAGACGTTCAATAACCGCATTATAGTAGATTTGATTTTCAGCAAGTTCTGACATTTCTCTATCTATGTCGACATTGTTTCCGTTTGCCTGATAGGCAGATCCGGTTTTTTGTATCACATTATAGGCTTCATGACCCCTGCCAAAAGAAAGATGGCGTGCATCTGTTCTTATTGCCTCAAACTTTGTCCGTTCTGAATCAAGTGACTCCTTAAAGCTGATTCCCTTCGCTTTATAACCGGGAGTATCGGTATTGGCTATATTGTGACTGATCATTTTTTGCTGGAGAGCTGTCCGATTGACTGCCTGTTCCAGAGAATGAATCGTTCCAGAAAAAAAATTCATTTTGTCCCCTCACAAAAGACTCATACCTTTCGAATGGTATATTGTCGAATTCTGTTAAATGCATACTGCAATTGTAAGAAATAATAGGCTTAAAGTCTATGAAGGTTATGTAAAAAAAGGTCGGATTTTGTATCTATTTTAAAATAGGTTAATTATACCTAGTTAATTAACACTATTTAACAGCAGAGGTTCTTCGTAATAGGATTTTGTTCACATGCAAGATCATAAATTTTTCCAAAACAAAAAAGCACTTCGCTGAGAAGTGCTTTTTTGTAAAGAATTTATTAATTCGTTTTTAATTTTTCAAGTTCTAAGAGGAACTTGTCATTAAGAACTTTAATGTATGTTCCTTTCATTCCGAGGGAACGGGATTCAATAACACCTGCACTTTCAAGTTTGCGCAGTGCATTTACGATAACTGATCTGGTGATGCCGACTCTGTCAGCAATTTTACTTGCAACAAGCAGCCCTTCGTTTCCGTTAAGTTCTTCAAAAATATGTTCGATTGCTTCAAGCTCACTGTATGACAACGAGCTGATTGCCATTTGTACAACTGCTTTGCTTCTTGCTTCATCCTCAATTTCCTCCGCTTTCTCGCGAAGAATTTCCATACCGACAACAGTTGCGCCGTACTCGGCAAGAATCAGGTCATCATCTTCAAACTGTTCCTGAAGTCTCGCAAGAATAAGCGTGCCAAGACGCTCTCCTCCGCCAATAATCGGAACAATAGTAGTTAAGCCATTCTTGAATAATTCACGGTTTTCAACAGGGAAAGCTGTGTATTCACTGAAAACATCAAGGTTTGATGATGTTTCGCTGATGTTGAAGAGATTTTTAGTGTATTCTTCAGGGAACTGACGGTCCTCAAGCATTTGGATCATCCGCTCATTTTCAATCTGCTGATTAATGGCAAATCCTAAAAGTTTTCCGCGGCGGCTGACGACGAAAATATTCGCTTCAATCACATCGCTGAGTGTTTCCGACATTTCTTTAAAGTTAACCGGTTTACCGGCTGCCTTTTGAAGCATCGCGTTAATTTTTCTTGTTTTTTGCAATAAAGCCATTAGTTTGTTCCTCCTGGAAATATGTAATTATAAGATGAATTGACTTAAATCTTTGTTTTTAGCAATTTTGCTCAGTTTATCCTCAACGTATTGAGGGGTAATTGTTATTTTGTCCATTGTGATATCCGGTGCTTCAAATGAAAGATCTTCAAGCAGTCTCTCAAGAATCGTGTGAAGCCTTCTCGCACCAATGTTGTCTGTGTCCTGGTTAACCTGAAATGCCACTTCTGCAATCTTACGAATAGCATCGTCAGAAAATTCAAGTTGTATACCTTCCGTTTCCAATAATGCTGTGTATTGTTTAAGAAGCGCATTATCCGGTTCTGTCAGAATACGGACGAAATCTTCAACGGTCAGCTTTGTCAGCTCGACGCGGATCGGAAATCTGCCCTGAAGCTCAGGTATAAGGTCAGACGGTTTTGCTATATGAAATGCACCTGCTGCAATGAATAGGACATGATCTGTTTTCACAGAGCCGTACTTCGTCACAACAGTAGAGCCCTCAACGATCGGAAGGATGTCCCGCTGTACACCTTCACGTGATACATCTGCCGATCCTCCGCCCTGATTCTTTTTAGCAATTTTGTCGATTTCATCAATGAAAATAATGCCCATCTGCTCGGCACGCATCACAGCTTCCTGCGTAACGTCATCCATGTCAATCAGTTTCTGTGCTTCTTCGCCCGTCAGCACTTTTCTTGCTTCCCGGACAGTCAGCCTGCGTTTTTTCTTCTTTTTAGGCATAAAGCTGCTTAATGCATCCTGCATGTTCATACCCATTTGTTCCATACCCGAACCCTGAAGCATATCAAACATGGACGCATTCTGCTCTTCAACTTCAACCGTCACGTGATGATCTTCAAGCTCTCCAAGTGCAAGCTGGTGAGCCATTTTACGTCTTTTCTCTTCTGTTGACTGCTCTTCAGAAGAATAGTCATCCTGCTCCTGAGTCTGTCCCTGAGCGCCGCCGAAAAGCATTTCAAGAGGGTTCTTATACGAAGTCTGCTTCTTTTTTCCCGGAACAAGAAGCTCGACAAGCCGTTTGTTGGCATTTTCTTCTGCAAGTGCTTTTACTTCATTCATTTTCTCTTCTTTTACGAGTCTCACAGATGTTTCAGCGAGGTCACGGACCATCGATTCGACATCACGCCCTACATATCCGACTTCTGTGAATTTCGTCGCTTCCACTTTAATGAACGGAGCACCTGTAAGTTTGGCAATTCTTCTTGCGATCTCGGTTTTTCCGACACCCGTCGGCCCAATCATCAGAATATTTTTCGGAACAACTTCATCGCGGAGATTTTCAGACAGTCTGCTTCTGCGGTAGCGGTTTCTCAATGCGACTGCTACAGCTTTCTTAGCGTCCTTTTGTCCAACGATATACTGATCCAGTTTTTCAACCGTTTGTCTTGGCGTTAATTCTTTCATTGATCAGGACTCCCCTCTTTATAGTTCTTCGACTATGATATTCAGGTTTGTATAAACACAGATTTCGCCTGCCATTTGAAGGGCAGCCTGGGCGATTTCTTTTGCTGAAAGTGTTTCCCCGGAGTAGCGTTTGAGCGCTCTTCCTGCTGAGAGGGCATAATTCCCTCCGGAACCGATGGCAAGAATGCCGTCATCAGGCTCAATAACCTCACCTGTACCGGAAATGAGAAGCAGATCTTCCTCATTCATGACAATCAGCATAGCTTCAAGCTTTCTGAGGACTTTATCGCTTCTCCATTCTTTTGCAAGCTCAACAGCTGCACGCTGAAGATTTCCATTGTATTCCTCAAGCTTTCCCTCAAACATTTCAAACAAGGTAAAAGCATCTGCTACAGATCCCGCAAAGCCGGCAATTACCTTGCCGTTAAAAAGCTTTCTTACTTTTTTGGCTGTATGCTTCATAACGACCGCATTTCCAAACGTCACCTGGCCGTCGCCTGCCATTGCACACTTGCCGTTATGCTGAACAGCAAAGATCGTTGTTGCGTGAAATTGAGACATCCTGCCACCTCCAACATCATTTTTATGTACTGCACTTTCCGGCATCAAGCTTTAAGCGCGCGGATGATGATTCATGTAGATCTTGCGCAGATGATCTTTCGACACATGCGTATAAACCTGTGTTGAGGACAGATGCGCATGACCCAAAAGCTCCTGGACACTCCGCATATCGGCTCCCTGATTTAACAGATGAGTGGCAAACGTATGCCTGAACATATGAGGAGTGATCTTCATCGTCAGAGAGGTTTTATGAATCAGCTCGTTCAAAATATGCCTCACGCCAGTGGCCGTAAGCGGCCCGCCCCGCTGGTTGACAAACAGAAGCTCATGGTGCTCTGACTGTTTTCTTTTTTCCATCAGTGTTTTCCTGCCTGAACCTATGTACAATTCTACGGCATCCTGTGCAAAGCTTCCGAATGGAACATACCTCTGCTTCCCGCCTTTTCCATTTACGAGCACGGTGCCGATATGGAGATCAAGGTCAGACAATTTTATCATGCAGAGCTCGCTTACCCGTATGCCCGTTCCGTAGAGCATTTCGAGAAGCGCCTGATTTCTTTGGCCTGCAGGAGCTGAAAGATCTGAATGTTCAAAGAGAAGCTTAAGCTCTTCTTCAAACAGATATTGCGGCAGCCTGTGCTCTTTTTTAGGCAGAGAAACGCTTGAAAACGGATTTTCATCAGTGAGCTTTTCGCGGTTCAGAAATCTGTAAAAGCTTCTGAGAGAAGAAATCTTCCGTGAAATCGTTTTTCTGGCAAAATTTTTTTGATGAAGCTGAGTTAAGTACAATCGTGTATCGGAATATGTAATGAGACGGAGATCAGTTAGCGACTGCTCCTGCATAAAGACAAAAAAATCTTCTATATCGGAAACATAATTCACAATTGTATATTGTGAATAGTTTTTCTCAATCTGTAAATATTCTACGAACAACTTTAAAGAATTCTTAACATTTTCCATCCATAACACCTCACAAGGGCTACTAAATGGTATCACACATTCAGCAGCCCTTGCAAATTATTTCTCTTATTTTTTCGAAATTTTTTGAATTGTTTCTAGCGCTCTGTTTGCATACTTTTCATAGCGCTCTTTCTTGTTGCGCATGCGTTCCGGAAGCTCTGCAAAAATGCCGAAGTTTGCATTCATAGGCTGGAAATTATCCGGATTTGCTGTTGTAATATAGCGCGCCATGCTACCCATTGCTGTTTCATGAGGAAGCACGAGGAGTTCTTCTCCAAGTACGTATTTAGCAGCGTTGATGCCTGCTAAAAGTCCTGATGCGGCGGATTCTACATATCCTTCTACACCTGTCATCTGCCCTGCAAAAAACAGATCCTCCCGCTCTTTATACTGATACGTCGGTTTCAGCATTTTTGGGGAGTTGATGAATGTGTTGCGGTGCATAACACCGTATCTGACAATCTCTGCATTTTCAAGTCCAGGGATCAACTTAAGCACTTCTTTTTGAGGGCCCCATTTTAAATGTGTCTGAAAACCAACAATATTGTAAAGTGTCCCTGCAGCATCATCCTGTCTCAGCTGAACTACAGCATATGGACGCTTGCCTGTTTTCGGATCTTCAAGGCCGACCGGCTTCATTGGTCCAAAAAGCATCGTTTTTTTGCCGCGCTTTGCCATGACCTCAATCGGCATGCAGCCTTCAAAGAAAATTTCTTTCTCAAATTCTTTCAGCGGAACTGTTTCCGCTTCAATCAATGCATCATAAAAACGGTCAAACTCTTCCTCTGTCATCGGACAGTTAAGGTAGGCTGCCTCTCCTTTGTCATATCGTGATTTCAGGTAGACTTTGTCCATATCGATGCTGTCTTTTTCAAGAATTGGAGCTGCTGCATCGTAGAAATAAAGGTATTCTTCTCCTGTCAGCTGCTTCAGCTGCTCAGAAAGTGCTTTTGATGTCAGCGGCCCTGTTGCAATGATTGTAGGACCTTCAGGGATTTCCGTTACTTCATCCGTAATGACTGTAACGTTCGGGTGTCCTTTAACCCTCTCTGTCACAAGACCGGCAAATTCATGTCTGTCTACAGCAAGAGCGCCCCCTGCCGGCACTGCGCAGTCGTCCGCAGATTTAATAATCACAGAATCAAACATTCTCATTTCTTCTTTCAGTACACCGACTGCATTTGTCAATCCGTTTGCCCGCAGTGAGTTGCTGCAGACAAGCTCGGCGAATTTATCTGTATGATGGGCAGGCGTCTGCTTCACAGGTCTCATTTCGTAAAGATTGACGGAAATTCCGCGGCTCGCAAGCTGCCAGGCCGCTTCACTTCCGGCAAGGCCTGCTCCAATGACATTTACTGTTTTTTCATTCATTTTCAACCCTCCAGCTTTAAGCAAATAAAGAAGGTGAGCAGGATCACTCACCTTTACTTTTGCTGCTCTTCTTTATAATCACAATGCACACATTGTACCTGTATGCCTTTTTTGAGTTTTTTCTCAACTAGCATATTATCACACTTTGGACACGATCTTGCAATCGGTTTATCCCATGAAAGGAAATCACATTCAGGAAACTGGTCGCAGCCGTAGAAAATGCGGCGTTTCTTCGACTTTCTTTCCACAATGTTTCCTTTGTCGCATTTCGGACACGGGACACCAATCTCTTTAACAATCGGCTTTGTGTTCCGGCAATCCGGGAAATTTGAACACGCCATGAACTTTCCATACCGGCCCATTTTGAAGACCATTGGACTGCCGCATTCCTCACAGTCAATTCCTGCAGGCTCATCCTTAATTTCAATTTCTTCCATTTCATTTTCTGCCACTTCAATCCGTTTGGCAAAGTCTTTATAAAAATCGTCGATAATGTTGACCCATTGCACCTGGCCGTCTTCTATTTCATCCAAGCTGTTTTCCATCTTGGCGGTAAACTCGACATTAATGATTTCAGGGAAGAACTCCATAATCAGTTCAAGCACAATTTCACCGAGCTCTGTCGGTATAAACCGTTTGTTATCCAGCGCTACATATCCGCGCTTTTGAATGGTATCAAGTGTCGGCGCATAGGTTGACGGGCGTCCGATTCCCAGTTCTTCAAGCGTTTTAACCAGCCGTGCTTCTGTGTACCTTGGAGGCGGCTGAGTGTAATGCTGAGCCGGTTCGATATCTTTTGAATAAACCGTATCTCCTGTCTGAAGATCAGGAAGCATGCGGTCTTTCTCCTCGACTCCGTCATCATTTCCTTCAACATACACCTTCATGAATCCGGGAAACTTCACTTTGCTTCCGTTTGCTCTGAACGTGACGTCATTATTTGTAAGGTCCACGCTCATCGTATCAAGAACAGCCGGTGCCATCTGGCTTGAAACAAAGCGCTCCCAAATGAGTTTGTATAACCGGAGCTGATCGCGGCTTAAATATTCTTTAAGTGAAGCAGGATCTTTAAGCGTTGAAGTCGGACGAATCGCTTCATGTGCATCCTGTGTGTTTGCCTTTTTCTTAGCGGCTTTTTTGGCAGGATTGTTGTACTCAGGACCGTACTTCTGCTCAATATACGACATGGCTTCCTGCTGGGCTGTTTCAGATATGCGGGCTGAATCTGTACGCATATATGTAATCAGACCGACTGTCCCTTCTTTTCCAAGGTCCATTCCTTCATAAAGCTGCTGGGCGATCATCATCGTCTTCTTTGCTCTGAAATTCAGTTTGCGGGCTGCTTCCTGCTGAAGAGTGGAAGTTGTGAATGGTACCGCAGGATTGCGCTTTCTTTCCTTCTTGGTCACATTTGTGACGGAGAATTCGTTGCCGTTTAATTTTTTCTGAATTTCTTTCACATCATCTTCTGTATTCAGCTCTGTCTTTTTGCCGTTAATTCCATAAAAAGCTCCCTCGAACTCGTCTTTCCCTTTGAGGAAATGGCTGCCGATTGTCCAGTACTCTTCCGGAATAAATGCTTTGATTTCTTTTTCGCGGTCTATGATCAGGCGGACTGCAACAGATTGAACTCTTCCTGCGCTCAGTCCTTTTTTCACTTTCTTCCAAAGAATAGGGCTGATTTTATAGCCGACAAGGCGGTCAAGTATCCTTCTTGCCTGCTGTGCATCCACGAGATCCATGTTAATTGGACGGGGATGCTTAAAAGATTCCTTGATGGCATCTTTTGTAATTTCATTAAAGACAACCCTGCAGTCTGAAAGAACATCTACATCCAGACTGTGTGCGAGGTGCCATGCAATGGCTTCCCCTTCACGGTCGGGGTCAGCTGCGAGATAGACTTTTTTTGCTTTTTTCGCTGCGGTTTTAAGTTCTTTTAAAACCGGGCCTTTACCCCTTATCGTAATGTACTTCGGTTCGAAATTCCCTTCAGTGTCAACGCCAATCTGACTTCTCGGCAGATCGCGGACATGCCCCATTGAAGCCTTCACCTTATATTTTTTCCCTAGATATCGTTCGATTGTCTTCGCTTTTGCAGGCGATTCAACAATCACTAAAAAATCCGACATACATCATCCTCCTAAAAGAGGTATTCTCTCTCTTTATTTTCATGTTTCATCATCAAGTTCTTTTCCACTAGTGTCATTTTATATGTTCAAGGGACGATTCTGCCCAAAAGAGCCTGCGCTTATACCGGCAATAATCAAAATCTTGCTTAAACAGGTTAAATCTCCACTATTATTAAATATAGTGATGCGGTTTGTCAAACAGTATTTGGATTGCCGGCTTAATTTTCAGCGCATGCAACCTGATCGGAGAGGTCATTCAGGACATCCAGTCCGTCTTCTGCCAGGTACGCTCCCTGCTTAATCAGCTGATTGGCGCCTGCAGATGCTGCATCAAAAATGGATCCCGGCACAGCAAACACCTGCCTGCCCTGGTCGAGTGCGGTGCTTGCTGTAATGAGTGATCCGCTTTTTGATTTCGCCTGAATCACAACGGTTCCAAGACTCAGCCCGCTGATAATGCGGTTGCGCATCGGAAAGTGCCATTTTTGCGGTCTGGTGTCCGGAGGATGTTCTGAGAGAACTAATTGATGTTCAGTCATCTCGTTGAAAAGAGGCAGATTTTCTTTCGGATAAAAATGATGAAGTCCCCCTCCGATTACACCTATCGTTGGAGCCTGTCTTTCGATTGCTCTCTGGTGGGCCAGAGCATCTATCCCTTTTGCCAGGCCGCTAACAACAGTCCAGCCTGCAGATATAAGGGGATCTGTCACTCGATTTAAAGAATGGGTGCCGTAATTTGTGGGGTTTCTTGTTCCGACAATGCTGATCATTTTTCCGGAAGAAAGCAGGGCTGTGTTGCCTTTGCAGAAGAGAACGGGAGGGGGATCGTGGATTTCCTTCAGAAGGTGCGGGTAGTTTTCATGGCAAAGTGATATGACTTTAATATCACTCGCTTTTAAGCGTGAGATGGCCGCATCCCCATCAAAAGAATAGAAGTCAGTGAGAAAGTGGGGCATAAGGGCATCTGACAGCCTGAAAGCCCGCTGCAGCTCGCTGCTGTTTAGAGAGTAGACGGATATAGGAGGGTCAAGTTTCAGCCACTTCAGCAGCGCCATATGGGTGATGCCTCTGCAATGGGATAAATGGAGAAGTTCTTTCTCTTTTATGTGCATTTTAGTTCCCTTTCTACTATTATATATAGTTTTAATTATGAGTGTTTTTGTCATGATTTGACGAATGGAGGAATGGGAGGAGCAACGGGGGTACATGGTAAAGAAGGGAACAGCGTGAACGCCGTTCCCGATAGATTTATTAATGTGTTTTGCACTTTTCAAGCAGGTTGTTTTCTTTAAGTGCTTCAATAAGTGTTTCACCCATAACGGATGGAGTATCAGCAACTTTGATGCCGCACTCATTCATCGTTTTGATTTTCTCAGCGGCTGTACCTTTTCCGCCTGAAATGATTGCTCCGGCATGTCCCATGCGTTTGCCGGGAGGTGCAGTTTGTCCGCCGATAAAGCCCACTACAGGCTTTGTCATGTTTTCTTTGATCCAGAGGGCAGCTTCTTCTTCTGCTGTTCCGCCGATTTCTCCGATCATAATCACAGCATATGTGTCTTCATCTTCATTGAATGCCTTTAAAACATCGATGAAGTTTGTGCCATTTACCGGGTCTCCGCCGATGCCTACTGCTGTAGACTGGCCGATTCCTGCCTGTGTAAGCTGATGTACTGCTTCATACGTTAATGTACCTGAACGGGATACAACACCAACGTGGCCTTTCGTATGAATGTAGCCTGGCATAATACCGATTTTACACTCATCAGGCGTAATAACGCCAGGGCAGTTCGGGCCGACAAGACGGGTTTTCTTTCCTTCCATGTAACGTTTTACTTTTACCATGTCAAGAACCGGAATATGCTCAGTGATGCAGATAGCAAGATCAAGTTCAGCATCAACCGCCTCCATGATGGCATCTGCAGCAAACGGTGCCGGCACGTAGATAACAGAAGCTGTTGCACCTGTTGCTTTTACAGCATCTTCCACTGTGTTAAAAACAGGAACTCCTTCAGCTTCCGTATTGCCTTTTCCAGGTGTAACCCCGCCTACAATATTCGTGCCGTATTCAAGCATTTGCTTTGTATGAAATAATGCCGTAGATCCTGTAATCCCCTGTACAATTACCTTAGTATCTTTGTTAATAAATACGCTCATTTCAGTCCCCCGCCTTTCTTACCCTACTAAAGATACGATTTTTTGTGCGCCGTCTGCCATAGATTCAGCAGAAGTGATATTCAAACCGGATTCGTTCAAGATTTGCTTGCCGATCTCTACATTTGTTCCTTCCAAACGGACAACTAGTGGAATTTGCAGGCCGACCTGTTTCGTCGCTTCAACTACACCCTGTGCAATAATGTCGCATTTCATAATTCCGCCGAAAATGTTGACGAAAATTCCTTTTACATTTTGATCAGAAAGGATGATTTTAAATGCTTCCGTTACTTTTTCAGCTGTCGCGCCGCCCCCAACATCCAGGAAGTTCGCCGGTTCGCCGCCGTAATATTTAATAATATCCATTGTTGCCATAGCAAGGCCGGCGCCGTTTACCATACAGCCGATATTCCCATCAAGGGAAATATAGCTCAGGTCATATTTGGATGCTTCGATTTCTTTTGCATCTTCTTCGTCAAGATCGCGGTATTCAAGGATATCTTTTCTGCGGTAAAGAGCATTTGAGTCAAAGTTCAATTTTGCATCAAGCGCCATTACTTTGCCGTCCCCTGTTACAACAAGCGGATTGATTTCAGCAATAGAGCAGTCTTTTTCGACAAATGCGTTGTAAAGGCTCATCATAAATTTAACAGCCTGTCCGACTAATTCTTTTTGAATATTAATATTAAAAGCGATTCTGCGGGCCTGGTATGCCTGCAGTCCTACAGCAGGATCAATCACTTCTTTGAAAATTTTCTCAGGAGTTGCTTCTGCCACTTCCTCGATTTCTGTGCCGCCTTCTTCAGATGCCATCAGGACAACGCGAGATGTAGCGCGGTCAAGAACAAGGCCGATATAATATTCTTTCTTAATATCGCAGCCCTCTTCGATAAGTAAGCGTTTTACTTCTTTGCCCTCAGGACCTGTCTGGTGTGTCACCAGTGTTTTACCGAGAATTTCTTTCGCATAAGTTTCTACTTCGCCAATATTCTTTGCAACTTTTACCCCGCCTGCTTTTCCGCGGCCGCCTGCATGAATCTGTGCTTTAACTACTGTTACGTCTGTACCCAGTTCTTTTGCTGCTTCCACAGCTTCTTCAACTGTAAAGGCCACTTTGCCGTTTGGTACTGCTACTCCATATTTTCTAAGGATTTCTTTTCCTTGATACTCATGGATATTCATTTCCCATCCTCCTAACTTATGTACGAAAAAAATAGACTGCGCTTTCATTTTATAAAATAGTTGATTCCTTGTCTACTATTCTGCAGAAATTCGTCGAATCCTTCATTTTTTTCTGATTTTTTCTCTAAAATTATTTTTCTAGTAATATAAAATTTTGTGATCAATCGACAAAGTCCGTCCCCTCATTCCCTGCGGGCAGGCCGGACTTTGTCCTTTCAGCTGACCGTTTCTTCTGCAGCCATCTCTTTCACAGGAGAAAAACTTCTTCTGTGGCATTCTGTCACGCCGAACAAATTCAGAGCTTCAAGGTGCTGCTTTGTTCCATACCCCATATTCTGCTCAAATCCGTATTGCGGATACTCGGCAGCAAGCTGCATCATCATTCTGTCCCTGGTTACTTTCGCAAGGACAGATGCCGCTGCAATGCTCACACTGCGTGCGTCTCCCTTTATAAGAGATTCCTGGGGAATGGGAAGGGAAAGCTCCATCGCATCAATGAGAAGGTACTCAGGGGACACTGAGAGCTCTTTCACGGCCTGCACCATTGCCGCCTTTGTTGCCTGATAGATATTCAGCCTGTCGATTTCAGCCGGTGATACAATTCCGACTCCGAAAGCAATCGCTTCCTTCACGATGAATTCGTAAAAGGATTCTCTTTTGGCAGCCGTCAGTTTTTTTGAATCTGTCAGGCCGGGAAGGTAAAAGGATTCCGGGAGGATCACGGCAGCTGCGACAACCGGGCCTGCCAGAGGTCCTCTGCCTACTTCATCGATTCCGCAAAGAAGGTGATAGCCCTCTCCCCTTGCTTTCTTCTCAAAAATCATCATATCTTCAAACTGCTGCTTTTTTTCAAGCTGCTGTTCATAGTCTCTCGTCCACTTGTCAGCAAGCTTTATCACGCTTTTCCGCTCATCGTTTTTGCATTGAAGCAAAAACGGATCATCAGGGCTGCTGATTGTTTCAAGCTTTAAACGGATTTCTTCAGTCGTCAGCTTTTTCATATTTTCACTGCCATTTCTCTATGTAATCTTAATTTGAATGATTGTTATTGCATAGTTTTGGACTCGTACCCGTTCCCTTGCGCTCCAGTCACTTGCTTTCCGCGGGGATCCCCGGGAGCCTCCTCGCTTCGCTTGCGGGGTCTCCCGTGCTCTCTTCATCCCGCAGGAGTCAAGTGCCTTCCGCTTCAGTCCACTGGTGTCTTATCATCATGTATTCTGAAGCAGTATTAAACAGACAAACAAAAATAAAGACGCGCTATTGCAGCGTGTCTTCCTGGTGCATGTCTTCAGTTGTTTCAAAGCTCAGCCTGCCAAGCTTTTCATGACGTATTTCTCTGACGATGAGTTCTGCAGCTTTATCGTAATCCACAAAGCCCCCGGCCATCATGCAGCCGCGTTTCTTTGCAACGGCATCAAACAGCTCGATCCGGTCTTCGGGTACCTCGTCAAGGGAGAATCTTTCCTTCAGGCGGTTTGGATAATGCTTGCTTAAAAACTCGAGGGCAAACAAAGCTACTTCCTGCAAGTTTAGAATGGCATCTTTAATCGCACCTGTAGTTGCAAGCTTTAAACCCACCAGCTGATCTTCAAACTTTGGCCAGAGAATTCCCGGAGTATCAAGAAGTTCCAGTTCTTTTCCGACTTTCACCCATTGCTGTGCAGTTGTAACACCGGGTCTGTCTCCGGTTTTCGCCATATTCTTTTTTGCCAGACGGTTGATCAGGGTCGATTTTCCGACATTCGGAATGCCGATGATCAGTGCTCTTATGGCTCTTGGTCTGACGCCTTTTGCCGCGAGTTTATCAAACTTCTCTTTCAGCACTTCTTTTGACATCGTGACAATCTGCTTGATGCCTGTCCCTGTTTTGGCGTCAATCGGGAGGGCGTGAATGCCCTGCTCTTTAAAATAGGCAAGCCATTCCTGTGTTGCTTTCGGATCTGCCATATCTGCTTTATTCAACAGAACGATCCGCGGTTTGGCCGAGATGATTTCATCAATCATCGGATTTCTTGATGAAACCGGAATTCTAGCATCGACAAGTTCAAACACAATATCGATTAATTTTAATTTTTCGGTAACCTGTCTTCTTGCTTTGGCCATATGGCCGGGAAACCATTGTATGGTCATTCTTACCACCTGCTCTTATTCCTTACTTGACAAAACGGATATCGTTCAGAGGCCAGTAAATCAGGCTTGTCTGACCCATTACCTCGTCTTTTGAAACCGGTCCGATATGGCGGCTGTCTTTGCTGTAGCGGCGGTTATCGCCCATAACAAATAGCTGTCCTTCAGGGACCTTTTCCACTGTAAATGGCTCTGTAAGCGGTCCGTCTATCAGTGTGTTCTTGTATTCTTCAAGGTAAGGCTCCGCGTAGGCCTTTCCATTAATATAAAGTGTATCATCTTTGTATTCAATCCGGTCACCGGGAAGTCCTATGACTCTCTTGATATAATCCTTCTCTTCCGTTGCGTGAAAGACAACGATGTCAAACCGCTCTGGATCACCAATTTTGTAGCCGATTTTGTTGACAATCATCCGGTCCTGATCATGCAGGGTCGGCATCATTGAAAGTCCGTCAACGACAATCGGGGCAAAAAGGAAATAACGGATAACGGCTGCGAGTATTACGGCGACAGCAAGTGCTTTAATCCATTCAAACAACTCGCTCTTTTTTCGAGTCATGCTTTGAATTCACCTTCTCATACACTTTATTGTAGGCTGCTTGTTTGTTTATAGTATAGGATGACAGCTATATTTGCAGTCATGTTATTTTTTAAATGATGAAAAAAGGGCTTGTTCATAGTAAACAAGCCCTTTCTGGTGCAATTATCGAATTTCTTTAATACGAGCCGCTTTACCGCGTAGTTCGCGCAAGTAGTAAAGTTTCGCACGGCGTACTTTACCGCGACGGATTACTTCTAACTGTGCGATTTTCGGTGTGTGAACAGGGAATGTACGCTCAACGCCTACTCCGTAAGAAATCTTGCGAACCGTGAACGTTTCGCTGATTCCGCCACCACGACGCTTAATGACAACACCTTCAAAAATCTGAATACGCTCGCGAGTTCCCTCAACAACTTTCACGTGTACACGGACAGTGTCTCCAGGACGGAACGCAGGAAGATCAGATCTTAATTGTTCTTTAGTGATATCTTCAATTAGTTTTTGCATCGTTTTCAACTCCTTCCAACAGATGTTCATTACAAAACATTTCATGCAGCGGAACACCGTTTTAGTGCGCGGCACCTATCAAGGAAAAAACCTTTATAGGCAACCAAATCACAAGAAACATCATATCATATTGCCCGCACGCATGCAATACTTCAATTATTGTTTTTTAAATTCATCAATCCACTTTTTCTGCTTATCTGACAAAGTGTATGATTCAAGAAGATCCGGTCTTCTCTCAAACGTTCTTCGGAGGGATTCTTTTTCCCGCCATTCTTCAATTTTTGCATGATTGCCAGATATCAGTACATCAGGCACCTTCAATCCCCTGAAGTCAGAAGGCCTCGTGTAGTGAGGATGCTCAAGCAGGCCTGTGCTGAACGAATCAAGGACAGGAGAGTCTTCATTCCCAAGCACGTCGGGAAGAAGCCTTACGACACTGTCAGCAATCACCATGGAAGCAAGTTCTCCGCCCGTCAGAATAAAATCTCCAATTGAAATCTCATCTGTCACAAGGTGTTCTCTTATCCGCTCGTCATAGCCTTCATAATGTCCGCAAATGAACACAAGATGATCTTCCTTTGCAAGCTCTTCCGCTTTTTTCTGGGTGTAGGTTTCTCCCTGCGGACACACAAGGATTACTTTAGGAGCAGAGCTTTCCTGTTTAATCGCTTCAACCGCATCAAAAATCGGCTGCGGCTTTAAAACCATGCCCGCACCTCCGCCATACGGATAATCATCAACGGTTGCATGCTTGTGATCTGAAAACTCTCTGAAATTTGTCACATTAAACTGGACGGCGCCTTTTTCTTCCGCTTTTTTTAAAATGGAGTTTCCGATGACTCCGTGGAACATTTCAGGAAAAAGCGTTAAAAAGTCTATTCTCATTCTTCAATAAGTCCTTCCATCAGTGAAATCACAATGCGCTTTTCTTCAGGATCGATTTCTTTTACCACATCATCAATAAAAGGGATCAGCGCATCCTTTTTCCCTTTCCGCTTGATGATCCAGACATCATTTGCACCCGTTTCGAGAATTTCTTTGACGGTGCCGATTTCTGCGCCTTCATCCGTTACAACGGTGCAGCCGATAATCTCGTGGAAATAATATTCGCCTTCTTCAAGATCTGCAAGCTGGCTTTCCGGCACTTTGATCACGGAGTTTTTATATTTCTCGACATCATTAATAGAAGGATGGTCTACAAACGTAAGCAAATTGAACGTTTTATGGAACCGGTGAGATTTGACTGTTACCTCATCAGGTGTTGCTTGTCCCTCTTTAAATAAGTAGAGAACGTTTCCCGCCTTATAGCGTTCTTCCGGGAAATCAGTTGTCGATAGTACTCTGACCTCTCCCTTTACTCCATGAGTATTAACGATTTTTCCTACATTAAACCATTTCTCTGCCATATGTTCACCTCTAGCGTATTTCGACGACGATGCCGTCTTTTATCACGATGGTTCTTTCTTTCACAAGCTCATCCCAGCGGTCGCCGATGTTAATATCGACAAGTGCATTCATTTCTTTTTCTTTCATTTCGCTTCCGAGAGGGAGAGTTTCAAGCTGCTGCAGCTGAAAGTCAGCTATTTTTATTTTGTCCATCCTTCTTGAGATCTCGCGCTGATACTGTTTTCTCATCTCTTCCGTCTGAATGGTTTTTTCTTTTTTCTTCAATTGAAAGGAAAGCTGATCAATTTCCCTTTCAAGCTGCTGTTTCGTTTGTTTAAATGTTTTCATAAGCTGCTCTTTGCTTGCTGCTGTCAGGATCTGTTTGACCGTTACCGTCTGGAAGATCTCCATCTTCATTCCTCCGTCAGCTTTTGTTCAGCCATTCTTCTCTTTTATTGTACAAAAAAAAGGAAGGCTGATCCTCCCTTTTTTTCTTAATCATTAATTTCAAGCTGAACTCTCTTTTTAGAGCTGGATCCTGCTGCATAAACAACAGTCCGAATCGCTTTCGCTATCCGTCCGTGCTTTCCGATTACCTTGCCGATATCATCTTGATGTAAGGTTAATTCGTAGACAATTTGATGTTCACATTCATTTTCTACAACAGACACATCTTCAGGATGGTCAACAAGCGGCTTAACGATCGACTCGATTAACTCTATCATTGAAGCAGCCCTTATTTGCTGTGCTTAGCGTTATGGAATTTTTCCATAATGCCTTGGTTTGAGAACAAGTTGCGGACTGTGTCAGATGGTTTTGCACCATTTTGCATCCACTTAAGAGCAAGCTCTTCATTGATCTCAACGATTGCAGGGTTTGCAACCGGGTTGTACGTTCCAACTGTTTCGATGAAACGTCCGTCACGAGGAGAACGAGAGTCTGCAACTACGATACGATAGAAAGGAGATTTATTAGCTCCCATGCGTTTTAAACGAATTTTTACTGCCATTTTAAATAGCACCTCCGAAAATATTTCAACAAGATAGTATGATATCAGTGAAAAACCACTTTGTAAAGTGTTTTTTCTTAACACCTAAAAATTGTTACATGAACGGAAACTTCATTCCGCCTTTTTTCTTGCCTTTTGACATGGTTGTCATCTGCTTCATCATCTTTTTCATGTCCTCAAACTGCTTAAGCAGGCGGTTCACTTCAGGCACGGTTGTCCCGCTTCCTTTGGCAATACGCTTGCGTCTGCCTGAGTTGATGATTTCAGGATGCTGTTTTTCTTCCTTCGTCATCGAACGGATGATTGCCTCAACAGAGCCGATCTGCTTTTCATCGACTTGGGCATTTTTCAGGCCTTTGATTTTATTTGCTCCCGGAAGCATGCCGAGGAGCTCATCAAGCGGTCCCATGCTGCGGACCTGACCAAGCTGTTCAAGAAAATCGTCAAATGTAAACGAAGCGGTTCTCATTTTCTGCTCGAGTTCTTTCGCTTTCGTTTCATCTACGTTTGCCTGAGCCTTTTCGATAAGAGTCAGCACATCGCCCATTCCGAGAATCCGGGAAGCCATGCGCTCCGGATGAAATGCCTCAATGGCATCGAGCTTCTCTCCAAGACCGACAAACTTGATTGGCGTCTGAGTGACAGAACGGATGGAAAGCGCCGCTCCGCCCCGCGTATCGCCGTCAAGCTTCGTTAGAACAACACCCGTAAGTCCAAGCTGCTCGTTGAAGCTTTGGGCAACATTGACAGCATCCTGACCTGTCATGGCATCTACCACAAGGAAAATCTCATCAGGTTTTGATAATTCTTTTACCTGCTTAAGCTCGTCCATTAAGGTTTCGTCAATGTGCAGGCGTCCCGCCGTATCAATCAGAACATAATCATGATGCTCTTTTTTGGCGTGTTCAATTGCCTGTTTGGCAATCTCAACAGGACTTACCTGATCCCCAAGTGAGAAAACAGGCATATTCAGCTGTTTTCCAAGCGTTTCAAGCTGCTTGATTGCTGCAGGACGGTAAATATCGGCTGCAACAAGCAATGGCTTGCGGTTATGCTTTTTGCGCAGAAGGTTGGCAAGCTTTCCGGTTGTCGTCGTTTTACCTGCCCCCTGCAGACCTACCATCATAATGACAGTCGGCGGCCGGTTGGCAACAGCAATTTTGCTCTGCTCACCGCCCATTAATGCAGTCAGTTCTTCTTTAACAACTTTAATGACCTGCTGGCCGGGCGTAAGGCTTGTCATGACTTCCTGCCCGACAGACCGTTCGCTTACTTTTTTAACAAAATCTTTTACGACTTTGAAGTTAACGTCCGCTTCAAGCAATGCAAGACGCACTTCGCGCATCATTTCTTTAACATCAGACTCCGACACTTTGCCTTTGCCGCGGATTTTTGCGATTGTATTCTGCAGTCGGTCGGCTAATCCTTCAAATGCCATACATGCCGCCTCCTAATCTAATTTCTCAAGCGATTCAACAAGCGATAAAACGTGTTCGTTTCCGTCCATGTTCACCACTGCTGTTTTCAGCTGTTCAATCAGCTGCTGCCGCTTTTGAAATTTTTCAAAAAGCAATAATTTTTCTTCATATTGTTCGAGCATCGCCTCAGTCCGTTTAATGTTATCATAGACGGCCTGGCGGCTGATGTCATACTCTTCAGCAATTTCACCCAAGGAGTAATCATCCAGATAATAAAGCGACATATAGCTCTTTTGCTTTGGTGTTAACAACGATTGATAAAAATCAAACAAGTAATTCACTCTCGTTGTCTTTTCAAGCATCACTAAGCTTCTCTCCTTTGTTAAGGGAATTGCCTTTACAAGTCATTAGTTTACATTTTCAAAAGGGGGATGTCAAGTTTTTTTCTTGACTGCCAGAAAAGCGGAATCAGCCGTTTAGCTCCGATAGACAGATAAGAAATCGACCACAAAGGCCGGGCTTGCCTTTTTGGGCGATTTTGTTCTGGCAGAGGAGTTGGCTGATGGAGCTGGACACCACGAAAAGCGGAGCCGACTGTTCAGGCCTGGCAGTCAGATAAGAAATCACCGGAAAAGTCCGGGTTTGACTTTTTCGGTGATTTTGTTCTGACAGAAGGACTAGGAGGCG